>CAWBAF010000010.1:0-64566 GCA_963786735.1 uncultured beta proteobacterium
GAATCGCTACTGCCTGGTTAGCCAACGGTACGGAATGCTCGGTCTTTGTCTTGGTCACAAAATAACGCCACTCAGCTTTATCGAAATCAAAATCTTTCCATTCTGCCCGACGCAGTTCGCCGGGCCGCACAAACAGCAGAGGGGCAAGACGCAACGCACTTTGCACAACAAACGTTCCACGGAAAGCCTGAATTGCCCGTAGCAATTCGCCGACCTGTACAGGATCAGTAATCGACGCAAAATGATTCTTTGTGGATGGTATAGCGCCTCTCAAATCCTGTGATGGATCACGTTCTGCCCTGCCGGTAGCCACAGCGTAACGAAAGACTTGTCCGCAATTCTGCTTCACACGGTGTGCGGTATCTAATGCCCCTCTGCCTTCGGTACGTCTGATTACGGCTAACAGTTCAGGAGGTTTAATCTCTGCAATAGGCTTGCTCCCCATCCAAGGAAAACGTCGTTTTCCAGCCTGTTAATGATCTTATCCGCGTGACTTGCGGCCCAGGTGTGGCGAAATTTGGCAAACCATTCACGGGCCACGGCCTCAAAACTGTTTTCGGCGTTCTCCCTGTTTGCTCGTTTGGATTGTTGCTTGACCTCGGCAGGATCAATTTCCTCAGCTAGCAGCTTACGGGCTTTTTCGCGGCGCTCACGGGCAAGGGTTAAAGGCACGTCAGGATAAACACCCAGTGCGAGACGTTTTTCCTTGCCCCCAAAACGATACTTAAGGCGCCAGTATTTCGAACCATTCGGCATCACTTCGACGTACATCCCCCCGCCATCCGACATCTTGTAAGACTTGGTTTCGGGTTTTGCCTTGCGAACCGCCATATCGTTCAATTTCATCGCTTATTACCTCTTGGGGGCATCAAATTTGCATTGGGGGCATTTGTTGCGGAATTATGCCCCCAGTGCCCCCACGATTGCAATAGATGAGATGGGACGACAGAAAACAAAAAACCCGCGAAACCCGTTGGATTTACGCGGGTTCTCAGGACTACCTTGAACTGCTTAGGATGAGTAATTGGTGGAGACGAGGAGGATCGAACTCCCGACCTTCGCATTGCGAACGCGACGCTCTCCCAGCTGAGCTACGTCCCCATCCAGGCAGCTATTTTATAACAAAAGGCCTCTTAATATTGACCTCTCGAAACGCCCAATGAAATTGCCGGTCGCTGGATCACGGAAATTCATCTCTCAGCTACCTCATACCCAATCCCTGCCGGTCAAGAAATCTGTATAGAGCCTATCTTCTGGGCTGCCGGGCTCGGGCTTCCAGTCGTAGCGCCATTTCACAAGAGGCGGCAGCGACATCAGAATGGATTCTGCCCGCCCGCCGGACTGGAGCCCGAATAATGTCCCACGGTCCCACACCAGGTTGAATTCAACATAACGGCCGCGACGGTAGGCCTGAAAATCGCGTTCCCGCTCGCCGTAGGGGATATGCAAGCGCCGCTCCAGGATGGGGACATACGCGGCCAGGAAATGGTCGCCGACACTCTTCGCGAGATTGAAACAGGTGTCGAAATCCGGTTTGTTTAAATCGTCGTAGAAGATACCGCCGATACCACGCGGCTCCCTGCGATGCCTGAGATAAAAGTACTCATCGCACCATTTCTTGAATTTCGGGTAATAATCCTCGCCGAACGGCTGCAAGGCGTCTTTGCAGGTCTGGTGGAAGTGCCGGGCGTCTTCTTCAAAACCATAGTAGGGCGTCAAATCCATGCCCCCGCCAAACCACCACACCGGCTCGGCGCCTTCCTTGCGCGCTTCGAGATAACGCACGTTCAAATGCACCGTGGGTACATACGGGTTGCGCGGATGCAGTACGAGCGAGACGCCCATGGCCTCGAAGCCGCGCCCGGATAGCTCAGGCCGGGCAGCCGTGGCGGACGCTGGCAGGCCACCCCCAAACACGTGGGAATAATTGACTCCACCGCGCTCGAGCACGTTTCCCTCTTCTAGCACGCAGCTCAGTCCCCCTCCACCCTCGGGGCGTTGCCATTCGTCTCGCCGAAAAAATTTTCCGTCGACATCCTGAATGCAATCGACGACGCGCTGTTGAAGTCCCTTGAAAAATTCCCTTGCCTGCTGCGCAGTATCCATACTCCTCCCGTCCGACGCCTGATCTTTTACTGCCCGATCTTGCTGCGGAACCCTATTTCCTGTGATTGATAGCCCGGTGGCCGATGTCGTGCCTCATCTGGCAGCCATCGAAGTGTATCTGCTCTGCGATGTCAAGGGCGCGTCTTTGCGCCATTTTCACGCTGTCACCGAGGGCAGTTACGCATAATACTCGCCCCCCAGCGGTGATGATTTCCTTGCCGTTTTGCCCCCCTGCGGCTGTGCCTGCATGGAATACGTGATAGTCCTTTTCCTTTTGTGGCATGGATGGCAGTTCAGCCAAGCCATGGATCACGTCGCCCTTGCGCGGCGACTCGGGATAGCCCTGCGCCGCCATGACCACGCAGAGGGCAGTGCGACGATCCCACACCGCTTCTATTTTGTCGAGGGTGCCATTCAGGCCGTGCTCCATTAGCGAAACGAAATTACTTTTCAGGCGCATCATGATGACTTCAGTTTCGGGGTCGCCCATACGGCAATTGAATTCCAGGACCTTGATACCGCCGTCGGGGGTAATCATCAGGCCGGCATAGAGAAATCCTGTGTAGTTTTCGCCTTCCTCCTCTATGCCGTTGATCGCCGGATCGATCACCTCGCGCATGATCCGCGCGTGCAGGGCGGGAGTGATGAGAGGAGCCGGGAATATGCGCCCATACCGCCGGTGTTGGGCCCGGTATCGCCTGTCTTCAGCCGCTTGTGATCCTGGCTGGTGGCGAGCGGCAAGACATGGCGGCCGTCGGCCATGACGATAAAGCTGACTTCCTCGCCTTCCAGAAAATCTTCAATGATAATGCGGCCACCGGCATCGCCAAGCTGGTGGTTCACCAGCATTGCATCCACCGCAGCGTGCGCCTCCTCCGCCGTTGTTGCAACCACCACACCCTTGCCGGCTGCGAGGCCGTCAGCTTTTATGACAATGGGAGCGCCCTTTTCATCGAGATAACGATGCGCCTCTTCAGCGGAGCTGAACGTGGCGTATGCAGCGGTAGGAATCCCGTGCCGCTGCATGAATGCCTTGGAAAAATCCTTGGAGGCCTCCAGTTGAGCGGCCTGCTTTGTCGGCCCGAAAATTTTCAGGCCGGCCGCCCGGAATGCGTCGACGACGCCAGCAGCAAGTGGCGCTTCCGGCCCCACGACGGTAAACGCGACGGACTCCTTTCGGGCAAATTCCACTAAATCGGGAATAGCCGTTATCGGGACATTTTCCAGCCCATCTTCAAGTGCCGTGCCGGCGTTGCCGGGAGCTACAAAAATCTGGATAGGGCGGGCAATATGCGACGCCTGTAGCAGCTTCCAGGCCAGCGCATGCTCTCTACCGCCACCGCCGATTACAAGTAATTTGATCAATGGTTGTAGCTACAAGAAATCAAAGGTAGAGTTTATCCCGCTGCCAATCTCATGCGCCAGCCTCACTTTAATTCAGTGCCTGAAGTGCCGTATGCCTGTAAAAACCATGGCTACGCCCTGCTCGTCGGCCGCGGCAATAATCTCACTGTCGCGCACACTGCCGCCCGGCTGAATAACCGCTTTCGCACCCGCCTGAACGACCACATCCAAGCCGTCGCGAAATGGGAAAAACGCATCGGAGGCGACTGCCGAGCCGGAAAGGTTGAGCCCGGCGTTTTGAGCTTTGATCGAGGCGATACGGGCGCTATCCACACGGCTCATCTGGCCTGCACCGACTCCCAGCGTCTGCCCATTGGCGCAAAACACGATTGCATTCGACTTGACGAACTTGGCCACGCGCCAGGCAAATAGCAGGTCGTTCAGTTGCTGCGGCGTCGGTTGAACTTGGGTCACCACTTTAAGCTGCCCGGCTGTTACGTTCAAATTATCGGGTGTCTGTGCCAGCAGTCCCCCGCCCACGCGCTTGAGGTCATAGGTGTTGCTGCCATTGGCCAAAGGCACGGTCAATACCCGTATGTTGGCCTTGCGGGCGAGTACCTGTTGCGCTGCGGAGTGACTTCCGGAGCGAGGATGACTTCGACAAACTGCTGGATTACTGCTTCGGCCGCGGTTTCGTCCAGCGCGCGGTTAAAGGCGATGATGCCGCCGAACGCGGATGTCGGGTCGGTGGCAAAAGCCAGCCTGTAAGCTGCTAACGGCGTATCGGCTACGGCTGCGCCGCAGGGGTTGGCATGCTTGATAATGACACAGGCAGGAACATCGAAGGTTTTGACACACTCCCAGGCCGCATCTGCATCCGCGATATTGTTGTAGGAAAGCTCCTTTCCCTGCAACTGCGTATAGCCGGCCAGGCCGCCCGGAGCAGGTCCGAGGTCACGGTAGAAAGCAGCCTGCTGGTGGGGGTTCTCCCCGTAGCGCAGGTGCTGGGCAATATCAAAATTGAGGTTGAGGCGGCTGGGAAAAAGCCGGCGCTCGCCAGCTTCGCCGTCCAGCGAGGTCAGATAATTGCTGATGGCGCTATCGTAAGCCGCCGTATGCGAAAAGGCTTTGCACGCAAGCCGGAATAGCACTGACTGGCCGATCGTGCCGCCTCCTCTGCTAATTCATCGAGAATCAGCGCGTAGTCCGCCGGGTCGGTCACCACCGCCACATTCCTGTAATTCTTCGCCGCGGCGCGCACCATGGTTGGGCCGCCGATGTCGATATTTTCAATCGCCTCGTCGAAGCTACAATCCGAACGGGCTACGGTCTGGCTGAAGGGATAAAGGTTGACCACCACCAAGTCGATTCCGGGAATTTGCGCGCTTTCCAGCGCCGCCACGTGCTCGGCTGATTCCCGCCGTGCGAGGATGCCTGCATGGATTCTCGGATGCAGGGTTTTCACCCGCCCGTCGAGCATTTCAGGAAAGCCAGTGTAGTCCCCTACTTCCGTCACTTCGGCACCGGCTTCTTTCAGCAGCTTGGCGGTTCCCCCCGTGGAGAGGATGTTTATCCCGAGCTGACGCAGTTCACTCGCGAATTCGACAATGCCGTTCTTGTCGGAAACGCTGATCAGAGCCTGTTTAATATTCATCGATTGAGTTGTTTTTATTGAGGAGGAACGACGTGTGCCGTTTGATGTCTGGCCTTGGCTGGGCCAGACCTGGGGCTGGGGGAATTATTTGATCTGATACTGTTTCATTTTCTTGCGCAGCGTGTTGCGGTTGATCCCGAGCACTTCTGCGGCGCGTGTCTGATTACCGCCAGCCTGCTCGATGACCATTTCGATCAGCGGCTTCTCCACGCTGCTTATTACCAAATCATAGATGGGGTGGGGCTTTTCTCCCTCGAGATCGTTGAAATACCCTTCCACAGCGTTGCGGACGCAACGGGCGATCTCATTTTCATTGATGATGATCACGCGACCAACTCCTCAGACTCCTCGTAAGTCAACCGCCGCCCGTGGTCGGCCAATTCACCAAAAAATTCGTTAACCGCCTCGAGCTGCTGATCAGTGGTCTGTAATTGATTCATCGCGTGCCTGAACGATGCTGAACCTTTCAGGCCCTTGGTGTACCAGGAGATGTGCTTCCGCGCAATTCGCACTCCGGAATATTCCCCGTAGAAGTCATAAAGCTCATGCAGATGCTTGATGAGCACCCGGTGAATTTCAACGACTTCAGGCAGAGGCAGATGAGTTCCGGTCGCCAGATAGTGGCTGATCTCGCGAAATATCCATGGCCGCCCCTGCGCTGCCCGGCCGATCATGATCGCATCCGCGCAGGTATGCTCGAGCACATGCTTCGCTTTTTCCGGGGTGGTGATATCGCCATTGGCGATTACCGGTATTTTCACTAAAGCCTTTACCGCCGCAATGGTGTCATATTCCGCCTCGCCGGCGTATGCACAGGCGCGGGTACGCCCGTGGATGGCAAGGGCCTGCACCCCCGCGCTCTCGGCAATCCGGGCCACGGCGACTGCGTTTTTATTCACGGTATCCCAACCAGTGCGAATCTTAAGCGTAACCGGGACCTTGACGGCGCCCACCACGGCATCGAGGATTTTTCCGACAAGCGGTTGATCCTTGAGCAGTGCCGAGCCCGCCATGACATTGCAGATTTTCTTCGCCGGGCAACCCATGTTGATGTCGATGATCTGTGCCCCGTGGGCAACATTGTAACGAGCCGCTTCCGCCATCATTGCAGGATCCGCACCTGCGATCTGCACGGAGATTGGATCGACCTCGCCTTCATGATTTGCCCGCCGCCGGGTCTTGTCCGATCCCCACAGCAGCGAATTGCTGGAAACCATTTCCGAGACGGCCATGCCAGCGCCCATGCTCTTGCACAACTGGCGGAAAGGACGATCGGTCACTCCGGCCATTGGCGCCACAATAAGGTTATTCTTAAGGATGTGCGAACCGATCTGCATAATGATAATTTAAGATCATCTCCGCAAGGAGGTAAAGACGAACAACTGTAATCTTAACAGGAAAAAAGCGCTCCTTGTCCTGAGGGGCGGATAGTTTCCGCAAGGGCGCCAATGGCTTTAAAGCCCGCTTTGAGGGCTTTTGAATACTTTCGCTGCCGTAAGTCTCACTTTAAATTTTTTTTGCCAGGTCCGAGATCAACCTCTGGCCCCGAACATCATGCGTCGGGCAACGAAACGCTTGACTGGCGGTACGCAATCAAGAGCGCTGAGGCCTATGCCTCGCATTATTCCCAGTACCGGGCTATCGTTGGAAAACAGTCTGACCAAAGAGTCGGTAAACGTACGCCCGAGCCCACTATCAAACTTGCGCCTGTCCCCATATTTTTCCAGCATGGCTGGATCACCTATATCGATAGGGGATGCAATGACCTCTTCAGCCAGCTCCCACGCGTCACGCAATCCCAGATTGAAGCCCTGGCCCGCAACCGGATGCAAGGTTTGCGCCGCATTGCCAATCAATACCGTCCGACAAGCCGTAACAGGTGTAACGTACTTGAGCGCGAGCGGAAAACCCGAGCGCTTCCCAGTTGCTATGAAATTTCCGAGACGATCCCCGAAGTGGCTGTGCAACCGGACCAGGAATGCGGCGTCATCCAACGCCAGGACCTCCTTCGCCATGTCAGGAGGCAGCGTCCAGACCAGGGCGTAATGTTCGCCAAACGGCAATAGCGCAACCGGGCCATCAGGGGTAAAACGCTCGAACGCTACGCGGCCGCAGGATAGATCGAGCTGAGGGCCGACGCTGCGCGCAGCCGTCGAGCGCGCTGAACGACGCCTCGGTTTTTGGATCGTCCGGTTCTCTGACGCGGCATCGTCCAATTCGGAATAGCGTTCCGTCTCCACGTGCGCAACCACAGCCCATTGCTGATAGTCATGGATATGCTGTGTCAGCCCTTCAATTTGCCCGGTGAGACGTCCACCCTCGGCAAGAACCAGCAACCTGGCCGTCTTTTTTTTCACCTCCCCTTCGTGCTGAAATTCGACCTGCCCCATCGGAGTGCCGGTTTCGAGCTTGACGACCTGCGCTCCGGTCAGATAATCGAAACCGGCCCTGGCGCTTGTCCTTAATACCTCATGCATTCCCCAGAAAAGGTCATGATGATTGAGGACATAACCCAGAGCGGGCACGCCGGCGTCGCCGGCCCTCAGTACCGTCCGGCCAGGGTCTCCGCGAGTCGAGATGTGGATGGTGGTGATGGGAGTTGCTTCGGGCAATCTCTGCCATACGCCCAGCCTTTGCAGGATAAGGCGACTGCCATGAGATAAGGCCAACGGACGGGGATCCTCGGTATTTGCCGGCAGTCCTCGTGCCTCGAGCAGCAACACGCTTATGTCCGTGCTGCGCAAGGCAAGCGCCAACGCCATCCCTACAGGTCCCCCGCCGATGATGACGAGGTCGTAATCGTAATGATGCCCAGTCATGGCGCTTCTACTTTATGCGCCGGGATGGGTGATGCCGGTTTTCTCGTCACGAAGGTGCTCATGTTTCCCTTCCATCCCGCTCATTCTGGCGTTCACTGTGTTGCGGTTCGCCACTTGCTCTTGTGCTTTTTTCCTCGACAATTTCGGCATCTTCGATCACACGGTATTCTCCTTCTGCAGGCTCGGCCGCGGAGGCCGACTTGCGCAGCTCACGCTGCAGCCACCACAACCGCAATCCAACACCGGCAGCCACTACCGCGAACAATGCGAGAAAAGCGGTAAAAAAGAAAATGCCCAGGATGGCCATGATGATGAACGCCGGGACCAGTAGCAGGTAACTGAGCCAGCGGCTGGCCGGGCGCGACTGGAAAACGTGGGCGGTATCTTCCGAGGAACCCGTTTTATCGTCCCGCACAATACGTCTTATAATGATTCTGTGGTCGTCCACTGGGTCAAGCCTCCGATTCGGCGCTAATTCGGCGCTATCTGTTTCGCATCAGTTCTTCAATCCCGGCCACGGTCTTTGGCGCGGCCGAGGTCAAAATTTCGTACCCGTCATCCGTAACCACAACGTCGTCCTCGATGCGTATTCCTATATTCCAGAAATGTTTGGGCACATTGTCCGCCGGACGCACATAGCATCCCGGCTCCACCGTCAGGGTCATCCCCGGGCACAGCGGGCGCCATTCACCATTTACTTTGTACTCGCCCGCGTCGTGCACATCCAGCCCCAGCCAGTGTCCGGTGCGATGCATATAAAACCGCTTGTAATCTTCAGATTGCAAAACCTGTTCGAGCGTACCATGACATAAGCCCAAATCAATGAAGCCCTGTGCGAGCACGTGCAGCGCCGCCTCATGCGGCGCGTTCCAGGTATTACCCGGCCGTACAGCCGCTATGGCTTCCGCCTGCGCCGAAAGCACCAGCTGGTACAGATCCCTTTGGGCGGGGCTGAACCTGCCGTCCACTGGAAAGGTACGGGTAATATCGGACGCGTAGCCGTCCAATTCGCACCCTGCATCGATCAGCAGCAAATCGCCGCCTTTGAGTTCCGCATTG
Organism: uncultured beta proteobacterium; assembly: GCA_963786735.1. Lineage (GTDB taxonomy): Bacteria > Pseudomonadota > Gammaproteobacteria > Burkholderiales > Nitrosomonadaceae > Nitrosospira. The sequence goes on from CAWBAF010000010.1 coordinate 8,983, forward strand.
TTTTCGACATAGTGCAGTATGCATGCGTTGGCGCCACCAGCAACGATAGAGGGGTACGCGGGCGCCTGTGCACCGTGTGAACGGAATTCCTGAAGCAACGCCGCCTCCACTTCGTACTCATTCATGCCGGCCCGGGTTTTGGCCATCGCCAGCCGATGTGCGCCCGTTGAAATCTCCGCCGCCCGACGCATGATTTGAAGCTCTTCCGGGCTCTTGAACAAGCGCATTTCGTCCAGCAGAAGACGGATATCCTGAATTTTGCCTGGCGCGGCCACCCCACTGCGCGCGCGTTGCCTGACATCATTGATCCAGCCTGTAATACGGAGGTCCCATTCTGTAGTCTGTCCCAAGGAGCAGAATACGGCCGGCTGGTCCGCCAACAGCTTCGGAAGAGTCTCGTCCAGCTTCGAGATGGGATAGGTCTCATCGAAGCCGAACACTTCCAGGGCTGCCTCGGGCCCGTAACGAAATCCATTCCAGATCTCTTGCTCCGGGTCCTTGTCACGGCAGAAGAGGATATGTCTGGATGCTTCCTTGTCGCCTCCTGCCACAATTACCAGTACTGCATCGGGTTCGGTAAAGCCGGTCAGATAATAGAAATAGCTATCGTAGCGGTAGGGATAAAAGGTGTCCCGGTTTCGCACCCGTTCGGGCGAAGTAGGGATGACGGCGACTCCCTGTTGCATTTGTAATGCCAAATGCTGGCGCCGCTCTGCTAAGGATTTTACGGGGACCATGGATCAGGATTTTTGCAGTATTTGCGGAATATGGCAAAGGAAGCACGGGAGAAATCCGTCGAGTCCGATTGGTAAGAGAGTGGATAACGAAACAAAAATTCAGAAGTGCTATTAAAAACAAAAAAAATGAAAGGGAATGACAAACCCGCGCTGTGCGCAATTAAATACATTCTATTTCACCTGGGAATTGTCTAATCGGGTTGTGTGCAAGATCCGCTCTCATTAGCTGGCATGAGCACTCGTCGTGGCGAGACGATGGTCGAGCTGCTGCAGGCGTTCGGGCGTCCCGATATCCATCCATACGCCTTCATAATGCTCGCCAGCCACTCTCCCGTCTACGATCGACTGGGCCAACAGGGGTGCAAGCCTGGCTGTCGTTCCCGGAACAATATCGTGGAAAAGTCTTGGCTTATAAATGCCGATGCCGCTAAAAGTCAGCCTCGTTTGGCCTGCAAGAACCAGCCTGCCTGAATCAAGGGAAAAATCGCCCTCAGGGTGATGAGCAGGATTATCGACCAGTACCAGGTGACCCAGATCTCCTCCGCGCCGGATATTCCAGAGCGCCGGCACCAGGAGAAAAAAGTCCATCTCGCAGTAGATATCAGCATTGACGACCAAAAACGGCTGGATGTCGTCCCCATGCTCCAGCCCCGATTTAAGAAGAGGCAGCGCCTGCGCAATGCCGCCAGCCGTTTCCAGCGCAATCTGCTCTCGGGAATAGCGGATATCAACGCCGTAGCGTCCGCCGTTGCCCAGCGCAGCCTCGATCGAATCGCCCAGATGCGCGTGATTGATGACGACTTCGCAAAAACCGGCACGGTGCAGGTTTTCCAGATGGTATTCAATCAAAGCCTTGCCGCCTGCGCGCAGCAGCGGCTTTGGCACGGCATCGGTCAACGGTCGCATGCGCTCGCCCCGCCCTGCGGCAAGAATCATTGCCTTGAATGGCAGTTTCTCAGAAAGTGTAGCCAACGTTCGAGTCCGAGGGTTTCGCTGCCTGCCATTCATCAAGCAGCGTGAGCAACGGCTTCAGCTCGCGGTAGCGTTCGCAGGCCTTGCGCAAGTACTCCTCCACCAGTGGCAGGTTGCCAAGATACGCGCTTTTGCCGTCGCGATAGTTCAGGCGTGCGAATATCGCGAGAACCTTTATATGGCGCTGCACGCCCATCCACTCGAAGTCGCGATAGAAGTCCGCAAAATCCCGCGCCAACGGCATTCCAAGTTTCCGCGCCTGCTCCCAGTAACGGATCACCCAGTCCAGTATCCGCTCCTCGTCCCAGCGGATGTATGCATCCTTGAATAGCGATACCAGATCGTAGGTAACTGGACCATAGACGGCATCCTGAAAATCGAGGATTCCCGGATTGGGATCGATGACCATCAGGTTGCGTGAGTGGTAGTCGCGATGCACGAAGACCTTGGGTTGGGCGACATTATTTTGCACGATCAGGCTGAAAACCCTGTCAAGCTCGGCTTTCTGTTTCGAAGTCGGCACAACCTGCAAATACTTGCCAAGATACCATTCGGGAAACAGATCCAATTCGCTCAGTAGCAACGCCTCGTCGTATTCCGGAAGAACGCCCGGCACGCTCGCCAACTGGATTTTGAGGAGCGCTGCAAGGGCATCCCCGTAGAGATGACTTGCCTTGTCGGCGGCACCCGCCGGATCATTCTTTATTGCCTCGTTCAGCGCCTGGAGATAAGTGGTATTTCCCAAATCGGAGAGAAGCAGGAATCCGTCCGGGAGGTTTTGGGCCAGCACGGCGGGAACGTTCACTCCCGCTTCAGCGAACAGTTTTGCTACGTGACAAAAGGGCTCGCAGTCTTCATGCTGAGGTGGCGCATCCATCGCCACCAGACTGCCTTTACCGGTACTCACGCGGAAGTAGCGACGAAAGCTCGCATCTGCGGAGGCCGGTGATATGAAAAACCTTTGATCGGGAAATTGCGAGGGAACCTCGGCCACTTGTGCCTGGAGCCAATTCTCCAGATGCTTCAAACGTTCCATAAAGCCGATTGCCTAATTTGATGAAGTATGAGATTTTATCACGCGTATACATTACGCTCTTGTGGCCCAATCCCGGAAGAGGTTCAAGGAGGAAATCATGCTTAATCAAAAAATTGTGGACGAGGTAGTAGGCAAGGTCAACGAGCTGCTGGCCCAGAGCCCGGTAAAGGATGTGGAGAAGAATCTTCGGATGATGCTGGGAGGCATATTCACCAGATTGGACCTTGTAACCCGTGAAGAATTCGAGGTACAGCAGGAAGTCCTGAAACGTACGCGCGAAAAGCTGACTGACTTGGAAACGAAAGTGGCCGCACTGGAAGCTGCGGCAGAATCGACTCCGGATTCGGATCAGATTGACGTCCCGCCCGAAACGCTGGATGACCTGTCGGAAACGGAATAGCAAGTTGCGGCCGCTTTCGGGAATGACTTGCTGTGGTTAACGAGGGTGATACTCGAACCAGATACCAGGGAATTGGAGCGCTGAATCGTCCGCCCACCAGTTCCCGCTGTTTGCTTAGCCCTGTTTGAATGCCGCTTGCGATTCTATACAGCCGCGCCATCGCGGGCATAGAGTCTCCACTCGTCACGGTGGAGGTTCACATTGCCAACGGGCTGCCCAGCTTTACCATTGTCGGGTTGCCCGAAGCCGAAGTAAAGGAAAGCAAGGACAGGGTTCGTGCGGCGCTGCAAAACGCACAATTCGAGTTTCCGGCACGGCGCATCACGGTCAACCTCGCGCCTGCGGATTTGCCAAAGGAAAGTGGTCGCTTCGATCTGCCGATCGCTCTGGGGATACTTGCTGCAACAGGGCAGATTCCTGCCGATAAGCTCGACCACTATGAGTGGGCCGGCGAGCTCGCGCTGACGGGCGAGCTCCGGGCAATTCGGGGCGCATTGGCGATGACCTGGGGCGCATCCCGGTCCGGCCGTGCTTTCGTGCTGCCACATCAAAATGCCGCGGAGGCTGCGTTGGTGGGACAGGCCACCGTTTATCCTGCCACGTCGCTGCTGCAAATTTGCGAACACCTTGCCGGACGCGAACTGCTGCTGCGATATGATTCCGGGCGAACAAAAGCGGTCGCCGGCGAGGGGACGGACAAGGATTCGAGTAGCTCCGCGCATGCGGGGATGGACGAGGTAAAGGGCCAGGGGCATGCGAAGCGCGCGCTGGAGATCGCCGCCGCAGGCGGTCACAGCGTTTTAATGATAGGCCCGCCCGGTACCGGCAAATCAATGCTGGCGGCGCGTCTGCCCGGCATTTTGCCGTCGATGACAGAAGATGAAGCGCTCGAAGCCGCAGCGATGCAATCCCTGGGTAGTGCGGGATTCAGCATTTCGAACTGGAAGCTACGCCCTTACCGCTCGCCCCATCATACGGCCTCAGGCGTAGCGCTCGTGGGCGGAGGGAGTAATCCTCGTCCCGGCGAGATCTCACTTGCAATGAACGGCGTGCTGTTCCTGGATGAGCTACCCGAATTCGACCGCAAAGTGCTCGAGGTGCTGCGCGAACCGCTGGAATCGGGGCGCATCACGATTTCGCGTGCCGCCAGGCAGGCAGATTTTCCGGCGCGGTTCCAGCTGATTGCAGCGATGAATCCTTGTCCTTGCGGCTACCTTGGACATTACAGCGGGAAATGCCGTTGTACACCTGATCAGGTTGCGCGTTACCGCGGAAAGATATCGGGGCCGCTACTGGACCGTATTGATATGCAGATAGAAGTCGCAGCTGTGTCAGACAGTGATCTGATGCGCCAGACTCAGGGTGAAACAAGCGCCTCCATCCGGCAACGGGTGGAAGCGGCCCATCAGCGGCAACTGCAACGGCAAGGAAAAGCGAACTGCCGGCTGACGGTCAAGGAAATCGATGAATATTGCGTCCCGGATAGTACAGCGGAAAACCTCTTGAAGCAGGCAATCAACAGGCTGCATTTTTCAGCACGCGCTTATCATCGAATCCTGAAAGTGGCGCGCACAATTGCGGATCTTGCGGAAAGCAATGCGATTACCAGCGCGCATGTAGCCGAAGCTGTGCATTATCGTAAACTGGATAAAAATCCTGCAATGTGATGCCGGAGGCGTTATTTTTCAAAAAGGAACCGCGCCTTTCGGACTGCCACCCCCCAGAATCGGTGATGACCGTTCATGATGGGACAGGGCAACATAATATATCTGCATGCGACTGGCCAGCCAGATCGGATAGGCAATGCTATTCAAGGCGGTGTTGGCATCAGGCCTTACGACTCGCCTCGGAAAGAATAAGCGCTTGAAAATATATGTCCACTTCGAGTAGTAAGACTGATAAGCAGCCCGCGAAATGTTACGACATAGTGATCGTGGGCGGGGGAATTGCTGGCTTGTACTGCTGCTATGAGCTTTTAAAGAAGAGCAGAAGCGGCACGCTCAACATTGACAGCATGCTCCTTCTCGAGGCGTCGAATCGATTTGGGGGGCGTATTGAAACCTGGTCTCTTCTGAGAAGTGATGAACAGAATGGAAAAGCGATCGGGTTCGAGGACACGTGGGACCCCTGCAGCTGGGATTTCACGCAAGCGGAACGCGATCCGCTTGCGCCGGAGGGGAACAAGAAATCACCCTTTCTAGCGCCGAAGGAAAGCGTCATCGTCGATCAGAGCGATGAGGACGGCAGGGCAAAGACCTGGGCGGCCGAATATTTTCGGGCGGAATTCGGGCCCATGCGGATCGAGCCACGAGATCAGCCGTTATTACAAGAATTGCTTGACGAGCTTGGGATCAGGGAACAGGTTCCCGGCGCCCCGCCCAGCCTCGACGATTTGATACCTTTTTCTTCCTATGCGTCGGAAGAACCGTTGGAGCCACGCTTCACCCTTCAGGGAGAAGAGGCGAAACAGGAAACGCCGCTGGACCTGATGATCCTGGCCCTCAGGCGGATTTTCGAACTCGTCGACTTCGACGATACGGAAACGCCGTGGGAAACCGGCGATGCCAATGAACAATGGAGAAACCTCCAAGATGACGCGTTCTTCTATCGCCATTATTGGAAAGGCGAATTACTGGAGTTGATTCACAATCTAACCGAAGCGGATTTCTGCAAAATCAGGGAACATGCTTGCTTCAGGGGCCAACCGCTCTGGAATATGGGTTTCTGGAATGTGCTGAGCGACGTGCTTAGCCATTTTGCTGTAGTGAAAATCAGGGATTGGGGAAGCTATTATCATTTTGTACACGAAAACCTGAATGCCGCTGAGTGGATCATCTTCTGGCTCAGAGCGATCCGCAGCAATGAGTCGCTTCGCGGCATCAGGGGAGGGATGAGCCGCATCATATGGAAGCTGCTGGAAAAGCTTTATGAAGAAGAAAACAGGGCTTTGCTTAGCATTCGGAAAGGCATGAAAGTATCGGGTCTTCGCTCGTGTGGCGATATTGTTGAAGTCTTGATTGATAAGTCCGACGAACTCATACGCGCGCGAAGAGTAATTCTGGCACTGCCGAAGAGGCCGCTGCAGGAGCTGTCATGGAACGGAACAGATGCGCCGAAAAAACTGGACGACGCGCTGAACTCGGTCGCTTGCCTGGCGTTGCTGAAGTGCTTCTTCGTAATTGAGAGACCGTGGTGGGAAGACAACAGGCCACTCAATCGAAATGCTGCGGATTTACCAACGCGGGAATTGCTTTACATGAAAAGCAACGATCGGACAAAAGGCCTCATCATGATCTATACAGACCGGCCGGCCATCACTTTCTGGTCTGATTACTTGAGAGAGGAACCAGTGCAGGATGTGTCCGGTCAGAAATTGGAGGGTCCGCAACTGGAGTGCCAGGAAACGGCTCGCAGATGGTTTCTGAAGAAATTTCTTGCCTCTCCGGGCCAGGGTAAATCGCCGTCAGTATTCAGTCCGGCTCTAGTAAAAGAACCCGGCTCGCCGCGGTTGTGGCAGCGTTTCGTGCAGTTTGCGCGAGATTACGGTCATCACGATTTTACGAAGGATCGCCTGCTTGCATGCGGGATGCGCGATTGGGGGAAAAAACCTTTTGGCGCCGCCGCTCATGGTTGGCTACCTGGTGTCAGGCCCTGGAAGCACATAGAGTTTCTTGAGGCTTTTTCCCTAACCCATGATAGCCCAAAAATGAATATCCATATTTGCGGGGAAGCTTTTTCCGATTACCAGGGATTTATCGAAGGCTCGCTTCGCTCCGCAAAGCGTGTACTGGACAGAATTTCAGCCGAGTAGGCAAAAAAGGGTATGCACCCTGGAATATGGCCACCCCTGGCCGGAATTACTCATCCTTTTCGCTTCCATAACGCTGTTGAGGAGCATGCTAGAATTCCGGCCTCCTTATCAATAGATCAGCCATGAACGAACATCCTCGCGCGCAACTACTGGCACATCTCCTCGCACACCGTATCCTATTGCTGGACGGTGCAATGGGTACCATGATCCAAAGCTATAAGCTCAACGAGGCGGATTATCGCGGGTCACGCTTTGCGGATTTTCCGTACGACGTGAAGGGCAACAATGACCTTCTGACACTTACCCAGCCACAAATTATCCGCGCCATTCATACCGGCTATCTGGAAGCCGGCTCTGACATCATCGAGACCAATACATTCAACTCCACCGCTGCCTCAATGTCGGATTACCACATGGAGGATCTGGTATACGAGTTGAATTTCGCGGGGGCCAAGCTGGCTCGGGAAGCGGCACAGGCTATGGAAGCCAAAACGCCGAAAAGGCCGCGCTTCGTTGCGGGAGTGCTGGGTCCGACCACCAAAACCGCGTCCATCTCGCCGGATGTGAACGACCCAGGTTTTCGCGGCATCACCTTCGATCAACTGGTGGCAGATTATTCGGAATCCATTCGTGGCCTGATGGATGGTGGCGCGGACATACTGCTGGTCGAAACAATATTCGATACTCTCAACGCAAAGGCCGCATTATTTGCCATTGACCAGTATTTCGAGGCTCACGGCGTGCGCGTCCCGATAATGATTTCGGCGACCATCACCGATGCGTCCGGGCGCACGCTCTCCGGCCAGACGCCCGAGGCTTTCTGGAATTCCGTAAGTAACGCACGTCCATTGTCTGTGGGACTTAACTGTGCCTTGGGAGCGGAATTGATGCGTCCTTATATTGAAGAGCTATCGCGGGTTGCCGGCGTGTATGTCAGCGCGCATCCCAATGCCGGACTGCCCAATCCGTTGGCGGAAACCGGCTATGACGAGTCGCCCGAATATACCGCGAGTCTGATCAAGGGATTTGCGCAATCGGGCTTTGTCAATATTGTCGGCGGCTGCTGCGGTACTACGCCTGCACATATCAAGGCCATCGCAGATGTTGTGAGCAATATCCCACCACGTACGGTCCCCGACATCCCCAAGAAGCTGCGGCTATCGGGTCTGGAACCGCTTAGCATCGGTGATGACTCACTGTTTGTGAACGTGGGCGAACGCACTAATGTCACGGGCTCAAAAGCCTTTGCCCGTTTGATACTGGGTAACAATTATGCGGAAGCCCTGAGCGTAGCCCGCAACCAGGTGGAGAACGGCGCGCAGATCATCGACATCAATATGGATGAGGCGATGCTCGATTCGCAGAAGGCGATGGTGACGTTCCTGAATCTTGTCGCCGCTGAACCGGACATCAGCCGCACGCCAATAATGATCGATTCCAGCAAATGGTCGGTGATTGAAGCGGGGCTTAAGTGCGTGCAAGGCAAGGCGATCATCAATTCCATCAGTTTGAAGGAGGGGGAAGCGGAATTTATCGAGCATGCAAAATTGGCTCGCCGCTATGGAGCGGCGGTGATCGTGATGGCGTTCGACGAGTCGGGTCAGGCTGATACAAAAGAACGCAAGGTAGAAATTTGCACGCGCTGTTATCGCATTCTCGTGGATCAGGTCGGCTTTCCGCCTGAGGACATCATCTTCGACCCGAACATTTTTGCCGTCGCCACCGGCATCGAGGAACACAACAATTACGGCCTGGATTTCATAGATGCCACCCGTCTCATCAAGCAAACCCTGCCGTATGCCAAGGTGAGCGGAGGCGTCTCCAATGTGTCCTTCTCTTTCCGCGGCAACGAACCGGTGCGGGAAGCGATCCATACCGCTTTCCTTTATCACGCGGTGAAAGCCGGCATGACCATGGGCATTGTCAACGCCGGGCAGCTGGGCGTTTATTCGGACATTCCCAAGGATCTGCTGGAACGCGTCGAAGACGTGCTGCTCAATCGCAAGCCCAAGGAAGGCGGCGACGCGAGCCCCACCGAGCGGTTGGTGGAATTTGCCGAGAGCTTCAAGGGACAAAGCAAGGAAACAACTGAAGACCTTTCCTGGCGTGACCAACCCATACAGGAACGTCTGACTCATGCGCTCGTCCGGGGCATCACGACCTATATCGTCGAAGATACCGAAGCAGCGCGGCAGGAGGTCGCCAAGGCAGGGGGCCGGCCCATCCAGGTTATCGAAGGTCCGCTGATGAATGGAATGAACGTGGTGGGCGATTTGTTCGGCTCGGGCAAAATGTTCCTGCCTCAGGTCGTTAAATCGGCCCGCGTGATGAAGCAGGCGGTCGCGCATCTATTGCCGTTTATCGAAGCGGAAAAAAAACTGTCGGGTGACTCCAGGGCCAAGGGCAAGATTGTCATTGCCACTGTAAAGGGGGACGTGCACGACATCGGTAAAAATATCGTTACGGTAGTGCTCCAATGCAACAACTACGAAGTCGTCAATATGGGGGTGATGGTGCCGTGCGCGCAGATTCTGGAGATGGCGCGCCGTGAGAATGCGGACATGATTGGTCTGTCGGGCCTGATTACGCCCTCACTGGAAGAAATGGCACACGTGGCGAAGGAAATGGAGCGCGAAGGCTTTACCATTCCATTGCTGATTGGCGGAGCGACTACTTCACGCGTTCACACTGCGGTAAAAGTTGCGCCTAATTATAGCGGGGTTACGGTATGGGTACCGGATGCCAGTCGCGCAGTCGGGGTTTGCAGCAACTTGTTATCGAAGGATTTAAGGGAGAGCTATGTCCGCGAGCTCGGGACAGAATATGAACGCGTGCGGACGCAACATAAAGCCAAAAAAGGTCCTGCTCCGATGCTTTCCATAGCAGACGCAAGAGCGAACGCTCTAAAAACGGACTGGAATGCCTATACTCCCCCGGAACCTGATTTTATCGGGGTGAGATCGCTGCGCAATTACCCGCTGGAAAAACTGGTGCCTTTCATTGATTGGACGCCTTTCTTTCAGGCATGGGAGTTGTCGGGCCGTTTTCCTGCAATTCTGCAGGATGAAGTCGTGGGCGAAGCAGCCAGCAATCTGTATCGAGATGCGCAGGCCATGCTGAAGAAGATCGTCGAGCAGAAATGGCTGGGCGCAAATGCGGTATTCGGCCTGTTCCCCGCGAACAGGGTGGACGCCGATGACATCGAGATCTATGGGGACAAGGGACGTAAAAGAGTCGCCATGACTTTTCATAACCTGCGGCAGCAAACCACCAAGCCTGCCGGTCGACCTAACTTATGTCTTGCCGATTTCATCGCGCCACGCGAAACTGGAATTCCTGATTTCATCGGCGCTTTTGCGGTAACCGCCGGGCTGGGCATCGACGCGCGCGTCAAGGCTTTCGAAGAGGCGCATGATGACTACAGCGCCATTATCCTGAAGGCGCTGGCCGACCGGCTGGCGGAGGCGTTTGCCGAGCATATGCACTGGCGGGTGCGCCGCGAGTTCTGGGGTTTCGCGAAGGATGAAAATCTAAGCACCAACCAATTGGTTGAGGAAGAATATCGTGGAATTCGTCCCGCGCCAGGTTATCCGGCCTGCCCCGACCACACCGAGAAAGGGCCCTTGTTCGAGATGCTTAAAGCCCCTGAAAACTCGGGCATTATCGTGACCGAATCCTACGCCATGGTCCCTACCGCTGCGGTCTCGGGCTTCTATTTTTCTCATCCTGAAGCCGACTATTTCGCGGTTGGCAAGATTGGGAAGGATCAGGTGGAGGATTACGCAAAACGGAAGGGCTGGGCGCTTGAGGAAGCGGAAAGGTGGCTGGCACCGGTACTGGCGTATGAACGTCAGTGATGCATCAGTGGATTTCCCGCTGGATCAGCCTTCCACCGTCAGCTCGTACCCGGCTGATTCTCTCGACTTCTGGGATACGCCTTAAGGCACGCATCACTTGAGCCAGGTTAAGACGGTTGCGCACTTGCAGTGTGAAAGTCATGATGGTGTACGTCCCATCACCTTCCATCGCGACGTTATCTATATTCGAGCCTGAATCGGCAATCGAAGCGGCCACTCTCGCCAATACACCCCGCTTGTTGGCTACCATCAGCCGAATGCTGGTTTCGAACTGCCGGGTAATGTTTTTACCCCACGCGACGTCCAGCCAGCTATCCGAATTGCCCCGGTTTTTAGGGATACCAGGGCAATCATGTACGTGGATCACGAGCCCCTGGTCTTTCTTTATGAAGCCTACGATTGGATCCCCCGGTATCGGTCGGCAGCATTTTGCAAATTGCACTGCCATGCCTTCTGTGCCAAGTATGGTGATGACATCGATATTGCCTGTTGTGCCTGAAATCGAATCCGCCGGTGCGCCCAACCTTCTTGCAATCACGGCAGGAAGATGCGTTCCAAGCCCTATGTCCGCAAGAAGGTCCGGCTTGGATTTTGCGCCGCTCTCGCGCGCAAGCTTTTCCCATTGGGCCGGGCTGATGTTCTCGGCATCCACTTTGAGCGACGCGAAAGCCTGATTCAGCAAACGCTCCCCGAGCCGTGCCGACTCTTCGTATTGCATTGTCTTGAGAAAACGTCGGATGTGGGAGCGCGCCTTTCCGGTAACAACATAATTAAGCCAGGCTGGGTTGGGTTTTGCCTGAGATGCGGTAACGATCTCAACCTGATCGCCGCTCTTCAGAACGGTTCGGAGCGGAGCGCTCTCCCCGTTGATTTTGGCAGCAACACAGCAGTCGCCGATATCTGTGTGCACCGCATAGGCGAAATCGACCGCGGTGGAATCTTTCGGTAGCGCCAGAATTTTGCCTTGCGGAGTAAAGACGTAAACTTCGCCCGGGAAAAGATCAACTTTGATGTGCTCCAGAAATTCCAGGGAATCAGCCGAGTCGCTGAGGGTTTCCAGCAGGCTTTGCAGCCACTGGTTGGTTTTTATGTGAAGGTCGTTAAGATCCGCGTCTGTACTCTTGTAGAGCCAGTGGGATGCGACACCTGCTTCGGCGATTCGGTGCATTTCAGGCGTGCGTATCTGGACTTCGATAGGAGTGCCGAAAGGTCCCCACAAGGTGCTATGCAATGACTGGTAGCCGTTGGCCTTCGGAATGGCGATATAGTCCTTGAATTTTCCGGGAATGGGATGGTAGAGGCTGTGCAGGGCACCCAGCGCAACGTAACAGGAAGAAACATCCTTGACGATGACTCGAAAGCCATAAATATCGAGCACCTCTGAAAAGGTGAGATGCTTTTCCGCCATTTTCTTGTAAATACTGTAGAGCTGTTTTTCCCGGCCGCCTACTTCCGCGTCCAGCCCAGCCGTTTTCAGGCGCTGCCTCATGGCATCGAGAATTTTGGTAACCATTTCTCGCCGGTTTCCGCGCGCCGCCTTGGTGGCGTTGGCTAGAACCCGGTAGCGCGTGGGAAAAACATAGCGAAAGCTGAGATCCTGCAACTCATGGTAAATATTGTTGAGTCCCAGGCGATTCGCAATCGGCGCGTAAATTTCCATGGTCTCGCGCGCGATACGGCGCCGCTTCTCCGGCCTCATCGCCTCCAGCGTACGCATGTTGTGCAGCCGGTCCGCCAGCTTGATCAGTATTACGCGGACATCCTGCGCCATCGCCAGAAGCATCTTGCGGAAGTTCTCCGCTTGCGCATCCGCATAGCTCTGGAACTCGATCTTGTCGAGCTTTGAAACCCCATCGACAAGTTCCGCGACCGGCTTCCCGAATCTGTCGCTGATCTCGGACTTTGAGACGTGCGTATCCTCCATCACGTCGTGAAGCAGGGCTGCTGCCAGCGTCTGGGTATCCAGACGCAATTTGCCGAGTATGCTGGCTACCGCCAGCGGATGTGAAATGTAAGGTTCCCCCGATTGGCGGAACTGGCCCGAATGGGCGCTTTGGCTGAAAAGGTATACATTCTGAAGCTCGGATACATCCTCCCGCTTCAGGTAACTGGACAGTTCGCTGAACAGGAACCCCGCCTCGGGCAAAGTAGCAGAGGAACTCGGCAAACCTCGCGCTTGCATGGTGGTTTCCTTTATCTCAGCTTGAAGCACCGCTGCTTTGAGAAGTTCTCCGAATAAAATTCAATCCGGCATGAAGCAGCCTGCTTGTTTGATGGGCGCCGGCCTGGCGCTTTCAGAATGTTTCCGTAGAGATAGTGACGAAGGCGTATCAAAGAGGGCCGTTTGTGAGAATTTCCAGCCCGATTTTCCCTTGAGCGACTTCCCGTAAAGCAATTACAGTAGGCTTGTCCCGTGCGGGTTCCACCATAGGACTTCCGCCAACTGAAAGTTGCCTTGCCCTAATCGTTGCCGTCAAGGTCATATCGAACCGATTGGGAATTCTTTTTAAACAATCGTCAACTGTGATGCGTGCCATGATAATACCTCTTAATGTATCAGAAATAACACTATAGAATGGTGCCGAATCAACAGCAACTCCAAGAGAAGCGATAGGCGGGAAGGCCGTGCGTGTCCCGGAAATCCGGATCTAAATGCGGATCTTATCGTTGCATCCGATTATGCTCCGGGACTGTTCCGAATTGTTCCAGCAGATCGCGGTGCCGCACAAGCTGTTTTGCCGTTTTCAACCGCTCGGCCTGAACAATGCATTTCAAGTCTTGCAGTGCAAGGTCCAACGTATCATTGATAATAACATAGTCATACTCGCTCACATGGCCGACCTCTTCGCGAGCTGAAGCCAGACGTCGTTCGATGACCTCATCGCTATCCTGCGCCCTGCTTCTCAAGCGCGATTCCAGTACCTCCAGCGAGGGAGGGAGAACAAAGAGAGTAATAGCTTGAGGAAAGATCCGCCGTACCTGCCGGGCTCCCTGGCTATCAATCTCGAGCAATACGTCGCGCCCGGCCCCCAGCGCTTCATTGATCCATTTCTTGGAAGTCCCGTAATAGTTTCCGTAAATCAGGGCACTTTCAAGAAACTCATCATTTCTGCGCCTTTCCTCGAAATCGTCCCGGCTAATAAAAAAGTAATCCCTGCCCTCAACTTCCTCCGAGCGGGCAGGTCGGGTGGTGTAAGAGACGGACAGGCTCAGATCGACGCCGGACTGAAGCATTGCCTTGACGAGGCTGGTCTTTCCCGCGCCTGATGGAGCGCTGATGATAAACAGACTGCCCGGCGTAGCTGTCATAAATATATTCCGAAGCGGCGTTGCGATTTGCTCTTGAAACTCTCTTAGGGCCACAGACGCCTTAGCTTGACTCCCACTATGGTGTTAATGAACGGTGTTAATGAGCGGTGTTAATGGACTGAACCCAGCGGACGATGTCCTGCGTTCCCATTGCGCCCGCCTGGCGCGCGACCTCTCGTCCGCCACTGAAAAGAATAAGCGTCGGTATACTCCGTATAAGGTAGCGTGCGCCCAAGCCCTGCTCGCTGTCGGTGTTTACCTTGGCCAGACGGGCGCGCGGCTCCAGGATTGTCGCCGCCTGGGCAAAGGCCGGCGCCATTGCCTTGCACGGCCCGCACCAGGGCGCCCAAAAGTCCACTAACACGGGAACGTCGTTGTGCTTCAGGTGCTTGTCAAAGCTCGCCTGGGTGAGTTCCACGGGGTGCCCGGTGAAGAGAGCCTGGTGGCATTTTCCGCAATTCGGATGCTGCTCAAGCCGCTGTGCCGGAATGCGGTTGACCGCCTGGCAATGCGGACAGACGAGGTGGACAAAGTCACTCATGAGATTCGGCTCCAGATAATAAACCTACTCATATTGGGAATAAAAACTATTATGCCTAGCCCCACCGACGAGAGATTCAATCTTTGCTAAGTGTACACTCAGGGTACATATTTCTCAGGTGATTTACCTTGGAAATTTTTTAAATCTTTGGTTTGAATTTCCGCAAAAGTAAACCAACCTGAATGCGATTGCCGAGCTAGAGCAACCTTTGAAGTAACACTGGATTGCGAAAACTTTGAGGAGGTGCTGAAATACAAAAAGCCCCAGCGGGACATTGTCCCCTCTGGGGCTCAGGATGAAGACGTGCTTAAGAAGATTTGCGGCGTCGCGTCATAAAGCCCATCAAGCCCAGGCCAGCCAACAGCATGGCATAGGTTTCCGGTTCGGGTATGGGTGACAGGTTGAAATCGACACCCCCGCTCGTTTCGTTGAGCGCGATAAATCTACCTTGAGGATCGATAAATACACCTTGGGTCGTATTATTAAATTCATTGGACAGAATGGTGTGAAACGGGACAGGGCCCGGGAATAAAGAGGTACCCTGCTCGAAAAGGGTGAAGTTATTTGTCGAATTAAAGCTTGTGCCGCCTAAAGTGTTAATGTTCGCAACGCCCACAATCAGGTCTGCACTTCCGAACTGAAAAGCATCCGTTCCATGGGCAACCGTTGCCGCTTCCCCGGAGTTTGATGCAGAGGTAAATCTAGTGGGAGTTGCTATTGAAGGATCGGCCCAGAATGCGACGTTCAGGTTAGTAACATTGTATGTGCTTCCGGGCTTTGCATACGCACCACCGGTAAGCGAAACGTCATACGTAAATTCGGCCCACATCTGCCAGCTATTATTCAGGCCGCTGGTCGTGGCAAGCACATTGGAGCCAGCGTTAACGAAGGATGACAAATTCACCCAACCTGCACCATGGGCAGTAGGCGAGCCAGATGTGGTCACCAGTGTGGACGAGTTGCCGGTAATAAAATCGGCCTGGAACGGACCTTGATGCGGTCCGCCCACGGCGCCGAAGGCACCATTGGGGTCAACGGTAAATGAAGGGAACGCTTGCGCAGACGCCTGCGAACTGATTCCCAGTGCCAGAATTGCTACAGTAGCAGTTAGCTGGAATTTTGTGGATTTACGAGATAGTCTCATTATTATTCTCCGAAAAGAAGTCTTGAATCCTGTGATAAACCGATTCCCATGATAAACGAGAAATGACAACAGTCAATAGACCATTAGGTCTAGCCCAAACAGATGGACAGCAATATCCTTGAAACTTCACTCGAGATAGCGCCTGAATAGGTGCTATAGGATGAAAATCATTATCGCTGTTTGGTTTTTTATTCAATATTTTCGAGGGGGTACACGTAGTGGTACATGCCCCCTCGACCCTCGCTTTCATAAAACTGATCAGATTTCCTTTTTGCAGGCCGATGATACAAGTCTTTAATTTAATTTGAGTTGAGTTGAGTAGCAAGCAAAAAAAACCGCTCGAGGCGGCTTAATTCACAGCTCTTCTTCTCTTCTTTTATAAGCGGATCATCTTCTGGCGCTGCGCATTCTCCATCCCAGAAGACCTAAACCGGCTAAAAACGTTGCATAGGTTTCGGGTTCAGGAATGGACGATAGAGCCGATAAGACGGAATGTCTGAGATAACGAGGTTGTTAGGTTACGCAGATGACTCTACCCCAAGCCCTACAATCGATTATGTTATCGACTTCATACGGGGAAAAAGATTAGCAGAGCAGGAAAACGCAGCAGAAGCGATTCTGGAGCGTTTTTATAAGGGACTCAACAAAAAACCGCCCAAGCGGATATTGCTTCCGCTGGATAGACTGCTCGACGCTCGTATTTGGAAACGAAGCTCTGCGGTTTTTTCATTCGCCAGGCAACCTCCGCCTGAGTCAGACCGACAGCCTCGGCTGATAACTACCATTTTTTGCCATGGGTCACCCGGGCAACGCCCTGTCAAAATACCGCTGCGGATGCTGTACGGATCCATATTTGAACACTAGTAACTTCGGTCATCCGATCCTTATCCGAAAAGGATTTTGACACTACGCTGGAGCAAGCATGGGGAACAGCCCACGTAATCCAGTGGCCATCATCTCTACGGCTATCGCTGCAAGGATAAATCCTCCAACGCGCTGTACTACATCCAGAGTGGATTGCCGAATCTTCTTTTCCGCCTGACCAGCCATATAAAAAGTTATCCAGCACCCCGTGCCTACGAGAAAGATAGGCACCACCACATGAATTAAGTCGGCAGAGGTATGCCATGCACTGTTTCCCATGACATAGCTGAACGCCGCCGGGCCGGCCAGCAGGGGCACCGCGAGAGGAACGATTGCAGCTTCCCGGACGCCGTCTTCATTAGCGATACTGGGCGACCCCTTAAAGGTTGACTCCCTCCCAAGAACCATTGCTATTGCCAGCAATAAGACAATAACTCCTCCGCCAACCTGCATCGCGCCGAGCGATATGCCCAGTAATCCTAAAATTGGCATCCCCAGGAACGTTGCCACCAGCAATGCCACCGTGACGCTCAACCCAATCGTCCGAGCAAAGCGGCCCTTGCTGCGTAGATCAAATCCCTCCGTAGCCGCGAGAAAAACCGGGATCATGGAAACAGGTCCCATCAGTACGAATAGCGTGATGGTTTTCTTGATGGTTAAGGCCAAAATTGAAAGCATTATCCACCGGGGCTGGATGGAATATGTGCACCCGTACGGACGAGAAATGAGTGGTTTATTCTTCTCAAGACAGGCGCTCAACGTTTGACATGAGGAAATCGACACAATGGATACTGGATTGCGGGAGGTCGTGGGGACGCCCGTGGAGGGCGCATTCAGCGGGGATGAAATGGCCTACGAGGTAGGGTACAACGATAACAATCTGGTAGATGAAGTAATTGCGTTGAAGAAGTAAGTCAAATAAGCATAGCTGATGAAAACATGTCTGAAAGCGCTCGCGTTTGTAACCATGCTGATATTAGTGGTTCCAGCAGGTGGATAGCAGCTTTCGAAAGATTAAGGGAAAATTGTGGGACTGCCTGAGCCTCTGTGAAACCTCACTCGATATTCTGCACCTGTTCGCGCATCTGCTCGATCAGCACTTTCAGCTCGACAGAGATTTTTGATACCTCCGTGTCGACCGATTTTGCCGCAAGTGTATTGGCTTCGCGATTAAGCTCCTGCATCAGGAAGTCGAGGCGCTTTCCAGTTGCCCCGCCTCTGGACAATATGCGCTCCACCTCTTCCAGGTGAGCCCTCAGGCGCGACAGTTCCTCATCGACGTCAATTTTGCTCGCGAATAAGCCAAGCTCCAGGCGGATACGTTCATCATCGCAATTGATCAGTGCTTCATGGAGACGTGCCTTGAGTTTTTCCTGAAACGCGGTCAGTAAAGCGGGGATGCGCGGGGCCACTTCATTTATGAGGCTGCGCATGGTGTGTATGCGTTCCAGCAGCACAGCCTTGAGTTTGTCTCCCTCGCGGGATCTGGCAGCCGCAAGCTCGTCCAGGCCAGACTGGAGCAAGTCGATACAAGGCTCCCGCAAATTCTCCATCGTCTGCGAAGTGCCACCCAGGATTCCGGGCCAGCGCAGAATATCCGCCACTTCCAATCCCCTTGCTTCGGGTAGGGCAGCCCTGATCGTACGGTCCAGCTCCAACAGCTTCTGAAACAGATTTGAATTGATGACCTGGATATCTTCGCTTTCCGGAAGCCTCGAAAAATTAAGGCGGCACTCAACCTTCCCCCGGTTCAGCCGCGAGGTCAAGAATTCTCGCATTGCGGCTTCCAACGACCGAAATTCGTCCGGCAGCCGGAACTGAATATCGAGGTAACGGTTATTAACCGAGCGCAGCTCCAGGTTGAGTGAACCCTGCGGCAGTTCCCTGGTGACCATGGCGTAACCGGTCATGCTATGGATCATGGTCAACTTAGTCTGCTCGCCATTTCCTGATGCGTTAAAATAATAAGTTCGCTGCACTGCAGATTATGCCACAGTGCGCCAGCGCCCCGGCACTCTAGAACTGCAAAGCAGCTCGTTGTGGTCAACTGTGGCCGGGGTCAAAAGCTTTGATCACTTTCTTGTAAAAAATTGGTTCGCCCATGCGCCCAAGTCACCGTGCCCCCGCTCAGCTTCGTTCCGTTGAGATAACACGCCATTACACCAAACATGCCGAAGGTGCCGTACTGATTGCGTGCGGCGATACGAAAATCGTGTGCACGGCGAGCATCGATGAGAATGTGCCCCCGTTTCTCAGAGGAAAAGGACAGGGCTGGCTTACCGCGGAGTATGGGATGCTTCCGCGTTCGACCGGTGAGCGGATGCAGCGCGAAGCGGCCAAAGGCAAGCAGTCGGGGCGCACCCTTGAAATCCAGAGGCTGATTGGGCGAGCGCTGCGTTCCGTGGTGGATCTGACGAAACTCGGTGAACGGACCATCCAGATCGACTGCGACGTCATTCAGGCGGATGGAGGGACCCGGACTGCCAGTATTACCGGTGCTTTTGTGGCGGTGCACGACGCGGTGGACAAGCTGATGCGCCGGCAGATGATACCGGTAACCCCCATCCTTTCACATGTTGCCGCCATCTCCGTCGGTGTCTACGAAGGCATTCCAGTACTCGATCTCGACTATGAGGAAGATTCCCGCTGCGATACCGATATGAATGTTGTAATGACGGGTGACCTCGGCTTGGTTGAAATGCAAGGAACTGCCGAAGGCGCACCATTCAGCCGCGACGAGTTGAATGCGATGCTCGATCTGGCTCAGCAGGGAATACGGGAGCTGATCATGGTGCAAAAGAGAGTGTTGGCTGCGTAATGCCGCCGGCTTGGCGTCCCATGAATGATATGAAGAAGCTGGTCATCGCGAGCAGCAACGCGGGCAAACTCCGGGAAATAAGCCATCTGTTG
The DNA here is from genome assembly GCA_963786735.1 of uncultured beta proteobacterium. GTDB lineage: Bacteria > Pseudomonadota > Gammaproteobacteria > Burkholderiales > Nitrosomonadaceae > Nitrosospira. Next base: position 28,564 of record CAWBAF010000010.1, read on the forward strand.
GCACCGCTGGGAATCGAAGCGTTGCCTCAGTCCGCGTTCAGCGTGACCGAAACCGACGAGCCACATTCCACCTTCGTGGAGAACGCGCTGGCCAAAGCGCGTCATGCCTGCGAATGCACAGGACTTCCATCCCTGGCCGATGATTCCGGCATCTGCGCCACCGCGCTCAATGGCAATCCTGGCGTGTTGTCCGCGCGTTACGCCGGGGAGCCCAGATCGGATGATCGAAACAACCTCAAACTGGTTTCCGCACTGAGGGATCATACGGATCGCAGGGCGTACTATTATTGCGTGATCGTGCTCATGCGTCATCCCGCTGATCCTCAGCCTATTATTGCCGATGGGTCTTGGCAGGGGGAAATTATCATGGAGCCGCGGGGGCGAGGCGGGTTTGGTTACGATCCTTTCTTTTTTCTTCGGGAGTTAGGTCAAACCGCGGCGGAACTTCCAATGGAGCAGAAAAATCGAATCAGCCATCGGGGAAAAGCGCTTGCGCGGCTGATCGATCGGCTAATGGAAGAAAGTCGTTGAGCTTTTTTTATGGGCAGTGCCACAAATCCCATAAGAGCGATTAGCTGAAGCAGCAGCTTTTCCATTTTTCAAAATCACCTGGCTCATCATGTCATCCGCAGTTTCTCTTGCGTCCTTATCCGGTTCACAAACGCCGCGGCTGAAGTCCCTGCCGCCCCTTAGCCTCTATATCCACCTGCCTTGGTGCATAAGGAAGTGCCCATACTGCGATTTCAATTCACACGAGGTGCGCGGAGGGGTTTCCGATATGCCAGAAGAGGAATATGTCGCGGCACTCATACGCGATCTGGAAGAGTCATTGCCCCAAGTCTGGGGTCGCAAGGTGGTAAGCGTATTCTTTGGGGGCGGCACGCCGAGCTTGTTTAGCGCGCAATCCATTGACGCCATCCTTTCGGCTGCCCGCGCTCTGTTGCCGCTGGAATTATTTGCCGAGGTAACGCTGGAGGCCAATCCGGGAACGTTCGAAGCGCAAAAATTCGCGGATTTTCGTGCGGCGGGCATCAACCGCTTATCGATCGGAATCCAGAGCTTCAACTCGAGGCGCCTACAGGCGCTTGGCCGGATACATGATGGCCCCGATGCTCATCGAGCGATAGAAATCGCCCGGAAAAATTTTGAGAATGTGAATCTTGATCTGATGTATGCCCTGCCTGATCAGTCGCTCGAGGAGGCACGCAGCGACATCGAAACGGCCCTTTCATACGGCGTTGCGCATATCTCCGCTTATCACCTGACGGTAGAACCCAACACGCTGTTCCACCGCTACCCCCCGAGGCTGCCCGATGACGATCTCGCGGCAGACATGCAGATGATGATCGAACAAACACTCTCGAGCAACAGCTACGTTAACTACGAAACTTCGGCATTTGCTCAGGCAGGGCGAGAGTCAAGCCATAACATGAACTACTGGCTGTTCGGCGATTACCTGGGCATCGGCGCGGGCGCACACAGCAAAATCAGTTTTCCCGATAGGATCACCCGACAGGTGCGCTACAAACAACCCAAGGAATATCTTTCCCGGGTCACCTCAGGCACACCCGCTTCCACAGCCCTGGTTATGGAGCAGCATGAAATTACGCGGAATGATCGGATATTTGAATTCATGATGAATGCACTTCGCCTTACGGCAGGTTTTGCGACCGAGACCTTTATGGAGCGGACCGGCCTGCCGATCACTGCCATCCAGCGTCAGCTTGACGAAGCTGAGCGACGGGGCCTCATCGAGCGTGATTATCGCCACATCGCACCGACGCTTATGGGGAAACGCTTTCTGAATGATCTGTTGCAAATATTCCTTCCGGAGAAGAGCGGGACGTAAAGTGGGACGAACAGTCTTCGAACGCCCTTCCGCTATCTTTTGTTTTCCACTATCTTTTCCGGAATATGAGATCCCGGACATCATGACCCAGCCTCAGGCCGCGCTGTTCAAACCGGGTCAGCGGCCGGTATTCCGGTCGTGGTGCATAGCCAGGGGCCGTGTTGACGAGTTGCGGTTCGCGGCTTAAAACATCCAGTATCTGTTCTGCATAACCCTCCCAGTCGGTAGCGACGTGAATGTAACCGCCAGACTTCAAGTGGCGGCAGAGCAGCGCAACGAATTCGGACTGGATCAATCGGCGTTTGTGGTGGCGCTTCTTCGGCCACGGATCGGGGAAAAAGATGTGCACGCCATCGAGGCAGTCCTGGGGCAAGGTGTGTTGCAGTACTTCGACTACGTCATGCTGAATGACGCGCAAATTCGCAAGTTCGAGTTCTTCGATCCGCTTGAGCAGCGCTCCCACGCCAGGCGTGTGAACCTCGACGCCTATGTAATTACACTCGGGATGCGCCTTTGCGATGGCAGCCGTGCTTTCGCCCATCCCGAAACCGATCTCCAGAACAGCCGGCGCACTCCGTCCAAAAATGCTGTCGAGATCAAGCGGGTCTTGTTGAAACGCTATGCCGTATTTCGGCATCATTAACATGGCCCGTTGTTGGGCATTCGAAATACGGCCTTGGCGAAGCACAAAGCTGCGTACTGCGCGTATGGGGCGCATAGGGCGATGCCCGGACATTAACTTCCAGGGAATGGGTGGAATGAGGTGATCAGGACGCTTTTCGTCCCGTTTGAGGAGGATAGCTGGCGATCGTTCCGCTGACGGGGGAGCTGGGACTGGCGCTGTATAGTTTTTTTGACATGCGCCCGGCCAGACAGGCTTCACGGCCCGCCTCGACCGCCTTTTTCATGGCGGAAGCCATCAAGACGGGATTCTGCGCCGCGGCTATGGCGGTATTCATCAACACGCCGTCGCAGCCCAACTCCATGGCGATAGCTGCATCGGAAGCCGTGCCGACGCCAGCATCCACAATTACGGGAACGCGTGCGTTCTCAATGATGATCTGCAGATTCCAGGGATTGAGAATACCCATGCCTGACCCGATCAAGGAAGCCAGGGGCATTATTGCGACACAGCCCAGTTCTTCGAGCTGCTTCGCAAGGATGGGGTCATCCGAGGTATAAACCATTACCTGGAAGCCTTCCTTGATGAGAATTTCCGCAGCCTTGACGGTTTCCACCATATTGGGATACAAGGTTCTCGGGTCTCCCAGAACCTCGAGTTTTGCCAGGCTATGGCCGTCGAGCAGTTCGCGCGCGAGGCGCAAGGTGCGCACTGCATCCTCCACGGTATAGCAACCAGCGGTGTTGGGCAGCAAGGTGTAGCGCGAAGGCGGCAGGACATCAAGCAGATTGGGCTCTGCGGGATTTTGACCAAGATTGGTACGGCGAATTGCAACCGTTACAATCTCAGCCCCGCTGGCCTCGACTGCCGCCCGGGTTTCGTCGAAATCCTTGTATTTCCCCGTTCCTACCAGCAGCCGGGAGGAATATGCCTTGCCTGCAATGATGAGATTATCCATGTAGCCAGTCCTGCTTTTATCCGCCGCCCACCGCCACCACGATCTCAAGCCTGTCCCCATCCGCAAGAACGGGTTGATCGAAGGTGCTGCGCGGGATGATTTCTCCGTTGCGCTCGACCGCAATACGCTTTCCTTGCAATCCCATTTGCTCCAGTAACTGGGTAACCGTCATTGCAGGACTGGCTGGACTTTGAGTGCCCTGACCATTCCCTGCCGATGGACCGGTAAAAGAAAAACATCGGGATTGCCCGTTGACGATGAGCTGTGTCATTCCAAAGACCCGCTTAAACGGATATACGCGATTAACTGTAACTAAAGGAGTGGCCGTTTCGGCTTAGTTGCTTAGAACTCGTCTTATACCTTTACTTGTCTTACACCTTTGCTTCGTGATTATACGGTGGCGCGATGCCATAGTCGATAAAGGCGCAGCCGCCGGGAAAGCCGAACATGCTTGACCGCTTCCGTCGTGTCTTGTAGAGCCACTTAATGGGTCTCGTACCCGCTAGAGATCATATCCCACAGGGCGCTGTGCCATTCAGGCAGCTTTCCGCCCCGCGGTTGTTCGAACACTTTAGCACCAAGCACTACTAAAGCCGCTTCCATCGTATAATCTCGCTCCAGGCGGGTGTAGCTCAATGGCAGAGCAGAAGCTTCCCAAGCTTACGACGAGGGTTCGATTCCCTTCACCCGCTCCATGCTCCCGCCGGCCCGGCTGATACTGAATATAAGACCGGAGAAGAAGGCCCAAGTAAAAATTTCTTCACAAGTGAGTTCATTTTCTTCAAAACTCATTCACTGGCAGCGGAGCAACGGGCGCCATCATCTTCCCTGGCAGAATACGCGTGATCCGTACGCGATCTGGCTCTCTGAAATCATGCTGCAGCAAACCCAGGTGGCAACCGTCATTCCGTATTACCTTCGCTTCCTCCGACATTTCCCCAATATCGGGAGGCTTGCGTCTGCGTCACTCGATGACGTTCTGACACAATGGAGCGGGTTAGGCTATTACTCGCGCGCGCGAAACCTCCACCAGGCGGCAAAGCTGGTCGTCAACCACTACGATGGCGCTTTTCCCGCCGAGTATCAGGCCATTCTTCGGCTTCCGGGCATTGGCCGTTCGACTGCCGGTGCAATTGCCGTGTTCGCTTATGGAGCACGTTGCGCAATCCTCGATGGTAATGTCAAACGAATTTTTGCGCGCTACTTTGGGATTGAAGGTTATCCGGGAGAGCGGAAGACGGAAATACTGTTATGGCAAAAAGCGGAAGAACTTCTTCCCGGGGAAGCCAAAGCAAGCAACTCGGGAATCGAGGCTTATACGCAGGCATTAATGGATCTTGGGGCAACTGTGTGCACCCGGGTCAAACCCAAATGCGCTGTATGCCCATTGAGTTTTCATTGTATCGCTCTACATAATAATGGCATTGGCAGGCTTCCCGCCCCCCGGCCCAGGAAACCGCTGCCTGAAAAGGAAACGGCTTTGCTGATCCTGATGGCGCACGGCAGGCTTCTGCTGGAGAAGCGCGCTGCCAAAGGTGTTTGGCCAAATCTATGGTGCCTGCCGGAAATGCCGGTTGGCGAAAACGCGATAGAATATTGCGCGCGTCAGTTTGGCATGGGAATAAGGCCCTTGCCAAATATGTCCCCGTTTACCCACACTTTCACTCATTTCAAGCTGCGAATCCATCCAACTCCAGTACAGGCAATTTCTTCTCCTTCCGGAAATGAGGATTTTCCAGGCGAGCGTATGTGGATGACTCCAGGTGATGCGCTGAAAGCTGCCATTCCCGCACCGGTAGGCAGACTGCTTCGGGCTCTCGCTTCGTCGCAATGAATGACTGGCGCGAATGGCGGAAATACCGGCGTACCGAATTGATAGTCCTCAGAGAGGCAGTTCCTGAGCCGGATTACCGTCGCTGGAACTCGGCTATTACGGAATCACTCAAGCGAGGCTTTCCTGTATTGCAGAGCCGCGTGGTTGGGTTTTGCTGGCCGCATCGCGGTGAGTATGACCCTCGCCCGTATATGGAATTCCTTCATGAGCGCGGCGGAACTCTTGCATTTCCAGAAGTCGTGAGTCGGCATGAGCCGTTGCGCTTCCGAAAATGGTGGCCTGGCGCCCCGATGAAGGCGGGAACATATGGCATCCCGGTTCCAGACGATACCGATCTGGTCGAGGTTGGTGCGGTCGTCATACCCATGATTGGCTTCGATAAGCTGGGCTTCCGACTCGGATACGGAGGCGGATATTTCGATCGCACCCTTGCTGGAATAAATCCGCGTCCCCTGGCAATCGGTGTAGCCTTCGAAATTCTCCGTCTCGAGAATGTTTATCCCCAGCCTCATGACGTTGCCATGGATTTTATAGTCACCGAGGCCGGAATTCACCGAGTAGCGGAGACTGGCCTGGAGCGCGTCTCCCCGGATAACTGCGCGGCTGGGAATGTCCGATGCAATTAATGCTCTGTACCCCATCGGGGTATCAGAGAATGGGCAATATTTAAGTGATCCAGTATGCGGGCAACAACAAAATCGACTAAATCCTGAACCTGCCTCGGGTTGTGATAAAAGCCGGGATTGGCGGGCAGGATAACCGCTCCGCTGCGTGCAAGCTTCAGCATGTTTTCAAGATGTATTGCAGAAAATGGCATTTCCCTGGGAACAAGGATAAGTTTGCGATTTTCCTTCAGCATCACATCGGCGGATCGCTCGATAAGTTTCTGGCTTAATCCCGCCGCGATTGCTGCGAGCGTCCCCATCGTACACGGGCAAACAACCATGCCGTCGGCGGGATTGGAGCCCGAGGCGACAGGTGCAAACCAGTCCTCCCGTCCGAACACACGCAACTGGCCTTCGGGAGTGTTGAAGCGCTGGTTGAACATTTGCTCGGCATCCTTTGGGCGGGAAGGCAACACCAGCTCCAGTTCCTGGTGCGCGACAATCTGCGCGGCTTGAGAATACAGCAGATAGACCTGGTGGCCCGAGGCCAGCAGTATCTCAAGCAAGCGCAGCCCATAGAGCATTCCTGATGCGCCGGTGTAGGCAACCGTAATTCTTTTGGACGAGTTCATCAGTCGGTGCAGTCCATTAAGCGTCCAGTTCGCGATGGCGGATCAGCACTTGATTCGTTTGCCGGAAGTGTTTTGCCAGGCGCTCCGCCAAATACACAGAGCGGTGACGCCCACCGGTGCATCCAATCGCAACTGTCAGATAATTACGATTGTCCTTGATAAAACAGGGCAGCCAGTTGTCCAGAAACTGCCGGATATCGTTGAACATTCGAGTAACATCCGGACTCGCGTCAAGGTACTCGACGACCGGCCCGTCTCGCCCCGTAAGCGGCCGTAGAAGTGATTCGTAATGAGGGTTCGGAAGGCACCGAATGTCGAAAACCATATCCGCATCCAGCGGGATCCCATGTTTATAACCGAATGACTGAAACAGGAGTGTCAGTTGAGCATGGTTGAGCCCGGCAAAATCCCTTACCCACGTCCGCAACGAGTTGGCACTCAAGTCGCTCGTGTCGATACGGCTCGCGAGCCCGCGGATCTCTCGCAGCATTTCGCGCTCCATCTGTATGCATTCAGGCAGGGTCGTGCGGCTATCACTAAGAGGGTGGCGCCGGCGCGTTTCTGAAAACCGTTTTACGAGGGTATTGGTCTTTGTCTCAAGGAACAGCAGGTGAACGTCCATTTGCTGCTGCCGCAGGTCAGCCAGCTGTTGGGGCAACAGGTGCAAGGTTTCGCGGCTGCGGGCGTCAATGCTGACAGCGACGTGCTGATGTCCGGACTCCTTTAGATAAACTGTAACCTCCCGCAGCAGGATGGCGGGGAGATTGTCCACGCAATAGTAGCTGCTGTCCTCCAGGGCGGTAAGCGCAATGGTCTTGCCCGAGCCGGAGAGCCCACTGATGACGATCAGTCGCATTCGATTCCATCTTCCAGGAAAAGTGTTTCTACCGGCAGAATTACCACTGCTCAAGACGCGGGTTTTTCTTCAGCTATACCTCGGTGCCCGTTTTCCATTTCCTGCTCATGCCGTGCGAAGAATTCTTTGGCACTATCGATCCCTCGTAGCTGCAGAACATAATTCCGCGCCGCCGCCTCTACTAGAACTGCCAGATTTCGTCCAGCTGCCACTGGGATGATGACCTTGCGAATGTTGACGCCCAGTATGTTTTCCGTCACATCATTGATTGGGAGGCGCTCCAGGGAACCGAACTCACTGCTCGGCTTTTGCAGATGTACGATAAGCTTCATGTTTTTCTTTCGCCGTACCGCGGTCTCACCAAAAATCGTGCGGATATTCAACATTCCCAATCCCCGAACTTCCAGGAAATCGCGAAGCATTGCAGGGCATCGCCCTTCCAGGGTTTCCGGCGCGATCCGGTAAAGCTCCACCACATCATCGGCAACCAGCCCGTGGCCCCGGCTTACCAGTTCCAGCGCAAGTTCACTTTTGCCAACGCCACTTTCGCCCGTGATCATGATGCCCAGCCCAAGCACATCCAGCAATACGCCGTGCCTGCTTGCGGACGGAGCAAGCACTCGCCCGAGATAGGCGCGCAACAGCCAGATGACCTCCAGGCTGGACTGCGGCGAACACAGCAAAGGCGTAGCTGAGGACTCCGCAAATTCGCGTATCGACGGAGGTGTCGGGACGCCGCCTGCCACAATGATGCAAAACAGACTGCTCTGCGCGAGCCGCTGCATGTTCTCCCGCAGGGATGACTCATCCAGCTGATTGAGATAGTTAATCTCGGTCTCGCTTAATATCTGTATCCAGTTCGGATGGATGAAATTGAGGTGTCCGATCACACCCTGGGTGGAATGGGCAAGCAGGTCATCATCGAGCCAATTGTTTCCGCCTCCCCTGCCTGCCTCCCAGGTTAAGCTTAGCTTGTGTTTCCTTTCCTCGAATAGCTGGGCAACGTTGATTCGGGACATCGATGGATAGCCTTATGGATGTGTAAGAAAGGACAGGCTCGTTCTGCCATACGCCACCCTGCTGCCTGGCGTCAGTTACGTTTTCGAACTCAACAACTCGTACCCCCGGCACACGTAATTCGAGCGGCTGAAATCAGCAGAAACGCTTTATTGTTCGGTTTGTTCCGGTTCGGAACTACCAGGCAACCGGCTGACGTGATTACGATGTTCGATGTTTTTCTCCTTGTGCCTGAGTATCTGGCGATCAAGCTTGTCTACAAGGTTATCTATTGATGCATACATATCGACCGCGTCCGCTTCGACAAAGATGTCCTTGCCGCGAACATGTACATTGGCTTCAGCCTTTTGCCTGAGCTTTTCCACTGACAGAATCACGCTGACGTCAATGACGTTGTCAAAATGGCGCGTAATTTTGGCTAGCTTCGCCGTGATGTAATCTCGCATGGCAGGCGTGATTTCGACGTGGTGTCCGGTTAGATTGAGATTCATTCGCGGCTCCTTGGCATGGGTTAAAACGATTTTCGGAGGTTAACGGGTGGGATCTGTATGGACTCCCGATATTTTGCCACAGTACGGCGGGCAACCATAATGCCCTGTTGAGCCAAAATCTCGGAAATCTGGCTGTCACTTAGCGGTTTCCTCGAATTTTCGGTATTTATCATCTGCTTGATCAAGGCACGGATCGCGGTAGCGGAGCACGCTCCGCCACTATCTGTCGCCACATGGCTACCGAAAAAATACTTCAGCTCGAATATACCGCGCGGCGTGCGCATGAACTTCTGTGTCGTGACGCGGGAAATCGTGGACTCATGCAAATCAAGTATTTCCGCTATCTCGCGCAGCACCATGGGACGCATGGCCACCGCGCCATGCTCGAAGAATTGTTGCTGACGTTCGATAACTGCGGAAGAAACCTTGAGAATGGTACTGAAGCGCTGATGAACGTTCTTGATGAGCCACTTTGCCTCATGCAATTGGCCTGCCAACCGGCGCGCGGAGTCGTCGTGGCAACGCTTCAGGATGTCGGCATACAAGCGGTTTACCCTGAGGCGCGGCATCGCCTCAGGATTAAGATGGGCAACCCAGGCTCCGCCTACTTTTGTAACGATGACATCGGGTACGATGTAACGGGCGACCGCCGAGTTGAACGCAGTGCCTGGCCTCGGGTTCAGGCGCATAATCGTTTGCTGGATCGAACGCAGGCATTCGTCGTCGCAGTGCAGCAGCTTTTTTATCGAGCAAAAATCCCGCGATGCCAGACTCTCCAGGTGACTGGAAACCAGAAGCAACGCCTGATTCCGGTAAGGCGTTCCTTCCGGTAGCGCGCTCAACTGCATGATCAGGCATTCCCTCAGATCCCGTGCGCCCACCCCCGGGGGGTCAAGATGCTGCAAATGTTCAAGGGCAATATTCAGATCATCGATATCTATCTCAAGCTCGGGCGGCAATAGACCAGCAAGCTCCTCGAGGTCCTGCGCCAGATAACCATCGTCGTCCAGGCTATCAACAAGCAGGCCAACAATTCTTCTGTCTTGCTCCGGAATCTGGCTGAGACTGAGCTGTAAATAAAGATGGTCGCGCAAACTCGGGGGCTCTGCCGCCTGCTGAGGGAAATCGCGCTCATCCTCATCGTCCCTCCCACTGCGGAATGCGCCCTCTTCACGCCAGTCATGCTCGTCACTTGAACTCTTTCTGACATCGGACCCAATATCCGGGTCAAGCCCCTTCACGGCAGACTCATCCATAATCTCCACCGGATCCTGCGCCAACAATTCCGGCTGGTGATCCGCAAGAGCGCCTCGATAGTCGACTATATTAATATCGTCGAGCTCCAGCAGAGGATTTTCCTGCGCGATGCGTTCGATTTCCTGGTTCAGCTCAACCGTGGATAATTGCAACAACCGTATGGATTGCTGCAATTGCGGGGTGAGCGTCAAGTGGGGCGATAACTTGAACTGCAGCGTGGGTTTCATAATTCGGAAAAACAGCTGGAATCGCAGGCCTGCATTGAAACCTCGTTTTCACAATCGAAAATGTTCTCCGAGATATACTTTTCTCACATTTTCATTATAAATGATTTCGTCCGGCGTACCATTTGCCAGTACCTTACCCTCATTAATGATATATGCGCGATCACAGATGCCCAGTGTTTCCCGCACATTGTGATCAGTAATCAGAACACCGATATCCCTTTCCCTGAGGAAATGAATGATCTTTTGTATGTCCAAAACCGCGATGGGATCGACACCTGCAAAAGGCTCATCCAACAGAATGAAGCGTGGAGCTGTCGCCAGCGCTCGCGCGATCTCCACGCGACGCCGCTCGCCACCCGATAAGCTTGCGGCCTGACTGGCGCGTATATGCGTGATGTGCAGATCGCGCAACAGCCCATCCAGGTGGTCCTGCATTTCTCCATTCGTGTAATTTTTCAGTTCGAGTACCGCACGAATATTGTCGGATACCGAAAGGCGTCTAAAAATGGAAGCTTCCTGAGGCAAATAGCTTAATCCGAGTCGGGCGCGCTGATGCATCGGCATCTGGCTCAAGTCACGCTCATCCAGGTTGAGGGCGCCTCCATCTAGAGGAACCAAGCCGACCATCATGTAAAAGCAGGTGGTTTTTCCCGCACCATTGGGACCAAGGAGACCGACAACCTCGCCGCTGTTCACCGAAAGCGACACATCTTTTATCACCGACCGGGATTTGTAGCTCTTTTTCAGATTGTCAGCTTTGAACTCGCTCATTTGACTCTTAAATCCGACGATCGGCTTTATTGGCTCTCGGCATTTCCACTCGGCTCTTTCTTTTTGGGCTGAATCACTGCACGGACTCGACCGTCCGGACGGGCTTGAGGCACCGTCTGATTTTCATTGCCCCCGGCCACCTGGAAGAACTCGTTTATTGCGTCGTATGAAATATAGTCGCCGTATACTTCATCCTGCCCCCGCCTCAATCTCGCCTTCTTGAACAATTGCACTTTGTCGGCTTTGCCGTCGTACTCCATACGTTCGCTCCAGCCTTCGACATATTCGTCCTTGCCGTCGCGCTTCTGCCGGAAACTTGCGAGATTCCCATACGCAGTAGCGTGCTGAAACCCGTTGGTATCTTCCTTGACCGTCATCTTATCAGCGCGGATGATCAATGTTCCCTGTGTAAGCACCACGTTGCCGGTAAATGTGGCAAGCTTGTTCGCATCCTGCACGGTCGCGCGGTCCGCTTCCAGATGAACCGGCTTATCCCGGTCCGCCTTCTCGGCCAAAGCGGATCCATTGGAAAACATGCCGATGAGGAGGGCGATGAAAGCATTCCTGATACACACATGCGGGAAAGTGGAAAATGAGGCAGGGCTAACGCGACTTTTCATGGACAACTTTCACCTTCGACACCAATTTCGTGATACCCGTGCGACTATTCATTTCCACGCCAACAGCCTTGATGATCGCATTCGATTCCGTGATCACCACGGGCTTATCCGTTTTCGCAATGTCGTCACCGGGGATGAGGTGCAGCAGGCTGGTAGACAGGGTGGTTTCATCGCGGCCCTTGTTTCCATTTCGGATGAGCATGACGTTACCCATCAAATAGATGTCCTTGTTGTGGTTAGCGACTTTTGCCTGATCCGATTTCGCCTGAATGGGTGGCTTGCCGGGCTGCGTCTCCACGAAATAGGGGTCTTCCAGATCAGCCGAATCGTCATCCGAATAGTGGACGACTCTTTTCGCAAAAAGCATCTGGCGCGCAATCCCATCGCTACCCATTTGGACTGCCGACATGTTCTCCATCAGATAATCAGGAACACGGCCAGGGCCGGCATCCCGCGTCTCCAAGGGGGCTCGCGTTGACTGATTTAGCCACACGGGGACTCCCACTACAAACAACGCGAACAAAATAAAGGGAAGTGAAGAAATCAACCGCCTGATCATATGAGGTAAGTTGCCAGTTGCGCGTTCAGCGTATCCTGGGCATCCATTATTAATTCGCAAATTTCACGGACTGCACCGCGGCCACCTTCAGCCTGTGTGACGTAGTGCGCATGGTTTTTGACGAAGGCAGGGGCGGCAGGCACTGTGATAGCAAGCCCACAGCGTAACATCACCGGCACATCAATGAGATCATCACCGGCATAGGCGCAGCATGAAGCATCCAATTCCTGGTCCCGCAGTAAAGCCTGAAATGCCGGCAGCTTGTTTTTCGCGCCCTGGAAAACGGTTGTGATCCCCAGGTCTACTGCTTTCAGATTCACGCAGCGTGATTCCCTGCCGGTAATTAATGCGACCTTGATTCCGCTCGCTTTCAGCATTTTTATTCCGTGCCCGTCACGGCTGTTGAATGCCTTGATCTCTTCCCCTCCATCCGTAAGGTAGAGGCTGCCATCCGTGAGGACTCCGTCCACATCGAAAATTACGATACGTATTTTTCTGGCTTTTTCCAGTATGTACTGTGTCATTTCATTTGCCGGATGACTTTCGGGTTACGTAAGGCAGGGGAACAAGCACTCTCCTCATGATTAAATCGGCGCCCGAAGTGCCTTCGTTTCTTTGTCCAGGAGGCTGCAAGGAGGACAGCCGGTTACAGAGATGAACGTATAAACGGTATCGGCCGATTGCACCGCGGCACTCAGCACTCGCTCCCGCCGTACCAATTGTCAATTGAAGAGTCTTCGGACGATTTTTGAAAACCCTCAGATGGTTAACGCCATTTTCACAGCTTTCTTAAAAGCTGGCGGGGAAAAGAAAGCCGATTTGTTACGGTTCGAAGGTTGGTTTCATTCAGGACATGGACACTTAGGACACGGACACTTGAAAGTGAGCTTTTACCCGGCTTTTCGGCATTCAATTTTTCGGCAAGGGAAACACCACTGACTCAACCACGCCACTGAGTTCCTCGACCACCACTTCCCGTCCTTTTGGCCCCGCTCCAAGCTGCCCGAGCCGTGCGATCACTTCCTGCACCAGCACTTCAGGAGCCGATGCGCCAGCCGTAATTCCAATCCTGTCCTTTCCTTCCAGCCATGCTTCCTGCAAATGCTCCGCGCGATCGATCATGTAGGCATCCACCCCGGCATTTCTCGCCACTTCGCACAAACGATTGGAATTCGAGCTGTTGGGTGAACCCACCACTATGACGAGATCGCACTGCTTCACCATCATTTTGACCGCGTCCTGCCGGTTTTGCGTGGCATAACAGATATCGTCCTTTTTAGGACCCGTTATCTTGGGGAACCGCTTTTTCAAAGCGTTTATCACGCGCGTGGCATCATCCACGGACAACGTCGTCTGAGTGACATAAGCCAAATGCGTAGGGTCGTTGACCTTCAGATTTTTGACATCCTCCTCTGTTTCGACGAGATACATCGCCGGGCCGTCGCCTTCCGCCTGACCCATCGTGCCTTCTACTTCGGGGTGCCCGGCATGACCTATCATGATGATCTCCCTTCCCTGTTCACGCATCTTCGCCACTTCGATATGCACTTTTGTAACGAGCGGGCAGGTGGCGTCGAATACCTTGAACTGCTGCGCCTCAGCTTCTCGCCGCACTTCGTGGGATACTCCATGGGCACTGAAAATCAAGATGCTTCCCACCGGCACCTCATCAAGATTTTCGACAAATACCGCTCCTTTTTTCTCCAGGTTCTCCACTACAAAACGGTTATGCACGACCTCGTGACGGACGTAAATCGGTGCTCCGTGCATACTTAACGCTCGCTCGACAATTTCAATTGCACGATCCACGCCTGCGCAGAAACCCCTGGGATTGGCAAGCAGTACCTTGATCATTGGTCGTTCTCCATAAGACTGTTGTTTAGTTGAGGGCATTCTTCACTCCAAGTGCTTGAATATCGATTCCACACAGTTCCGTTCGCCGCGGACGCGATGCACAAAACATGAGGCGATAAAGCCGGGCAGAGACAAAACGAGCATTTTAGAGCATCCGTTATCTCAAGAGAACTTTTCTCTCAAACCGTGGGGCGGACTCGAACGCGTCGCGCTGCTTTTTCCGTGAGCGCTGACCTGGCATTTTCGAGCTTGGCGCAGACTGTCTTCGCACCCTCGATCAAGCGCGGCGTCTGGCGATGCATGAGATCGGGGTGGACAGAATACAAGTGATTGTGCCGGACTGCCTCGATGTTGGAAAATCGGCTCAGTCGAGCTTTTACCTCAGTCTCGGCGAGCTCATGCGAAACGCTGCTGATGATGACCTCCGGATTCGCCTGGAGCAAATTCTCCGCAGAAATCACGGGGGTTAAAAAAGATGAAGATGCAAATACGTTGACGCCTCCACATAACTCAATGATATTGCTGATGAGATGACTTCCGTTTATGGTCATCAGCGGCTGATACCAAATCAACTGGAACACCTTGAGTTTCGCCCGGTTAATATAGCTATGCCTGATTTGCCATAGCGCCTCTTCAAACCTGCTCGCCGAGGCTTCTGCTCGCGAGAATGTCCCCGCCAGGTAGCCTGTGCTGCGTAGCAGCCGCGGGATATCTTCCAAGCGCGTTGCTTCGGTAGCAAAGACAGCAAAGCCCAGCTTTTCCAGCTTCTCGATATCCGAAAGCGCGTTGCCGCTTCGCCAAGCGATCACCAAGTCGGGCTTCAAGGCTACTATCCGCTCCAGATCGAGATTGGACGCATCCCCGATTTCTGGAATTGATCTGGCGCTGTCAGGATAATCACTGTGGCGACTGACGCCGACCAGCTTGCTGCCCGCTCCAGCCTCGAACACCAGCTCAGTAATACTCGGAGACAACGAAACGATGCGCGCGGCCGACCGCTCAAGCCGAATGACGCGTCCCATATCATCGGTCAGCGTCAGGGGTGGGCCCTCCTCAGAGGACTGAACCGGGTTTTGCGAGGGAGACGGCAAAGCCCTGGCTGCCCCATTGATGGTGGCCGCGAAAGAGGCATCAACCAAGGGCAATAACGTCAATACGAACAGCAGTTCAAAAGCATGATGCTGCAAGTAGTGGGTACTTTTAACCAAAGTGGGCACAAACGCCGATGCAGGTATTGGGAAGCCTTAAAAATGTTGTCGCGGAGATCGAGGGCTTCCGGTGCTATGCCGCGCTTTCCTCGTAACGCTCGGCCAAGGCCGCCCGTTGCTCGTAAGCGCTCCTTGCAATGCGGATGTCTTCCAGGAAAACCGGGAGTTCCCTCATCAACAGGGCTTGAGGCCCATCGACCAATGCTTTACCCGGTACAGGATGAAAATCCGCCAATACCATATTGGCGCCGGCGATAACACCCTGCGCTGTAGCGTGCATGATGTCCAGGATGCCTTCCGGTGAAGCCGCGCGCATGCCCACCGAATGAGATGGGTCGATGCAGACCGGCATGCGAGTCAGGCGTTTCACCACAGGTACATGAGCGAAATCCACAAAATTGCGGTGGGGATCTCCCGTGTTGGTCTTCATTCCACGAAGCCCAAAAACAACTTTTCGGTTTCCTTCAGAGGCCAGATACTCGGCTGCATTAAGGGATTCATCCAGGGTGATGCCAAAACCGCGCTTGATCAAGACAGGAAATTCCTGCTGGCGCCCAACGATTTTCAGAAGTTCGAAATTCTGGGTATTGCGCGTGCCGATCTGAAGCATCACTCCAGTCGCATTGCCAGTGCGGTAAAGAGCTTCGCAGATCTCCTCCAGGTGCGACTCATGGGTGATTTCCATCGCAATCACCTTAATGCCGTATTTTCCTGCCAACTCGAAAACGTAGGGCAAACAGGCCTTGCCATGGCCCTGGAACGAATAAGGACTGGTGCGTGGCTTATAAGCACCCATGCGCGTGCAAACCTGGCCATGGTCCCGCAACGCCTGCATCATCAACTCCACATGTTCCAGCGTGTCCACCGCACATAGTCCCGCAAAGACATTCAGCGTATCCTGGCCGAAGCGAACGCCGTTATATTCAAAATGGGTGGGCCGGTGGTCATTCTTGTGCCTGCCGAGAACTCGGTATTCCTCGGAAATCCGGACAGCGTGCTCGACACATGGGAGATTTTGCATTTCCTCGATCGGCAATGCCTTCGTATTGCCGATCAAATACACCTCGGTAAGTGTTTGCTCGCTGCCTACTTCGGAATGCACACGAGTTGTAATACCCGGCAGATTGGCGAGGTGCGCCATCAGCTGCCTGTATTCTGCGCTATCGGAACGTGTATCGGGGTTCAGGACAAGAATCATGTGATGCTGCCGGATTGACAAGGACGCCGTCCATAAAAGACAACGGAGCTTACTACTGTGGCTCTGCGTGTACCTGGAGAAAAGCTTCCATTCTAACCTAAAAAACCGATGCTTGCCATGCAGTTGAATATGGCGTTTAATCGTCGCGAGGGGTATTCCGACTACTGTCCCCCAACCACAACTAAAACGACGCACTTTCCGTCCTTATTCATGCCTGACAGAGCGACGCTCCCTCGCTGCAATATCCCGTCTGACCCCCACCCTCCCGCCATCTTGCTAATGGGTCCAACGGCGAGCGGAAAAAGCCGTGTCGCCCTGGAATTAGCCAGCCTCCTGCCCGTGGAGATCATCAGCGTTGATTCAGCCCAGGTATATCGGTACATGGATATTGGAACCGCAAAACCTGATGCGCAAACCCGGAAAACGTTTCCTCATCATCTCATCGATCTGGTTGAGCCTTACGAGCATTACTCGGCTGCGCAGTTTGCGCTCGATGCGCTCTCGGCGATGCGCGATATAACCAGGCGGGGGAATATACCGTTGCTTGCAGGGGGCACGATGCTTTATTTCCGCGCCCTGCTCGAGGGGCTTTCGGATCTTCCGCCCGGGGATGTGGACTTGCGCAGGCAAATAGAAGACCAGGCCGCGAAGGTTGGCTGGCGAGAGATGCATCAAGAGTTGCAACGTATTGATCCAGTCAGCGCGACTCGGATCAAACCCACCGATAGCCAGCGAATTCAGCGGGCATTGGAAATTTATTACCTTTCCGGAAAACCCTTGTCGGAAATCCTGGAAGCACCGAGAGTTCACAAGCTTCCTTACGCAGTTGTCAGCATTGCGCTCGTTCCCTCTGATCGCACGGTATTGCACCAACGTATTGCCCGTCGATTCGATAAAATGCTCGAGCTGGGATTGATCGATGAAGTGCGCTTCATCCGTAGCAGATTTGAATTGAATGAGACCAGTACCGCAATGCGCTGCGTCGGTTACCGACAAGCATGGATGTATCTGAGTGGAATGATCAGCGCGATGGAAATGCGGGAAAAGGCTGTGGCCGCTACTCGGCAGCTTGCCAAGCGTCAGCTTACCTGGCTGCGCTCCATGGAAGGCCTTAAGAAATTCGATTGTGCGAACCAAATCGCCACGGAACAGATTCTTGCCTACATAACAATGACTCTGGAGGCATAGAGGCTACACCGGCCCGGTAGACGGCGAGTATAATTCCTAACCGATGCTCAAAATCGTTTGTCATTTTTTGATCAACTCTGATTGGGAAATATCATGAATGAAAAGCATGGATCAATTATTCTTGTCGCGGTGCTTGCAGGAGCACTTTGTCTAGGTGGGTGTACCCGCCACGAGGATAAGGTGCACGAATCCTGGAAGACCCCTGAGCCCAAGGCGCAGGTTGGCGACGCCGCACTCACCGATACGTTAAGAACCGCACTCCGGGCGGACCCGGAACTCAAGAATCTCGATGTGAGGGTCGAAACTCACAATGGTGAGATCATGCTGAGCGGAACGGTCAGTAATCAGGGTCAAATGGATCGGATCGTCATGCTTGCGTGGATGGAGGAAGGCGTGAAGAAGGTAGACAACAAGTTAAGCCTGGCTGGAGGAGGCGCCGCACAAGCGGGCAAATGACATTCTTTTCGTTTACTGGCCTCCAGGCGACCGCGAAGAGCCTGCCAGCCATAAAAAACCCGCGCTGCGCTGACCCAGGACAATTATCTTGATTTCTTCTTTATTTCTTGTACTCGCGCTAGTTCTGGGCGTTATTCTTTTAGTTCCACCGGTACGACGCCTTCTCATCTCGAATCGTTTGCTTAAAGTCTTTCGCAAGCTTCTTCCCCAGGTTTCGCAAACCGAGCAGGAAGCTCTGGACGCGGGCACCGTTTGGTGGGAAGGAGATTTATTCAGCGGTACGCCCAACTGGAACAAGCTGCTCGCTTATCCCAAGCCGAAGCTGAGCGCGGAAGAAAAGGCCTTTCTCAGCGGGCCGGTGGAGCAGTTATGCAGCATGCTCGATGAGTGGCACATCACGCGCGAGTTGCATGATCTCCCTCCCGATGTGTGGCAATTCATCAAGGAGAACGGTTTTTTCGGGATGATCATCCCAAAGCAGTATGGTGGCCTCGGCTTTTCAGCACTGGCCCATTCCGAAGTTGTCATGAAGATCAGCTCGCGCAGTGGGACTGCCGCGGTATCCATCATGGTGCCCAATTCGCTGGGACCCTCCGAGCTGCTTCTGCAATACGGTACGGAAGAGCAAAAGAACCATTATTTGCCGCGGCTTGCCAAGGGACTGGAAATCCCCTGCTTTGCATTGACGGGACCGGATGCGGGGTCGGACGCAGGTTCAATCCCTGACAGCGGCATCGTGTGCTATGGCGAATTCAACGGTGATCCCCACGTGCTGGGCATGCGTATCACGTGGGAAAAACGCTATATTACCCTTGGACCCGTCGCGACCCTGCTGGGCCTTGCATTCAGGCTGCATGACCCCGATGGCCTGCTGGATGGCAAGGAAGACCTGGGCATTACGCTGGCGCTGATACCCACCCGGACACCCGGGATCAGCATTGGTCGCCGTCATTTTCCGCTCGATGCAGCCTTTCAGAATGGGCCCACCTCCGGCAAGGACGTTTTTGTGCCTATGGATTGGGTGATCGGAGGGCGCGAGGGAGTGGGCTGCGGCTGGCGCATGCTGATGAATTGCCTCGCGGCCGGACGCTCGATTTCACTTCCCGCAACCAGCACCGGCGGAGCTAAACTTGCGACGCGCACGAGTGGCGCGTATGGGAGGGTGCGGGTCCAGTTCAGGGCTCCCATAGGGCGCTTTGAAGGCGTAGAAGAAGCGCTTGCCCGCATCGGAGGCAACACGTATATGATGGATGCGGCGCGCGTCATGACAGCCGGAGCGGTTGACATGGGCGAAAAACCTTCAGTTATCTCAGCCATCGTAAAATATCATCTCACGGAACGTGGACGCCAGGCGATCAATGATGCGATGGATATTCACGGAGGCAAAGGGATCTGCATGGGCCCGAGCAATTACCTTGGGCGCGGCTATCAGCAGATTCCGGTCAGCATCACCGTTGAAGGCGCCAACATCCTGACGCGCAACATGATCATTTTCGGGCAGGGTGCGATACGCTGCCATCCTTATATCCTGTCGGAAATCCAGGCTGCAAATGACGTTAGCACTGCGCGTGGAATAGCGAAATTTGACGAGGCGTTGGCAGGGCACGCTGTCTTTACACTCAGCAACGGCTCGCGTGCCTTGTTCCATGGATTGACTGGCGCCTCCCTCGCCAGGGCTCCTGGCAGCGCCGGCGCCGAAACTCAGTTCTACTACAGTCAACTGACACGGTTTTCCGCGGCATTCGCCTTTCTGGCGGATGTCTCCATGCTTGTTCTAGGCGGATCGTTAAAGCGAAAGGAAAGATTATCCGCTCGCCTGGGTGATATTCTCAGCATGCTTTACTTGTGCTCGGCGGCCTTGAAGCGTTTCAATGACGACGGCCGTCCTGCCGCTGATCTCCCGCTGCTCCGGTGGTCACTCGAGGATGCGCTCTTTCGCATGCAAGAAGCATTTGACGGTCTGCTGAGCAACTTTCCAGTGCGAACCCTTGCAAAGGGACTGCTGCGTTTTGTCGTCTTTCCCCTGGGAAAGCCATTGTCTCCGCCGTCAGACAACCTGAGTCATCAAGTAGCGACCCTGGTGATGACGCCGGGAGAAGCGCGCGATCGGCTGACCGCGGGTATTTATGTGCCTACCTCTCCTGACGAGCCGCTGAATATCCTGGAACAAGCATTGCAGTGCGCGGCGGTAAGTGACGGTGTTGAAGCGAAGCTCCGGGCGGCGGTGAAAATCGGCCAGATAAACGCGCAAGCGGATGACAAGATCGCTGAAGGCCTCAAGCAGAGAGTGATCACCCACGCTGAGCTGGAGCTGATGGGTAAAATGAAGACGCTGCGCCGCCGTGCAATCATGGTGGATGACTTTCCTCCCGATTTCGCGGCTGAGTCGACTACTGACTCGGCTATAGTGCCAAAAGCTGAGCCTGAAGAAGATAAACAAGCGATCGCATAAGCATAGCAAAAAAATAACTGTAGAGAACAAGGGGCTCCAAATCCATGCAAAGCGAGCAGCATGTCCCGTCGGACGTTATTCCGGTGGAGGTGGCCGGAACGCTCGATGGGCTATTTCGAGAACGAGTGCGCCGTTCGCCTGACCGGATCGCCTACCG
Organism: uncultured beta proteobacterium; assembly: GCA_963786735.1. Classification (GTDB taxonomy): domain Bacteria; phylum Pseudomonadota; class Gammaproteobacteria; order Burkholderiales; family Nitrosomonadaceae; genus Nitrosospira. Next base: position 49,375 of record CAWBAF010000010.1, read on the forward strand.
CGACTATGACAGGTCCGCTGGCACATGGCGAGACCTTACGTGGTCCCAAATGGATACGCGGATTGCCCAGTGGGAAATCGCTCTCGCCCGGGAAAACATACCTCCCGGGGAGCGTGTAGCAATCATGCTCAGAAACTGCCCGGAATGGGTTACTTTCGAGCAGGCTGCGCTGAGGCTGAGGCTCGTGGTGGTCCCGCTATACACGGCTGATCGGCCCGAAAACGCGGCTTATATCCTTTGCCATTCGGACGCGAGGATATTGCTGCTGGAAGACCTGGCTCAGTGGCAGATGTTCGCGGAGGTGAGGAAGCAGCTCAGCAGCCTGGTACGCGTGCTCACGGTCCAGGGAGGACCCGAGAGGGCCAACGATGGCCTGGTGCTTACAGTGCATGACTGGCTCCCGGATGGAATGCAGCGAGGGCTGACGGGCGAACCAGCAGGCCAGCCACAGCAGGGAATGCCCGCCGGAAAGCCTGATCCTCACGAGATGGCGACGATCATTTACACCTCCGGGACTTCCGGCCGACCCAAGGGGGTGATGCTGAGCCACCACAATATACTTACAAATGCCCACAGCTGTCTTAATTGGGTGCCCATGCGACCGGACGACCTGTTGCTTTCATTTCTGCCGTTATCCCATACGTTCGAGCGCACTGCGGGCTATTACGTACCGATGATGGGTGGCGCCACCGTCGCCTACGCTCGTTCAGTCCATCAGTTACAGGAGGACTTGCTGACCATCCGGCCCACTATCCTGGTTTCCGTACCCAGAATCTATGAACGGATTCATGCCGGGATCAGCGCCAAACTGGCGGACGGGTCCGCGCTGAGCCGCAAGCTGTTCAATCTTGCGGTTGACATCGGATATAGCCGCTTCGAGTATCAGCAGGGGAGAGAAGCACGCCGCATTTCCCATCTATTGTGGACGGTGCTGGAAATACTCGTGGCAAGGAAGGTCATGGCCAAACTCGGCGGGCGCCTTCGTGGAGCGATGAGTGGCGGAGCCGCCTTGTCCGCGCGTATTTCGCGGGTATTTATCGGTCTTGGACTGCCTATTCTGCAAGGCTACGGAATGACCGAAAGCAGCCCGGTGGTATCGAGTAACAGGTTTCAGGACAACCTTCCGAGCAGCGTGGGAAGGCCTATCCCCGGTGTAGAAGTAAAGCTTGGTGAAAACGCTGCGTTACTGATCCGCGGCCCCAACGTCATGCTGGGTTACTGGAAAGACCCGGAAGCTACCCGGGCAGCGATAACGGAAGACGGATGGCTTAATTCCGGAGATATTGCCCGTATTGACGAACACGGCCGTATCACAATAACCGGCCGGCTGAAGGAAATCATCGTCATGTCCACTGGCGAAAAAGTCCCTCCGGCGGATATGGAAGCTGCGATTCTTCAGGATGCGTTATTCGAGCAGGTTATGCTTATTGGCGACGGACGCTCATATCTAAGTGCTCTGGTGGTGCTTAACTCGCGCAACTGGCAGAGCATCGCGGGGCAGTATGATCTTGACCCCGACTGGCACAAGCTGTCGGGCGAACATAAATTTGAGGAAATCCTTTTGCAACGAATTGCGCATCAGATACGAGAGTTTCCGGGCTATGCCAAGGTATATCGGGTGGAACTCGCGCATGAGCCGTGGACAGTAGAAAACCACATGCTTACGCCTACGCTGAAACTACGGCGAAACCACGTGCTGGAACATTACAAGACCGAGATCGAAAAGCTTTACGATGGACCGAAGAGACGGCGTACAGAGTTTCACTAAGTGCCAGGAGACAGGATGGAGAGCCGAGCGGAACAAGTAACGCTGCCCGAAGAGGATCCCATATTGCGCCTGGTTCCCATGCCAACGGATACCAACTACGCGGGTGATGTATTCGGTGGATGGATCATGGCGCAGGTGGACATTGCCGGAAGCCTGCCTGCCATCCGCCGGGCGCGTGGGCGCGTGGCGACCGTGGCGGTGAATTCGTTCGTGTTCAAGCAGCCGGTATTTGTGGGCGATGTGGTGAGTTTTTATGCCAGTATAGTCCGGGTTGGGCGCACGTCCATTACTGTTAATGTTTCGGTTTACGCTCAGCGCGGCCTGCGCGACGGCGGTGAGGAAATATGCATCAAGGTCACCGAGGCGGTCCTCACGTATGTTTCGGTTGACGAGCAGCGCAAACCGCGGGCACTCCCGCCGGATTGAAAGCGCCAAGCCCTAATACAGGAGGTGAAATGAACGATACGACGTTCCGCGTGCAAAAAGCCGCAGTGCTTGGTGCGGGTGTAATGGGGGCACAGATAGCCGCTCACCTGGTTAACGCGAATATCGAAACTCTCTTATTTGAGCTGCCGGCCGACCAGGGCGACTCCAATGCCAATGTGAGCAAGGCAGTGGAAAAGCTGAAGAAGCTGGAGCCTGCCCCACTGTCCAGCCCTGCCAGGGCCGCATCCATACAACCGGCGAATTACCGAGAAAACCTGGAATTGCTCAAGGAATGCGACTTGGTCATAGAAGCCATCGCCGAGCGAATGGACTGGAAAACCGGTCTCTACCAACAAATAATACCGCACTTGGCAGAAAACGCGATTTTCGCCAGCAATACATCGGGCCTTTCCATACACCAACTGGCAGAGGCCTTGCCCGAGAATCAGCGGCACCGCTTTTGCGGTGTCCACTTTTTCAATCCACCGCGCTATATGCACCTGGTGGAACTGATTCCCTGCCTGGAAAGCAATGCCCGAATGCTCGACGACCTGGAAGAGTTCCTGGTTACTTACTTGGGCAAAGGTGTCATCCGCGCCAAGGACACGCCGAATTTTATCGCCAACCGGATCGGCGTGTTTTCCATTCTAGCCACCATGCATCATGCACAACGGTTCGGCCTGGGGTTTGACGTGGTGGATGCCCTGACTGGTCCGTTGATCGGCCGTCCCAAAAGCGCGACTTTCCGTACCGCTGATGTCGTGGGGCTCGATATTCTCGCGCACGTTATTCAGACGATGCGCGATATGCTGCCGGATGATCCGTGGCATAAGTATTATGCCGTGCCCGGCTGGCTGCAAGCCCTGATGGATCGTGGTGCGCTCGGGCAAAAAGTCGGGCGCGGCGTCTATCAAAAAGTGAATAAGGAAATCCGCGTGCTGGATATCGCACGCCAGGAATACGTGCCTTCGGTTGCGGAGGTCGATGGTGAAATCAAGGAACTGCTCAAGCGAAAAAACTCTGCGGAGAAGCTCGCGGAACTGCGGGCGAGTTCGAACCCGCAAGCGCAGTTCCTATGGGCTGTCTTTCGCGACCTGTTCCATTATTGCGCCGTTCACCTGGAAGAAATCGCCGATAATGCCCGCGACCTCGATTTTGCCATGCGCTGGGGATTCGGCTGGAATCAAGGACCCTTTGAAACCTGGCAAGCCGCAGGATGGAACCATATTGCACGATTGATGATTGAAGACATCGGCGCCGGCAGGAGCATGAGTTCGGCCAGGCTTCCAGAGTGGGTGGCCGATCTTGGCAAGGAAAACAACGGAACTGTTAATCACGCCGTTGAGGGTGTGCATCGTTCGCAAGGTTCTTTTGCGCCAGGCTCCAATACCTTTCACGCACGATCGGCTTTGCCTGTTTACCGGCGCCAACTGTTTCCCGACCGGTTGCTGAACGAACCTGCAGAGTATGGTGAAACCATATTTGAAACCGATGCAGTACGGATGTGGCATATGAAAAGTGATACCGCGCACGACGGTATCGCGATCCTCAGTTTCAAGAGCAAGATGCACACCATTGGCAGCGATGTGCTGGACGGTCTCCAGCAGGCTATCGGTGAAGCCGAGTGCAACTGGCGTGCACTCGTGATCTGGCAGACAGAGCCGCCTTTTTCTGCGGGAGCAAACTTGCAAAAGGCGGCGGAACGGCTTAAAAGTGACGAGCCTCCTTCGGCCTTCAGCCTGTTGGCAAAAAAGCTCAAAAAGACGGCCCGGTCGGCGGTGCTCAAAGCAGCGCGCAGCCTGAATGTGGCCGATGCCTTGATGGCAGGAAAACTGGCTGAGGTAGAAGCCATGGTTGCGCAGTTCCAGCAGGCCTCGCAGGATCTCAGGTATTCCATGGTCCCTACCGTTGCCGCCGTGGATGGGCTCGCGCTGGGCGGTGGCTGCGAATTTGTAATGCATTGCGACCACGCGGTCGCCACCCTGGAAAGTTACATCGGACTGGTCGAAGCCGGAGTGGGCCTTCTGCCTGCGGGAGGGGGCTGCAAGGAACTCGCGCTGAGAGCAGCACAGGATGCAATAAATGGCGATCCGTTTCCCTTACTGAAAAAATACTTCCAGAATGTCGGGACCGCGCAACTGTCAAAGAGCGCGGAGCAGGCGAAGGAACTCGGATACCTTCGCCGCGCAGACAGCGTTGTGATGAACCGGTTTGAATTGCTGCATGTTGCCTTGGCGCAGGCGCTCTCACTGGCCGAGGCGGGCTACCGGCCTCCGCTAAAAGCGCGCAATATCCCTGTCGCGGGCGCAACCGGCATAGCGACGCTCAAGGGCATGCTGGTTAACATGCGCGAAGGCAACTTCATTTCGGAGCACGATTATCTGATCGGCAGCAAAATCGCGCACGTAATGTGTGGCGGTGAGCTCACCCCCGGCAGCCTGGTGGACGAGAGCTGGTTCCTTGATCTGGAACGAGCCGCATTTATAGAATTGCTGGCGACGGAAAAAACACAGGCGCGGATCGAGCATACGTTAAAGACAGGAAAACCGCTGAGGAACTAGAGTGAGTGAAAGGTAAGGTTTCCGCAATTATCGTTTCTATATCGAATTAGCGTTCAAGGAATCTCAATGACGACCAGACAAACACAGGATGCCTATATTGCCGCCGCCGTGCGTACCCCGGTAGGCAAGGCGCCGCGCGGAATGTTCAGGACAGTGCGGCCCGACGACATGCTGGCGCACGTGCTGAAAGCCGCGATGAACGAGTGTCCGGGCCTTGATCCGGCAGCCATAGACGATGTAATTACCGGTTGCGCCATGCCGGAAGCCGAACAGGGGATGAATGTGGCCCGTATCGGGCTTTTGCTTGCGGGTCTTCCCAATAGTGTGCCTGGCATGACGATCAACCGTTTCTGTGCCTCCGGCCTTCAGGCGGTCGCGCTCGCTGCTGACCGGATCCGACTGGGTAACGCCGATGTAATTGTCGCGTCCGGCACGGAGAGCATGAGCATGGTTCCCATGACGGGGAACAAAATGTCACTCGACCCGGCGATATTTCAGCACGATGAGAACGTCGGCATTGCATACGGCATGGGTATAACAGGGGAAAAAGTCGCGGAACGCTGGCATGTGAGCCGCGAAGCACAGGATGAATTCGCAGTGACCAGCCATACACGCGCGCTTAAAGCTATCGAAAGCGGCGAATTCAGGGAAGAAATTGCACCCTATACCGTTGAGGAGCACCGGCCCGATCTTGCATCTCATGAAGTCCGCAACCTGTCTACAGTGCGGGATCTCGATGAAGGACCGCGCCCGGGCACCAGCATGGAAGTGCTTTCAAAGCTCAAGCCGGTATTCGCAGCCAATGGATCAGTAACGGCCGGCAATAGCTCCCAGATGTCCGATGGTGCGGGCGCCGTAGTGATCGCGAGCGAAGCGGCTCTCAAACGCTTCAATCTTACTCCCATTGGCCGTTTCCTCGGGTATTCCGTCGCCGGCGTTCCCCCGGAAATCATGGGGATCGGCCCCGTGAAGGCCATACCCAAGGTTTTGCAGCAGGTAGGATTAAAGCAGGACGATTTGGAGTGGATCGAACTGAACGAAGCTTTTGCCGCCCAGAGTCTCGCGGTAATCAACGAACTCGGGCTTGACCGTGCCCGGGTCAACCCGCTGGGCGGGGCTATCGCGCTTGGGCATCCGTTAGGGGCGACCGGGGCGATTCGGGTTGCCACGCTGCTGCATGGCCTGCGCCGGCATCATCTGAAATACGGGATGGTGACAATGTGCGTAGGTACCGGTATGGGCGCGGCGGGTGTCTTTGAAGCCCTATGACCTTGCCAATGACCTTGCCAAATGAAATAACCGGGCACACCGAACGCACCGAACCGTTCTGCTTTATTCTCCGAAATAGACGTACCCTTTCTGCGGTACGGCCGACTCGTTAAAGCCCTTGCGCTCATCCGGATTTAGCTTCTTGTCCCACCAGGTGGAGCGCGCTTTCTTCTGCTCCTCAGCCAGCTTGGGATTTTTTTCGAACAGTTCTCGCATGAATTTCGTATGATCGGATTCGTACAGGCTCATTGCTGATTTTTTCCTTCTTTAACTTTCAATTCGGGAGATTACTGATCACCATAAGCGTCAGTTCGCAAACTTTACCATATTCGCGTTATGCTGGCAGCTGGCATCGGATTGTCCGGACATAAGGACAGCCTCGGCCCGCGTTTTATAGCATCCTGTGCCTCTATTTCATCAGAAACGGCGGTAACGCTGGCGCTTCGCGTACCTGCCGCCGGTATTGGGGTGATGATCTGGCTAACGCTCCGTCACCCCGTTACCTGACACCGATCTTTTTTTGTTGACCGGTCCTCCTGGCCTGCAGGGGTGCCGTTGATAAAGCGCAGGTTTAGTTTTTTGGCAAAGTCGGTGAAGGGAAGGGCGAACTGCTGTTCAAGTTTCTTGGCGCGCCGGGGAAGATGGTTCCACACTCGTTTCCCCGGGTTTTGCCTGAATGCGAACGCGATCACGTTTCCGATCGGCTCAGCCATAAGGGTTGCCACATTGCCGGAAAAGCTGTTCTCGATGCGCTTTATGTAGTTCTGGAATCCCTTGTCCCTGCTGAGCAGGTTAACCACCAGCACACCGTTTTTTCTCAATGCGGCGCGAGCGTGGTTATAAAAATCCTGGGTGCAGAGCGAGGCAACCTGGCAACCCCCATCGAACCCATCCACCATGAGCACATCTGCTCCGCCCGGATGGGTGGCCATATAATCGGCGCCGTCGCCTATCACGACATGCAGTCGCGGGTCGTCTGCGGGCAAAGAGAAATAATTGTGTGCGGCGGCCACAACCTCCGGGTTGATTTCGACCGCGGTTGTTTTGACGCCGGGCAGCCTGTGATGGACGAACTTCGCCAACGAACCTCCCCCAAGGCCGATCATCACAACATTTTGAGGATGCGGATGAAAAAGCAGGAAGCCCATCATACATCGGGTATAGGCAAGCTCCAGCTGGTTGGGAAAAGCCAGCCTCATAGCGCTCTGCACCAGGTTATTGCCCAGGTGAAGTGAGCGCACGCCATTGCGTTCGCTCACATGAACGTGCGCTTCCCTTCGGGCGCTCGGTGTATTCTGGCCCATCCTCGCGTATTGTGTCCCTTGTGTCCCTGTACACCCCACGATCGCCGGCTTTACAACACAGTCAGTTTGACCTATTTTTCAGATGAGACAGCAACAATGCGATTAGCCGCACAAGGTAGACGAGTCCCGATTACGTAAAGATATTTTCTTCATTCACCCACCGGGTAATTTTATTTTCCATCCATCTCAAACACAACCAATGCTGGACAACAAGCCGGAGTATAACGATGAATAAATCAATTGTAGTCTCTACTGATATTGTCTTGCCTGCTGTCGGGCTGTGCAAACACCGGGCTGAAAGAAGAAACTCTAGCATATGGCGGCAAATTCACAGGAAACCACGCTGCCCTTGCACGTTGCGTGGTGGATAAGTTGCAGGCGGACAGCCGGTATAACATTACCGGGCTTCAATACGAGCTTTGGAGCTACCCGGACATTGAGACAACCGAGGTTTACGGCTACCAGCTGAACGACGTACCGGGCGTCTATGCTCGCAACTCCCCCAATAATCCAGACGCGGTGGGCACTTATTATGGAACGCCGGTTGCAAAGACTCATGTCTACACGAAAAATATGGGCAGGCCGCCAGAAATTAATCCAAAGTATTCCTTCCTCCTGACATTGAAACGGACGGACAGCGAAACGGTAGTCGGCACGTTGAATGGAAAGAGTTATGAGAGCCGTATAGTATGGGAAAAGCTGCATTCGTGCGGAGGCAGTTCCTGAGGCCCCCATTACGGGTCTAACCGTCGTAATGGGTAGTAATGGGTAGTAATGGGTCATAACGGGCCGGTGCGGGCCGGTGCGGCCCAGTACCCACAATATTAGCCCTTCCCCGCCTGCACGCTTGTCTTCCCTTGCGGCGGGCTAAATCCGTCCCGGAAGCCTTGGGCAAATAGCCAAGGCTGCCTCGGGTAACTTCAGGTGATAACTTTACTCGTCCGGGATAAAATGACGATTTGGAAAACATGCGTTTTCGAATGACAATGGTGAGCTTATGAAGGGATTGTGGACCGGGAGAACCGCTATGCCGGTGCTGCGGGCAGCAGGACTGGCAGTGGCGTTGCTCGGTCTGCCAATAACTCCTCCGGTCTTTGCAGGGGACTTCGAGGATGGAATGCAGTTCATCCTCAACAAGGATTATCCAAAAGCTGTCGAATCCTTCAAGAAAGCGGCGGCCCAGGTAATCCGGACGCACAGTTCAACCTCGGGGTTTTATATTCGCGCGGACGGGGGATTAACCAGGATTACGAGCAGGCGGCCCTGTGGTTTCGCAAGGCGGCGGAACAGGGGGACATTCCCGCGCAATCCATGATGGGCTTTATCTACCTCAAGGGCCAGGGAGTTAAACAGGACTATCAGCAGGCGATGTTCTGGTATCTCCGGGCAGCCGAACAGGGCTATCCAATCGCACAGCACAATCTCGGCGTCATGTATGCCAAAGGGCAAGGGGTAGCGCAGGATTATAAACAAGCGGTGTCCTGGTATCGGAAAGCGGCGGAGCAGGGGCATGCGCCAGCCCAGGCCATTCTGGGCTTCATGTATCTCAAAGGGCAAGGGGTCGAGCAGGACGACAAGCAGGCGGCATCGTGGTATCTAAAGGCCGCCGAACAGGGGTCCCCGGACGCGCAGTATGCGCTTGCCGTACTCTACGCGAAAGGCCGGGGAGTCATAAAAAGTGATCAGCAGGCCGTCGCGTGGTATCGCAAGGCGGCCGAACAGGGAAATGCGGATGCACAATTCAATCTAGGCCTCATGTATGCCGCGGGCAGCGGAGTGCCAGCGGATGATCAGCAGGCCTCATCCTGGTACGTCAAGGCGGCAGATCAGGGCAATGCGAAAGCGCAATTCAAGCTGGGCGTAGCGTATGCCACAGGGCGAGGCGTCCAGCAGAACGACTATGACGCCATGACCTGGTATCGTAAGGCAGCAGACCAAGGCTACGCCCCTGCCGAATTCAATCTCGGCACCATGCACGCGAACGGTAAAGGAGCCGTGCAGGACGACAAGGAGGCGGTACTTTGGTACAGCAAGGCTGCCGAGCAGGGAGATCCGGACGCGCAATACAATCTCGGCGTCAGGTATGACCGGGGGCGGGGAGTGCCAAAAGATGAACAGCAGGCCCTATCCTGGTACCAGAAGGCGGCAGATCAGGGCTATGCCCGCGCCCAGTACAGCCTGGGGGTAAAGTATGACAATGGCTTGGGCGTGATCCAAGACCATGCGCAAGCGCTATCATGGTATCGAAAAGCGGCCGAGCAGGGTCACAAGGGGGCGCAAACCAACCTGGGGGTGCTGTACTACAAGGGCAGCGGCGTGAAGAAAGACTATGTCGAGGCGGACAAATGGTTCAGTATCGCGAGCGCGGGTGGCTATTCTGACGCCAAGGAGAACCGTGAACTCATGGAAAAAGTCATGACGCCGGTACAGGTGGCCGAAGCGCACAAACTGGCCGAGGACTGGACGAAAGCACGTCAAAAGTAGGAAAAAAGTAGGAAGAGTACCTGATTACTCGCGCCGGGGGACTGACAAAGCCTCGCACATCTGCAGCTTTCTACTCAACCCTGTCCAGGAAGCTTGCGACGGCTCTCTACTTGGCCTGTTGAGCGTTCTTCTCCTTTGCGACGGGGCTCTGCAGGGTATAGCCCTTTTCCTTCATCTTGTATCCACCATAAGCCCCCGCTCCCCCGGCGACAAGATACCAGCAACCGGAGAGCATGGGCGCCAATGCGAGAGCTATTGTCAGCTGAATTACTTTCTTCATCTTCGCTGCTTTTGTCAAAAGGTCAAATACGGTATTTTAAACGCGCAAAAAAATTCCAATCATTCCAATCCTTCAAATCGGTACCCAGCGAAATCCGGGGTGATTAGAAGACTGCTAATGATAACTCAGCATATTGACGACGGGAATGCCCCGGCACGCCGGAGCCACGGGGGAGGCCATCCGTGATAACGGACCCGCTTGGCTAAAATATAATTTTGGAGGGCTTACCATGAATGCGGGGGTTGATTCCATCGCCTGGGCGAAGAGGCTTGCGGTCATCGCGGTTGTCATACTCCTGCCCGCATGCCAATCAACAAACGCAAGGCAGATTGGTGGTCTCGTCGGGAGTATCGCCGGCTCGATTGGCGGAAGCTATCTTGGCAGTTATGTGGGCGACACGGCGGGCGCCATCGTGGGCTCCGTGGCAGGCGGCCTGGCGGGGTACTTTGTGGGCGCGGAGATCGGCGGTTATCTGGGACGCGACGATAAGAAAAAAATGGCCGAGGCTACTCAGCGCGCACTCGATACCGGGAAAACGCAAACTTTCAATAATCCCAATAGCGGAGTGAAGGGGCAGGCTGAGGTCATACCGGCGAGCGAAGCGGCGCAACGAGCACCTGGCGAGTGCAAAACCATCAGACAAACCGTCGTGCTCAAAGATGAGACGACCTACACCGAAGATGTGAACAGTTGCAAATAGTTGCTATCGGAGCACATGCCACGTCCAAATCTTGATGTTGGGGTGGTAATGTTGCGGTGGTTTGGGCACCGGCCTGTCCTACGCGAGGCGAGGCTGTTTGGATAGTCCTGCCACCACGCGGATGTTCCAGGCCCAATTTGACCCCCGCTTTTCTCGCGCAAACATCTGATTGTGCTTGCTGGACGGGGAAGCGTGTTAACTTAGCTCAACAGTAATAGGCGCCACAATGATATCATCGTCATTAATTTGTAAATCATGCTCGTTACATTAGCGTAATCAGGCGATTGTGGTCGTAATGGAAAATAAAAGAGCGAAGGCACGCAAACAAAGCTTCACACTCAAACAGAGCAATGAAATCCCAGGGTTAGAGGAGCTGAGGCAATCTCATCGCATCCTTCAGGCCCTTATCACACTTATACCCATGGAAAACCGCGATGAATTCCTGAAGTTGCTGCAAGCGCTCGATAGAGAGGGAAAAAACATGGGCGGGCCCCAGGAATTATCCAGCACCGATGGGCGCCGAATTCTCCAGATTGTGTCAGGGAATGACAGCACGGCGAGTTTGGACAACGAAGCTGGAGGGTATGGGCCCGAGAGAAGAATGAATGAAAGACGGAAGGGAGACAGACGGCAACCCGTAAATAATTACGGCAAACCCTGGACGCCGGAGCAGATTGAAACCCTTCGCACCCTTGCGACACAAAACACACCTATAAGAAGGATTGCATTCAAGCTAGGCAGGACGTCGACCGCAATCCACTCGAAAGCAAAGGAAATTGATCTCCCGCTGAACCTGATCATTTAAAAGTGAGACCGGCCCTCCTTCCAGGTGACTGGAAGATGGAGCGTTTCGCCGCTGAAAGGTCAAGACTTCTTGCGCACCCACTTATCCCCCGCTTTTTCATATTCCTTTTTCACTGCCGCCCACGCTACTTTGTGCGCAGTTTCCTCACGTGAGGCATGGCCCTTGCGTTCGTCTGGATCCTTGTACTCCTCCCATGCATTGTTGAAAGCCGCCTGATAAATCTCCTGGGCATGCTTCGGCAACACGTTCCTGACGTTTTCCGGAAGATCGTCTATGGTTTCGTAGGGCATGTTTTCCTCCCGTAAGAATCAACAAAAAGTCCGAGCGCACGTATTTTAATTGCCTGCAAGGCCGCCCCGGCTATCGCGGGGGTAAATGCTTCTGCTTTCCAGTAACTGGCCTGTAAGAACATCCCGATGCAATAAAAAGATAGGCGACAGATACGTTGGGTACCGGACTTGGTCAGTTTCTTGCGCGGCGTAATGGGGTAATGGGTCGCCCAGAAAAACTCGAGGAAAAGTTATCACTGGAATGTCAAAGCGGTCTGCCTGATTCTCCGTGGAAAGATTTCACACGACCATTGTCCCGAGTCGCTGTTTGATTGACCAAAAAGCAGCAAATCAAAAGTTATCTTTGGGTGGCGGATTAATCCTGATTTCCATTTTCTTCATATCGCCGCGATTCACTTTCACTTCATAGGTATTGGGGCTTGTTTTTTTCACTTTTTTTACAGGCTCAGGATCCTTTAGACCCTTGCCTTCGAATGTTGAGTCCTCGGGCGGTGTTAGATTTAGATCTACCGTCTCCTTCCCATCTGCAGCAAAAGCAAATACCGAAAATGTCGCGGTTATAAAAAACACAACGAACGAGGTCTTCATGTTTGACTCCTTCTCAGGGTGTCGAGGAAAAAATGGTGTTCAGTTTTTCAGATTCAAATACAACCTCATAAGCACAAGAGAGCTGATCAAGTTGAGAGAATGGATGAATTGAAATCGCCCGTTTTCCACCCACGCAATCGTTTGTATACTTCCAATTCGGGATAAAACACGAGCTCGAGCTTTGTTCGTGGATGCCAACCATTCTCTTCCGCTTCGGCAACACGCTGTTCCGTGAGTAGCGAAAACCACTCATGATCGATTACATGACGCTCAAGTTTAACGGCCAAGTCTAAATCACCAAGCTTTTCCGCACCGTAAGGTAGCTGGCAATACGTAGCTGCCAAATACGGCGGCCAGATACAGCTTACTTTGGTGATTGTAAAAAAGATACCCATCGGGATTAATCTTTCTTGCCCAGCTCCAGGAAATCACCTGAAAGTCGCTCTGCAGTTGGGCGTTTTAATGGGCTTGAGGCGCTTGCAGGGAAAATTATCGCTCCCTATTCGTTCAGTGCCAGGAAGATGACTGTTTGAAATCATCGCGCTTTTCAATCCAGTCCGCCTGTTCCAGTGACTTGATCAGGTGTGCTAACTGCTGGTTTGATGGGTGCGCCCTGAACACAAGTCGAACATGTGGTCTACCACTTGGGAGGTGGCTGCTCTATCCACGAAGCATGCGAGGGTCTTTCAGATTTTTGTACATCATTCATCGGCGGAGCCTGAAGCTTTTCAGTTACGCGCAAGCGTCCAACGACGAGCTCGTCGATCTCCAGTTTGTGGATTCGGGCGCGACGGACGGCCAGTCTACCGATGGCCAGCGCGCCGATGGCTACTGCGCCGATCGCGACGGCGCCCACCGCCAGAGCGCCAATTGCCTGGGATAGAACTCGGATCGTTGGGATTTCCCGACCCTGGGAAGCGTTCCTTCCCTTTCTGTTTAACGAAATCATGGATTCCGACCCTCTAAATAAATGAGAAAGTGACAGTCCGTTCGATTTGGTTGCAAATGCGGTGATTGGTCCCTGCGGCGATTTCGTTTTTTTGTCAACCCGGCTCAGGAACAGGTTCGCACGTCCCTCAATTTCGACAAATAACTCGTCCTTTCGGCGATAACAGTACTCAGGCTGGAATGGTGTTTCCCACGCGTCATTCGCCTCGCAGAAAACGAAACTCCACGATCGCCACCATCCCGTTAATCAGTGTAGGCATTTCTGACGGAATTTTCCTTCATCCCGTTGCCTCCGCGCGGGCCAACCATGGTATTCATCTGCAGTTACGGAAATCACCAACTGACAGTGGCTGAAGTGGATTGAAAAACCCAAGGGAAATGTAAGCAGGGTATCTGCATTTGCACCAGGGAGCCGAGAGGTAAAGCTTATCTACGGTATAGAAAGGCAGTCTGCCTGATTTTTTACTGGAATTGAAACGATTTCGATGGCTGGGGTTGCAAGGCGGTTAGCTGACCTGGCTCTCGGCCCGACAAGAATTAGCGTTGACCTCCTATTCATTTACGAAGCTCCGCTTCAAGGCGAGCCGGGTAATTGTTTACCAATGATCGACATATGCTGCGAGGATACCCATCCGCTCCAGAGATTGTGTAGCATCTATACTTGATAAGGGAGCTCCATCGCCGATAGTCGGCCAACCTGACCCTCCTAAGACCAATCTCGGCCTCAGCGGATTGCACGTGGCGGATACAGCCATTCGATCGAGACTCGCCCCTCGTAGTTGCACTCGGACGGGATGCGTACGTGTTCACCTACCCGCTTGTCATGAACTATCGGGCCATGTACATGCGGGCCATCAAGGGTGACGCTCGAATGTCGCAAAGCGACACATTTTAGACAGTAGTACCCGATAAAGGAAGCTCAACGCATCATGAAAGCGATTGCATAAAGTTGAGGAGCGGAACGACGCGGTTCGGGTACTCAAGAGTTTACGCGATAATTAATCGCTAATCGGCCCGACGGCCGAAAATCGCGCGGTAGTTTTCTAAATGCCTATACCCATGACAATTACATCGATCGGTTTCACTGAGAGAATCTCGAAACACACGGTGATAGTTCGAGGATCAAGGAGGATAATCTTGGCGAAGTTGTGACTCAGATTCGGTACTACCTCTGCTCGGTATATTTGGTGGTCTTCTGGATCAATCCCGTATTCGATATGGTCCGGCAGAACCAACCGCCCCACTCCGTGTACTTCACCCCGATAAGGCGCAATCTTCTCTCTTTTTCTCCAATGCATAGCTGAAGGTTCTTTTCGACTCGCCCCCATCGACCCAGCCACCCGAGTCGTCGTCGCTGCTAGCGCCGAGTAGAAAGAAGCTACCATGATCTTTTTCTGCGCGCATTAAGTCCAGCTGAAAATTGCCTGTAACCGAGATCGTACACCGTTCTCGGTTGGGAGCAGTGATGAAAGCAACCAAGTGCTGCAGGATTTTCGCCCAAAGCGGAGACCAACGTCCGATAGGGCGCCGGAAATCCATACCAACAAACCAACTCTCGCCAGCAATGAGAGAGGAGGAGGCCAATCGAAGGGAGTGACCTCTTAACGCGCTGCCATAGTGGGATGGCCAGACTCTCCAAACCTTCAACTGATCCCGTCCGGCTGTTCATAGTTCTGGTTAAGACGGCGGACCTGTACGCCGATAGTCCCTGCAAGAGAGAAGTCAGGAGGAATGTTTCCATCCGGTTCAAAGACGACAACGCCCCTATC
>CAWBAF010000011.1:0-24297 GCA_963786735.1 uncultured beta proteobacterium
GGAGGGGGAATCGAACCCCCATGATCTCACGATCGCGGGATTTTGAGTCCCGTGCGTCTACCAATTCCGCCATCCCGGCAATTTGACTGGCATTTCTTTCGCCAGCGCGATTATTACAGAAAATATTGGGCGGCGGCAACTTGCGAAATTGTTAGAGCCACAATATGGCCCTGTGCCTGCGGGTATAATACCCAGAGTGAAAATTCACGATTTCGATTTCGTTCTTCCCCCTGAGCTCATCGCCCAATTTCCCGCCGAACAGCGGGCCGGCAGCCGAATGCTGCATCTGAATGGCGCCACCGGTGGATTGCGCGATGCGACATTCGCCCATCTACCCCGTTATGTCCGTGCTGGAGACGTGATGGTGTTCAATGACACTCGCGTCCTGAAGGCACGCCTGCATGGCGTCAGGGATACGGGCGGGAGGGCGGAGGTAATGGTGGAACGCGTTCTCGGCGCGAGCATTGCGCAGGCGGTCATCCGGGCGAGTCACCCACCAAAGCCGGGTTCCAGGTTGTTCCTGAACGAGGGTATTGAAGTCGTGGTACTGGAGCGCGCAGAGGACTTTTACACCCTGCGGTTCGAGCACGAAAGCAGCGTGGTCGAGTTGCTGGAACGTTACGGAGCGCTGCCGCTGCCTCCGTATATTAACCGCACGGCGACCCACATGGATGAGGCGCGCTACCAGACCGTTTATGCAAAAGAGGCGGGTGCTGTGGCAGCCCCCACTGCCGGGCTGCACTTCGACGAACGTATGCTCGCGACATTGAAACAGATGGGTGTGCTGATAGCAAATGTAACGCTGCATGTTGGGTTGGGCACGTTTCAGCCCGTGCGCGTGGAAAATATTGCCAATCACAAGATGCACAGTGAAATTTTCAATGTTCCCGCTGAAACTGTCGAGTCGGTCAGGCGCGCGAAAGCAAGCGGGGGCAGGGTGCTGGCGGTTGGAACAACTTCACTTCGTGCGCTGGAGGCCGCGGCAGAGGGCGGGGAACTCAAATCCGGCGCTGGAGAAACCGATATCTTTATTACTCCCGGATACCGTTTTCAGGTGGTCGAGCGCTTGCTGACCAACTTCCACCTTCCCCGCTCGACGCTATTAATGCTCGTGTCCGCGTTTGGCGGAATCGGAAACATTCGCCGCGCCTACCAGCATGCGATAGATGAGCGCTACCGTTTTTTCAGTTATGGCGACGCCATGCTGATCGAAAGGGCTGGCTAGCCTGGGAAGTCTTCAACAGTTGGCCTGGGATGTGACTGAGATAGTAAAACGTGAGGCCGGTGAAGGCGCTCCAGTGGCGGGACAGAGCGCGCAGGTTGTCGACCGATTTCATGTTGAGTGCCCGCGTACCATCGGTTTGAACTCGACCAGACTACTGAAATTCGTGAATTCATACAAAATTGTCTAATTCCGCCATTTGATCCAGATGGAATTCAAGCTGCATCAAACGGAGGGCGCTGCGCGGCGAGGTACTCTGACACTGGCGCATGGGGTCGTGGAGACACCAGCGTTCATGCCGGTGGGAACCTACGGCGCGGTCAAGACAATGTCACCCGAGGACTTGCGTGAAGTCGATGCGCATATCGTTCTGGGCAACACATTTCATTTGTGGCTGCGGCCCGGCCTCGAGGTTATTGAGGCGCACGGCGGGCTGCATCGATTCATGGGCTGGGAGCGGCCCATACTGACGGATTCGGGCGGTTTTCAGGTATTCAGCCTGGGGGTGTTGCGGAAAATCAGCGAGGAAGGGGTCAGGTTCCGCTCTCCCGTTAACGGAGATGCCTGTTTTCTTACACCCGAGGAATCAATGCACATCCAGCGTGTGCTCAACTCGGATGTCGTGATGATATTCGACGAGTGCACACCTTATCCGGCGGACGAACGAGCAGCCGAAAGCTCCATGGAGCTGAGCTTGCGATGGGCGGAGCGTTCCAAACGAGCGCACGGCGACGGCAAAAATCCTAATGCTTTATTCGGCATCGTGCAGGGGGGGATGTACGAAAGTCTTAGGGACCGGTCGCTCTGCGGGTTGCTGGAGATCGGTTTCGACGGTTATGCAATCGGTGGTCTTTCGGTAGGCGAACCCAAGGACGATATGCAGCGCATCCTCAAGCATACATGCCCTCAGTTGCCGGCTGGCAGGCCGCGCTATCTGATGGGCGTCGGAACACCCGCCGATATTGTTCATGCCGTGATGCAAGGAGTGGACATGTTTGATTGTGTTCTCCCTACGCGCAATGCCCGTAATGGCTGGCTATTTACGCGTCATGGCATCATCAAGCTGCGGAACAGCCGGTACCGCCTTGATACAGCACCTCCGGACGAGCTGTGCGGGTGTTACACGTGCCGTCATTTTTCCCGCGCCTATCTGCACCATTTGCAGCGAACCGGGGAAATTCTTGGGGCACGCCTCAATACGTTGCATAATCTGCATTATTACCAGCAACTGATGGGGGAGATCCGCTCCGCTATCGAATCCTGCCAGTTTGAGAGGTTCGCGCAAGAATTTCTTGGCTGCGCCTCGTCATGCTAAAATCGCTTCTTTTTGAAACTTTCACGAGAGAAATGCCATGTTGATTAGTGAAGCATTTGCCCAGGCCGCTGCTGCCCCTCAGCCGGGGGCGGATTTGATGAGCCTGCTGCCGCTGATCGGTATCTTCGCCGTATTTTATCTCCTGTTAATTCGCCCGCAGGCAAAGCGCGCCAAGGAACAAAAATTAATGATCGAGGCGCTGCAAAAGGGCGATGAGATAACCACCTCGGGTGGCGAGTTGGGACGCGTCGTCAAAGTCAGCGGAAATTACATCACCCTGGAAATTTCTGAAAACGTGAAGGTTCTGATGCTGAAATCGGCTGTTCAAACGCTGCTGCCCAAGGGAACGATAAACAGTATCGAAAAGGAATAACACAGTTCTCCAGCAACACTCGAAGGGCGTAGGTTCCTTACGCTTCTTTCCTCCCGTTCCCAATTCTAGACATGAACCGCTACCCCTCCTGGAAGTACCTGATTATCGGGGTTTCAATCCTCCTTGGATTACTCTATACGCTCCCGAATTTCTATGGTGAATCGCCAGCCGTACAAATTTCGCCGCTGAGAACAGTTGCGAAGGCGGATACCGTCCTGCTGCAGCGTGTCGAGGATGCGCTGAAAAAATCAGGCATCGCCAACAATGGAGTATTTCTCGACGCGGGCGGCGTTAAAGCCCGGTTTACCGATACCGATGCGCAAATCAAGGCCAGGGATATGCTCCAGGCCATGTTGGGCAGTGGTTATATGGTTGCGCTCAACCTGCTGCCGAATTCTCCTCAATGGCTGTCCAGCATTGGCGCATTGCCCATGTACCTCGGACTCGACCTGCGCGGTGGTGTCCACTTCATGCTGCAGGTGGACATGAAAGGCGCCCTTTCCAAAGCGCTTGACCGATTCAGCGGGGATATACGCGGTAGTCTGCGCGAAAAGAAAATTCCTTATGCCGGCCTGGAGAGACAAGGTTCTCAAATTATCGTCAAGTTCCGGGGTGCCGACTCGCGGGAAAAAGCCGAAGCTGAAATCAGCAGGACATTTACGGACCTGAACCTTCGGGAAGACAATGCAGGGGCTGAGTTTCATGTGATTGCCACCCTTAAACCGGAAGCTCAGAAACGCATACAGGATTCTGCTGTACAGCAGAACATTACTACTCTTCGCAACCGCGTCAATGAGCTCGGGGTCGCGGAGCCCATCATTCAACAAGCGGGTGCCGATCGGGTGGTGGTGCAATTGCCGGGCGTGCAGGACACGGCCAAAGCCAAGGATATCCTGGGGCGAACCGCGACTCTTGAGGTCCGGATGGTGGATGAGGAGCATGACGTGCAGGAGGCATTGCGCGGGCAGATTCCTTTCGGCTCGGAACTTTATACCGAGCGCGGCGGGGGTCCGATACTGGTTAAAAAGCAAGTTGTGCTGACGGGCGACCGGATCAATGACGCGCAAGCCGGTTTCGATAGCAATAACCAGCCGGCCGTGCATCTCAATCTCGATAATAACGGGGCGCGGATTTTTCGGCAGCTCACCCATGATAATGTGGGGAAACGCATGGCCATCCTGCTGATCGAGAAGAATCAGGCGGAGGTCATTACCGCGCCCGTTATCCGCGAAGAAATTGGTGGAGGACGAGTTCAGATAAGCGGTCGCATGAGTACCGAAGAAGCAAGGGATGTCGCTCTCTTGCTTCGGGCGGGAGCTCTCGCTGCACCCATGGATATCATTGAAGAGCGTACGGTGGGACCGAGCCTGGGGGCTGACAATATTGCCCGGGGTTTTAACTCCACCTTGTTCGGTTTTCTCGCGATTGCCATTTTTATGACTGCCTACTACCACGTGTTTGGTTTTATTTCGGTGGTCGCGCTGGGTGTCAACTTGCTGCTTCTCGTCGGGCTGCTCTCGATCTTGCAGGCAACCTTGACTCTACCTGGGATGGCCGCTATCGCGCTTACCATCGGAATGGCGATCGACGCGAACGTGCTGATCAATGAGCGGATTCGCGACGAGTTGAGGCAGGGCCTGCCACCCCAGGCGGCGATCAACGCGGGGTACGAACGGGCGTTCGGCACCATCTTTGATTCGAACATTACCACCTTGATTGCGGGTATCGCACTGTTCGCCTTCGGTTCAGGGCCGATCAAGGGTTTCGCAGTAGTGCTGTGTTTAGGCATTTTGACGTCCATGTTCAGCGCGGTCGTGGTTTCGCGAGGACTGGTCAATCTGATCTACGGTGGACGTCGGAAGCTTGAGCGGATCTCGATTGGCCAAGTGTGGAAGCCGACGGATAAGATGGACCAGAATTTAAGATCAAAGGTGAGCAAAGTTTAGAACGTTCCTTCGGAGCGGCTTTGGGGCAATAGGGTTCAGCATGGAATTTTTCAGATTCAAGCGCGATATCCCCTTCATGAGTTGGGGAAAGTACACCACGACCATTTCGTTGGTGACGTTTATTGCCGCGGTATTTTTTCTATACAGCAAGGGCTTGAACCTGGGGGTCGACTTTACTGGCGGTACCGTATTGGAGGTCGGGTATTCGCAGCCGGCGGATATCAACAAAATACGAAGCACGCTTCTGAAGCTGGCTCTGCCCGACGCAACCGTGCAAAACTTCGGTACATCAAGGGACGTGCTCATACGCTTGCCCGCCAAGCCGGATCTGTCCAGCGCCAAATTGTCCGAAACGGTCATAGCGGCACTGAAGCAGGAGAACACGGATGCGGAGATAAGACGAGTGGAGTTTGTCGGTCCGCAGGTAGGTCAGGAGCTGATCGAAAACGGAGCTTTGGCGTTATTGATCGTTTCGCTTGGTATCATTGGATACCTTGCGGTGCGATTCGAATGGAAGTTCGGCGTTTCTGGGGTCATCGCGAACCTGCATGACGTTGTAATCATTCTCGGATTTTTTGCATTTTTCCAATGGGAGTTCTCGCTCACCGTTCTCGCCGCGATTCTTGCGATCCTGGGCTACTCGGTGAACGAGTCGGTCGTAGTGTTCGACCGTATACGGGAAAACTTCCGCAAGATGCGCAAGGCACCCGTGGCGCAAGTGATAGATAATGCCATTACGCGTACAATGTCGCGCACTATTATCACCCATGGCTGTACGCAAATGGTTGTAACCTCCATGCTATTCTTTGGCGGGGAGGCGCTGCATTATTTTGCGCTCGCGCTTACCATCGGCATTCTCTTCGGCATTTACTCTTCCGTGCTGGTGGCGAGCCCCCTCCTTATGCTGCTGGGTGTTTCTCGCGAAGATCTCGTCAAGCCCGAAAAGAAAGAGGGCGCCGAAGCGCTGCCCTGATCGGGATGCCGAGTTTCATCATTTCGCATCCCCTGCTCAAATTTACCCAAGGCTCATTTTGGAAATTCTTGCAACATTTGCGGACATCATCCTCCATCTGGACAAACATCTCATCTGGTTGGTCCAGAACTATGGCGATTGGGTTTATCTGATCCTGTTCCTGATCATTTTCTGTGAAACCGGGCTCGTAATAACGCCATTTCTGCCTGGAGATTCACTACTGTTCGTGGCAGGCGCAATTGCAGCGACCGGAGCGATGGAGGTTCAATTGCTGGCCGTGCTACTCATGCTTGCCGCATGTTTGGGGGATAACACCAATTACTGGATCGGTCGCTATTTCGGCCCGAGGATATTCAACTCGGACTTGCCTTTACTCAATCGTGCTCATCTGAAAAAAACGAATGAATTCTATGCGAAGCACGGCGGCAAGACGATAATATTTGCGCGATTTCTCCCGATTATTCGAACGTTTGCGCCGTTCGTTGCGGGCATCGGACGAATGATCTATCCCCAGTTCGTGGCATATAGCGCGTTCGGCAGTATTTTCTGGATCAGCTTTTTTGTTCTGGGGGGGTATTTTTTCGGCAATGTACCCGTGGTGAAAAATAATTTGACCTTCTTCATTTTCGCCATCATTATCGTTTCGGCGCTGCCGGGCTTCGTCCATTTCATGCGCAGCCGGTTCGGCAGCCAAGGTAAGTAAACGGCTAACGGCCGCCGATTTTATTCCCTGGCAATTGTCGCCAGCGTGTCATCGTGTGGCTGAGCCGTTGGGCTCGCTTCGTGCTCCGTGTTCTGTGTTTCCAGCCAGCCTTTCAAATTGTCGAGCGCGATGTCGGAGAGCGCCTGTATCCAGTCGGCACGCTCATTAAGGCAAGGAATATAGTGAAACTCGCGTCCGCCCTGCCGCATAAAAAGGGCTTTTCCTTCCATGGCGATTTCTTCCAGGGTTTCAAGGCAGTCGGAAACGAAACCCGGGCAAACAACGTCTACCCGTCCGACACGCTGCGCGCCGAGCTGCTCCAGCGTGACAGCGGTATATGGCTTCAGCCATTCCGTTCGGCCAAACCGCGACTGGAAACAGATTTGATAGCTGCTTTCATCCAGGCTGAGCGCTTTGGCGAGCAATCGCCCGGTTTTCTGGCATTCGAAGTGATAGGGATCACCTTTATCAAGAGTGGACCGCGGCACTCCGTGAAAACTCATCACCAATTTGTCGGGACTGCCGGTTTTGCTCCAATAGTCGCGAACGTTTTGCGCCAGCGCGGCAATATAACCGGGGTCGTCATGGTAATGCTTCACGGTTCGCACTGCGGGGACATTGCGCATCTGCGCAAGTTGCGCAAATACTTCGTCGAACGCGGATGCGGTGCTGCTGGAGGCATATTGTGGGTAGAGCGGCAGGATTAAAATTTGCTCGCACCCCTGTTCTCTCATTTTCCTGAGAACGGTGCCGATAGATGGACCGCCAATGCTCATCGCGTATTCGACAACCGGGGCCTGAGGAACGCGCTCCGACAGGACTTCACGTAAAAGCTGGGTCTGGCGGGCGGTGTGCACTTTTAGCGGTGACCCTTCCGACATCCAGATCTGCGCGTATTTCTCAGCTGATTTTTTTGGGCGAGTGTTGAGTATGATCCCGTTCAGGATTGGCCACCACGCCCACCGCGGAAGCTCCACCACACGGGGATTGCTCAGAAATTGCTTGAGGTAAGGGCGCAGCGCCTGCGCGGTGGGCGCGTCCGGTGTACCGAGGTTGATCAGCAATATGCCGGTTCGGCAGGAAGCGCCGTGTTGACCGGCGGTTTCTGGAGAAATCAAGTTAGCCAACTCAGGAAACCGGCTGTCTCCATGATTTTAACCGGGATTACTGGAACGGAAGAGCGTGATTGTCCGATGGCTCAATTGTGCGAGAGTGCACTGGAGAGCAGCCTGGCGGTGATACCCACGACCGGAATGACACGTTCATAGGCCATGCGCGTGGGGCCGATGACCGCCACGGTCCCGACAAGCTTCCCGTCCACCTCATAAGGCGCAGTAACAACGCTAACCTCATCCAGTGTTACTACGCCTGATTCATCTCCAATGAAGATCTGCACGCCTTCTGCCTTGCGGCTGAACTCCAGCAGTTGCAGTAATGCGGTCTTGCGTTCGAACAAGTCAAATAGTTTTTTCAGGGTAGCCATATTGCTGGAAAGGTCATGCACATCCAGCAACTTACGTTCGCCCGCCACAACGACCGCGCCGCTATGTTCGCGGATAGCTTCATCACCCGCATCAATGGCTGCCGCCATTAATGCGGTTACATCGCTACGCAGCTGTTTCAGTTCGTTCTGAAGCCGGCTGCGGATGTCGTCGATCGCATGTCCCGCATAGTTCTGATTGATAAAATTTGCCGCCTCGATCAATTCCGTCTGGCTGTAGGCCCGATCTGTAAAAAGAACGCGATTCTGAACGTCCCCTTCCGGGGTAACAATGATAAGCAGAACGCGTTTCTCGGATAGCGCCATGAACTCTATATAGCGGAAGACCGCGCTGGTGCGTTTTGGCGCGATGACTACTCCGGCAAACCGTGTCAATTCGGCCAGCAACTGGGAAGCCGAGTTAAAAAGGCGGGAAGGATTGCCCGGGTGCAGGTTGTCCTCCAGCTGATGGATTTCCATGATGTCCAAAGGCTTGACCACCAGCAGCGTATCGATAAAAAAACGGTAGCCTCGATGAGTCGGTATTCTTCCCGCTGAAGTATGGGGGCTCGCCACAAACCCCATCTCCTCCAGATCGGACATTACGTTACGGACGGTGGCGGGACTGAGATCGAGTCCCGAGGATTTCGACAGCGCACGGGAGCCTACCGGTTGCCCCTCGCTGATATAGCGTTCAACCAACGTCTTCAGCAGTATTTTTGCGCGTTCATTAAGCATATGAATATTGTACACCAGGTTCGAATTTTGAATCGGCTGAGCTTCCGGCTCGGCGGTAATTCGAACACAATATCGTGTAATTTAACACGGCAGTTTTCAGTAACTTGTTATCCATGTAACTTTCTGGGGTTATTGGAATGCTTTGTCACCTATCTGCCGATATGGTTTAATCGGGGACGCGTTTTTCTGAAAACGGCGTGGACCCAACAGCACTTTCAGATTGAGATTAAAATCCCCAGATGAGTTCCCGATTTAAAACAGTAGCCCTGATCGGAAAATACAAAAATCCCGACATAATCGTGCCTTTGCTGAGTCTGGCGAGGTATTTGCAGGAACGCAACGTGGAGGTGATTCTTGATCGCCTTACTGCTTCCAACGTCGCGGAAAACAAGTGGCCAGTCCTGGATATGGAGGAGATCGGTTCGCGAGTGAACCTGGCCGTTGTACTAGGCGGTGATGGCACCATGCTTAATATTGCACGGAAACTTGCGCCGTTCGGCGTTCCCCTGGTCGGCGTCAATCAGGGACGCCTCGGGTTTCTCACCGACCTTTCCATCGATACCATGGTGGAAACGCTGGGCTCGATGCTCGACGGACAGTATATTGAAGAGCGACGCATGCTGTTGTACGTTGAAGTTTTCCGGGACAACACTGTCTTATTCGATGCGCTGGCTTTAAATGACGTCGCGGTGAGCAGGGGGATAGGCGGTAACATGATTGAGTTTGAGGTGCGCATCAATGGAGAATACGTTTACTCGCTGCGCTCCGACGGTCTTATCGTAGCGACTCCTACCGGTTCCACTGCGTACGCGCTATCTTCCGGCGGTCCCATCCTGCATCCCAGCCTTGAGTTGATCGCCTTGGTGCCGGTGAGCCCGCACACACTGAGTAACCGCCCGATCGTCATTGGGCCGGACGCCGCGGTGGAGATTTTGATGCATCGCACTGCGGTAGCACGCGTGCACTCGGATGGCCATTCGCACTTCGATCTCCAGGAATATGATCACGTCGTTGTCCGGCGTTCCCCTTACACCGCAACGCTGCTGCATCCTTCGGACTATAGTTATTACAGTTTGCTCCGTGAGAAGCTAGGCTGGAGCGGCCTGCCCCGAAACGCGGCATGAGCTGCCGATGTTAAAGTTTCTGACCATCCGGGATTTCGTCATCGTCGACCACATGGAGCTGGAGTTTGCTCCCGGTTTTACCGTGCTTACCGGTGAAACTGGTGCGGGCAAATCGATTTTGATCGACGCGTTGTCACTTGTCCTGGGCGAGCGCAGCGATGCGGCCGACGTGCGCGACGGATGCGAGCGTGCCGAAATAAGCGCGGAGTTCGATATTATCGACTTGCCCGGCTTGTCGGACTGGCTGAGGAAAAATGGCTTTGAGGGCGAAGGCGGTGATGAGAGCGTCTGCTTGATGCGTCGCCTGGTGGATGTCAACGGGAGATCACGGAGCTTCATCAATGGTTGTTCCGCCACTTTGCAGCAATTGCGCATCGCTGGGGAGAAGTTGGTGGACATTCAGGGTCAGCACGCACATCAATCGTTATTAAGAACTGATGCTCAACGCGACCTTCTGGATGCTTTTTGCGTAGCGCGGGACTTGGCGCAGCGTGTGGCGTCAGCCTATCGGCGCTGGCAAGAATTGCGCAAGCGGCGTCTTGAGTGGGAAGGAAATTCCGACGTGTTCAACCAGGAGCGTGAACATCTGCAATGGCAAGCAAACGAGCTTTCCGCGCTGAATTTTTCGTTAAGTGAGTGGGACACGCTTCAGGCAGACCATGGCCGCCTGTCGCACGCGGCGAGCCTGATCGAAGCTGCGCAATCGGGACTGGAAGCGCTTTCCGAAGGCGAGTTTTCAGCACTCACCCAGGTTAACTCAGTCATTTCCCGCCTGAACCATTTGCTCGATTATGACGAGAGCCTTAAACCTTTGCTGGAAATACTCGACTCCGCCCAGATTCAGTTGCAGGAAGCCACGTATGAGCTTGGGCGATATCAGCAGCGCCTCGACCTGGACCCGCAGCATTTGCGTGAAGTCGAGGAACGATTAGCGGTGATCCACGCGGCTGCAAGGAAATTTCGTGTCGCTCCCATCGAACTTCCCGATCTGTTGCAAAAAGCAACAGAAAGGTTGGATGAATTGGGGATTGCGGAAGGTGGGGAAGCACTGGCAACGGAGGAAGCCGCGGCTTTAAGCGAGTATCTTCATCATGCCGGGCAGTTGACTGCCGAGAGGACTCAGGCCGCCAGCCGGCTTGGGCAAGAGGTTACCGCTGCAATGCAGACATTGGCGATGGGAGGAGGGGAGTTCCACATAGCGCTTATTCCACTTGAACATGGGAATGTAGGTGGCATGGAGCAAATTGAATTCCAGGTCGCTGCCCACCAGGGATTGCCACTGCGGCCTCTCGCAAAGGTCGCATCCGGCGGAGAGCTGTCGCGTATCGGTCTGGCGATTCACGTGATTACCAGTCGGCTCGGTGCTGCGCCTACATTGATATTCGATGAGGTCGACGCCGGAATCGGCGGACGGGTGGCGGAAATCGTGGGCGAAATGCTCAAA
Source organism: uncultured beta proteobacterium (assembly GCA_963786735.1). Taxonomy (GTDB): domain Bacteria; phylum Pseudomonadota; class Gammaproteobacteria; order Burkholderiales; family Nitrosomonadaceae; genus Nitrosospira. The sequence continues at coordinate 11,319 of CAWBAF010000011.1, forward strand.
AACCTGAGCATGCAACGTCAGATATTGTGCATCACGCACTTGGCCCAAGTCGCTTCGGCGGCAGACCACCAGTGGCTCATCACTAAAACGGCTGCTGCACTCGGTGGTGGGAAAATATCAAGCCGGGTTACGATGCTCAACAAAGAGCAGCGCGTTGAAGAAATTGCACGCATGCTCGGAGGCGTTAAAATTACGGAAGCGACACGCAGGCATGCGGCCGAAATGCTGTTGGCCGGGCAAAGTAGTTGAAAAGTAGCCCGGTACAAGGGTAACGGGCCGCTCGTCTGTTGGCCGGAATGATCTGCCAACGAATTGCCAGAATTAAAGGTGTAACAGAAGGGAGTGTAGTGGCGGGAGTGTGGTTCCCTAATCCGGCCGTTCCGCCAGGGCCAGAAACTCGGCACGCTGCGCAGCATTCGTCTTGAGATCGCCGAGCATGGCAGACGTGACCGTTTCCTCACCGGCAACTGCAATGCCTCTCGACTCCATGCACATGTGGCGGCAGCGGATAATCACACCCACCGCCTTCGGCTGGAGATGTTCGAGCAAGGACTGGGCAATCTGCTGAGTCAAACGTTCCTGTACCTGCAATCTCGCGGCGAAGCAGTTTACCAGGCGTGTCAGCTTGGACAACCCGACAATATGCCCGCTGGGCAGATAGCCGATGGTGGCTTGGCCAAAAAAAGGTGCCAGGTGATGCTCGCAATGTGAGTACACCGGTATTTGCCTGACAACGATAAGTTCATCGTAACTCTCGCCCCCATCCGCGAAGGTCTTCAGGATTGCGGCAGGGTCCTGCTTGTAGCCGCGCGTCCAATGAGCCCAGGCACGAGCGACGCGGCTCGGCGTTTCGACGAGGCCCTGACGAAAAGGATCTTCTCCAATGGCACGCAAGAGTCTCTGCCAGTCGGCTACGCCAAACCCAGAGTCTGAAGTATCCATGCTCAATATGCCTTAGTTTGAAGGAGGAGCGACAAAACCACTGTTGGAAGGCTCATTCATAATAGCATAACGTCGTCGCGCTAAGGAAATGCTGGTGAAAAGCATTCAGATCTGATCTAGAGCTCATTTGGGAGCTTGTAACTGATAAAATGTGTCATGAAAATCGCCACGTGGAACGTAAATTCTCTCAAGGTTCGTCTCCCCCATGTTCTTGACTGGCTGGCGTCGAATCAACCCGATGTGCTATGCCTGCAGGAAACAAAGCTGCAGGATGAACATTTTCCCATAGCCGAAATCGCAGCAGCGGGCTATCAAACACTTTATACCGGGCAAAGAACTTATAACGGTGTGGCACTACTCAGCAAGCAGCCGGGCAGTGAATACATCATGGGCATCCCCGGGCTTGAGGATCACCAAAAGCGTGTGGTCTCGGCAATGTACGGCGATATCCGGATCGTTTGCATCTACGTGCCGAACGGCGAGAAGGTCGGGTCTGAAAAATACGAGTATAAATTGAGATGGCTATCGGCGCTCCGGGACTGGATTCGGGCGATGCTAACAATACATGAGAAACTGGTAGTGTTGGGTGATTTCAATATTGCGCCGGAGGAGCGCGACGTGCACGACGCACGGGTGTGGGAAGGACAAGTGCTGTTCAGTCTGCCGGAGCGGGAAGCGCTCAAGGAGGTACTTAACCTCGGCCTCGTGGATAGCTTTCGTCTGTTTGAACAACCTGAAAAATCATATACGTGGTGGGATTACCGTATGATGGCGTTTCGCCGCAATATGGGTTTGAGGATCGATCACGTCTTGTTGAGCGATGAACTTGCAAAGACGTGTACCGCCTGCGTCATAGATAAGATGCCGCGCAAACTTGAACGGCCTTCCGACCATGCTCCAGTCATGGTGGAACTGGCTTCCCTGTGAAACGCCTTATGAACATCCTGATCGCTGCCGGGGCCCCTCATCTATACAATCGTCTGTGCTTCGATTAGACCCATTGATAAAGCTCGCGAGATCGCCTGCTGGCGATTGACGACTCCAAGTTTTTGGGAGGCATTCTGAAGGTGAAATGTTACGGTTCGCTCAGAGATATTTATGATGTTTGCTATTTCCCATCCTGTTTTACCCTCGGCCGCCCACAGCAGGCATTCCTTTTCCCGCTCGGTCAAATTGATTTTCTTCAAGGGCACCGCGCCCTTGCTGAGAACAATACGCTGAACGGCTTCATGCAGGTAACACGTTAATAGCTGCGCCTTCCCCATCACAGCGAGGATATCCTCCCCGGCTTCACGTGATTCCCGGGAGGTGGAGAGACTCAGCATTGCGGCTTCTCCGTGCCTGCCATGCACCGGAAAGCTGACTCCGCTTACAAGACCACAATCCTTTGCTTCGCTTCTGAACTGGATTTCCTTGCGGCCCTTGAAGATATCGTTTTCCCAGATGATAGGGATGGAGTTTCTGACGCAGTGCGAAACGGTTGGGTCGAGGTTGGCGTATCCTTCCTCATCGTAGTGCTTGCGCCATTCTTCGGGATAACAACTGAGGATAAATCGGTAGGGACGGGTAAGTGAAGTATTGACCTGCACGCCGTAGAGAAAATGCTCGAATCCCATCTGTCGGGCTATGGCCATTGCGCTGGTGTGGAGCTCTTCCACCGTGCCACAGTTCAGCAGAGATTCAAATAAGTTTAAATTCATGACCTTCCTCTCATGATATATTGCGCTTATTGCCAATTTATTACATCTATCCTTACCTCATCCCTCACTCCCGTCCGATGCGCTTCAGCTGCGCTTTAACGACTGATTGTCGCAGCCCCGCAGATAGCTCGGCATAATATCGCGACGTTAATGATACAGCGATTCGCGGTAGCTCGGCGCAGGCATTTGCGGGAAACCGCAAGAACAAACTGTCAGCGCTCGTAGCAAAACTCGGAACTGAGGCACATTATGGGTGAGGCACATTATGGGGTATCAAAGGGTTCTTCGCTTGCCGAAAGAAACCTGGGAAAAATACATCTTTTTCGGTTGCTTAGATTTCTCGATTGCTATAGTCCGAAAACGGCTTCCGTCTGCGCCAGAACTTCCGTAAGTCTCCGCTTCGGACGGTAAAGTTCATTGTTTTAGCACCGCCTAAAGTCGTGACGACAACCTGAGCCAGGACACTTTGCCGGAGCGCCCGCAATACCGGCTCGAACCAGTTCTGTTCGAGGTTTTTCAAGCTCTCACGCCAGCCATAAGCGTCTGCGTACTGCGCTTTGCCATGCAGCACGTCAAGCACGACAAGGTGGTCGCCGGATGCAGAGGACTGAAACAGTGTGTTTGCGTCAAACGGCAGATTTGCGTGACGCGTTCCAGACATCACGGCCAATGCCTCGGTTAAAAGTTCGTTGCTCCACAGGTGAGTGTAAGGGCTGACTATCGACCTTGGCATTACGCCTCCGCCCCAGAACCAGGTACCGTTAACCGCCGGCTCACCTCGTGCCTCCCGCGACTGGTTAACCGGATGTTCGTGCAGCAACATCTGTATTTCATTGAATAGACTGCGCCACGCCGTATCATTGGCGCCGAATGGCAAGAGGTTTTTGATATTTTTGTTAGCGGCTTCGCTTAACAGGTGTGTCGTTGCAGGCGTCATGTCCGGGGCGCGCAAATACCAGCGATCGGGCCGCAGTGGCAAAAACGATATTCGCTGTCCGTTCTCACTGAAGTGCCGGTTCAGGACCTCGGTAAGCTGTTGCGCTTCGGCCGATGAAATTTTAAAAACGCGACCATCCGCGAGCAAGATCTGGTCGTGCTCGATATGCAGATGCACGGGGTCTGCGCGTATCCAATAACTACCTTCCACCCTTATTTCGACCGCCTTTGCTTCACTGTTTCCGTCGACGCTCAGGGTGATAGGCGCCACCGGCCAGTCCTGTTGCCTTGCCACGCTGAATGTGCTGCAAAGCCAGGGTTCAAGTTCCTGCGGCACATCGTTAGTATTCGTCGATTTTCCCAGGAGATTTTCCAGCGAAGGCAGTGGAAGGTCTCCATAAATTGCCGTAAACGCGGTATCCGGCCAGAAAAGGGAGGGAATCAGCAAATGCAGCTTCACGGTTTACGACCCCAGTTGAATCGACTCTAAAAGAGTCATCGTAATCAACTCACTGGCAGTCAGGCCAGAAGAAAAGGCCGCTTGTGAGCGAGAACCGTAATCAGGTTTGCGCTCAGCGGCCAGCGTGCTGACAGGAGCGCCAGCACAAGAAGTGTCGGTGTATGCCGGAGCGTGGATAAAAAAAATGGACTGATCAGGGAATTAACAAGCAACAAGTAGTTGTGCAATCCACAATTGAGTTAACTGCCGGCTACGGTCATATGGTCTATCAGCAGAGACCCGCATTGTTTAGACCCGCGCACAATCACGTCTTTTCCAACACCGCAAATACCGAGCAGCATGTCTTTCAGGTTGCCGGCAATGGTTATTTCTTCAACTGCATGCTGAATTTCGCCATTTTCGACCCAAAACCCGGCGGCTCCGCGAGAGTAATCCCCGGTAACCGGGTTGACGCCCTGGCCGAGCAATTCAGTTACAAGCAACCCCTTGCCCATCTTTTTCACCAGATCCGAAAACTCCATTCGCCTGGCAGTATCCAGGATCAGATTGTGATTGCCACCCGCGTTGCCAGTAGTGGGCAGCCCGAGCTTTCGGCCGGAATAACTGCCGAGAAAATAGCCCTGCACCACGCCGCCAGCGACAATTTCGCGCTCACGTGTTGCGACTCCGTCGTCGTCGAAGGTCTCGCTCGCGAGACCTTTTTTCAGATGTGGCAGCTCGCGGAGTTGAATGTCTGGCGCAAAGACCTGGCTACCAATACTGTCGAGCAGAAAGGATGATCTCCTGTAGAGGTTTCCACCACTCACAGCGCCTACAAAATGACCGACCAGACTTGCGGCCACGGTAGCTTCAAAGAGTATGGGCACTTCGCAGGTGCCGATTTTCCGTGCGCCGAGGCGCTGTGCGCTGCGCGTTCCTGCGTGTCTCCCGATGCTATCAGCCTGCTCGAGATCGGAAGCGTCGCGCGTCGTGCTGTACCAATAGTCGCGTTGCATCGTGTCGCCCTCGCTTGCAATTACAGCACAACTGATACTGTGGCGAGAGGCAGGATAGCCAGCCATGAACCCCAGGCTATTTGCATACACGAATTGTGATTCGCTTAACGCGACACTCGCCCCTTCGGAGTTCGTAATGCGCTTGTCTACTGCAAATGCAGCTGATTCGCAATTTTTGGCAAGCTCAATCGCCTGCTCCACGGGCAATTCCCATGGAAAATACAGCTCAAGATCCGGAAATTCTTGTGCAAGCAAGTCGCGGTCTGCGAGGCCAGCGCACTTGTCTTCCGCGGTATACCCGGCGATCGACAAGGCGGCAGACACTGTCTCACGCACAGCCTGAGGAGAAAAATCCGAAGTGCTTGCGTGACCGCGTTTTTGGCCGATATAGACCGTGACCGATATTCCCTTGTCTCGATTGTACTCAATAGTCTCCACTTCGCTGCGCCGCACCGTTACATTTTGACCAAACCCATCCGTGATGGTCGTTTCGCAGGCACTCGCGCCCCCTTTTTTCGCATGATCCAGCACGTCACGCGCGAGTTGCTGGAGCACCGCGAAAGGATAGGAAAATCGCTGCGAAGAGCTGGTAATATCGGTCATGGAAGTATCACGGGCTGCGAAGGGTTATGGAAAACAGCGCTCAAGCAGGCATCAATATAGAGATTTCAGTTGATCGATATGCCGGCGTTTTGGGACGATAATTTTTAACGGCGTTATGATAGCAGGTTTTGCAGATCGAATTTACGCGGCTAGAGCCGCGAGGCCTGGTAAGGCCCAGTAGGACCCGGTAGGGCACAATGCGAGGCCTTGCAGGGCGAACTGCCGAGAAAATCTCCGAGCGATATCCAACGTTATCATGGAAAAAAAACAGGAAGACCGGTTGGAAGAGCATGTCCTGCCCAGCAAGACACGTCGAAAAAAGGAAATGCATGCTCTACAGAATCTGGGCGAACGCCTGGCCCAGCTCGATCCCAAGAGATTACCCATGTTCGATCTGCCAGACGTTCTGGTGGAAGCCATACGTGAAGCGAGGTGTATGCGGGCGCACGGTGCGCGTCGCCGTCAGATGCAGTTGATCGGTAAATTGATGCGCGACGTCGATCCGGAGCCGATACAGAAAAAACTTGATATGATCAATCGGGCAGGCGTGCAGGAAACCGCCTGGTTGCACCTGCTCGAACGCTGGCGCGATCGACTGTTGTCAGACGAAAAGGCACTTGCGGAACTTGCTGAGGCTTATCCCGCTGCTGACCTGAGGCGGGTTCAAGCGCTCACGCGTAATGCGAAGGGGGAGCGGCTTGCGAACAAGCCGCCTAAGAGTTTCCGCGAATTATTTCATGAGTTGCAGAGGATCATCCCGGAGAATTCCGGTACTAAAACTTGATCCCTGTGCCAACCAGCTGTGCTGAAATAATCTTGTATGCGAACTCTTGAGGTTCCAGGCTATCGCGCGCATGTCCCGCCACTTCTGCCTGGGGATACATAAAGAATGGCAGTTCGCCTATAGCACTGTCTTTCGCCAGCTTGACATCCCGTACATGATTGAACGCAATCCAATTCATTTCCCAGGAACCAAATAACTTATCGCGCAGTGCGCCAACCCTGGGATGGCCGATCGGCAATGCTTCATCCAGTGCTAACTGACGCACATCTGCGGGATCCACAGGCACCCAGCCCAAGCCAGCGAGATAGAACTCCGGCCGGCAGTGCTGTGCAGTTGTAATATCGCCGGCTTGTCCAAGTGTTTTATGGCTCGCGGATTCATCGACGCGGATTCCATAGTTGTCGCGTGCCGGCACGCCGGCCGCGCGTGCCAACCCAACGAAAAGTGTATTCAGGTCAACACATTTACCTCCCAGGTTGCCACTTTCAAGCATGGATTTGATGTCGCCGCGTCCGCAGCCGCGCGCGGCAGGGTCGTACGAGGAATTGTCGACCACCCAATTGTAGATTGCGTGTGCCTTCTGAAGGGGTGATTGGGCGTTGGCCTCTTTTACAATGGACAACGCGGTTTTACGGACGATGCCATCCAGGGGCATATGTTTCGTTGGCAGCACATAACGCTTTACATCCGCTGGGATGGAGCCCGCAACCGGGTCCTTATAGCTATCCAGATCGACCGAGCGATCGGTCGTCTTTACGACACTGCTCACCGTGACGCTGCGGGGGCCGCTGTGACGCCACTCAGCGTAAAACATGGGTGAGGTCGTTCCGGGAACGTTTTCAAACTTCGCCACGTCGGCGTTGCCTTTCCATACGCTGCCCTGGGTAAGCTGATAAGGAGTATCATCCGAATCAGGCAAAGGTAGCCATAAGCGCGCTTTCTTTCCCTCCTGGGGCAAATCGACCTGATAGGTCAGGCGATAGCTGTGCGGGCGCCGCGGTATGATTTGCTCACCGAATACCGATGGCGCAATGGGAAGCAGCGCTGCGCTTATTCCGGCCAGTTTGATGAACTCCCTGCGTTTCATGATCTTCTCCTGCTGATGAATTAATCTGGAAAATTGCAAGTGCGGAATCTAATACTGCGTCCTGGTTAAGTCAAGGGAGCTATTGTTTACGTTTTTAGTGAAGACAGGCGGACCTTCACGGCAAAACGGTGGGCAGGGAGTAAAACTAAAAGTGGTCAAATTCAAATCCCTCACCTCCCCTTATCGAATTATACGCAATCCATGACGCCCGTCTCTCCCGAGATACTCCCCGCTGTCGAAGTCGAAATCGGCTCCGCACCTGCTCACACTGTCATATGGCTGCATGGCCTCGGTGCGGATGGGCATGATTTCGTTCCCATCGTGAATGAGTTTGCCCCCGCTCCTGGCATTCCCCCTCTTCGTTTCCTTTTTCCGCATGCTCCAATGCGCCCCGTAAGCATCAATCGGGGCATGGTGATGCGGGCCTGGTATGACTATGACATGGTTGACCCAAGTTTAGGGCTTCACGAAAACATGTCGAGCCTGCTTGCATCCCAACGGGCAATTGAAGCACTTTTAGTTCGTGAAGGTCAGCGGGGCATTCCCCCCGAGCGCATCGTCCTGGCGGGTTTTTCCCAAGGGGCCGCCCTGGCGCTCCAGGTGGGGCTGCGTTATCCCGAGAAGCTTGCCGGAATCATGGCGCTTTCCGGTTATCTGCCTGCGCCCCACACACTTGTCTCGGAAGCGAGCCGCGCAAACCTTGCAACATCAATTTTCATGGCGCACGGCCTTGCCGACAATGTCGTGCCTTTGATATTGGCGGCGTCATCGAAGCGGCAGCTAGTCGAATCCGGCTATGCTGTCGAATGGCACGAATACCGGATGGCGCACAGCGTCTGCGGCGAGGAACTGGCCCACATCGGTGAATGGCTCGGAAAGGTCTTGCTATAGCGAGCCTGGGACGGGTTTCCAAAGGAGTGGGAAGGTCAATCCGCTCACGGCTCTAACCACTCCGAACTTCCCACTGAACTTCCGATTTGGAGTGCCTGAAGTGCAGCGCGCTTCGCCTATATCTCCACAACCGTTTGGATAAGGGAACGTTCTGATTCCTAAATTTTAAACACCTCCTGACAGTTCCTTCACAGGCACTGCATTACCCTGCTTGTAATAGGGAAATAATGTGCTATATTTCCCTTTTATGAACATGGAAATATTTACATCAGCGATAACAGGAGCAGGAGGAAAAAAATGAATGCAACCGCCACGCCGATTCAGCATCTTGAGAAAGCCGCGCCGCCGGAGCAATCCCAAGACGTGACGCCAGGCAGCGAGCAACCCTGTGCGGGACGTTTTACTGCGCAACGAATAGCGCATGTCGATGATGATCCCGACATCCGCGATACCGTGAAACGTATATTGAATGCAAATGGGTATGCGGTGGAGAGCTACCAGACGATGAATGATTTCATGGTTTCGCTACTGCACTCTTCAAGCCCACCCGACCTTGCGATCCTAGACGTTATGGTGGAAACAATGGATATAGGGCTTGAGGCTTACGTGGACATCAGGAAACGTTTTCCTCAACTCCACATGATTTTCATGACCTCGCTGGGTCAAGAGATTCGTCCTTATTTCACTAATTTATCCGATGAATGGATTTTGATCGTGGAAAAACCAGTGGAGCCCGTCAGTCTCTTGTCGATTATCCGAAGCCGCCTTGACAGTACCGAGCCGGAGGCAAGGTTGGCTGCTTCGGCTTAGCAGCAAATAATCCGCCATGGCTGCCGCGGAATTTTCGTGGGACGCGTCAGGGAAACCCCTTGGGTTTCCCGGCATGCTGTTGGGTGGTTCAAAGCTCAGCGATCAGGTGCTGATTGGCAATGCGCGCTGGTTTATCGTTTTTCGATGGGCAGTAATCGCTGCTCTTCTTCTGTTTCAGATCTTTGCGCTCATCGCGTCGGATGCTCTCACACAGATGGGCATCACGCACCAGCAAGGCTGGCCGGTTGCCGTTACGGCTCTCTTGTGCCTCACGAATATACTTTGTATCTATGCTTTGGATTTTCGCAAGCAGACACGGTATAACTCGCCTTCTATAAACATCTGGGCTCAAATTATTGTCGATCTTCTGTGCTTGTCGATCGTCGTGCATTTCGTCGGCAGCATAGCGACCCCGGCACCATTTTTTTATGTGCTGCACATCGCCCTGTCGTGCATTTTTTTCTCAACCATTGAGAGCCTCATCGTAACAGCGTTGGTGTGCGTCCTGTATGGCATCGTGCTGCTCATTGAGAATCCCCTGCTTTTTTTTGCACCTCAGTCGGTATTGATAGAACCTGGCACATCCACTGTGCACCCGCTCAAAATCGATACCGTTCTCTGGATGCTCACTCTTGATATATTGTTTGTGACTGTCTGGTATGTGGTTTCGCGTCTAGCGGTTGTGGTGCGCACCAACGAGCGGCATCTTCTCGATGCGTACGACCAGATCAGGCGCACGCAGATTGAGAAAGACCGGTATGCCGTGCTTATGACACATCAGCTCAAGGCTCCGCTGGATGCCATCCGCAGCAAGATCAACTTGATAAAAGGTAATTATTGCGGAGAAGCGTCGCCCGAAATCAGGGATGTGCTTCAAAAAATTGATACTCGGGCCTCGGGAATGGCGGGCTTGATTCTGGATGTACTGAAACTGGAGCGCTTGAAAGCCGCGGCGCGGGATAGCGCTAACCTGGAGCAGGTGAATATCGAACCGATCATTCGCAAGTGCATTGACAAATTGCAACCGATCGCGAGCTCACGGCGCATTACCATCAGTGCTTCAATCGGGGATTTTGTCGTTCAAGGCATCCCCAGCCAGTTTGAAATACTGTTCGAGAATCTCATCTCGAATGCAATTGCCTATTCATATGACGGTACCTCGGTGGAAATTTCATCCGTCTTCGAGAGGCACAGCTCATCCGCAACTGTACTGGTGGCTGACCATGGGATCGGGATCGGAGATAAAGACTTGCCCCACATTTTTGATGAGTATTTTTATACCCCTCGAGCCGCGCTGCACAATAGAACGTCCAGCGGAATAGGATTATCGATTGTTAAAACGGTGGCGGAAAATAACAAGCTGAATATCAAGGTTTCCAGCGAACAAAATGTAGGGACTACCTTTTCCGTTGTCTTTCCGGGCGCCAAAAACGCGCCTGTTCCGGGAAAGCTCGTGCAGCAAGCTGCTGCTCTGCTGCCGAGTTCGGTGGGTCGGGCTGAATCCCACGCATAATAACGGAGTACCCAAGCTCGGCAACAGCGCTATTGATCTGGCGGAAAACTGCCGGGAAATTTTTTTCTCGTTATTTTAAGCTGCCCCCTCTGTGTTTTGCTATCGAGGCGCCGTCTCTGCGAACTGCTTGACGGCCTGGTCGGTCTCCTTTCTCGAGGTAGTTCAGCTACGCTGTCGACGAGCTCATGCAAGCGCCTGAGCGCTTCCGCCCGATTTTTTTCCTGACTGCGGAACTGTTGAGCCTTAATGACAATAACGCCTTCACTGGTGATCCGATGGTCGTGCAGTTTTAACAGGCGCTGCTGGTAAATATCGGGCAGCGAAGACGCCTGGATATCGAAGCGCAGATGGACTGCGCTGGAAACCTTGTTGACGTTCTGCCCTCCAGCGCCTTGGGCACGGATGGCTTTTATCTCGATCTCTTCCTCGGCAATCGCAATTTTGTCAGGCTTGCCGCTGCCTGTTCGCAGTCCCGGAACATCGGTCACTCCTGCGAACCCTGCCGGTGGGGGGTGAACAATCTCGGTGCAAATCCAAAGTCCCTTGTTGCCTCGAGGTGAGGGAAACACAAATCCACGTTCATCCTGGTGGCCATTTCAGGAGTCAGGTTGTAATTGGCGGAAGTAAACCTCAAGGCACAAATACTCCAGTAATGTACCCAAGCAGGCACCGTAACAAGTCGTACCGGCCTGCCGAGCGAATAGAAAATCTTCTCGACCATTTTGCGATAACTCAACGTTTCACCACCGCTCAAGTTGTAAGCACGGTTGAATGTGATTGGTGATCAAGCGCCAGGATACACGCTTCGGCCAGGTCATCCGCATGGACTGGTTGGCGCAGGCCTCCGGCTTGACCCAAGAGCGGAAAGAAACCGAAGCGTTCGATAAAGCGGGCGATCTGTGTAACATTCTTATCCCGCGCGCAGTCGTAAACCAGGGTCGGGCGGAATATGGTCCAGTTGATGCCAAAGGCGCCGCATGTTTCACCGATAGCCTCTTCAACCGAGGTAAGGCGGGCCGCCGGCTCCCGTTCGCCCACATCGGTTGAACTCGCCTTGCTGAATACGCTGGTTGAGCCGAACCCTATCACCCGTTTGACCCCCAGCGACTTTATCACTGGCAGCAGGGGCGGCAACAGCCAGAGCGGCGCAACATGGAGAAGCGTTGTCGCTTCCATCGCGGGAAACTGCTCCGGATAGCTTGCGTCAGCCTGATGCCATGAGAGGTTGTCGTTCGAGGAGGGATTTTCACCACCCGTGCGGCTGATAGCATGCACCTCCCAGCCGGCTCCCTGCAGGCGGGCAGCAGGAAGCGCCCGATTATGCTGGTAGCGCCAGTGACAATAATTCGTCTGGAAGAAGCGGCATTTGACATACACTCATTCGCGCGGTGGCCGGAAGTCCGTGAAGCCGTCATGGGAGCAGCATGGACCGACCGGCGCGGGTAACGGTGCGGTAACGGTTAGGTGCCCCCTATCCTCGTCCAGTCTGAGCGCATGCCCAACACGACGGACGGTATGATACGACGCAACCGCACTAAAACGCAGCCATACCCCCAAGGTGACCAGCCACATCACAGCGCCCGGGTACTGGCTCCGAAAAAACTTGCGGTAGAACCGCATCATGCCTTTGTGTTTGTGCCATTCCACGAATACCGGGCGGGATCGCTCATGTCCCTTTGTGATGGACGACCGGGGCATCCGGTATGAAAAGGATTTTCCACCCCCTTTGCCGGAAACGCATGCACCAGTCCAGATCTTCGCAGTGCAGAAAATAACCTTCATCCCAGAGCCCAACATTTTCGATTGCTTCGCGACGTACCAGCATGAGTGCGCCGGAAATAGCCTCCACCTCCAGAGGATCTTTTGGAAGAGGTTGCTTGTGGAGGTGAAAATCAAAAAAAAGCCGGGGCCAATAGCCAGCCAGCCTGTACAGTCCAAACGCCCGGACAAATGAGCGCCACGGTGTCGGCACGGCACGCCGCCCCCCCGCCTGTTCAGTGCCATCAGCATTGATCAATAGTCCTCCCACCATGCCGGCATGGGGGTTCATCTGCAGCACTTGAATCATGCGGTTTAGTGAATCTGCCCCGAGGATACAGTCCGGATTCAGGAACAAGACATAAGGTTGCGTGGCTTGCTTGGCGCCGATATTACAGGCTGCGGCAAAACCGAGATTTGAATTATTGCGGATGATGCGAAGCTTGGGTTCCTCGGGAAAATTCTGAGCGCAAAGTTCGAGGCTGGAGTCAGAAGATGCG
>CAWBAF010000012.1:0-70143 GCA_963786735.1 uncultured beta proteobacterium
CCTCTGTCCCCCTCTCTGGTTATTAAAAAGGTTTGCTCTGGTGGGGAGGCAGTATTACGTAGTCCTCTATAGCTGACTATTGGACTAACGTACAACCGGGAGCCAGCGGACGGGATTTTCCAGGGAGTTCGCAAGGGATTCGCAAGGGGATTCCTGAGGGCCAATCAACCAATCCAGAAGGTGGATGTTGTCGCGGGCTGCAGGGCCAAGAGGTGGCCTCTGCGATCATTCCGGTGTGGAGAACTATACGAGGACTCTGGCCGTCGAGGTCGACCAGAACTTAAAGGAAGAGAAAAAGAAAAAGGATTACCCAGTCCTCATCGCAACGGGGAGAACGGTGCCTGCTGAATCCGCGCATAAGGCAGTGGATGGACTATGCCCGCAGGCCATACAGCAGGATAGAGCAGGACAGCAGGCATTTTCCGCTTTGGCGGGATTTGATCCTGAGCCGCTCTGGAGGTGCCTTAGTATTCTGCTGAAAACGGGCAGCTATCCCGTCCTTGTTTAGCAAACCCCTAACTCGGGGGTACCGTCTGGCCAATGCGGGGTGAGCGGTGCTATACCGACGCTCGGCCCCTGCTTGTTGGCCCACAGCACCGTGGATTCAGGAAAGCCTTCGATCTTTTCTTCGTGTACGTAGGGCGTTAATGAACCGTACTGAATTTTGAGAAAGCTGGGAAAACCTGAAACGATATTCTTCATTCGCTTGATGTAGCCTTCCTGGGTACGTATGTAGATAGCATATTCACCCATATTCGCCTCCTTTGACAATGAGCTGAGGTTTCCAATGTAACGAGGGTCTATTACAAAGCGTGTACAACCAGATTAACTTTTTCTTACAGGAAGCCCGGCCCACTTCGCCACTTTGCTTAACGCCTTTGAAGATTTCGCCCGGGGAGGGGCGCATGGAAAATGACGGGAACGCCTTGATCGCAGGGTAATTTTAGCCTACAAAGGTAATGAAAGCTTTTGATCTCCCCCCTACGTGGCCGGCACGATTGCAACAATTCTCACGGGCACCACTTTTTAAATGACGGCGCAAGAGCTCGATTGGAATAACAGGCGCGCTGAGAGTGTGCACTACTCCGACTACGCCAACCTCTTTTTCTGCCACAAAAATGCCTGAATTTTCAGGCGCCCGGCTACACGGGCAATCTGCCGGGGAAGTGATGGAAGAGACGGAGTTGCCCAAGCGGGTACGTGTTGTTCATGCCGCGGTTAAAGGCCGCGCGAGGTTGGAAGTCAACGGCCTATACCGCTGCGAGCCAGTCAGACTCAAAATGGAGTCTGCACTGATATTCGAGCCAGGGATCAGGCAGGTCGCCGCGAATATCCATACCGGCCGGATACTGATTCTTTTCGATCCCCCGTGGACGGTTGAAGAAATCACGGACGCGGTAGAGGCGGCATTGACTGGATTGGCTGCTGCGGGTTCTGAGCAGGAATCCGCATTCAATCCCGATTCCATGCATTCCGGACGCCGGGCAGCTTCTCCAGGCAATGGTGCTGTTTCCAGGCATGAAGGTGTCCATTGGCACACGCTGCAAGGAGACACTGTGCTGGCAGCCCTCGAAACCTCAAGGGATCGTGGCCTGACAGAGATGTCCGCCTCGCTCAACTTGCAGCGGTTCGGGGCCAACAGCCTGCCGCAGACCCCGCCGCGTTCCTCGTTAAGCATTTTCCTGGGTCAGTTCAAGGGCGTGCCGGTACTGCTACTCGGTGCATCAGCTTTGCTTTCCGCAGTAACGGGGGGAGCGGTCGACGCCGCAGTCATTCTCGGCGTAATCCTGATCAACGCGGGCACCGGTTATGTAACCGAGTCCGGGGCGGAGCGGACCATCAATACGCTCGAGCACATCACGAAGCAGAAAGCGGTTGTGGTCCGCGATGGGCGGCTGAAGGAGCTGGATACGGAATCCGTTGTGCCGGGTGATATTTTAGTGTTAATGCCGGGTGCCCGGATCGCTGCCGATGCCAGGCTGCTGGAATCTCGTCACTTAACGGTTGACGAATCTGCGCTCACCGGAGAAAGCATGCCGGTCCTAAAGATGGAGGAGCCGCTTGATAAGCCGGACGTTCCGCTGGGAGACCGGTTCAACATGGTCTACATGGCTACCGTGGTCACGGGGGGCAGCGGATTGGCAGTGGTGATAGGCACGGGGCGCCAGACCGAGATCGGCACCATTCAGGCGCTGGTGGGCGAAGTCAAACCCCCCGAAACACCCATGCAACGTCAACTTCGTGTCCTGGGGAACCAGATGGTGCTGCTATCCGGCGGTATCTGCGGAATGGTTTTTCTAATAGGCCTGGCGCGCGGCTATGGCTGGCTGCAGATGTTAAAAACCTCGATTTCATTGGCTGTCGCGGCGGTGCCGGAAGGACTCCCGACCGTGGCTACGACTACCTTGGCGCTGGGTATTCGAAACATGGCGCGCCAACGCGTGCTGGTGCGGCACCTGGATGCGGTAGAGACTCTCGGAGCCATCCAGGTTATTTGCCTGGACAAAACCGGTACGCTCACCCTTAACTGCATGTCTGTCCTGGAAGTTTACAGCGGCGGACATCGCCTCACGCTTGCCGATGATGCGTTTTACGAGAACGGCTCCAGAATGGATCCTCGTCAGCGCGAGGAATTGGTGCGCCTGATACAGATCGCCGTCCTATGCAATGAAACGGAGGTGAACGGCGCCGAGGGCAACTATGAGGTCAAGGGATCTCCTACGGAAAATGCGCTCGTGCATTTGGCTTTTGCTGCCGGCGTCGAGGTGAGCGCGCTGCGCCGCCAATATCCCCGGGAGCGGGTTGAGTACCGGACCGAAAAGCAGAGCTATATGCGAACCATACACAGGGCGGAGGGGGACAAAAAGCTCGTCGCGGTCAAGGGCAGCCCGGTTGAGGTACTGGAGATGTGCCGCTGGTGGACCAAGGACGGAAAGCGCCTGCCGCTTACGGACGCTGACCGCACTGCCCTACTTATCGAAAATGACCATATGGCAGGAGACGCGTTGCGCGTGCTGGGATTTGCCTATTGGGAGACGGCGCAAGCCGATCTGGCGCCGGCAAACGAACTTATCTGGCTTGGACTGACCGGCATGGCGGACCCGTTGAGGCAGGGGATGAAGGAGCTCATCGCCTTGTTTCACCGGGCCGGCATAAATACGGTGATGATCACAGGTGATCAAAGCGCCACCGCGTACGCCATTGGCAGGGAACTCGCCCTATCCGTGAATGGCGAGTTGAACATTCTCGATTCCGCCCGGCTCGAGCAGATGGATCCTGACGTCCTTGCCGGGCTCGCCCAGGAAGTAGACATCTTCTCTCGCGTCAGTCCCGCCAATAAGCTGCAAATCATCCAGGCGTTGCAGCGAGCTGGCAAAGTCGCTGCGATGACTGGTGACGGCATCAACGATGGGCCGGCGCTCAAGGCCGCTGATATCGGCGTCACCCTGGGTGGTGCAGGTACAGAGGTGGCGCGAAGCGTATCAGATGTCGTGCTGGAGGATGACAACCTGCATACCATGATTGTCGCGGTTTCCGAGGGCCGTACGATTTATGACAACATCCGGAAATCAGTCCATTTTCTTACCGCGACCAATCTTTCCGAGATTATGCTGATGCTGGGTTCCATAGGAACTGGCCTCGGCACACCGCTCACCACCATGCAGTTGCTGTGGATCAATCTTGTGACTGATATTTTTCCAGCCTTGGCGCTTGCCGTCGAGCCACCGGAGCCGGACGTCCTATGCCGGCCCCCGAGAGATCCGCAGCAAGCTATCGTGGGATCGTCCGATTTCAAGCGTTATGGGTTTGAGTCTCTTACCATAACGGCGGGGTCCATGGCCAGTTACGGCTATGCGATGGCGCGTTACGGGATCGGCCCGCAGGCCAGCACGGTTGCGTTCATGACCCTGACGATGGGGCAGCTGCTGCATGCTTACAGTTGTCGATCCCACCGAAACAGCATTTTCAGCCGGGAAGCGCTGCGACCCAACCCCTACCTCAATCTCGCGGTGGGCGGAACGGCCGCACTGCAAGTGGCATCTTTGGCAGTGCCTGGGCTCAGAAGCCTGTTGGGAACAAACCGGGTGGGTCCAGTGGATGTCGCAGTGATAGGCGCCGGGGCGGCGCTTCCTTTCATAGTGAACGAAGCCACAAAAAACCTCTCCCCTCGATCGCGGCGCGCGCAGGATTTTATCTCTCCCGCCACAGCAGGAGTCTAAATAATGAAAATAATGAAACAGGATTTCATGTTCACCTCCGAATCGGTAACCGATGGGCATCCGGATAAGCTCTGCGACCAGGTGAGCGACGCGCTGCTCGACCGCTTTCTTCAGCAGGATCCGTTTTCAAGGGTGGTGGCGGAGTGCGCGGTATCGAAGGGAATATTGTTTATCGCAGCCCGCTTCGCTTCAACAGGCTCGGTTGATATCCCGGAGGTGGCTCGCCAGGTCATTGCCCAGATCGGCTATGAACAGGGGGAATTCAATGCAAGGGACTGCACCATCATGACCAGCCTGATGGGGCTTCCCGAGTCGCCGACTGGACAACTGGACGAGCGCCATATGGATGAGGAAGAGCTGGAGGCAGTCACGGCCAAGAACCAGGGCAACGTGTTCGGCTTTGCCTGTAACCAGAGCCCCACCCAAATGCCGCTGCCCATCTGGCTCGCCCATAACCTGGCACGCCGGCTGGCAGCGGCACGCCTGCAAAAGCAACTGACCTATCTGGCTCCCGACGGAAAGACCCAGGTAGGCGTGGAATATAGCGGCGGCCAGCCACACCGGATCCACTCCATCACGCTGGTGGCCAGCCAGTGGAGCGATGCGCCGCGCGGCTTAAGGCCATTACGTGATGATCTTTATCAGCATGTGATTGAGCCGGTATTCCTGAACGAGGAAGTGCGTCCCGACTCTCATACTCATGTTTTCATCAACCCCGACGGTCCGGTTATCGGAGGAGGACCGTTCCTGCACTCCGGATTGACAGGCCGCAAAAATGCCGTCGATACCTACGGCGAATTTTCCCGACACTCGGAGTCGGCGCTGTCCGGCAAGGATCCATCAAGAATCGACCGGGTTGGCGCCTATGCCGCGCGATATGCTGCTAAAAACGTGGTTGCCGCAGAGCTCGCGCAGACGTGCGAGGTCCATCTTGGCTATTCAATCGGGATAGCCCGGCCGGTCAGCGTCCAGGTGGACAGTTTCGGAACCGGACGTATTCCCGATAGTGAGATTGCTGCCCGTATTCAGGCTCATTTTGATTTCCGCCCGGCAGGTATCATCCGTGCCTTCGATCTGCGTTATCAGCCGCAACTGTTTCGGGGCGGTTTTTACCGCCGGCTTGCGGTATACGGTCACTTAGGGAGAATGGATGTGGGGTTGCCATGGGAAAAGACGGATAAGGCGGCGGTGCTTCGCTAGCCGCCAGCATATCTCATCTCACAGAAAGAAGGTTGCCGCGAATGCCGGAGCTCGCCTTCATGTGGATTGCCCGTGCCCCCCCTTTACGCGTCTTATCGACCGTCAATTGACCTCACGCCATTACCACGTTAGCCGAAAGTTTTTTGTGGGTAAGAACCGCATAGTCCTTTCACTTCATAAGTTTGACATATTTCCTTAATCATACTGTCATGGGGCGCGCCGAGAATACGCTGGCTATTGAAATTCATTCCATGTAGCAGTGGCTTACAAAAAATAAAATAAAGACAAGAAATGAGGGGGGATATCAGCCTGACGGAACGGGAAATGGAGTACCTATTCCGGATTATCGAGGGATCCACTTCAGTTTTTCTGCGCCATCAGTTCTACCTTTGGGCCCAGGGAGAAGTTCAAAGCCTTTTACCGCACGGGTTACTCATATGTATCTTCGATGAGGGAACCGACCAGCCATTAACCGTAGAGAGATTCAGCCGCACAAATGTCAGCGAGACCCTGTTAGCCGAGCTTTGCCGGCCCGACGGGGGTTTGATATTTCGCGTCATGTCTGCGTGGAACGCCGATAGAAATCAGCCGGTCTTGCTGTGTCCCAGTGATCCGACCAACTTTCGGTACAAGCAATTCGCGAGCGACCTTAAGCACGGCGACTTGAAACGCCTTGCGGCCCACGGAATGTCGGATGCCAGTGGCCGGGCAAAGGGCCTGTTCGTGTTTACCCAGATTCCCACTGCACTGACCGGCAGGCAGGCATATTTCCTCGATCTGCTGATACCGCACATGCATGCGGCACTGGTGCGCATGTTGTTCAATGAGCGGGTTCATCAGCATCCGGAGTCGCCGGGAAAGACCCGAAGGCTTATAACCTACCGGGAAACGGAGATCCTGCGTTACGTCCAGATGGGCAAGAGCAACGATGAAATTGCTCACCTGCTTGGCATCAGTCCGCTTACCGTTAAAAACCACGTTCAAAAAATCCTGCACAAGCTGGGTGTCAACAATCGGGCACATGCAGTAGCCAAGGCGATCGCGCTCAAGCTCACGCTCTAGAGCAACCGCAGTTCCTCGAGAAATTTTCAAGTGTAATTTGGCCGGCGTAATCCCCTTCAAGTTTACCGGGTTCACGTTCAATGCGTTTTATAGTCCAAACGCCTCATGAGACGCCCTTCTTATCATCTGCTTGTTGTCACACACGATTGTTAGCATGGGGGTGTTCGAGCGGTGCGTAATCACAAAACAATGGAGAGAAAGTACTACGGAAACCGCTGTCGAGATTCACATACGCTTAATCACAGCTATATAGAGTGCAATAGCCGGAAGAAGCCCAAGCCCACACCGGTCAGGAATAAAGCTAAACCCGCTGCGAAGCGGGGGCGGAAAGCCGCGGACCTCTCTTAAAAGAGGCAGCCGGGTTGCTCCTAAACGTCAATAAGAGCCGAAGTCGGACTCGGATGTTTGCATCATGGATCACATGCAACTCGTCAACTTTAAAGGGAGTATCTGTAATGAAAAACTTCAAGCTTAAGGCGGTCGCGGCGGCCGCCATCCTCGCGGTTTCGGCACCGGCCTTAGCTGTCATTCAGGGAGGAGATACCGGGAACGGTGAACTTCTGCTGAACGTGCGTTATTACGGTGGGACGTCTGCCACCTCTGGCGGAGACGATATGTCCGCCCTGTTCGATCTGGGCATGACCCTGAACGACATGGTGGCGAAGAATGGCCAGGCCGGCTACAGCAAAACCTGGGATCTGAGCACCGGAGCCTATGGCACGGCCTGGAACCAGATCAAGACTTTTGCGGGTTCCAATGCGAGCCAGCTGGAGTTCAACGTCATCGCGCTGGACAACCCGGGGCATCGCTATCTTACGACAGGGGCGGTCGACACGTACCCCAGCCTTGGGAACGCTAATCTAAAAGGTTTCCAGAACATGGAAGCCTACATCATCGCCAACCAAGCCACAAATGGCGCCAGCACGGCGACGCCTACCGATGCCCCAAACAGCTTCTTCGGGGCAATCAACGGCTTTGGGCAGGGGGATACCTGGTTGACAAAAACAACCGTGGACACCACCCAGCCATTGGGCACCGAGCAGCATTTCTGGTTTCTGACCACCTCTTCCAATGCCAGCCTGGCGCAAGCCAACAAGACAGCTTTTGGCGTCGATCTGAATGGCGACGGAAAGGTCAACGCACCGAATGAATTTGCCAACTTCAAGATGACGGACACGGGCGCTCTTACGTTTGCGAATCCCTCCTCGGTGTCCCCAATCCCCGAGGCCGATACCTGGGCCATGTTGCTGGCCGGGTTGAGCCTGCTTGGCGTGATGGTGCGCCGGCGCACCGGGGTCTAAACACCGCGGTCTGAATTTACTCATACATCTGCTCACCTTCCTCCACGAAATGGAGGAGGGGGTCAAATAACTCGCTCAAAGAGGATATAAAAATGAAGATGAAGATGAAGCTGAGCAAAATCTCGCTGGCCGTGGCGGCCCTTTGCGCCAGCCCCGCTGCTTTTGCGTTAACCCCTGCCCAGATTGCCGCCGGCCCGACCACGTATATCTGGTTGTCCGGTAATTCCGCTCCCTCGAACGGCATATTCCGCAGCGTATTGTCACTGTGCAATGGCGTGGCCGGCAATGGAGGAACCAACGACGCACACATGTACCTGGAGAGCACCGGTACCGAGCCAGGAAAGAGCAGCGGCGACCGCACAGCCTATGCATGCACGATGAGTGCGGCGGCAGGTTCGGCTCTCTCAGGCAAGAAAGTGGTGGTGTATCACACGGTTGAAGGCGGCTCATTCAACGCGTTTGCGCCACACCTCGCCATGGCCGGCGAGGTGAACCCGTTCCTGACGCCTACACCGTACCCTCTCAGTCGCATACACGACCTGGCCACGCAGGGGACTTGCGCAGTCGCCGCACCGACGAACGTTACACTTAATACTGTTACCTCCCCCATTGGTCGCTTCACGGGTTGTAATCTGGTTACGAAGACCTTCACCGCCGCGACACCCGCAACATTACCCGGGCAGAACTATCCCGACGGAGGCTTTTCGGACACCGAATACCAGATCAACAAGCTGAATCTTGGGATCGACACAGCCCTGAGCACAATCGGAAACGAGGTGGCCACCAACATCGGGCAGGCCTTTGGCGTTGGCGTGAGCTATCCGTTGTATTTCCAGCTCCAGAAGAACGATGTCACTGACGGTAAGCTACCCGCCAGCTGTACGACAGGTCACTCAGCGGCCGCGCCCGATCTGACGGCCGCCTGCCAGCCTAATATGCCGGCCCAGCGTTATACCGCCATTGCCAACCAGGATAGCATCGATGGCCAGGATGGCGGCACGACGTTCGGTGGTGCTCCAGGTTCCAAGATTAACCTGGTGCGCCGTGTCCCGACTTCCGGCACGCAATCCGCTTCCAATATCCGCTTCCTGGCCACACCCTGCGCCAGCGGAGTTCCGCAAGGCCAGCTTTTCCCGGCCCGGGCGGGCGCCTATGCCGGAGGAAGTGTGATTGTGACCGAGCAATCGAGCACAGGCGGAGTCAAGACCGCGCTCAATACGGCCAGCCTCGCTAATGAGTTCGCCTTGGGCGTGGTCTCGATGGAAAACACTCCTGCACCCACCGTCAACACGGACCGCTGGGCATTCGTCAAGCTGGACCGGGCCGATCCCGACCCGGATGCCCAACAACGGGCGGAGGCGATGGACGGTTCTTACACCTTCTGGTACGAAATGTCGGCATTCACCGCGGGCGGCACACATCCGGCCAGCGCAGGTGGTGCTGATCTGATTGCCAAGGTTGCGAGCACGATGGGCGAGCACGATCTGAAAGGTATTTTTGCCACCCCGCTGGCTGGTGCCGGCGGCCCCACCTCCAAGGGCGCACGCGCCGGTAATTCCTGTCAGCCTGCCGTCCAGTAGGACCTGCCTAGCGAACGGTGCAATGCCGTTCTCGTAGTGCGCGTGGGACAACCCTCCCCGGTTGTCCCATCGCGCATTTATGAAGGCAGAGTGAAGGCCAGGCAGACTAAGTTCAGGATAGCTTTTAAGAATGGCGAGTAAATTTTCAAACAAGGTTTGGGCAAATAAGGTTTCGAAGTTGCCAGCCGGAGGACAGGCACGTGCGGCCTTCCTGTTCTTTAAAGGGCAAGTGAAAGATTATTGGTCCCAACAAAACGACATAACCTTGCTCCCTACCCCTATCTCGGCCGCCCCGCTTTGGATCGGGTTGGCCGCCGGGGCGACTCCGCTTACGGCCCATCAGGATTTGGATATCACCAGCAGTCCGGTCGGGCGAATATGCACATTCCGGCCCGCGGGCTCTCGCCCGCGTCTCCCTGGCTACCTGTCCGGCCGATGGCTTGGCAAGGAGCACATCCGGACATTTTTCAATACGTCGTTATGGCTCTTCGTGCTGATTTATTTGGGAGGCTGGGAAAGCTATTCTCAGGCACAGGACGCACAGTTCGACATATTTGAATACCGGGTGGAAGGCACCGCTCGACTGCCTGTCACAACGGTCGAGCAGGCAGTCTATCCCTATCTTGGAGAGAGCAAATCACTGGCTGAAGTCGAAAAAGCCCGGGAGTCGCTGGAGCGCGCATACCACGACGCAGGCTATCTGACTGTACTGGTCAGCATTCCTCAACAAAAAGTGGAAGACGCGGTTGTCAGGCTGGAGGTGACCGAGGCGCCGGTAAAACGGGTGAGAGTGGTCGATTCGCGATACTTCAGCCCGGACGATATTCGGTCTGGGGTGCCGGAACTGGCTGAGGGCAATGTTCCTAACTTCTCCGAGATGCAAAAACAGCTGGCAAACCTGAACCGCTCGCCCGATCGCCGTGTCACTCCTGTTTTACGGGCGGGCAGGACGCCAGGCACGGTCGAAGTCGATCTTAAGGTGAAAGATCAGTTCCCGCTTCATGGCAGCGTGGAACTTAACAGCCGACAAATTCCGAATACGACGCTGACCCGGCTCATCGCGAACCTCAGCTGGGATAACCTTTGGCAAAGGCAGCACAGCCTTGGAGTGACTGGACTCGTTTCACCGCAGGATACGGAGCAAAGCCGGGTGATCGTCGCGAACTATACCATGCCGATACCGAATGCCGGCTTTCTCGCCGTGTATGCCATCTATTCCAATTCCTCGGTAGCCTCGGTGGGTACGCTGAATGTTCTCGGAAACGGAGTGATTGTGGGAGGACGTTATATCGCGCCCTTGCCTGGAAGTGAAAATTTCTTTCATACGGCGACGCTCGGAGTCGACTACAAGGATTTCGGACAGAACATCAATCTCATCGACGGCGGCAGTTTCAGCACACCTATCACATATATGCCTTTTACCGTCGGCTGGGATGGGACTTGGATCGGGGACGGACGCACGACGAAGCTGGGGTTGTCGGCAAATTTCCATATCCACGATCTGGTCGGGACGGACGCCGAATTTGCCAACAAGCGCTTCAAGGCTAACTCGGGTTACATATACATGCGAGGCAGCCTTTCCCACATCGAAACCACGCGCCAGGGTTGGGGGGTAGCCGGCCGTGGCACGTGGCAGATCTCGGCACAACCTCTGATCAATACCGAACAGTCGATCGTGGGCGGGATTAATACGGTTCGTGGCTACTATGAAGTGGAAGGGCTTGGCGATGACAGCGCGTCAGGGCAATTGGAAATTTTCAGCCCCAATTATGCGGAGTACCTGATCCGTGGGGCAGAGGAATTTCGCGTGCTGACTTTTCTGGATGGTGGCATTGTTCGCGTACTGTCGCCCTTGCCTGGCCAACGAGACCGGCTTGGTCTTGCAGGCACCGGGGCGGGTCTGCGATTCAAGGGATGGAAAAACGTTGCGGCCGATTTCGCTTGGGCAGTGGCGCTCGAAGATGGAACGAGGACGAAAGCGGGAGACGGACGCGTCCATTTCACGTTCCGGCACGCCTGGTGACAGGACGAACGGCAGACAAAACGGAGATCGTCGGAACTACACCCGTCACCGTGCTCCGCCAGAAGATAAAAATCAACATGCACTTCAGCCTGCCTGTATGCCGATGGCGAATACCGGAATGTGGTTTTGAGGGGAAAGGCTTACCAGGATGAATCGCAGTATTTACAGGTTAATTTTCAACACGACTTCAGGCATGCTCGTACCAGTTGCGGAAATCGCCCGCGGTTGTGACAAGCGCGGTGGGATGTGCGGAAGAGGTCTGCTGTTTGCCGCGCTCCTGCTGGCTGCACCGGCACAGGCCGAATTGCCGGTTCCCTGCGCGGTGGGCGCTTGCGGAGCTGGAATTCCGGATTTTGTGTCGGCTGGCCAGGCGGCCTACCATGCCCAGGATCACCATGCTGTGATAAGCCAGGTGGGGGACAAGGCTATCCTTAACTGGGAAACTTTTAATGTAAGCGCGGGACATTCCGTACAGTTTCAGCAAGTCGACAGTCTGGCGGCGCAACATTTAGTGCAGGGCGCGAGCTTTACCACGCTTAATCGCATCTGGGGCAGTGATCCGAGCGTCATCGCCGGAATCCTTACCCAGGCAACTGGCCAGAGCGCCAATGTCATCCTTGTCAATACGAATGGCATCGCTTTTATGGGCTCATCCCAAGTCAATCTGAACAGTTTCACGGCGAGCAGCCTGGACATTAAAGACAGCTTTATCCTCAATGCCTTTCTCACCACCCAGAAGAACATTCCCCAGTTTGAAGGTTCGGGCGGTTTCGTCAAGGTATTGGAAGGAGCACGTATCACAGCGGGCAGCCAGGGTAGAGTCATGCTGATCGCACCAACCGTGATCAACAGTGGCAGCGTAACGGCACCCGACGGGCAGGTGATTGCGGCGGCGGGTACCAAGGTGTTCTTGCGCTCCGCCTCAGCCGAGCCGGTGGATGCCAATGTTCGTGGCCTCCTGGTCGAAGTGGACAGTCCGGTCGGGCTCAGCGATTTTCAGACGAGCAATACGGGCGTCAAGGATGGCAAACTCGATGGGCAGACGGTGCCGCTCAGGAATGCGGAGCAAGACAAGCTCGGCCACGTGACGAACTTCGGGGAGCTGTCCACCCCCAGGGGCAACGTTACCATGGTGGGATATGCTGTCAACCAGCAAGGGATCGTCCGCGCGACCACTTCGGTAACCGCCAATGGCTCGGTATATCTTCTGGCGAAGGATTTCGCGGTGGCCCAGGACAGTTCGCTTCGCGGTGGACGGGCGGTTCTTGGCGCTGGCAGCGTCACCGAGATATTGCCGGAGACAGCGGACAAAACCGGCCTGGTCGACGGATTGACGGGCCAGGGGCTCGTTCTTCCGTCGCAGGTGCGAGTGCTGGGCCAGGATATACGGATGGAGAGCGGGGCGGTCATTAATGCGCCGGCAGGTGGGGTAAGTTTCTTCGCGCTGGATGATCCCAGCACACTCTTTACGCCTAATGATCCCTTCCTGGTTGTCAATGCGCCTGTTTCGAGCATGGCCCGTATCCATATTGCCGGCGGGGCACGCATCAACGTCGCTGGGCTCGAACGGGTACCGGTTTCCGCGGCAAGAAATGGCGTGGCAGTCGAGTTGCGGGGTGACGAGCTGAAAGATTCGCCCGTCAATCGCGACGGTCCGCTGCGGAGCCAGACGGTTTATGTGGACATCAACCGCGCCTTGAACAATGCTAATGCCGGCGTGCCCACATTGATCGCGAAGGACAGCCTGCAATCCTACCAGGCTCGCCTCGAGCGTACGGTGGCCGAGCGCTCGACATTGGGGGGCGTGGTACTCCTGAACTCGCAGGGCGAAGCCATCGTGGAATCCGGGGCAGTTTTTGACATTTCTGGGGGCAGCGTGGCCTTCACCCCGGCCTCCGTGCCTACAACCCTGGTGATGTCGCGCGGGGTACTGACCGATATTGCCAATGCACGTGCAGACGTCCGTTACGACGGGATTGCCACCCGTTATGTCCAGGATTTCGGGCGCTGGAATGTGAAAGAGGTGATCGACCTCGGGCAGACCTTCAATTCCGACCCGGGGTACACGGAAGGGAAAAATGCTGGCGCTATGGAGATCATCGCGCTTGGCACAACGGTAATGCAGGGCGACATCCAGGGCCGAACAACCGTGGGCGAGGTCCAGCGTGACCTGGGCATCATGCCCACCGGCGCGCGCCTGACCGTGGGGATCGACCCTGTCGCAAACGCCCTTTCTGCCATCGATTACAAGTTTAACCAGGCGCTCGAGCTGGGCAATTCCGGCGCCAATATCCTGCCTGGCGGGTTCAAGTTTGGCGATCCGCTTTCCCCAAGCCTCGTTACGACCCTTAACCTGAACTCCGGGCTGGTGGGGAAGGATAAAGTCGCCAATCTTGAAATTTTCAGCAATCAGGCGGTGGTGGTGCGCGAAGCCTTGCGCGCTCCGTTGGGCGGCAGCATTCATATCACTGCCGAGGCAGTCACCGTCGGGGCCGACATAGAGAGCCCCTCCGGTTCAATCACGCTGAATGCACACAGGAACGATATCGATCCGGTCCCGCCCCCGCTCAATGTTACGGTCGCCGACGGGATAACGCTGTCCGCGCGCGGCGTGTGGGTAAACGAATTGCCCCCGGCGCCGGTGGGATCGGGTGATGTGGCCCTGGTGGATGGCGGCAAAATCACGCTGGCCGCGGACGATAATCTTGCCCTGGGGCAGGGGTCGTTACTGGATGTGACTGCCGGGGGCCGCCTCAGGGCGGATGGAAGGGGTAGGGTGATCGCGGGCAATGCAGGAGAAATAAGCCTGTCCGGGCATACCCTATCCGGTTTCAACGAGAACGTGCGCGGCTTTGGCATAACGGGGGGAGGCACTCTTACCCTCTCGAGCAACCGCATCCAGATTGGAGGCGTGCCGGATCTTACCGCTGACACTCTCAACCTGGACCCCGGGTTTTTCTCACGTACCGGTTTCGCCAATATCAAACTTGCGGGAATCGAGAGCGTCACCTTATCCGACAATACGAGGATCAGGCCGACTGTTGTCAACCTGGAATTGCTGCCGGAATACAGGGTGCAGCCGAGCGGCAGCCGGGTGGAAGATTTCAGCCGGCTAGTCACCTTCGACGATTTGATTCGCCAACCGGCAAATCTGGGCCTCACGGCAAATAATCCCGATGAGCAGGGTAAGGCCGATGTGCTGATCGGGATGGGGGCACAGATTGAAGCGGACCCTGGCGCGCACATCACACTATCCGCCGCGCGTCTCATCGATATCGAGGGGCGGGTCAGTGCACCGGGAGGAAGCATTTCCGCGAGCCTTCAGCATAGCGAGGAGTTTAATTACAATCCCGACAATGGCATCTGGCTGGGCAAGCAGTCCGGACTCGATGTGTCCGGCGTAGCGCTGACATTTCTGGATACTCAACGGCTCACCCAAGGCAAAGTATTGAATGGCGGATCCGTGACGCTCGATGCCCAGTTTGGCAACGTCATCACCCAGGCAAGCTCGACCATCAATGTTGCAGGGGCGTCGCCAGTCCGGCTGGATATCCTGAACGAAGCGGGAGGCCTGGGGCAATGGGTCGGCAGTGATGCGGGTTCGCTCAGCATCACTGCCCGGGAAGGCATCCTGCTCGACGGCAAGGTTGTCGCGCAACCGGGTGGCGCGCTTAACCGCGGCGGCAACCTTGATATCACTCTCGGCCTGAGGGATGTGAGCAATCCCCAGGATAAGGGCTTCCCGTCGGGCGATCGCGTGTTGAGCCTTGCGCAGACGGTGGCGCCCCAGGCTTCGGGGTTGACTCCCGGAACCCCCGTTCCGACAGAACTTAACAGGAAAGCCCCACTGGATGCCACCGCGCTTGAGTCGGCAGGGTTCGACCGCCTCACCCTGAAAGGCCGTGAGGTGATCCGTCTGGAAAACGATCTGAATCTGGGCGTCAATCGTCCGTTGGCATTAAGAGAGCTGGTGCTTGACGCGCCGCGGATTGAAACCGCAGGAGGAGGGGTGGCTCTCAAGGCGGAAGTCATTCGCCTGGGGAATTTCGACATCGATCTTCAGGACGTCCCGAACACCCCGCTTTCCGGGAATGGCACATTCTCTGCTGAGGCACAGCTGCTTGAGTTGGCAGGCAATCTCAGCCTGGGTGGCATGGCTCAGTCGAAATTTTCGGCTGCTCAGGAAGTGCGTTTATCGGGAATAAGTACCAGCAATTTCCCACGTCCGACAGCGATGCTCTCAAGCGCAGCGAATCTTTCGTTTCACGGGGCGGTGATCGCGCCGGCAACGTATACCCAGTTCGATATTTCCGCACCGGGGCGAACGGTTACGTTCAGCCACAACTCCTTGCCGCCTTCTCAGCCGTTATCGGCACTGGGCAGCCTGACGGTCAGCGCTGAAAATATCGTGCAGAACGGCAATCTGTGGGCCCCGTTTGGGCAGCTGACTTTCAACGCGACCGGCAATCTGACGTTCGGGAACGAAAGCGTGACCTCCGTTGCTGCTGTCCCGGGAAGCCTGATTCCCTTCGGCGTGACGGTGAACGGCCGGAGCTGGTTCTATAGGACGGACCTGCTTGATATCCCGCAACCTGCGCTGGCGGAGAAATCGATCCGCGTCCAGGCGGAAAATATCGACATGCAGCCGGGCGCGACCGTCAACCTTGCCGGAGGAGGAGACCTGCAGGCCTACGAGTTCAGTGTGGGACCGGGAGGCAGCCGCGATATTCTTAACGATCCCGGGGTCTACGCGGTAGTGTCGGGCTACTCGAACTCCTTCGCGCCAGGCGACACGCAGGAGAATAGAGGCTTTGACCGGAGTGCAGGGGAGGCGGTGTATCTTTCCGGGATGCCGGGGCTGCCTGCCGGCGTGTATACCCTGTTACCCGCGCACTACGCCTTGCTGCCCGGCGCGTTCGCCGTCCGGTTGAGCTCACCTGTTCCCAATCTTCTGCCGGGGCAGGCCTACACCATGCAGGATGGCGCTCACATCGTGCCTGGCTACGTCACTGACAGCCGCTCCGTATCGGGTGGTCCGCGCGATGCGTTATGGAGCGGCTTTGAAGTGCTCACCCGCGAGCAGGTCTTGCAGCGCTCGGAAATAATGCTTACGCATGCGTCGAGCTTCTTTGCCGACAGCATTGGCCGCCCTCAGGATGGCGGTTTGCTCTCCCTGGATACGTCGCAAGGGTTAAAGCTCGATGCCATCTTCCAGTTGGCGGCGGCTGAGGGAGGCCGTGGAGCGGCAGTGGACATCAATGCGGCCAATATCGTGATTACCAATGGAACGTCTTCCGCGGGCTCCACAATTGATCCGCTGGCTACCCGCCTCGAGGTGGCGAAGCTCAACGGGATGGGAGCGGCCAGCCTGCTGATAGGCGCTACGCGCAACACTGCGGCAGCGGATACCATAGGAGCAACCACCACATTGACGGTTGGCGCGGAAAAAGTGACATTGGCTAATGATGCGGCCCACGCGCTAAAGGGTGAAGAAATCATTCTTGCCGCACGGGATACCCTCACGCTCAAATCTGGCAGCGCCATCGAAGCGCAAAACACGTCAACCGTGGGCCAGGGGCGGAACTATAGCACGGAGGGAAATGGCGCCTTGGTGCGCGCCGCTTCCACAAGCGCAGGCTTTATACGGACAGGCAGCCCGGACCGTAGCACGGGTACGCTGGCAGGCGAAGCGGGGAGCACGATTCGCGCATCCGACTCCATTACGCTGGATGCCACGGGGCGAAACGCATTCGCCGGGACCACGGCATTTACCGATCGCAGCGGTAATCCGGTCGCAGGCAACTTCTCCGTGGGCGCCACCCGCGTAAATTTTGGTAACGCGCCAGTCGGAGCCGAAGGGCTGACACTCAGCCAAGGCGAGCTCAACGCGCTGGACGCCCTCAAGTCGGTAACATTGACAAGCTATTCGACGTTCGACTTATATGGCGATGTCAGCATAGGTGGCGAAAATGATCAGGGCAAGCCCACCTTGCAGGCATTGACTTTGACAGGCGCGGGTCTCGCAGGGCTGCAAAATGCCGGGAAGACAGCCACGCTTCGGGCAGGCAACATTTTATTTTCAAATCCTGCAGCCTCGCCCTTCACCGCCGGCGGAACACCTGGCACAGGAAGCGTGGCGATATATGCAGACAAGCTGATGCTGGGCGACGGTATTAAAGCCATACAGGGTTTTTCACAAGTCAGCGTGAATGCGAATGAACTGATCGGTCGCGAGTCGGGCAGCATGGATATTAACGCCGATGCCGCCAGCCTGAATGTTGCGCGCATCAGCAGCGAGCAGGGTAGCAACCAAGCCGTGAGCGCCTCCGGGACGCTTACCGCGAGCAAGGCAACTCCGGACCGCGAGCTCTCCGCGGTCAATCTCCTGGGGGGGCAGTGGACCCTGTCGGGCGCCGCCGTGAAATTTGATACCGTAGCCGATCTTCCTTCAGGACAGTTCAAATTGGCCGCTACGATGGGTAATCTTGAGCTGGGGTCTGATGCAACCGTGAATACGGCAGGACATATGGTGACCTTCTTCGACGTCGCGCGGGCGTCGCCCGGGGGTACTGTGGAATTGGCGAGCGAAAACGGAGACGTGGTCGTGCGGTCAGGCGCAAAGGTCGATGTATCCAGTCCCGCCGGTGCCGACGCCGGAAGAGTAATCGTGCGCGCGCCCACTGGCACAGTGACCCTGGCTGCCGGGAGTTTGATGGGCATTGCTGCAACGGAGGCCGGCGGCGCCAAGGGTGATGGCGGCCGTTTCGAGCTGGATGTGGATTCCCTGGGCAGTTTTTCTACCCTGAACGGCATACTTGACCAGGGTATGTTCGACGGTGGCAGAGCGTTGCGCGTGCGCACCGGCGATGTCAGCGTTGCGGCTACGGACGTGGTCAAGGCACAAGCCGTTCGTATTGCCGTTGACGGCGGCAAACTGGAGGTGCGGGGGCGCATCGACGCGTCCGGTGAAAAGGAGGGCCGCATCAACCTTTATGCAGGAAGCGATGTGACGGTTCTGTCCGGCGCGAAGCTTGACGTCCACGCCGTAGGCGAGGGCATGAAAGGCGGGAAAATAGAAATCGGCACGACCCAAGGCAGGCTCAATTTCGCCCAGGGGAGCACGGCAGATGTGAGAGGGGGTGGCCAGGCCGGGGAAGGCGGGCAGTTATTGCTCCGCGCCCCCCGCACGGGTAGCGGTGCGGGGAGCGATGTTGCCACGGATAACCTCGGCATCAGCGTAAGCGGGGCAAAATCGTTCGTGGTCGAAGCGGTCAAGGTATACGACAATATCCAAACGCTTACGGGTAGCGGCACAAGCACAGGCACGACGTTGAGTCTTGCTACCGTTAATTCGGACAATGCAACCTTTGCATCCCACGCAGCCGCGATTACCGCGCGTCTGGGAAAGACAGGCGATGCCACATTCCATTTGCGTACCGGTGTGGAGGTCGTTTCTCCATCGGATCTCACGCTAACCAATGACTGGAACCTGGGTACGAGTCGCGCCGCCGGTGAGCCAGGGATGCTCACCCTGCGGGCAGGCGGAAATCTGAACATTAGCAATAACCTTTCGGACGGATTTGACATCGCAACGGCAGTTATTCCTGCCACACGGCTCAGCGGGGACGCTACCCCCGCCACGCTGCTCAGCGGGGACTCGTGGGGCTACCGGCTCGTCGCCGGCGCAGATCGCGGCGCGGCTGATCCGCTCGCGGTCATACCTGGGGGCGGGGATGTCACGCTGGCGGCCGGCAAGCTCGTGCGAACGGGGACGGGCGATATCAGCATTGCTTCCGGAGGCGATATCACGTTTGCGGATGCCAAATCTGCAATTTATACTGCCGGGCGTGCGGCTGACCCCCTGGATGGCTTCACTCCGCCTGCCAACGCCCAGTTCAGCCAGGGCGGCGGGGATATACGCTTGAGCGCTGGGGGCGATATTGTCGGATCCCCTTCAGCTCAGCTCTACTCCAACTGGCTGTTCCGCCAGGGAAAGCTGGGTGAAAACACCGGCCAGTATACGCGCCAGCCCGCTTGGTGGATACGCTTCGACCAGTTCCAGCAGGGGGTCGCGGCATTGGGTGGTGGTAACGTGACACTGACCGCTGGCGGAAAAATTGAAAATATTTCCGCCAGCTCGGCGACTCAGGCGCGGATGGCCGCTACCACGCCCGACCCGCTCCGTCTCGTGAAAACCGGCGGTGGCAGTGTCAGGGTGGAAACCGGCGGTGATCTGACCGGAGGACAGTATTACGCCGACCGTGGCGAGCTGACGCTGAAAGTGGGGGGAAATATCGGTAGCGGTCAAAATGTCAATGGTAATCCGCTCTACACCATTCTTGCACTGGGAGATGCCCGCGCGCGGGTGCAGGCGCAGGGGCAAGTCGACATCCACGCGGTGCTGAACCCCCATCTGGTGATTCAATCCTCCGGAAGGGGAACAATATTCAACCTCAATGCCAGCGGCCCTCCCAGCTCCAACAATCCGAGCTGGAGCCTGTTTTCGACTTATAGTGAGGCGAGTGGTGTGGATTTGCAGAGCCTGCGGGGTTCGGTGACGCTGCACAACCAAACGGAAGCGACGGTATTGGCGAGCGCTTATGGAACTCCCCTGAATCTTCGTGCGAACAGCTACACGACCGAACTGCTCTCTATTCTGCCGCCCAGCCTGTCCGCTGTCGCATTTCAGGGGGATATTCTGATGAATTCTGGGACACCGGCCGCGGTGTTGAGTCCCGGAGCGCGGGGCGATCTGACATTGCTCGCGGCAGGCTCAATCAGGATTCAATCGACTCTGGTCATGAGTGATCGTGACCCGGCCTTGATACCCAGCCCGGCGACTCCCGGCGTAAAACCGACCCAGTTTCCGATTTCCACAGTGAGTGCAGCGGAGCGCGAACTTGTACATGCCACCCGTCCCGTCCATTTGGGCGATCCTAAACCTGCCCGGGTTTATGCAGTCGCCGGGAATATCGAAGGCGAGTTCGATAAGCTGACGCTCGACCTTTCCAAGTCTGTCCGCCTGCAGGCGGGCCAAGATATACAGGATGTGGGTGTTCTTGCACAGCACGTCAATCCAAAAGACCTGAGCCGTGTCGTGGCGGGAAGAGACGTGACCTTCACTTCTGGGAATGACCGGACAAGCAACGCGAAAATCTGGATAGGCGGCCTCGGCCTCCTGGAGGTATCCGCAGGGCGAAATATCGACCTTGGAACTTCGGCAGGTATTGTCAGCCGCGGCGACCTCGATAATGCGCAACTGCCCAACGGAGGGGTCGATATCCACCTGGCGGCGGGGATAGGCGCGGGAATCGATTACGGCGGAGCGGTGGATCGACTGATTGCGGAATTGGAAGCGGCGGGCGGAAGTCCGAATGACATCGTGCTGTGGCAGGCACGCTGGCTGGTAGGAAATGATTTGCTGAAAGGGTCCGAGGCGCTGGCAGCGGTGAAGGCCGTAAAGGGGCTGGATGAAGGCACCCAACAAACGATGGTGCGCGAGCTCGTGTATACAGCCTTGCTGGTCACCGGCAGGGACTCGAACAAGAAGGACAGCCCATATGCGGCAAATTTTGAGCGTGGCTATGCCACGCTGGAATTGGTGTTTCCGGGAATTCGGGACAAAAATCCTGACGGAAGCTTCAGGAACTATCAGGGCGAGATCAACCTGTTCGCGAGCCGGATCAAGACTGAGCGAGGCGGCAATATAGAGTTTATGGTCCCCGGCGGGGGCCTGATCGTTGGCCTCGCCAATACGCCTGAGGTTCTGGTTAACACGGGCAACGACGTGCTCGGGATGGTGACAGTAGCCGATGGCAATATTCGCGGCTTTGCGCGAGACAACATTCTTGTGAACCAGTCGCGTATCCTGACCGTCGGCGGAGGAAATGTCCTGTTGTGGTCGAGCGAGGGCGATATCGATGCGGGTAAAGGCAAAAAGACAGCCACGGCAGTACCGCCGCCCATTGTCAAAGTTGACGCCCAAGGCAACGTGACACAGGAATTGCAGGGCGCAGCGTCGGGAAGCGGGATCGGTGCGCTTTCCAGTGGCAGGGTTGCTGCCGGCGACATCGATCTGATTGCACCCAGGGGCACAGTGAATGCGGGGGATGCTGGTATCCGAGCGGGCAACCTGAATATTGCAGCGCAGGTCGTGCTGGGGGCGGACAACATTTCCGTGGCTGGCACATCCACAGGAACGCCTGTGGCGGACGCCACCGCAGTGACCGCTACGACTTCGGGGGCCACTTCAACTGGAGACGACGTGTCCAAAACTACCGCTGCCTTGTCGCAAGCCATGTCTGAGGCCGCACAAGCATCTGACAAGATGACAAGAGTTCAAAGACCGACCTTTATTTCGACAGAGGTGATCGGGCACGGCGAGTAAACGGGAAATGGGAAAGTATTGTCATCAGGTTGACACTTCGACCGGGATGCGCCTGTGACAACGCATCGCATTGCCCGACAATGACCGGAGTCGGGCGGTGAAAGCAATAGTGGATTCTTTATGGCCGAAGGAATGGTGGGGGAAGTCTTGCGTTTTATCTGATGTCGAGGGATGAGCAGATCCCAAACTTGCTCTTTGGACGGGGCGAGTTCCAACCCATATCAAGAGCGCGATCCAGCCAATTAAATATCCGACCGGTCCTGCAAAAATTTAGCCAGCGGCCACAACCAAGCCACAACCAGGCCATAACCATCCCTATTCCTCTATCTTCCCCAGTTGCACGCTCATTTTTAAGCAATCAAAGCCCCGTTCAAGCCACCGCAAAGGCACATGATCAAGCGGAAGCAAGCCAAACAAAAGAGGGGGAAGCCTGAACTATTTTTCGTTAAAGTCGGGGGGAATTTATTTTCATTTCAGGTCTCAAATTCACAATGACATATGCTTCCACGTTGGGGGAGTAGAACGAGTAGCATGACGATGTATTCATCGATAAGATCGACAAATGCACCAGGATGGCGTATGCAATTGGCATTATATGTTTTGACAGTGGCGACGGAATTTCCTGGCTGGAGTATTACAAGACGAAATCTGGATTTTACGATCGGGATTTGTGGAGATGCCATGAAATGAAAGGGATTGTGGCTCTGGCAGCAGGCCTCGGTATTACTATGGGAGCATATGCAATGGAGGAAATCTCGACTCCCCGCGAGACAATGGATTACATCGTTCTGGGCATGGGGTGCTTCTGGGGCGCGGAAAAGCGCATGGGAGAAATTCCCGGTGTCATCGACGTGGAAAGCGGCTATGCGGGTGGCGACCTTTCCAGCGTCGGTTACCAGGATATTCTGAATCACGAAAGAGCGCTTCGTACCGGTAAAACCACAGCGCGCAATCATGCGGAAGTGGTCAAGGTGATTTTCAATCCTGCCAAGGTAACGCTGGAGGCAGTGTTAGCCAAATTCTGGGAGAACCATAATCCCACTCAAGGCGACCGCCAGGGGAACGATGTCGGCAGCAATTATCGCAGTGCCATCTATTACCATGACGCGCACCAGAAGGCCGCGGGAGTGGCAACGCTCGCTGTTTATCAAAAGGCGCTCGATGCCGCGGGTCATGGCAGAATCACCACCGAAATCCTGCCGCTCAGGAATTACATCACTGCTGAGGAATACCACCAGAACTATCTGAAAAAGAACCCCGACGGCTATTGCGGCCTGGGTGGCACCGGAGTGAAATACCCCGATTTGGCCAGGAAGGTTGCGGAGGCGGACACGTCCTCCATCTCCTCCGGAACCTCGGCGGCCTCGGCATCGTCCAGCATGACAGCGCCCCTGAAGAGCGGCGATCTGAACTTCGCCCGACAGCTGGTGGCATTCGAAGCCGAGCATTGCGAATTTTGCGAGCGCTTCGAAAAGGACATAATGAGCCACTGGCAAGCCGAAATACCAGTCGCGAGGACATTAAACTCAAATCCACCCTCCGGCTGGACATTGGAAAAACCCTTGTTCGCGGCGCCCACCATCGTGCTGTTCAAGAACGGCAAGGAGGTCGCCCGCTATACGGGATACAACGGCGAGAAATCCAATTTCTGGAAATGGCTGGGTTTTCAACTGCTGTCGCCCGAACAGCAGAAAATCGCTTTCCAGCAAGGCACCGAACCTCCTTTTACCGCGTCCAATCTGGATGAAAAGCGTCCTGGAAGATTTGTCGATCCTGTCACAGGCGCAACTCTCTTTTACAGCAATACCAAATTTGAGAGCGGAACGGGGTGGCCCAGTTTCTTCGACCCCGTGGAAGGGGCTGTTACCCTGCATGAAGACAATTCACACGGCATGAGGCGGATCGAAGTGCGGAGTGCAAGCTCCGGCATTCACCTCGGCCATCTATTCAACGATGGGCCGCCGCCTAGCCACAAGCGTTATTGCATCAATGGAAACGTCCTGAAATTTGTCGCGGACCGATAAATCGGCCTCTGTATATAAACCCTCGGGTCAAGTCCCGTATTACTGGAACACACTGAAAAAAGTGTTCAGGTAAAAGGCTAAGCCCAGATACGAATATTTCCATGTGTGATGGCCACCTTATTCCACCTTACATTCCAACCACCCTATAGTCCCACGTTGGCAGTCGGCTCCAGCTGAAAGACTATTTGTGGCCCATGCAGTTGGCGTAGTAGGTCACGGTCCCTGCCCAGTCGCTGAATATGCCCCGGATGCCCACATCCTGCGCCAACACGTGCAGCACTTTCATCATGTCGCCTTCGCGCTTGACGGCCGGATAAATAGTCTGATAGTAAAAGTCATTCGCTACTCCATTGGCCAGGATGCCGGATCGCTCCAGGGTCCAGGTAATGATATCAAGCCCCGCAGCCTTGGCATCCCTTGCATATTTCGACGGGATAATATTGCCTTCGCCATCGACGCCCAGCAATGCGAATATCGGAGGAGCCACGATATTGATGCCCTCCGCCTTGTAGGCAGCCAGTTGCGAGGCAGTAGGCAGGTCAGCGACGGTATTGGCATCATCGAGGTAAACGGCCTGCTTGCCGAATTGCGGCTCCTTCGCGATCCAGTAGCGGATGTCGCGGATGTCGAAGGACTGGGCATAGACATTATGAGGCTTGACCTCCTCGGCCTTGTATTCATCGATCATCTGCTGGGCGTAGTCCTGCTGGGTATAGTCGCCGGCACCGTCACCGTCGCTGTCGTATGGCATGGGCACGCTCGGGCTCTTGAGTTCTGGCGTCATTTTCACGCCGAGTTTCTTGAAGAGCCGGATACTCTCCTTATGGGTAAGCAGAGTGCCGCTGGTAGGACCTGCATACAGATCGGTCCGCCAGTCCGGGGTTCCTTGCAGATACTCTTTCACGCTCCGAGCCGCCGGATTGAACCCGTCCATTTTTCCTCTCAGGCTTTTGAATTCGGCTACCGTCACGTCACTGGTGCAGCATTGTGCGGTAGCTTCCTTAACAAGATTTCCGGCAGCATCAAACTGGGCGGGCGTAAAAGGTTTGCTGCATTTTCCCGCCAGCGGAGTGTCAAGAATATTGGTGGTGGTGTGCAGGTCGCACTGCGAATGGCGGCAAACCAGTTCCTTATCCTTGGTGAAGATTACGTCGCATTCAACAATGCCTGCTCCCATGAGTGCGCCTGCCTCATACGCTTGCTTGGTATGTTCGGGAAACTGCAAGGCGGAGCCGCGGTGGCCTATGGAAAAGTCCGACTTGTGGAATTCGCGGTTGGCGCACTGCTGGAGCCTGTGCTTGAGGGCGCCGGGCTCCATGTCGTTCACGAGGAAGAAAGGACGTGGGCCGACTTGAACATTCCTGCCCTTTCCAAACTCGTCGTGGCCGCTGTCATGGTCGCCGTGATCATCCCATCGACTTGCGGACGAGGTCGGTATAAACCCGGATAGTAAAGCGAATAGAGCGAATGTTCCTAAGGCATTTAACACCCGGTTGTGCGAAAGCATGTCGGTATCTCCGGTTGGTTGAAAGAACGTCTGGACATACAGCTATATCGCTGTAGTCCGACATTACTCGCGCTTCTTTTCATTTTGATGAGAGTGTTGTTAATACCAATAGATCATAGGAGGATAAAAGTGCCAAAGTGTCTGAGTCTGCCTGATCGTGCCTGAGTCGGCGGCGAGCGATTGCACGACTTGAGCAATTGACCAATTCGCCTGGTTAACCGCAATTCTCCCGCGGCTGATCGACGAGCCCGGCATGCTCACACGCAACGCGATCAGAAGGCCGGAGCGATCCGCTTTCTTTTGGGGGAGACGGAGCTGTTCGACCCGCTGGCCAATGCTTCTGCGCATAGACATTGCATGAATATTGCATGAGGCAATTCGTCCGATACACATCCCTGTTGGACTTGGAGTAGCACTGATCCATTCGGAGTAGTCTATTCGGATCATAGAAGTCACTAAGAACTGTAACCTGCCGCGCGGATAATGCCCGCATGTTTTTTACGGTTAATGATTGATACACCCATGCGTATCCGTACGCTTCTGCTTGCGTTTGTACTCTGCACGTTTTCACTTTCCAGCCACGCGTGGTGGAAGGATGAGTGGACAAGCCGAAAGAAGGTGACGTTAACCAGTCCTTCGGGCGAGATCGAAGATGCGCCTGTTCTTATCCGCCTGCACTCCGGCAATTTCGATTTTTTGTCAGCAAATGAGAATGGCAGCGACTTGCGTTTGCTATCCGCGGACGACAAGGCCGAACTCAAATTCCACATAGAAAAATGGGATAGTGCGAACCAATTGGCGCTGGTATGGGTAAGAGTGCCAAAGCTTTCCGCCCAGACCGAACTGTTTTTGTACTATGGCAATGAAAATGCGACGTCTGCGAGCGATCCCAAGGGGACATACGATGCGAGCAGTGTCGTGTATCACTTCGCGGAACTGCAAGGAAATGCGCTGGACAGCGGGCCAAACGGGCTGCACGCACAATCCTCGGCGCAACGCATTCCTGCATCATTCGCCAATGGCGGGGCTGGATTCAATGGTTCGCAAAGCGTAACGCTTCCGGCTGTAGATACACGCAACGGGTACACATTTGCCGTATGGCTCAAGCCTTCTTCTTCGGACGGGGTTCTGTTTCAGTCGGACGGGATCGTCGCGTCTCTGGAGGGAGGGACGCTCAAGGTGAAATCGGGCAGGGCGACTGTGACTTCCCCGGTTCGGCTTAACACGGGCCAATGGCAACACGTGGGATTCACTATTGCCGATACGCTCCATGTGTACGTGAATGGCCAACCCGCGGGCGAAGGGGCGGGGGCGGCGCCGCCTGCCAGCAATGCCACGCTGGGTCTGGGATTCAAGGGAGAAATGGATGAGGTTCAGGTTTCAGGTTTGATCCGCAGCGGGAGCTGGCTGGCTGTACAAGCGGCTCAGGGGCCGGACGGGAAGTTGATTACGCTGGGAGAGGAAGAAAATGCCGAGGGCGGAGGCCAAGCTTCGCACATTGGCATAATCCTGGGCTCGTTGACAGTGGATGGCTGGGTCGCCATCGGATTTCTGGCAGTCATGCTGCTTATAGCAATAGGGGTAATGTACACCAAGGCGGTCTACATCAGCCGGGTGGATAAGTCCAACAGCCGTTTCATGGACCGATTCCGGGAGCTGTCCACCGACCTTACCGCGATCGACCAGGCGCAGGGGCTTGGAAAAGAGTTCGAACATTCTTCGCTATACCGCATTTACCACATCAGCACAGTCGAATTGGCGCATCGTTTTAAAGACGCCGCGGGGACGGATATCAACAAGACTCTATCTCCGCAATCGCTGGAGGCCATCCGCGCAACCCTCGATGCCGGACTGGTGGAAGAAGTTCAGCGCATGAACAGGTCCATGGTACTGCTCACCATTGCCATTTCCGGAGGGCCATTTATTGGACTCCTGGGCACCGTGATGGGCGTCATGATCACATTCGCGTCAATCGCGGCGGCAGGCGATGTCAACGTCAATGCGATTGCACCCGGAATTGCGGCTGCGCTGGCGGCAACAGTGGCCGGAATGTCGGTCGCGATCCCATCGCTCTTCGGATACAACTACCTTGCTTCCCGCATCAAGGCCATCGTATCCAATATGCATATATTCGTCGATGAGCTTATTACCAAGCTGGCCGAACACTACAGTCGCTGATGCGGCGGAGAGCGCGCGATGAAGGTTCAGGAAGAAAACGAGCTTTACGATGAGATCAACGTAGTACCGATGCTGGATCTTGCCTATGTATTGCTTGTCATTTTCATAATCATGACAACGGCATCAGTACAGGGGATAAAGGTGAATCTTCCCAAGGCCAGTAATACGCCCAGCCTGGCCAAGCCCCAGACCAAGGCAATTACCATTAACGAAAACGGCCAGATCTTCCTGGATGCCTACCCGGTAACCGTGGATGAGCTGCGCACCCGGCTGGGACACCTGAAGGCCGCCAATCCCGAACTGCCGGTCGTGGTCAAGGGCGACACGGTTGTGCAATACGGGAAGGTCATGGAGGTGCTCGAATTACTGGGGCAACTGGAAATCACCCAGTTAGGCTTGGTCACTCAGCGCCTGGTGAAGTGACTTGGGGTAGTTTCGTGAAACAGGACAAGGCGTCTGGTTATGCGGTGGGGAATTATTGTACTTGCCTTGTTTGCGGCAATAGCACTGGGATTGTGGCTTAAGGAATTGTTTTACAGCGACAAGCCACATGCGAAAACCTCGGTGCAGCAGATCACGTTGCTCAAACCCCCGCCACCACCCCCACCTCCGCCCGAGAAGCCACCGGAGCCTGTGGTGAAGGAAGAGGTGAAGCTTTCCGAGCCTGAGCCGGAGCCGATGGATCAGGCTGACGAGCCGCCCCCTGGCCCGGACCTCGCCGTTGATGCCGAAGGTACGGGGAGCGGTGACAGTTTTGGGCTGGTGGGAAAGAAAGGCGGCGCGGACCTGATTGGAGGTTCCGGGGGGAATCCTTGGGCCTGGTATGACGGAATATTGAACGAGGCAGTGAATTCCGCGTTTCGCGACGCACTGGAGCGTGAGAGCGCGCTCAAGGATAAAAATTATAAAGTGGTGGTGAAAGTGTGGATCGATCGTACAGGCAAAATTGGGCGAATCGTGCTGGTCGAAAAAACCGGCGACCCGAAGGTTGATGAATTGCTCACATCCGTGTTGCAGAATCTGCAGGCATTACGAGAGCCTCCGCCCGCTGACATGCCCCAGCCGGTCAAAATTCGCGTGACTTCCCGCGCCTGATGCCTGGAAAACAGCGACGAAATGAAAATGTATTGGACGATCGCAGCGGCCGTTATCGGGTTGGCATTTGCCTGCACGGTCCAAGCAAAGGCCGACGAGCGCGAAAAGGCTGAGCTCCTTTACGAGACGACGCTGAACCTGATTGAGCTTCTGGTCGAGCAAGGCGTGATCAAGAAGGAAGTGGCGGATGAAATGATCCGGAAAGCGGAGCAAAAAGCGAAAATCGCCCGGCAACAGCAATCGGACCAAGGCAATGAAAAATCTGTTCCGACGTCGCCCGGCACCACCGCCAATCAAGCCAGTGGAAAAACCGAGCCGGCGCTGCCCGGCAACGGCGCCAAGAAAGGTGAAGTACGCGTGATGTACGTTCCGGAGCATGTCAAGAAGGAAATTCGCGACGAGTTGCGTGCAGAAGTGGTCGCCAACGCCAGTCAGGGCGGATGGAAAGAAGTAAGTGTCGCTCCCGAATGGACGAATCGCTTCAAGATGGAAGGGGATATACGGCTCAGGGCGCAACAAGACTTCTACGCTGACAGCAACGCTCCTGCTGCCAACTTTCAAGCCATTGGCCAGGCAATCGACAACACTACGGAAGATCAACTCCGGGGACGGCTCCGCATGCGTCTTGGCATCAATGCGAACGTTACTCAAGGGATCGATATGGGGATGCGACTGGCTACCGGTAACATCAACGGTCCCGTAAGTACCGGACAGTTGCTGGGCGATCCTTTCCTGACGGGAGGGTCCCCGACCTCAACGCTGCAAACCTTGGGAACTTACGCCAGCAAATTCAGCTTCGTGCTGGATCAGGCATATCTCAAGCTGACCCGCTGGGATTGGTTCACCGCCAGCGGCGGGCGTTTTCCGAACCCCTACTTCGTGGGCACGGTCGGGCCTATATATTCGGGGATTGTCAGAACGCCTCCCCATACCATTCCTATGGCCGGAGTCGTTCACACCGATCTGCTTTGGGACGTGGATTTGAACTTCGAAGGGGTCGCGCTCAACATTCATCCCTGGATCAGGGAAAACAGGACAGTCAAGCCATTTTTCAACGCTGGAATATATCCTTTGCAACAGATTAATCAAAGCGAGACCGTCAAGGCCAAGGATAAATGGTTTTATGGAGTTCAAGCGGGAATGGAGTGGGCTCCGGAGGATAGTGACATGAAAGTCAGGTTCGGCGCCGCTTATTACGATTTCCGCAATATCGCCGGCGTTCGCAACCCGAACTTCGGCGATACCCTTTACAACCAGTCTGCCCCCTTATTCCGGCAAAAAGGCAACAGCCTTTTCAATATCGACAACGATGGCGATCCGACCACCAATCTCTGGGCGCTGGCGGCCGATTACAGGATTGCAAACGCCACGCTGGTGGCGGATTACATCAAATTTAAACCTATCCACGTTATCGGCACCTTGGACTACGTGCGCAACGTGGGCTACAACGAAAACAAGGTATTTGAGCGGACCGGACAAATGATCGCGCCTGAAGTTACTGCGTTCCAGGTCCGGCTTACGGTCGGCTATCCTGTGATTTCAGAACGGCATCAATGGCAGGTTTTCGGTTTCTATCGTTACTCGCAACGGGATTCCATGCTGGATGCCTTCACCGATTCCAATTATCTTTTGGGTGGCACCAACCATAAGGGCTATACGCTTCACGGATTGTATGGGCTGGCG
The DNA here is from genome assembly GCA_963786735.1 of uncultured beta proteobacterium. Classification (GTDB taxonomy): domain Bacteria; phylum Pseudomonadota; class Gammaproteobacteria; order Burkholderiales; family Nitrosomonadaceae; genus Nitrosospira. Next base: position 30,261 of record CAWBAF010000012.1, read on the forward strand.
CATAACACCTGGCTGGGGGTCCGCTATAACTCATACCGCGAGATAAGCGGCCTGCCTCTGGCTATCGATTCGGTGAACGTTGATCTTAATGCCAGGTTTTAATCTAGCGCCGTGCATTGGTTCGGACAATCCTTGTTGTCAATGCAACACAAGAAGATCAGGATGAGCAACGGTAAAAATAGATTCCTGATCCTGAGAATCTTGGGCCAGGGGGCGACGCTTATTCTGCTCTCGGGCTTGTTGCAGTCACCGGCCACTGCCGCCGGCAAGGATCCAAAGGATTCAAAGGCCGAAAGAAGAGAGCGGCAGGCATTGCATCGCATGCAGCAACAGTTGAACGAAGTACAGCAGCAGAAATCAGCTGTAGAGGAGGAAAAAGCGGGGCTTGAGAGCACGCTCAAAAAGACCCAGGGTGAAACTGAGGCGCTTAAACGCGCATCATCAAGTGCACAAGCCAAGGCCTCACGACTTGAGAAAGATGCCCACTTGGCGAATAAGGAAAAAGACGACTTGCGTGCGCAGCTCGCTGAAGCGCAAAAACGGAGTGAAGACCTGGTCGGCCAGCAGAAACAGCTGGAACAGGATCTGAAGAACACCCACGTCGCTCTTTCGAAACAGAGTGAGCAAAGGCAGCTTTGCGAAACCCACAACCAGAAGCTTTATAGCCTTGGCCGGGAGCTGGTTGACTGGTATTCCAGTAAGGGGCCGGCAAGAGCCTTTTTGGAAGCCGAGCCATTTACGCGATTAAAAAGCGTTGAAATGGAAAATCTGCTCGAAACTTACCGCGACAAACTTGAAAGCGAGCGTCTCCAGGGCGGGGCGCTGAAAATACACACGGATGGAATTTTGTCATAAGCGCGACCCAGTGGAAAAGATCTGACTTTCAACATTCAATACCACCCGCAAATTACCCGGCGAACGGGATTGTCTACGTCAGGTTGCCCGCTCGGGTTGCCTAAATGATGGCCATGAGGTACATTGTTTTTCTATCTTATGGCGAGAGTGATCCAGGCAATCAACCTCATGCCATGACTCTCTCTCTCAAGTCGAAACCTTCTTGCACATAGCTGCACGGTAGGATCATTGCCTGCCGAGCATGGGAGACAGGGAATGTCTTTCAATTCCAGCTACAAAAATTATAAAAATCACGGGAATCCGATCTATGCTTCAAGAAAGAAACATTAAAAGCAGTAGGGACTTCCTCAAAACGAACAGAAAGGCAGCAGTTGTGATGACCACGCAGGGCAGAGAGGAAAAAAAGGGTTACCAGTTACAGCCGGACGACTTTGCAGCAATCGAGGGACTTGCCAAGGCAACGAATGCGGCCGCGGAACAAGTGGAAGAGGCGTACGCCGAGACTTTAAACCGGCTTAGTAACGGCGCCAGAATCCGCGACTTCCTGACGGTATTGACCATCAAGAACGTTCGCGAGATGCTGCGAAAAAACCGGCGTGTGGAGAAAACTTAGCCTACGCAGGTTTTCCGAAGGCTTTCGTAAGAGGCTTTCGAAAGTCAGGCCGTGGAAGTTGCGGAACACGCTAGATGACCGCAGCGATTAAAGCGATCGCCGAGCGTTCGACAACAGTTTCAATCAGTCTTGTCATTAAGACATCCGCTATTTTTTGTGTTCCATCATTCTGCACAGCCTGGCTGGCTCGTATTGGATGGGTATCCTGGATATAGCCCTGCACGCGCAGGGCATCGAGGATACCGGTTGAGCTTACCAGCCGCGCGTCATACTTGATCACCACACTGCCGGTAACATTGCTGACTTCTGTTTCCAGAACACCGGGAATTGCGTCGAGGAAAAATTTTGCCTGGCGCCCACGGGCGGTGTCCTTCTTCAGGGCGGCTATCCTGACTCGCAGCCGGCCTGGTACATGGTGAACATAAGAAGTCATCTATTTGTATTTGCTCCGTTTCGGATATTTGCTCCTTATCCTTATGGAGGCATTTAACCATGGCTTTGTTACACCATTATGAAGCGGACGTGGCCTATCGGACGATCAGGCTGATCGTGAAATCATAGACGATGCGGGTGAGAACATTTTGGAAGATGGTGGAAAGCGGGCCGCTCCCGACGCCGGGTCCTTGCCGAGATGGAAGAATGTCCATGGAAACGGAAAGCGGATGAGGCAAGCAGCCGGGCAAGGGCACCGGGCCCTGGCAGCACCCCACTATCGACCACCACATCGATTGTATCGGTAATCTCGACACCAGGGATTCAACCATCTCATCCGGACTGCCCCGGACTGCTCGTCAGCAGATCCTCACCAGGTGGCTCCTTGCTGTTGCCCGTGTGGTTGATCTCGCCTGAGTGGTTGAGATGGTTGAAGCGAGGAGTTTGCATTCTGCGCTCCATCGTCCCGGGCCGAGTTACCATGGAAATAATCAGTGGCATATCCAATCCCCCGTGTTTACCTGGAGATACCAAGCGCCGCCGATCTCGGTCCTTCTGTATCCGCCATCCCCGAACTTGTCGGGCTGGCCGTGCGGGATTGCCAAGCTTGGGGCATAGGGGCACGTTTGGCACCCATGCCCCGTGCCTGGCAAAAAATCAGGGAGGAGGAGTGCGATCCTCCGGCGCAGGACGATACTCGGGTACCGGCCGCTCTGGCGCCGGTCGTTCCTCTGGCGGGACGGATCGCCGAGGCAACGCGGCGCTTGCGACGTCCTTCACACCCCCGACAACACTCATAAGGATGTCGCGCGCGCTGTCAACCGCGGTAGTGCCAATATCGCCAATGGCCTCCGCTGCTCCGCCTATCACTGACTTGGTGGTTTCCACGACGTTTCCGCCTGTCTCTTTGGTTGCTTCGACTACGCCATCTATGGTTCGCTTGGCAACCAGCAGGGTATCGCCCCCTACCAAAGCAGTACCATTGACCGCGGCTCTCACGGTCTCGGTGGCCACGGTCACGACATCGCCACCGACGTCAGACACCCCAAGCACGACCCCCTTCGCCACACTTTTGGTGGTGAGCGCCAGTCCAGTTCCCACATCCTCAGTTGCCGACAGTGCGCCTTTAACAACATCGCGCGCAACGGATACCGCTTCAGTACCGACGGCCCCCGTCGCCCTGAGCGTATTGGATACGGTATTACGCACCAGGCTGACAATATCCGATTCAATTTCGTCGATGCCCCGCAAACTGCCAGTAATGCCCGTTCTTACGGCAGTGCCTGCCGCTCCAATGGTACGTCCCGCGGCGTCGGCCGCCTGACTGCCGCGCTCTTCCCCGGGTGCATAGGCGGCTCGCACGTCCTCTTCTCTACGAGCACGACGTTCTTCTTCTGCCCGGCGAGCACGGTCTTCCTCTGTTCGGGCGCGATCTTCTTCCGCTTTATGAGCACGAATTTCCTCCTGGATCTCGTCCGGTTTGGGCTCCGAACCCGCGCGCTTATGCTCATCATGTTTTCCGGTTTCCGGTTGCTTCATTTTGGGTACCTCTTCAGTAGTTTTGCCATCCTGTCATTAAACTCAGGCTTCCTCGGGAAGAATAGCCTACTCGTTTCATTGTGGCTGAGCTCTCTCCGGTCTTACCTCTCTCTGGTCTTACCTCTCTCTGGCCTTACTTTAATGCTGGCTTTCCTGATCCTGCTCCCATCCCATCCCGCTCCCACTGTTATTCGTTGAATCATGCATTCGCTACGCCTTCGTCATGCCAAACTGGCCAGCTTCGGATGTGCGCTCGAGCCTTCGGGCACGGTATCTGCAGATTTGGCGCTCTTCCCGTCGGGCGGATTACTCTCCATGTTGCCAGAAGCAGCGTCAGGCAATAGGTATAAATGATACGCATACCAGAACGCCGATAACGCCGGGACCGTGATATTGCCCTCTATAGCCTCGGCTATCCCAAGACCGAGCAAGCCGAGGAGTATGACGGGCCGCCAATTTGCTGGATGGCGTACGCTTGACCTCAGCTTTTTTGCAGGAGCCTGCCGCCCGTTTGACGCTGCATTTGCAGCAACCAGCGGGGCTCCCTCAAGTAAACGAGAGCCTTTTTCAGCGACATGAAACAGGCCGCTCTCTTCGGCATAACGCCAAACAGACAAGCCATCGCCAAAAAGACGCACAAGCACGCTGCCTGTACGGCTGTTTGTTTCCGCGTCGATGATGTCCGGAACCTCGGCCAATGCCTGCTTCAGGTCTGCAAAATACGCCTCGTCCCCACGCTTTTCATCTATCCTGATGCGTATCCTGCCCGGCAGGGCGTGCGATACGCGCGCAAGCGGAGCCATTAGGGACCCGCCTCTTCAGGTTTGGCAGAAGCCTCAGATGACTCGTCATTTTTGGATGACGCCTCCTTCCTGGATGACTCCTCCTTCTTGGCATGACTCGCTTGGTCAGACTGGGCATGCGTTGGCGCAGCCCGCTCTTCCGCGGCGTCACGTTTCGAACCGGACTGAGCAGGAGGCGGCGCTGAGCTTGGTGTTGCGTTGTTGCTTTTGCCGGGTGGAGGGCTGGTCATCCCAGCGACCGCCGCAGCAGCAGCGCCCTGCGCACCGTCCAGTTCTACCTTGGCCTCGGCCACCAGGTCGTCCACTGTCTCGCTTAATTCAGCGAACGATTCGACCCCTTTTTCGTAAAGAGTTATCCCCGTCTTGATGACCGACTTCGTGAGGGGTTTTGCGATGCGTGCCAGAAAAGGAAGCACCACCGGTGCCAGCAAGGAGGCACCAATCCCAGCCGCCAAGCCCGTGACAATATTGCTTTTGAAAAAGTCCGACGCCATTGACTTACCCTCCTTTCTTGCTTACGAAAAATTACCCTTAAAATATTTATAGGCGTTGGGTTTCAAAAGGCAAGAAGTCGTCATAAAAAGTTAACATTGGAAAATGTATTATTTTTTATCTATATAGGCACCAAAGAACGGAGATGGGAAGCGAATGAAGCAGCTTTTTTAGTAAATGGGTTCACCGCCCCGCAGTTTTTGATTCTTGGGACACGGCATCTCTTTAGCTCGCTCAAGTCCTTGACTACCCCGGTTGCAAACGTGTACTTTCAGTTCAGGTAAATGGGAAATACCCTGGGAAACACCGGAAAGTGGGTGGTTCTGAAAGTACCTCTCCTGACCCGGCCGGCTCCTCAACCACTACCTTCAGGCGCAACACCCCATGGATTTATCTTCCGCCGAAAACCGGATACAGCGGCTCGCGACCGGAATGTTAATCGCGATGCTCACTGTTCTGGTACTTTCCAACGTTTTCCTTTCACTGCACCCAGCGATTGGCTACGTGCGTGCTTTCGCCGAAGCGGCGGTGGTGGGCGCCCTTGCCGACTGGTTCGCGGTAACCGCCCTGTTTCGCCAGCCGATGGGCCTGCCGATTCCTCACACGGCAATCATCCCCCGTAATAAAGAGCGGATTGGCGAGGCCTTGGGGCGTTTTGTCGAGCTTAATTTTGCCTCCCCGGAAGTGGTTTCATCCAAATTGGCCGGAGTGGATATGGCGGGCAAACTCGCCCGGTGGCTATCGGATCCGCAGCGAGCCGACTTGTTTGCCGGCCGTCTGGCTCGCCTGGTGCCACAACTGCTGGACGCGGTTGATGACCACGACGTGCAGCATTTTGTTTCGGGCAGCCTTGCGGACCGGGCCGACCGCGTAAACCTTGGCCCGCTGCTTGGCGAGGCACTGAGAATGCTCACGGCGGAGAACAGGCATCAGGTGCTATTGGATAAGCTATTGCATGAAGCTGACGAATACATCACGGCCAATGAACCCCGCATCCGCGAGCGCGTGCGCGAGAACACAGCCTGGCTTTGGCAGCGTCTTTACATGGACGATAAGGTCGCGGACAACGTCGTCATGGTACTGCGCGAAGCATTCGCGGAGATAGAACGGGAGCCGGACCATCCATTGCGCATCAGGCTTGATGACGCCATTGCGAAGCTGGTCGCGCAGTTGGCTGACTCTCAGGAGTACCGCGAGCAGATCGCCGAGCATACGCGCAAGCTGCTGGGCCATCCCGCATTGCGCGACTATATCTCAGGCGTCTGGCGCGATATCCGCAGGAATTTCCAGGAAGATGCGGCAGGCGACAACTCGATGCTCAAAGCATGGCTTTACGAGGTAATACAAGCTGTTACGCAGGCATTGCTGCAAAATGACGAGTTGCGCGACCGGCTTAATGGATGGATGCATGACGTAGCGGTGGAGGCAGTGCAGTCTCACCAACGTGAGGTAGGGTCGCTGATTGCGGATACGGTTCGCGAGTGGGACACCGAGACAGTGACTCGCCGGATCGAGCAGCGTGTAGGTGAAGATCTTCAGTATATTCGCATCAACGGGACCTTGATTGGTGGGCTGGTAGGATTGACGATATATACGGTCTCGCGCGCTTTCGGCTGATGTTCTTCAAGATGTGCCGTATGAGCGCGCGCCCGCACCGTAATTCCCTCCTGTCATTTCCTCGTCATCTCCCCAAGCTATATTTTTGTCAGTAAAGCAATAATCCGCATAGGGGAAGGCTGGGACGGGACTTGTTACTTGCAGTTAGCACCTTAATTTCCTGATATGAAATGCGACGCCAGCCTGGCCGCACATTCATTCTGTCGATCCTGGGGGTACCATGTTCAAGAGCGAAAGACTGGGCATTATTATTTCAGGGGCATATCTGGCAATCGCGGCATCGACGCCAGCCATGGCTGTAGATACTCTTTTCGACAATTTTCGACCACTCCCCAGCAGTGCGACTGCAGGCTCACTTCCTGAGAGTCAGCCATTTTTGTTGTCTTCACCCAATTTCTCTCAAGTTCGGATTGCCGATCGCGCCACCCAGGTCTCCCTGGGCGAACCCAATTCAGGCGACTGGGACATGATTACCGCGAATGAGACGGGTCCTTCTGCCGGCCGCTACCTGTTTATGCCGTTTGAAACCTCCACGGCAGGGGTGCAGCGTATCGATTTAACGACGGGGCAGACCAGGACCATCGTTCAGCCCGGCACACAAGGCTTCGTCTCTGGCGACGCCTCGCGGTGGGCCCCGTGGGGCGGCTACCTGACCGCCGAGGAGTCCTGGGGTACGGGGAGTACCAAAGGCCGCCTGTTCGAAGTGACCAACCCAGTATCTGCTACCGGAACCGGCGACTCAAATTTCGTGCAGCGGACGATCCTCCCCCGCGTATCACACGAGGGACTGGCCTTTGATAAAAACAACAACCTGTATTTCATCGATGAGCTTAACGGCGGCGGCATTTACAAATACGCCTCCGTCAATCCTAACGCGACCAGCGGAAATGACTATTTCTCCGCGGGACAAACGTTCGCTATGCAAGTTGCCAAGGGCGGCAACTCCAACGCGGTAGGTTCGGTCACCTGGGCTCCCATCACCAATTCGACAGGTGGCGCGCTTGCCGGGGTATCCGTCTTGAATCCCGACGGCACCATTGATGGTCGTGCCACAGCTGACGTTGTGGGTGGAACCCACTATCAGCGGCCTGAGGATATGGAGATCAAAACGTTGCCCAACGGAGATCAGATAGTTTTCGTTACAACCACGACTACCCACGAGGTGTATTCCATTAATCTTGCTTCGAATGAAGTGAAAGTCTTCGCAGACCGTAATACGATTGACGAGTCTACCGGACACGCTGTGGGAGCTTCGTTTATCACTCCCGATAACCTGGGCATCGATGCCGCAGGCAACATTTACATTGTCGAGGACAATCCCACAGGTGACATCTGGTTTGCCAGGGATGTCAACAACGATGGCGTAGCCGAGTCCCTCGGACGCTGGGCATCCTTATCGACGAGAGGAGCCGAACCCACAGGCCTTTATTTCGATAAGTTTCACGCTAATGTTGCCTATGTGAACGTGCAGCACCCGGATAGCCTCGCGGATAGCACCATCATGATCTCGGCGATTCCCGAGCCCAAAACTTTATCCATGCTGATTGCCGGGCTGGGTTTAATCTGCGCCATTGTCCGTCGAAGACCTGTGACCTGGACTTCCTGAACGGGGAATCAAAACATTTCTATTTTTCATCTCCCATCGCACCATCTATTTGGCGGGGAAGAATTTTTAAGAAAACCAGAACTTTTTGCATTTGCCCAAGTCGCAATATATGCGGACGGCACGATTTTTTAGTATTTCCCGTACCGTACGCAGATAACGTTCTTTGATGAAGAGATGTTTCTGAAGATGTTGTTGGCCGAACCGCGATACGCGCGAGGTCATTGAGTATTCATATTCTTGAGCATTTAATCCTTGAAGGAGGTAATCAATCATGGAAATGGCACTCCTGGTGGTCGGTATAGGGGCAGCGGCTGTCTGGTTTTTTCTATCCAAGGATAAACCAAGAGGCGGTAGTCACTCCTGAGACGCCGAATTGAGTCCTACGGACAGGAAGATCTTCCTGAATAGAACACACAGAACTGAGAAATAATGACTTGACCGGCCGATGCTTCCCGGATGGTTTCTCTGGGCGCATCGGCCTTGTCCTTTCAAGACACGCAAATCTCAAGGTTTCAAATTGCCTTTCGCCTTCCCCGTTCACGTTCCCCGGTGAAACCGGGCGAGTTTTGCCGGATTTCTCGCTGGATTTTGCCTGGTTTTTACAAATTTCCCCAGGGGAACGGTGCGACGAACGAGTACACAACTCACCTCGCGGCTTTCACCTTAATTCCCGGTGTTTGCAAGAATCGCGTGAAATATTACTGTAGCCCGGAAACGATATTGGCGATTGGCCATGCGGGGGCCTGTGCGGGCTGTGTTTCCGGAGTTCTGCCGGGTCCACACCTCGCGGTGGCAAAAAGAGTAGCAAGAGTAGCGTGAAACGGCCTTCTTCCCTCATTTTTGCTACGCTACACTGCGTAACGATTGTGCGGCTTGGGGATTTGGCATACCCCGGTAGAGGCGGTAACCAAGCGGGTAGCGCCTGGGTTACCGCCATAACGTAAACGGTTGATAAAAAAACCCGCGTCGGAGGCGGGGTCAGGTGCTCATTGGGGCGATTCCCACGCTCGGACCTACCGGGCTCGCCCAATAAACCTTCGACTCGGGAAACCCGTTGAGTGGTTCCTCATGATTATAAGGATCCATGGAATGGTCCGGAGCCTCGGTTATCACCTGAGGTTTGCGCTCAATTTTTCCTTCGGTATCTCTCACATAGGTTACACATTTCATTTTGGTCAGCTCCTTTATAGGTTAACAACGAGTTATGTTTCAACGGTGAGCTACGTTTCAACGACGAGTTAAGCTAGTTTTAATAGACTTGTACAGAGCACAGGGCCTGTCAGAAGCAGTGGCGTGTCCAAATCGGTAGCCATGCTCAAACTGAAATAATGTTTCATTCGGAACTCCTATCTAGAAATGAAAGGGGTTGGCGAAATCTCATTGATTGTGAAAAATGGGTTGTATTTGACCGAAAGACTTGACCAGGTACAGGGTGCTAAAATCAGCGATGCACTCGGGAGTGACCTAAAGGCAAAGTCAGACTTCAAGTCAAATGCAAGGTAAGTCTAGCGAAGACCGGTGAACTGGTTCTGTGCGGTGACACACGTATTGTCGAGTTACGGCTACTTAAAGGAGACGGGGCGAGGGCCGAGTCCCACGGGGAGAAAAAGCGCGCGGCCAGTGTGCTTGAGGTCCATCTCCGGGCATGAAAGTTAAAAAGGAGGGAGTTGAAGTGCGATCAGTGCCGAGTTCAGTCCCGGCATTTCCGCCTGCTTGGCTACCTTACCCGCGGTCCGCCGTGGCGCAACAAAAAAGAAAATGAAGAGCGAACGAGAACGAAGCCGGGATTCATCCGGCAAAAAAGCGGGCAATGAAACTCACGTCGGCGCGGCGCCCATGACTGAGGACTGGAATGGCGAAGAATTAAGAGCTGTGGTTCAGTCTTATGTCGAGATGCAGCACAACGAGCGTGCAGGCCGGCTGCTGGTCAAAAAGCATTATTATAAAAATCTGGCCGAGAGGTTTGGAAGGATTGAGAAGCTGTACGAACACCGCATGCAGAACGTTTCGTACGTGCTCTCCCTCCTGGGGCGAAGCTGGTTGACCGGTTTAAAACCCTCAAGAAATCTTGATGCGGGGATTGGGGCCAGAATAGAGAAACTGCTGGAAGAAATCGAAGGGCGGAGGAGGGCACCCACCGCCGCTTTCGAGATTGAGGCAAGGGAACAGGCCAGGCAAAAAGATTTGCACAAGCCATCTGGCAATTCCCAGCCCCGCACGCGACGCGTAACAATCACACATTTTCACAGGGACGCTTCGGTCAAGGCCTGGGTTTTGCAACAAGCCGGGGGCGTATGCGAATGCTGCGAACATCAGGCGTCTTTCAACGGGACCGACGGTTTGCCTTATTTGGAGCTGCATTATGTCCAGCAACTGGAAGAGGGAGGCCCGGACACCGTTACCAATGCGGTCGCACTTTGTCCTGGTTGTCATGCCGAAATACATTATGGTGCAAACGCTCAAGCACTGATCGCCTGGCTGTATGATAACGTCAGCAGGTTGACACGGGACTAGACTGTGGGATTGTACGATAGCGATTCGCTTCGACACTGATCCGCTTCCATCCTGAGCCAATTCGATCGCCCGGATTGCTGCAAGGTCTGGGTATAAGAAGGGTGGCAATGGCTGAGGATGGCTGGACAGGCAGAGTTTTCCAAATTCACAAATGTCGCGGGTGAAAAGGAGAAAAGATATGGCAATCACGCTGAATCACACGATCGTACCTTCCCATAACAAGGCTGAAGCCGCCCGGTTCTATTCACAAATCTTTGGTTTCGACTACATCGGTGAGTTCGCACACTTCATTGTCGTGAAAGTAAACGATACGCTCTCCCTGGATTTCGATACCAGGGAAAAATTTGAGCCTCATCACTATGCGTTTAAAGTGACCGAGACCGAATTTGACGAAATATTCACTCGTCTGAAAGCCAAAAACATAAAATACGGCAGCGGGCCGATGGAACCCGACAACATGAGCATTAACCATAACTTTGGCGGCCGCGGTGTATATTTCCGGGATCCGGATGGGCATCTCCTGGAGATGCTCACCACTGATTACGAGATGTGATCCAGGCTACCTGTGTATGTCTTCCCCGGCAGCCCTGCGGCTTCTCAGCTCAAATACGGTATCTTGCAGGGAATTTCTGAAATCCGGGTCCAGTAGGTGCCTGACCTTGAAGGACACGACGAGCCGGACATCGTTTCTCGTTCTGCTCCAATCTTTCATCGCCAGGATATTCTCGATCGCATCCGCGCGCCGGGTATCAGGTAAGTAGAAAAAATCACAGCAGCATATCCGCCCCGAGCCGGGCGCGGGGGGCGTGCGGCACGCTCCGCAGGCCAGAAACAGGGCCGCCGGGGGCAGCGCGAGCGGTTCGAATCCAAGCTCCCCGGTATTCGCCGCCGAGCGCTCGTTCGCCGGCTTGACACCGGTAATCAACCTGGCACAGCTCCTTTTTGTTCCGGCGGGCAGGTTCGGCTGCGAAGCCTGGCCGAGTGTTGCAGCGCAGACCCTGACATTCAGGAGAAGGGTTTGCAGTCCGAAGCCTCTCCATTCTTTTTTCACATAGCACATTCCCAATTCTTTCACGGTTGGGTCTGCAAGGTCGAACGCCCCCGCGCCCGCCATGAAATTGCCGGCCTCATTTTCCACAATAAAAAAAAGGCCATTTTCAACAGCGGTCTTGAATTCGCTATAGGGGCGCGACAAGAGGTTTGCCGATTCAGCCAGCGGGAGATTTTTAATCGCCTCGCCATACTCCGCCAGAATGCGAGTCATATCGCCCAAACCTGCTGCCCTGATCGCTGCGTGAGTGACCTTCGACATCCGTTTCTCCTGTCCGTTGAATGGCGTGGATCGGAGCGTTTTTAAGGGGATGCTTCCAAAACGTAGGGCGGATATAAGGGCAATTCTCTGGAATTCAATGAGTTCGCCTCTCTATTTATGCTCCTTTTGCATATATAAATATAAGCTATTGAGAGAGAAAGATATTTTTGTGTTATAACTTGCGCTACGCAATATCCTGAGATAATCGGCGAAGGAGATGAGACAAACGATGGTTACCGTAGAGCAATACAGGCAATACTGTGTGGAGTGGACGGGTGATTCGGCGGAATTTTCCTGGCTGGTTCAATATGGAGATATTGCCGGCGTGTCGCAGCGCGCCATTGCGGATGAATTCGAATTCGCACCTTCAACCGTTTCGCGGTGGGCGGCCGGCGAAGCGCTTCCGCACAAGCGTATACAAAAGCTGGTGGTCGCTGGGCTGGAGAAAAAAGCCCGGCGGTTGGAAGGCGCTTCCGCCAACGCACGGCCTTTTCCGGGAAAAGCCGCGAGTGAGCGGTAAGATCAGGTTCGTCACAGTCAGCGCGACAGGTTTAGCGGCATTATGGCTGGGGTTGTCGCATGAGCACAGATAAGGTCAACGCGTACGGGGTTACTGCATACGAGGTCAATTTCGACGGCCTGGTCGGTCCGACGCACAACTACGGCGGCCTGGCAATCGGCAATATCGCAGCGGCTGAAAATGCGCTCACTGAATCAAATCCGCGCGCAGCCGCGCTGCAAGGGCTCACCAAAATGAAGTACCTGTCTGACATGGGTATCCGACAGGGCGTGCTGCCGCCACAAGACCGGCCGGCAACAGGCCTGCTCAGGAAGTTCGGATTTTATGGCGATGATTCCTCGGTGATCCGCCAAGCCGCTTCTGCCGCACCGGGGTTGCTACGCGCATGTTGCTCGGCATCGAGCATGTGGGCTGCCAACGCTGCCACGGTTTCGCCCAGCGCAGATACGGAAGATGGACGAGCGCATATAACACCTGCCAACCTGCCATCACAATTTCATCGCAGTATCGAGTCGGCCGTTACTTCGGCAATATTTAGGCGTATTTTCGGCGACGAACGGTACTTCGAGCATCATGATCCTCTTCCCTCCAACCTTTATTGTGCGGACGAGGGTGCGGCGAATCACATGCGTTTTTGTTCAAACCATGGCGATACCGGCCTGGAAGTTTTCGTATTCGGTCGCTCTGCCAACCCGGATATACCCAGACCGCTGAGGTTTCCCGCGCGGCAAGCGCTCGAAGCCAGCCAGGCGATTGCCCGGCTTCATCAATTGAAACGGGGAAAGCAGCTATTCATACAGCAAAATCCCGCTGCCATAGACGCGGGCGCCTTTCACAATGACGTGCTGGCTGTGGCAAATTGCAATGTCCTGCTTTATCACGAGGCGGCGTTTCTCGATTCGAGGGAGGCAGAGGAAAAGATGGCCGAGGCCTTCGATTACCCCATCCACTTCATTTGCGCAAGTGAATCGGATCTCACGCTTGCCGAGGCGGTCAGCACGTATCTGTTTAACAGCCAGCTCATCAGCCTTCCCAATGGAACAATAATGGTTCTGGCGCCTTCGGAATGCCAGGAATCTGATTCTGCAAGAATGTTCCTGGAGCGCATCATTACAGATTCAGGCAACCCGCTCACTCGGGTGGAATATGTAAATTTGCGCCAGAGCATGCGAAACGGAGGCGGGCCGGCGTGCCTGCGGTTACGTGTCGTCTTGACGCCAGCGGAATTTGAATCTGTCGCGGCTGGCAGTCGGGTTATCCTTGATCAAGCGCTATACAACGAACTGAAGGCGTGGATCGAGCGGAACTATCGCGAGAGCCTGCGGCCGTCGGATCTGGCGGATCCTTCGCTGCTCCAGGAGACCCGCACGGCGCTGGATGAACTCAGCCGGATATTATCTTTGGGACCGGTCTACGGGTTTCAGAAGGCTTAGCAGGAAGTAAGATGTCAGTTTGATTCCATTTTAATTTATACGATTTATAGCTGTTATGCATGAAAAGGACGATGTATAGATGAGGGAAAAGTACTATCAAAAGGAATGGAACGGAAACAAATTTGAGGATGCTGTGGGAGATGGGCCATTTGCTAAGCCTAAGCGGGTGAAAACCTCATCGACAAATCTACCGCCTTTACACTCTTGGTAAGGCTGCCAACAGAAATTCGGTCTACGCCGGTCTTCGCCACCGCACGGACGTTTTCCAGGGTGATTCCACCTGAAGCCTCGAGTACCGTCCCTTTATTGGTCAGGCGGGTGTTCAATACCACGGCTTCCCACAGCCCATCGATATCGAAATTGTCCAGCAGAACCATTTTCGCACCTGCGTTCAGTGCGATTTTGAGGTCATCCAGGGTTTCCACTTCGATTTGAATGAATACCCCCGGGAGGGCGATTTTCTCTGCCGCTCGCAGCGCAGATTCGACGCCTCCCGCCGCTATGACGTGGTTTTCCTTAATGAGTATGCCGTCGAAAAGCCCCAGGCGATGATTGGTTCCGCCACCGCAGTGCACCGCGTATTTCTGCGCGAGGCGCAGCCCGGGCAAGGTTTTGCGAGTATCAACGATTGTTGCGCCGGTTCCGGCCACAGCCTCCACGTAGCGCCGCGTGTGCGTGGCAACACCAGAGAGGAGTTGCAGGAAATTCAGCGCGGTACGCTCGCCGGAGAGCAGCGCGCGGGCGCCCCCGGAAATTTCGCAAAGTGTTTGTCCATTCCTCGCTGTTTCGCCGTCGTTTATAAACCATCGTATTCGGGTTTCGGGATCCAGTTGCCTGAAGCAGGCCTCGAACCACTCTGTGCCGCATAACACGGCGTTCTCCCGGCTCATGACCGTGGCGGTCGAGTTTTTCTCCCCGGGGATGAGGCTTGCGGTGAGATCGCCGAGGCCAATGTCCTCGGACAGCGCCAGGCCGACATTCTTTTCGATTTCTGCTGTCAAGTCCATAAAAAGGCCCAGCCAAACCGGTTGATGAGGGATTATTCTAACTGAACAGGCACCGTAAGATGTAGTGCCTGCTTCCCTGCCTCTCGGGCGTGACCCAATGCAACCTTGGACGCAAGGCGCAGTTGGCTCATAAGGCTCACGAGGCTCACAAGGCCTTCAGCGAGGGTGCTCCCGTTTGAACGGCCGTCCTTGATTTTGAGCCTCAACCATACTATCAATAAAATCATCTTCTTGTCTTGAAGGGACTACAGGACTTATAGGGATTTATAGGGACTTATAGCTCGCAGTCTTGCGGATAATTGATGCCTCCACTTGTGCATCGCTCTGATACACGATAACCGAAAAGGACGACGCCATGAAACTTCCGGTATTCCAGGTTGCAAGCACAATTGCGCCAGCAAAGCACATCCACGACCTCGGCAAATTGCTGTTTCCCAGGCTGGATTACGGAATGCGCGAGCAAGGGACCCGAATTGAGCTCACCAGCAGGTTGGGCAGCATCGAGGTCGATATTGCTCGAGGCGGTGTCTGGGCTGCGGATATGAGCAGATTGTGGCGGTTTGATGGGCCCATACACAAAAGGCGTGAGCTTATCAACCCGGTGGATGCGCAACGATCCGCCCTTCGCGTGCTCACAAAATACGGAATTTTGCCGGACCTGAACGGACCTTTTCAGCTTAGGACCCGAACGGCCGGAACAACCACTGTCATTTCCGCTAACGGCACCGAGGACCGGCAGGTGTTCAAGGAAGACGTAACCGTCCTGGCGGATATTGAGATCGATGTCAGCGAGCACGGATGGGGTAAAAAATATCTGCCAATGGTTGGGGGCGGCGGCCGATTCGGCGTCATCTTTGGTGATGGCGGACGCCTCCTGGGGATACGCGGGGTATGGCGGCCTGTGGTGGGCAGGCCGGAGTTGCATGAGATCATTCCACAGGATAAAGCGGACGAAACATTTCGGGCAATGACTGCATCGGTCAAGATTATCGAGTTTTCGTCCGAGCTCGCCTATTTCGCTGCACCGGCATTTTCAGAGCAGAGTTTGCTCTATCCGGTTTACGTATACAGTGCAGTTGCTGACTACGACGGCAATCGCGTTCCGTTGCGGAAAATAATTATTCCGGCAACGGAGGTATTTCAGCCAACATCTCAGCCATCAATTCAGCCGACCAGAGCCGGCACGGCAAAGCCCTTTATTCGTCCCTTGCCGGCTGATTTCCAGCCGGTCCCCGGTCGGCCGCTTCCTCCCGGTATCGCAATCAACCGTCGCTTTCTTCGGGAAGCGGGGCTCAAGTTCAGCGATATATTTATCGCTGAAACTCCTCATAGCCCACTGGTGATCAATCCTGATTTTCCAATAGCCAGGCTCAAGGAACTCGGGAACCTGTTCGGTTTTTACTCCGCTGGAACTTCATGGATAGGCTTGTCGGGAGGTTTGGCAGGCAGCCAGAAAAACGCTCAGGGCTTTGTGGATGAACTCGCAGCGGCGGGATGGAGCATACGTTTTAATTGGGGGGACGCCAACGCCTGGGAATCCGATTGGCGGAGATTCGACGACGACTGGGTGGACGCTGTCGATTTTGTTTTCTACACGGGACACTCGAATAGCGATGGATGGGTATGTGCTGCCCCCGATGACACTTTTCTGCATTTTACGGAAACAGCGGGTGCACCTGATCTCTGGGGTGCAAAGAATCTTGAATGGGCCGTCATCGCCGCGTGCGGCCCACTACAGGATGATGTCGTCGGGAGTGGAGGAAATGTGCTTGAAAGATGGCGAAACGCCTTTGACGGATTGCACATTCTGATGGGATACGCCCAGGTGACCTACGATAACGAAGAAGAAGGCAAACGCCTGGCGCACTACGCAAAGGCCGGCTCGACGATTATCCAGTCATGGTTCCGAACCGGGCAGGAGATTCAGCCGGGAGATATCTGGGTCGGAGCCTATTATCTGGGCGATGCAACAGGGTCGACGGGGAATGACCACCTCTGGGGCGTTGGATCTGTTGGCCCGGAAGTAACTAATCCAACTTGGAGGGCCTGTTCCTGGGTGCCGTGCTGAGAATATTTGGCTCATTGCGCTCGGGATGTTGGGAGGTCTCCATCCCGTTCAAGGCGCCAGAGCAAAGGAGTCTTGGGCGCCATCGGCAGTGACGCCGTCAAAAACCTGCTGTGGAGGGCACTCGGTTCGTCGCTGCCTTGTTAATCCTGTAGAGCCGGGCGAGTGTAACCGAACTGTCGGGCACCACATTCGCGGACGGACCTTCGCGGCTGTCGGCTCCTCTTTCATCTTGAAATTGGGCCGTATTGCCGCATATAGAAGTCATCTCCATCCATCGAGGAAACTCCATGCGTTTCGACAAACTGACTACCAAGTTACAGCAGGCGCTGGCTGATGCGCAGAGCATCGCGGCAGGCCAGGACAACCCCTATATAGAACCTCAGCATTTGCTGCTGGCGCTCTTACGGCAGGAAGACGGCGGCACTGCATCGTTGCTGCAGCGTGCCGGCGCGAACGTTCCGGGGCTGATCGATGCCTTGAAAAAGGCAATCGAGCGTCTACCCAAGGTGGAGGGCACAGGTGGGGAAATCAGCGTGTCGCGTGAACTCGTCAATTTGCTCAATATTGGGGATAAGGAAGCGCAGAAGCGGGGCGATCAGTTCATCGCATCGGAAATGTTCCTTCTGGCAGCGGTTCAGGACAAGGGTGAAACCGGCAATCTATTGAGGCAGCACGGCGCCCACCGTGCTGCACTGGAGCAGGCCATCAACGCGGTGCGCGGAGGGGAGGCGGTGGGCAGCGCAGAAGCCGAGGGCAGCCGGGAAGCATTGAAGAAATACACCATGGATTTAACCGCGCAGGCGCGGCTGGGCAAGCTTGACCCGGTCATTGGGCGTGACGATGAAATTCGCCGTACGGTCCAGGTATTGCAGCGGCGCACCAAGAACAACCCGGTTCTGATCGGCGAGCCGGGCGTGGGCAAGACGGCGATCGTCGAAGGGCTTGCTCAGCGCATCGTCAATGGCGAAGTGCCGGAAACGCTGAAGGACAAGAAGGTGCTTTCGCTCGACATGGCGGCGATGTTGGCCGGGGCGAAATATCGGGGAGAATTCGAGGAACGCCTGAAGGCCGTTCTGAAGGAAATTGCCCAGAGCCAGGGCAAAATCATTGTGTTCATCGATGAGCTTCATACCATGGTGGGTGCGGGTAAAGCGGAAGGCGCCATGGACGCTGGCAATATGCTCAAGCCTGCGCTGGCCCGTGGTGAGCTGCACTGCGTAGGCGCAACGACCCTCGACGAGTATCGCAAGTATATCGAGAAGGATGCCGCTCTGGAGCGGCGCTTTCAGAAGGTGTTCATCGAAGAGCCGACCGTGGAAGCCACCATCGCGATACTGCGCGGTTTGCAGGAGAGATATGAACTGCACCATGGCGTGGATATTACAGATCCTGCCATTGTGGCGGCAGCGGAACTGTCCCATCGGTATATCACCGACCGTTTTCTGCCGGACAAAGCGATCGACCTGATCGATGAGGCAGGGGCGCGGCTTCGGATGGAAATCGACTCCAAGCCAGAGGTGATGGACAAGCTCGAGCGCCGCCTGATCCAGCTCAAGATCGAACGCGAGGCCGTAAAAAAGGAAAAGGATGAAGCCTCGCAGAAGCGCCTGAGCCTGCTTGAAGAGGAGATTGCAAGGCTGGAGCGCGAGTATGCTGACCTGGAAGAGATATGGAAAGCTGAAAAAGCGCAGGTGCAGGGCTCGCAGCATATCAAGGAAGAGATGGAGCAGGTCAAGCTCGAGATGGAGGAAGCCCGGCGCGGGGGCGATTGGCAGAAGGTGTCGGAATTGCAATATGGCAAGCTTCCCCAGCTTGAGGCGCAACTGAATGTGGTGGATCGGCAGGGTGAAGCACCGGCGGAGCACAAGCCCAAGCTGCTGCGGACGCAGGTTGGCGCGGAAGAGGTCGCCGAGGTGGTTTCGCGCGCAACGGGCATCCCCGTTTCAAAAATGATGCAAGGCGAGCGGGAAAAACTTCTGCACATGGAAGAGAAGCTGCATGAGCGCGTGATCGGGCAGGATGAAGCCGTGCGCCTTGTCTCCGATGCCATCCGCCGCTCGCGCGCCGGGCTTGCGGATCCCAATCGTCCGTACGGATCGTTCCTGTTTCTTGGCCCGACCGGCGTTGGCAAGACCGAGCTATGCAAGGCGCTGGCCGGCTTCCTGTTCGATTCGGAGGACCATCTCATCCGTATTGACATGTCGGAATTCATGGAAAAGCATTCGGTCGCGCGCCTGATCGGTGCGCCGCCCGGCTACGTGGGCTATGAGGAGGGCGGTTACCTCACCGAAGCGGTGCGCAGGAAGCCGTATTCCGTGATCCTGCTCGATGAGGTTGAGAAGGCGCATGCCGACGTGTTCAACGTTCTGCTGCAGGTTCTGGATGATGGGCGCATGACCGATGGTCAGGGGCGAACGGTGGATTTCAAGAATACGGTCGTGGTCATGACTTCCAACCTTGGCTCGCAGATGATCCAGCAGATGGCTGGAGATGATTACCAGGTCATCAAGCTGGCAGTGATGGGCGAGGTTAAAAACTATTTCCGGCCCGAATTCATCAATCGCATTGATGAAGTGGTCGTGTTCCATGGGCTGGATGAAAAGCACATCCGGGCGATAGCGAGGATTCAACTTCGTTACCTCGAAGAGCGCCTGGCAAAACTCGAGATCAATCTGACGGTCACCGATGCGGCGCTGGTGGAGCTTGCTCAGGCTGGTTTCGATCCGATTTTCGGCGCTCGCCCGCTGAAACGGGCCATCCAGGCGCAATTGGAGAACCCGCTTGCGAAGGAAATACTGGAAGGCCATTATGCTCCCAAGGATACGGTTATCGTGGACAGCGTCAACGGCATGATCGTGTTCAGGAAGTCCTGATGCGGGGGAGTTGCGTTATATCCTGAAGAGTAGAGGTTGGGGGCGGGCAGGAATAAGACGTCCGCGAGCGGGAGGTGGGCACGCAGGGCCGGATATCCAGCTCGACGCGCGGTCGCGGTAGGGCCAGGGGTGGCCCCCTGGCCCTACCGGAGCGGAATATGACAGTGCGGATGACGGGAAGGCGCGGTCATACAGGTAGCGAGATCAGAAGTAGCAAGGTCAGAGGTGGCAAGGTCAGAGGTAGCAAGGCGGCAGCAAGCTCGGGCGCGCTTATCTCGTTTGTGATTGGAGAATATGGCTTTGCTCGATCGTCCAGTCGACAATATTCCCCGCGAGTCTATCTGCCCCTTTTCCGAAGGCCTCGACTATTTCAGGCACTCCTTTCCCTTCCACTGGCTGCATGACTTCAAAGCCCCGCCCGGCAATGACCCGATTTCGGGCCGGTTGCACGAGCGTAGCGTAGAACCTGATCACCGCGGTGGACGCACCCTCGATGTATTCCACCTGGAACGCCCTTAAATTTCCGGCGAGCTCGAGTTCGGGGACGAGGCTTTCATCATCGTAACTTATCGTGTTCAACCTGCTGTCCGCGCGAAAGGTGTCCAGCAGGCGGTTGTGTATCAGGAGAGGGGGAGGATCGCTCCAGCGGGCACTCTTGTAGGCGCTGACCCTGCTGTGTTGCCCCCGCATCATGATCCGTTGGGTATCGGTAACCCGGTTGCTGTGCGGCATGGAGACCTGGAGCGTCCAAGGCAGCTTCTCCGCTGGGGCAGGCCTTGCAATCGTAAAGGAAGGAAGCTCGTATACCTCAAGTGTTTCCCTTTCAGGCAGTATCGAGCATGAACATAGAAACACCACTACCGCGGCCCGCCGGAGCCAGGATAGTCGTTGGGCGTAGGGGGCATAAGGGGCGGAAGGGGCGGAAGGGGCGTCACGCAAGCTCGCCATCATGGTTTTACCTCCTCTATTTTTTCACGGCCTGTCAGGTAACCGGCCGGGTTTTCCTCCAACCGGGCCGTTATCCTTCTGATCGAGACAAGGGTCTCGCGGAACTCCCGCAAGGTGGGGCCAACTTCGTTGAAGCCGTGGATGGCCCCACTCAATGCCGTCCGGTTCTCGAGCAGGAGTTGATCAATGGTATCTGCGCTTTTCTCCAGGGAAGTCATGGCCCGCTCTGCGCTGCCGAGCGCGCGCGCAGCCTCGTTGTTCACCAGCACATGAGCATCCGCGAGCAGGCCGTGTGCCTCCTGCATGACTGGGTTCACATGCCTGCTGGCCATTGCCAATTGCTTTATCAGGATCTTGATATTGTCGTCCTGACTCGCGACGGCGCCCGACGCGCGTTCCAGATTCGCCAGTATTTCGCTAAACTTCTTCACGTTTGCGGGGGAGAGGGCCGCTTTTGCACTCTGTATCACATCGGTAATCTCAGTCGCGTGACTGCCGCCTTCCTCGATGAATTTGACAAGGGGCGAAGGGCTTCCCAGGATGACCGGATCTCTGCCATCCGCGCTGACCAGGGGCGGGCTGTCCGGTGATCCCCCGCTGAATTCGATGACGGAATTTCCGGTAACGCCCAGCAATGCCAGCTGGGCCCGGGTATCCTGCTTGATGGGGGTCCTGGCGTCCACGCGCACGCGCGCGAAAACCTTACGGGGATCGCGTGGATCAAGCTCCAGCGCGGTTACCTCACCGACCTTTATCCCGTTGTATTGTACTTCGCTTCCGTTGGACAGGCCTCTTACGGACACGTTGAAAACCACCTGGTAATAATGCTGTTCCTTGGGCGGTTTCTTGCTCAACCACAGGGCGAACAGCAAGGCGGCGATCACGGCAATCACTGTAAACAGCCCAATCAGAACATGATGCGCGCGTGGTTCCATCACTTGTTCCCCCCGGCCCACTGTGGGCGCTGTTGACTTGCTTGTTGGGCCGCGCGTCCGCGAGGACCATGAAAATACGCCTGTACCCAAGGATCGTCAATGGCCGCGACGACATCGAGCCTGCCGGCCGCCAATACGCGCTTGGCCGACAGGACCGCAACCCGGTCGCAGATGGCGTAGAGCGTGTCCAGATCGTGCGTAACCAGAAAGACGGTCAACCCCAAGGCATTGCGCAGCGTGAGTATGAGCTGGTCAAATTCGCCGGCACCGAGGGGATCGAGTCCCGACGTGGGTTCATCCAGAAATAGTATGTCCGGATCGAGCGCAAGCGCACGCGCGAGGCTTGTCCGTTTCACCATCCCGCCTGACAGGGCGGCTGGGTATTTTCCTCCGGCGTCCGCGGGCAGGCCGGCAAGCGCAATCTTTACTCTCGCCAGTTGCTCGGCGTCGGGCCGGTTGAGGCCGGCGTTTTCAATCAAGGGGACGGCGATATTTTCGACTACGGTCAAGGACGAAAAAAGCGCGCCCTGCTGAAAAAGCACACCAAAGCGCCGCTCCACCCGCGGGCGCTGCTCCGGCGCCAGCTTCAGCAAGTCTTCTCCCAGCACGCGAACGTTGCCGGACGCCGGGGTCTGTAATCCTACGATCGAACGCAGCAGCACCGATTTTCCAGACCCGGAGCCCCCGATCACCGCCAGGATTTCGCCGCGGTAGACGTCCAGGTTCAACCTGTCATGCACCAACTGCTCGCCGAAGCGGTTGGTCAGATTCCGGACTTCGATCACCGCTTCGCGCCCCGGAGTTTCCTGCCCCGAGGCCTCTTGAACAGCCTTGCTCCTCGGCACCCTGCCTGCCGTCTCGGTGACTTCCGTTTCCATCTCGTCTGTTACCATCCCATTTTCATGAAAAACATCGCCGCCATGGCATCGATGCAAATGACGACGAAAATCGAATGCACCACGCTGGCGGTGGTGTGCCGGCCGACCGAGAGGGCGCTGCCGCTTACTGCGAGGCCTTGCAGACAGCCGGTTATCGCGATGACAAAGGCAAATACCGGGGCCTTAGACATCCCCAGCAGAAACTGCCGCAACTCAATGTGGTCATGGAAAATGCCGAGGAACATTGTCGGTGAAATACCCAGTTCCCATACGCATACCAGGGCGCCGCCCAGTATCCCCGCCATCATGCCCAGAAGGGTAAGAATGGGCATCGAGACGAACATCGCCAGTACGCGTGGCAACACCAGCAGATTCATCGGGCTCAGTCCCAGCATACGGGTCGCATCGATTTCTTCGTTCACCTTCATCGACCCGATCTCGGCGGTGAACGTGCTTGCGGTCCGCCCAGCCATGAGGATGGCGGTAAGCAGGACGGCAAGCTCGCGCAGGAATGCGAAAATCACGAGGTCGACCGTATAGATCGTGGCACCGAAATCGGCCAGCACCGTAGCGCCGAGAAAGGCAAGCGTTGCGCCTATCAGGAAGTTGAGGAGGCAAATGATGGGCACGGCATTCAGGCCGATGGCTTCGATCTGTGCCACCACCGACGTGATGCGCCAGCTTCGCGGCTGCAGCAGGCTTCGGGCCAGCGCTTCGAGGGTGAGTCCCATGAAGCCCAGCAGGGCCAGCATTGCATGCCAGAATGTTTCCACAGCAAGTCCAGCGCGACCGAGAAGCTCGGTGAGAGCGGGCCGGAGTTCCGTGGATGGCGTTTTGCTGGCGTTTTTCATTGCCATGGCAACGGCTTGCAATAACGCACGGCGCTCCGGACTCAGCCCTAAAGCCTCGCTCGAGACGTTCGCTGCGAGATTCTCCCCGAGCAGTTCATAAAGCCGCGAAGCGCCGGCCGTATCCAGAGCCTTGAGACCGGTCAGCTCAACGTCGCGCTGTGCCCCGGTCAAATCGACGGTGTCGGCGCGCAGGCGGGCAATTTGTTCCCCGAGCGCGACGTAATTGTGCAGTGTCCAGTCGCCGCGAACAGTCAGCCTGGGTGGACTTTTGGAAGTGTCCCAGCTGACAAGCTCTGAATCAGTTGCGGTTGCCACAGACGAGGCGTCGTGCACCATGCCTTTACCCATTCAAAATAGTGATTTCTTGTTTCAACTTGTTTTATAGCAGTCCTAGTCATCCTCGGGAGGCAGCAGCGCATCGTCGACGGATCATCCTGCGGCGCCCGAGGTGCGGGAAGCATGATCCGACCCCTCGGGAATCCCGAAACTTTATCGCTCAGGCCATGGTGCCGATGGTTTTGCGGAAACGGGCCAGGGCAATGCCGAAAAGAACGGAGCCGATGATGACCAGGGCAGCGAATTGCGGCCAGACAATATCCAGCCCGGCGCCGCGGAACAAAATGCCCTGTGCGAGCATGACGAAATGCGTGTTGGGCGCGACCAGCATCACCGTTTGCACGAATTCGGGCATGCTCTCCCGCGGTGTACTGCCGCCGGAGAGCATCTGCATTGGCAGCACCACCAAAATCAATAGCAGGCCGAACTGTGGCATGGAGCGCACGAGGGTCCCCATGAAAATGCCCATGGACGTGGTGGCGAACAGATTGAGCGTGGCGCCGGCCAGGAACAGAAGCCGCGAGCCTTCGATGGGCACCGCCAGCACCCCCTGCACCACCGTTACCAAGGCGAAAGTGCAAGCTACCAGCACCACCAGCGCCATTGACCACACTTTGCTCGCCATGATTTCGAACGGGGTGACCGGCATCACCAGCAAATGCTCGATGGTGCCATGCTCCCGCTCCCGGATGAGTGCTGCCCCGGTGAGGACGATCGATAGCAAGGTTACATTATTAATCACTTCGACCACGCCGGAGAACCATATGTGGGTCAGTGACGGGTTGAAGCGGGCGCGCAACTCCAGTCCCACCGGGACGTGGCTGCCCCACGGTAGCTGCGAACGAATTCCCTCACCTCGTCAGTGACAATGGTCTTGATGTAGTCGCCACCGGTCCAGGCCTGGCTGATATTGGTTGCGTCGACATTGAGTTGTATCGCGGGCGAGCGGCTCGCGAGCACGTCACGCTGGAAATCCGGTGGAATGTCGAGCGCAAAGGTAAATCTGCCTGCGTCCATGCCTTCGTCCATTTGCGGCTGGCTAATCAGGGCGGGGCGAATGAAGTAGGGCGGGTAGAAGGCATCGACAATGCGCTGCGATAACGGCGAACGGTCCTCGTCGACGATCGCGATTGCCGCGTTGTTGAGCGTCTCCGGCACACCCGCCCCTCCCAGATAGATCGCGAGGGAGAACGACCAGGCGATCAGCGCCACCATTGTCGGGTCGCGGGCGAGACTGCGCAATTCCTTGATGCCCAGGTTAAGGATATTGGAGGCGCGCATTCAGCTCTCCTGTTTCTTCAGGAGCAGGGCGGAAAGCGCCAGCAGAACGGGAACGGTGAGCAGCCAGCGCCAGGAAAGGGTGCGGGAGATCGGTGACTCCCAACGCCTTGGAGAAGGTGCCGCGAGAGATGGTGAGGAAGTGCGCCATCGGGTATATATGACTGATGAGCGCGGCCCCGCCCTCCAGCGAGGATACCGGATCGAGCATGCCGGAGAATTTTGTGCGCCGGCAGCATGGTCAGCACCGCGCTGCCGAAGATGGCGGCGATCTGGCTGCGCATGAAAGTGGATATCAGCAGTCCCATCGCGGTCGTGGCCGCCACGTACAGCAGAGCCGCCAGGGTCAGCGCAAAGAAACTGCCTTTGAAGGGAATACCGAACACAGTGACGGCGAGCAACACCAGAAGCAAATAATTGATCATGCCCAGTATGATGTAAGGCAACTGCTTTCCAACCAGGAATTCGAGCCGGGTGACGGGCGTGACATAGAGGTTGACAATTGAGCCCATCTCTTTCTCGCGCACGACCGAGAGCGAGGTGAGCATCGTCGGAATCAGGATTAGCAGCAGCGGAATCACCGCCGGGACGAGGGCCACCAGGCTCTTGACGTCGGGGTTGTAGCGAAAACGGGTTTCAATGTTTACCAGCTTCGGCGATGGCCGTCCCAGCTTGTCGGACGTGTCGTCGTCAAGCCATAGGTTGTGCATGCCGCGCACATAGCCCTGTACGGTTTCGCCCCGCTGTGGCATGGCGCCATCGACCCAGGCTGCGACCGCCACCGGTGCGCCGCGCCTGAGGTCACGTGCGAAATTGAGGAGGAATCTCGATGACGAGGCTCAACTCGCCGCTGCGCATGCGCCGGTCCAGCTCTTCGTAATCGGATATCGGACTATGCGGGATGAAATAACGCGAGCCGCCGAGATTGAGCGCATAGTCGTGGCTGGTAGTCGTTTGGTCCCGGTCGAGCACGGCGAACGAAACATTCTCCACGTCCATGTTAATGCCATAGCCCATGATGAACAGGAGGATAACGCTGCCCAGCAGTGCCATAGTGCCGCGCACCGGGTCGCGCAGCAATTCCAGCGCTTCCCTGTGGGAATAGCTCAACATGCGGCGGACATCGAAAAAATGATGCCGGCGTGGCGCAGGCGGCGGAGCCACTGGCTGGGACTGCGCAGATGCGGGCGTGGCCACGGTCGTGGTCTCGCCGGGATGCACAGCGGTGGGGATGCCGGTAGCGTCGCCCGCCGCGGCTGGCGGGTTCAGCTGGGCTGGCGCGAGCCGGTTGGGCCGAGCTCTTGCCTGCAGGGGCGCTTTTGGCCTCCGCGTCTTCCAGGTAGGAGATGAAGGCATCCTCCAGGGTCTTGGCTCCCCGCTTTCCGGGCAGGGCGGCGGGTTTATCGCTGATCAGGACGTGACCGGCGTGCATCAATGAGATACGGTCGCAGCGCTCGGCTTCGTTCATGAAGTGTGTCGAAATGAAAATAGTGACCTTGTCACGGCGCGACAGGTGGGCCAGGATCTCCCAGAACGCGTCGCGTGCCACCGGATCGACTCCGGAAGTGGGTTCATCGAGAATGAGGAGGTCGGGACGATGGATGAGCGCCACCGCGAGCGATAGCCGCTGGCGCTGGCCCATCGGGAGGGCGTCCGGCATCGCGTCCATCGCGTCTTCCAGGCCGAAACGCTTGGCCAGCGTGTCGATGCGTTCAGGGATCTCCTCTTCCGGCACGTGGAACAGGCGCCCGTGCAGCAGCAGGTTCTGCCCCACCGTCAGTTCCGTGTAAAGCGAGAAGGCTTGGGACATGTAGCCCACGCGCTGCCGGGTCTTGAGATCCTTCGGATCTACGGGCTCGCCGAACAGCCAGGCTTCGCCTTCGGTCGGCGGCAGAAGCCCGGTGAGCATTTTCATGGTCGTGGTCTTGCCGCAGCCGTTCGATCCCAGGAAACCAAAAATCTCGCCGCGCTCGATGCGGAAGCCGACATGGTCGACCGCGACGAAATCGCCGAAGCGCATGGTCAGGTCCTTCGCTTCGATAGCGACGTCGCCATGTTCTTCGGCGGCGCGCGGCGGGATGACGACTGGCTTGTGGTCGCGGCGCGCCTCCTCCGGTAGCAGCGCGATGAACGCCTGCTCCAGAGATGGCTCGCCGGTCTGGTCGAGGAGCGCTTGCGGGGAGCCGGTGGCGAGCACCTGTCCGGCATCCATCGCCACCAGCCAGTCAAAACGCGCGGCCTCTTCCATGTAGGCGGTGGCGACCAGCACACTCATGTCGGGCTGCCCGACACGGATGCGATCGATGAGGTCCCAGAACTGGCGGCGCGAGAGCGGATCGACTCCGGTCGTCGGCTCGTCCAGGATCAGCAGGTCCGGATCGTGAATCAACGCGCAGCACAGGCCCAGTTTTTGCTTCATGCCACCGGAGAGTTTGCCCGCCGGGCGGTCGCGGAAGGGCGCGAGGCCGGTGCTCTGGAGCAGATTGTCGATGCGCTGCCTTCGCTCCGTTTCGTCCTGGCCAAAGAGGCGGCCGAAGAAGTCGGTATTTTCAAATACTGACAGGGTCGGATAAAGGTTCTTGCCCAAACCCTGGGGCATGTAGGCAACCCGGGGGCAGATGGCCCTGCGGTGGCGCACATCGGCCATATCGCCATCCAGCACCTCGACGCGTCCGGTCTGGATGGCATGGGCACCTGATACCAGCGAGAACAGGCTGGATTTGCCAACGCCATCCGGGCCGATCAGCCCGACCATGCACCCAGCCGGAAAATCGAGCGTGAGGGCACGGAGCGCCACCGTATTGCCGTAACGCAGGCTGACGTTATCGAGGCGCACGACCGGCGACTTTCCGGAAGAGGGCGGCAGGCCAGGAGATGACCTGTCGCGCGGACTGCTGGATTCGTCGCCGCTCATTCCGGAATCTTCACTTGCAGCCGGGGGGGCCACTCCACCTTCGGGTCAAGTTTTACATAAGCCATGCCAGGAAGTCCGACTTTCACGTAGCGGATGTATTTTTTGAGCAGTTCCGGGTCGATCTGCGCCTTGATGCGGAACATCAGCTTCAGCCGCTCGCTTTCAGTTTCCACCGTCTTGGGCGTAAATTGCGCCACGTCGGAAACAAATGTAATCCGCGCGGGAAGCACATACTGGGGCAATGCATCCAGCACCAGATGCGCTTCGCCGCCAAGCATGACGCGCCCGGCCTTTTCGGTGGGAAGAAAGAAGGTCATGTGGACATCGCTGAGGTCAACCATATTCAAGACACGGCCGCCCGCGCCGACGACTTCATTCAACTCGGCGACGCGGTACTGCACGCGGCCGTCGCGCGGCGCCTTGAGCGAGCTGTCGTCAATATCTGCCTGGAGGCGCTCGATCGTTGCCTGCACCGCATCCATGGTGGATTCGGCCTCGATGACCTGGGAGCGTGCCGTGGCTATGGCGGCTTCCGCCGCAGCCACCTGGGCATGCGCGCCGCTCAGGGCTGCCTTCGCACCCAGGTGACGGGCGAGGTTTTCGTCGTATTGCTGCAGCGAAATCGCCTGCGCCGGAACCATGGGTTCGGACCGCACGTAGTACTTGTGCGCGGCATCGGCTTCCGCCTCGCGCTGCGTCACGAGGGCGATCACGGCATGTTTTTCGCTCTGCCGCTGCGTCACCTGCATTTTTGCCGACTCAATCGCGCTACGTGCCTGGCGCAGTTGCGCTTCGGCCTGGCGTTTCTGCGCTTCCAGCACATCGGTGTCCATGAGCGCCACAACCTGTCCGCTCGTGACGAAATCGCCTTCATTTACCAGTATGTCCCGTACCCGGCCGGCAATTTTGGCTGAGACGTCGATTTCCACCGCCTCGATGCGCCCATTGCCGCTGGCAAAGGCATCGCCTAATTTCGACGGCATGAGGTAATGCCACAACATGAACGCAACGGCGGCAGCGGCCACGCCGATGCCGCCCCACCTCAACCATTTTTTGTCTAGTTTGACCATGATAGACCAGCCAGAGAGTGTGTATCTGCACTTTCGGGCCGCGCAGCCGCGGTCGAAAGCATGAGTCACCTTAAAGCATAGTTCAACTTAAGGCCACCTGCGCCAAATTTGGACTCGACCTCGGCCGAACCTGTACGCGCATGCCGGGCTCCATACCGGAACGCCGGAGCAGACCCATTCGATGGCGGCATAATTCCACGCAGGTCCGCGGCGCGCGTTTTTCACTCCTGGTTTAGAAACCGGCTGACGAAGGAAATCCTTGAAGGCAGGACCACTCCGGGGGAGGAGGAACCGGCCGCCAGGAATGACCAAGAAGGTTCCCAGAAAGGGTTTACTGCATGACGAAAGATGCTCCGGCGGCGGAACGACATCCCGATGTGGCATGTCTCAAGTCAGGCTTTCGCACCCGAACATCTTGCCTGGCTTGCCCGTGTCCAGCGGTCCGTAGCCGAAGACCGGGGGACCCCGCAGACCAGACAACGACAGGGGCGGGAAGGCGGGTACGGCAGCGCGGGGCGGGCAGCGAATCCGCCGGGAATACGTCGGGAATTAGTTGGGAATTAGTTAGGAATTAGCCGGAGAAGCCGTTGCCCGACGGGACGTGCCCTGAACTCGAGCGTTCGCTGCTAACACCTTTCGTGGCGATTATTCTTGGCGACTCGTAGATTAAGGTAAAATAACCGGTTTTACAGGATGCGTATTCCATGCATAACGCATTAAAAGGCAGCCTCGTCGCTATCGTCACCCCCATGCGTGAAGAAGGGGAGCTGGATCTGGAGCGTTTTCACACCCTGATCGACTTTCACGTTGCACAGGGAACCGATGGCATCGTGGTCGCTGGCACGACCGGCGAATCGCCGACGGTTGATTTCGATGAGCACCATCTTCTGATCAGGACGGCTGTGCAATATGCAGCGGGGCGCGTGCCGATTATTGCCGGAACAGGTGCGAATTCCACGCGGGAAGCCATCGAGCTGGCGGTTTATGCCAAGGATGCGGGCGCTGATGCGAGCCTGTCGGTTGTTCCCTATTACAACAAGCCAACCCAGGAGGGTCTGTACCGTCATTTTCGCGCCATAGCGGAGGCGGTCGATTTCCCGCAGATCCTGTACAACGTTCCGGGCCGGACGGTAGCCGATATTTCCAATGACACAGTTCTGCGGCTCGCGCAGGTTCCTAATATCATCGGGATCAAGGACGCGACCGGCGACATCGGACGTGGCTTCGAGCTGTTGTGTGGAGCGCCGGAGAATTTTGCCGTTTATAGCGGCGATGATGCGAGCGCGCTGGCGCTGCTATTGTTGGGCGGACATGGCGTGATTTCGGTCACTGCCAACGTTGCGCCGAAGCTGATGCATGAAATGTGCGTCGCCGCGTTCGCGGGAGATCTTGCCGCAGCGCGGGCCGCAAACAGACAGCTGATGAGGTTGCACAGGGATTTGTTCGTCGAGGCTAATCCCATTCCGGTAAAGTGGGCGGTTGCGCAAATGGGACTGATAGGTCCCGCCTTGCGCCTTCCTTTGACGCCATTGTCGGATTGCTATCACGCCGTGGTCAAAGATGCGATGCATACGGCTGGAATACGGCTGGAATAACCGGTTAACTTAGAGAGGCTGAGCGTTTACAACATGAAATGGCGGATATTGGTCGCGCTATGTCTGGCAGTCAATCTGGCTGGCTGCCAGCTTATGGGTCTGTTGCCGGAAGCCAAAAAGATGAATTACAAGTCTGCGGGGAAACTCCCGCCGCTGGAAGTGCCGCCTGATCTGACCGCTCTCGGGTCGGATGAGCGCTATGTCGTGCCGGATATCAGCCCAACGGGCAGCGCGACGTTTTCAGCATACAGCAAGGATCGCACCAAGCAGGCCGGGGTCGAGGGCGCCACTGTTCTTCCCCCAATCGATGAAACCGGCGTGCGGATGGAACGTTCCGGCACGGAACGCTGGCTGGTGGTCAAGGGCGAACCGGAAGACATCTGGCCGCTCGTCAAAATGTTCTGGCAGGAGCTGGGTTTCATCATCAAGGTGGAGCTGCCGGAAGCCGGCGTGATGGAAACTGACTGGGCGGAAAACCGCGCCAAGATATCGGATGGGCTGGTTCGAGGCGCGCTTTCGAAGATTCTCGATACATTGTATTCGACTGCCGAGCGCGACAAGTTCCGCACCCGGCTGGAACGGGGCGAGGCCACTACCACCGAAATCTACATCAGTCATCGCGGGATGGATGAAGTGATGGAGGGTAACGTTCGCACGGTCTGGCAGCCGCGCCCACCCGATCCTGACCTTGAAGCCGAGATGCTTGCCCGTCTGATGATGCGCTTTGGAGTTGCGGAGGAGCGGGCCAGAGCGACGGTGGCAAGTGCAGGGGCTGGGAAGGAGCGAGCGAGCCTCGGGAGAGAAGGGCAGGGCGCTTACAGTAAATGAACCATTCGACCGTTCGTGGCGGCGTGTCGGGCTTGCGCTTGACCGTATCGGCTTTACCGTCGAGGATCGCAACCGTGCGCAGGGGATTTATTACGTGCGCTATGTAAACCCCGATGAGGACTCTGGCACGGGCGGGGCCAAGGGCTTTTTCTCGAAGCTTCTTTTCTGGCGTGACGAGAATGACAAGCCGGGCCAGTACCGTATCCAGCTCAGCGAGGCTGGTGCGGGTACAGACGTCAAGGTACTCAACAAGGATGGGGAGGCCGAGAAATCCAGAGAGGCAACGCGGATATTGACACTGCTGTATGAGCAGTTGAAGTAACGGCTGGCGCAAGGAATAGCATATCGCGCGTTGCGCTTTGCTTATGAGCATCCTACGCTTAAAAAAGAGGATGAAGATTGGGTTGGCCAAGCACCAGCCCAATAATAATCATGAGCGAGACGCTTCCAAGCCTGCACCGGAAAATCACCAAGGCCAAAGATCTTCGATCGGTGGTGAGCACAATGAAGGCCATGGCCGCGGCGAACATCGGGCAATACGCGAAAGCTGCCCGCGCGCTCGATGATTATTACCGGGCAGTACAGCTCGGCCTGAGTGTCTGCTTGCGACCCGCTTCTGGCGAGGAACGGGCATCGCCAGTTATTGAACGGAAAGCAAGGCGAGGTGCCGAGCTGACCGGAGCGGTTGTGTTTGGCTCAGACCAGGGGCTGGTTGGCCGGTTCAACGAGGTTATCGCGGAATATGCCATACAGGCGCTGTCGGCGCAGCCTGCCCGTAAAAAGATCTGGGTCGTTGGGGAGCGGGCGCAGGATTATTTCTCGGCAGTCGGCCTGCCTCCAGCCGGAATTTTTACGCCTCCCGCGTCCGTTAATTCGATCACGTCGCTGGTCGGGGAAATCCTGGTAGAGATACTGTCGGCCGAAGAGTCCGAGACAGAGCCGCATCGGAAAGGGAAAGGCAGAGGCGGAAGTTTCCACGAGCTATACCTTTTCTATAACAGCTCCAGGTCAGGCCTGCTTCACGAACCCGTCAGTCAGCGGCTCTTGCCGCTTGACGAAACGTGGCAGCTTTCGATGACGCAGATTCCCTGGCCAACGAAGAATCTCCCCCAAGTACTGGGCAGCATCACTGCGGCAGCCCAGGCTCTCGTACGGGAATATCTGTTTGTATCGATCTTTCGCGCATGCGCCGAATCTCTTGCAAGCGAAAATACAAGTCGACTGGCAGCGATGGAACGGGCCGAGCGCAATATCGATCAACTGCGCGACGAACTGCAGCGGACGTTTTATCGGCTGCGCCAGGATAAAATCGACGAGGAGTTGTTTGATGTGATAGCGGGAGGCGAAGCCGTGACAGAGGCGCAGCAGTCATCCGGCCGGACGGATTGAGCAGTAGTCTGCCGATTCCCCGGTAGAGCTGGATTAGCCGAACCTGGTGGAATCGGTGTGCTGCCCTTTCTAATGGGTTCCACTCTCCAGGGGAACTCACAGGGGAGACAACCGAAACAGATTTGGTTTGCCCTTTTGCTTGATGTCGATGCCAATCCACGGGCGCCTTTCGCCGTCAATGACCAACCCTTCCGCCTTGCCGATTCCTTTAGGAAGCGTCCACCAGGCGTCATTATCCACGTTGACCTTGTCTTCATCTGGCTTCAGTACTTTTTCCAGGCGAACCAAGACCAAGCTCTGCTGAGACAGCAGATACACGTGCCCATCCGGGCCGATGGTGATTTCACTCGCATCCGTTGCAAGCTCTCGCAGGCGATCCGAAAATTCCCAGGTTTTCAGCGCTGCCAGGGCCGGATCCTGCTGATCAGGCCCTTGGGGAGATGGCAGCGTAAACGCTTCGCCTGGCTGAAGAAAGGTCTCCGGGCCATAGCCCATGGGTGCATCTCCTCTTGGACCAAATTCAACAAGGAGCGACGGGTTTTTTTCCTTCAGGACCAGCATATGGCCTTTCTTCATCAGGAGCATTCCTTCGCCCCGGGAATTGGGCCGGTTGCCCCAAAGACGGTCGAGGTGCTTCAAGGGGGAAGTGTCCAGTTTGATGATTCCTCTGCTTTCCTCCAGACCGCGATCGAAGCATGGCATTTCACTGCGGGTCTCGCTCAACATGCAAATGGTATCCACGTCGTCGATAGCGACAGCTTCCCACTGAGACTCGGTACTTGCGCGTTTACCTAGCGCCGGCGCGGCATCTTTCACGCTGATCGCGATTCCCCCGGATGACCCGGCAATATAAAAGGTGACAACGTCGTATGTTTTATCCCCAACGGCATACAGGCTGATATCGCGCGTACCCGTTGCTCCGCTTTTGGTCGGAGCGGTACGAGCGGTGGCAAGCCCGGATAGCTCAAGAATTGGAAGCGCATATCGATTCGTAATGGCCAGTTCGCGACCAACCGGCAAGTTTTCTCCGGCCGCGGCTGATGCGAGGGGGGCGTGAGCAACGGTACCGGTAATAAGGCAGCAGGCTGCTGCCAGGGCGGTCCGGGATACGAATGGGCGCATGGCCGAATTGTACTTCAGTCCAATTGGCAATGCTTGTAAGGAGCGTAAGATGCAACTGGGGAAATGACAGTTCCCCGGTTACCTGGCGCAAACCTGTCGCATTGGGCCCGGCAGCAGAGATCCTGCGCCGGGCTTTTCTTTTTAGTCGTTGCGACTGCTCAGCTTTCCAGCTTGGCGTCCATCGTGATCTGTGCTTTGAGCAGCTTGGACACCGGGCAGCCGGCCTTTGCCTTACTTGCGAGTTCCTGGAACTTCGTGTCATCAGCGCCGGGTATTTTTGCAGAGACATCAAGATGGCTACGCGTGATTTCAAAACCTTCTCCCACCTTTTCAATCGTGACCGCGGCGTGGGTTTCGATCCGTTCCGGCGTCAGGCCTCCCTCACCCACCATCAGGGAAAGCGCCATGGAGAAGCATGCGGCATGGGCCGCGGCAATCAGTTCTTCCGGATTTGTGCCCTCACCTTTCTCAAATCTGGATTTGAAGCCATACGGAGCATCGTGGAGCACACCCGTCTCGGTGGAGATTGTGCCACTGCCATCCTTGATACCGCCTTTCCACACTGCCCATCCTTTTCTCGTTGTCATGATTGCCTCCTTTGCTGTCATAAAATCTTATGAATCGAAATAGTCTGCTAATTCCAAGCAGGCCACTAATCGCGCTGTGCATTCCAAAGTACTGCGACCCCTGCGGTGGCGGATAACATCGAGCCTGCAAAAATCGCGATTTTTGCCGCGGCAAAGTCTTCTGGAACCCTAAAAGCTTCACTCGCAATGAAAAGGGACATGGTAAAGCCGATTCCCGCCAGGCACCCAGCTCCCGCCAACTGTGTCCACGAGTACTCATAAGGTTTGGCTGCGATTCCCAGCCTGACGGCGGCAGCAGTCGCCATGATGAATCCTAGCGGTTTGCCGACTGCCAATGCCGTGGCTATGCCGGTCATCAGGGCTCCGTGGCCGTCGAATACTCCCGTGCTTATCTCCACGCCGGCATTCGCCAACGCGAACAGGGGCAATACCAGGTAGCTCGACCGGGGCGCCACATGGCGCAACATGCGGTCTGCCGGCGACTCCAGCCTGTCGTGAATGGCGTCCAGCGCCTCCAGCGCGGGTTCGGAAGGACCATACCGCAGAATTTCCCTGCCGCGCTGGGTCTCCGCCGTAAGGACAGCGTCGGCCTGCATCATGAGCGCCTTGAGATTGGGGGGTGGCCGGGTAGGTATGAAAAGCGCGAGTATTATGCCCGAAAGCGTGGAGTGTATTCCGCTGGCATGCACGCAGGCCCATAATCCGATTCCGAGCAACACGTAGGGAGTTGCGCGGTACACGCCACCTTTGTTGATCAGCGCCAGCAACCCGACGATGCCGGCTGCGGCCGCCAGGTAGGCGAGATGAAGTTCTCCCGAGTAGAACAATGCGACGATGATGATGGCGCCAATGTCGTCCACAATGGCGGCTGCAGTCAGAAACACGCGCAATTCAATGGGTACCCTGTTGCCCATCATCGCGATCAGGGCGATGGCAAAGGCAGTATCGGTCGCGGTGGCAACGCCCCATCCTCGCAACCAGTCCGGATGTGACCCATCAGGCACCAGTATCAGGTAAAGCACTGCGGGAACGGTCATGCCGCCGATCGCCGCTACAATGGGGAACATTGCCGCCTGGCGGCTGGCGAGATGGCCGACGGTGAATTCGCGCTTGATTTCCAGCCCAACGACCAGGAAGAAAATGACCAGTAGCCCGTCGTTGATCCACTGCCGCAAGGACAGACTGAACATGGCCGTGCCGAAACTGATACCGGCGCGCTGCTCCCAGAAATCATTGAAGTCCGCGGCGAGGGCCGAATTACTCAGTATGACCGCCACTCCGGTAGTGATGAGCAGCAGGACACCTGTTGATGGCGCCCATCTGGCAAAATCCAGGGCGGCGGCACGGACCACGTGGCCGAGGGAGCCGAGCATTGCTTCCGAGAGCGAGCTGGCATCCCACGGCCCATCGTATCGGCGCTCATTGATAAAGAAGGTAGGCGTAACGATTACCCCGCTCGCCGCCGCGCTTTCCACATCCGCATCAACGCGGGTTTTTGCCCGCAAGCCTGCATCGGCGGAGGCGCCGATCTCTTCATAGAGTTTGCAATCCGCGGTAATCCTGTGCAGATCCTCCTCAGTCAGCTCATCAGAGCGGGCCATCAATGCGACATGCATATTCCAGAAGCGTGCCGGATCATCAAAGGATTCCACCAGTTCCGCAGCCTGCCGGGCAAGCGCGTTTCCCACTAACGGACGGTGGCGGAATACATAACGAAGGCGATTGCCAAACCTGCTGCGCATCTGGGCGATTCGGTCATGTGCGAGGCGAGAGGCGGGGTCCCCGTAGCTCCCGTACTCAACCAGCGTGATTTCCGCATCGTCCGGGCCCAGTACGTGATCGTACGTCTCATCGACCGGGCGGTCGAGCCGGTTGGGCGGGGATTCGGGCGTCATAAGGGATCGGGGAGTTATTTATTCCACGACTGACATCTCGCGCTTGTTTTCCGAGTAGAGCAGAATCCGGATGCCTGGACTATGCGGAAGAAGCTTCCCCCTGTTCCGGGAAACTCAATAAACGAGCAAGCTGTTCGACAAATCTGCCGAAAGGGGAGACTCAAACTCCTGGTTTTCCAGCCGATCAATCGCCCTGGACAGCGCGTCGCGAAGTTCACGGGCCTGATCGGCCTGCATGACGTAGGGCCGGCCCGGGTCGGCCTCAGCCAGCTTTTGTTCTTCGTGAGATAAAAAAGGAAAGCGGAGAGACAGAATGCCCTCGACCGGCTCGGCTTTTATTTCCCATCCGGTAATCGGAAACTGAAAAAGATCGTCGTTCATAGGAACCCCGATTCCTGCTGTTATGAAGGAGATTGGAGTCTAGCAGAGGACTTGGGCATTTCTTCGTTGCATAGCGCACATACTGGAGAATTGCGAAATGATATGATCGTCGCTTGTACACCAAGCCTCTGCTCTGCAATGAGGAGCTCGCAATGATTGTCATTACCGCTGCCAGCGGAAAGCTGGGCCGAGCTGTCGCAGATGAACTCAGCAAGCGAGTTCCTGTTTCCGAAATCAAACTTGCCGTCCGCACGCCTGCCAAGCTCGAGTACTGGAGAAACCGCGGTGTCAACATCATAAGAGCGGATTACGACGACCCGGGCAGCCTCAATGCCGCCTTCGCAGGAGCGGAGGTTGCTCTCCTGATTTCGTCCGACGGACCGAATGATGTCCGCATCCGCCACCACAAGAATGCCATCGATGCCGCCAAACGGACGGGGATCAAGCGCATCGTATATACCAGCTTCGTAAACCCGAGTCCCCAAAGCAAGTTCATCTGGGCAATTACACACGCTGAAACAGAATCTTATCTCAAGGCATCCGGTACCCCCTATACGATCTTGCGCGATAATCTATATGCATCAAACCTGGATGGCTTGATCGCACAGGCAATAGAAACCGGCACTTTCAAGGTCCCCGGCGCGACGGGCAAAGTGGCCTACGTAGCACATGCGGACGTTGCCGAGTGTGCCGCCGCGGTTCTCGCGCAACGGGGGCACGAGTATAAAACCTACGAGCTGACCGGGCCGGAGGCGCTTGATGGCTTTCAGATTGCGGCTCTTATCTCGGAAACATCGGACCACCAAATAAAAGCGGTGGACCTTGCGTTCGAAATCGCCGCAGCAAATCTAAGGTCGGCGGGATTGCCGGAGTTCGCTGTCGAAGGCATTGTGAGCATGTACGCTGCCGCCAAAGCGGGCGAATACGCATCGGTCACGCATGACGTCAAGCTTCTCACCGGGCGGCCGGCTACATCCGTTCGCACACATACCAAGACAATTGTCGCGCGGGAGCTTGCCGCGACGCCTGGATAAGTCCCTGCCGTAGGGTTATGGTTCGGTGAAAGTGGACGGGTTCAACAAGGCAATTGCCTGTTCGTTACATCGCCCGTTGTGCCTGTGCGTCTAAGTTCTTCTTTATGAGTAACATTTCATCCGCGTTTCGTCCGGAACTGGCACAGCAATTAGCAGTTCGAGCTGGCAGGATAAGGCAATACATTTCTCCGCCAACCTCGCTAGATAATTCTACCTCCGCCAACTCGGCTTGCTTGCCTGTCTGTCGGGAAAACCGTCGTCTGTCCTAAACTCCCGGGTCTTGAACTTATTTTGAAAACCTAAAAATTAGCCTCAAATTTCCACTGTGTTTTCGCTATGCGTTTCAATAATCACGCTTCCACTAGATATAAGGTGTCCACCAGCTTCCCTTATGGCGGGACTTGAGTTTCGCAAACCATTCGCACACTGGGTAGAGTAGAAAAATTACGCCCATCCAGATCAGGTAGATGATGGGAAGACTAAATCCCCACCAGGATGGAAAAGAGCTAAAGGATGTCAGGAATTGAGAGATATCCTGATGCATGGCGAAGGCAAAAATGATTACAAGTGCATGGATGGCGAACAGATGGAGAAGGTAGAAGAACAGAGGTACGCGTCCGAAGGTAATCAGGTATACGGATGTGACGCCCATTCGGACTTGCTGCCGCTCAAAAGCTGAAAGCAGTAGGAGCATGAGCCCAAGTGTCATCAGCAGGTAGAGCAGCGAAGGGGGATATTTTGTAGTATCCAGGAACGAAAGCAGGGTAAAGATGTGGCTTTCCTGCCAAAGCCAGGGACGCGGGTCGCCATATCCGTTATAGGCGCGCAATACGACGAAAGCTGCGATAACGAGCAAGCCCCAGCGCAGCATTATCCACTTGCGTTTTTCACGTTCCATCAGCATGACAGGGCCAAAAGCATAGCCTGTCGCCATCACGCCGATCCACGGAACGAGGGGGTATCCCACAGGACCGTGCGGGATATGAAGAATGCTTAACAGCCATCCCTGCCACTTGAGCGTGCCATCCGGCGCTTCAAAATCCTCAAGTCGTATTCCATCAAGCAGGTTGTGGGAAAGCATCATCACGATACCGATGAACGGCTATTGCCCGTATGGGCAGGTGGATGAGTACGGATAGAGCGACCATGGACCAGCCCAATGCCCAGAGGACGCCCAATCCCACCCGGTTGTAATCCAGGTTGAAGGTCCAGGCAAGGTGTACCGCCGTCACTTCGAGGAGCACCAGCCAGAGCCCACGGGTAAACAGGCGCATCGCGAGCTGTGGCCGGCTCAGGCCCTGCCGGGCCGAGAGGAATGCGCTGGTTCCGGAGAGGAATACAAAGGCCGGCGCGCATAGATGCGTGATCCAACGGGTGAGAAACAGGGCAGGGGTAGTGCGCGTCAGATCAGTGGGCGAGAAATCGGCATCGGTAAAAAACCAGCGCACATGGTCAAGCGCCATGAGCACCATCACCAATCCGCGCATCAGATCAATCGAGGCGATATAAGGCCGGGGTGCAGGTGCAGCTGATGAGGAACTTCTGGTCAGCATGGCTTAGACCTTTTCCATTTTACGAGCCCGACTACGATGTAACCCTGAGCTTCCCTGGTGCTCGCCCTGGAGCGGGTTCATTCAAAACGTCCCGGGCCGTTGCCAAAGTATCGTTATAACGAGAGGATGTCATCATAGGGTGAACAGCTTTAAGCGGTCACGGCTCTGGTTGTGCACCCACCTAACCATGCCAATCTGAGGCAACGATATTTTCTTGAAATGCAATTCTCATAGAAGACTTCGGGCTCACGGACATGCGGTCCGGCACGGCAGGCCAAGGATAACGCATGGGAATACGGCAGAAGCAGGGCCTGGTTGAGCGGAGGTACTCTCTGGCTGGTATTACCTATAATTTGACTGTACCCTTGTTTCTTCTGAATAAGATATCCCGCCAAATATAAAAAGGTCAAACGCCATGAATCCAATCCCGCCTGAAGTTTCCCAGGAACGCGTCAATGAAGCCGAGCAGCTCCTTTCGCGATCCATTGATGAGCTATATGAAGATCTGGGGAAGGAACTGGGGGAGCGCGGTTTTCCTGAGGACCTTGTCCGGGCGGGTCGCTCGCGTTTTCATGCGATCGTAACGCGCTGCCACGCGTCGATCT
>CAWBAF010000013.1:0-56766 GCA_963786735.1 uncultured beta proteobacterium
AAATACTCCTCCCAAGCAGAAGGAATACCAGGACTTGATGGTACGCAGCTTTTTCGTGGCCTATACCGACGTCAAACAGATGGTTGCCATGGTCAAAGGGTTGGTCAAGACGAAGGAGTGCATATCCGACGAGAAGCTGAACCTTTTTGTCATGAAAGATACTCCCGAAGCGATACGCCTGGTCGAGCGCATGGTTGCTCTCAACGATGTGGCCGAACCCGAAGTCATGCTTGAAGTGGAGGTGCTGGAAGTCAGCCGTTCCCGTATCCTTAATCTCGGCGCGCAGTGGCCCAACCAGATGAACGTAAACATAATCACCGCCGGTGCCGCGGCGGCCGGGGGTGTTTTTCCGCCGTTCACCATCAGCAGCGACGGGGTCAATCACAGTGGATCACCCCTGGATCAAATAACCGGATTCTATCGCCAACCCGGCCTTGATCATCAATCTCAAGCAGCAGGACGGGGTCGTCAATGTCCTCGCCAACCCACGGGGAGTTCGTGTCAAGAACCGTGAGAAGGCAAAAATACTCATCGGCGACAAGGTGCCCGTCGTTACGACTACCGCCACCGCCAATGTTGGCGTTGCATCGTCAGTCAGCTATCTCGACGTGGGACTCAAGGTGGATGTTGAATCAACCGTTTCGCTGCGGGATGAGGTCTCGATGAAGATCGCCCTCGAAGTCAGCACCATCGTAAAGGAGGTGGCGTTGCCAAACTCGGGGATTGCCTATCAGGTGGGGACACGTACCGCGGGAACCACGCTTGCCCTAAAGGATGGAGAAACACAGGTATTGGCAGGATTGATCAGCAGTGAGGAGCGCGCCACTCTTGCGAAGGTGCCTGGATTGGCGGCCATGCCTTGGCTCGGGAAGCTTTTCACGAATGAGAATTCGACCACCACCAAAACCGAAATTGTGTTGCTGATAACCCCTCGTATTTTGCGGAACATTCCACGGGTGTCAAAAGCGGCCAGCGAATTCCATTTCGGAACCGAAAACATGGTAGGCGCGAAGCCAGTTAGCATTGGTAAAGTGCAGCCGCGCTCGCTTGGGATCTCATCTTCTTCGAGCGCGGGCATGGCGGCCGCGGCCATGCCCGCGCCAATGCCGGAGAATGGGTCTCAGCCTCGGCAGGCGGAGCCAGCTGCCAGCCCCGGTTCGCCAGTCGTCACCATTACAGCGCCCGAGCAGGTGGCGGCAGGGAAGGAGTTCGGCGTCAGCGTGAACGTTGCCGGCGCGGAGGCATTGCCCGGCGGCGAAGTCGAACTGACTTACGATCCCAGCGCGCTTGAATTACTTGACGGGGGCGACAAGTCAGGAAGTCGGACGGTGAAGGTAGGCAAGGGCGGTGGTAGCGTGGAATTGCGCTTCCAGGCAATTGCACAGAAACCCGGTCCAGCCCAGGTTTCAGTCAAAAACGTGGTGTTCAAGGATGAATCCGGTAACGCGGCTCCCGCGCCGGTTGTGTTGCCGCCTGTCGCGAGCATCGACATCCGTTGATAAATGGCAAAAAGATTGTGGGTAACAAGCCGGGCGAATGGCGCGGAGGGTGGCTTTACCCTGATCGAGATGACTATCGTCGTAGCGATCATGGCGATCCTCGCTTCCGCAGCGATGCCGCTTTACGAACTTACGGTCAAGCGTGAAAAAGAGCAGGAACTGCGCTTTGCGCTAAGGCAGATCCGGGAAGCGCTTGATGCGTATAAGCGGGCTATTAACGAAGGCCGCATTGCAAAGCAGGCAGAAAAAAAATCGGATTACCCGGCCAAGCTGGAAGACCTGGTTGAGGGGGTTCCGGACGCGAAGGATCCAGGAAAGCGCAAAATCTATTTCTTGAGACGCCTGCCTCGAGACCCGATGTCGCAGGATTCCTCACTGGCTGCCGCTGAGACGTGGGGAAAGCGCTCCTACGAGAGTCCGCCCGACAGTCCACAGGCGGGCGACGACGTTTTTGATGTGTATTCGCGCTCACAGGTGGTCGGCTTGAACGGTATTCCTTATGATAAATGGTAGAGACCGGCAAACCCCGGCTCGTGCGCTCAACCCGCCCGCGCGATCCCTGTAAAAGTCGATATGCTATCCGCGCCCCGATCCTCCCCCGGTTTTACCCTCGTTGAATTGTTGGTCGTGATGGCTATTATCGCAACGCTGCTCAGCATTGTCGCACCGCGGTATTTCAACTCGCTGGACCGTTCAAAGGAGACCGTGCTGAGGCAGGATTTAAATATCATGCGCGATGCAATCGATAAGTTCAACAGCGATACCGGAAAATATCCCGCTGACCTGGCCGAGCTGGTGGAAAAACGCTACTTGCGGGCGATTCCAGTCGATCCTTTGACCGAGAGTTCGGAAACGTGGGTTGTAGTTCCGCCCCCCAATACGGATGGAGGCATGTATGACATACGCAGCGGCTCGTCAGGAGAGGCCAAGGATGGAACCTTGTATGCGGATTGGTAGAAACTGAATGGGCGCAGGCGCCGGCATGCCTTTTGCGAGGGGGAAGGAAAGAGGTTTTACTTATGTCTGGATGCTGTTTACGGTGGCCGTCACAGGCGTTCTACTGGCTGCTGCTGGACAGTTATGGCGCACCGAGGCTCAGAGAGAAAAAGAAAAGGAGTTGATGTTCGCGGGAGATCAATTAAGGAGAGCAATCGGTTCATATTACGAGAGCTCGCCCGGAGCCAAGCGCTTTCCACCTTCCATGGAAAAATTGCTTCTCGACGACCGATTTCCGTTCGTTAGACGGCACTTGCGCAAAATCTTTCCCGATCCTTTCACGAGCAAACCCGAGTGGGGGCTTGTTACGGAGCCAGGCGTGGGTATCATGGGTGTGCACAGCCTTTCTACCCAAAAACCAATCAAGCGGGCAAACTTTCACGAACGCTACGCCAGTTTTGAAAAAGCGGAAACCTACAAGGAATGGAAGTTCGTATATTCTCCAGGAGACCCTGAACTCGTAGCGCCGCAGCCGCAAACTCCGCGACCTCCCCAAGGGCCTCCCGGTCGTCCACCACAAGGGGGACCGCAACCTGGACTAATGTCCGGGACACAGCAACCCGGGCCCCAGCCTCAGGGGTCAGTTGCTGCGGAGTCAGCTGCTGTAACCCCGATGCAGCCCGAGCCGTTTCCGGCGACTCCTGATCCCAACCCTCATCCCCCGATGATCCGGATGGCCCGAGCTTTGGTCAACAGCAATCCGATTCCACCTTTCCCAGGACGTTTGATCAGCGGTAGCTCCCGCCCAAGCGCAGTAGGAAAGCTTCGCCGGAACTCACGCTGAACTTCTCTTTTTGCTCGTCCTTTTGGGCCAGCAGGGTACTTCCCCTTTTTTTCTTGCCCTTACCGTCCCCGCAAGCGATAATATTTGGTTGTCGTCCGCTGATACTTCTTCCGGTATCGGTCAATTGCTCCTGTGTTTGCGACGGCGCGTTACTGTCATGCAATACTGGCGAATATGCTATTGATGATCGACAATTACGATTCCTTCACCTATAACCTGGTGCAGTATTTTGGCGAACTGGGTGAAGACGTGACCGTATTTCGTAATGATGAGATCAATCTCGATGATATCGAGCGGTTGAACCCGGTACGAATCGTTATCTCTCCCGGACCCTGCACGCCCAGTAAAGCCGGAATCTCGATTCCAGTGATTGAGCATTATCAGTGCGGGATTCCCATATTGGGCGTTTGTCTCGGGCACCAGAGCATAGGCCAGGCGTTTGGCGGAAGGATCGTTCATGCGAAAGAAATCATGCACGGAAAGATCTCACCTGTTTTTCACAATAGCTCGGGGTTGTTCCGCGGCCTGCCAAATCCATTTAACGCCACTCGCTATCATTCGCTTGTAGTTGAGCGCGACAGCCTTCCCGATTGCATGGAGATTACAGCCTGGACGGAGGACGGCGAAATCATGGGGATTCGCCATAAAACCCTGCCAATCGAAGGCGTTCAGTTTCATCCGGAATCCATCCTGACCGAGCACGGGCACCGGCTGCTCGCCAACTTCCTCGAAAAATGAGAAGGAACAAGTGCGCTTTGTGCGAAATTGCACGTCAATGACATGATGAAGCCGCAAGAAGCACTCGCACACATTATCGACCACCGTGAAATTGCTCATGATGAGATGCTGTCGCTCATGCGGCAGGTCATGCGCGGGGAACTTTCGCCCACTTTAATCGCAGCAATCATGACCGGCCTTCGCATGAAAGGCGAATCCATAGATGAAATAGCTGCTGCGGCTCAGGTCATGCGTGAATTCGCCACCCGCGTGGAGGTTTCAGACCTGAGTAACCTCGTCGATACTTGTGGCACGGGAGGCGACTCGGCCGGCACGTTTAATATTTCCACGACAGCGGCTTTTGTGGCTGCCGCAGCTGGCGCT
Source organism: uncultured beta proteobacterium (assembly GCA_963786735.1). Taxonomy (GTDB): domain Bacteria; phylum Pseudomonadota; class Gammaproteobacteria; order Burkholderiales; family Nitrosomonadaceae; genus Nitrosospira. The sequence continues at coordinate 4,381 of CAWBAF010000013.1, forward strand.
CGGGTCGCCAAACACGGCGGACGATCCGTTTCCAGCAAATCAGGAAGTGCTGACGTGCTAGAGTCTCTGGGCATCAACCTTAACCGCACGTCGCAGGAAATAGCGGAGGACATCGACGAAATAGGCCTCGGGTTCATGTTCGCGCCTAACTTCCACCCTGCCATGAAATATGCTGCACCTGTGCGGCGAGAGCTCGGCGTCCGGACGCTATTTAATATTCTTGGCCCGCTGACGAACCCTGCCGGGGCCAAGAATCAGTTGCTGGGTGTGTTTCAACCAAATCTGACCCGCATACTCGCACGGGTGCTTCAGCGACTGGATAGTCGCCAGGTTATGGTGGTTCATGGCGAGAATGGCCGGGATGGGCTGGATGAGATCACCATTTCGGGTGAAACGCGCGTGAGCGAGCTCAGGAATGGGGAGGTTTTTGAATACAGCATAAGGCCGGAGGATTTCGGACTTAAAACGGCTCCTATTGAAGCAATCCAGGCCAAAGAGCCTCTTGAGTCCCGGAGAATGCTTACGGCAGTGCTTGGTAATCAAGCTGGCCCGGCGCTCGATATAGTATTGCTTAACGCAGGCGCGACGATTTACGTATCAGGGGTGGCAGGGTCGCTGGAGGAAGGTGTGGAGCGGGCGCGTACAGTGATAAAAAGCGGAGCAGCTGAGGCGAAAATGAGAGAGGCCGTCGCGTTTTCGAATCGGAATAAAGTTTCTGGTACGCTCGGTGGGTGACATTCTGCAACAGATTCTGGCGGTCAAGTTCGATGAGATCGCCGCGGCAAAGGCTGCGAAGCCTCTTCAGACGCTTGGGCGTGACGCGGAGGCCGCGCCGCCACCCCGAAATTTTGTGGGCGCGCTCCATGACAAAATAGGTGCCGGTCTCCCCGCAGTCATTGCAGAGATAAAAAAAGCGAGCCCCAGCAAGGGTACATTGCGCGAGCACTTCGATCCGGCTGCGATTGCAGCGAATTATGCGCTTCACGGTGCAGCTTGCCTGTCCGTCCTTACCGACGAGCATTTTTTCCAGGGCAGCCCTGCCTATTTGGAACAAGCGAGAACTGCATGCAGCCTCCCGGTCCTTCGGAAGGATTTTCTGGTGGACGAATATCAGGTATTGGAGTCTCGAGCAATGGGCGCAGACTGCGTCCTGCTCATTGTTGCGGCCTTCACCCTGGTTTTCGCTCCGCATCAACAGCGGATCGTGGGCGAGATGCTTAAGCTGGAATCACTCGCTCATGCGCTGGGAATGACGGTGCTGGTGGAAGTGCACGATAGCGCGGAGTTGAAACTCGCGCTGGAACTGAAATCTCCTTTAATCGGAATCAACAATCGGAATCTGCGCACTTTCGGAACCCACCTGGAAACGACCTTGCAATTGCTCGACATGATACCGTCGAGCCGGCTTGTAATTACCGAAAGCGGCATTCGAACCCGGGAAGATGTCGCACTAATGCGCGGAAAGGGAGTGGATGCCTTTCTGGTTGGTGAAGCATTCATGCGCGCGGCCTCTCCGGGAGTGGAGCTCGCACGGTTGTTCGGATAAAAACTGGCTTTAATAAGCCAGCCGATCGTATTGTGAAGTACGGGCGTGGGCGGCCTCTGACATAGTGGATGCCATGCTTCGATTCGGTACAGTTTTACGCAGCTTTGTTGCAAAAAAGCAACAAACAGTCCGACGATCAGAGGAAAGTCTCTTTATTTCCTTGCTAGGTATTATTTCGTTAGGCACAATCTCTCAACCCTCTCATCCAGAGAGGTCCAGGCAGCGGGATATGCTCCACCGAATAGGGTCGGTGCGAAGCCCCACCGTTTCAACTTTAAAGGAGATTTTCCATATGAAAAAGAAACTGATTGCACTGGCGGTAGCCGGTGCACTCGCGGCCCCGGTGGTTGCATCCGCTCAGGGGACCAACGTCACTATTTTTGGGAGGGCACAAGCCGAATACAGTCTGGTCGACACTGCCGACGAACATAGCCAAGGATCCATAAACGACAAATCCCGTTCTTCACGTTGGGGTCTGCACATTACCGAGGATCTGGGTGGATTCAAAGCCAACGCTCGTTTGGAATTCGGTCTTAACACTGGATCGGGCTCGGCCCTTACGCCTCGCGAACAATGGGTTGGCCTTTCCAGCAACACGTGGGGTGATTTCAAATTCGGCCGCGTACAGTCTCCGTTCAAGGATTTTGCCGGCGGTATGACAATCGACCCATTTGCCTACACGACTCTCCAGGCTAACGGCGCTGGTGGCACGATGTCGGGTGCGGCAAATGGTATGGGCTCGGGCGCGAACAGTTTTGTGAACAGCGCTATCCGCTGGGATTCCGCAAACTATGGAGGTTTCTCCTTTGCGGCGTTATTCATGCCAGGTGATGCCAATACCCTTAACCCTGTCAACTCCGGCAGTATCGCATCCAGCTTTCTCCCGGGAGGCCTTGGCAGCCAGGGGAATACCGGCGGCAAGGATGGCGAATTCGATGGCCAAGCTGCAGGGAAATATCACGCCGACTGGTTTGGTATGGGATGGGACATATTTGGCGGCTACTCCCGCGATAACGCCAACACCTGGCAGAAAAGCATTGGGCTAGATCACGCCGAGCAAGTATGGCGTGTGGGCGCTGGCTGGACCTGGGAAAATTTCAAAATCGCCGGCCAGTTTGAACAGGTCAGCCATGCGATCGGCGCCGCGACCTGTACCACAGCCGCTTCGCTGACCGCAAATCCGCTTGATGCCACTGCCCAAGGGCCCACGGGACTGTCGAGCGGTCAATGTAACTCCGCCATGAACTGGGGCGGGAACGGGAATCTATGGCACGCGATGGGCAGCTACAAATGGGGTAACACCTCGTTCATACTTTCAGGTGGTATGACGAATGCGGATTCAACTTCCGCCAGCGGCGCCATTGCGGCGGCAGCCAAGCGCCAGGCCCACACCTTCACGGCCGGCGTCATTCACAACTTTAGCAAACGTACCAGTGTCTTCGGTGGTTATCAGCATGTTTACGTGAACAATAGCAACGGGGCGGCTGCGAATGACTTGCCTTCCACCGGTGACACAGCCAGCACCAATGGCGCGGGTGGCTTGGGCTACGCTGCACCGGGCTATGCCACGGGTAATCGTGCGACCTACACGATTGGTATCCGTCACAACTTCTGATCAAGTAAGGGAGTTGAAAATGGGGCGCTTGGCGCCCCATTTTTTTGCTCTACCCTGACAATGATGGTTGCACGTTGATATTTGAGTGATGTTATTCGATGCGCCCTGCCTCCTGCGAGGCGGGGCAGCGGTCGGCCGATTGTTGTAGTATTGCCTCGAAGAAGTTCTGTACTTCCTTGATTCAATGCAATTAACCCTGAAGTTGTTGTGTGTTTAGTTTGTGAAATATACGTGGTACCATACGCGCCCATACCGCAACACAGCAATAAGGCGCGTGGTTTCTGTCGCACCTATCAATAGTTTATTTGAAGTTTTTTGGAGAATTCGTCATGGGAGTTCCTTTACGTCAACAGTTGGCTGTAGGTGGTTATCTGCTCAAGCAGAAATTAAAGGGCGTCAAAAAATATCCTATGGTTCTGATGCTGGAGCCTCTGTTTCGCTGTAACCTGGCTTGCACCGGATGCGGCAAGATTGATTATCCCGACGAAATTCTGGACAAGCGCCTCTCCTATGACGAGTGTATGCAAGCGGTTGACGAATGCGATGCGCCGATGGTATCGATTCCAGGAGGCGAACCGCTCATACATAAGGAAATGCCCCAAATCGTCGCGGGCATTGTGGCGCGAAGGAAATATGTCTATCTATGCACCAATGCGCTCTTGCTGAAAAAGAGGATTGATGACTACACGCCATCTCCCTATTTGACTTTCTCGATCCATCTAGACGGATTGAAGGAGCGGCACGACGCCTCGGTCGCCCAGGATGGAGTTTTCGACCGGGCTGTTGAAGCCATCAAAGTGGCGGTGGCGAAAGGATTCCGGGTCACAGTAAACTGTACCTTGTTTCAAGGAGAGACGCCGGAGGATGTTGCCGAATTCCTTGATTACGCGATGGAATTGGGCATTGAAGGTGCCACGATCGCGCCAGGATTCAGCTACGAGCGCGCGCCAAGACAAGATATCTTCATCAAGGGAAAGGATACCAAGAATCTATTCAGAGGTATCTTCAAGCTGGGAAAAACACGCAACTGGAAGCTAAACCATTCCTCGCTTTATCTCGATTTTCTAGCTGGCAACCAGAACTATCAATGCACCCCATGGGGAAATCCTACGCGTAATATATTTGGCTGGCAAAAACCCTGCTATTTGCTCCCTGATGAAGGTTATGCGGCATCTTTCAAGGAATTGCTGGACGATACACCCTGGGACAAATACGGAAACAGCAGCAACCCCAAGTGTGCTCAGTGCATGGCTCACTGCGGCTATGAGGCAACGGCCGTTGAGGATGCGCTACAGCATCCCCTGAAAGCTTTGATCACCTCCATCAGAGGACCGAAAACAACAGGTCCGATGGTAGCCGAGCCTGCCCCTAAATGGGTAACCGAGCAGCGTAAACCGCGGAAAACGCTTGCTGGAATTCCAGTAAAGGTGGAACGATAAGCTATACTGATTTTATCCTTGCGGGGCCATCGATAAGGCCCTGCGGGGGACATTGACCGCCAGAAATGGATGGAACGGGTAGGTGGCAGTTAACCCTTCCGTTTGGAAGACATCACGAAGAAATGTTCATTGGAGCATGGCCGCTTTCGCCACAGGAACTGGTCCTGCGCCGCCGGAGCCTATTCGAACACTGGAACAAACGCGCCGCACGGAGCTCTGGCGTTCTCTTTGCAGAACGCGGCGGCTCACCCGTTCGCATGAGTTCATATCGCAATGGCCAACAAGGTCTTCAGATTACGAGTGCGGGCCGTGAAAAGGTTGTCAATGTGAATATCGTGCGCACCATCAAGTCTATATTTATATTCCAAATATTCGCCGTCAGCCTGCTGATCGCCCCCCATTCGAAGGCTGAAACTCAGGCATCGCTGGAGCCGGAGCAGGTCGTGAATGCACTGCATGACGCACTTATCAAGTCAATGCGGGAGGGGGAAAAACTGGGCTACCGCGGCCGATTTGATCTGCTTGCCCCGGTCATCGATCGGACTCATGATCTCGACTTCATCGCACGCACCACCTTGGGAGCCAACTGGACTCAATTGGATGCAGAGCAGCAACGCGCCTTCTCTGATGTCTTTCGAAAACTCAGCATTGGTACCTATGCAGACTATTTCAAAAGCTATGGCGGTGAGCGATTTGAATTTCTTGAGCGGCAGTCCATGCCACGTGACCAGGTCATGGTGCGCAGCAGGTTCGTCCAGCCAAGCGGCGACATAAACCGATTCGATTACATTTTACGGCAGGGTAAAGATGGCTGGCGCATCATCAATATCCTGGCGGACGGCGTCAGCGACCTGGCGCTGAAACGCGTCGAGTATCGCGCCATCCTTCAGCGCGATGGATTTCCCACGCTCATCGATATGCTAAAGAAAAAGGTCGCCGCCCTTACCGAGCATTAAAAATGCGATCGCTCCACGGGTTGGTAGTCCCAAAGCCCGTCGTTTTATCCCAAGGATGACCCCTCCAAACAAGGCTTCTGACAGCCGCACTTACGACCTTTTCGCGCACTGGGCGTCCGGCTGCTACCGCTACGGCGGTTGGGTGCTCATCCTTACCTTGATTCTTGCCCTTGCAAGCGGAATCTATGTCTGGCGCGATCTTGGCATGAATACGGACACAACGGACATGCTTTCCGAGGATCTTCCGTTCCGTGTCAACCTGAAGCACTACCACGCAACGTTTCCACAGGACGTGGATACAATGCTTGTGGTGCTGGAAGGCCCAACACCTGAGCAGACGCAGGTGGCTGCCAAGCATCTGGCGGCGCGGCTCAAACAAGACACGTTTAATTTTCAAGACGTCGACGCCCCCGGCGTCGATGATTTTTTTGCACGAAACGCGTTATTGTACGTGAGCGTTCCCGAACTTGAGGGCCTTACGGACCGGTTGGCCGCTGCCCAACCGCTTATTGCGCATATTGCGCAAGATCCCAACCTGCAGGTCTTCCTCGATGTAATCAGCGGGGGCGTGGACGAATTGCGCACCGGACGCAGCATGGAACTGAGGCCCGTGCTGGGTGCTGTGTCAGCCACGCTGGATGCGCGTCTATCCGGGTCTCCGCGTGAACTCTCCTGGCAGTCCCTATTCCAGGGCGAGCCACAAAAGCAAAAATACCGGGAATTCATCCAGATTAAGCCGAGATTGGATTACTCGCAGTTATTCCCGGCGGAGCAGTCCATTTCAGCGCTTCGCACCGCAGCAAAAGCCGTCGGCATTACTGAGATCAGTCCAGTACGGTTAAGGATAACCGGAGAGATAGCTTTAGCTAATGACGAGCTGAACGCTTCCCTGCGTGGCATGGAAGTCGCGGGAGTTATCACATTTGTCCTCGTGGGAGCCGTGCTTTATTTCGCCATGCGTTCTGGCGGGCTGATTCTTAACGTGCTTGTTTGCCTGACATTGGGTTTGATTCTGACGGCAGCGTTCGCGACGGCTGTAGTCGGTCATCTGAACCTGATCTCGATCGCGTTTGCAGTCTTATATATAGGATTGGGAGCGGATTTCGCCATCCATTTCCTGCTGCGATATCGCGAAACCGTGGAAAATGGCGCGCCTCCTCCAGAAGCGATGCGAATATCAGGGGGTGAAGCCGGCGCTGCGTTAACCGCTTGCACGATTACCAACGCTATCGGGTTTTACGCCTTCATGCCTACTGATTACAAGGGTGTGGCAGAGTTGGGCATCATATCGGGTACCGGCATGATTATCAGTTTGCTGGTGACGCTAACCGTTGGACCCGCCTTGCTTCGCTATCTACCGAGACGGCTGCCGGCAAGACCCGTTGAAAGGAAGACCCCGATCGGGCGAGTCCTTGAGCTATCGCTAAAGTGGCACAAGAGAACGTATGCCATTACGCTCGCAGCCGCCATTGCTGCAGTCGCGCTATTGCCTCAGGTTACTTTTGACTACAACCTCTTGAATTTACAAGATCAAAAAGGCGAAGCAATACGAACCTTCAGGGAGCTTCTTGCAGAAACAGACCAATCGCCCTGGCATGCGGTTGCGCTCGCGAAGAACCGTATGGAAGTCCAGGCTCTGGCACAACAACTTGCTCAGCTTCCTGAAGTAAGCCAAGTCGTTAATCTTCTCGACTTCGTGCCAAAGGAACAGGATGAAAAACTTCCTTTGATCGAGGAAATGTCGCTGACGATGGGACCGATCAGCATATCCGCAGCGAAACAGACAACTGACGATCAAGCAACTGGCAAACAGTTGAGCTCGCTTTACAAACTGGCTGCTGCGCTGGATCAATTTATTGCGGAACGTCCAGATCATCCCGCCTCGCCGGCCGCGCATGGCCTCAGATCTTCTCTCCGTCGACTGCTTGTTAATCTGGATTCCGCCCATCCGAATGAAAAACGGAACTTGTTGCAGGGGGTGGAGGATGACCTCCTGGCGACTCTGCCCATTGCCTTACGTAATTTACAGATCGCTACCGAAGCGGCACCGTTTGATGAGGAAGGTCTTCCCGAATCTTTCAGACTCAGGTGGCGGAGCCTGGCCGGAGAGTATCGGCTCGCTATCTACCCTGCGCAAGATCTTAACGATAACGATGCATTACGGCGCTATGTCCATGCGGTACAGCGGGTGGTGCCGAGCGCCACAGGTGCTCCCATGGTTAGCCTTGAAGCTGGCGAAGCGGTTGTACACGCATTCGGTCAAGCTTTCATACTCGCGCTCGTCGGGATTATCGTGGCCTTGCTGATTTTGTTGCGGAGCGTTAAATACACGGTGCTCGTGCTGATTCCATTGCTGTTGTCCAGTCTTTTTACGTCCGCGTTTACTGTCCTGCTGAATGTCCCGTTTAATTTCGTAAACATCATTGCCTTGCCACTGCTACTCGGTCTTGGCATCGACAGCAGTCTCCATATGGTGCATCGGAGTCTCAACAACGAGGTTGTCAGTGAAGTTCTGATTCACACCAGCACAGCTCGCGCAATTTTCTACAGTGCTCTGACTGCCTTGGTCGATTTTGCCAGCCTTATGCTTTCCTCCCATCAGGGAACAGCCAGCATGGGCATATTACTGACCGTAGCGTTGGCTTTTACCTTGATATGCACGCTCGTCATACTTCCTACATTGTTAAAGGCTCCCACCCGAGTTGCGACAATTTGACCGCCACCCCGAGCCAAGTGCAAGGAAGAAGACAAAACATCTGATTTTTAGTGTCCCCAAACTTCCGGCTCTCCTGGCACAACTAATAAAGTGTGCGCTATTCCAGCAATTATTGTTTATAATTCGTGCCTTGAGATCATCCGCCAGATTCAGGATTGAAAGGATAGGAAAAAACCAACCTTTTCAACAGTAGATCCTGGCTCACCTACTCCTTACCCACATGAAGTGTACCGCGACAATCGCTTTATTGCTTGTGTGCACATCGCTGACAACGGGCTGCGCCACCACGCACCCAGGTCACCCGAGCATTGATTCGGTCAATTCAGGCGTGAACGCTGATCCGATCGATCCTAACGAAAAAACCAATCGTAAATTTTATGAATTTACCGATATGGTCGATAGGAATGTCCTCGCTCCGGTCGCTGATGTTTACATACAATACGTGCCCAACCCGGTGCAGCGATCGATCGGGAATTTTTATGACAATGTCGCTTATCCAAATGTTATTCTTAACGACTTTCTGCAGGGGAAAATACAGCAGGGGTTTGAGGATAGCCTGCGTTTCGTTATAAATTCGACAGTTGGCGGGGCGGGGCTGTTTGACGTGGCGACTCCCATGGGCTTGCCCCAACACGACGAAGACTTTGGTCAAACCCTTGGCGTTTGGGGGGTCAGCACAGGGTCCTATCTTTTCGTTCCGTTGATTGGCCCCAGCACCTATCGCGACGTACCGGGCCTACCCGTAAGCCTTTTTACTAACGTTCTGTTTTATGCTGGGACATTTGCCGGCGGCGCCTTCGCTGCCCCAATCACCATACTCAGCATTATCGAAAAGCGGGCAAGATTAACTGGCCCTATGCGTATCCGTGACCAGGCGGCGATCGATCCATATCTGTTTGTCCGGGAAGGTTTTTTACAACAACGCAAGCATCTGATTTACGACGGCGACCCCCCACCCGAGAGCTATGATGAATCGGATGAGGAAGAGCTATCGGATGAACCGGCGAGCGAAAAAGCAGCCGAGGTGAAATGAGAACAAGTTTCCGGTTGATGCACCGATTGTATGCGCGATAAGATCAGCTGGTTAACTTGCTTGAGGGGGCAAGGTAAATAGAAATGAAAAGATTAAAAACTGTGGCAAGGTTGGCTCCGCATGACCGATACGTGAGTTCGACAAACACGACCACCAACAGAAAGTCACCTGAGGATGGATTGGTCGCAGCACGCAAGGCGCTGTTGTCGTTGCAGAAAGAAGATGGTCACTGGTGCTTTCCTCTGGAGGCGGATTGCACGATTCCGGCCGAGTATGTGCTGATGATGCATTTCATGGATGATATAGACGTCGAGCTCGAGGGAAGGATCGCCCGATTCATCCGTGAAAAACAGGATCCGGAGCATGGAGGGTGGTCGCTGTATCTCGGAGGGGAGTTTGATCTAAGCTGCACTGTCAAGTCGTATTATGCGCTTAAAATTTCTGGAGACTCTCCCGATGCACCCCATATGGTGCGCGCGCGCGCGGCTATTTTGAGCCAGGGAGGGGCCGCCCGAGCCAACGTTTTTACCCGTTTATTGCTCGCGATGTATGGCCAGGTTCCCTGGCGCGGCGTTCCATTCGTGCCGGTCGAAATCATATTATTACCACGTTGGTTCCCGTTTCACTTGAGTAAGGTTTCGTACTGGTCCCGTACGGTAACCGTGTCCCTGTCCATTTTATGCAGCCTAAAGGCGCGCGCGGCAAATCCACGGAAAGTGGGTATACGCGAGCTGTTTACGGTGCCCCCCGAGGAAGAGCGCAATTATTTTCCCGTCCGTACCCGCCTCAACCGATTGCTTCTGCTGATCGAGCGCACAGCTGCGTCGTTCGAGTCCCTCATTCCTGGGCCCCTGCGGCGTCTCGCGCTTCGACGTGCCGAGCAGTGGATGGTGGAGCGGTTGAATGGAGAGTGTGGATTGGGAGCAATTTTTCCAGCCATGGTAAACGCGAATGAAGCCCTTGCCCTGCTTGGGTATCCCTATGAGCATCCTTACCGGGAACAGTGCCGTCGGGCACTGCGCTTGCTGGTGGTTGAAGAAGGTGAGCGCGCATGGGTGCAGCCGTGCACCTCTCCGATCTGGGATACCGTTCTGGCGTCGCTTGCATTGCAGGAAGACGCCGATACGGATAAAAAATCAGTAAGAAAGGCTCTCGACTGGATCATTCCACATCAGGTACTCGACGCACCGGCGGATTGGAAGAAGGAGCACCCTGGATTGGGAGGCGGGGGCTGGGCTTTCCAATACGCTAATCCACATTACCCTGATCTGGACGATACGGCGGCAGTAGCCTGGGCGCTACATCAGGAAGACCCGGAAGCTTATCGGGAAAGCCTGACGCGGGCTGCAGATTGGCTGGCCGGCATGCAATCAACCAATGGGGGTTTTGCGGCTTTTGACAGCGACAATACGCATTACTACCTCAATGAAATCCCTTTTGCCGATCACGGCGCCCTGCTTGATCCGCCTACCAGTGACGTTACAGCTCGCTGTACCGGTTTTCTGTCCCTGCACGGCGAACCCAGGCACAAGCAGAACGTGGAGAGAGGACTGGAGTATCTTTTCCGGGAACAGGAGCCCAGCGGTGCGTGGTTTGGGCGCTGGGGCAGCAATTATATTTACGGTACCTGGTCCGTGCTGGAGGCCTTCCGGCTGATAGGCTTGGATACGGCTCATATCGCCGTTCGCCGGGCTGTGCAATGGCTGAAGTCCGTACAACGCGATGACGGCGGGTGGGGAGAAAGCAATTACACGTACTTTGCGCCAGAACAGGCGGGGCAGTTCCATTGCAGCGCGGCTTTCCAGACTGCCTGGGCGGTGCTCGCACTCATGGCGGCGGGCGAGGGGCGCAGTCATGAAGTACGGCGCGGGATAGAATACTTGTTGTATGAGCAGGGCGAAGATGGCTTGTGGCATGACCCCTGGTTTACGGCGCCGGGCTTTCCAAAGGTTTTTTATCTCAAATATCACGGATATGACAAATATTTTCCCGTATGGGCTCTGGCGAGGTTTAACGCAATAAGCCGGAAGATCTCTGGGTGAGAGAAATAGGCATTGTTATTGCCATGCGCATGGAGGCGCGCTGCATAACCCGCAGGCGCCTGCCTTTTAATCAAAGAGCCCGCCTGGGTGACCGCGCAGCGATATGGCTTTGCGGGATGGGTGACGAAGCAGCTCGCAAGGCTGCGGAGGGCTTGGCAGCAAGCGGAGCATCCGCCCTGATCAGCTTTGGCTTTGCAGGCGCATTGGATTCAAATTTGCGCCCGGGCGATCTGGTGCTGCCGAAAGCCGTTCATGCACATGATCCGCTACCCGTCGATCAGCACTGGAAATCGCGTTTGCGGAAAACGCTTCCCGCCTCCGTGAATGTTCTCGATGGTGTGTTGGCTACAAGCAACGTCGTCCTTTGCTCCCCAAGGGCCAAGCTGGAGCTTGGTCGCTCTACCGGAGCCTGTGCGGTGGATATGGAAAGCGGTGCGGTGGCAGAGACCGCGGCGCACGTGGGAATTCCATTCCTGGCTCTACGCGTCATCTCGGATGCGGTTGAATTTTCACCTCCCCCGGTTTTGCTAAACGCCGTCCGCCCCGACGGCAGTGTCGATCTTTCACGCCTGCTGCCATTATTGTTGCGCCGGGCGATAACCCCGCAAACTCTACTCCGGCTTGCGATGGAATCTCGCGCCGCGTGCTCTACCTTGTCTGCTGTGGCCAAGCATGCGGAAAGGGAATTGGGAATTGCCTGAGTACCTGGTGAGGCTGGACTGATTCCGGAGCCCCTCCGGTTATCCGGTTGGTTTTCTCCATTCCACGGAGAACTTGTTCCTGTACCTTGTAACGAGTAGAATATCGCCCTTTCGCGTCAGGCATTTAATGGAGAGCACATGCCAGTAACAACGGATCAAAAAGCGCAAGTGGTGCGCGAGTATCAGCGAACTGCCGGGGATACGGGTTCTGCGGAGGTACAGGTCGCGTTATTGACTACGAGAATCAATGACTTGGCTACGCACTTCAAGGCGCACGTCAAGGATCATCATTCCCGCCGTGGCCTGTTACGCATGGTAAGCCGTCGCCGCAAGCTACTCGATTATTTGAAAAATAGTAGTGCTGACAGATACCGCGCGCTTATTGAGCGCCTCGGCTTGCGCAAATAGAAATATCTGTTGCCAGAAAGAAGAGTCGGCGTCAGTAGACGAAAATCCATTTAATCCGAATTGCTTGAGCAGGTTATCGGAGCCAACTTTCGTCTTTGCCGAGACATATGAATGTTTATTGAAAAGGGTACTAATTGAATTCGATAAAGAAAACTATTTCCTACGGGGCTCATCAACTTACATTCGAAACCGGAGAAATCGCAAGGCAATCGCACGGAGCAGTGATGGTATCGCTGGACGATACCGTTGTTCTCGTTACAGTGGTTGGCGCGAAAACTGCCAAGCATGGGCAGGACTTTTTCCCGTTGACCGTGGATTATCAGGAGCGGACATACGCCGCTGGCAAGATTCCCGGCAGCTTTTTCAAGCGTGAAGGCCGCCCGTCTGAAAAGGAAATCCTTACCTCCCGCCTGATCGATCGTCCGATACGCCCGCTTTTCCCGGAAAATTTTTACAACGAAATACAAATCGTCGCCACGGTCTTGTCGTCCGATAGTGAAGTTGATGCCGACATACCTGCGATGCTCGGAGCGTCCGCTGCGCTCGTTCTTTCCGGGATACCGTTTTCCGGTCCGATTGGGGCTGCCCGGGTTGCTTACATAAATGGTGAATACGTCCTTAATCCCACCACCGCCGAGCTTAAGCAAACTCAACTGAACCTGGTTGTTGCCGGAACACAGCAGGCTGTGCTCATGGTTGAATCCGAGGCTTCTGAATTATCGGAAGACATCATGCTGGGCGCAATTACCTACGGCCATCAACAAATGCAGGCTGCAATTGATGCCATTAATTCGCTGGCTGACGAGGCTGGTGTTACGGCATGGAATTGGGTCCCGCCCCAACGGGACCCCGATTTGCCCCGCAGAATCGCCGAGCTTGCTGAAGCAGATTTGCGCGCTGCGTTCCATGTGAAACTGAAACAGGCACGTTCCGAGGCCATAGACAATATCTGGAGAAAGGTTTTTACGGAACTTGGCGTTGAGGGCGACGGGCCCGATGCGCAGGCTGTAAAAGAAGCATGCTTTGCCCTGGAGTCAAGAATTGTACGCTCCAGGATTCTGGATGGTGAACCAAGAATAGATAGCCGCGATACCCGCACCGTTCGTCCTATTACCATACGCCATGGCCTGCTACCCCGCACGCATGGCTCGGCGCTATTTACTCGTGGCGAAACTCAGGCGTTGGTTGTCGCCACCCTGGGAACAGGACGAGATGAGCAAAAAATTGATGCTCTGCAAGGAGACTATTCCGAACGTTTCATGCTTCACTATAACATGCCGGCCTATGCTACAGGGGAAACAGGCCGTGTGGGCACGCCCAAGCGGCGTGAAATCGGACATGGGCGTCTTGCCAAGCGAGCTCTGGTCGCAGTACTGCCAACTCCCGAGGAGTTTGGCTACTCGCTACGGGTTGTATCCGAAATCACGGAATCGAACGGTTCCAGCTCGATGGCTTCGGTTTGTGGAGGATGCCTTGCATTGATGGATGCGGGCGTACCCTTGAAATCACATGTTGCAGGTATCGCCATGGGCCTTATTAAAGAAGGCAACCGCTTTGCCGTGCTGACCGATATTCTTGGTGATGAAGACCACCTGGGCGATATGGATTTCAAGGTAGCGGGCACGGAAGCTGGCATCACCGCGCTTCAGATGGATATCAAGATCCAGGGAATTACTAAAGAGATCCTGCACGCGGCCTTGATTCAAGCCAAAGAAGGGCGCATGCATATCCTTAGGATTATGAAGGAAGCGCTACCCTCCACTCGGGCGGACATTTCCGAGCACGCTCCCCGCATTATAAAGATAAAGATCAACCCGGAAAAAATACGTGATGTAATCGGAAAAGGTGGAGCAGTAATCCGCGCCCTCACTGAGGAGACCGGGACCACAATCGACATTACCGATGACGGTACTGTGATGATCGCGTGCATCAATGCTGAAGGCGGCGAGTTGGCAAGAAAACGTATCGAAGATATCACCGCAGAGGTTGAGGTGGGCAGGGTATATGACGGAACAGTTTTAAAATTACTGGACTTTGGTGCGATCGTTAGTGTTCTGCCGGGCAAGGACGGATTGCTGCATATCTCGCAAATTGCCAACGAGCGGGTCAACAATGTGGCCGATCATTTAAAAGAAGGCCAAGTGGTCAGAGTGAAAGTTCTCGAAGCCGATGACAAAGGACGCTTGCGACTGAGCATGAAAGCCGTTGCAGAGGCTACGGATAACGCTGCATCCTAGTCTTTTTGCTTTATAGACGAAGAGCTTCAAAAAGTAAAAGCCCCAGTCTCAGACTGGGGCTTTTACTTTTTCAAATAGCACGGATTGAGATATCCGTGTTTCACATAAAATAATGTGAGCGATTATTTAGCCACCTGCTTTTCCCTTATTTCATCAAGCGTCTTGCAATCTATGCAGAGCGTAGCGGTAGGACGGGCTTCCAGCCGTTTCAGTCCGATTTCGACGCCGCAACTTTCGCAATAACCGTAGTCACCGGTATCTATTTTCGCAATAGTTTCATCTATTTTTTTGATCAGCTTGCGCTCGCGGTCACGGTTTCTCAATTCCAGCGCCATGTCAGACTCCTGACTAGCCCGATCATTAGGATCCGCAAAAATTGTTGCTTCGTCCTGCATGGTATGCACGGTGCGATCAATGTCATGCCCCAACTCAACTTTAATGCCTTCCAGTATATTTCGGAAATGCATAAGCTGCTTGGAACTCATATAACTTTCCCCTTTCTTTGGCTTATAAGGAGCAATTTGTTTTTGCAGTTCTGGCGGCATATCGATATTCCTTTATTCCTGATGGTGTCAGACTAAAAAAAACCTTGACAAACATTATACAGATTGCAGAAGGCTACTTCGACATCCCGGCGTTCTGAAGATTCATTTGGCTCTTAGTAACCCGCAGGAATTTCCAACGCTTCAGTCCCTTGGACGGCAGCACGAATTTTTGCAGAATTCTTATCGCTTGAATACCCCCAATACCCCTACAGAAAAAATAAAATTGTCATTCTTACCGTTAGCGTTTTTGGAACGAACCGGATGATCCGGGAGTATTTGATGTACATGCTAAAGCGCGTTGGGGCTTCTCAGTGTGCCGGCTTCTTCAATATGAACGTGGGATTTCTGTCTTTCAAGGTGAAACCGACTTGATCCGTCCTTCGGTACTTTAGAATTGTGACATAATATTGGCCCTAAATTTAGGAGAGCGTTATGCGAAACAAAAAAGCGGTGTTATGCGTTGCTATTGGTTCCACCCTTACTGCCGGCATTCATGTTGCACCTGCCTGCGCGGCTGATGAATTATTCAGCATACAAGCGTTGGATAAGGGATATATGGTTGCCTACGCTGACCGGGTTGATCCTAATAAATATGTTGGAGGAAAATCGGGCGAACACGGTGGAACAAAGGCTTCGGAGGGACAGTGCGGTATGTCTCTGGTGGACACGAACAAGGATGGAAAGGTCACCAAGCAGGAATTTCTCAAGCACCACGAGACGATTTTCGACCAGATTGATGCAAATAAAGATGGCGCGGTCGACCAACCTGAGGCTGACGGCTATGCGGCAAGAATTGGCTCCGCTGAAAAAAAGGCCCCGCAGGGGGCTGCAAAAAAATAACGAGCGAACTCCTCTGTGAACCGCCCTGGGGTAATTGCAGGCGTGGGGTTGGGTTTGCGGCGGGAACTAATCGCGGCGCTCAGATCCCATATTCCTGCAGCGATTAACTTTTTTGAAATCGCTCCGGAAAACTGGATAGGTCTGGGCGGCGTAGCAGAGCGGGATTTAAGGGGGCTAACAGAACGGTATCCCTTTGTCTGCCATGGACTTTCACTCTCCATTGGGGGTCCAGCGCCGCTGAATGAAGATCTGCTGCAGAAAATCCGGAAATTTCTTGACCTCCACCGGATTTCACTTTATACCGAGCACCTCGCTTATTGCTCCGATGAGGGCCACCTGTACGATCTGCTGCCAATTCCTTTCACGGAGGAAGCCGTGAAATATGTCGCCGCACGTGTCCGCCATGCCCAGGACATCCTGGAGCGTCGTATTGCATTGGAAAACGCATCATATTACATTCGAGCCCCCATTTCTGAAATGAGTGAAGTGGATTTCATCCGCGCGGTGCTGACCGAGGCGGACTGTGACCTGCATTTAGACATCAATAATGTATACGTTAACAGCGTCAATCATGCATACGACCCCGAGGGATTCATCCGCACCTTGCCCACCGAGCGGATTGTCTATATGCACGTGGCGGGACACCATTGGGGGGCCGATAATCTGATTATTGATACTCATGGCGCAAGTATCGCCGATCCCGTATGGACTTTACTGGAGTACGCCTACCGAATCCATGGCGTGGCCCCAACCACCCTGGAACGAGACTTCGATATTCCACCTCTTCATGAACTTGTCAGTGAGGTTGAACATGTGGAAATGATTCAGGCTCGGCATACCTTAAGGCCGCGTCTGGGCTGATGCTGGAATTTCAACGCTTCCAACACGCCTTCACCTCGCATATACGCAGCCCGAGGAAGAATCCCTGTCCGCCCGGTATTGCAGCATCCCGCATGCAGCTATACCGGAGACTGGTTTATAAAAATCTGGAAAATTTTTTGTTGAGTTGCTTTCCAGTGCTCCGGGGAGTGCTGGGAGAACGGCGCTGGTCCCGCCTCGTTCGCGGTTTCCTTGCAAATTATCGTAGCAGTTCCCCTTTTTTTCATGAGATTCCGGACGAGTTTGTACAGTTCTTACAAACTGAAGAGGCTATTCCTGACACGTACCCGAAGTTCGTGCTGGAACTGGCGCATTATGAGTGGGTGGAACTGGCGCTATCCATTTCTGTGGAGGCACCCGATTGGGAATCGATTGATCCCGCAGGCTGTCTGCTTCAGCGACGCCCGGTATTGAACCCCGTTCTCGCGAATCTCCATTATAGTTGGCCCGTCCACTATATTGCTCCGCGCGCTCGGGTATCGCCAGCCGAAACATATCTGCTTGTATTTCGCGATGCGAATGATAAGGTCCGGTTTGTCGAAATCAACGCATTCACTTCGCGGCTGCTTCAACTTCTTGAATCAACAGAGTATACGGGTCAGATGGCGCTTGAGCTTGTCGGCAGGGAAAGCGGTCATCCCTCCCCTGAAGCAGTGATAACGGGAGGATTAAAAGTTATGCTTGATTTACAGGCGCAGGGGGCGCTGTTAGGTGTTTCGAGACAGGAACAGTGAGCCTGTATATTCGTCTGCTCGCTCAATGACGCATGATGTGTTTGCCTGAAGCACTGCAATTCGTTAAACGATGTTGGGGATCAAGGGGCAGGGAAGCGCTTGCAACTCTTGCTCTCCGAGGGGATGGAACCTGATGGACTGGAAGATTAGAGTACGTATCTTGCCAAATCCTCGCTCTGGGATAAGCTGCTTAGCCGCATATCCACGTATTCGGCATCAATCATAACGTTAGTTCCATGATGCTTCTCCGCATTGAAGGAAACCTCTTCCAGAAGCTTTTCCATTGCTGTGTAAAGCCGCCGTGCACCAATATTCTCTGTTTTCTCGTTGACCGCATAGGCGATTTCGGCCAGGCGTCTCACCGCACTGGCTGTAAACTCAAGCTTGATTCCCTCAGTTTCGAGAAGCGCCTCGTATTGCCGGGTCAGACATGCGTCCGTATTTGTGAGAATTTGCACAAAATCATCCGCACTCAGGCTGGCGAGTTCCACTCGAATGGGGAATCGCCCCTGCAATTCAGGGATCAGGTCTGAGGGCTTCGAGAGGTGAAAAGCTCCGCTGGCGATGAACAGGATGTGGTCAGTTTTTATCATTCCGTACTTGGTTGAAACAGTGGTGCCCTCTACCAGAGGCAGCAGATCTCGCTGAACCCCTTGCCGGGAGACATCCGCGCCCGAGGTTTCAGAACGGCTCGTGATTTTGTCGATCTCGTCCAGGAATACGATGCCATTCTGTTCAACGTTCTGAACCGAACTCAGTTTGAGCTCCTCGTCATTGATGAGCTTGGATGCCTCTTCATCAGTGATGAGCTTCATTGCCTCCCTGATTCTCAGTTTGCGCGTCTTTTTTCTCTCACCTCCGATATTCTGGAACATTCCTTGTATCTGGGTGGTTAGTTCTTCCATTCCCGGAGGGGCGAATATCTCCATGTGGGTATGTGATGATGCCACTTCTATTTCAATCTCTTTATCGTCGAGCTCGCCTTCGCGCAGTTTCTTGCGGAATTTCTGCCTCGTGGCGCTTTCTCCTTCGACCGTTTCATGTTGCGCTCCAATCTCTCTGGCAGGAGGAAGCAAGACGTCGAGAATCCGTTCTTCAGCATTGTCCTGCGCCCGAGTCCGCATTTTTTCCGTTTCCTTCTCGCGGGCCTGTTTGATCGCCGACTCCACGAGATCGCGGATGATCGAATCCACGTCCCGCCCGACATATCCGACTTCAGTAAATTTGGTTGCTTCCACCTTGATGAAAGGCGCATTGGCGAGCTTTGCCAGGCGGCGCGCAATCTCTGTTTTTCCTACCCCAGTCGGGCCAATCATCAGAATATTTTTCGGTGTGATCTCCTGGCGAAGTGGATCCATAACCTGTTGTCTGCGCCAACGGTTCCTAAGCGCGATGGCTACAGAACGCTTGGCGGAGTCTTGGCCTATGATATGTTTGTCGAGTTCGTGAACGATTTCCCGAGGCGTCAGTTGAGACATGGGTTACCCAGCATTGATATGGAAGAGGAAAACCGAGAGCGGAAAGAGAAAAGCGTGCTTATACTCGTGCCCTGCGTTACTTCAGAACCTCTATTACATGGTTCTGATTGGTGTAGATGCACAGGTCCCCCGCGATGGTGAGTGACTTCTTGACGATTTCCAGTGGAGTCAGGCTGGTATTTTCGAGAAGCGCTCGGGCTGCCGAGTGCGCATATGAACCGCCGCTGCCAATTGCCGCAAGCCCAAGCTCGGGCTCGATCACATCGCCTGCACCCGTAAGGATGAGTGTGGTGCCCGAATCGGCTACGATTAGCATTGCCTCCAGTCGACGCAGAATCCGGTCGGTGCGCCAATCTTTCGCGAGTTCGACCGCCGACCGCATGAGATGACCCTGGTGTTTTTCAAGCTTGCCTTCAAAACGCTCAAACAGTGTAAACGCATCGGCTGTGCCACCCGCAAATCCCGCGAGTATTTTGTCGTGGTAAAGTCGTCTAACCTTTCGGGCGCTCGCTTTTGCAACTACCGCGCCCAAGGTGACCTGGCCATCGCCCCCAAGCGCGACCTCCGCTCCCCGCCGGGCGGAAAGTATCGTAGTACCGTGAAATTCTGGCATTGAGTTTCTGAAAAGTAATCGGGAGAGCTAAAGAGAACTCCTTAATAAGTTCTTCACAGGAGAAGTAGGCTTATTTAGGGATTCCTCAAATTATAACGCTGATTTTTGAAAATCCCATACTGCGAAGATAACTTAACCTTTCTTCTTGGCCCTTGGGTGCGCCGCATCATAGACTTTTGATAAGTGTTGAAAATCAAGATGCGTATAAACTTGTGTGGTGCGAATGCTGGCGTGTCCCAGCATCTCCTGAACTGCTCGCAGATCGCCACTCGATTGCAGTACATGGGAGGCAAATGAGTGCCTCAACATATGAGGATGAATAGTAGCATCAAGGCCTTGGCGCACAGCTTGAATTTTCAGCCGTTGGCCAATCGACCGATGACTGATATTCCTGCCGCGCCGCGAAACGAACAGTGCGCATTCACCGCTTTTGGCCAAGCTCCCGCGGTGCCTTATCCACTCTCTCAGCACATCAATGGCCTTGCTGCCAACGGGCACGATACGTGTCTTGCCACCTTTGCCGTTAACCCGCGCAGTGCCTTCTGAAAAATTCAGGTCTTCGAGTTTCATGCTCGCGAGTTCCGCAAGCCGTAAACCCGAAGAATAGCAAAGTTCAAACATGGCCTTATCGCGCAAAACCATGAGGTCATCATCAACTGAAAGTTCCAGCAGCTTCGCCGCCTCGTCGGGCGAAAGGGTGCGAGGAAGCATTTTGGCAGCCTTTGGCGCACGTACTCCCGTGCAAGGGTTGGCTGCATGGCCGTGATCTCGTATCAGGTAGTTGTAGAAACTCCGCCAGGCCGACAGCATTCGGGCCAGACTCTTCCCTGATAACCCTTTGCCATGTAGCAGGGCGATAAAGCGTCGAATATGATGAATTTGAAGTTGGTTGAGCGACGTGTCTTGAGCAAAATCCAGCAGGATACCGATATCACGCGAATAGCTCACGCAGGTACGCGGGGACAGCCGCCTTTCCATTGCAAGATGCGTAAGATAGGTGGCCGCGAGACTTGTCTGATCTTTACCCGATTCCATGTGCAGTCCTGCTCAGATTGGACGAATCAGGGGACATCGGCCAACATGAATCGCTCCAGTGCGGCACCCATGAGTTCCCCCAGCTGAGCCAGATAGATGGTGCCCATTTCCGGATAAAACCGCTGCGGATCCTCACTCGCTAGCACCAGCAAACCACGCACACCTTCCGTCGTCCGTAGAGGCACCATGGCGAACGAGCGCAGCCGAAGCGCGTCTTCTCCGAACCAGTGTTTTATTTCGTCCACCACGTGATGACCGCAATAAGGATGCGACAAGCTCTCGGCCAACTGATGAATATCCGCGCCCGTTCTGGCAAATTGTGGCAGAGCGCTATGGCCACCGGTCATGTTCCATACTCGTAATCCCACATGGGCAACAGCAAAATCTTCCCGTAAATGAAACTCGAAAGTACTGAACAATCCGTCCAAACGCCTGCAAACAAGGAGAGCAACGGCGAAACGATGCATTTTTTCAACCAGTGCGCCATTCTCCTCGCCAAAACGGATGAGTTCGCTGAGTTTCTTCTGTAGTGTCCGGTTTTTTTCGCGGAGTGCGACAATCTGCCGTTCAGTGATCGGGATAGCCCCGCCCCCATGAGGTTGAGGTATCTGCATATCCGCCAGCATGCTTCCATATTCTTCAAAAAACCCGGGGTGGTCCCTCAAGTATTGAACTATCTCTTCATCGCTGAGTGTCATGTTTTTATCTGAACCTCCTATATGAATTACCTGATGCTCATAGGCAGATTTCTCCGTCGAAAACAGCAACGGCGGGTCCAGTCATCCATACGGGCTGGTCCTTGCCTGCCCAGGAGACAAATAACTTGCCACCTCGAAAACTCACTTCAACGCCCGATTCCAGCAATCCTCTTTCAATGCCCGTCACTACCGCAGCACAAGCACCTGTGCCGCAGGCAAGGGTTTCACCTGCGCCGCGTTCATATACCCGCAATTTAATATGGTGGCGATCCAGCACCTGCATGTAGCCTGCGTTTACTCTGTCAGGGAAGCGTGGGTGGGCTTCAACCAAAGGGCCTTCGATCGCTACGGGATATTGCTCCACGTCGACCACCCATTGGACAGCATGAGGATTGCCCATGGAAACGACGCTTATTTCGACCTGTTTATCACCAATATCAAGCGAATACGTTGATGATCGTTTCTCGGCAATAAAGGGAATTTCCGGAGGTTCAAATCTTGGCATTCCCATATTCACGCTGACCTGTCCACCCGGCTCGAGCCTTGGGATGATCAGCCCGCCGCACGTCTCGACCCGTATTTCGGTTTTTTTCGTCAAACCCCGGTCGTACACATAACGGGCGAAACAACGGGCACCATTGCCACATTGTTCTACCTCGCCACCGTTCGCATTAAAGATGCGGTAGCGGAAATCGGCGTCGCCCTGTGGCGGCTCAACCAGGAGGATCTGATCACATCCGATACCGAACTGGCGGTCGGCAAGCATGCGTAACTGTGCAGTGTCAAGGGAAACAGACTGGTTCACACCATCAATTACGATAAAATCATTGCCCAGGCCCTGCATTTTAGTAAACTTGAGCTTCATGGTTCGATTGAGGCGGATTGAGGGCGGAGTCGCAGCTGGGCCAAAGTTCTATCTTCTTAATAGAAAGAATATTTGGTATTCTACAGGGCTTAAACACAATAAACGGCGGGAACAACATGAATGATTATCTTTTTACTTCCGAATCGGTGTCGGAAGGCCATCCTGACAAGGTCGCCGATCAGATTTCGGACGCGGTCCTTGATGCAATTCTTGCCCAGGACCCGAACTCGCGAGTTGCTTGCGAAACACTTTGCAGCACCGGCCTCATCGTTATGTCAGGGGAAATTACCACGCAAGCTAATGTCGACTACATGCAGATCGCGCGAGCTGCCGTCAAACGCATTGGTTACAACAGTTCAGATATCGGATTTGATTATCGTACCTGCGCCGTACTGACCGCCTTCAATAAACAATCTCCGGATATCGCTCAGGGGGTCAATCGCTCAAAGGAAGAGGAGATGGATCAAGGCGCGGGAGACCAAGGACTCATGTTCGGCTATGCCTGCGACGAGACGCCGCAGCTTATGCCCATGCCGATATACTACGCCCATCGGCTGATGGAGCGCCAGGCGGAGCTCAGAAAGGATGGGCGTCTTCCGTGGCTGCGTCCGGACGCAAAATCGCAAGTATCGGTGCGCTATCTGAACGGCAAGCCGCAACACATCGAAACTGTCGTGATATCGACCCAGCATCATCCTGACATTTCACATGCGCAACTGAGCGAAGCCGTAATCGAAGAAATCATCAAACCGGTTCTTCCAAAGAAGATGCTGAGCAGCGATACCCGCTACCTCATCAATCCTACCGGACGCTTCGTGGTCGGAGGCCCCATGGGAGATTGCGGATTGACTGGGCGAAAAATCATCGTGGACAGTTATGGAGGAACAGCGCATCACGGAGGAGGCGCCTTCTCGGGCAAGGATCCGTCAAAGGTGGACCGCTCGGCCGCTTATGCCGGCCGTTACGTGGCGAAGAACATCGTTGCCGCCGGTCTGGCCAGCAGATGCGAGGTGCAGGTGGCATATGCCATTGGTGTTGCGCGCCCCGTTTCATTGATGGTTGACACCTACGGAACGGGCAAAATTCCAGACGAGAAGATTGTCAGGTTGATCGAACAGCATTTCGACCTGCGTCCGCGCGCAATCATTCACACGCTCAATCTCCTGCGTCCCATTTATCAGAAGACAGCCGCATACGGTCATTTCGGACGGGATGAGCCCGAGTTCACATGGGAGGCAACCGATAAAGCCGCACGCCTGCGCGCCGATGCGGGAATGAAGGTTCCTGCCGAAGCATCGGCATAACCAGGCGTACCAGAAAAACCGAATATAGATCCAGTCAAGATAGTTTTTTACCCCTTCCTCTGCCGAGGAGCGCTGCAACGGGCCAGTCCCGCGAGGCTCGGCGGAGGAAGGATTGCAACAACGGCGCTCGTTCATTGTGGAGATATTTTATGAACGCTGTGCTCAGCACTTCCAAGCCTGCCTCTGGCTCTGACTTTACCCCATCCGTGCCTGCTGATAAGGCTAGCGGATTCTCGGACTACAAAGTCGCCGATATATCCCTGGCGGAATGGGGACGCAAGGAAATAGCTATAGCCGAAACCGAGATGCCCGGCTTGATGGCTTTGCGGAAAGAATATGGCGACACAAAGCCCTTGTCGGGCGCGTGTATTGCCGGTTCGCTACACATGACCATCCAGACCGCGGTACTGATCGAGACCCTGATCAGCCTCGGTGCTCAGGTACGTTGGGCTTCCTGCAATATCTTTTCAACGCAGGATCATGCTGCGGCAGCTATTGCAGCGGCCGGCATCCCCGTGTTCGCCTATAAAGGCGAGTCGTTGGATGAATATTGGGAATTCACTCACCGAATTCTGGAGTGGCCCAGCAAAACTTCTGGTTCTGGCGGGCCCAACCTGATTCTGGACGATGGAGGCGACGCTACACTGTTGATCATTCTTGGCAGTAAAGCGGAAAAGGATGCGTCGGTTATTGCCAATCCCACGAATGAGGAGGAACACGCTCTGTTTGCGGCGATCAAAAAAAGGTTAAGCCTTAGCTCTGACTGGTATTCCAGTAAACGCGCCAACATTCAGGGCGTGACGGAGGAAACCACCACCGGTGTACATCGCCTGTATGAAATGGAGAAAAAAGGCGAACTGCCATTTCCTGCATTCAACGTCAACGACTCCGTCACCAAATCGAAATTTGATAATCTATACGGTTGCCGTGAATCCCTTGTAGACGGGATCAAACGCGCCACCGATGTCATGATCGCCGGGAAGATCGCGCTGGTGTGCGGCTATGGGGATGTGGGCAAAGGCTGCGCGCAATCCCTGCGAGGCTTGGGTGCGACAGTCTGGGTTACCGAAATCGATCCCATCTGCGCACTACAGGCCGCGATGGAAGGTTATCGCGTGGTCACCATGGACGAAGTCTGCGACCAGGCCGATATATTCGTGACCGCAACCGGTAATCTTCGCGTCATTACGCATGACCACATGTTGCGAATGAAGGATCAGGCAATCGTGTGCAATATTGGACACTTCGATTCCGAAATCGACATCGCTTCCGTTCAGAAGTACCAATGGGATAACATCAAGCCACAGGTGGATCACGTCATATTTCCCACAGGTCGCCGCATCATTGTACTGGCCAAGGGTCGCCTGGTGAATCTTGGATGTGCCACCGGCCATCCTTCTTTCGTCATGTCGAGTTCGTTCACCAACCAGGTACTGGCGCAAATGGAACTCTGGCAAAACGGTGCAGGCTACCAGAAAAACGTTTACGTTCTACCCAAGCATCTGGATGAAAAAGTTGCGCGGTTGCATCTTGGAAAGCTTGGCGTAAAGCTCACCGAGTTGACCACGGAGCAGGCGAGCTATCTGAACATGGACAAAAACGGACCGTACAAGCCTGCCCAGTATCGGTACTGATTTTCCTATAAAAAAGGCATAGAGGAGAGCGGAACCATATCGGCTCTCCTTTCCCCCGCTTGCAGAATGGAATCACAGAAGAAGTTTCATCCTACCTTCAGTTTCGAATTCTTTCCACCGCAAACTACTGAAGGGATGGAGAAGTTACGCGCTACGCGCAGGCAGCTCGCCCAACTCAACCCCAAGTTTTTTTCGGTGACGTTCGGCGCGGGTGGATCTACGCGTGATCGGACGCTTGCAACCGTTCTGGAAATCCAGGAAGAAGGGTACCCGGTTGCGCCCCACCTCTCATGCATCGGGTCGACTGCTGAAAACATCCGTCATATATTGCAGAGATATTATGACAGCGGTATTCGTCACATCGTTGCCTTGCGAGGCGACCTACCATCTGGAATGGCTCAAGGTGGAGAATTCCGTTATGCCAATGAGCTTGTGGCATTCATCCGCAGCGAATTTGGCAGCACCTTCAATATTGAAGTGGCGTCGTACCCCGAATATCATCCTCAGGCAAGCTCAGCGCACGATGATTTACAGAACTTCAAGCGAAAGGTTGAGGCGGGCGCTGATTCGGTGATTACACAGTATTTCTATAACGCCGACGCCTATTTCAGTTTCGTCGATGCGTGCGAAGAGATGGGTATTGACATACCCATCGTGCCCGGGATCATGCCAATTAGCAAGTTTTCCCAACTGGCCCGCTTCTCCGACACCTGCGGGGCGGAAATTCCACGGTGGATAAGAAAAAGACTCGAAGGCTACGGCGACGACAGCGCATCGATCCGTGCCTTCGGATTGGACATAGTTACCGATTTATGCGACCGGCTCCTCAGCGCCGGGGCGCCAGGGCTGCATTTCTATACACTCAATTCGGCGGGCCTGACTACCACCATCTGGCAAAGGTTGGGATTGTAATCAACCCCACCCGTCCTTCACCGAGCCTCAAGCCGCCTTTGCAGCACTCTTGCTTTCGACGTGAAGTGGATTGGCCGCATAGGCGTAATGTGCCGCAGCTTCGGCCGCTCCCTGCTCGACTTTCATTCCCATGTCGGATAGAACGGTTTCGAGTGCGCCCAGGCAAAGCATGACGTTTTCGATTCTGCTGGAATACCCCATCAGCCCGAAACGCCAGATTTTGCCCGCCAGATCGCCCAATCCCGCGCCAATTTCGAGGCTATAGTCTGCCAGGAGTCTGCGGCGCACCTCCTTTTCATCGATACCTTCAGGTACATGCACTGAATTGAGCTGTGGCAGGCGAGACTTTTCTTCCACCAGATACTGGATACCGAGCGTTCCCAGCCCGGCTTTCAGTGCCATGTGATTGCGCTGATGGCGCGCCCAGGAATGTTCCAGCCCTTCTTCGTAGAGCATTACAAGGGCCTCATGCAATGCATACAGTGCGTTGGTGGGAGCAGTATGGTGATAAGTGCGGGTGGTTCCCCAATAACCAAGCAGCAGATTCAAATCCATGAACCAGCTCTGCACTTTTCCCTTGCGATTTTTGACCAGGTCCACCACCCGCTCCGAAAAGCTGACCGGCGACAAACCGGG
The DNA here is from genome assembly GCA_963786735.1 of uncultured beta proteobacterium. Lineage (GTDB taxonomy): Bacteria > Pseudomonadota > Gammaproteobacteria > Burkholderiales > Nitrosomonadaceae > Nitrosospira. The sequence continues at coordinate 31,247 of CAWBAF010000013.1, forward strand.
CGGGCACGACAAGCATTTCTGGCTGCCCGAGTAGATTGCATCGATCTTCCATTCGTCGACCTTTACGGGAGACCCTCCCAGCGAGGTGACGGTATCCACGATGGTCAGACAATTGTGGCGCTGCGCGATTTCGCACAAGGTCTTTGCATCTGACAAAGCACCGGTCGACGTCTCAGCATGAACGAAAGCGACGATTTTGGCATCCGGGTTCTTTTTTAAGGCATCTTCGACTTTTTGTGGATCAACCGGAGAACCCCACCGATCTTCCACGACGACTGCCGTACCCCTGCAGCGCTCAACGTTTTCGATCATCCGTGCGCCGAACACGCCATTACGGCAAACGATCACCTTATCGCCGGGGTTGATCATGTTGACAAAGCACATTTCCATCCCGACCGAGCCCGGACCCGAGACTGGAAAGGTCAACAGGTTGGAGGTCTGGAAAGCATAACGCAGTAGACTTTTCAGTTCTTCCATCATCTCGGTGAACACCGGATCGAGGTGACCCAGTGTCGGACGGGCCATGGCGGACAGCACACGCGGATGGGTATCAGATGGACCAGGTCCCATCAGAACGCGTTGCGGCGGGTAAAACGTACTGATTTTTTTTGCGGGATAGAAATGTTTAGTCATGGCTGATCCTGAAAGTGAATTATTCGTAGAAAACCGATTCTATCAAGGGAGGGCAGATTTGGCTATCGGTGGGGTAGAGACAAACATCTGCTCTACCTTACGTTCGGTAGAATCGCATTACTGCCGCTTATGTAAGCAAACTTTACCGAGCTGGGCTGTGCGATAAATGCACAGTCTATCGCGTTAGGAAGATTGGCTTGATGGAAAGAGTCTGAGCGATCTTGTCTGCCGCTTGCCTCGCTACCGCGTGATCAGGATAAGGACCGGCATGAACCTTATATAGGCCGTTTTGTGCAACGATGCCTATATCGGCGGTTGATGGAAGTTGGCTTCGCATGCGGGCCAGGAAACTGTCGGCGTTATCGTAGGCACTGAACGCCCCCAGTTGCAGGTAAATTCCTCCCGCGGTCACTTGCTGCGTACTGGCGGTAATACGAGCATTATCCTGAACGGATGCCGGGTCCCCCGAGGCACCCAATGAGGCATCCAATACCTCGAACAGGTCCGGTCTGGCGACCACTGCTTGCCGCTGGGCCTCAGGCGAGCCCTGCCGGCTTGTCCTTTCCTGAGCAGGAAGTTGCATTGCATCAGGCACGGGTGCCGCTGCAACTTGCATGGCAGTGAAAGTGCCCGGAAGAATGCTTTCGACTTCAACGAAGCCGCTCCCGCTATCGAGCACATCAAGCTTGTATGCAGCAGTATAAGAAAGATCGATCAGGCGATCCGAAAGGAATGGTCCCCGGTCGTTTACGCGCAATACAACGGATTTACCATTTGACATGTTCGTCACCCGAACATAGCTGGGCAGGGGCAATGTCGGGTGTGCCGCAGTCATGCCATACATGTCATAAACCTCTCCGGTGGCCGTCCTTTGCCCATGGTAGCGACGGCCGTACCAGGAAGCCACGCCTCGCTCGCGATATGATTCGTGGCTGGTCTTTGGCGTATACCACTTTCCCAATGCGGCATAAGGGCGCATGTTTGCCGGGCGGAGGGGCTCATGCCGAGGAATGGCGTCAGGTATGGCGTGTAAATCGGGTGGTGGATCATCGCCCGGCCCGTCGTCCAGGTAGTAGCCTCCGCCCTTTTTGGCAAAACCCCCGGGCGCAGCCGATACGGCGGAAGGCTTCTTCCCCGCTATATTCCACCTCGGGGTCGCGCTGCAACCCGCAATGAATGCGATAACGGCCAAGGCGGCAACCCTGGCGGCAAAAGATGGAATCAAAAGCGATAGACTCAACTTTTCACAAGCTTGGGATGTGTTTGTATACTCATCAAAATACCAAATCCGAGCAGCATTGTCACCATCGATGTTCCACCATAGCTGATGAGCGGCAGTGGCACGCCAACGACAGGCAAAATCCCGATTACCATGCCCATGTTAACAAAAACATAAGTGAAGAATGTAAGCGTGATCGACCCCGCGATAAGACGGGTAAACTGGGTCGAAGCATCCCCTGCGATAACCAGTCCTCGGGCAATTACAGCCAGATACAGCAGTAACAATAATGAGTTGCCGACCAGGCCGAATTCTTCCGAGAATACCGCAAAGATGAAATCGGTGCTTTTTTCGGGAAGAAAGTCCAGGTGTGTCTGGGTCCCATGCTGCCATCCCTTGCCGAGAACACCCCCGGATCCTATTGCAATAGTAGACTGAATCGTGTGATAGCCGGCCCCAAGCGCATCCTGCGTCGGGTCGAGGAGCGTCATGACCCGCCGCCGCTGGTAATCATGCATCATGGACCACAGCACCGGCAGGCTTCCCGCTCCGGCAACAAAAAGTCCCGCAATGATGCGCCATGATAAACCAGTGAGAAACAACACATAGAAGCCGCTGGCGGCGATCAGCAAGGCAGTGCCAAGATCCGGTTGGCGCAGTATCATTACGACTGGCAACAGGAGCAGCAGCGCGGCGACGCCATAGTCCCGCAGCCTCAGGGTAGCTTCATGTTTGTCAAAATACCATGCCATCATCAACGGTACGGCGATTTTCATCAGCTCAGACGGCTGAATACGGGTAACACCGATATTCAGCCAGCGCCGGGCACCATTGTTGATCTCACCAAACAGCATGACTCCCAGAAGCAAGGCGAGGCCGGTGACATAAATCGGAAGGGCAATGCGCATGATGTGCTGTAGGGGGATATTGGCGACAAGCCACATAATGCCCAGGGCTACCACCATGTTGGTCGCCTGATTCGTCACGCGCGCAAGGTTCGCATCGGTGGCGCTGTATAACGTGAGCAAACCGGTCAGCATCAGCGTCAGGATGCCCGTTAGCAGCAATCCGTCCACGTAGCGCGTCAGGTAATGCCATAAGCGCAGAATCCTAATCATGGAAGCCTGCTTCTACAGATTCTTCTTCCTCGTCCCCGCTTGCTTCAACCGCCTTCGCGGCAGATTCTTGGGGCAACTTGCCAAGCAGGAAATAATCCATCACCAACCTGGCTATCGGGGCAGCGGCCGAACCGCCGTGTCCACCATTTTCGACCAGCACCGCCAGCGCTATTTTCGGATTCTCAGCCGGCGCGTATGTAATGAACAGCGCGTGGTCGCGATGGCGCTCCTGAATCTTGTTCTCCAGGTATTTGTCACCCTGTTTGATACCAATCACTTGAGAAGTACCGGTCTTGCCGGCAAAGGTATAGGCTGCGCCTGCGCCCGCAGCCGCTGCGGTGCCGCCCGGCCGGGTTACATCGATGAGCGCGTTCCGCACGGTAGCAAGATTGGAGGCGCTGAGGTTGAGCGAATATAACGGTTCCGTAGCAATCTCGCGGACAACCTCGTTGTTATTGTCCAGAACTTTCTTGACCAGGTGTGGACGGAAGGCAGTACCGTTTCCAGCGAGTATCGCTGTAGCGAATGCCAGCTGCAGGGGGGTAGCGAGATTGTAGCCTTGCCCTATTCCGACAGAAATAGTATCGCCGGCGTACCATTTTTGTTTATGCCGCTTCATTTTCCAATCCTGCGATGGCAGCAGACCGGCGACCTCGCCTTCGATATCGATCCCGGTTTTCTTTCCGAGACCGAACTGGCTGGTAAAGTTGAAAATATTATCAATGCCCAAGTCATTGGCGAGCCCATAGTAATAGGTGTCGCATGACACCACGAGAGACTTGTGCAGGTCTACCACCCCGTGGCCTCCTGCTTTCCAATCGCGGAAGCGGTGAGAACTTCCAGGCAGACTGAAAAACCCCGCATCGTTGATCGCTTGCTGGGGCCAGCGCTTTTTCAGTTCCAGGCCGGCCAGCGCCATAAAAGGCTTGAACGTGGAGCCGGGTGGATACAAGCCACGCAACGCGCGGTTGTTTAGGGGCCTGTCGATCGAATTATTCAATAAGTCCCAGTTCTCGGAATCAATTCCGTCGACAAAAAGATTGGGGTCGAAGCCCGGTTTACTGACGAATGCCAGGACGTCGCCAGAAGAAGGCTCAATGGCCACCAGGGCCCCGCGGCGATCTCCGAAAGCCTTTTCCGCGACCTCCTGCAATTTTGCATCGAGCGACAACATCAGGTTGTTACCGGAGATCGGGGGGGTGCGGGATATCACACGGATAACACGCCCTGCCGCATCGGTTTCCATCTCCTCGAAGCCCGTTATGCCGTGCAATTCTTTCTCGTAGCTCTGCTCGATCCCGATCTTCCCCATGTATTGCGAACCGCGATAGTTTGCGAGGCCTCCGTTGGCCTCAAGCTGCTCCAGATCCTTATCATTTATACGACCGATATATCCCACAACGTGGGAGGCACTTTCCGATTTTGGATATTGCCGAAAAAGTCGCGCCTTGATTTCCACTCCCGGGAAACGGTATCGGTTGGCAGCAAAGCGTGCTACCTCCACATCCGACAAGCGCGTTCGAATCGGCAGACTTTCGAAGCGCTTGCTTTCTTCCATCAGTTTCTTGAAACGCTTGCGATCCCTCGGCGCTATCTCTATCACTGTCGAAAGCTCATTGATGAGCGTTTCAAGATCAAGGTCAACAACTTTGCTCGGTACGATTTCAAGTGTATAAGCCGAATAGTTATGCGCCAGCACTTCCCCATTTCGGTCAAAGATCAGGCCGCGGTTGGGAATGATGGGCGCGATAGAGATGCGGTTGGCTTCCGCAAGGGTATGATAGTGCTCGCGCTGCAGCACCTGCAGATAGTAAAAGCGCACGAACAGCGAGAGACACAGCACCAATACGAATCCGGCGCTGATGGCGAGCCGCAATTGGAAATTGCGCAGTTCCCGCAGGTGATTACGAAGCTCTACTGCGCCTTTCATCCTGCATCGGAATCAGACCTGGGCTTCCGTGGCGTTCTTAGCAACGAAGAAACCAGCGGCCACAGAAACATGCCGATTATAGTCATCAGAAAAAAATCCCAGCCGGGGAAATGGGACCCACTCAGCAATCCTGCGAAAAGCAGGACGAGTTGGCCCGCGAAGAGTATCAGCCCGATCTGCGGAGCCTGCTTGACAGGCCCGAAAACGCTTAAACGTCGCTGGAACATCAGGCCCAGGAATGCCATCATGCTGTACGCCAGCGCATTCTGCCCCAAGGCGCTGGCGTCCCCGATGTCCATCAGCAATCCCATGCCGAAAGCCATGCTGATACCGGCATGCTGCGGCTGGTTGATGCACCAGTAGAGTATGACCAAGGCGACGAAGTCAGGCCAGAGAATCAGCGCCATGCCTTTCAGCGGCAGCAGATTCAGCACAAGCGCAAAAAACAGGCTAAAGATAATAAAAGAGCCTTTTGCGGGCAGGAGCAATTCCTGCCTCGTCTGATTAACGAATGCCACCTTTTTCTCGCCTCTTCTTCTCGGGCTTGATTTTCAGGGCTTCTGCCGGGATCTCGACCGCAGGAGTCATCAGCGACAATATAAGGAGTTGGCGGTTGTGTCCTACTCCTCCCGCGGGTGTACAGGTAACCCGAGCAAAAACGTACGACGGATTGCGCTCGATTTTAGAAACCACAGCTACCGGCAAGCCCGGCGGGTAAACCCCGTCTATCCCCGAAGTTGCCAGCAAATCGCCTTCCTGGATATCCGTGTTCACGGCGGCATGACGCAGTTCCAACGCTCCATCCTTTCCGGTGCCGGATACAACTGAACGCAGGCCGTTACGCACGACCTGCACCGGCACGGAATGGTCTTTATCGGTGATCAGGGTTACTTCCGATAGCCATGGGTAAGTACGAGTAATCTGTCCCACTATCCCCGCATCGTCCACGACGACCTGCCCTGCCTGAATGCCGCCCTGGCTTCCTTTGTCCAGCATCACCTTCCGGTTAAACGGATCCCGTGGAACATGGAGAATTTCCGCCATGACTGCTTTGCTTTCTATTCGCTGCCCCATTTCCAGGAGATTGCGCAATTGCGCGTTCTCAGCCTCCAGTGCGTGTAACCGTTGAAGCTGTCCGCTATCGACCAAGTGCTGCTGTTTGAGATACTCGTTTTCCTCCACAAGGTTCAGGCCGGAGAAGTATTCGCTGAATTTGTCGAATACCGCCGCAGGTGCATTCGCTAATTTTTGCAGCGGATAGGTCGCCGCGGAGACAACCTGCCGTAATTCGACGAGATACTTGAAGCGGGTATCGATAGCCATCAGAACCAATGACAGCATCACAAAGAAAATCAGGCGTGCCAGCAGGCTGGGGCCATGGCTGAAAAACCTCGGAGCCATTTCAGTCACGCACGAGGTTCCCGGATCTCCGGGTCAGTAAACGCCCGATCGAAAGGCGGTCGGCAAGGTGGAAAAGACCATTCAGTCACTGGCGAATATGCCAACCAATTGATCCATGTTTTCCAGTGCTATGCCTGATCCACGCACAACGCAGGTAAGCGGATCTTCTGCGATGATTACCGACAACCCGGTTTCTTCCATGAGCAAACGGTCGATGTCACGAAGCAGCGCCCCGCCACCGGTTAACACCATGCCTTTTTCTGCAATATCGGCTCCCAACTCGGGCAGGGTATGCTCCAACGCGGATTTGACCGCGCTTACAATGCTGTTTAACGGGTCGGTCAAAGCTTCAAGAATTTCGTTGCTGGAAATTGTGAAGCTGCGGGGGATCCCTTCGGCCAGATTGCGGCCTTTGACTTCCATTTCACGAACTTCGGACCCCGGGAAAGCAGATCCTATTTCCTTTTTGATCAATTCAGCGGTAACTTCGCCAATCAGCATTCCGTAGTTTCGGCGAATATAGTTAATGATGGCTTCGTCGAACTTGTCGCCTCCGACCCGCACTGAGTTCGAATAAACAATACCTCCCAGCGAGATCACGCCAACCTCGGTGGTGCCCCCCCCGATATCAACCACCATCGAGCCAGTTGCCTCCTCGACCGGCAGGTTGGCACCGATCGCTGCCGCCATCGGCTCTTCGATCAATTCGACCTTCCGTGCACCTGCGCCGTATGCAGCCTCGCGGATGGCGCGGCGCTCCACCTGGGTGGATCCGTAAGGAACACAAATTACAATGCGGGGATTGGCGGAAAACAACCGAGGCGGATTAACTTTCTTGATGAAGTGCTTCAGCATCTGCTCGGTAACGGTAAAATCCGCTATGACGCCGTCTTTCATGGGCCGGATGGCGGTTATATTGCCAGGAGTACGCCCCAGCATCTGCTTTGCTGCCAGTCCGACCTGCTGGATGACCTTCTTACCGTTGGGCCCGCCATCCTGGCGGATTGCGACCACCGACGGTTCATTCAGAACGATGCCTTGGCCGCGCACGTAGATCAGGGTATTTGCCGTTCCCAGATCTATTGCCATGTCTGTCGAAAAATAGCCTTTCAAGACATTGTTGTTTATGAAATTAAGCATGGTTTACGGAATCCGTCGCAGTAGCGAGATAAAGCTGATGGTAAAGCGGGAAAAGATGCGGTGCTCAGGCGCGCTATGATACTCTATTAGCTACTTGAATATAAGGGTTATAGGTTAGCCACAAATGTCCCTCTCTTTGGATGATGTAAACCGCATTGCAGTCCTTGCCCGCATTGAACTGGAAAAGGATGAGGCGGGCACCGCGCTCGGGCATCTATCGGATATCTTTGGAATGATTGAGCAGATGCAGGCCGTGAATACGTCAGCAATAACGCCGATGTCCCACGCTCAGGACGTGACGCAGCGCTTGCGCGATGACGTCGTCACCGAACCCGATCAGCATTCGCTTTTTCAGACAATCGCGCCCCAGGTTGAAGCAGGGCTTTACCTGGTACCGAAAGTCATCGAGTAGAACGCGCAGCCATACCACCGTTAGTGCACGCCGGTCTCCTATTTTCCATGATTTGAACGCCTCACCCTGAGCATCATGTTTAACCTTAGCCTTAAGCAACTATCCACGCTGCTCGCAGAAAGAAAAATTTCCAGTGTAGAGTTGACCAGGGAGTTTCTCAAGCGTTCACGCATGCTGAATCACGACTACAACGCTTTCATTACTTTCAATGAAGAAGCAAGCCTCACTCAGGCGCGAGCAGCCGATTCGATGATCGCGGGCGGGCAGGCGGGTGGGTTGACCGGGATACCGGTTGCCCAGAAGGATATTTTTTGCACCAAAGGATGGTTGACCACCTGCGGATCAAGGATGCTGTCGAACTTCGTCTCGCCCTATGATGCTCACGTGGTGGAGCGTTTCAACGCCGCCGGAGCGGTGATCTTAGGCAAGACGAACATGGATGAATTCGCCATGGGGTCCAGTAACGAAACCTCCTTTTACGGCCCGGTGAAAAACCCGTGGGACACCTCAGCCGTCCCCGGCGGGAGTTCGGGCGGTTCCGCCTGCGCGGTGGCCGCGCGCATGGTCCCTGCCGCAACCGGCACTGATACCGGCGGTTCGATCCGCCAACCGGCAGCCCTATGCGGTATCTCCGGCCTCAAACCGACCTATGGGTTGGTATCCCGCTACGGAATGATCGCGTTTGCTTCCAGCCTCGACCAGGGGGGGCCGATGGCAAAATCAGCGGAAGACCTCGCATTGCTGCTGAACGTGATGGCCGGGTTCGACGCGCGCGATTCGACCAGCCTGATGCAAGAGACAGAAGATTACAGGCGCCATCTGGAAAAACCCCTGGAAGGACTGCGTATTGGCTTGCCAAAGGAATATTTCGTCAAGGAAATAAATGATGATGTGGCACGCTCGGTAGAAGCTGCGATTGGAGAATATCGCAAGCTCGGGGCCAAAACGGTTGAAGTATCGCTACCCAATACACCGCTGTCGGTGCCGGTTTATTATGTACTCGCACCTGCCGAAGCATCAAGCAATCTTTCCCGTTTTGACGGCGTCCGTTACGGGTATCGCGCACCCGAGTATTCAGACCTGAACGATATGTACCGCAAGAGCCGCGCCCAAGGATTTGGCGCGGAGGTAAAGCGACGAATCCTGATCGGCACGTACGTGCTCTCGCATGGCTATTATGACGCATATTACCTGCAGGCGCAGAAACTGCGCCGGCTGATGGCGCACGATTTTTCCGAGGCGTTCAAGCAGTGCGATGTAATTATGGGCCCGACCTCTCCGACTGTGGCATTCAATCTTGGCGAAAGGGTCAGCGATCCAGTGCAGATGTATTTGTCCGATGCCTATACCATTGCGGTTAACCTGGCTGGTTTGCCTGGCATGTCTATCCCTGCGGGATTCGGCAGCAAAGGCAGGCCGGTGGGATTGCACATTGTCGGCAATTATTTCTCCGAAGCTAAAATGCTGAATGTTGCGCACCAGTATCAGAAAGTCACCGATTGGCACATGCGGATACCCAATTTATGAGTTCCACGGCTCTCTCGGTAGAACCGATGGCGGTTGTGCCGTTCTCGATAATTCAATAAGGTTGTTTCGATGCAGTGGGAAATCGTCGTCGGTCTTGAGGTGCACGCACAACTCTCGACCCGGTCAAAAATATTTTCTGGCGCCTCGACCGAATTTGGAGCGGCACCGAATGCCGAAGCTTGCGCGGTGGACCTCGCGCTACCAGGTGTATTGCCGGTATTGAACCGCGGCGCGGTCGACCGCGCAATCCGGTTTGGGCTTTCGGTCGGGGCGAAAATCAATTCACCATCGATTTTTGCGCGCAAAAATTATTTTTATCCTGACTTGCCTAAAGGCTATCAGATCAGCCAATACGAGCTGCCGGTGGTCGAAGGCGGCAGTATTACCATACCCGTGGGCGAGAATGAGAAAATCGTCCGCCTCATCCGAGCGCATCTGGAAGAAGATGCAGGGAAGTCGTTGCATGAAGATTTTCATGGCATGACTGGGATCGATCTGAACCGGGCAGGGACGCCCTTGCTTGAAATCGTTTCCGAGCCGGATATGCGCAGCAGTGATGAAGCGGTCACCTATGCCAAAATATTGCATTCGCTGGTACGCTGGATTGGCATTTGCGATGGCAATATGCAGGAAGGCTCCTTTCGCTGCGATGCCAACGTGTCGGTGCGGCCCAAAGGATCGGAAAAGCTCGGCACCCGTTGCGAAATCAAGAACCTTAATTCCTTTCGCTTTCTTGAGAAAGCCATCAATTACGAGGCCAGGCGCCAGATAGAAATCCTTGAGGACGGCGGAACCATAGAGCAGCAAACCCGCCTCTACGATCCGGACAAGGATGAAACTCGCGCGATGCGAAGCAAGGAAGATGCGCAGGACTATCGCTATTTTCCGGACCCCGATTTGCTGCCCCTCGAAGTAGAAGAAAGCTGGGTCGCGAAAGTCAAAAGCGAGCTGCCGGAATTGCCTCAGGAAATGCGGCTTCGACTGGAGCGTGACTACTCGCTTTCGCCTTACGACGCTTCGGCGCTCACCGTCGACCGCGAGATCGCGGGCTATTTTGACGCGACGGTGGTCGAGCTCCCCTCAGATCCCAAGCTCTGCGCGAACTGGGTGATGGGCGAACTCTCCGGTTATCTCAATGAGCGCGGAAAATCATTCGACAGCTCTCCCCTATCTCCCGCGCAGCTTGGCCAGCTTCTTCAGCGCGTAAAAGACGGGACAATTTCCGGAAAAATTGCAAAAGAAGTATTCAAACAGATGTGGAGCAGGGCTGGTGAATCAGGCTGGAAGAGCAGGGATTGGAAGCTGGATGAGAACCTTGCCGATCGGATTATCGAGTCGCAAGGCCTGAAACAGATCTCGGATTCAGGAGAACTGGAACGTCTGGTAGACGAGGTCATTGCAGCTAATCCGAAATCGGTGGAAGAGTTCAAGGCGGGCAAGGAAAAAGCGTTTAATGCCCTTGTCGGGCAGGTGATGAAAGCCGCCAAGGGCAAGGCGAACCCGGCACAGGTAAACGAAATATTGAAGAAGAAACTGGCGGAATGATGATGTTGAGGCGAGCAGCCTGAGCGTCAATATCTATAACCCCGTTTGAAATATCAAAACAGGTATGGCGGGTTGTCTGCGTTTGCAAGCTTCCGCCCAAGAGCTCTTCCGGTTGCGGTTCGTAAATTTACATGCTTACCTTGCCGACAAAAGGGTTCGGCGAGGGTACTCAAGCTTTACGTATCAAGTCGATCCTCATGAGATCCATTCGCCAGCGGACGGAAACTGCTGATAGGGCGCTGCCAAGTTGCCATCTGACGGCGCTCGTCACTCCAAATTGATACTTCGCCCGCCATCCACTGCGATGATCTGTCCGGTGATATAAGGCGCATCGGCGATCAGAAAAGCTACTGTTCTGGCAATGTCGTCCGGCTCGCCCGTGCGTTTGAGCAGTGTCCGGTTGATGATGTGCTGGCGTGAGGCCTCATCCATCCACTCGCCTGCCTCTGGCCAGAGGATCGGGCCAGGCGAGATCCCGTTTACCCGAACCTCCGGCGCGAGCTCGATCGCTAAAGATCGGGTAAGCGAAGCCAGGCCGCCCTTGGCGGCGTTGTATACGACATAATTTTTAAGCGGCGATTCTGAGTGAATGTCGACGATATTGACGATACAGCCGTTTTGTTTCTTCAGCTGCGGTGCTGCGGCCTGGGACAGGAACAGGGGAGCTTTCAAGTTGCTGCCCATCAAGTCCTCCCAGGCGGCCTCCGTAATTTCACCGAGCGGCGTAGGAAAAAAGCTGGAAGCATTGTTCACCAGCGCGTCGAGCTTTCCAAAATGCTTTACACTTTCATCGACCAGATTGGGCAACTGAGCGATGTTCAGCAGGTCGGCGCGCGCGAGTGCCACAGAGCGAGGTCGAACTTGTTCAAGCTCCGCCTGTAATGCTCGCGCATCATGTTCTGACGCGCGGTAATGCACAACCAGATTTGCGCCCTGTCCATGCAGCCTTCGGCAGGTGGCCGCACCCACGCGCCTGGCGCCTCCAGTGACGAGTACGACTTTCCCCTGCCATTGGATCTTCTCTACCGGTGCAAATCATTTTTGCAGGTTTACAGGATGATAATTCAATAGCCTGGGATGAGCTTCGCATCCGCGCTTTGGCGGTAAAATGGAATTCATTTGATTACAAACCCATATGGTACAGCGTAGCACAGCAGCCATGCAGCCACTACCGCCGCTACCTGAACCGGAAGAAGTCGCCCTTCGGCACAGCCGCGCGCTAGCCGAACTGATCCAGAGGGAAATTACCGCCGCGGGCGGCTGGATTTCGTTTGAGCATTATATGCGGCTGGCGTTGTACGCTCCTGGCCTCGGGTATTACAGCGGAGGTTCGGCCAAATTTGGCGGAAGGGGAGATTTCGTTACTGCGCCGGAAATGTCCTCCCTGTACGGCAGAGCCTTGGCGCGGCAGGGCGCACAGGTGCTCGAACTCACCGGCGGCGATATTCTGGAGTTTGGGGCAGGCACTGGTAAATTGGCCTTTGATTTATTGCTTGAGCTGGAAAAACTGGACAGCCTGCCAGCGCGGTATTTCATTCTTGAAGTCAGTGCAGAGCTGCAACAGCGACAGCGTGAGTTATTTGAAAGGTGCGCACGCCATCTCTTGTCCCGGGTTACCTGGCTGGAATATTTGCCGGAACATTTCAATGGATTGATAGTTGCCAATGAGGTGCTTGACGCAATGCCAGTGCATCTGCTCGTCTGGCGGGGCGCCCAGCTTTTTGAACGCGGCGTAACGCTCCGAAATAACGGATTTGACTGGAGTGAGCGCCCGCTTACGGAAGGAGCCGATAGAGAACTTTTGGCTGCCGCGCGCAGGTTGCCTGTTCATTTCGGTTCAGGTGCCGATATGGCTAACCAGGAATATGTAAGCGAAATAAATCTATCGGCGCGGCATTTTATGCACACCCTTGGAAATCTTCTCGAAAGGGGGGTGATTCTGCTGATTGATTACGGTTTCGGAGAGGGTGAGTACTATCATCCGCAGCGCAACCACGGAACACTGATGTGCCATTATCGTCACCGTGTGCACGATAATCCGTTTTATCTTCCTGGCTTGCAGGACATTACAAGCCACGTCGATTTTAGCGCTATTGCCAAAGCCGGCCTTAACTCTGGCCTCGACTTGCTGGGGTACGCCAACCAGGCGCACTTTCTCATCAATTGCGGGATAGCCGAAATTCTGGCGCAAACTCCAGCGGAAAACGTTAAAGAGTACTTGCCTTTGTCAAACCAGTTGCAAAAATTGGTGAGTCCGGCGGAAATGGGCGAACTGTTCAAGGCAGCAGCGTTTGGAAAAAATATTCAGGGATCCTTGATCGGATTTAGCCACGGGGACAGGCGTCATGTGCTGTGATACATCGATGCCTCGTTGGAAGCACCCTCTCTACTGTCGTGCTATGATTGGATGAGGTCGGAAAGAAGGGAATGATAATTGAAACTGAGACGCGGGAGGAGTCGATGGCAACTGTAAGACAATTACTTCAAAGCAAGGGATATGAAGTTGCCACCATCGAGCCCGACAAATCCGTGTACGAGGCAATGCAATTGATGGCAGATAAAAACATCGGTGCATTGCTGGTGCTGCAAGGCGGGAAGCTGGTCGGCATCTTCACTGAGAGAGACTATTCGCGAAAGGCCTACAAGCTGGATAAACGTCCGAGAGACATCCCGGTGGGGGACCTGATGACCACGCAGGTCGCTTATGTCAATCCCGACTATTTGACCGAGGATTGCATGGCATTGGTGACCGAAATGCGCGTACGGCATCTGCCGGTGCTTGAAAACGATGACGTAATTGGCATTGTTTCAATCGGCGACCTGGTAAAAGATGCGATCTCCGGACGCGAATTTCTCATTCACGAGCTGGAGCGTTATATATATGGGATTCGTGGGCCGGAATAAGCGGATTACATAACCGAACCACAGATCTCAGACTTTGACCCCCCGGCTTTAATCCACCGATATTATATCCATCTTTACGGATCAGTTGTAAGAGAGCGCCTCCCAGTTGCGTTTGGATTCCGCATTAAACAAAGCACCTGCCAACCCCGGCACTCTATCGGGCACGGATGCTCCCAGCAGCGCTCCACCGCATTTTTAAATAAACTCTTCGGCCCGTTTCCTCTCTAAGGGAGGACATGTCCTTTCTTTCCGCCCATTAATCATGAATCCGGTCGATCTTCCGCCAGAGCTTTCAACACCCGCGCTTTCCGATGAGCTGCGGACTGAGATAGCCGCGGAAGCAAATCGGTGCGTCGCATGTGGCCTTTGCCTGCCGCATTGTCCAACGTATCGAATCACGCAATCCGAAGCTGACTCTCCTCGCGGGCGGATCGCTCTCATGGGCGGCGCGATGAGCGGCCGCATTCCCATGAATGCGCGCTTCGCGCTGCATATGGACCGTTGTCTTACCTGCCGTGCCTGCGAAGCCGCCTGCCCAAGTGGCGTACATTTTGGAGAATTGATTGATAAAACCAGAGCTGTCCTGCATTCGCCGGAAACCGATCTTCCCGAAGCCGCAAGCCGGGCGCGCCCCCACTGGTTGCGAAAATTCCTGGGGCGCGAACTCATCTCGAAACCGGGACGTATTGAGTCATTGCGACCCTTTTTTCGGTTTTATCAAAGTACCGGCTTGCAAAAGGGGCTTCGGCAATTCCGTCTGCTGAATAAGACGAAGCTTGCCCTGCTTGAGGCGCAGTTACGGCTCGTCGATAAACCCTGCAATTCCGACGGGGAAGCCGGCACGCAAACCTGGCAGGAAGTTTATCCGAACAAAGGCAGGCAGCGCGGCGAGGTCGGCCTCTTCCTCGGCTGCGTAGCGCGTCTGACCGATACGCCAACCATCAATGCAGCCATCGCCGTGCTGAATCGCCTTGGATATACGGTGCATGTTCCACGCCTGCAAACATGCTGCGGGGCGCTGCACCAGCATGGCGGCGAACTGAAAGAGGCGCAAAAGCTGGTAAATCGGAACATGGCGGCTTTTGAAGGCCTTGGTTTGCAGGCGATCATAAGTACCGCATCCGGTTGTGGCGCGCATCTGGCAGAGCAGTTTGCGGCGTCCTCACGACAACCATGGCAAGAACGGCAGGCGGCGGTAAGAGGTAACGAAGCTCATGCCGTCAATTCAATCCCGAACAGCCAAGCCGGCAGCCTTGCCGCAAGGGTCATGGACATCAGTGCATTTCTGGCCGTTGCTGAAGGATGGGATGATGTAAGGCTGAAACCGTTACCCTGCAAGATTGCGGTACATGAACCGTGCACTCTGCGAAACATACTGCGCGGTTCCACTCACCCCTACAAGCTGTTGGCACGCATTCCCGAAGCTCGGGTGGTGCCGCTGGAAGGAAACGCCCAGTGCTGCGGCGCTGCCGGCACCTATTTTCTTGACCAGCCGAGAATGGCGCAGGCGCTTCTGGATGACAAACTGGGCGCGCTCAAAGATAGCGGCGCGCACTATCTTGCCACATCGAATGTCGGTTGCGCGATGCACATGGCAGGCGGTGCATACCGGGCCGGGTTGAAAATCGAAGTCGTGCATCCGGTGACGCTGCTGGCGCGACAAATGGTATAAAAAGAGGGAAGCAAGAAAAAAGAATATGAATGGGCTAAAATATCCGCTGTCATATCCCCTGTCGTTTCAACCGCTACCAGAGGCGTGATGCCGAACATCGACAAATTCATCATCGGATTCGACCGCGCATTGCGCACCTTGTTGACACCGGCGCAAACCCTGCGTCCCGTGCCCGGCGCTGAATTACCGGAGGTCGAGCTCAGCGATTCTGAGAAGCGCGAGTCAACCGCGTTGATGCGAGTCAATCACGTAGGGGAAGTCTGCGCCCAAGCCCTCTATCAGGGACAAGCGATAACCGCACGCAACCAGAGGGTCCAGCATACGCTAGAACAAGCGGCGCGCGAGGAAATCGAACATCTCGCCTGGACTGAGCGACGCATCACCGAATTAAGCGGGCGCAAGAGCCTGCTGAATCCCCTGTGGTATGGCGGTTCATTCGCTATCGGTGCGGTTGCAGGCATGCTCGGAGACAGGTGGAATCTGGGCTTCCTTGCCGAAACCGAGCGCCAGGTGGAAGCGCATCTGGCCGGGCACCTCAAACGCCTTTCCCATCATGACCAAAAAAGCCGCGCGATCGTAACGCAAATGCAGATTGACGAGTCTGGCCATGCTACGACCGCCATCGCGCACGGCGGGGCAGAATTACCGGCCCCCGTGAAGGTCGTGATGAAGCTGGGATCAAAGATTATGACTCAGACCGCTTACTGGGTTTAACTACGTTATATCTCCACGACCTCATAGTCGTGCGTCAATTCCGCCGTTTTACCCAGCATTATGGAGGCTGAGCAGTATTTTTCCGCAGAAAGCTTGATTGCCCGTTCGATTTGCGCGGAACTCAAATTCCTGCCGCTCAGAATAAAATGGAAGTGGATGTGGGTGAAAACCTTGGGTTCGTGGGGAGCCCGCTTCGCCTCGACCTCGACGACGCAATTACTGATATCTTGTCGGCCCTTTTTCAGGATCAGCACGACATCGATAGCCGCGCAACCCCCAGTTCCCATCAAGACCAGTTCCATTGGCCGCGGCCCCTGGTCTGTCCCCCCAGACTCCGGCGGCCCGTCGATCAGCACGGTATGTCCGCTGCCTGATTCGGTAAGGAAGCTCATTCCTCCTTGCCATCTGACGAATGCTTTCATGTTATATCGTTCTTTTCCGAGTATGACTCTTATTGTACGTTGTTTCCCCGAATCAACACGTGCAGCGATTGGTGCGGGATTCAACTCTGGCAAGCTTAACCCATTAATGTTGTGCCGGTGCCGGCGTCAGCCGATACCAGATTATTCCGATAACCTCATGTAAGAAAAAACTGCTTTTTTGCAATGCCGTCGCTGTCGGAACAAACGACAGCACGTCTGTTTTATCTCGCGTCGTATAAGCAGTGCCGGCAGGCGTAACCTTAAACCCTGCCTGTTCAAATTCACGCGCAGCTCTGGGCATGTGCCAGGCATGCGTTACCAGCGCAACATTGCGGATCCCGTCCTTTTTCAGAATGGCGAAACTCTTGTAGGCATTTTCACGGGTATTGGCGGAGGCTCCTTCAGTCCATCTTACTGGAACCTGAAACTCCTTTTCCAGCACGGCTTTCATCTGCATGGCTTCAGACGAGCCCCCGTCCCGGGGCGATCCGCCCGACGCGAGTATGGGCTTGCCGGAAAGCCGATGCAGCCACGCCGCGTAGCGGATGCGCTCGAGGGCCAGGCGGCTTACAGTGTCACCGCCATATTCCGGCGCGTCAAGGTATGAGCTGCTTCCCAGCACTACGATGGCCTGGATACGATTATCCAGGGGAACGGATGCGGGGGGCGTCTCAAGCTTTTGCAACAGGCCTTCGGCGAAGAATGGGCTCGACAGCACGTAAAGCAGGATCAGGGAAACTACCAGCAAAAATCCGCC
Organism: uncultured beta proteobacterium; assembly: GCA_963786735.1. Taxonomy (GTDB): domain Bacteria; phylum Pseudomonadota; class Gammaproteobacteria; order Burkholderiales; family Nitrosomonadaceae; genus Nitrosospira. Next base: position 48,641 of record CAWBAF010000013.1, read on the forward strand.
CATCCGTGGCCACCCTTTCAAAAGCAGAATTCCTGTCGCCCCCAACAGAATGACATTGAATGGCGGCAGCAAAAGCAAGGCTATCACATTAACCGAATACCCACTCACAAGTCATCCCCAGAAAATAATCACTATAAAAGGTAAAAAAAAAGCCGGCATATGCCGGCTTTTTTTCAATCCAGCTGCTTTATTTGAGCGAGAGGATCCACGACACCAAGGTCTTGATGTTGGCATCGCTGACATTCGAATTCGGGGGCATGGGAACGGGACCCCAGACTCCCTGGCTTCCCTTCTTCACTTTTTCTTCCAGACGGGCTTGGGCGCCTGCGTCGTCTTTATACTTGGCTGCAATCTCCTTCAGCCCCGGGCCGACCAGTTTTTTATCGACCGTATGACAGTTCGTGCAGCCGCTGGCTTTCGCCAAATCCGCGTTTGCTTGCGCGGTACCCACCATTAACAGGGCTGATGCCGCAACCAATCCCATCCAAACAGCTTTCATGCGTAGCTCCTTTTATCCGTTGATTATAGGGGACCTTATCTTACCCTGAAATTTGCAGACGCGCAGCAATTCGTGCAGGTCAGAGATTTCCGGTAAGCACTTAACGCCCTCACAAACCCAGGCGTTGACAGCTTCATCCTTCATCGCCGCCGACCTGCTCAGACTCAGCGGTAATTCCGTAAGTTCCGACGGCAAGGCAATCACAAGAATTGATGGATCGACGTTACGCAACGCATCTGTCCATTCGCCCAGCGCCTCTGGTTTGCCGCGAAGTACAACAGTTTGCGGGGGGACCAACCATTGCTCTAGTGAGATCAACAAACTGCAGCAGGAACCGGAAGATCGCAACAGAGAGGGGTAGAACAATTTCAGGCTGCGCTCAGCTGCCTGCAAATAACGAAATTCGCCCAACAGGTGGCCCAGTCGCTGTAGCGCACAAGCTGCCACGCCGTTCCCCGAGGGCATGGCATTATCATGAGCCGGCTTGGGGCGGTGTATCAGTTGTTCGTGGTCATGGCTGGTAAAGAAAAAACCCCCTACGCGCGAGTCTTCAAATTGTTCAAGCAGTACATCAGCCAAAGCAATCGCGAACTTCAGATCCGCCTCGCGGAACTCAGCCTGCATCAGTTCCAACAACCCATCCAGCAGGAATGCATAATCGTCGAGATAGGCATTGAGATGCGCCTTTCCATCTTTAGACGTCGCGAGCAAGCGATTGTTTTTCCATAGCCGTGAACGAATGAAATCAACGGCAGAAGCCGCCGACTGTATCCAGTCCCGGCGTCCGAAGACTCGACCCGCTCGGGACATTCCCCTAATCATGAGCCCGTTCCAACTGGTCAGGATCTTTTCGTCTCGACCAGGGTGTACACGTAACTCACGCTTTAAAAAAAGTTTTCTCCTGGCCGAGCCAAGTCTTTTCTCCACCTCTTCCAGACTGATACCTATCGCCTCCGCAACTTCGGCAAGTCGCCGGGCGATCTCCAGATGCCAGGATTTGCCATCAAAGTTAGGGCTGCGCTCGAGGCCGTAGTACGGTGCGACGACAACATATTCTTCTGGCGGAAGGATGTTCGCGATTTCGCTGGTGTCCCATACGTAAAACTTGCCTTCCTCGTTTTCTGAATCCGCATCCAGCGTCGAATAATAACCACCTTCCGCGCCTCCAATGCCTGCCGTTTGCGCCGGTGACTGCATCTCGCGCATTACCCATTCAGCCGTTTCCTCTGCAATGCGCTTGAACAAGGGGTTTCCCGTCGCAACCCACGCGTCAGCGTAGAGCCGCAGCAGAGGCCCGTTGTCGTAAAGCATTTTCTCGAAATGCGGAATATGCCAGCACTGATCGGTACTGTAGCGATAAAACCCGCCACCCAGTTGGTCATATATTCCGCCCTCCGCCATCTTTTGGAGAGTGTAGACGGCCATGTGCAAGGTTTCGCGGTCTCCGGCAGCAAAATAGCGGCGCAGGCAGAATTCCAGGTCAGTCGGATGAAGAAACTTGGGTGCATCGCCAAATCCGCCATGGATGGCGTCAAACCGGGTCTTCAGTTCGGTGAGCGCGAGTTCCAGGGGTTCCTCGGAAAATGCAGAAGAGTCCACCCCTTCAGATGGGAGCATGCCAGCGAAGGATTTCAGCAGCGAAGCGCTCTGCCGTTCGATTTCATCGCGACGCGAGTAGTATGTTTGCGCGACGCGAGGCAGCAGATCGAGAAGCCCCGGCAAGCCGTGGCGCGGCGTTTTAGGAAAGTACACGCCCCCGAAAATCGGTTTTTGGTCGGGTGTCAGAAATAGTGTCAGGGGCCATCCACCGGCGCGTTGGGTAAGCATATACAGCGCCGTCTGGTAAATCTGATCGATGTCCGGCCGCTCTTCCCGATCCACCTTGATATTGATGAAGTACCGGTTCATCAAGGAGGCCACTTCCACGTCTTCAAAACACTCATGCGCCATGACGTGACACCAGTGGCAAGCCGAGTAACCGACAGAAAGCAATATTGGCTTGTCCCGAGTTCGCGCGAGCGCCAATGCCTCCTCTCCCCAGGGATACCAGTCAACCGGGTTGTCCGCATGCTGCAGCAAATAAGGGCTGGTTTCGCCGGCGAGGTGGTTAGCCATGATTCGTGGTCAGGTGCGCACGACCGGACGCAGGTTAATCGGTTACGGCACCACGGCTGGCGCTGGACACCAGTTTCGCGTATTTCGCCAGCACTCCGCGGGTATAACGGGGTTGAGGCGGCTTCCATTCAGCACGGCGCCGCGCGAGCTCTTCTTCGGAAACATTGAGCTGCAGAAGGCGTTTTTCCGCGTCAATCGTGATGGAGTCCCCTTCATGCACAAGGGCTATTGTGCCTCCGACGAACGCTTCTGGTGCAACATGGCCGACGACCATTCCATATGTTCCGCCGGAGAACCGGCCGTCCGTTATCAAGCCCACGGAATCCCCCAACCCCTCGCCGATGAGAGCGGAGGTAGGAGAGAGCATTTCACGCATGCCTGGGCCACCTTTCGGCCCCTCGTAACGTATAACCACCACTTCGCCCGGCTGTATCTGCCGCGCAAGGATTGCTGCCATGCACGCTTCCTCGGATTCGAACACCCGGGCAGGCCCCGTTATTTTCGGCGTTTTGACGCCGGTAATCTTTGCCACGCAGCCTTCTGCTGACAGGTTCCCCTTCAGTATGGCAAGATGGCCCTGGGCATACATGGGGTTTTCCCACTGGCGGATCACGTCCTGATTTTCGCGCGGTTTCGCTGGAATATCCTCAAGGACTTCGGCTATGGTCTGTCCGCTTATGGTGACGCAATCGCCGTGCAGCAAGCCATGGTCCAGCAGCATTTTCATGACCTGAGGAATACCGCCCGCCTTGTGCAGATCGGTTGCAACATAATGTCCCGACGGCTTGAGATCACAGAGTACCGGTACATCGCTCCGTATGCGTTCAAAATCATCGATCGACCATTCCACCTCCGCTGCATGGGCGATCGCAAGGAAATGCAGTACGGCATTGGTTGAACCGCCGACCGCCATGATCACCGCAATCGCATTCTCGATGGATTTCCTGTTGATAATGTCACGGGGTTTCAACTGCTTTCTGACGGCTTCAACCAGGACTTCGGCTGAACGGGCAGCACTCTCCACCTTTTCATGGTCTTCTGCCGCCATGGTGGAAGAATAAGGCAGGCTCATCCCCATTGCCTCGAAAGCTGAGGACATACTGTTGGCGGTAAACATGCCGCCGCAGGAGCCGGCGCCCGGACATGCGTGACGCTCCACTTCGAGCAGCTCGTTTTCGTCTATCTTGTGCGAAGTATACTGGCCGACAGCTTCGAACGCGCTTACGACGGTCAAGTCCCGCCCTTTGTAATGACCGGGCTTGATGGTCCCCCCGTAAACGAAAATGGAGGGAACGTTCATTCGCGCCATTGCAATCATTGCACCTGGCATATTCTTGTCGCATCCCCCTATCGCGATCACGCCGTCCATACTCTCGGCTTGAACCGCGGTCTCGATCGAATCCGCGATAACTTCGCGCGACACGAGCGAGTATTTCATTCCCTCCGTCCCCATGGAGATACCATCGGAAACAGTAATCGTGCCGAACATTTGCGGCATTGCGCCCGATTTTGTCAGTGCGCGTTCAGCGGCCTCCGCCAGTTCATTCAAACCCTTATTGCACGGCGTAATCGTCGAGTATCCGTTGGCGACGCCGACAATGGGTTTGTCGAAATCCGTATCACTAAAGCCTACCGCCCGCAACATCGCGCGGTTGGGAGAACGCTGAGCACCTTGGGTAATCGCCCGGCTGCGCTGATTATCTGGCATGAATACTCCTTGAGAATATGGCTAAAAAACATGAAGTGGAAATGAGAAGGATTGAATCGGCGCGACCAATCTGGCAGGAAGGTCAAGCGGCCGCCGTTCGGCACAACGGCGTTCCGCTGTCCCTGTGCGGCAGCTTTGCGGTATGTATAATTCCGGTTCAGCAATAAAACGGCGGTGTTGTTATCCCGGCTGACTGTGGCTCTGCCTTAAGCAAGCGCGGTGCTTCGCTCACGGTATAGGAAATGTTGTACCTGTTACATGCTGCCACTCTACTGATCAGGATTATTTTACTCCAAAAATCGAGACCCCATGCTCGTCCACCCACAGTTCGACCCGGTTGCGATCCATCTAGGACCTCTTGCGATCCGATGGTACGGCCTCATGTATCTTTTAGGATTCGCACTTTTCATCCTGCTGGGAAGATATCGTATCAAACAGACTCCGCAAGGGCCGTTTACCAGTGCCATGCTTGACGACATGCTGTTTTACGGGATTCTTGGTGTGATAGTGGGCGGTCGCCTGGGCCATATCGTGTTTTATCAGCTCGGCTACTATCTGCAGCACCCGCTGGAGATTTTCGCGGTATGGCAAGGTGGCATGTCATTTCATGGCGGCTTCCTTGGCGTCATTACAGCGATGGCGCTGGTGGCCCGCAAATATCGGCTGCGGTGGCTCGCTGTAACAGATTTTATCGCGCCCCTCGTCCCCTTGGGGTTAGGCGCGGGCCGCATTGGTAATTTCATCAATGCGGAATTATGGGGCCGCCCCGCCGATGTCCCTTGGGCGATGATCTTCCCTAATGTTGACGACATTCCCCGGCACCCCTCTCAAATTTATGAATTTGCCCTGGAAGGGGTCGCTTTTTTCATACTGATGTGGCTTTATTCAGCAAAGCCCAGACCCGTCGGGGCGGTTTCTGCAATGTTCCTGATCGGCTATGGTGTATTCCGTTCGTTTGCTGAATTTTTTCGCGAGCCCGAAGAAGGTATCATGGGAATGATGACGCTCGGCATCAGCATGGGGCAATGGCTATCGCTGCCAATGGTGATTGCTGGAATTCTCATGCTGAGCTGGGTTTATCGCAAGCGGCCAGCCCCGTTTCAGGGGCAAGTGCCTCGGGCCGAGCCGGGCAGGCCGGCGGCTTCTGTCAAGGCGCCTGCGCTGAAGAAACGAAACCGAAAGTAGACAGTATGTGAAAGGTACCTCATCAACGCTTCTCCATGTCCTTGCGCCGCTCTTACACGGTTATTGCTCCGCTTTACGACGCGTTGCTCGCCACCGCGGGGACCGGACTGCGCGCGGCCAGCCTGGAGCAATTGCCGAAGGAAGGAAACCAGAATGTCCTGATAAGCGGCATTGGAACCGGTTTGGACATTCCCCATCTTTCGGCAGGGCACAGGTATACTGGCCTTGACATTACCCCTGCAATGCTCGCGCGTGCCAAGGCCAGAATAGGCACGCTTGATATGAATCTGGTCCAGGGCGATAGCATGCAACTGCCGTTTGCCGATGAGTGCTTCGATCAGGTCGTACTGCATTTGATCCTTGCCATTGTTCCCGACGCACGCGCCTGCCTGCGGGAAACGGCGCGAGTGCTGAAACCAGGCGGAAAGGTGCTGATTCTGGACAAATTTCTGAAGCCCGGGGAAATCGCCTGGTTCAGGCGGGTATTGAATCTGCTATCTCAGCATCTCGTCACCCGCCTTGATGTCGTATTCGAGCAGGTGCTGTCCAGCGTTCCCCAATTGAAAGTGGAGGCAAATGTGCCGGTTCTCGCGGGAGGCTGGTTCCGAAATATCCGGCTGGTGAAAGGCTGAGCCACATGCCAAATGGCGCCCGAGTTCATATTCCGTCAAAAGGCAAGCGAAGATATGTCCTCATTCGAGCACTCATGGGTGGCGCCGTGTGGGCAGCTGTTGTATTCGCCAGCTTCTCCGCGCAGGCGCTCGATGTGAAAAGCCCCGAAAAAAAATGGACGGAGGCTTACCGTCACGACAATCTTGTCATTTTTACGAAGGATGTTGGCCAAGACCACGAAATTCTGGCGATTTCGGAGCTGGAAACCACTCCTGAGACGGTCTTCAGCGTTCTTACCGACGTGGAGCGTTATGCGGAATTCATGCCCTACGTCCGGGAGTCACGCGTGCTCAGCCGCGTGAACGATCTGGACCTCGTCACTTATGCGCGTATTGCCCCGCCACTTGTAAGTCAACGCGATTACGCGCTCCATGTCAGGATAACCCGAGGATCTCCATTGAACGGCGGAGTTTCCAAGCTGGAATGGACGTCAGTTCCAGACGCTCAGGCAGAGATTGAGGGAGTCGTGCGGGTCAAGCTCAACCAGGGTGCGTGGATCATCGAGCCCATGGACGGAGGTAAACGCACACGGCTCACCTATACGGTACTGACGGATCCCGGGGGGCTGCTCCCGCCTTTTGTGATCAATTTGACGAGCACCGTTTCTGTTCCTGAACTCTTCGAGGCAGTAAGAAAACGTGCTAAAAAGGTCGCGCAGAAATAGAAACAACACAGGCGAATTTTTGGAAGGAGGCCGGGATAAATAGGATTTAAGGTTCAAGGGGTGGTCCAGTCGAAATGGGAAGGGAAGGATAACCCCACATACAGGCCAAGCCGTCTGCCTGGATCAAGTTACTCATCATGGCTTTTTTACGCTTGAGCTGGGAAGCCCCGGCGGATTCAGCCATAGGATGGAGATATCTTTTCCGCAACGGTCCCTCGCGATGCCCAGGTACCCTTGTTGGCTTTTATACTTATTCGCTTAACGAGGTTTCATGACCTGGTTGACTTCGATGGCTCAAACCTTACAATTCCCTTGAGCATCTTTCCAGTTTTTTACGGGCAGCGATGGGCATGGGCGTACCGTGGCGATCCCATCCATTAGATGGATGAATAACGTAAAGGCGGTTATGTCAGATATTGTTAAAACGATGACCGAGAGGAGAAAAAATGGTCGTGAGAATTAGGGTGACGATGTTAGCGCTTCTGCCAGCCCTTCTTGCCAGCTGCTCGGCAATTTCTCCGAGCCGCGAAGGAGAATCCGTCGAGCTGGTCACTGAAAAACCGGCAGGCAACTGCAAGCAGCTCGACCGTGCAATTGGATCGCAAGGCAACTGGTTAACCGGAGACTACACTCCCAGCAAAGATCTTTTCTTGGGTGCCAGAAACGATCTGCGCAACAAGGCGGCTGAAATGGGCGGAAATACCGTCTGGGTTTACGATACAGGCAAGACGAACGCAAGGCACAGTCGGGGCACGACAAATAGCACGGTGTCAGGCATCGTCTATCGATGTGAGTAATAAGTGTATGCGACAGTTTTAAGCCGCGATTTAGCCGTTGAGATCACCTTTCGCGGCATCTTGAACCTGGTCTTTAAACGAAGGCGGAAGCATGCCCGGCAAGGTCTACTACAACAGTGCATGCCCGGTTTGTAACGCGGGAATAAAGGATCAGCGACGCCGCATGGAAGCATGCGGCGTCACGGATATCGAGTGGATCGACGTCCACACCCGCCCCGGGGCAGCGTCAGAGCTCGGCGTGCCACTGGAGAAAGTGCGTGAGCGTTTGCACGTCAAAAACTCTTCCGGCCGGATCGACGTGGGAGCGGATGCATTTTTAACCCTGTGGTCGCAAACGCCAACGCAACGGGTCCTTGCCGTTCTGTTGCGTTTACCCATCCTCAAGCCATTGATGCGCTTAACCTACAATATCTTCGCCCGATTACTTTATCGTTGGAACCGTGCAAAGCGTAATTGGTAAAAATGTCCAGCTTCGGAGTTCGAAGC
>CAWBAF010000014.1:0-136594 GCA_963786735.1 uncultured beta proteobacterium
TCTCGGACCGGCTTGCTGCAAAAACGCCACCCACGCGCTGCTCGGGTACATGAAACGCCATTTTCTGGCGGGGGATAAAGGAAAAATTGCGCAGTGGCACATTTATGCCTTGGGGGCCGCGTTCGAAGCACGCTGCGTAGAAGTCGCGCTTGCGGTCATGGCGGACCGCTTCACCGGAATCCGCTCGACGTTTTGCGATAAGTACGTGCAGTAAAGGACGTCTTTGAGGCAGCGCCTGTGAGCCCTGTTCCTTTCGGCCCAACCGATAACCGGTCAGCTGGAGCTTGTGAACCGCGCGTAATTTACGCGGTAATACGCCGCAGCGTGAATAGGGCGAATGCGAACGGAATGCTGTCTCCGCCTATGGCGACAGCTTCTCCTATTGACGCTACCGCTAATATCATCTCGACGGTATGCGGACGAAAGGAGCCGCGTTGGGATCGCGCTGATGTGTTCGGCCGGGGCCATACTCAATCAGGTGCCCGTCTTTGAGGATCACCGAATAATCGACGAGATCGTCAATAGCGCCGGAAAAATAGGACCATGTACTGGTCCGGCGCTCGAGATAGAGTAAAACTTCATAGTCACCACTGCGCTGGTAACCGTCAGGACCGCCCACAACCTTGATAACTTCATCTTTTGTCATGCCCTCTTGCAGATCGGTTATTTTCCCGTTTGATGTTGCACATGCGGAAAGTATCAATGCGCCGAACAGGGCGAACACGACTGATTTCATAGTTGCCTCCCAAAAAATTTATTGATTATATTGTCCGCGTCCGATGGTGCAGTGTTTGGCTAACTCTCCAACTCCTTTATCAGTAAAGCCACCTCCGCCACTTCCGAGAGGACTTCTTTCACAGCGAGTTCGAGGGGATACTTGCGCTTTTCGGTCTCACGCAAGTGTTCAGGAAATTTAAGGAGATGCTGCTCCCGCATTGTGCGGGCCTTTTCAGACACGTGGAAAGCTAACAGCATTTCCGTCGTGTCGTAGGGTGCAGGACTCATCGTAACCTCCATGCCGTTGTGGCCATCCCCGCCCGGCTGTCGCTCCAGACGTTTTGGTGCGTGTTTTCCCCGGGGTCATAACTGTTCATAATCATGTCTCCTCCTTTATTCCGCCATGATTCGTTTTTCTTTCCCACGTCTCTTCAATTTTAGCTCACCCGGCTTGTTGAGCGCTTATTTTAGGCATAAAAACTTCCCTGATATTATTACTTCGGGCTAGCTTCCATGGCGCCCATCGGGTTTCCGACAGTCCACCTGGCGTTTGGGAAAAGTTTGCCTTGGGTCGCGCCCGATTCCCATTGCTGAACAGCCTGAGAGGAGATCCCGATCAACTCGGCCAGTTGGGGCTGGTTCAGCTTAAGTTTTTCGCGCGCCTCTCGAATGATTCGGGCGAAATTCATGCATTCATAATACAAGCGATTCTTGTGCCCTGCTTGCAAGAAATGCTTGATGGACACAAGTAATCCTTGTAAGAAGAACCTTATTGTAGATACACCTCAAAAAAGTTCCAACCCATCATAAAACGCGGATTCAACCACGCTTGCGGCGAGTTTTCCAGGATAAGGGATCACGAATTATTACAAGCGATATTACGGAAATTATCAGCGCGATTAGTCAGACGAAAATCGAGTAGATCATTCGCGCCTTTTGCGGGGAAAGAATCGAAACTCGTGAATTACGTAAAACGATGGCGTACGGAATGCTCAAGGCGGCATCGACGCGCAACCAGGGCTACGATGGGCTTGACGTCATCCATCCGCAGGGGATGACTACGATGCAGAGGGAAATGGAGGTAGGGGATTGCTGCGATGGATGCCAGGGAGATAGCGCAGAGGCTACGCTGCATCCCTGGGCCTGGATAAGCCGGCTCAAACAGCCCTGCGGCGACGCCGTACCATGCCGGCCATCAAACCAAGGCCAGCCAGGAACATGACGTACGTTTCGGGTTCGGGGACCGGGGTGAGCAGGAAGGCATGGTTTGCGTTCGTGATCGTGTTATGCGCATCCCCAACTATCCATCCGCGCGCGTTGATATCGAAAGCCCGCTCCAGTGCCCAGCCGGCATTCACCGTGCTGGCATCAAGAAAAGTGTTGAGGTCGGTTGCCACCGTCCCGTTCCAAGTAGTGGCGTGGATAATGCCGGTGGAGGTTTCAGACCAGCCCGCCAGTATGCCAGTATCGTTGATGGCGTAGGCTTCGCTTAAATTCCCGCCCAAGGTGCCGAGATCGGTGGCGGTCGCGCCATTCCAAACAGTCGCGTGGTATTTGGTGTCGCCGGTGAGATAGGAATAGCCTGCCACCGTGCCGCCGTTATTGATGTCGTTGGCCGTGCTGTTACGCCCGCCCAGCGTGCCAAGGTCGGTCGGGGTTGTGCCGTTCCAGACCGTGGCGTGGTTAGTGGTGTTGTCTGAGAGATAAGAGTCGCCTGCCGCTCGACCGGAATTATTGATGGAGCGCGCCACGCTGGTTTGCCCTCCAAGCGTGCCAAGCTCCGTCAGAGTCGTGCCGTTCCATACCGTGGCATGGTTGGGCGCCGTCGCGGAAAAGATAGATCCAACCGCATTGCCCGCATCGTTGATGGCTTTGGCCGCGCTATGATTCCCCGAAGGGGTGGTCAATCCGGTTCCCGTAATGCCGTTCCACACGGTTGCGCGCTGCGTGCGGTAGTCAGAGAGTTCGGAGTCGCCGACAACCTGTCCCGAACTGTTGATGCCAAAGGAGTGGCTGTAGCTTCCTCCCAGCGTGCCAAGGTCGGTCGCCGTCGTGCCGTTCCAGACGGTAGCGTGGTAAGCGGAGCCATTTGCGCCAGGCGGAAGGGAATATCCTGCGACCTGCCCGGAGCTGTTGATTCCTCGGGCAAAACTCTGGCTGCCTGTTGCGCCAAGGTCGATAAAGGAGTAAGGGGCGGCGCCGGCCTGGGTTGCCCCCGCTAGCAAAGCACCTGCGGCAAGTAAAGCAAGATTGACTGAATTCGAATTCATTTTTATTCTCCTGGTCAGTTATAACAACAAGCCAAACTGAAACAAGCCTGTCTGCTGTACGCTCCAACTCTCACTGCTGCTGAGCAGGGCATATTTATTTATAGCTTGCGTGGGGCAAGTTTTCTTCATCAGGGACACATCCGGCTTCGAGCATACCCAGTTCCGGTGTATAAGAGCAATAGGCCAACAGGTCCAGGAAGGCAATCGGTTCAGCTTTCCGTTGCATTGATATTGCAACTGTCGGGAGGAGATCGCAGCGATCGACCGGAAAATGCCAGGGCTTCGCGCACGCTGCTCTCTGCGACCGCGTAAAACAACGCTGGCTATCAACCCAAGGCCGGCGATGAACATTACGTAAGCTTCGGGTTCCGGAATGGGAGTCAGCACAAAGCCGTGGAACTGGTGTGTTCGGTTGTTTATTGCATCTCCAACAATCCACCCCTTGTCATTGATGTCGTTGGCTGCCACCAGTACCCAACCAGCATTGACAGTGCTCACATCGAGAAACCTGTTTAGGTCGACTACTGTGGTGTCATTCCACAGTGCGGCGTGTTGAACGTTGCCCGCGGTATCGGCCCACCCCACCACCTGTCCTGCATTGTTGATGGCATTGGCGCCGCTATACAGACCGCCAAGCGTGCCAAGATCAGTTGCCAAGGCGTTGGTCCAGAGGGCGGCATGGTAGACGCTGGGGTAAGCCAGTTCGGCCCATCCGGCTACCTGACCAGCATCATTGATGGCGCTGGCGAAGCTGTATTGGCCTCCCAATGTGCCCAGGTCGGTTGTCCCGTTATCATTCCAAAGGGTTGCGCGATATGTGCTCGTTATCGAAGGATCCTCACCCACGCGCAGACTCGAATAACCCGCAACTTGACTTGAGTTATTGATGGCCTGCCCCGAGCTGAAAGACCACCCCGGCAGCACGTTTAAATCGGTCTCCTTCGCGCCATCCCAAACGGTTGCATGATAACCCCCATTACCAGTGCCGGCCCACCCCGCCACCCGTCCAATGTCGTTGATCGCATTCGCCACGCTTGGGCGCTCGGCATCTGGCCGTCCCAGGTTGATTACCCCGGTGCCACTCCATTGTGTGGCGCGGTATGCAACGAAAGGGTTTCCGGGGAGAAGGGAAGAGCTTCCTATAATTTCGCCAGCGTTGTTGATGGCGTTGGCTGTGCTGAAACCCCCGACCGGTGTGCGCAGGTCGGCTCGTGTGGTCCCGTTCCAGACCGTCGCGTGCGCGTAGTAGCCACCACCGTGGGGAAGAGGAAAACCCTGCCACGTGCCCTGCGTCATTGATGGCTCGGGCAGAGCTGAAAGCTCCTCCTGGTGGGCCAAGGTCGGTAAATGTATAGGAAGGATGAGTCGGCGTGGGGTTCGCGGCTGAAATGCCGGGGAACAGGCCAGCAAATAAGCCGACAAGCAGAAAGCCTGCACGGGGCAAGGCAAAACTGTTGAGTTTTGCGCGCATTTCCGACCTCCTGATGAGGCTTGCAACGTTCAAACTGAAACGAGATGATTCAGCGACAGGCGCACTTCGTATTTCAGCAAGCCTTATTCTCTTTATAGCTGATTCCGGAAGCGGTTTTGTTTCCGTCCCATGCGAATGGTACGTAAGGCTTGCGGCCAGTGCTGCGATGTGCTGAAGGCCGCCAATAGCAAACCATAGTGGTGCAGGGAAATGTGTTTACGAAGAATCGCAGGAACAGAAGGCAGGAAGGAGAGCAGGCACAGAATTGCGAGTAAGGATTTATGGAGTGGCCGGGTAAAGAGAGCGGCCGTGTAAAGGGAGTGGCCGGGCTCACGCGTGAAAAACAATTGCGCGTAATGCCTTGGTTTTCCATAAAAATAATCAGGCGGAGCAGGGCAGCAAGGCTAATCCCTATCGCTGAAGCAGCGGCGCTTTATCCATCTGTAATAATATTCCGGATGAGTGCGGCAGCGCACAGAGCAACCCGGCCATGTCTGCAATGCTCGCTAGCGCAAGAGGGTAATACGTCTTCTAGGGAAGAGTTCGGCCATGAAAAATAAAACCGTCATTATCTCCGCAGCGGCAGGTACTTTCCTGATCGGCCTCACCGGAGGTTGCGAGAAATCGCCGAGGCCCGAGGAGACCCGGCCTGTTGCCTGGTGGGAGGCGAACGCGGCCGAACGTACAGCAAAGCTCGAAGAGTGCACATCCCAACCGAAGTATATCGATGCTACGCCAAACTGTAAAAATGCCAGCCTCGCCGAGAACAGTGTAAGAGCCGCTGCGAAGTGGGGCACAGAGAAAGACGGCGTAAGGACGGAGCCGCAATTTCCGCCCTATCCTTAACCGACATATCTTAACCGCGCCGCCACGCGGCGGTAATGCCTACCCTATGCCCACCCTGGTCCTGTCATATTACTGACGTGCTTGTTAGGGTCACCGCTCAAGCGGCTCTGGCAGAGTTTTCGGCTTGCGCGCACGGCTTCGCGCCGCGGGTTTTCTGCTTACCGACGGTATTTCTTCCGGTGCTGATTGGGCAGGAAGTTCCGCCATCTCTGCCAAGTCTTGATTTGGCGTAGATGTCTTGGTCTCAGTTAACTTTGCTGGCGTAGGCTCAGAGGGTTTGGGCGCTGTAACCTCAGATGTCTTAATCTCAGGTTCCTTATTTTCCAGCGCGGTCGCCTCCGTCAGCGGCGAAGTGCCCCCTGTTATAAGCACCTCTGGTTTTTTTTCTGCGGGCTTGCGACCTCCACGCCTGCGCTGGCGAGTTTGCTTGCCGGTTGGTACCTCAATCACTGGTACTGCAACTGCCGATGCTTCCATGGTTTCTTTGCGAGCCGATGCAAGTGCGGGCTGTTCTGCCACAGTTTCGCCCCCGGTCTTTGCGCTGCGATAAACATAAGTGCCGGATTTCTCGTCACGCCCCAACTCAAGCAGCGCGCGCGCCTGCGCCTCTTCGAGCAGATTCCCGAAAGTTCGAAAGCCATAGTAAGACTCATTGAACCCGGGTTTACGGCGCTTTATTGCCTGTTTTAGCGTAGAGGCCCAGATTTTTCCACTGTCGCCCCGTTCTGAGACCAGTGCATCGAAAGTGTCCATCAAGGTTTCGATGGCTTGATTCTTGCGAGCTTCCAGATCGTCTTTACGAGCCTGTTCCTCGTCGGGCAGGCGCTTGGCCACGGCCTGCTGTTCCTTTGTAGCGCGTTTAGCTGCCACGCGTTGGCTTTCCCGCACCAAGTCGTCATAAAAGATGAATTCATCGCAATTGGCAATCAGCAGATCGGAGGTGGATTTCTTGACCCCCACGCCGATCACCTGCTTGGCATTTTCGCGCAGCTTGGAGACCAGCGGCGAAAAATCAGAGTCTCCGCTGATTATGACGAACGTATTAAGATGGGATTTTGTATAACAGAGGTCGAGCGCATCGACGACCAGGCGAATATCGGCTGAGTTCTTGCCCGACTGGCGAACATGGGGAATTTCTATCAGCTCGAAATTGGCCTCATGCATCGCGGCCTTGAAATCCTTGTAACGGTCCCAGTCGCAGTAGGCCTTTTTCACCACTATGCTGCCCTTGAGCAACAGGCGCTCCAGGACCCGCTTGATGTCGAATTTCTCGTATTTTGCATCCCGCACGCCGAGCGCGACGTTTTCAAAGTCGCAAAAGACGGCCATGCTGACATTCTCATAGAGTGAGGCCATAAAATTATTGTTTCCTGATTTTTACTAGATTTTCGGTATACGCAGCGTCTTGCTGACCATCATGGTACCGGAAATTACGAACAGTAGCGCCAGGGGATGCAATTGCCAGGGCCCGGCCGCCCAGACTCCGCCGTAGATATCCTCACCGAGGCGATTCGTCGATGCCGCCAGCGCCAGCACTCCAACCAGCACGATACTCGTGGGGATCGGGGTGCCCTCGAAATAAGCCACCTTATCGGACCCTTGAGAGAGTGTTTCCGCGGTCACGTTGAACCGCGCGAGTCGACTTACCCCGCAGCAAACGAAGTAAATCAGCGCTACCCAGTCCCAGCCACCTCGCAAGCCGGCGGCAAAGCCGAGCGCCGCAGGTGCAATGCCAAACGAGAGCACATCCGCCAGCGAATCCAATTCTCGCCCCAGTACGGAGTGCTCGTGCCGCCAGCGTGCAATTCGCCCGTCAAGTACGTCAAATACAAAGGCGGCCACCATCATTCCGGCTGAGCTGAAAATATGGGTAACCGATTCACTTTCCATGTAGAGCATGGCGAAAAATACAGCGGCAACACCGCAGCCCGCATTGCCCAAGGTAAAGAAATCCGCAAGCTGGAAGCCGCGTATCATCGAAAAATGCCTGGCATGGTCCGGGGAGCGCGTCGGCTTAACCCCATCTCCGGTCTGAGGCTTCATTGGTACCACCTGTGCGTTGGCCGTTCCTGTTTTTCATTGTAGTCAGCCAATGCAGCGCCTGCTTGACCAGCGCAGGGGCACGGAGTGCCGGACACATTGGCTTTGTGGGTTATGTGCGCGGGGGCGCATACTGATGGTGCAATACGAGCTTATGTGGATTAACGCACCGATAGGGAAGCTCAAGGAGGGAATAATGACATTTTCGTGTCAAAAAGGAGAATGAAAATGATCAATGGTTCAGTGAAATGGATTCTGGGTAGCGCGGCGCTAGGCGCACTCACGATGTTCCTCTTTGATCCCGACAGAGGGAACAGGCGCCGGGCACTTGCAAAGGACAAAATGCAAAGCGCAGTGTCCAAGACCCGCAAACAGCTGGATGCAAAATCGCGTGACCTTGCCAATCGGGCAAAAGGATTACGCCATGAAGCAGGCAAGATCTATTCTGAAGCGGAAGAGTCCGACCGCGCTCCCGAGAGTCAAACCGGAGCCTCGGCTGTTTAACTGGATCGCGGACAGCGGTACCTCTTGGTCGGGGCAAAAGAACGGAAGTTCGACAGCAGCCGGCGCCGCTGGCTGAGGACGTTCTTCGGAGTCAGCGCCGCGACGGCGGCGCATACGTTGGGCGCAAGGAGCTGGAGCAGTATATTCACCGTTGTTACTTTTGGTGATTCAATCCTTGACTGCGCCCGTTACAACGAATATGGCGTACATCCGGGGCAGCTCATCGTGCGCAATGATGACGCGCTGTTCCCGGAATTCGCAAGTCGCGACCTGTTTTCGTCCGGCCCGGCGCAGCTGGACCATCGGGCAGTGGATGGTGCCGTAGTCGATAGCCTTCCACGGCAAGTACAGGGCCTTCTCGTCGACTGTCCGGCGGCCGCGCTGGTGACAATTGGCGGTAATGATCTCCTCGCCGGGATTGCCGCCGACCGGACCGGCGAAGGCGTCAGTCGTTTCAAACAACAGCTCGATGCATTCCTGCGCGCATTGCCTGTGCGACCGGTTCTCCTCGGCACGGTTTACGACCCCACCTTCGGTGACGACTCGCGCAATTTTCTGAACGTTGACCCGAGAATTGCCCGTCCCAACTTTGACCGGATGAATAGGGTCATCACAGAGCTGGCGCCGCGGTACGGGCGACTCGTCGATGTGCATCGACATTTTTTGAAGGGCGATGCCTCATGGTTCACGCAGACGATCGAGCCGAGTCTGAGGGGCGCATCAGAAGTTCGGGCGGTTTTTCTTCCGGCGGTGATTTGGGCGCGGAACGCGCAATCGAGGTGCGTTGCAAGATAGAAGAACTGCCGAACTCGAGCCTGGCTAACCTTGGCTAATCGTGAGTGACCCGAATTTTGGCTTTTTCGGGCCTCTTATCTGATCCCACGAATACATGCAGAAGAATTCCATACCCATTCATACGCCATGCCAATTTCAATCCCGCAGGGATCGAAGCACATATGGATTTTTTGACGAAAAAACGAGGAACAAACGATGGCAGTAATATCGCTGCCTTGTTCTGGTGTTGTGCGCAGCAGGATGTGAATGTCGCAGATGTTACCCGCAGATGTTACCTGTTCCCCCTGACGGGGAGGGCCACGGCGCGCCTCCAGTCAGGGTTGGCAATCTGCTTTGTTTACTTCACGGTGTAACCCCGCCCTTCAAAGCATGCTGCATACGCGCGCTGATATTGCTGTTGCTGTTGTGCTGCAGCCTGCTGCTGTTGTGCAGTGGTGTTTTGATAATCTTCCTGTTTACGCCTTTGCCTTGCGCCGCCCGCCATGGTTCCCCCAGCGGCGCCAATCGCGGCACCCTTTCCAGCGTCACCTGCGATCGCACCAACCACCGCGCCACCCGCTGCCCCGCGAGCAGCGCCTCTCGCCCGCTCACC
Organism: uncultured beta proteobacterium; assembly: GCA_963786735.1. Lineage (GTDB taxonomy): Bacteria > Pseudomonadota > Gammaproteobacteria > Burkholderiales > Nitrosomonadaceae > Nitrosospira. Next base: position 9,236 of record CAWBAF010000014.1, read on the forward strand.
CTCATGTTGCGGCGGTGGTGGAGGGGCAGCGTACTGAGTGGCATTGCGCCGGATCATACCCTGTCTGCCCCTTGGCCCATGTGTAACACTCGGCTTCATCCTTTTTCTGTTGCTCTGCCGACTGACCCTTTGCGGGATAAATAAGCTGCTGCGCTACTGCCGGGGCGCTGGCGAGCATGGCCAGCAGCGCAACAGATGTTATCGATTTTGAAATCATTTCTCGCCTCCTCGTATCTTGTATATTCCAAAAAAATCCGACGGCTGCCTGATATTTTAATGACGACGACCATTCGAAGCTCAATCGGCCAGCGGAATTGCGTGTGCAAGCTCGTAGCGTACGATTGCGCGAATCTTGTTCTCGATCTGAAGGTAACGTAACACCTTTACCAAGGGGAGAGCGCCGCTGAGCTTGGGCATATAACGCTGCTTCAATTTGACCTCGGCTAGTTCGATATCAATAGCTTCGTCAATAAGTTTCTTTGCCGTTCTGTCCAATAGCGCACCTTTGTTGTAGGCCAGGGCATAATCATTGATTAACTTGACGAGGCGCTCATTGATCTTATGCAGATCCGTCTGATAGGCCTCGTAGATCGGCCAGAAGGCTTTTGCCTCCTTGTCGGTCAGATCCATGTTTTTCGCAACAATATCCCTCTTATCCGCGTAAACTTTATCGCGCAATACTTCCATATCGCTTGCCTCGGCTTCATCCTCAGCAGCGAATGCGGGCACCGCGAGCGCTGCCGCGAGGATCAAAAGAGCCGCGCGGAACATGCCCCACGAATATTTATTTTTCATTTTTACCTCCATCATCAGTGTTGTGGTCAGACAGGCAGGCTTTTACGAAAACGCCTTTTCTCAAGGAAGACTGGAAGAGCAGGTACTTCCCAATCAGGCCTTTATTAAAATTCAGTTTAGACGAGGATCAGATAAATGCTTGTCTCCGACAAATAAATGGTTGTTTTAATCAAATTAATCCTTGCCTCCAACTACACACCGATGAGATGCGTCCAGCCGCCGCTCGGGGGTTGCCGCTCCCGGTCGTTAGTCGACTCGTACGTATCAGGTAAGGCAGGCAGATCGCGGACTTGTATGCTACATTGCTCGGCAAGGCCTGCCACGGCCAGTAAACTGACAAGACAATAAGCCCGCTGCCGAAAAGCTCCAATCCAGTTAACGGAAAAATCGAACGGGCTCCCGGCACCCGCTATCGGAATGCTGATGGATCACTAAAATTTATCCACTCATCTATCCACTCACTGGACGATATGACTGCTGCAGCTATGTTATCGATGAGTTCGGTCGGATGACGCCGAGCGCAAGGTTGTAGCGGGTGTGCAGGATCAAGCTGTGGGGCAAGAATAAGAATAGTGCACAGGCGTGTTGTTTAAAGCACCTTCGTCTATTCGATAAGGATAACAGCCCCTGGTAACCCGTCAAAAATATCCAAACGTCGTTTGTTTCCGCAATGGCGTGAAGTAATATCGTGCCCATTGCCAGGGAACGCTGCCCGGTCCGGTGCCAGCATGGGGGCAGGATTTGTCGCGCTGTGCGCGATGTTGGCTTGAATCAGCAACGAGTCGATACGCTTCACCCTTAGTGGGAAAAAAATTTCTTGCTCTACAATGCAATACTGTCTCACGAAAATGGTAAGCCGGGAGCGTCCGGAGGGAGTGGCTGATTTGAAGGTTCTGGAAGATTGATATGCAGACAGAAGTCCTAGACTTGATGAGGACGCATGGTTGTTTTCAGGGGCTGGAGGAGGATGCGCTTGCCGAAATTGCCGAGCATATGGAAGTGGTGCGGTGCAGGCCCAACGAATACGTGCATCAGCCGAATACGCCACTGCCACATATTTATTTCATTGTTCAGGGTATCTTGACCGTAACCCACCGCGATCTTCGGGGGAACGAGAAAGTGCTGGGCATATTGTCACGCGATGATCAGTTCGGCGCCATTACCGGTGGGGCGCTTTCGGATTCTCTTCAGGAAGGTGTCACCGCTCGAACAAATTGCACGCTACTAAAACTGGAGCACGAGAAGGCGCTAACCTTCACGCCAAAATATCCGAAATTCCGATTCAATCTCCTCCAGGCTGTCGCGAGAGAGTTTCGCCGGAATTTCATCGAGGAGAAAGCGAAACCGCAACCATTGATCGTGGCCATCTTCCATCACTCGCCTGCAACACGGCCGTTGACTCAGCGCATCGTAAACCGGTTAGCCCAACTTGGGGAACAGTTGTATGTGCTGAGTGATCGAGACGAGGGGAAACACGAGGACGGTATCAGCTATGCCACACTCTGCAAGGAGAATGGTGAATTGTCCGTATCGAAAATTCGGGAACAAATCCAGCATCGGCGAGAATTGGGGCGACTATTTATCGACGTTGATGCCGCACTCGACCAAGAGCGAGCTTCTCAGCTGATCGAGATCAGTGATGCAGTGATGTGGTGTGTGCAGGCGGGAGATGAGAAGTCCGCTGCGGACCGCCTCAAGGCGGGTTGCGCGCCAGTGCCAGGTTGCCACGAGAAAATCAATCTTGTCTGGCTATTAGCTGATGGGGACCAGACGTCGCCTTTTGCTCCCGAGTTGAATGGGCTGGTAGCCCGCGATTTCAAGGTTACTTTCTGCGAAGCACAGCCGCCGCTGGGTAAAACGCTAGCCTACGGCCTCGAAAGACTCGTCCATTACCTGCGCGGAGTCAAGATTGGGTTGGCTCTGAGCGGCGGCGCGGCCCGCGGGATGGCGCACCTGGGGGTGTTGCACGTGCTGGAGCAGAACGGGATTGTAGTCGACATGATCGCCGGGACGAGTGCGGGAGCGCTTACTGGCATTCCCTATGCTTCAGGGGTGGCGGCCGACAATTGGGCGCAAAGATTTGCCTCAGATCTGAAGCCGCCGTTTCTGTTTCGCTGCCTTCCCAGCGGGAGCCACTGGTACCTTGTGTACAAATATCGTACTGGGCAATTTGATGGAATGCTGAGAAAGTATTTTTCGGATTCCAGGCTGGAGCAGCTGCCCATACCCAGCTGTGCCGTAACGCTTGACCTGGTCAGCGGTGAGGCAATTGTCCGCGATCATGGCGACGTAGTGAATGCGATCCTGGAGAGCATCAATTTACCCGGACTGTCATTGCCGATCTTTCGTGATGGGCAGGCGTTGGTCGATGGGGGGCTGGTCAAGAATATTCCTGGAGACGTGCTCGTGGATTATGGCTGCAACTACGTTATCGCAGTGAGCGTGACAGCCAAAATTGAACATGAGTTTCCCCCAGGCCGATCGCATGCTTCCAAGGCAACGATGAGCCAGGCTTCGACGATACAGACCATCCTTCGGAGTCTTCTGGTCCAGAACAAAAGCGTCAATTCTGTCGGTATTCGGCAAGCGGACGCCGTTATCGAACCGGATGTGACTCGCTACGAGCTGGCCGAGTTCACACGGGCCGAGGAAATGGCCGAGATTGGCAGGCAGGCGGCATTGGCGGAACTCCCGAAGATCAAGGAACAGCTAATGCAGTTGGATAATCGGCTATTTGCCGACGTCGCCAAGCCGTGACGGTGGGGGTGAGCATAACCCCAAGTTCCCTTGCCGAGAGCTGGCCTAAGCGCGATGGGCGGCATCCCTGCCATGCTTAACTTCACGGCGGCTACCGCTGATGCAGAATGCGTGCCTCGCTGCAGCGTTGCAAACCATGTCGTATCGCTCAAGTTGCGGGGTGTATGGGTGTATATTTGATCACGCTTGCCTAGGCCTCTACCGGTTGAAGGTCCTCGTGGGGTTATTAGTGCCGCCCTTTTTTCGTCAGGATCTGTGCCCGAGGTCCGGCCAGGTTCCCAGGTTCGCGGCCATTTTTCCCCGCAGATCGATCAACGGCTCTTGTGGAACAAGAATAACATCGCTCTTCGGGCGATCAAGCACAGCTATCAGTGTAATCACCACAGAGAATGAGACGGCCAGAAGCCATACTGAGTGAGATCTCCTGGCCGAACCCGTGATGGCGGTCTGGAATCCGATGGACATCATGCCAAGAATGACCAGGACATAGAGAACCACCCAGATGACCTCGGGAATCTGGGGATACAACGCTACGGCTACACGCAACGCCTGAATATTGATGAACTCGTTGATCGATTCGATATAAAGGGCGGCAACGTCGGAGTTCATATCCTTGCGCGCATTCTTGACCGCCGTGTCCCATATCTGACGTTGGATTCGGTCAGATTCAACAAGGCCTTCCTGTATCTGACCAAGGTCTTTCGCCTGGACCGCGTCCAGGCGGAGGTCGACATATTTCCGTAACAGCTCTTTCGTCTCCGCGCGATCCGGTTCTGGCAGAAAATCAGACCGCAGCCAGGCAGTGCCGATTGCGTTGGCCTCCTCGCGCACCAATGTCTTGCGATCCTGGAATCGGTCCGATGCAATCCCAAAGGTGAAGGCCAGCATGAAGCCCGCCAGGGTGAGAATTGCGGCAGCAATGGCCGCGACCGGAGATTCTTTTTCGTCCTCCGCCGACTTTTGTCGAACCTGACACCCGAGCCGGAATCCGCCCTCGATGGCAAGCACCACCACGATAATCGTTGCGAGGAAGATTCCCCAAACGGATACGGTAGCCATGCTCATTCAAAACTCCTGCGGGCGCGATTGCGTAGCTATTTACACCGTGCTCAACAGCACGACTGTTTTCTAGACCCGGCGCTGCTATCTCATCCGTGTTCTATAGGTCTTTCGTGGCCCATTCCGGCAGCTTGGCGTCGGCCCCCCATGTTTACCAGGCGATCCTAATTAGGCTACGAAGCAACAGGTTGAATAAGGCTTGGCCGGATCGGCAAACCGATCATCTCGCGCCTCAAATGCAGGTGGGTGCAAGCCGAGGCCTATTCCTCAACTATAGCTTGCGCTCGCCCCGAGCGCACTGCTTTAACCAGGGCCGCGTGATCCTTTTCGGTCTGATCCGCGTAATTCACGGAAAACTCCCCCAGCGCCCGGTCAAAGGTGTCGCTTTTGCCCAGATAGCCGCTGATGGCCGCGGCATCCCCGGACTTGGCATGCGCGCGAGCCAGAGTCCAGCTGCAGATCCCCCCGTAGCGCTTCAGCTGCTCGCAAGTTGCTCCCTCGATAGGGATGGACATCTTCATATCCCTTAATTGGCGCACAAAAAAATCACGACCCTGCCGTCCGCGCGTCCAGCCCAGAAAAATGTCGCTGGAAGATTGCATCAGCCGTTGGCCAATAACGACGCGCTGGCCTTGATTGGCATAACGACTCTTCCCGGCATAGGGTTCGAGGACCGAGTGGCAGGCTTCCTTCACTTGCAGCATCAGGGGATGGTTTTCCTGGTCAAAGAACAGCCCGACGAAGCAGCGCGTTCCGACGCTTCCAATCCCCACCACCTTAAGTGCGAAGTCTTCCAGGTGATAGCGATCCAGCAGGGTGCGGCGCTCATCGGTTAGCGACTCCCGATAATCGGCAATGCCCTCACGCACCCGTTGCTCGAAGTCTGGCTCCGCGACGTGGAAAAGGAGCGGCGGTTGATCGACGAGCCGATGTCGCCCGCCCGCCCTGCTTGCGATCTTGGGAAAGAGGTTCTCGACGATACGCTGGCGGGCTTTTTCCGTGTAGCGTTGACGCAGCTTTCTCGTCTGTTCGTCGGGCGCCATGGCAATAAGGGTGTCAGCATCCAGCCGCGTATACCAGATCTCCAGGGGACTCATCCGCGAATACTCGCGCAGGCGTTCCCGATAGACTCGCCCACACTCCAGAGCGATCTCACGGTTTTCGGTATCGGATAACCGGTTATCCCGCCCGGCGATCACAAGGCTGACGGCCAGCCGTTTGACATCCCATTCCCATGGAGCGGGAAGGGTTTCGTCGAAATCGTTGATGTCGAAGACCAGGTTACGTTCGGGGGTCGCGAATAAGCCAAAATTGAGCAAGTGGCAGTCTCCGCAGGCTTGCACCCGAAGTCCCGTGCTTGGGGTGGCGGCAAGATCGTGGGCCATGAGCGCGGCAGAACCGCGCAGGAAAGTGAAGGGGCTGGCGAGCATGCGACCATAGCGAATCGGCACAAGTTCTGGCAGGCGATCCTTATTGGATTCTTCCAGAATGTCGATCGGATCACGGCGCTTCGTCGGTGGTTTCCATCCGGCGTGGCTTGACCGCGGCGCATTTTCGCGCAGCGTCTTGCCTGCGGCAATACGTTCTCCGCGAGAACGAAAAACTGGGGGGAGGTTCTGCTCGGCCGACGTCGGTCCTGGGCTTATGAGGTTCTTTCTCGACTATTGCCACCATTGATCCCTTTTAGAATTGAAAGAGAGGGAATTCTTTGAACGCGAGTGCTCAGGCATTTTCTCAACCTTATCCCAGCAAGAATATACATAGCGCTGGAATCTTGTCCAAAATGGATGGTGCCTCATATGCCGCATGCCGCAAGTACAATCGTCCGGTCAGGTTAGTATAGGGTGCTGTATCGGCAGCTCTTACTCTTATTTTAGGCGGGGATGCTGCGAGTTGCTGCCAATTGGGCCACCAATTTCGCCAGCTGTTCTCTCGATTGCCGATCGTCAGGCATAGTCAAGCGGCGGCAAGACAAACGTGGCCTATCCTATTGCACAGTCTCCCGCTGGGCCACAACGTAGTATCATGCTTCTGGTAGTGGATTTCGCGTCGGTGGGCCCATAGCCTATAGGCAGGTTAAACCAAAACCCAAAATCTCACTTACCAACCAGGAAAATAGGGTCCAAGCCAGCCGGCCGCTCGCGCCAACGAAGGCTAGGGCCAGCGCCAATCGCTAAGGGGCTGAGTGAAAAGGTCCGGAAACCATCTCGCCAGGGTGTGTGCCTGGCTTATAACGGTCATGCCGCTGTTCATGGCATGCCCACCCGCAGCGCTAGGGCAAGAAGCATCGCCGCAGATACAGGGCGGTAGCGGGCCGTTGCAGGCGCCAAGCCGACAAAACGACACCGAAGACCCCAAAGACCCACAGAAGACTCCACAGAAGAACCCACAGAAGGAACCGATTCCGAGCCCGGGAGGCCACGCGTCCTGCATAGGATCGCGCCTCAGTCGATGACGCCCGAGCAAACTGAAGAGGCCGAGCGTCTCAGGAAACTGGGCGCCAAATACGGGACAGACCCCACGGCGATCGTGGGACGAGTACAACTGTCCGGCGAATACCAGGACTTCCCTCAGGCAGCGAAAGGCGCCGCTGCTATAGTCCGGGTTGATCTGCCCTTCCGGGGAAACTACCTGCTTCGGGTAGACACGCCCGTCATTGCATGGAGCGATCCGAACCGGTCCGGCACTGACAGTGTGCAAGGGTTCAGCGATCTTGCCGTTACCGCCGGATGGCGTGTCTACAATACGCCTGAATATGCCGTGCTGATCGGTGCGGTATCGAAGTTCCCCACGGCAACCGAGACCGGGTTGGGCCTCGGCAAGTATACGATCGGCCCGAGCATCGCTACAGCACGGTTTGTCCGCAAACTGGACTCTTTCCTGGTTGGGCTATTCACTCAACAAATGTCCATCGGAGGAGACTCCGCTCGAAGCTCTGTTAACGTTTCAGAGGGCACACTCCAGGTCAATACGTTTTGGGGCGAGCGGGGGTGGAGCATTGTGCATGCCAATTGGAGGGTCGACTGGGAGCGAAACGCGAAAAGCAGTATGGTTCTTGAACTTGAAGCCGGACGGAATGTTGCCGGAAAACTGGGCGTGTTCATTCGTCCCGGGATCGGCATTTGGGGGCAGGATCTTCCTGGTGCTTATAGCTGGAATGTGAGTGGTGGCATTCGTTATATGTTCCGGAGTTTCTAGCGATCAGCCTGAATTGGGGAAATTGGAATTGACAGCAGATTTTTTCCTTCGGAATTCAATGTTAGAGACGCTTGCGGTTCCGACGTGATTTTTTGTTCACAAACTTGAGTCTCTTAAGGTTTCGCCTCATCACTACGTGCTGCCTTGTCAATCCTTTTCGTATCACCACCTGAAGGTCCATTGCACAGCCTCCGCAGTGGTTGAAAAATCAGTCGGTAGCGCTTTTTTAGGGGTTCGAGTCGATTCTCGCTCGAGCAAGAACATGGGTTGAGCGGGAGCGCGGCGAAAGGCTAAATCCCCTCTACAATAAATATTGATGACTTCCATCCGCTTCTGGAGATAAACAAATCCGGCGTTGCCGGCGGAACAAGAACCAAGGAAAAGAGGCACGTCATGGGCAACAATGAAGAAGCGAAGCGGCTCAAGGCCGCGCATACCAAGAAAATTCCCTGGAAGAAGTGGGGTCCCTATTTGAGCGAACGTCAATGGGGCACGGTCCGCGAGGACTTCAGCGAAAACGGGGATGCATGGAATTACTTCTCCCACGATCAGGCGCGTTCCCGGGCATACCGCTGGGGGGAGGATGGGTTAGCGGGCGTTTCCGATGACAAGCAGCACCTCTGCCTTGCCATGGCGCTCTGGAATGGCAAGGACCCCATTCTAAAGGAACGCCTGTTCGGGCTCACGAACAGCGAAGGCAACCATGGCGAGGACGTGAAGGAATATTATTTTTACCTCGACAGCACGCCGACCCATTCGTACATGAAGTACCTGTACAAGTATCCGCAGGCAGCCTATCCCTATGACGACCTGGTGTCGACGAACCGGCAGCGCAACCGTGATGAGATGGAGTACGAACTTATCGATACCGGCGTTTTCAACGATGACCGTTATTTCGACGTCTTTGTGGAATATGCCAAGAGCAGCCCGGAAGATATTCTGGTTCAGATCACCGCCATAAACAGGGGGGCCAATGCGGCCGAGTTGCATCTGCTGCCGACCCTGTGGTTCCGAAACGACTGGGCAAAGTGGATCGCAAGACCATCCAAAAGACCGGAAATAAAGGAGATTGCCCTCGCTGATGGCGTCACGCGTCCGCAGTCTCCGCTGAGCATGAAGTTTCGGGTGCGTACCATCTTTACTGCGAAGGCGCTGTACAACTGCTCTTTACCGAAAACGAGACAAATTATGAGCGTATGTTCGGAACGCCCAACCAGACTCCCTTTGTCAAAGACGGGATCAATGACTTTATAGTGAACGGCCGCCAGAATGCGGTGAACCCCGAGAAAAATGGAACCAAGGTTGCGGCACACTACCCATTTACGGTAAGTCCTGGACAGTCAGCGATAGTGCGGTTGCGCCTGATCAGCAAGGCGTATGCCGGGAAGGACGCAAACGCCATTGGAGCGTCTCCCTTCGGGAAAAATTTTGAGGAGAGCCTCGGTGCACGACGGCAGGAAGCCGATGAGTTCTACCGCTCAGTGACGCCGCCGTCAGTTTCTCCCGACGCCGCCAACGTGATGCGCCAGGCCATCGCCGGGATGCTCTGGTCCAAGCAGTATTATTACCTGGATGCCGATCAGTGGCTTGAAGAGCACCACGCTCATCCCCTTCATCGAGGTAGCCGGGATTTCCGAAACCGGCAATGGTTTCACATGATCAATGAGGACATTATCTCCATGCCCGACAAATGGGAGTACCCATGGTACGCGGCGTGGGATCTGGCGTTCCACACACTGCCGATTTCGATTGTGGATCCCGACTTCGCAAAAGCGCAGATGGAACTGATGCTTCGGGGACACTACCTCCATCCCAGCGGCCAGCTGCCCGCGTACGAGTGGAACTTCAGCGACGTGAATCCCCCTGTCCATGCCTGGGCAACCCTGTTCCTGCACCGTACCGAGCAGGCCCTGCACGGTGAAACTGACGTTGAGTTCCTCAGGTCGGCCTTCAACAAGCTCCTGCTGAATTTTACCTGGTGGGTGAATCGCAAGGACCGCTTCGGGAAGAACGTCTTCGAAGGAGGCTTCCTGGGCCTTGATAACATCGGTATCTTCGACCGAAGCGCACCGCTTCCTACAGGAGGCTATCTCGAGCAGGCGGACGGCACGGCCTGGATGGCCCTCTTCACGCAGAACATGCTGGAACTCGCCATTGAGCTGACCTCCCACGATCAGATCTATGAGGACATGGCCTTAAAGTTTGTGGAGCATTTCTTATACATCGGCGCGGCCATGAACCAGCCCGGATCGGACGGCATGTGGGACGAGGAGGATGGCTTCTACTACGACCTGTTGCGGCTCCCTGACGGCAGTGCCACGCGGCTCAAGGTGCGTTCGATGGTGGGACTCCTCCCCTTGTGCGCCACCACGGTGGTCGAAAAATGGCAGCGTGAGCGCAGCCCGCGGATAACGGCCATGTTTATGGAACGCTTGCGCCAGATGCCGGAGCTCCTGGAGTCGATCCATCCTACCGGCCCGGGTCACATGGGCGTCGCTGACCGAGGGATATTGGCGCTGGTCAATCCGGAGCGGCTTCGTCGCATCCTGTCGAAAATGCTCGATGAGAACGAGTTCCTGAGCCCCTACGGAATTCGCTCGCTTTCCAAATTTCATGCGCAGAACCCTTACGTTCTACACGTAGGCGGCCAGGACTACCGCGTGGACTACCTGCCTGCCGAGTCGAACACGGGCATGTTCGGCGGCAACTCGAACTGGAGGGGTCCTGTCTGGATGCCTGTGAATGCCGTCATCATCCGGGCGCTGCTGCAGTTCTACCTGTACTACGGGGATAACTTCAAGATTGAATGTCCCACCGGTTCGGGCAACATGATGAACCTCTTCGAGGTTAGCAAGGAGATCGGGGACCGGCTAACCCGCCTCTTTCTGCGCAATGAACAGGGCAGGCGCCCGGTGTACGGAGGAACAGAGAAATTTCAGAACGACCCGAACTGGCGCGACCACATTCTGTTCTACGAGTATTTTCACGGCGACAACGGCGCCGGCCTCGGTGCAAGCCACCAGACGGGTTGGACCGGTGTCGTGGCAAAAATAATCCAGCTCTATGGATTTCTCGATCCTCAAAGCATGCTCCAGCAAGGAAAAGCCGCGGCGTTCATACATCAGGACGCAAGGAAATGACGCACATCGACATGGAGCGTCGCCTCTCGGATGCGCCTCGAGCTGCAATTCGGCGCCACTGTTCGCGGGGTGTGCTTCGGTTTTCGAATAACGGGCTGGTGGAAGAATCCGCCGGGCGTCCCAGGAGCGTGCGAGCAACTGTCCGAGTTGGAAGCAAGGATCAGCCGATGAGCAGAGCTATGCTAATCCCCGGCTAGTCTTTTCGTTCTCTAGCGCCTTGGCGGTAATGTCATGGTACAAGTGTATTATTTTAGCGGCCAACGGTTCATATTCCGGGTGACGGCTGATCAGCGTCCTGATGCTGGTACTTTCCCTAAAAAAGGTTTCGAGGAATGTAATATCGAACTCATCAAGCACTCCCCCCTGATCAATCTTTCTTTTGAGTGCAAGCGCTCTCGGAAGCCTTTGCGTTTCAAATCTCTCCAGTAGAGCCAGTATGATCCCGGTGTCTTCCGTAGATTCATCCATAATTCTTTTCCTGTTTGACGGATGACTATCAAGACGCTCGGACTCAAAGAAAATCTGCTGCAAAGCATCTGAACGTCCTGGTCGGTGCGAACTGACAAAGACAATCCACGAAACTTTGGGGCCTGGTTCCGCACGACGTATTATCCTGAGACGCCTCGCTGCCGGGACACAAAATCTTCAGCGTGCTTCCAGCACGGCAATACTGCGCGGTTGCGAGAAGTAGTATGCGCCTGCATGGTGAATTTGCACATCAGGTGGGTTGATATCTCGCGGTGAATCCAGTGCCGTATCCAGGGCAATATGCCATTTTCGCCCTTCGATAAAGGGTAATGGCGCATCCAGCGTTTGTTCCGACATGTTCATGATCACATGTAAATCCGTCTCGCCCTCATCCTGACCTGCAATTGTGCAGGCGAGTACCCGGCATTGAGGACCATGCCAAAGCGGTTCGTTCAGTTGTATCCCATGCCAGGCAATATCGGGAAGCTTGCGTCCGGCCACCACAGCGCCGGTAAAGAATCTGTTGGCAGTCAGGCTCGGATGGCGCCTCCGCAAAGCAATCAATTCCCGTGTGTAGCGCAGCATGTTGCTGTGCTCGACAAGCCTCCAGTCGAACCATGAGAGTTCGTTATCCTGGCAGTACGCATTATTATTGCCACGCTGGGTTCGGAGTACCTCGTCGCCTGCAAGCAGCATGGGTACACCACGCGACACCATCAAGAGGGTCATGAGATTTTTTGCCTGGCGGATCCGCAGTGCCAAAACCGAAGCGTCGTCGGTATCGCCTTCCACACCGCAATTCCAGCTCAGATTGTCATTCGTTCCGTCACGATTTTCATCGCCATTGGCCGCGTTGTGCTTATCGTTATAGCTCACCAGGTCATACAGGGTAAAGCCATCGTGTGAAGTAATGAAATTGATGCTGTTTGTCGGGTAGCGGCCTCCGTCGGCGTAGAGATCGGCGCTGCCGCTGAGTCTCGTTGCGACTTCGCCAGCCAGTCCGGGATCGCCGCGCACGAAACGCCGCATGATGTCGCGATAACAACCGTTCCATTCGGACCAGTTCATGCCGGGAAATGCGCCGAGCTGGTATAGTCCAGCAGCGTCCCAAGCTTCAGCGATGACCGGTACACGGCTCAGGATGTTCGAAGTTTGGATGGCCCATGGTAACGGTGGATTCTCCAAAGGTGCTCCTTGCTCTCCGCGGGCGAACACGCTGGCGAGATCGAAACGGAAGCCGTCGACACCGTAAGTATCAACCCAATATTCGAGGCAATGCACAATGAAACTGCTGACCAGGGGATGGTTGCAATTCACAGTATTGCCGCAACCGGTGAAGTCGAGGTAACGCTGGCGGTCACTTGCATCGAGGTGATAGAAGATATCGTTGCCAAGCCCGCGGAAACTGATGACCGGACCATCCTCGCCGCCCTCCGCCGTATGATTGAAAACCACGTCCAGTAAAACACCGATGCCTGCTGCGTGAAAGGCATCCACCAACTCCCGAAACTCGCGGTTGGCTCGGGTTTCATCCATACAGTACCCGGGGTGCGGGGCCCAGAAACTGTGGGTATTGTAGCCCCAATAGTTGCTCAAGCCTCTTTCGGCACCGGCAACGGCACACTCTGCGGGTCAAATGCCATGATTGGCAGGAATTCGACATGGGTAATGCCGAGTTCCTTCAAATAAGGAATTTTTTCTATGTAGACCAGCGAAAAGACCTGGCTGCGATACCCCGGCAGAAGGGTGCCTGGTAAATGCCCCCACATGAAGTTCATAGATTACCGCGCCGGTCAGGTCAGGACCCGTCTGTAATGCAGTCGTGGCTGGAACCGAAGGTGAAAGGGAATTGACTACAATGGCGCGCAGTCCGCCACCTTTCGCATTGGGATCGATGCCGTGGCGCCGATCCCAAAGGCGGTCGGATACCGCCCTCGCCCAGGGATCGAGCAGTTCCTTGTGGGGGTAGAAGCGTCGGCCAGTTGAGATTGGATCGTTTGGACCGTCTATCTGCCAGGTGTAATACGTCCCAGTAGGCAGTCCCGACAACGAATACATGCCAGAAAAAGAAACTGTGATTGTGCTCCGGATGCAGCGCAATGATCTGAAATGCCTGAAGACTATCCGCTGCTGCATACAATCTCAGCTCGACCCGGATTGCATGTCTGCTGAAGATACAGAAGTTGACGCCGTCGGCAGTGACGGTCATCCCCGGCGGAAACCGTGTTCCGGGCCTGGTTGGATAGAGGGGGGTCATGACAGTTATTGAAGCTTGCCAATGCTCAAGTCTTTACAGTCATGGGCCCCACATTCCAGATTTCCTCACAGTATTCCGTAATGGCGCGGTCGGAAGAGAATTTGCCGCTGCGCGCGGTGTTGAGGATGGACATCCGTGTCCAGCTCTTTACGTCCTGCCAGGCAGAATTAACCTGTTCCTGACAGGCGATGTAGGCAGCGTAATCGGCCAACACGAGGAAAGGATCATCATGGATCAGGTTATCGACCAGCGGACGAAATACTTCGGTATCGCCTCGCGAGAAGTGTCCTGTACCGATGAGCTCCAGTACCGTGCGCAATTCGTCATTGCCGGTAACATAGTCACGAGGGCGATAGCCACCGCGCTTGACACTTTCGGCCTCGGCAGCCGTGAGTCCGAACAGGAAGAAATTGTCTGTTCCGGCTTCCTCGCGTATCTCCACATTCGCTCCGTCCAGCGTACCGATGGTGAGCGCACCATTGAGCATGAACTTCATGTTGCCCGTGCCCGACGCTTCTTTTCCGGCGGTAGAGATTTGCTCTGACAGATCGGCGGCTGGATAGATGAGATGCGCATTCTTGACATTAAAATTTGGAATGAAGGCAACTTTCATGCGCGTATTCATATCTGGATCGGCATTTATCGTCTCTGCAACCGCATTGATGAGCTTGATGATGCGCTTGGCCATGAAGTAACCGGGGGCCGCTTTGCCTCCAAAAATGAAGGCGCGCGGTGGTATTGCCAGCGCCGGGTTCTCCTTGAGCCTGCGATACATGGTAACAATGTGTAAAACGTTCAGATGCTGGCGCTTGTATTCATGAATGCGCTTCACCTGAATGTCAAACAGCCAGCCGGATCAATCTCGATCCCGGTTTGCGCCTGGATGTATGATGAGAGGCGCTGCTTGTTGCCGAGTTTCACGGCGCGCCAGTCGCGCTGAAAGGTGTCGTCGCTGGAGTGAACATCGAGCTTGCGCAGTAGGTCCGGTTCCGTCAGCCATTGTTGGCCGAGCGTACGATCGAGCAATTCCCGCAGGCCCGGATTTGACAGGGCCAGGAAACGGCGCGGGGTGACACCGTTGGTCTTGTTGCTGAAACGCTCTGGCCAGAGTTCGTGGAAATCCTTGAGTACGCTGGTTTGGAGCAGTTCTGTATGAAGTGCCGCGACACCATTGACGGCGTGACTGCCAACAACAGCGAGATGAGCCATGCGCACTCGTTTGCCGCCTTCCTCGCCAATCAGCGACATCCGCGCCACGCGAGCTTCGTCGCCGGGAAAGCGTGAACGCACCTCGTCGAGGAAGCGCCGGTTGATTTCGTAGATGATTTCCAGGTGCCGGGGCAGTAATTCGGCGAACATCGAAAGCGGCCAGGTTTCAAGAGCTTCCGGCAACAGGGTATGGTTCGTGTAACCAAAGCTTGCCACGGTGATGATCCAAGCCACATCCCAGTCGAGTCGCCGTTCATCCACCAGCAACCGCATCAGCTCCGCGACGCCGATGGAAGGGTGCGTGTCGTTGAGCTGCACCGCAAAGCGCTCGGCGAATCTTTCGACCGGCACATGGGCCAACTCGAGCAGATGCAACATGTCCTGCAGCGAGCAGGTCACGAAGAAATACTGCTGCACCAGCCGCAGCCGTTTGCCGCTCGCCGGTTCATCATTGGGATAAAGCACCTTGCTCACTGTTTCCGAGGCCAGTTTTTCGTGCACGGCCTGGTAATAATCACCGACGTTGAATGCCTGGAAGTCGAACGATTCCACCGCCTCGGCACTCCATAATCGGAGCGTGTTGCAGTTGTCGACGCCATAACCCTGGATCGGCGTATCGTATGCAACTCCTTTCACCACTTGGTGAGGTAACCAGCGCACGCGCTGACAACCCGATCTCATCCCGGTAATACTCGGTGTGGCCACCAAGGTTGACATAATAGAAAATGCCTGGCTTGGCGATCTCCCACGGATTGCCTCGACGCAGCCACTTGTCAGTGATTTCTGATTGCCATCCGTCGCGAATCTCCTGCTCGAAAATACCGAACTCATAGCGGATGCCATAACCGATCGCCAGATAGCGCAGGGTCGCCAGCGAATCAAGATAGCATGCCGCAAGCCGGCCCAGACCGCCATTTCCCAAGCCCGGCTCCGCCTCGCAGGCGAGAATGGCGTCAAGATCGTAGCCGATATCAGCCAGCGCGTTTCTTGCTTCCTGCACGAGATGCAGATTCACCAGGTTGTTGCCCAGATGAGGGCCCATCAGAAACTCGGCCGATAGATAACAGGCAACTTTGCGGTCCAAGTCGAAATAGGTCTGGACGGTATTGATCCAGCGATGTTGCATCCGATCACGAATCGCAAGCGCCAGCGCCCGATAGTAATCCTCTGGACCTGCCACAAATGGCAGGCGGCCAACGGAATAATACAAGTGATCAAGCACCGCCTCTCTGAGCGAAGCAGCCCGCATCCCGATTCGCACATCACAGCCCGCGGCTGGTGGCGCGGCTGCTCTGTTCGCACCCATTTCAGAAGCGTCCTGATCCATATGGTGGTTCATGTGTTCGCTCCGATTTAAATAAAAATACTTCAGTAGGGCCAGACCCAGTTACTGAACTGCTCACTATCAGTGCCATGCTCATGGGCATAGGCCAGATTCAGAATAATTTCGTTCTTCATTTTTTCTTTCAGGTGGGCGGCCCTGTCAGCCAAACCAGGCACGCGATCAATGACATCGATGACCAGGGTAAAGCGGTCGGTTTGATTAAGAATTGCCAGCTCCAATGGCGTATTGATGTTGCCACGCTCCTTGTAACCCCGAACATGCAGGTTTTCATGGTTCTTGAACCGATAGGCCAACTTGTGTATCAACCAGGGATAACCATGGAAGTTGAATATCACTGGCTTGTCGGTAGTAAACAAACTGTCGAATTCCCGTTCTGTCGAACCGTGCGGGTGCTCGCTCGCCGGCTGCATCTTGTACAGGTCAACCACATTAACGAAACGCACCTTCAAGTCCGGCAGGTGTTCGCGCAGGAGGGCGGTTGCTCCCAGTGCCTCCTGGGTGGCTACATCGCCACAGGAAGCCATCACAACATCCGGTGCCACACCCTGGTCATTGCTCGCGCGGGTCCAGATACCAATGCCTTTGGAGCAATGAACGATCGCTTCATCGATGTCGACGAACTGCAGATGCTTCTGCTTGTCGGCGACAATCACGTTGATACAGTCGGTCGACCGAAGGCATTCGTCCGCCACCGCCAGCAGCGTATTGGCATCGGGGGGCAAATAGATGCGCGTAACACTCGGACTTTTGTTGGTGACCAAGTCGATAAAGCCCGGATCCTGATGGGAGAAGCCATTGTGGTCCTGCCGCCAGACTGTCGAGGAAAGGAGAATGTTCTGGGAGGCAACGGAAGCGCGCCAAGGCACATGGTTCTTCGAAATATCCAGCCATTTGGCGTGCTGATTGAACATTGAGTCCACCACATGGGCGAAGGCTTCATACGTGTGGAAAAAGCCATGACGGCCCGTCAAAAGGTAGCCTTCGAGCCAGCCAATCAGGGTGTGCTCGGAAAGCATTTCCATAACGCGACCGTCACGCGACAGTTCGCCACCATCGGCATCCTCTGGTAATAGATCCGCCATCCAGACTTTCTTCGACACCTCATATATGGCCTGCAGGCGATTGGAGGCCGTCTCATCGGGACCAAATACCCGGAAATTAGTCATGTTGTCGCGCATCACATCCCGCAGGAACTCACCCAGCGGCCGGGTATTTTCGCATAGCTCCTTGCCTGCCTGAGGTACTGCGACGGCATAGTTGCGGAAGTCAGGCAGTTTGAGATCCTTCCGTAACAAGCCTCCGTTGGCATGCCGATTCGCGCTCATGCGCAAGGTGCCCTTGGGCGATAATTCCCTTAGCTCGGACACCAAACCGCCGTTGGCGTCGAACAATTCGTCAGGCTTGTAGCTTTTCAGCCAATCCTCCAGCATTTTGAGACTCTTTGGATTCGCACGTACGTCTGAGAATGGGACTTGATGGGAGCGCCAGCTTCCTTCCGCCTTGTGGCCATTGATCTCCTTTGGCCCGGTCCAGCCCTTGGGCGCACGCAGAACGATCATGGGCCAGCGAGGACGCTCCGCTTGACCACTGTCACGGGCCGTTTTCTGGATGGCGCGAATCTCGGCAATGGCCTGTTCCAAAGTACTCGCCATTTTCTGATGCATGTCCGAAGGATCGTCACCCTCTACAAAGTAAGGGATGTAACCATAGCCACGAAACAGGGAATCAAGCTCCTCGTGGCTGATACGGGCGAGAATGGTCGGATTGGCGATCTTGTAGCCATTCAGGTTCAATATCGGCAGCACCGCCCCATCACGGACAGGATTAATAAATTTATTGGAATGCCAAGCGGTCGCAAGCGGTCCGGTTTCGGCTTCGCCATCTCCCACCACGCATGCAACGATAAGGCCTGGATTGTCCAGGCAAGCGCCGTAGGCATGCGAAAGGCTGTACCCAAGTTCACCACCCTCGTGAATGGAACCGGGTGTTTCAGGGGTAACATGAGAGCCAATATGACCGGGAAAAGAGAATTGCTTGAAAAACTTTTTCAGCCCTTCCATATCCTGGCTCTTATCAGGATAAACCTCAGAATACGTGCCCTCCAGATAGGTCGGGCCGAGCACGCCAGGTGCGCCATGGCCCGGACCCGCCACGAAAACCACGTCCAGATTGTCGCGCTTGATGATTCGATTCAGATGCGCCCAGGTAAAGGATAACGCCGGGCTCGCTCCCCAGTGCCCGAGCAGTCGATGCTTGACGTCCGCTATCTTGAGGGGTTCCTTGAGCAACGGATTGTCGCGGAGATAAATCATCCCGACAGAAAGGTAATTACATGCTCTCCACCAGGCATTAATGAGGCGTAACTCTTCGGCATCAAGTGGACTGGGATTTGGGGCTGATTGAGTCATAGCAGTTTGTCCTCATCTTGTTTGCGATTTTCAGAAAAAAAATTGGCTGGGGCGGTGACGTAAAACTCTAAATTGACAGGCGATGGTGTTTTTATTGCTGATACCAACCGCCCCGTGCTTTCAAAGCGAACGCGAGGTTCGAGGTTGTATGGGCATTCGATCCGCGTATCGCTATTTTTCTAGAATAACCAGTTCTAACGGACGCAATTGTGATGTTTTTTTTACCATATCCAACTCCATCGTGAGTTGATCGATCTTGCGTTCCAAAGCGGCAATCCTCGCCTCATACCCGGCCACCGGGTGTCGCCCATGCTCTGCTGCGGCCGGGGATTCATCACCGGAATTGAAATGATCATTGGCAGGAAATATCGTCACTGTTGCGCTGCATTAGCGTTTGATTGTGCCGCCACCTGTGCCTTACGTTCGGCTGCGCGCCATCGCATATAGGGGATCGCCGCCAGGTTGGAAAATACCAGGTAGGCCGCGACGACCGGCAGCGGCTTGGCGTTGGGGAAGTTCAGCGAGGCAATGAGCATCACGAGAGCGGGAAAACGACTCGCGCAGGCGATGGCCAGCGCGGTGCGATCGTTCGGATCAGGCCCACCCAAGGCATGGCCGATCGCCAATGCCGCAAACGTCATCACTACAATAATCGCGAACCCCGAGGGGCCCACTACAAAAATAGCAGAGAGATTGGTCGCCAAGATGAGCAGAACCAGACCTAACAGAATGATGTTTGCCATGCTGATAATCGGGTCACTGATGCGCTCGGCCTGCGCCGGCCACAACTGGCGGACCACCATGCCGGCGAGCAGGGGCGCAAGAAATACCGTCGCGATCGTGTAGGCCACCTCACCCACCGGGACGCTGGCGGACCTGACGAAGAACATGCTGAGGATGGTGAGCGAGATCGGCACGGTGACAATCGCGAGCAGCGCCGCAATGACGGACAGACTGTAGACATAAGGCGGGTTGGCGCCGAGCTTGAACAGCTTCTTCGGCAGCAGGGGAGCGCCGGCCGAGATAGCCATCAGCAGCACCGCAAGCTCGACGGCCAAAGGCGCGGAGAAAGCGAACACAAGCAGCAGGGCAACCAGCGGCGTCAGCACGTACATGGCGAACAACGAACGCATGAGCAGCCCCGGCCGGTGCAGCAAGGAGGCGACGTCCGCCCAGGCTGCTTTGAGGCCAAGCGCAAATACGGTGGCGAGTATGCATACTTTCAGCACCAAGCCGAGGATCTGGGCGACCGACAGTTCCATCAACACGATCTCACTGCGTGGCGAGGGCGATGCGCATCTGGGCTTCGTGGTCCTCGACGTGCTCGCCGCTCACGTTGAGAACCCGCTTGACCGGGCCCGGTAAAACAAGGATCGCTTGTACCCAGGGAAACTGATGCGCTTGCATCGACCTGGCGCCTTGCGAAGCGCGGTACATTCATCAGGACAAGCGGGTAGAGATATACATATGCCATATGGATCAACACCAACTCATAGAGCCTGCCGTTTAACGGGTGCATGAATCCCCTGTAGCTTAATACAAGGGGCAAGGCGGAAGCGCAGGACATAGTGGGCCTATGGCTATACTCGCCGCTTACAGAGACTCACTCTCGCGGCTCGTGCCTCGTGCTTCGGACGAAATCTGTCGCCGTCGCGGGTGCGAAATAAATGTTAACAGGCCCTAATTCCTTTTGTTAGGCGATTGCAGAGGATCGACAGCTGAGTCTGGTCTGAGCGACACGCCTGCTTACTGCCGCGCCATGATGATCTTCAACGCCTGTTCATCGTCCTTGATCAGTTCTCCGCTCACGTCCACTGTCACGCTATAGAGCGTGCCGGTGAACTTGAACGGTGGCTTGTATTTGTCCCAAACCGGCGAACCGGTATCGGCCCCGCATACAAGCCCCCCGCCGAGACCAAGGCTCAGCGGCATCGTCAGAGGAACATCCACCTTACCGACCAGCTTCCCATCAATGTAGAGCTGACCGCTTCCCGGAGCGCCCTTGCCGTGCTTGATGTCGGGGGCGCCTGTCACTTCGAACTCGAAACGTAGCTTGTGGCGCCCCTCCGGGACCGGAATGGTCGATTCAGTGTGAAAAAACTCGCTCCCGACATAGTTGTAGACATAATGGAGCTTGCCGCCCTGAACATAGAAGGCAAAGCCGCCCTGGACATCACCGGCGGAGAGCAGCGCACCTTCCGCGCCACCCTGGGTGATCTCGACATCGGCGGTGATACTGTAGGGCCGGTTCAACACATTGGGGCCGGCGTTGATCGGTACCATTTGCGTCCCCGGATAATAGGTGTAGCTGGTGCGAGCGAGTGCAATCTGCGGCCGTTCGTCAGCAAAGCGCAGGGTGCCGCGGCTGTCTATCGGCAAGACGTTGTATTTGCCGGCCTCGACGTACCAGGTGGCAATCAATTCGATCAGTTTCGCCCGGTTCTCGGCGGCGATATTGTGGTTCTCCGCAACGTCTTCTGTGATGTGATACAGCTCCCAGCCCTTGGCATCCAGTTCGGCCAGCTTATCCTTGTCGATCGGCGCACCGAAGAAGACGCCCGCTTCCTTGAAGGATGGGCCCGGCCACGGACATACCGCGCGCCAGCCATCGTGATAGATCGAGCGGTGCCCCATCATCTCGAAGTATTGGGTAATGTGCTTGGTGGGGGCGTTGGCGTCGTCCAGCGCGTGGGCGAAACTGTGGCCTTCGATCGGCGATTGGGTCACGCCCTTGATGGAGGCCGGGGGCCTCGATGCCCAGCGCCTCGAGCACGGTCGGAACCATGTCGATGGCGTGGGCATACTGCGTGCGCACTTCACCCTTCGCCTTGATTCCCTTCGGCCAGTGGACAATGAATGGGTCGCTGATGCCGCCACGATAGGTCTCACGCTTCCAGCGGCGGAACGGCGTATTCCCTGCGAAGGTCCAGCCCCAGGATAGTGATTGAAGGTCGTCGGCCCGCCCAACTCGTCGATCATCTCCAGGTTCTCTTCCAGCGAGTCGGGCACGTTGTTGAAGAACTTGTTCTCGTTGACCGATCCGTCGGACCGCCTTCCGAGCTGGCGCCGTTGTCGGAGATGAACATGATGAGCGTGTTCTCCCATTCGCCGATCGTCTTCAGGAAATCGAACAGGCGGCCGTAGTGGTAGTCGGTGTGGGTCAGGAAGCCGGCAAACACTTCCATCATGCGGGCATAAAGCTGCTTCTCTTCGGCCGACAGCGTATCCCAGTCCTGCACGTCCGGATCGTGGCGCGAGAGCTCGGCGTCCTGCGGAATGATGCCCAGTTCCTTCTGCCGCGCAAAAGTCTTCTCGCGATACGCGTCCCAGCCATCATCGAATTTGCCCTTGTACTTGTCGGCCCACTCCTTCGGCACGTGATGCGGGGCGTGGGTCGCGCCCGGGGCAGAAGTACAGGAAGAAGGGCTTGCTGGGCGCAACCTGCTTGGAGTCGGCAATGAAGCTCATCGCCTTGTCCACCAGATCCTCGGTCAGGTGGTAGCCTTCTTCTGGGGTTTTCTCTGGCTCAACGCTGTGGTTGTCGTACACCAGCTCCGGGTAGTACTGGTGCGTATCGCCCCCGAGAAAACCATAGTAGCGCTCGAAGCCCCGCCCTAACGGCCAGCGATCATACGGTCCGGCCGCCGAGGTCTGATCTGCCGGGGTGAGGTGCCATTTCCCAATGGCATAAGTGTTATAGCCGTGCTGGAGCAGCATCTCGGAGAGGAACCCGTTCTCGAACGGGATGTTCCCGTTTCCGCCCGGATAGCCCGTGGACCCCTCGGTGATGCAGGACATGGCGTTGGAGTGATGGTTGCGCCCGGTCAGTATGCAAGACCGCGTCGGCGAACACAGCGCCGTGGTGTGCATATTGTTGAAGAGCAGGCCGCCTTTCGCCAGCGCGTCGAGGTTCGGCGTTTCGATGGGGCTGCCATAACAGCCCAACTGGCCGAAGCCAGTGTCGTCCTGCACGATGAACAAGACGTTGGGTGCGCCTTCCTTGGCGCGCAGCGGTCGGGGCCAGGCTGGGCTGGAGACATCGAACGTTCGACCGATGACGCCGGGAAATGCCGTTCCGGGCTTGTATTCTTTAAGTGCCATGTTCCTGCCTCCTTGATGTTTTTGTTACGGCAGTCCGAAGGGGCTTCAAAGCGTACGCCACAGGCTCCGCTAGCGAAAGCGAATGACTGTGCTATTCACGGTAGAAAGAGCAATGGACGTCAAGCCCACATTTCCAGAGTAGCAGGTTCCCAAATCACTACTGGAAAATTATCAGTCCGTTGCGTGAATAATTGGTCCTGGTCCATATTCGTCGTTCGTGCGTGACAGCCGGGGAGACCGCATCAGGTATTGTTTGGCCTTTGCATGATCTCATCGGCGTAGCGACCCTGCCGCAGCAGGGAAGCCATGAGCTTCATCGGTTTGTCGATATGTGTGAAGAACGCCTTGTAGCCGCCGCAAAGATAGTTCAAACCGTCTTCCCCGTCGGGGGTCTTGATGAAACGGTTGCGTGGGCACTCGCCGTAACAGGCGAACAGGACCGGGCACTCCTTGCAATATTTAGGGAGCGTGTCGTATTTGCTCTGGCCGAAGCGACGCTGCTTTTCGGAAGATACGAGCGCTTTCAGCGGGGTTTCCGTGATGTTGCCTAGCCGGTGATCGGGCTCGACATAATGGTCGCAGGAGTAGACATCGCCGTTGTGCTCCAGCACGAGGGCGCTTCCGCAGGTCGGCGCAACAATGCAGGCATTATGCTGCCCCAGCCAGCTGCCGAGAGCGACGTCAAAGGTCGTGACATACACTTTACCGACGTCCCGCTGCACCCACTCATCGAATATGCTGATCAGAAATTGTCCGAACTGCTCGGCCTTCACCGTGCGTTCGGTCACCAGATTGCCCTCCTGTTTATATAGCGGCCGGTCAGTACCCTTCTGGCCACCCCAACCCTGGTTGGCAAGGGCAATCGTCTCCGCGGTGGCGCGCTCGACAATCGGGATGAGCTGGATGTACTGTGCCTGCAACTCGTCGCGGAAGAAGCGGTACACCTGCAGGGGGTGATCTGCGTTCGCGGCGTGAATGGTGCAGAGGATGTTTACATCGACGTCGTGCTTACGCAGGCAGTTCCAACCGCGTATCACCTCGTCAAAGCTGCCTGCATTTTGCTTGTCGACCCGGTATGCATCGTGCAGCGGTCGCGGCCCATCCACGCTGAGCCCCACCAGATAATTGTTTTCCTTCAAGAAGGCAGCCCACTCGTCGTCCACCAGCGTCCCATTCGTTTGGATGGTATGGTGGATGCGCTGATTCGGCTTTCGGTACTGGTTGGCCAGTTGCACGGAGCGTCGGTAGAAGTCGAGTCCCCGCAGCATAGGCTCGCCGCCTTGCCAGGCGATATCGACCTGCGGGCCGGGCGACGACTCCAGCAGTTGCCGGATGTAGGTGTCCAGCATAGCCTCGTCCATCAGAGGGCTCTCACGAGGATAAAGGTTTTCCTTGGATAGGAAAAAGCAGTACTGGCATCCCAGGTTGCAGGCTGCGCCCGCGGGTTTCGCCAGCAGATGAAAGTCAGAGAGGAGTTTGCATTCGAATTATCTTGGTTGAAGATGGCTGACCTATGCGTTCAAACCGATTACGCCATGGATGCAGAACCATACACGCAGATCAGTGTAAAAAAAGCCTGGATGGGCCTCTTCTAACATGTTATTGCGGTGTCGCCAGGGTTCTGTCCACTGCCCACTTGGGTGAAAGTAGGAAGAAAATGAATGGTGACACGGATAGTATGCGGGCCCGGTCATTTCTTGGGCGTAAGACGATTGACCAGTCCGCGCAGGATCAGGTATGGGACGATCGCCAGAACGAACGCGACGATGAGCGCCTCCCCAGGATATACGAAGCGCAACACATTGATCTGGTACACGACATCGAGAACCAGCGCTAATACGAAAACCTTGCCGACGCTTTTCCATCCGTCGCGAATCATGTCCGTCCGGTGCGCTGGATCAGTAAAGAGGGCCCAGAAATAGGGCGGCTTGCCAGCCTTGGCATCGTTCAATCCCGAGATGATTGCAAAGATTGAAGCCATTACGGGTTGAAGAACCAATCTGAATTTCATCGGCCCGCTTACCCGATTGCCCATGTTCTCCATAATGCGCATCCAAATGTCGTCCATACGCTTAATTCCAAGGGAGACAATTTAGTTCAGACCAAAGAAGCCTACTGCAAGGCTTGCTTCTTTCACCAACGCTCAAACCCTTCCGCGTTGCATGTTGCTTTGTCTATCCAAGGCAATCGGATCAAGCCATGAATGTGCTACCTGCCCTGAACGGGAGAAGCTCAATCTCAGCTGCGGAATATTTTGACCAGCTTCGGCATAAAAAATTATTACCGCGCGTTTTACCCAAGTGTCACGTTCCTTTAACTCATCTAATCAAGAAAGCGAACGCGGCCCGTTGCCAGCTCATAAACACCTCCCATAAGGGTAACCTGCTTTTCCCGGACCGGCCGTGCTCCACCCAGTTGCTGCATGGACCAGCGAACATTAGCCTCCACGGCGGCGCTGAGCAGTGCGGTGTGGTCCAATTTCAGATTCAGGTTCTTTAGTCCGGGCTTGATCAATTGGATCAGTGACTCGATGTGTCCTGGTTCACTAGGCTTATGGAGCATCTCCTCCACGGTGGCATCGACGGCACCGCAACCTTCATGCCCCAGTACAACCACCAGCGGGGTATGCAGATGAGCCACAGCGTATTGCAAGGTACCGATCACATCTTCCGCAATGATGTTGCCAGCCACCCGAATCGTGAAGAGATCCCCAAACCCAACATCGAAGATGAGTTCGGGCGGGGCTCTTGAGTCGCTACAACCCAGGACGGTGGCGAAAGGTTTTTGAGTCTCGACGAGCATGCTGCGCCAGGAAGCACCTTCGTGTGCATGGCGCGATCGACCATCCATGAAACGCTGGTTTCCCGTCATCAATCGTGCGAGCGCGTCACTCGCGCGAGGCGAATAAGACCCGGTGTTGACCGATTTCGACAGGAGATCTTCCGCAGCCACATCCATGGACTTTCCAAAGCCCAAAGCGCACATGGCGACCAGCCACTGCCTTCGCGTTAGATTTATGCTTGTCACGGTAATTGCCTGGTCAATTGCGGTCGCGTGATTCTCTTTATGCCTCTGTTCTTTCCTCAAGACGCTGTTTCAGTCGATGGTGCGTACGAATTCACATCTTTCCATAACGAGCGGCGACGTGTCCGGGTTTCCAATTCCGTGCGCAATCAGCGCAATCACGCGGTCATCCTGGTCGTAACCCATATGCGCCGGACCCGGACGGACACCGGAAAGACCTGCCACCTCGATAACCGGGGCCACATTGATACTGATATTGGTGATCTCCGTGCACAATCTGGAGTCAATATATTTTTCCTGGTACCCGGGAGGTATTCCATAACTTAGCAGGTCATTGGGATCGCTAAAGGCGACTATGGATGCCTTACTGACCGTGCGGTGACTGTAATGAAGGCCTCCAGGGTTACAATAATCCTCCTCCTGGCCCGTTACTTCGGGTAATTCCCTCCCTAGTTGCAGCATCGGAAGTTGGTTGGATAGCATGAAAATAGGTATGTGTTTGGTTTGAAGCGCCTCAATTATCTTGGGGCCTGCCTCAAGTGTCTCGATGTTTAAGCCCTTGTCGGACAAGCCCCTTTCCTGAATATATTGTTCCTGGCGGGGCAGTATTCCAGCGATACGCTGCAAGCCATCACTGACGATGCGGCTGCCCAGACTATGGGAAATAAAAACATAATCGTCCCCCCTCAAATGGTCGACAGCGGCCCCGCTCGAGATGGGACAATGCCCTTTCCCCTTATCGGGAAGCTCGTTCCAGTCTTTTAACATCCAGCAGAATGATTGCGAGAATGACGCCTGTATGGGTTCTCTGCTGTTTCCGCTATAAATAAGTGGATCGGCAATCGCGTCATTGCTGAATTTCTTCATGATGTCGTTCAACGCTGCCCTGCGATAGGTGTATTCGCCCGAAGTATCGTAAGCAAGAAGCTCTTTTTCTACGCGGGTAATTTCAGACCAGGTGAGCTCATAAAACAGAACCTCCTTGCCAGTTTCAGCGCTTGCAAGGCGCGTCACGCGCAAATTGCCCAGTGGCTTGCCGGGGAATAACACGCTCTCCAGCGCGATATTCTTTGGCTTGGCCGACCGGGCGTTGAGGCCCAGTTCCTTGGCTAATTTCCCCTGAAACTGAGTGGTATACCCTGGGATATGATCGGTTACGCCGTGTACAAACAAAATTTTTGTTTTCCCATGTTCGCTAGTCAGAAATGGCCCAATACCGACGAAAGGTTTGCCCGTCACTTCACATTTTCGGACGTCAGGATTTTCGGACTTTTCCAAAAGCGCGAGCACCGCGCCTTTAGTCATGCTGGCGCAACCCGGTAATACGGCAACGATCAGGAGAGCGCAGCTCAACCTCGCGATTCCAAAGCTATAAGTGGCTTTCATCATGGTTTAGTTGTTTTACTCATAAAGTTGATGCTGCAAGCTCCTGGGACGAGCGCATACTTCCCTTGATGAACGCAGCTCGTGAGTGATGGTAATGGCCCATGGCTGCTTGACAACAAGAGGCCCATTGCTTCCGTCAGGCCGGTATCTCCGCTTCTCTTTTCTTCCCGGCAATCATCACTATATTTATAGCCCACAAGCAACTCTTATGCTTGCTGTCAGCGGCAGCCAGGCAAGCAAAGCGTCAGTAACGGAGAAGCTACGCTACGAAAGGAAACAGGACGCGGTACCATGGCTCATTTGCCTGCTTTCTCTGGTTTCCGTTCTACTTTATCTTGAGCGTGGCCGAGCGGGTCTTCAACGGCGGCTTGAGGGGTGCTGGAGGTCGTTACCGCTGTCTCAGGCGCCTCCCGGATGAGGCGCGAAAAATCAGCTGCGCCGTTCGCCGCCTTTGCCCGCGCGTTTACGTGGGCGCGTCGCTTAAGCTCGGAAAATGGCAGCCGGTTGTCGAGCCGCCCGGCGTCGTAGGCGTACTCTGGCACATAACCACTTGCCAAAATCTTCCAGCTGAGTGGGAGATGCTCCGGGTTGACCAGGGTGAGGTGGTAGATGCCTGTCGTGCAATTGGTCGTAAGGGTGTTATAGAATTCAGGATGAGCCTGTAGTGCATTAATTTCATTCATATACCCCATAAACACTCGTCGCTCGTTCTCGAGCGAACCGTGCACGCGGTACACGTAAACGTCTTCAGGTGGATCGTTGCGGTAGTTGGTACGCAGCCGTATGACGTCGCGTTCATCGGCGACCACATAGTAAAGTTCATACTGACGGAAGAAGCCCCTGAGAGTGGAATAGCTTTCTTCCTTCTCCTTGCGCGTCTCAATGGAAATAGCCAGTTGGTCCCCTCCGGCGAAGGCGAAACTGACGAATATGTGTGCGATGGCCGGTCCCATCCAGTAGACCGCCACAAGGTCGACGCCTTCCAGCTTCCGCAGGTCGAAGCGCTTATCGTAGTAGGCGGGTGTGTAGTCCGTCTCGCTGCGGTAGTCGAAATTTCGAATGTTATGCACGGTAACGATGTCACCTTCGATGTCCGCATACGGCAATATCGCCACATCAGTCTGCCAGTCGCGCTCGTTTGATGGCTTGATAGTCTGCCACCAGACCAACAGCAGTACGAACAGCGCGAAGTAAGCTGCCAGAGTTCGCCAACGCCAGCGGTGAAAGCCAAGTCCAATGAGTGCTGAAAGTGATACGGCGCCGAATATTGCGGCCAGGGCGGTACGTGCCGTGTCGCTATACGGGCCCGAAAAAATAAGGGCGAGGGTGCCCCAGATGCCGGTTGCCGCTATCACCAAACCGAGCAGTGTGAAGCTAGCGATAGTAAGGATTCGAGTCAGGGTAACTCCCCCTTGTGTACATGAAGTAGGAAGATCGGGTCACGGCAGGGAATCGTGGCCAAATGAAGCAGCTATAAGCAGTATTTTTTCTGTTATTTCAGCAGGTTCATATCAGCGTAGCAGTTATCTTCTCCTCCTGCCCGCACGCATTCTCTCGACCCGCCGACCGGGGTGACGCTCTCAGCATTGGCGAACATTTTCAGCGCCAGGAATGTGCAGCTCGATTTTTTGGTTTCGTTGGGCTACTCCCTGTTTTTTACACGGATCAGGTCAAAGTTCGATCCCCACTCAGCCTCATGTGACGAGCATCTCCCGGTAAAAACCCGCGGCAATAATGCCGAGGATGGTTGCGAGATGACTGGTCGATTTCGCTCGTGGGGCAGGGGTTGAATTTTTTTTGATATGATTCGCGCCCACACATAGTGAAAAAACGGCAAGAACGAGGACTAACTATTTAGATGGCGCTGGATCCTGGCTTCTTGTTTCGTCGTATGAACTTCCACATCGATGGCGTTGATCGAACGTCAGGCCAATGAGAGCGGGCGTGGCGCGCAGGATGCTAGTCCGGCTGCTGGTCCCTGCGGGGGTTGCGGACGGAGTTTTTCCATTGCTGGTAGCGCGGGCGGTACGAGGCTTTGCCGACGGCTATGTTGCCGTGCTTTTGCCCGCTTACCTGCTGGCATTGGGATTTGATCAGCTGGACGTAGGGTATGTAAGTTCTGTAACCATAGCCGGGTCCGCCCTGGCAACGCTGGCCCTCGGTGCGGTGGGCTACAGGTGGCCGTCCCACCGTCTATTGCTGTCGGCTGCCTTGCTAATGGTGATGACCGGTCTTGGCTTCGCGAGCATCTCCTCGTTTTGGCCGCTACTCGTTGTCGCATTTGTTGGAACACTCAATCCGAGTTCAGGCGACGTCAGCGTATTTTTGCCACTGGAGCATGCCCGCCTGGCGCAGGAGGCCAGTGGCCATGCACGCACGGCGCTGTTTGCTCGCTATTCGCTCATTGGCGCACTGAGCGCCGCTATTGGCGCACTGGCCGTGGGCCTCCCATCCTGGCTTGGAGGATGGTTCGATCTTGCGCCAATCGATGGCCTGCGGGCAATGTTCGTTCTGTACGGTCTGCTCGGTGGATCGGTCTGGCTGCTTTACAGGGCCTTACCAGTAACCAGTGCTCCCGTTGGCCGGGCAGCGGCTCCGCTGGGTCCGTCGCGCGGCATCGTTTTCAAGCTTGCCATACTGTTCAGCGTTGACTCGTTTGCGGGTGGATTGCTGGTGAATTCACTGCTGGCGCTCTGGCTTTTTGAGAAATTTGGAATATCACTCGGTCAGGCGGGAGCATTCTTTTTCTGGACAGGCCTCCTGGCGGCCGGATCCCAGCTAGCTGCGCCCATCATCGCACGAAAGATCGGATTGCTTAATACAATGGTTTTCACTCACATTCCCGCGAACATTTGCCTCATTTTTGCCGCGGTTGCCCCAAGCCTCGAAATTGCGCTGACTTTGTTGTTCATACGAAGTGCGCTGGCGCAGATGGATGTGCCGGCACGAAGTGCTTACGTGATGGCAGTGGTTACGCCGGCGGAACGTGCCGCCGCGGCGAGCTTTACGGCAGTACCCCGCAGCCTGGCGGCGGCGAGCAGCCCGGCCCTTGCCGGCGCCTTGCTCGCGGGTGGGCTGCTGAATGCACCCTTAATTGCTTGTGGAGTTTTGAAGATTGCTTATGATGTGGCGCTACTGGCTTCGTTCAGACGGCTGAAGGTTCCACTGGATCAGGAGTGACTGTCGCTCGGCTCCGGACTCCTGTTTTTGGAAAATCTGCTGCCCGTCCCTTTCTTTTTGCTGTAAAGGCATCGGCAGACCTGGATATTTGATGCGGTCTGCAGGAAGTATTTCCAGGGAGTGAAGGCCGCCGTTTTAACGGCACCTTCTGCCGCTGCGGTCGTCCCGGCGGCTAAGCCCGCCGGGACGACGCCTCTAGTTAACGCAACCCGAGGAAAGACAGGATAGCAAGAAGGATGACGATAAAGCCGACCCACCAGATAATGCTGTTCATGGCGTATGTCTCCTTGAAAGGTTAGTGTGAACGAACAACCTGTCGGAACTATGTATCCATATTCCACATTCATCCGTTCACTTATGGTCGATTTTCCCCTCAGACGCGACCGTTGTCTGGACGCCAGCGCACATAGGCGGAAGTACTATAATGAAGTGCGTCCCACTCTACATTGCAGCGTGGCAACGCCAGCCGAACCCGCCCGCCAGGCAGGGAAAACACCTTGTCCGGCAGGACTGAAGAACCGGAAATTTCCGTTTCAGAACGGTTGCTAATAATTTCCTGGCATTAAATTTCACTATTGCGATAATCAACAGATGGTGGGATGTCGCATATTCGACAGTAGCGCACCTATTGCCCAAGCTGGAGGCTCAATGAAAAAATATATTGCCCATCGTGCGATTTTCGCGGCTCTGGCCGCGTGGTCTTGCTTTACAGTGCAGACTGCGCTTGCCGGCAAACCGGCACCCGATATCGGTCAGAGCAAAGCACCGATCTTTACCACCACGGAACAAATCGTTTTTACGTTGAAAACTGATTTCGGCGACTTATGGAAGCATCGCGCTCCGCCAAACGCCGAGGTGCCTGAGGACATCAAGCAATTCGAGGCGCCGGGCCAGTTATCCTGGACGGATAGCCGAGGCAAACATGATTTGCCTGTGGATGTTCAGCTGAGAGGTAATACCAGTCAGGATGCACGGCAATGCCCATTTCCCAAAATGACGCTGAGTTTTAAAGAGGATCAGGGAGGGAAAAGGGTTTCAAACGGAACGCTGTTTGACGGTCTGAAAACGGTTGGGGTAGGCACGCATTGTGGTGGCAAGCCCGGTTCCTCGGAGCGCTTTCACCGGGTTTGGGGAGGACTTTCGCCGCACAGGGAGGCACTCATTTACAAGGTGCAGCAACTTCTTTCCATCCCAGGGTTCGAAGCAGCACCTTCAAGCTTCAGCTATATCGATAGCAAAACCGGAAAAGGGCCTGTGGAACCCAACCCAAGTGGGTTTGCTGTAGATCAGCCCATGCCCGGCTTTTTCCTGGAGAACATCAAGACCTTCGTCAAATATGCGGATGGAAAGGAAATCCGTGCTGCTGACGCGTTCCTCAAGGACCCCGGCAAGCCGTATGTATTCACCAGCGTTGCAAATGCGGAAAAGGATGCGCGCGCTGCCGGATCAACCATCGATCCCATCGACCCCAAGGCGATCATACGAATTCTGCTGTTTCAGGCGCTGGTCGGTAATTATGACTGGCACCTGCGCATTTCACCTCGTGATGTCGCGGATTCGACGGGACTCTGGAACATCAAGGTCGTCCAAGCTGGCGGCAACTGGATTGTCTTTCCCTACGATTATGACCTCGCCGGATGGGTAAAATCCCAGGATTTCGCTTTGCTCGACGACATGGATGTTAAATTTTTTAAACCTGGCGATATTTCACAGGTCGTGGCCGAGTTCAAGGAAAAGCGCCCGGCTATCGAGGCTCTGGTCGACGGCTTGGCCAACGAAGACAAAAGCGGAGCCCAAAGTATCAAAGAACAGATCAGTTCTTTCTACAGAGGGTTGGACAGACGATTCCATTAATGCGGAGTCAATGAGCGTGTGCGCCGATCACAATCAAGTATTTTTTGGCGCCCCGGCACCAGCTCCAGGTGACATCACTGCCCAGCTCAGTCTGAGCTGGGTCTCTTGTAGAGAGAACTGGACGGCGCGTTACTTCGAAAACGCCAACCTTGGCGGACAAGCAGGATGAGTGGATAAAGGCGCAGATTGACCCAGGGCACTACATCGACGACAGCGAATATATCCGCGATCTTATCCGGCGGGAGCAGGAACGCAGTGCCGAGATCGAGGCTGTCCGCGCCGGCGCTGATTGAAGGCGAGAGCCGCGGCGAACCGGAGTCTTTTGACGCCACCACATTCAAGAAAAGAATTCTGGCCGTGAATGGCTGAATATCGCCTTTCCCCTGCAGCCGAACGTGACCTGGAAAATATCTGGCTATACACTTGCCGATAATGGAGCGTGCAGCAGGCCGACCGCTACATCGACATGTTAACGGCTGCCTTGGGTGAGCTGGCAAGTTCGTCCATGATTGCCTAGGCTTGCGATCATATTCGGTCAGGGTATCGCCGCCACAATGTTGAGCGGCACATAATTTATTTTCGCGTCACACCTTACGGCATTGCCATCATTCGCATTCTGCATGACCGCATGGATGCTTCGCGCCAACTGTAGCAGTTGGGATTTACCTCGAAAAAGTAATTCGGCAATAGCTCCATCCTCTGATTAGATCTGGAGCGTGATCGATCCAATCATCAAATTCTGATCCTGCTCAAGTGGTGTCCACATTATGGCTGGACAATGCTGTGGATAATTCCCCTAAGTTGCCGCTATCACTGGTATTTTTGTGTTGACCAGAATTGTTGCGCTTGTGCTGCTGGCCGAAGGGCAGCCAAGCCGACGATTTCAAGCGGTAGCGCGCTTTATACAGCGTGCCCGCCTCGACTAATCCAGTTTGCGCCAAATTTCACTTGACGAATCGGCCGGCTCATACCTATAAATAAGCTCGGGATACTCGAAAAGCGTCTCGTGGCAGCGGGCGGTGTTTGATTGTTTTTTGAAAATCGTTCCTTGAACCCTTACCGGAGCAGAGCATGTACCGCGGTCACTTATTGATCGGGTTGTTAGCCATTTTTGTTTTTGGTTGCGCTGGAGGGAACTCTCAAAAAACCTCAGCTCGAGCCGAGGAGCATACTGGGCTTTCACGCAGTACCGTGCCCAACAGTATCAATACTGAACCTGGCTTTGATGCAGACCTTTTTCATTATTCTCATCAGGGCAGCGGGTTCTTCCCGTGGGTAATCGTAAAATCGCTCACCGATAGTGAAACAGGTCAACCTTATCTCAACAATTTGGAGCGATTTGGTCTGGTTCCTGGCGAGAAGTCTGAACAGAACCCGTATGGTTTGCCGGTCGGAATCGTGATCAATACGCTGAAGGTTAAAAATAAGGACCTGAGAATGTTTGGTTTTACATGTGCGGCATGTCACACCTCGGACATTCAGTACAAAGGCAAGAGCGTAAGAATTGAGGGCGCATCCGGTCTGTTTTCTGTGGATGCGCTTGGGGACGCCATTGCGGTTTCCTTGAAAAAGACGATATCTGATAAAGATGAATTGATTGCATTTCTCAAGCGATTGATATCCGAAATGGATGAGCAGGAACGAGAGCTATTTTATGGGCTGGAGGTGGTTGTTAACCAGGCCGAACATGACGGGCCGTATGCCAGGCAGTTGCGTGAACACGTTCAGCAGCGGATGCTTGCGATTCAAAAACGTGGTAGCCAGGCAAAATCTCTTACAAGGGCGGATATTGAGGAAGTCTCTCGGCAACTTCACCGTTCACTAACTCAGCCTGATCAGGTCAATCCGACCTCTCCTCGGATCTTATCAAGCACGACGGAAAGCTTGTCATCATTTGAGCGAAGTCTTGAGCATCTCAAGTATCGCTTGCATTTTCTAAAGGTTCGAGAATGGTTGGCGAGACCAGGTAACAGGCTACCTGCCGGTTACGGCCGTGCAGACGATTTTGGTACCGCACGGGTAGAGTTGTTTGGCGATCTGGACGAAAGCCACGGGACCCCGGAAACACGTAATATGGAGCCCGTCAATGCACCCGTCAGCGTGCCGCCGTTATGGAATATCGATCAGTATGCGTGGCTGCATTGGAACGGCAATACCAATTCGATTATTCAGCGCAGTATAGGGCAAGCGATTGGTGTCGGAGCGACATACGATTCTGTCGGCAGCTCAAAGTATGAGACATCGGTCGATGTCGTCAAACAGATGAAAGGCGAGCAACAGATCTCCCACATTACAGCGCCAATATGGCCGGAGGCGATGCTGGGGCCGATCGACGCGGCAAAACGAGACCGGGGACAAGAGATCTATCAAAAGGAATGTGCTGAATGCCACGATTCTTCCAGACGTGACTCACAGGGTTTGCTGAAATTTCACATGCTCACTCTTGAAAAGGCAGGAACCGACCCCGCGTATGCCATTAATTTTTCGAAACCGATTATACAAAACGGCGCGAAAATCGAATTTGCCAAGGCGATTGCACAGATTCTTGGGCAATTACAGGCAAAGGCTAAACTCGGTATGTCCAAAGCAGATCAGCAGATGATGGATGAGCTTGAAAAGCGTCGCGCCCCCGTCTGGCGCGATACCATGACCGAGAACGGCGGTAAAGTCTATCCCGCCAGGCCACTCGATGGTATCTGGGCGACCGCCCCTTATCTCCATAATGGATCAGTCCCCACGCTATATCATCTTCTTTTACCTGCGAAAGACCGGCCAACCGAGTTCGTCGTTGGAGCACAGGAGTTCCTGCCAAAACAAGTTGGTTTTGAATGGGACCCAGCTGAATTTCCGGACATGCAGGATAAACGCAATCGCCAAAGGAAACTGTTTCTTTTGGATACACGCATACCCGGAAATCATAATACGGGGCATGAGTATGGTGATCATTTGACAGACGACGAACGCTGGGCGCTCGTCGAATATCTCAAGGTTCACAAAACGCCCTCCTTAATATCCCAGCGCTGGGAACAGGTTCAAGCAGAAATTGAGAGCAGGCATCAGAATTATCTCCGACAAAACGCCCTTGGCTACGATTGGTTCGCAAATGCGGCTAATGGCTATGCTGGCGTGCCATTGATCTTGCTCCGATCCCTTCCGGATCTTGCTCCTGAAATTTGGGGCAAACCAGAAGAAAAGTTTTCACGCTTCGGTTTAATGCCAAGCCCTACGGAGCCGGACCGTGTATTACCCTTGGGTTTGAGCTGGGATTCAATGGTTGCAGGTAAAAAAGCCGTGCCCCTCAATGGTGTTACCTTTACTTGTGGCGCCTGTCATCTAGGCCGTGTTCGTGTCACAGATGAATCTGCACCGCTATACAGAGCATTGGTCGGGGCTCCAAATACCCAGTTTGACGTACGTCTATGGCGACATGCTTTTGAGCGAACCGTAGAGGGTTATCTAAGCACACCAGGAGCCATAGCCAAAACGGCTCAGCGGTTACGCGACGTGATCAGGTCCAAGCCGGAGAATTACTATTATGGCCTATATCGAGGGATGAGCTCCGAGGTTGAAAAACGTGAGCGGGCCTTATTTCTCATCACCGATGGAAAGGATGCTGCAGCTGATATCCTTAAAGGATTTGCCCAAGGGGTCGCTCTGGGTAAAGCTGCGGTCGACAAACAAAAGGCCACCAGTTATGGAAAAGAAAATGCGCCGCCTCTTGATGGAGGTTCCCCCGGTCAGTCGGACGGTAGCGGTGATTTAATTCCGCGTTTGTTGTTGCTTGACACCATTCACGAGCGTGGAGCTCAGGCGGCTTTAAGGGATTTTAAGGATATGGAGTTCCCCGCGCTCCCGAACAAGAAGGCAACCATTACCGATATTCTCAGTACCTTCAAACTAGGATCGCGGAATGTCGCTCAGATCGATGGTAGTGTTAAGTCGCCATTTTATCGAAATGTTGCCGCAAGTCTCGCTGTCGCGGGGAACCCGGATCTAGTCAATGCCTATAATGCGGATATAACAGCGGCATTCATTCGTTCTCTTCCGGCGCCTGCGTACCCGTTTTTAGTGGACATGGATCGGGCAAACCGCGGTCGCAAGCTCTTTCAGGAAAACTGTGCTGCGTGCCATAGAGCTCACAATGAAACCTTATATAAAGCTGCCAACCGAACCGTCCCAGAACAAATTGGAACCGACGCAAATCGCTCACAAGTGCTGAATCACGACGCACTGGCGCTTTTTTTAAAGCACTTCGTTGCCAGCGTTCCAAAAGACTACCAGGCGACTGATGCGGAGGGAAATAAGTACCTACCCCACTTTCTTCCCCCCAGCGATATTGTGATCGACCGTACGGAGTTAAAGAATCA
The DNA here is from genome assembly GCA_963786735.1 of uncultured beta proteobacterium. Classification (GTDB taxonomy): domain Bacteria; phylum Pseudomonadota; class Gammaproteobacteria; order Burkholderiales; family Nitrosomonadaceae; genus Nitrosospira. The sequence goes on from CAWBAF010000014.1 coordinate 45,784, forward strand.
AGGATATGTTACAGATGAATTGGATGGGGTGTGGACACGTGCGCCGTATTTACATAACGGCTCTGTCCCGACACTCTATCACCTTCTTGCTCCCACGGAGCGTCCTACCCGGTTTGTAAGAGGATCCATTAGTTACGATCAGAAAAAGGTCGGTTGGCGCTGGGATATCGCCGCGCTCGACGAATATCGCAAGGCTGATCCTACTGTGGCTGTGTTTGATACTACCCTGGATAGCGCGTCGAACCGAGGGCACGACACCAATTTGACAGTCGATATCGAAGGAAACATTGTTCGCATGGATTGGAGTGGACCCAACCGAGCTGGAGAGAAAAAGGTCCGCATGGACTGGAGTGGTCCGGAAAACGCGGATGCGCTGTATGATTTACTTGAGTATTTAAAAACGCTGTAACGCATTAGGAGCCGCTTCGCCAGATGCGCTCTGAATGCTGTTAATTGAGCATTTATTCTACGACGTAAGTGAAGAATCCGATTGTTGAAAACAGGAGGCTGGATGTCGCGTTCAGAGGATGATCTCATCAAGGGACTAGATTCAGACTTTCAGGCGGTTGCGGAGTCACTCCGCCACATTTTCATCAATGTAACATCCAAAGTGCGAGGGCGCGCGAGTCACACCTATGGCGTCGGGGCGAGGGGAATAGCTCGAATGTGTGTCCCGCTTGGGTTTCCAGGGAATGATTTTTTCAAACCGGGCAAAGTTTTTCCAATCATCCTTCGTCATTCGTCGCCCGGCGGGCAGGAGGACGACCGCACTCGGGACGGAGCAGGGGCTGCCCTCAAATTTTATGACAGCATCGCTGACCCGAAGCAGCGAGGTTTTCACGATATCATGATGAATACCGGGCGAGTACTTTTTGTCCGGTCGGCCCGAGCTGTTCTTTCCATGGTAACAACCCCGGAAAATGAGAGAGTTGAGAAACTTTTAAAAACCGGTATTCTCCACGATGACAATCTGGCTGAAGGTTACCGGAACGGCGGTTCGTTCACCGATTTTTATTATCACTCTCAAATTTGCTATGAGTTCACAGACTCGGATGGTGTAATGCATTATCTCCGCTATCGGCTAATCAATGGCGATAGGGGGCCCGAACGCGGCTTTTATCCCCAAACCTGGAAGCCAAATGGCGTGAGTTGGTACCCTCCCTGGGAGGACGATTATCGCCCCTCGAATTTCAAGCGCCAAGACTTTATAACTCGAGTCAAACACGGTGGACTCCATTATCTGTTGCAGGGGCAGTTAAGATCAGGTAGCGATGCGGAGGCCGTAAACTGCACAGCAGTATGGGACCCTCAGCGATACCCATGGACGGACTTGGCAGAACTGTTTCTAAACGAAGTTTTGACTCTTGAAGATCTCGATGATCTGGAATTCGATGCGAACCGAACGCATGACTGCGTAGCTCTTCCACTGGCTACGACTAAACGTTGGGAAGGGTTGCAGGCCGACAATCATGCGTCACTTGGGCATGTGCGGGCGCTTGTATATTCATCCGCTCGCAAGGCCCGGGCAAGCGCGCCCCAGCCACACGCGAACTGAAACTCTGCAGACAGAAGCGATATTATTATGGACGGAACATCTGGCAATCCTGGTGCGGATCTAAAAATTGGTGAGGAGTACCCTCCAGCGGGTGAAGAAGAAGCAATTTCAAACCTTCGAACTCTACATCTCAAGGTTCATAAAATCTCCCCTGGTTCGACGCTTCGTGGCGAGCACCCCAAGCAGCACGGCGGACTTTGGGGAACATTCGAAGTGGCCCACGACATCCCTCCAGAATTCAAGGTTGGAATATTTCAAAAGCCACTGTCTCTGAAGGCGTTCATTCGTTTTTCCAACGGACGCTCTTTTGATGATCGCGATCCCAACATTCGTGGCATGGCAATTAAGGTGTTTGTCTCAGACAATTCTGAGGGAGCCTGCAGCACCCAGGATTTTATTCTTGCAGATCATCCGATTTTCTTCGCACGCGATGTGCAGCAAATTTACGATTTCCTGGTAGCGTCCTCGACAGGAACAGCGCCAGATAAATTGGTTAAGATGTTTCCCAAGCTCGCCGGTTATACCAAGATTGCCAAGGACGGCCCATTGCAACTTTCCTATTGGAGCCAGACTCCTTATCAGCTCGGAACGCATGCGGTGAAATATCTCGCCAGTCCGTCCTCGGAGCAGGATCAAAAGCAACCGGAGCTTACGCTTGCTGATTCGGAAAACTGTCTTAGAGAAGCCATGATCGAGCAATTGGTCCGCCAGAGGATAGGCGTAAAGTTTGATTTCTCCATCATTCCTCAGACTGATGCCTACGTGATGCCCATCGAGGACCCAACCATCGAATGGACATCAGAGCCGGTGAGGCTGGCTACTATTTCCATCCACCCGCAGGCGTTTGATTCGCAGGAGCAGATGACACTGGCGGAAACGAGTGTCTGGTCGCCATGGCACTTTGTACCTCAACATCGACCGCTGGGGGGCATCAATAGAGCCCGCAGGTTGATTTATGCTGAGAGCCAGGACCTGCGGCACGCCCATCGAGTTTGAATCTTTTCAAAGATAATTGTTGAGGCGGGTCGAAAAATCAGCGGCCGAAGCTTCATTGCGCTCGCTTGCGATAAACCCAGTTGGAGGATTGAAGCGGTTTCAAGCGTGAGGTAACTCGATTCTAACGGAGGCAATGGGATAAGCTTTACAGTTGAGGTAGCGCTGAGCCTGGCCCGAAGTGGAACAGAATTTGCAGTTTTCAGAATTTGCAGTTTTTCATCATGTCAGATTAATCAGATGACGAACCTGCACCATCCTTATCACCCAGTTATCTCTGTGCGCGGCTTTGCGGGTACTCAAGGTGAGATTGAAGTTCTTCGGCTCCTGGGGCCGCTGTACGCTGGTCCCAACCGCGGCGCAATACGCAGGTATGGTGCCTCCTCTCTTGCGCAAAGGTCTGGTCTGGCCAGCCTTTGATGACAGCGCTGTCGCGGTCTGTTTTATCTCAATCGCTGCTTGAGTGAGAACCTGAGAATCCGCTACCGACGCTAACGCGCTGTCGCCGGGTTGCCGTCACCCGCTGGTGCTAAGATCAGCTTAGCGCCAGCTTCCCTCAGGAATCGCTGGAATTCGGGCGACGCCATGATGACCTTCCCGGCTGCGGCGCGCAGACGATCGACGACTTCGGGGGGCAAGCTAAACGTCGTCGGCTGTTGATTCAAAAAATAGAGTTCATCTCTCTCGTCCAGCGCGGCGAACGAGACGTCGACGGCATAGATCTCGGCGTCCGGGAGGCGCAACGCGGCGGCAACGGCTGGATCCTTGTTGTCCTTGAATGCCGCCGACTCGCGAATCGTCCGCGCGGTTCGCCAGCGCGCTCCCATATCTTTCAGCACTTCTATCGTCTCGTACGAATATCTGTCGATCGGCGTGCCGGCCGATTTGCTCACGATATCCAGCGGCCCGGGAGCGCTCTCCGACTGGTCCCACTTCGTCGTGGGCGAAGACATCGCATTGACGATGAATACCAGGACCCTCTTCGCAGTGTCGAGCCGCGTGGGCACACCGGTTCCCTGCAACGCCTCGAGAACCTCCAGCGACATGAGCACGCTGCGCATGCCCACGTTGTCCGTTACGGCGCCGTCGACGAGATGGAGATAGGGCCGATTGACACCGTCGCCGTACGCTTCCTCTCCTCGGAGTTGGCGTATCGCCCGCGCCGCCGGTCGTGGCGGTTCTGCGCCATCGACGAACGGCGCCGCCCAAGGGGGTGTGATCTTGTTACAGGTACCGCCATAGTTATCGAGAGTAACGGACGAGAGCATCACCGGCACGGCGGACGAGGTCGCAGCGGCACGGGACAGCGGCAGCGCATTGAGATCCGAGCAGATGATGTCAAAAATGCGCTGGCTGAAGACAAAGCGGGAGCCGGTCGTAATGTCCGAAGCCGCCACCAGGATCAGTGGACCCGCGCCGCGGTCGAGATCGGCGAAAGTAGCGCCGTTGAAGAGGATTTCGTCGTACAGCTCGGCCGCTAATTCGGAACGGCCCCAACCTGTCGATCACCAGCCTTCCCCAGTTGAGCGGATTGAACGCGCGCGCAACGATCTCGCGCTCCACATTGCGTTTCAGGAAGCGTTGCTCGTAGTCATCAAATAGCTTATCGCCGTACAAGCCAAAGGCCAGCGCGGTGAACGCACCCCCGGACACGCCGGTGACGATGTCCACTTCGTCGAGCATGCGGATGTTCTTGCCCGTCGGCAAGATGAGCTCCATGCGCCGCAGGGTTTCGAGGGCTCCGTATGCGAATGCGGCAGCACGGGTGCCACCGCCGGAGAAGGCGAGGATGACCAAGTTCTCGCTGTCATAAACACCGCGGTGCTGCCAGCGGGTTTCATAGCGATACCCTTTGTTCAGATCGACCTGCTCGAGCCGAGCGTTGATCGGGCGAGTCGCGCAACCGCTGAGCACGGCCAGCGCGATGACAAGAAGCAATGATCGAATGCGCGATCGACTCATGGGCTGACGGCAGAGGGTCATAAGAGCTTGAATTCTGTTACGCGAGCATCGGAAACCGAGGCTGCCTGAATCGCGAAGACAACCAGCGCCGGCACCGTCAAGATGCTTTGCGAATTGCGTTTCATGTCACCCTCCGCTCTTGCTTGTTTTTTCTCAACTGAATCGGCTTGGCGGCTTTCTACTGTTATAAAGTAGACGCCAGCACTCACAAACATATATATGATCAATGGCTTGTATTCATATTTATAGAATATGGGTTCTAAATAGCAAGCCTTTGAAACGGATCGAATTGCCTCACTAAAAAAGTAACCGAAGGGATGGGCGAATTGCCTCAATAAAAAAGTAACCGAAGGAGCGCGCCGAGAGGATACGTTGGAATGAAGTTGCCTGTGCTGCTGGACTACCTCGATAAGCATTGCCACCCAGTGCAGGATGAGTTCGAGATCCACCCACGCAGGCCTTCCTAAACCAATCATCGAAATTTTTGTTGTTTCGGCCACTTATCGAAAATTTTAAATTTTAATTGGCACTGTGATTCACCCAGTGATATTCCTGATTCGCGAGGATTCTGGGATACCGAGGTCCACTGAACTCACGGCAATTAGGGTGCCTTTCCGCAAGATTACAATTTGGCAAATCGGCTAAACTGCACGAACTTCGGCCCAAGGCTGCACTCTGATTCAGTAAAGGTATCAAACTCTCTGCTCCGGGTTAAGGTTTCCAAAAAAAGCCGTTATTAAGGGATTGGGCACTTAATAAAGCCCCGAGCTTTCCTTCGTTAAGCTGTTGTAGGACATTTTCCTACATACATTTCTCCATATTCTCCTACCTCAAAATGGGATGAATTCCGGTTTTCCGTTCCTCCATGGCCGTTCAAAATGACGCCATCACATCAATGGGGGAAAAAATGAAATCCAACGACTTGGCAACCGAGATCAAGGAATTGAATTTGACCTATCTGCTGCTAGCCCAGCAGATGATCGTCGCCGACAAGGATATGGCTATTTTCCGGTTGGGCATTAGCCGGGATATTGCAGACATACTTGAGGTGTTGACACCGGGGCAGATCCTCAAATTGTCGAATTCCAACATGATGTTGTGTCGTATTCGTTTCGACGACAACCTGGTCTTCGGGATGTTGGCAAATTACAGCAAGGATAAAGCGATGGCGCAATCCCACGCAGCCATTCTCATGGCGGGTCAACCGGCCGAACAGATTTCCTGAAAATTCAGGGTGATAGGGAGTAATCATGCGTAAGAAGAGTGTCGTATCTGAAGCCAGGGAAATCCATACCGCGATGGAAATGATCCATCTGGGCGCCCGTTTGCAGTTGCTCGAAAGTGAAACCAACCTGAGTCGTGAGCGGTTAATCAAGCTTTACAAGGAATTGAAAGGCGTCTCGCCACCCAAGGGGATGCTTCCATTTTCTGCTGATTGGTTCCTCACCTGGCAGCCCAACATCCATTCGTCCATCTTTACCGGCATTTATCAATATTTGATCAAACATGCCCATTGCCAGGGCATAGTAGCCGTAGTCAAAAGCTACAAGCTCTATCTGGAGCATTGCGAAGTAACGGAAATGGAACCGGTGTTGAGCATGACCCGCGCCTGGACGCTGGTGCGGTTCTTCGAGGCCAAAATGCTGCAAACCGCACCGTGCAAAAAGTGTGGTGGACACTTCGTGGTACACAGTAATGATCTCCATGGTCGCTATGTCTGTGGTTTGTGCCACATGCCCTCACGCGCCGGCAAGACAAACAAATGGCGAGTCGCTACCCTCGCGGTAGCCGCAGCTGCAGCGTAGACCCGATCCCTCCTGCTTCCGACCGCCAGTCCTCCAGGCGGCCGGAAGCTTTTTCTTTTCCCGCAGGAAATAATTGCTCGGCTTCCCAGTACGGGCTAGTATTTTTTCCGTCGTCTTTTCCGGTTTTCCTCTTCGTTTTTTCAGATAATCTCTGATCCAAGGCCTCTGCGGTGGTCCGCTTGGGTTTTGTCGAACCTCACTAAAGTTTGCGTCGCGCGTGGCGTTAATACTTGATAGTACTCGGGTTGCCAGCCATCCTCGTCTCATGCAGCGCAAGGAATGGCAAAACATACCAGGGGCAGAGGCGCAGCACTTTCTCCATAATCGTTCAAGCAGGTAGCACCGTTCAGAATGTCGGTCATAGTCGGACTTATTATTGTTGTAGCCTCGATCTTCGGCGGATACGTGCTCTCCGGCGGACATATTGCTGCGTTATACCAGCCGCTCGAACTCCTGATAATCGGCGGTGCCGCGGTCGGTGCGTTCGTTTTGGGTAACACGCAAAAGGCACAGAAAGCAACCTTGAAAGCGCTACCCAAAGTCTTGCACGGCTCGCGTTATAACAAGGCCATCTATATGGACCTTATGGGGCTGCTCTACACATTGCTCGCAAAAGTGCGCAAGGAAGGATTGATGTCCATTGAAACGGATGTGGATAACCCGCAGGAAAGTGAAATATTCGGCCAATATCCGAACATTATCGCCGATCCGCAGATTCTGGAATTCATGACGGATTATCTTCGCCTTATGGTGGGCGGGAACCTTAACGCATTCGAGCTCGAAAATTTAATGGATAACGAAATCGAGACGCACCACCAGGAAGGGGAGGTGCCAGTCCATTGTATCGCCAAGCTGGCCGACACTATGCCGGCGTTCGGCATCGTCGCGGCTGTGATGGGGGTGGTTCATACCATGGCATCCGTCGGGTTACCACCATCCGAGCTGGGTATACTGATTGCGCAAGCTCTGGTCGGCACTTTCCTAGGCATTCTATTGGGTTACGGTTTTGTCGGCCCTTTTGCCGGCGTTCTCGAGCAGAAGCTGAACGAGTCCACAAAAATGCTGCAATGCATCAGGGTCACCCTGCTTGCCAGCATAAACGGCTACGCTCCGGCACTTGCGGTTGAGTTCGGCCGCAAGGTGCTGTACTCGACCGAACGGCCGAGCTTTTCAGAACTGGAAGAGCATGTGCGGCAATTCAAGAAAAAGTGACGCAGGAAACTGAGGGACCAAGGGGCAGCTCTTGGTCCGAGATACGTCGAATTGGCCATTTACCACCATCCCTGGTCATTATTTAACCACCCGTATCATTCGAAGGCTTGCTTATGCCTGAGGCGCATCGTCCGATTGTCATAAAAAGGGTCAAAAAGTACCACCGTGCTCATGGCGGGCAGTGGAAGATCGCCTATGCCGATTTCATTACCGCCATGATGGCGTTCTTTTTGCTCATGTGGCTGCTCGCGTCCTCTACCGAGGCGGAATTGAAAGGTATTGCCGAATACTTCCAGTCTCCGCTACTCGTCACGCCGCAAGGTGGCCGCGGCAGTCATGATGGCAGCAGTCTCATGCAGGGCGGCGGCCGGGATCTTATGCGGTCGTCCGGGCGGACCAGCGGACACAATAGTGAAACAGCCGGGGAGCGCCTCAATCTGAAAGCGGCTCAGGCCGAACTGGACCGACTCGATAACCGGAGACTTGAGGATTTGAAGAGAAGGCTGGAGCGATTAATCGAATCAAATCCGACCATGCGGCAGTTCAAGAAGCAATTGCTAGTTGATATCACCACCGAAGGCCTGCGCATCCAGATCGTCGATGACAAGAATCGCCCCATGTTCGCGCTTTCCAGAGCGGAGCTGGAGCCCCACACCAGGGATATTCTCCAAAAGCTTGGCGGGGTGCTGAACGAAATGCCCAACAAGATCGGCCTTTCCGGTCATACCGATGCCAAGCCTTATCCAGGCGGCGAGAAGAACTACAGCAATTGGGAATTATCCGCCGACCGGGCGAACGCTTCCCGGCGCGAGCTTGTCTCGGGTGGTATGCAGGAACAGAAGATGCTGCGTGTGACAGGTCTGGGCTCAGCAGTTCTGTTTGACAACAATGATCCGGCTAACCCTGTAAATCGGCGCATCAGTATCATTGTCATGAGCAAAAGGGTTGAGGAAGCGTTAACGAGGGAAGGCGGCCAAACGAAACAAGTCAGCACAAACGGCCCCGCAGATGCCCAAGCTCTCCGATATCCGGGCGGAGGTCAAAGCCAAGACCCGAGTTGAGCAACGGGTTGCGTTTCGTGCTGCCCGTTCTGCCCTGGCAATTCATGCAGCAGCATTCATTGACGCCTGCCGAATACTGACGGCCACGCTGCTGCCCGCCAGCTCCAATCAAATTCCCGACTCCCAAGCGAAATTGGCAGGCTAATTTAGCTCTTTTCGTACGATACCGTAGTTTCCGATCACCGGATAATGCGACAAACCCATGTACTTGCATGGGTGAACGCATTGAGTGAGAGTCCGGGGTGAGCGAAGACAGCGACATGGAACGATCCGAGCCTGCGTCACCGAGGCGGCTGGAAAAGTCGCGCGAGGAGGGGCAGGTTCCGCGCTCTACGGAGCTCTCCACCTTTGCCATTCTGACCAGTGCCGGTGGCGGCCTGTGGCTGATGAGCACTCATCTGAGCGGCCGGCTTATGGACTTGCTTAGAGAGGGAATGAAATTCCCGCGGTCCGTCGGATTTGATTCCGGGATCCTTGGAGAGCGGCTGCTCGACCAATCCATGCAAGCGTTGGCTGCGTTGGCTCCCTTTTTAATATTGACATTCCTGGTTGCACTGGTCGCGCCATTGCTGCTTTCAGGCTGGCTTTTCAGCTGGAAGGCGCTCACGCCTGATTTCAACCGGATCAATCCTCTAAAGGGCTTGGCTCGCATATTCTCGCTGCATGGTCTGGCCGAACTTGTCAAGGCACTTCTAAAGGCGACGCTTATCGGAGCGGTAGCCGCCTGGACGATCTGGCAGCACAAGGAAGAGGTGTTATCTCTTATTGGCATTCCGTTCGTGGCAAGCGCCGGCTACATGGCTGAGCTGGTTATCATGAGTTTCCTGGCAATCGCGGGATCCATGGCGCTTATCGCAGCGGTTGACGTGCCGTTCCGGTTATGGGATCACCACCGCAAGCTGAAAATGACCAAAGAGGAGGTCCGGCAGGAAAACAAGGAAACAGAGGGCGATCCGCACATCAAAGGACGTATCCGCGCCCAGCAGCGCGCCATGGCACGGAAGCGCATGATGGCGGAAATTCCGTCGGCAGATGTCATCGTCACCAATCCAACCCATTACTCGATTGCGCTCAAGTATGAGGAAGGCAAGATGCGCGCGCCCAGCGTAGTGGCGAAAGGGGCGCATCTGCTTGCCCTGAGAATCCGTGAAATTGCCCGAGAACATAATGTTCCGGTGCTTGAGGCGCCACCGCTGGCTCGCGCGCTTTACCATCATGCCGAGCTGGGGGATGAAATTCCGCAGACGCTTTACAACGCGGTAGCAGAAGTCCTCGCCTATATCTACCAGCTTCGCCGCTATCGCAAATCCGAAGAGTCTGGCAAGAACCCTGGGGCGGCCCCGCAAATGCCGAATGTTCTGCCGGTCCCTCCTGAGCTTGATCCCGGACAGTAATTTGAATGGCAAACCAGAATATCAAACATCCATGAATTCGATCACAAAGCTGGCCGACGTATTCCACGGGTTCAAGGCTATGAAAGCCGCGAAAGGCATAAAGGTGGGTAGCTTCGCCAGCCCGCTTCTCATATTCATGATCCTTGGCATGATGGTGTTGCCGCTTCCGGCGTTTGTGCTGGATATGATGTTTACCTTCAATATTGCGCTTGCGATTATGGTGTTGCTGGTAAGCATACACACGCACAAGCCGCTCGATTTCGCCGTATTCCCCACCGTTCTGCTGCTTTCGACTTTATTGCGCTTATCGCTCAACGTGGCGTCGACGCGGATCGTGCTAATGGAAGGCCACACCGGCCCGGATGCTGCGGGCAAGGTCATCGAGGCGTTCGGCCATTACCTCGTCGGGGGCAATTATACGGTAGGCATTGTCGTGTTCATTATTCTCGTTGCGATCAACTTCATTGTGATTACCAAGGGTGCCGGGCGTATCGCCGAGGTCTCGGCACGCTTCACTCTCGACGCAATGCCAGGGAAACAGATGGCAATTGACGCCGATCTCAACGCGGGGTTGATCGGGGAAGAAGAAGCGGGCAAGCGGCGTACCACAATTGCTCAGGAAGCAGAGTTCTACGGGTCGATGGATGGTGCCAGCAAGTTCGTCCGGGGCGATGCCGTTGCGGGAATCCTGATTCTTTTCATTAACGTTATCGGCGGTTTGGTTATAGGCGTGCTTCAGCACGATCTGGATCTGGCGACCGCTGCCAGAAACTACACTTTGCTTGCCATCGGCGATGGTCTCGTCGCCCAAATTCCGGCGCTCATCATTTCAACGGCCGCTGGCCTGGTGGTAAGCCGGGTTGGAACCGATGAGGATATCAGTTCTCAACTTGTGGGCCAGCTATTCTCAAGTCCAAGGGTGCTGGGACTCACCGCTGCAATCGTCGGTTTTATGGGACTCATTCCGGGTATGCCGCACTTCGCGTTTTTGTTGCTGGCTGGCGCACTCGCGGGTGGCGCTTACGCGATTATCCGCCGCCAGGCGAAGGGGGCAATAAAGAAGCCGCCTGCGCCATTGGTCCAGCAGGAACTGCAGGATGCCAGCTGGGATGATGTCGTGCCGGTGGATATCCTTGGGCTCGAAGTGGGGTACCGGTTGATCCCGCTCGTAGACAAGGTGCAGGATGGTGAACTGCTGCGGCGAGTCAAGGGGGTGCGCAAGAAATTTGCCCACGAAATCGGTTTCCTTCCGCCGCCAGTGCATATCCGAGACAACCTCGATCTGAGGCCCAACGGATATCGAATCACCCTTAAGGGTGTGACCATCGGCAGCGGAGAAATCAGTGTGGGCTATTATCTCGCCATCAACCCCGGCCATGTTTCAGGTGATCTCCCCGGGCCGGTCACCAGCGATCCGGCCTTCGGTCTGCCCGCGGTATGGGTCGACGCGAGCCAGCGGGAACATGCGCAAATACTGGGATATACCGTGGTCGATGCCGTGACGGTTGTCGCTACGCATCTGAATCATCTGGTGCATTACCATTCCGCGGAATTACTGGGCCGCAGCGAAGTCCAGCAGCTTCTCGATCGCCTGGCACAGGAATCTCCCAAGCTGACGGAGGACTTGACACCCAAGTTTCTGCCGCTCTCGGCAGTGCAAAAGGTCCTCCAGAACCTTCTCGAAGAAAATGTGAACATCCGTGACATAAGGACGATTATGGAAACGCTGGCCGAGCATGCGCCTCGGGTGCAGGATCCCCATGAGTTGACCGCGCTCGTCCGGATCGCTCTGGGCCGGGCAATCGTCCAGCAAATATGGCCACAGGCGCACGAGTTGCAAGTGATGGCGCTGGATTCCGGACTGGAACGGCTATTGACACAGGCTCTGCAGAACAACCCGCAGGGGGCGGGGATCGAACCGGGCCTGGCGGAGACCCTTCTCAGAGAAGCATCCGGCGCCAGCAAGCATCAGGAGCAGATGGGTCTTTCGCCCGTGCTGCTCGTCTCAGCGCCATTGCGCACATTACTGGCACGCTTCCTGAGGCGTGCGCTGCCGCAACTAAAGATTTTGTCTCACGCCGAACTACCCGATTCCAGCAATATTAAAGTCACATCCATCCTCGGAGCCAGAGTATGAGCATTAAGCGATTTCTAGCCAAAACGACGAGCGAAGCCCTCCGAAAGGTTCGCGACGCCCTCGGATCAGACGCAATAATCCTGTCCAACCGGCCTATTGGTGGCAACATTGAAATAGTCGCGTCGAATCAGAACGATATTTCATCGCTGATTCCCGGACGGATTAACCAGGAGCGGGAACAGGAGGCAGCGCCCGCAGCCGGGTCTTCGTTCTTTTCGTCTGAGGCGTTCGGCGCGCTTTTAAACAGACAAACGAAAGCATATCCGCATCAATCCGACCCTCAGGCCAGCGCTACCTCATATTTTGATCTGAAAGATTTGTTGAAGGATCACAAACGGACGGGCTCCCCGGAACATGATTTACCGATGTCCGATGCCCGGGCCTCGGGCAACGTTCGAGATGACAAGAAATTTGGGAATGAACCAGGCGAACTCACCGCCCCGGAGCCAACCAGACGGACGGAAGGTCCTGCTATTGCGCAGCGTTCCGTAGCCAAAGCAAAAGCGGTTAAATTGCCCGCGTACCAGCCGCCACTAGAAACGGCGCCTGAGGCAAGCAGCAAGGCAAGCACCGTTCGAGGTGGCAAGAAATTTGGGAATGAACCAGGCGAACTCATTACCCCGGAGCCAACCAGACGGACGGAAGGTCCTGTTATTGCGCAGCGTTCCGTAGCCAAAGCAAAAGCGGTTAAATTGCCCGCATACCAGCCGCCACTAGAAACGGCGCCTGAGGCAAGCAGCAAGGCAAGCACCGTTCGAGATGACAAGAAATTTGGGAATGAACCAGGCGAACTCATTACCCCGGAGCCAACCAGACGGACGGAAGGTCCTGCTATTGCGAAGCGTTCCGTAGCCAAAGCAAAAGCGGTTAAATTGCCCGCACACCAGTCGCCAATAGAAACGGCGCCTGAGGCAAGCAGCGACGACAAAAGGCGGCGGGGGGCGGGCAGGACAGCCATCACAACCGGGGCTGACGCCTCGTCTGTCAAAAAGGACCAGGTGATCAGGAAAAGACCAAAGCAGGCATCCACCCCCGACATACGCCGATTGGTTGACGAAATCGATTCCATGCGCAGTGCTTTCGAGCAGCAATTCGCCTTGCTGAACTGGAACGGGCAGAAAGGCAGCGCATCCCTTCGAATAAATCTGCTCCCCAGGTTGCTGGGTGCGGGGTTCAGCGTAAGCCTGGGCCATGGTCTGCTGGACGGTTTGATGAAATATCCCGACGCCGGGTGCAACGAAAAACAGGCAATGCAACGCATTCGGGATGCGCTGACGCAAAATTTGAACACCATCGAGAGCGAGGATGAAATACTGGAAAAAGGGGGAATCTATGCTCTTGTGGGCCCCACCGGTGTTGGGAAGACAACGACCACCGCGAAGCTTGCTGCGCGCTGCGTGATTCGCCACGGCGCCGAAAATCTCGCCCTGGTGACGACCGACGGCTACCGTATTGGCGGCCACGACCAGTTGCGAATATATGGCAAGATACTTGGAGTTGCGGTGCATGCCGTCAATGATGCGAAAGACCTGCCGGTGGTGTTGGCTGAACTGCGGCGCAAGCACATGGTTTTGATTGACACCGTGGGCATGAGCCAGCGCGACCCGATGGTGGCTGAGCAGGTCGCGATGTTCGCTGGCTGCGGCGCCGAGGTCAAGCGCCTGCTGTTGCTTAATGCTGCGTCCAGCCTTCAAACCCTGGATGAAGTCGCCGCAGCATATCGCGGTAGCGGTCTCGCCGGAGCCATCATCACAAAAATGGATGAAGCGGTCGTGCGCGGCTCCGCCCTTGAGATTGCCATCCGCCACAGCCTGCCTCTCTTCTACGTTTCCAGCGGCCAGCGTGTTCCAGAAGACCTTGAATTGGCTGACTTGGAGAAACTCGTCAATTTAGCGCTGGACAATTCGCCTGCGCCGCGCCCGTTGTCGCGGGAGTCATTGCCCCCCCTGGTTACGCATGGCAAATGCGCGGGGGGTTATCGCGCCATGCACGGAGCCGCGCTTGACTAATGCCGGACACGATCAGGCGGAGGGACTCCGCCGTTTGCGGGTACAGGACTCTGCTCGTATTGTCACGGTAGCTTCCGGAAGCGCGGGCGCCGGCAAGACGATTACCGTCATCAATCTTGCGGCATCTCTGGCACGCTCGGGTAAAAATGTCCTGGTAATTGATGAGAACGCTGGCGCCTGCAATATCTGTGCGACATTGGAGCTTATCGCCCATCGTGACTTGCTGGATGTCATCCGCAGGGATAAAACCCTGGACGAGGTTCTCGTTTCGGCTAAGGAAGGCTTCGAGATCCTTCCGGCGGGGCGCGGCATGCGGGTACTGGATAAGCTCAACCCTGGCGATGAGGCGCATCTGATCGGCTGTTTTGCGCATATCGCGCAGCCAATGGACGTCGTACTCATCGATTCAGCAGCGGGCCGATCCAGCAGATTGCTTGCGCTTGATTTTGCGGGTCACGAAATCCTTGTCGTACTTCCTCCAGACCCGGCTTCGATAACCTCAGCCTATTCCCTGATCAAGCATGTTCATCATTACCATGCCGGCAAGCGGCAATTTCACATTTTGATCAATAAAACCTCCGTGGAGCGAGAAGCAGAGATGGTTTTCGAAAATATGGCCGGCGCGGCCGAACGTTATCTGGGCATTTCGCTTGCGTTCATGGGTTTTATTCCAGCTGATGGAAAACTCGGTCGGGGTCAGGCTGTAGCTCAAGCGTTCCCGGAGGGGCCTTCAGCCGCGGCATTTCGAGGCGTGGCTGAATCACTGACCAAGTGGCCCAGTCAAGAAGGCGAGAGCAGGAGGCTTGAACGTTTCGTTCAGCGTTTACTACAGAGCAATCATGGCAGCCACGATGACCGGGCGGGCGCCATGGTTGCCGGTTTAGGATGAATCGATGTATACCTCCGCCGGAATTATAGATAAGCAGCAACATCTCGCCAAGTTTGCACCTCTCGTAAAGCGCATTGCCCAGCACCTTATCGCGAGGTTGCCCGGAAGCGTAGAAGTCGATGACCTGATCCAGGTCGGAATGATAGGGTTGATGGAAGCGCTGGATCGTTACGAGGAAATGCCGGGCGCCCAGTTTGAAACTTATGCCCAGCAGCGCATTCGCGGCGCCATGCTGGATGAGCTTCGACATATGGACTGGGTGTCGCGCAGCGCGCGCAGAAATATGCGCGAAATCGAAGCTGCTATCAGCACGCTTCAGCAGCGTCTCGGTCGTTCACCTTCTGAAATTGAAATAGCAGCCGAACTCAAGGTCCCCATTGATGCTTATCACGAAATGCTGTTTGAGGCTCGTGGCACGCAGCTTGTTCACTATGAGGACTTTGGTGAGGGCGAGGATGACGATTTTCTGGAACGCCACTGCGCAGACAAGAATGCCGACCCATTGGTGGGCCTGCTCGACGGTGACCTTCGGCAATCGCTGATTGCCGCGATTACTGCGCTTCCCGAACGGGAAAAAACGCTGATGGGTCTTTACTATGAGCAGGAGCTGAATTTCAAGGAAATTGGCGCCGTGTTAGGCGTATCTGAGTCAAGAGTGTGCCAGATACACAGTCAGGCCGTTGCTCGATTGCGAGCAACGCTCAAGGAGCGCGCGTGGACTTCAGCAGCATAATTGGCATCATTGTGGCGCTGGTTGCGGTGTTCGGCGGTCAGGCGCTGGAAGGAGGAAGCCCAGGATCGCTCATCCAGTTCACATCTCTTGCAATCGTGCTTGGAGGTACGCTAGGCGCGGTATTACTGCAAAGTCCGCTGCGACAGTTTTTGCTCGGTATGAAAATGAGCCGCTGGGTTTTTGTTCCGCCACTGCTTGATGCGGCAGCGCTGGTGGAACACATCGGCGCGTGGAGCTCGATCTCGCGCAAGGAAGGGTTACTGGCACTCGATACGTATGTAGAAGGCATCGATGACGCTTTTGTAAGAAAAGGGCTCCAACTGGTGGTGGACGGTACGGATCCACTTATATTGAAGCAGATGCTGGAAGTGGAAATCGACTCGTTCAATGACTTTCATCGCCAAGGTGCCCGGGTTTGGGAAGCAGCCGGGGGATACGCTCCAACCATCGGTATTCTGGGTGCTGTGATGGGGCTCATACAGGTGATGGAGAATTTATCGGATCCCACGCGTCTGGGGGCCGGAATTGCTGTCGCCTTCGTCGCGACCATTTATGGCGTCGGGCTCGCCAATCTCGCATTTCTGCCAGTCGCGAACAAGCTGAAGGCACTCGTTGCTCGCCAGGTATTGATGCGCGAAATGCTGGTAGACGGGCTGGTGGGCATTGCGAAGGGAGAAAACCCGCGCCTGATCACAGGGCGGTTGAAAGGATACCTTATTTAATTTTATGAATCGGAAATAAAGGTATGTTTCGGTTACAAACAGAACGGAAATTGGAGATTCCAATGGATTCTGGCCGGCCGTCGGCTGCCGGTAGTTAGTCTGTAGCTCAGCTCAGGTACTCGAATGCCGCGTCGACATATACAGGAGAACAACGAAAACCACGATCGCTGGCTCGTTTCATACTCTGATTTCATCACCCTGCTGCTTGCACTTTTTGTGGTGATGTATGCGATCTCGCAGGTAAATGAGGGCAAGTATCGCGACGTGGCGGGTTCGCTTGTCAGTGCCTTCGGCAATCAGCCGAACCGCGCACTTGTTGCTTCGGCAATACCTGGTTCGGGCCCGGTGGTAAAACCCGGCGTTGATCCAGCGCCCGATTACCTTGCCGCAAAAAAAGCGCGACGCCTCGCCGAAGCGCAACGGCGAAGGCACGAGAAAATGGAGAACATCGCGCATCAAATCATGGCTGCATTCGATCCCTTTCTTGAAAATGGAAAGGTACGCGTATCACGGAGCAGCATGGGCGTGCGGGTGGAAATTGATGCCAGCCTGTTGTTCGCACCGGGGCGGGCAGAGCTGCAGCGCGATTCGGGCGAGGTGCTGGAAGCAGTGGCCCATGTGTTAAAGAATATCGATCACGCAATTCAGGTGGAAGGCCATACCGACAACCTACCGATTGAGACGGAAAGGTTTCCGTCAAATTGGGAACTGTCAGCGGTACGCGCCAGCAGTGTGGTGCGCCTGCTGATCGCGAAGGGGGTGTCCCCAGCCCGGCTTACAGCTGCAGGTTATGGCGAAACCCGCCCTCTGGAGCCAAATGACAGCGAGGAGGGGCGGCGGCGCAACCGTCGGGTGACCGTGATGGTTTCATCCGAAGAAACTGTTAGCCCAGGTCCGGATGAGCCTGCCGACACTTCATTATATGCTCCCGACGAAGAGCCCGACGTATTGGAGGATCCCACAAAAGGAACGGGTACGATATCGAGTATTTAAGCCTCGATATTGAAGAGGCCAGTGATCGACCTACCTGGACTGGCTAACCTTCCCCAAGCTGGCGCACCGGGCTGATAGGCCGGGGCTGACCGTCAGAGCCGTATAGCGCCGTGGCCCGTGTTGCCGTGCGAAGTTCCCTTAATATACGCTGGTTATGCCGGAGGTGGCGGTCGATGATCAATCCGTTAATTTTATTGATCTGAACCGCGGTCTTGGCAAGATCGATTAATTCCATCCAAGCCGCAGCTGCATCGGGGCAGTCCCGAAATGCCTTTTCCGTGCCTTCACGATCCAAACCATGGCCAAGAGTAGCAATCCATTGTTTGCGGGCATCAGCCAGTTGCGCCAACTGCTGCAGCTGATAAGTTTTTTCCTGTATCAGAGGGTCCACGGCAGATATATCCGCCTGTTGGAGGGCAAGTTGCTCGCGCCGCAAGAGATCAACGACATGTCGTGTCACCTGGCATTCAAGCGATATATGGAGAGCGGGGTCGAACACAGTCTCCACCAAGTCAGCGCTGGTTTTTGGAGATCAAGTCGCGCACCGTTTCCAGCAACTGATCAGCTACCTTCTCGGGATTCACGACAAAACGCCCTTCGCTTATCGCCTGCTTGATCTCCTCCACGCGCGCCGTATCAAACACGTCCGCGGTTGAGAGACTTTTTGCTATGTTTTGCAGCTGCGGGCTCAGTTCGACGCTATCGCCCGGACCAGCCGGAGCGGAGATCTCCACTTTTTGCCCTGATTTTGAAGAAGGAAGATTGCCTGCTATGGAGCCTGCCTTCGAATTTTCTATTTTCACGATAAATACCTGCTAGGGTTGCCGTATGTAGTTTAACGGCAACGGCGTGGGGAAGTTTAGCTTATTCGTACAATTAATGCGGCGGGGTATCTGCAACGGGCGCGCAAGAAACCGGGTTTGAGTATTTCCGGAAAAAAATCAGTAACTGACTTCCACGATGGCGCCGGGCCGAGCGATTCCGCTCACCAGCGAGCCTGACGCACTTCGCACTTTCACCAACTGTCCATCTTCAGCATTATTAAGCGCTCTCCCTTCCCCGCTGACGCTGAATCCACGACCGCTGGAGATCAGTTTGACCACCTGACTCTGGATCACAGCGGCTTTCCCGCGCAGCACGTCTTGCCGCAAGGGGCTGCCTCCCGGAAGGGAGGCGGTCAATGTTTTGCCATATGCCTGATCGAGGTCCATGATGATCCCGGGCGGCAATTGGGTAAGGTCCCCTCTTCGCAGGATCAGATCCGATGCCATCAAGACATGACCCTGGTTTAAAGGTTTTGCGCTGACCACATGCTCGGCAATTACCTTGACCGTTGCTCGTATGTAAACGGTCCATGGATTGGGTGCGGTGCAACGCACCACTACGGTGGTATTCCCCCATGCCCGGCTGCCGGGCGGAAATGATGGCTCGAGGGCCGCACACGGGGGTAGGTTAAGTCGTGAATCCAAGGGGCCAAGTGCAATCTCGGCCTTTCCCGGTAATCCCACTGCCTGAGCATGCAAAAAGCCAACAGCCGTTTCGCGAATGAGGCTCGGATCCTGCATTGGCGGGATTGAAGCCGCCACCCCCGGAAAGAGCAGTGACAGGACGATCAGACTCAGGCGGGCGGGGGATGATTTACAAGACCGGTGGTCCATATCGCGAAAAATTCTTCCAGGGATTTGAAAAGTACGGAAATTCTAGACCGGATCAATTTTCTGCAATGGCGGAGATGACATGTTTTTTTTGCGCAACTCGATCGATTGCCGCTGATGCACAAACGTAATATTTGCTGGTGGCTGTGCTTATGGAAAAGCCTTAGATGCTCAAACGGATATCCTGGAAGACGATACTGAAGTGAAACCGGACTGGATGGGCGTAAACCTGAAGATGAGGTAGTTTGATCATGCTTATCCTGATTTCGGGCTGGTTGGCTGCCCGATATGATAACCGCCAATAGACAAAGATAGCGTAAGGAGCGCGCTCAAAGGAAATCCTATGATCAACAAGCTAGACGACACATTTCGCTTTCACCAGGACGCGGCCAATCTCAGGGCCCAGCGCCAGCAATTGATCGCATCCAACATCGCGAATGCAGATACCCCACAGTTCAAGGCGCGTGACTTCAATTTCAAAGCGGCTCTCGAAGGCGCGCTGGGCGGGAGCCGGGCTATCAAGCTGACCACCTCCGCGCCTAGTCATCTTGCATCTCCGAATGGCGGTCCGGCCGATGGCGAGCAACTGCTGTACCGTACTGCGGTACAAGGCAGCGTGGATGGTAACACCGTCGATATGGATGTGGAGCGCGGTCAGTTTGCCGACAATGCTATTCATTACGAGGCCAACCTTACATTTCTCGGCGATCAGATAAAGACCCTGCGGGCTGCTATCCAGGGTTAAGCGAATTGACGCCGGTCAAGGACGAATTAAGGAAAATACATGTCACTCTTTAACATCTTTACTGTGGCTGGGTCAGCAATGACGGCCCAGAATCAGCGCCTCAACGTGGTCGCGAGCAACCTGGCAAATGCCGACAGTGCAGTGAGCTCGGACGGCCAGCCGTACAAGGCCAAGCAAGTAACATTTGCGAGTACTCCCTTCACAATTAACGGTAACCCTGACAGCGTCGCCAACGGAAGTCACGGAGTCAGGGTCACGTCAATTACAGAGGATCAGTCGCCCATGAAACTCGTGCATGACCCTACCCATCCGATGGCGAATGAGGAGGGCTATGTAACGATGCCTAACGTGAACGTCGTGGAAGAAATGGTCGATATGATTTCCGCCTCCCGTTCTTATCAGAACAATGTAGAGATGATGAATACCGCAAAGACGCTGCTTCTGAAAACCTTAACCATCGGACAATAAAGGAAATACCGCGCATGAGCACAATTCAGGATACACCATCCGCCCCGGCGGCCACGAACCTGTTCGGAGCACAGGCCGCAAATGCGCCAAGCGGCCCGCCGATGATCCTCAAGACCGGTTCTTGAAGCTGCTGGTCACGCAAATGAAAAATCAGGATCCTCTCAATCCGCTTGACAATGCCCAGGTTACCTCTCAGCTCGCCCAAATCAGCACGGTGAATGGAATCGAAAAGCTGAATGCAACGCTTCAGACCATGGCGAGCAGTTTCGCCGCAGGGCAAACTCTGCAGGCGACCGCCATGATCGGCAAAGACGTGCTGGTGCCCGGCTCCACATTGCAACTCGCTGGGGGAAGCGGATTATTCGGGATCAATCTGGCTCAAGCCGCGGATCAGGTGAAAGTGACAATAAGCGATGCATCAGGCCGCGCCCTGCAGGTGATTGACCTGGCTGCGCAGGCGGCCGGCCCCTTAACCCTGGCATGGGATGGCAAAACCTCCGATGGTACCCAAGCAACGGATGGTGTTTACAGCGTAAGCGTTACGGCGCTGCGCGGCGACCAGAAGGTTGAGGCGCAAACGCTGGCTTCCGGCATTGTCCGAGGCGTGGTGCAGGGTGACCAGGGCGTGCAGTTGAATGTGGATGGCGTGGGAGTGGCTGGGTTGTCGGACATCAAGCAGATCTTTTAACCCGAATACGAGAAGAAAGCATTCTGCCTCGGCAATATCACGTGGCAGAGCATTTTCAGCTCAAGGAAGCTATTTATTTCAAGGAAAAATCGCTTACCAAGGCGTATAACAAGGAGCATACAATGAGTTTTCAGCAAGGCTTGAGCGGTCTAAGCGCAGCGTCCAAGAACCTGGACGTGATCGGTAACAATGTGGCCAACGCCAATACCGTAGGGTTCAAGCAATCACAGACACAGTTTGCCGATATTTTTGCCAACTCGCTGTCAGGTGGCGGCGGCAGCCAGGCGGGCATCGGTGTCAAAGTAACAAGTATTGCTCAGCAGTTCGGTCAGGGCAGCGTTACCGCATCCGGCAATCCGCTCGATATAGCCATCAATGGCGGTGGGTTTTATCGCCTAAGCGATCAGAACGACATCAGTTATTCGCGCAACGGTCAGTTTCAGACCGACAAGGACGGATACATCGTCAACGGAACTGGCCTGAGGCTCACTGGCTATCCGGCGAATACAGCCGGCCAGATCAACACAGCCGCGCCCGTCGATCTGCAGATTTCAAGATCCGACCTGCCACCTGGCTCAACAGGTCAGGTAAGTGCGCTGGTCAATCTGGATGGGCGCGAAACGGCGCTGAATCCGCTCACATTCGATCCAGCCGATCCGACTACCTATAACCGTTCGACCTCAGTGCCTATCTACGACAGCCTGGGCAACCCGAGCACGCTGTCAACCTATTTCCTTAAGACTGCCGCCAACACCTGGGATGTGTTCGCAACCAATGATGGTACCTTGCTCAACGGTGGCGCACCTGTAGGCACGTTGAATTTTTTATCCACGGGCACCATCGATCCATTGAGCACCAGCTCTTTCGCCGTAACAGCCCCCATTACGACCGGGGCTATTTCTCCCTTGGCTTTCACTTTGGGCTTTGGCGGAACAACCCAGTTTGGTTCCGATTTCGGCGTCAATGCAATTTCCCAGGACGGATATCCTTCCGGTCACCTGACCGATTTTTCCATTGGCCCCGATGGGATAATCCGGGGCGCCTACTCGAGCGGCAAATTCCTGACATTAGGCCAGGTTGCCCTGGCCAACTTCGCCAACTCCCAGGGTCTGGAGCCACACGGCAACAACCTGTGGAAGGAAAGCTCCGCTTCGGGCACTGCCATCGTAGGCACACCGGGCAGCGGTGGGCTGGGCGTGCTTCAAGCCAGTGCTGTAGAGGACTCCAACGTGGATCTTACTGCAGAGCTGGTTAACATGATTACCGCTCAACGTGTTTACCAGGCTAATGCGCAGACAATAAAAACACAGGATCAGTTGCTGCAGACGATGGTAAATCTCAAGTGATCAAATTGGTAAGAATAGCTGCAAAAATATACCTCGACTGATCAAAAGAAGAGACTCATATGGATCGCATGATTTATGTCGCAATGACCGGGGCCAAGCATACGCTCGGGCAGCACGCCGCCGTGTCGCACAACCTTGCGAATGCCAACACTACCGGCTATCGGGCCGAAACGAACGCTCTGCGTGCCGTGCCTGTATTCAGCGACGCCTTGGCTACCCGGGCTTTTGTCGTGGATTCAAGTGCCGGCACGGATTTTCGCCCGGGTACCCTGCAGGAAACCGGACGAAACCTGGACGTTGCCGTACAGGGATCCGGCTGGATCGCCGTGCAACTGGAAGACGGAAGCGAGGCATACACGCGCAATGGCAACCTGCATGTCAGCGCCAACGGGTTACTACAGACCCGTAATGGCCTCAATGTGCAGGGCGACGGCGGGTCGATTTCCGTGCCGCCAAACAGCGTCGTTGCGGTCGGAAAAGATGGGACGATTTCCACGGCGCCAGCCGGGGGAGGGATGAGCGAGCCGAGCATTTTTTCGACAATTGGTCGTCTCAAGCTCGTCAATCCGCCAGAAACTCAACTTACCCGGGGACCGGACGGGCTGTTCAGGCTTGCCAGCGGAGGCGAAGCCGAGGCCGATATGGACGTTTCTGTTGTCAGTGGCATGCTGGAGGGCAGCAATGTCAACGTAATCGATGCAATGGTGGACATGATTTCCCTTTCCCGCCAGTTTGAGATGCATATGAAACTTCTGCAGAATGCACAGGGTAATTCGCAACGTGCAAGCAATCTGCTGAGCGTCACTTCATGACAGCTTTCGTGATCTGACCGACCTTAACCGCGGGAGCAGTCCTACGGCTGCTGCCGCTATGCATACCCCACAATTTTCAGGAGACTCATTTGATTCGCTCGCTTTGGATTTCCAAGACTGGTCTGGACGCTCAGCAAACCCAGATGGATGTGATCGCAAACAATCTGGCGAATGTCAGCACGAACGGATTCAAGCGTTCGCGTGCCGTATTTGAAGATCTGCTGTATCAGACATTACGCCAGCCGGGCGCTCAGTCCTCCCAGCAGACTCAACTTCCGTCGGGCTTGCAGGTAGGCACGGGTGTCAGGCCGGTTGCAACGGAGCGGGTATTCACCCAAGGGAATTTACAGCAAACGGGGAATTCAAAGGATGTAGCCATTCAGGGCCAGGGTTTTTTCCAGGTTTTGCGTCCGGATGGTTCAACAGCCTATACACGGGATGGCTCGTTCCAAACCAGTGCCGAGGGTCAACTTGTCACTTCCAGCGGATATTTTGTCCAGCCGGCGATCACTATTCCGGCCAATGCCCAAAGCATTACAATCGCTCGGGATGGCACTGTTTCCGTAATGGAGCCAAACTCGGCGACTCCAGTACAGGTAGGAGCGCTGCAACTGGCAAATTTCATCAATCCCGCGGGACTCGAGAGTGTCGGCGAAAATCTTTATATGGAAACCGCCGCCAGCGGGACCCCGAACATCAATACTCCCGGTACGGATGGCACCGGTTTGCTCAACCAGGGTTACGTGGAAACATCCAATGTTAATGTCGTGGAGGAGTTGGTCAATATGATCCAGACTCAGCGTGCTTACGAGATCAACAGCAAGTCGATCCAGACTTCGGATCAGATGTTGCAGCGCCTGTCGCAAATGTAAACCAACGACGAGCGGACGGAGCAGCATGCTTAGGAAACACACACGCAGTATCGAGACTAAATGATAACACCGATCTCCTTGGCTCCATTTCAGAGGCCGCTCATACCCCAGCTGGCGTTTGTTGCAGTCTCGGCACTGTGCATGCTTTCTGGATGCATCAGCCTGCCGGCCCCGACGGCGATCATCCAGCAGCCAATGTCTGCGCGAGCATTCCCAGCTGGACCCCCGCCCAGCGCTGGCGCGATTTATCAGGCGAGCACCCATTACAAACCGTTATTTGAGGATCGGCGCTCTCGCCAAGTGGGCGATACGCTGGTCATCGTGCTCAACGAGAATACGAATGCAAGCAAGAAATCGAGCAGCAGCGCCAATAAAAGCGGCCAGTCGAAACTTGGCATTCCCCCAATCGTGTATGGCGTTCCCCTTACTAAAGAACTCGAGATGTCGGGGTCGAGCGCTACTGATTATTCGGGCAAGGGCGAAGCGGCTTCTACAAATAACTTTAACGGAACCATAACTGTCACGGTAATCGATGTGCTGCCGAATAACCACCTCGTGGTGAGCGGTGAAAAGCAATTGGCGATGACGCAAGGCACCGAGTACATCCGATTTTCTGGTGTGGTGCGCCCGGAAACCGTGATCAATAATACGGTGTCATCAATCCAGGTGGCGGATGCGCGGATCGAATACAAGGCTACCGGATATATTGACGAGGCGCAAACGATGGGCTGGTTGTCACGCTTTTTCCTGACCGTTTCCCCATTCTGAAAATGCAGGGAAAATCTGAGCGAATGGCCTTCAAACGAGCTTGCCGTTTCCTGTTTTTGCTATGGCTCGGCTGCTGCGCAATGGCTGGAACCGCGCAGGCCGAGCGCATCAAGGATCTGGTTTCGTTCCAGGGTTTGCGTCCCAATCAGCTTGCAGGCTATGGGCTGGTAGTGGGGTTGGACGGCACGGGCGATCAGACCATTCAGACTCCATTTACCATCCAGACGCTTACCAGCATGCTCATGCAAATGGGCATCAACGTGCCGCCGGGAACTAACATGCGGCTGCGGAATGTGGCGGCTGTAATGGTAACCGCTGTGCTGCCATCGCTTGCTCAACCGGGCCAACTTATTGATGTAACCGTATCGAGCATGGGTAACGCCCGAAGCCTGCGTGGCGGGACGTTGTTGATGACACCGCTCAAGGGGGCCGACGGTCAGGTCTACGGAATGGCGCAGGGGAACCTGCTGGTCGGAGGATTTGGAGCCGCGGCGAGCGGCAGCAAGGTGCAGGTCAACCATTTGAGCGTTGGTCGCATTACCGGCGGCGCAACAGTCGAGCGATCCGTGCCTGTTTTGCTCGGCGAGGGAGGCTCGGTTCAGCTTGAACTTAATAATACCGATTTTTCGACGATGCGGCGGATCGTTGATGCGATCAATGCGCGATTTGGCGCAGGAACAGCGGCCGCACTTGATGGCCGGGCAGTCCAGGTGCGCACGCCGAGCGACAGCAACCAACGCGTAGCATTCCTTGCGGAGATGGAGAGCCTGAACATAAGTCCTGCTCAGGCACAGGCGAAAGTGATCGTTAATAGCCGAACCGGCTCAGTGGTGATGAATGGTGCAGCGACAGTTGAAGCATGCGCTGTCGCCCATGGGAATCTTTCCGTAGTGATCAGTACAGAGCCGATTATCAGCCAGCCCGGTCCATTTTCGAGCGGCCAGACGGTGCAGGCGCAGCGCTCGACCATTGAAATCAAGCAGGAGTCAGGCATGCTGACAATGGTTGAGGGCACTTCGCTGGCTGAAGTGGTGAAGGCGCTGAATGCAATTGGAGCAACACCGCAAGACTTGCTCGCCATACTGCAAGCCATGAAATCGGCCGGCGCGCTCCGAGCCGAACTGGAGATTATCTGATGGTGGCGCCAGCCGATCTTTCGACTAAATTTGCGCTCGATGTGCAGGCTGTCGATGGATTGCGAGTGGCGTCAAAAACAACCGGACAAGCCGGGCTTGAAGCTGCTGCCCGGCAGTTTGAGGCTCTATTCCTGAATATGTTGCTGAAAAGCATGCGGGACGCCACGCCTCAGGACGGCCTGATGGACAGCGAACAAAGCCGGCTGTATGTATCGATGCTGGATCAACAATTATCGCAAACCATGTCCGCACGTGGTGTGGGACTCGCTGAAATAATGATCCGGCAGCTTCGGCAGGAAACGCCGCAGGAGTCAGCCCAAAACGCCAGCCTGCCATTACAGAATCAATTATCGGTCCTGAATGGTCCGCGCCCGGTACAGGCCCATCCGGAAGCTCTTACGGGTCAACGCCCGGCAGCGGCGGCCGCGCCGGAGCGACCCGAACCCTCTCCCAAGCAGCCAGCACAGCAGTCGTTACAAACGGCACCTCAGCCCGACCTGCTATCGCAGGGTCAGAGATCACGCACAAGCGAGTTTCAGGACAGGCTGATAACGTACGCCCGGGAGGCCAGCGAGGCGACCGGCATACCGGCACAGTTCATGATCGGCCAGGCAGCCCTGGAGAGTGGTTGGGGTAAACGCGAACTCCGCATGCCGGACGGTACGCCCAGCCACAATCTGTTCGGCATCAAGGCTGGCAGCACCTGGAAAGGGCAGGTGGTCGAAACGCTCACGACAGAATATGTCAACGGGGTACCACACAAGACCGTCGAAAAATTTCGGGCTTACGATTCATATGCGGAGGCCTTTCGCGACTACTCCAATCTGCTGCTCGGAAGCCGGCGCTATGGGGGTTTACTGGCACAGGCCGCACAGGGAATCAGCGTGGAAGGTTTTGCGCATGGGCTGCAGCGGGCCGGCTATTCATCCGATCCGAACTACGCCGAGAAGTTAAGTAGAGTCATCAAGCATGCGCAGTCGTCTTGAGGATTGGTTTCTCTCGTGGTTTTGCAGGAGCATTTTTTCGGCCCTGCCCGAGTCCCGGGGCATCCATCCATATATTTCAGTCGTCCAGGCTCAATATTTTCGTTCCGTAGCCGTTACGATGGATAGGAAGGTAACGGCGGATCAGGGTAAAACATGAGTAACGGTATTCTCGGAATTGGCCTTAGTGCGCTCAACGCGGCGCAGCGCGGATTGCTGGTTGCTGGCCACAACGTCAGTAATGCCAGCACCCCGGGCTACACGCGGCAACAGAGTATTCAGTCGACCAATCAGGCACAGGCAACGGGGAGCGGCTTCATTGGACAGGGCGTCCAGCTCGATTCCGTAAAGCGAAGCTACAATCAGTTTCTGGCAAATAATGTTGTGCAGGCGCAAACCGAATCAAGCCAGCTTGACACATATTTGACTCAGATGAAGCAGATCGACAGTCTTTTGGCAGATCCGACCGGGACCCTGGGACTTGCGCCGGCACTGCAGGAGTTTTTTGGCAGCGTGCAGGACGTCGCCAACTCCCCAACCGAAATCTCTTCACGGCAATCCCTGCTGTCCAATGCGGAAGTATTGGCGCGGCGGTTCCAATCCATGAATACCCGGCTCGATGAAATTCAGGATGGGGTGAACACGCAGATCCAGAATAGCGTATCGCTCATCAATAATCTGGCAGATCGAATCGCAAAACTGAACGGGACCATCAGCCTCGCCGAGAGCGCAGCAGGGAACCAGCCGGCCAATGATCTCCACGACCAACGCGACGACCTGGTGATGCAGCTCAACAAGGAGATCGGCGCCAAAATGGTTGTCCAGAGTGATGGCCAATACAGCATTTTCATCGGCACAGGCCAATCTCTGGTGAGTGGCACAACAGCTTTTCACCTTGGAACAACCCCATCGCCGCTAGATGCCCGCCGCCTGCAGGTGGCCTATATTTCCGGCAGCAATAGCATGCCGGTCAAGGAATCGAATCTCGGTGGCGGCGAGCTGGGCGGGCTATTGCAGTTCCGCAGCGAAGCGATTGACGCTGCGCGCAATGGCCTCGGCCGTGTCGCCATCGGTTTGGCGGGAACTTTTAACGAACAGCACCAGCTAGGGCAGGATCTTCAGGGGAACGCGGGAGGTAATTTCTTTACTGTCCCAAGTCCGGTGGTTCTGTCCTCTGCAAAGAATACTGGTAACGCCATCGTTGGGGCCCAAATTTCCACCTACAGCGCTCTTACCGTGAGCGATTACCGTCTGCGTTTTGATGGGACCAACTATATTGTGACCCCACTGAGAAACGGTGCCCAAGGTTCGGCGCAAACGTTTGCGACGTTGCCTCAGACGATCGACGGGATATCCTTGAGCGTTGCTTCCGGCGCAATGGCAGTCGGAGATGAGTTTCTCATCCGGCCGACCGCAAATGGTGCGAGCCAGATTGAAGTAAGCATTAAAGATACCGCTCTGATCGCTGCAGCTGCGCCGATTCGTACAGATGCGCCGCTCGCCAATACCGGCACGGGGCGTATCAGTGCAGGAACAGTCAATCCACCGGCGCCTGCTAATCCAAACCTCCAGCAACCCGTGACGATTACCTTCACCAGCGCCAATACGTTCGATGTAAGCGGGAGCGGAACCGGTAATCCGACGGGCAACGGGTTTACGCCCGGGACCCCGATCAGCTTTAACGGGTGGACTGTACAAATCACCGGATCACCCAATCCCGGTGACACATTCAGCATCGGCCCCAACACCAAGGGATCGTCCGATAACCGCAACGCTTTGCTGCTGGGAGCATTGCAGACCAGCAATAGCCTGGCTGGGGGGACGGCCAGTTATCAGGGCGCCTATGGGCAGACGGTCAGCCTGATGGGCAACAAGGCCCGCGAACTGGAAGTGACCAGCCAAGCTCAGGGGGCGTTGCTGAGCCAGGCACAGGCTTCACAGCAATCAGAGTCGGGCGTCAATCTCGACGAAGAAGCGGCGAGTCTCTTGCGGTATCAGCAGGCATACCAAGCGGCAAGCAAAGTCATACAGACAGCCAACAACATGTTTGATGCACTGCTGGATGCGACACGCTAAAGAGTGCGAGGCCGCGTACCGTAAGTTGCTTTAATCGATTTAGTACATGTTTAGCGGTACCGTAATGGCGCTCGCCCTATAGTGTCCGCTATGCATAAATAAACCGGGATAAAAGGAGAACGCAAATGCGTGTCAGCAGTAATACCAGTTATGAGGTAGGCCTTGCCGCGCTCAACCGCCAACAGACCACGCAAGTGAAAACCCTTGAGCAGATAAGCAGTGGGAAGCGCGTCCTCACGCCCTCTGACGATCCGACAGCACATGTCCGGGCGCTGGAAGTATCCCAAGCTGATTCCATGAACACTCAGTACGCTTCAAACCGGCAATCCGCCACAGGAAATCTTTCACTATTGGAAGGGTCCCTGGGCGAAATAACGAATCTGCTGCAGAATGCGCAGCAACTTGTGGTTGCGGCGGGAAACGGCACCCTGAATGACAGTGGGCGAAACGCGATCGCGGCTGAATTACGCGGGAATTTCGACACACTGCTGAGGCTTGCCAACAGCACTGATGGCAGTGGACACTACCTGTTTTCCGGTTTCCAGGGAGCGACCAAACCATTTGTCGATACCGGCAGCGGGGTCCAGTATTTTGGCGATGAAGGTCAGCGTACGGTACAAGCCAGCACGTCGCGCCAGCTTGAGGTGAGCGAGTCGGGAAGGGAGGTGTTCGAACGCATCCCGGCTGACGGGGGCGGATACCAGAGCATGTTCAAGACGCTCTCGGATCTGATGGGCGTACTCGAAACGCCGGTGACGACGCCCGCGAATAAAACTGCGCTTAATAATGGCCTGGATGCCGCAAACGCCAATCTCTCCAAGGCCCTGGACAATGTGCTACAGGTCCACGCGTCGGTGGGCACGCGCGCCCAGGAGTTGGATACGCTCAACGAAAATGGTGATGACTTGAACATCCAGTACAAGCAGCAGCTTGCAGATCTGCAGGATGTGGATTACGCTAAGGCAATCAGTGCCTTAGCCCAGCAGCAAACCTACATGCAAGCCGCACAGCAAGCCTTCCTGAAGGTTCAAGGGCTATCCCTGTTTGATTACTTAAAGTAAGGCCGGATTTAATGTTTTAATACTTTTTCTTGCCGCATAGGTCACCTCTCATTTTCAAATTCAGTATTTGCGAGGAATGGGGCAGAAGAACTTTGATTTTGCTTCCGAGATACTAGCCAGAAACCTTTTGGATTGTGACCAGTCAAAGTTCAGGCAAATGAAAAGGGCAGTGGCGGAGTGGGTCGAGGCCGACAATTTGTTGAGGTTTCAAGATGAACATTTCCGGACGCGGGGTAACAACCAGCATGCTGGCCGGAAGCTTGCTCATTTCCTCGGTCTTCCTGCAGGCAAGGGAAGAGGTTTTGGAGAGGCTACCGGCGCTAGGTAAGGAAAATAAGGAAAAGACTGCGTCAAATTCCCAAAACGGGCTTTACCTTGACCGATCATTTAACGGATTGAGGTGGGATAGCGGCACAAGTGAGATCCGTATCAGCAGCGTTTTACCGGCTGGCATGCAGTCAGCTTCTGGAAGTGATGGGCGTTCTGCCGGCGATCAATTTTTTCTACGCCAGGCGCAGCCGGTCCTCGACATCAGATTTGAACAAATTTATGGGTTTCATATCAAGCCCGTGCTTGGTACAACCTCGGGAATTCTTGACGCCTATCTCGAGAGCAATTTCATGGATTCATTCAGGATTCGTGTCGGTCGGTTCATGCCCTCGTTCGGCCGGGAGAGTTTGCCGCCTGTCACTGCATTAGCCTTTAACGAACGTGCATTCCCAACCAATAATATGCCTATTCGGGAAATCGGCGGCCAAATTCATGGCGAAGTTCTTGGAAGAAAAGCGGAGTATCAGGTTGGAGTATTTAGCGGACCGGCGGTCGATAGTAGCGGATCAGGATCCAGCGTCGCCGGCTACGACAATAGCATCGATTTCTCTGGACGCCTCTTCGCTCGTCCGTTTCAAGACAGCGGCCTGAATCTGGCGAGAGGATTAGGGCTGGGCGTAGCGTTCGACTACCAAACGCCGCATAGCCAAACCGGACCGGGCAATTGGGGGCTACCGGCGTTCCGCTCTCCTGGCCAGAAAAGCTTCGTATCAAATTCATACGATGCTTATGCGGGCTTGGGGGGTGAGCGGATCTTCCCCCGGGTCTATTACCATAATGGCCCCTTCGGCATGCTTGCAGAATATATCCTTTCCCAACGTGTGATAAGTGGCGGCGCGCCCATTACTCGCACGGTTGGAAGTGACGCCTTCCAGGTTCAGTTCGCATGGGTTGTACAGGATGGGAATAAATTCTTCGGCAGAGAGATGCCGCGGAATCCGCTCGACGGGCAGTCGACTCCTACAGCCGGAGCGCTGCAACTGCTGGCGCGCTATTCTGAATTAAGCATCGATAACGGCGCCTTTACCAACGGATTGCTGAAAATCAACCAGTCGGCCAGAAATGCGAAAGATTTCGGGGTTGGGGTAAACTGGTATCTAAACCGTAGTACAAAGTTGCAACTGAACTATGACCAGACCAGCTTTGAAGGCGGTGCACCCGCGGGTGCCGACCGGCCTGACGAAAAAGTCCTGTCCTCGCGCATGCAGTTTGCATTCTGATCATGTCAGCAGGTACCTGTGATCGGTATCGCATGCGCATTCTTCAATGCGGATCTCACTATGCCGATGCATGACCTTGTCAATTTTCTGACATGCCAAAGGTCTGCTTGGGCCTGCTAGGAATTCTCAAGACAGTAGACAGTCAAAATACCGAAGCAGATTGGAAATGGTCAGCGCCGGGTATACATTCGCCTGCTGCAAAGGCCTGAGGTTTTATGGCGGCTTGGTTAAGGTATCGAGGTGTATAAAAAACGGGCGCCTCCCGTTGCCTCCGCGGTTACTTCCTAAATTGGAATTGCAGCTCGAAGAGCTTTACCATTGCAACTTGAAACGTTTTAGCGGATCAATAATTTTCTGCGCTTTTGCTCCCCTAGGGGTAGTCGGTGGTCGCGGCAAAGACTGAGGCTGAACGGTAAGGTCATTCTGTGAATCATCTGCATCATTTGATAGTCGTGGACGAGTATCGGGAAACAGGATGGCAATACGAATGAACCTGGGCGTAACCAATGCCCCAGCTTTGCTGTGCTTACACGTGCCGCGATAGAGTCTATGGCGGGGTCCGCCGTCATAGAGTTTGGCGCGTCCTGGTGCGGGTACTGCCGTGCTGCGGAGCCCCTGATCGCCGCAGCTCTTTCCCGGCATCCGGAAGTGCGCCACATCAAGGTTGAAGATGGCAAAGGTCGCCCTCTTGGGCGATCCTTTCTCGTTACACTTTGGCCTACGCTGATTTTTTTACGAGAAGGAAAGGAGGTTAGCCGGGTGGTTCGGCCTGTGGATTCAGCGGTTGTCGCTGAAGCTTTGGAAAAAATTACCGATGCCTTGTGAAGGGTTCGCTATTGCCAGGGACAGGGGGGTCAGGATAGATGGAGGATAGCGAAAGGTGGTCGCGTCGCGTCATTTCTCACGCACCAGGCATGGTTTTTCAGTATGTTTTGCGTGATGATGGCCGATATGCAATGCCATTTGTAAGCGACCAGTGCGTAAACGTACTCGGTGTTCCGGTTGATGCCTTAAGGGAAAATCCCGCGCTTTTCGAAGAGATCATCCTGTGGAAGGACCGTAAAAGCTTTCGTGACTCCAGGGTGCAATCCGCGGCCGGCCTGGTTACGTGGAACTGGGAGGGCCGCTTGTGGATCGAATCGTATCATGATGTAAAGTGGGTCAGTCTTCGAGCGAGCCCTCGCAGCGAGAAGAACGTAGGGGTCATCTGGGAAGGGATCATTATCAATATTACCCAGAGCAGGCAAAGAGAGACCGAACTCAAGGAATCACACGAGCGGCTGAAGGAAATGTCGTCTCATATCATGGCAGCACGGGAACACGAACGAATCAGTATTGCACGGGAAATCCATGACGATCTGGGCGGCAACCTTGCAGCTATCAAGATTGATCTCGATTGGCTGGCACGCAATAGCGGTGCCGGCGGCATGGAAAATAACGCATTGATCGCCAAAATTCATACTGTCTCTCAGATGGTGGACCGCACCATCGATTCAATTCAGCGGATATCCCGAGATTTGCGCCCGGGCATAATGGACTTTGGCATTGCTGCGGCCATCGAGTGGGAGGCTGGAGAATTTAGCAAACGCCTCGGTATTCCATGCGATGTGGTTGGCACTCAGCAGGATATCGAGCTGGAGCATGATGTCGCGATCTCGGTATTCCGGATTTTTCAGGAAGCGCTGACCAACATCGCAAAGCATGGGCGTGCCTCATACACGTGGGTTCACCTCGATGTTGATTATTCCAGGGGCGAGCTGGAACTGGAGGTGCGCGATGATGGGTGCGGCATAACGCCGGCGGATACTTCAAAGTTCAATTCCTTTGGTATTCGGGGCATGATTGAGCGCGCGAGTTTGCTTGACGGGAAGCTGACCGTAAGCGGCATGGCAGGGCGGGGAACCACCGTGCACCTGTCGATACCCATCGGAACAAAGCCTGGCTCGCAGGCTCTCACGCCGCCACATCCTGAGTGAAATGAACATCCTTATTGTCGACGATCATGCCATTGTCCGCCAAGGCTTGAAGCAAATACTGATGGAGAGTGGGGAGGTCATGCTCGTCGGAGAGGCGGAGCACGGGGCGGATGCGGTGAGGCACGTGCGAGCGGGCAGGTGGGACGTAGTGGTACTGGACATATCCCTACCCGACAGGAGCGGCATAGAGGTGCTAAAGCAGGTCAAGAAAGAATTCCCTAAAATTCGCGTTCTCATGCTCAGCATGCATGAAGAGGGGCTATATGCCATTCGCGCATTGAAGGCCGGAGCGTCCGGCTATATCACCAAGCAGAGCGCACCGAACGAATTGATGGCCGCGGTTCGCCAGGTAGCCAAGGGTCGAAGATACCTGACTGCCGCTGTGGCCGAGGCCATGGCGGACAGCCTCGACGAAGACCGTGACAGACCCCCTCATGAGTTCCTGTCCGACCGGGAATACCAGACCCTCCGCCTGATCGCTTCCGGAAAAAGCCTGACCGATGCCGCCGGAGAAATGTGTCTATCGGTAAAGACGGTCAGCGTCTATCGAAGTCGATTGCTCCAAAAGATGAAGCTCAAGAATAATGCCGAGCTGACCCACTACGCCATCAAGAACGGGCTCGCCTGAATCCTGGTGTTTCCCAAGCTGTAATTCATCTTTTCGTTTTCGCCGCAGAGCGTTCACAACGGCTCGATTTGCGGTGCATCCCACGCGTTAATCGCTATATTGCGCGTTCCATTCCCTGATTATGATAACGGTGCACTCTGTTTTTGCATTCGTCGAATCGACCCGCATCAGGGTGATCGGTGAGAGCCAACGCGCACACATAGAAAAATTGCCAATTGATTAAATGTTTCTCCTGACCCACCGTTAATAAGGATAACAGCGGCCGATGAGCCTCGTACAAGAGGAGCGGCCAAAGTTGATGCTCTAGGTGGAATTTAACTAAACTTTCGGGAGATTTACATGGCAGCAATTATCAATACCAACGTCATTTCGTTGAATGCGCAGCGCAACCTTAGCAGTTCGCAGAACGCGCTGGCCACTACTCTGCAACGGCTGTCCTCCGGGATGCGTATCAACAGCGCCAAGGACGATGCGGCGGGGCTGGCGATTTCCGAGCGTATGAGCTCGCAGATTCGCGGTCTTAACCAGGCAGTCCGCAACGCCAATGACGGCATTTCGATGTCACAAACCGCCGAGGGCGCGCTGGGCGAAATCGGCAACAACCTGCAGCGCATCCGCGAACTCGCGGTTCAGTCGCGCAATGCCAGCAATAGCTCAAGCGATCGTACTGCGCTGAATAACGAAGTACAGCAGCTCAAATCAGAAATTGACCGTGTTGCCTCAACCACTGCGTTTAACGGCATAAAGCTGATCGATGGCTCATTTACCAATCAACAGTTCCAGGTCGGCGCAAATGTCAGCGAAACCATCAACATAACCAGCATGGTAAACGCGAAGACCTCGTCATTGGGCACGAGCTCCTCTGCAAACGTTACCGGTGTCGCCGCCACGGCTTTCACCGCAATCGCCGCGGGAGACCTGACTATTAATGGTACCAGCGTGGGTGCGGTCGCAGCCGGCGGCAATGCCGTCACGCAAGGGGTTAATGTTGCCACTGCCATTAACTCGGTATTCGGCACAACCAATGTCTATGCCGAAGCCGATGCAACCACGGGCGCAGTTTCCCTTTACAACGTGTCTGGCAACAGCACTGTTGTCGCGTTTGGCGGCGCCTCCGCTACAGCCGCGACCACCGGTCTGACAGCGGGCACGACCGCGGTAACATCGACCGCGGGTTTCAGTGGAGTAGACATCAGCACCAAGGCGGGAGCCGACGCAGCTATTGCCTCAATGGATTCGGCGTTAAGCGCGCTTAATGCCGGCCGTGCCGATCTCGGAGCGTATCAGAATCGTTTTTCGTCAGCCATTTCGAACGTACAAACCACTGCTGAAAACCTGACCGCATCCCGTAGCCGTATCGTGGATACCGATTTCGCCGCCGAAACTGCAACTCTGTCCCGCAATCAAGTTTTGCAGCAAGCGGGAACAGCCATGCTGGCTCAGGCCAATGCAATGCCGCAGAGCGTGCTCTCGTTGCTGAGAGGTTAAAGGTTAACGGGGGGAATAAGCCCATACACGACTGAAACCGGTAAGGCCGGCGAACCTGGCCACACCGGGTCGTGTCTGCCCAGGATCCGGGGTGATCCCCCGGATCCACTTCAGTCAAAAATTGCGGAGCTGCAATGCGAATTGAACAACTTGGATCAAGTACTCAGGAAGCTGTAACGGCTGACAAATTGCCGGGATCGGGCTTGACCCAGTCATCCGAAAACCCTTTGCGCCGCTCGGGACATATTCCAGTCCCAGCAGATGCAGATGCGCAGAAAATACAGCAAGCGGTCCAGCAGATTGCCCAACCTGTTATGCCGGCGTTGGAGTTTAGCACGGATGCGGAGACCGGCCGCACGGTGGTTAAGGTTATGGATAGTGCAACTGGCGAGGTAGTACGGCAGATTCCGATGGAGGAAATGCTTGCCTTGGCCAAATCGCTCGACCGGTTGCAAGGACTGCTGTTTCATACCAAAGCTTAGCTGGAAACGAAATACAAGCGCGGCGATAGGCGTCGCGCAGACACAGGACAGGTACAAACATGGGTATCACAGCAGCGGGCGCAGGCTCGAACCTTGACGTAAATTCGATTGTCAGCCAGCTGATGGCGATCGAGCAGCATCCTTTGACACTGCTGAGCCAGCGCGAAGCCGACTACCAGGCCAAGCTGTCTGCATATGGAGCGCTAAAGGGCGCGTTTTCGTCATTCCAGACCGCCATGCAAGGATTATCCGATCCAGCCCAGTTTCAGTCCGTCAAGGCGACCGTGGCCGACCAATCGCTACTGACCGCAGCTGGGAATGGCACGGGCAAGGCGGTGCCCGGCAGTTATTCGGTCGAGGTGCAGCAGCTGGCGCAGCAGCAGAAATTGAGTTCGGTTGGCTTTTCCAGCCCGTCAACGGTGGTCGGAAGCGGCACCTTGACCATTCAGTTCGGTACATACGACAGCGGCTCGAACACCTTCACGCTGAATGGTTCAAAATCGGCCCAGACAATTACGATTGATCCCTCCAACAATACTCTTTCAGGGGTGCGTGACGCAATCAATTCCGCCAACGCAGGAGTGAGCGCAACCATCATAAATGACGGTGCCAGCAACAGACTCGTGGTGACTGCCAAGGATTCCGGCTCGGCCAACAGCCTGAGGATCAGTGTCAGTGACGACGATGGTACGAATACGGACGCCTCGGGATTGTCGCAGCTTTCTTTCGATCCCGCGGCGGGTGTCGGCGCAGGAAAAAACCTCGCCCAAGCGCAGCCGGCACAGGATGCGAAGCTCCTGATTGATGGGATTGCGGTCAGCAAGGCATCGAATACCGTTACGGACGCTATTGAGGGCGTGACGCTTAACTTGCTTAAGAGCAATGCGGGGAGTTCCACTCGGGTTGAAGTGGCGCCGGATTCAGCGGCCGTCACAGCAGCAGTCCAGACATTTGTGAAATCTTTCAACAACGTCAATCAGACTCTTGCGAATCTAAGCGGTTACAATCCGGCAAGCGGGAAAGGCGGGGTATTGCAGGCGGACTCGGCGGCCCTGTCCATTCAACGCGGAATTCAAAAGACACTAATGGCCGCCCTGGGCCAGCTTCCCGGTGGTTATACGACTCTGTCCCAAATTGGCGTTTCCTTTCAGAAGGATGGCAGCCTGGCACTCGATTCCGCCAAGCTGGAAGCCGCAACAACGGGCGCAATTGACCAGATCGGCGGGCTATTCACGACGCGTGGCTTACCCGATGACAGCTTGCTATCTTATGATGGCGCAACTTCCAAGACAGCAGCCGGTAAATATGCCGTCACCGTTACCCAGCTTGCCACCCGGGGCAGTCTAACCGGAAGTCAGCCCGCAGGTTTGGCGATAACCGCAGGTGTAAATGATCAACTGAGTATCGTGGTGGACGGCGTCGCGGCTGACGTTACGCTCTCGGCCGGCACATACGCATCCGCGGATGCGCTGGCAGCCGAGCTGCAAAGTAAACTGAATGGGGCGACTAATCTGCTTGCCGCCGACGTCTCGGTTCAGGTTTCGGCATCCGCTGGCGTACTCAGCATTACATCAGCGCACTACGGCGCCGGCTCAAATGTGAGCATCATCGGTGGCAACGGCATCGGCAGCTTGATGGGTGGGAGTCCGGTCGTGTTCGCTGGGTTGAACGTCGCGGGCACCATCAACGGCGCAACCGCCACCGGATCCGGGCAAGTGCTGACCGGTGCAACAGGGGGCGCGGCCGAAGGTTTGCGGGTTGTCGTCGCGGGCGGGGCGCTCGGCGCGCGCGGCACCGTCAATTTTTCGCGTGGCTATGCCGATCAGTTGAGCACGTTTGCCTCCGGTCTGCTCGCCAGTGACGGCGTCATCTCGAGCCGCGTGGATGGCATCAACGCCAGCATCAAGGATATTGACCGTCGCAAGGATGACCTTTCAGAGCGCCTCACTGCAGTCGAGGCACGGTACCGGGCGCAGTTCACTGCCTTGGATACTATGTTGAGCAGCCTGAATCAGACGAGCCAGTTTCTCCAGCAACAATTGGCCACGCTACCGAAGATTAATTCCGGAGCATAAGTCAATTCGCACGTACTGATTCGACCAGGAGAAAATCAATGTATTCAAAATCAGGCTATGGTGTTAATGCCTACGCCAATATTGGACTTGAGACCGGTGTTCTTGCGGCCAGTCCACACAAACTTATCCTGATGCTTTTTCAGGGCGCTCATTTAGCCTTGTCTTCGGCTCTGGTTCACATGAAAAACGGCGATCTCAATGCCAAGGGGGCAGCCATTTCGAAAGCTATCGCAATTATCAGCTCCGGCCTGAAAGCCAGCCTGGATGTGGAAGCAGGAGGAGAACTGGCCCAGCAGTTGAGCGCGCTCTACGATTATATGGCGCACCGGCTGCTACAAGGCAACTTGCACAACAACGCCAGTTACATAGAAGAAGTATCTCGCCTGCTCGCTGAGCTGAGTGGAGCATGGGAAGCAATTGGCTCATCCGGCGCCGTGGGCAGCGCACACGTAGGGCCGTCCGTTTCTCCCGTTACTGGACCGACATACTCCGCACTTTCTGGCTCATCGGGAGAGGTGTGAGTATGATGAGCAGCTTTCAGATCATTTTTGCCTTCCGGTCTATTTCCAGTTTTATGGGTGATATGGCTGAAGCCGCCCGAGCTGGCGAATGGGACAGGCTTTCGGACCTGGAAGGGCGTTGCGCTGCTGTAATAGCTCAACTCAAAGCTGCTGAGCCATTCTTGCCACTTTCGGAAGATATGCAGCGTCAGAAGGTGGAGCTGATTCACAAGATTCTGGCTGACGATGCAAGAATACGAAGCTATACTGAGCCCTGGATGCAACACATCCATACGGTGCTCAGCAGTACGTCGATGGCACGGCGGGTCAATAGTGCGTACGACCAGAATCCCCTTCAGAATTTGTAAGGCTCGCCCTTCTCCCGGGATTACACACTGAGCATGCATGCGATCCGTGCTTTGGATTCGATAGCTGCCATCCTTCCTGCCACCACGGTTGGTACGGGCGACCAGCGGCCAGCT
This sequence comes from uncultured beta proteobacterium, assembly GCA_963786735.1. Taxonomy (GTDB): domain Bacteria; phylum Pseudomonadota; class Gammaproteobacteria; order Burkholderiales; family Nitrosomonadaceae; genus Nitrosospira. Next base: position 85,040 of record CAWBAF010000014.1, read on the forward strand.
ACCGATCTCCGGTTTCTGCCGCAGCTTGAGCCGGGACAGCATCTTCGGGCAACGGTGCAGGCAAGCCTCTCCAGCACCAAGTTTGCGGTTATGCTGAGTCCAGACAGCGAAAACGGATTGGCTGGGCAGATCGTACATATGAAACTTCCCCGGGGGACACAGCCGGGCGATCACTTGAATCTTGTTTTTATCAGTCGCGAGCCTCGGCCCCATTTCGCCCTGGTCACCGACCTGCCTCCGCAGGCGGATGTTCCCCGCTTAAGCGAAACCAGCCGCTTTATTGATGACCTTTTGCATGATCCGTCTTACGCATGCAGGCTTCCTGCTTCGAAGGCGGTTTGTTTGCTACCTCATCCGCCTGACGATCCTGCGGAGCTGTCCTTGCGCCTGGCGCACGCTTTGGAGCGAAGCGGGTTTTTCTATGAATCGCATCAGAAGCAATGGATAGCGGGAACGAGGACATTTGCCGAATTGCTGCTGGAGCCGCAGGCACGCCTTACGCGGCTCGGATGCCGTGCCCATGCGGCTGGTACAGACGATCAAGCGCCAACGACGTCCGTCGCCTCCCGGAGCGGGGACATCGTTCCGGCCGAAGAGGGGATATGCCAGGGTTCTGCTCAGGGAGCCCCTGCCCCCGTTTCAGATCCGGTGCACCGCGAGGTGCTCGCATTGGTTCGGCAGCAACTGGACGTTTTGGAAACGCGGCAGATCACCTGGCAGGGTGAGGCTTGGCCAGGGCAGATTGTTTCGCTGGAAATCCTTGAGGAAGAGAAAGGCGCCCACGGACAGTCAGGGGGATCCGATGAGGCTTCCATCTTGCCTTGGAAGACGTGCTTGCGCTTGACCTTGCCGAGCCTGGGAACTATTACGGCAAATTTGCGCTTGAATGTACACGGGTTGGCATTACAACTCGCCGCGCATGATTCCTCGGCGGGCGATACACTCAGATCTGGCATGGCGGTGCTTGGGCGCGCCCTTGAATCCTCTGGTATTACTTTGCTTAGCGTCTCGGTGGACGTGGATGAAGAAGGGTGACCGGAGGGAAGCGGCCGTTGCTCTGGCCTACCGTGCGGGCCAGTTAGCGCCCCGGATAGTCGCGAAGGGCAATGGCCTCGTTGCCGAGGCCATTATCCGCCAGGCACAAGCTCATGGCATTTATGTGCATGAATCACCGGCCCTGGTTTCACTGCTGATGCAAGTGGATCTGGACCAGCATATTCCGCCTCAGCTTTATCGCGCGGTAGCGGAATTGCTTGCATGGCTTTATCAAATGGAAACCAGGCCGGAAAATTCGACTGCTCAGCTCGAGCTTGCGAGAGATAAGTACAACGGCAGCACATCCAATCAAGATAGATAATTCTCCTGATGGATCGGGCTTCGCACTTTGCCATGTTCCATACAGGAGGAATAAGCTATCCCAGCGGTACTGTATCGCCGCCTATACCGGCATACTCATGATGTCCTGGTAGGCGGCAACGAGTTTATTGCGCACTTGCAGCGTATATTGGAACGAGAGGGACGCCTTCTGCATCGCGATCATTGCCTCCGTCAGGTTGGCGTCCGGCTCCCCCAGCTCAAAGGCTCTCGTCAGCTTTGTCGCCTGCTGCTGGGCATTATTGACGTGATCCAGAGAATTCCTCAGAACAGTGGAAAAATCAACGCTGTTCGTCCCTCCGCCGTCCCCATCAGATCCCCCTTGTACTGTCTTGCCCGAGGCAAGCGTTGCCCCTGTTCTCAATTGAGAAAGCACTGACCCTATTATCGATACATCCATGAACGACCCCCGCATTTTTTAGCTTGTAAAAGATACCATCACCAAACTCTAGCGGGGGTAAAAGAAGGCCAGCAAATCCGTTGCTATTCATCGCATTAAAATAACAACGCATCCCGATAATGCTGACATTCGGAAGGGTGCAGTCGCGCTCTGCCAATACATAAAATGAACCTGGGTGTCGAAATCAATAAGAATCCCTTGATGTATTGCATGGATCATTGGAGGCCAGTACGTGGCGGTTGACATGGAAACCGTAACGATAAGTGAATCGGCGAGTCCCATACAGCGCTTTCTTGGCAGGATATCAAGCCAGCAGAAGATGGCGTTGATACTGGCATTCTCCGCTATTGCAGCTCTGGCGGTCGTTGGCTGGATTTGGGGCAAGGCGCCTGATTACAAGGTGCTATTCAGCAATGTATCCGATCGCGATGGCGGAGCGATCGTTGCAGCGCTTCAGCAAATGAATGTGCCGTACAAGTTTGCCGAGGGCGGCGGGGCAATTCTTGTGCCTGACAGCCAGGTGCATGGCACCCGTCTGAAGCTGGCTGCCCAAGGATTACCCAAGGGTGGGCTCGTTGGTTTCGAGTTGATGGAAAACCAGAAGTTCGGGACCAGCCAGTTTGTTGAGCAGGTCAATTTTCATCGGGCGCTCGAAGGGGAACTTGCCCGTTCCATCCAATCGTTGTCTGTTGTCAGCAGCGCGCGGGTTCACTTGGCGGTCCCGAAGCAATCGGTTTTCCTGCGGGAACAACAAAAACCCAGCGCCTCGGTGCTCGTCAATCTTTATCCGGGCCGTACCCTCGATCCTCAGCAGGTCAGCGCGGTCGCGCATCTCGTTTCAAGCAGCGTTGCCAATCTGCCCCTGAAGAATGTCACGGTGGTGGATCAGCATGGCAATCTACTCAGCCGGACCGATGAATCGAATACCAACAACGGACTTGATCCGAGCCAGCTCAAGTATGTGCAGGCGCTGGAGCAGAGCTATATAGCCCGAATCGAGGCAATTCTTTCGCCCATTGTGGGGAAGGAGAATGTACGTGCGCAAGTTGCGGCAGATATCGATTTTGCTCAATCCGAGCACACCAGCGAAATATACAAGCCAAACCAGAACCCTGGAGATTCCGCGGTTCGCAGCCAGCAAATGTCCGAGTCATCCACCCGGGCAGGGATGGGAGAGGGTGGGGTGCCAGGGGCACTTTCCAACCAGCCCCCGGCGCCCGCAACAGCGCCGGTCACAGCCCCACCGCCAAGCCCGGGTGCGCCAACGCCGGTCGTGCCCCCAAATACCCGCAAGGATGCAACCACCAACTACGAGGTTGATAAGACGGTGCAGCACACACGGAAACCGGTGGGAGGGGTCAAACGAATGTCCGTCGCGGTAGTGGTCAACTATCGCAAGGTAACGGATCAGAGCGGGCAGCCCGAGATGAAACCCTTGGCCGATGCTGAAAGAGCTCAGATCACGGACCTGGTGAAGGAGGCCATGGGGTTTAACAGCGAGCGTGGCGATACGTTAAATGTCGTCAACAGCCCGTTCGCAGACCCTGGGCATGAGGCCTTGCCGGAGCTTCCTTTATGGAAGCAACCGGAAATGATTGACCTTGCCCAGCAAATTATCAAGACTCTGCTGATCGGGGGGCTGATTCTTTATCTGATGCTGGGAGTAGTGAGGCCCACCCTGAAACGCATAAACCAGCCGCAAGCCCTACAGTTGGGCGAGCAGGTGGAGGACGGAGTTGCACAGGTAATTCCCGCCGTCACGCACGCACCGCAGGTTTTGCAGCGTGAGGAAAATATGGCGCTGGCCCGCCGATTGGCCCAGGAAGATCCAAAACTCGTTGCAAACGTCGTCAGGCAGTGGATGGCCGTCAATGAATGACCAGGGTATTTATAAGGGAGCGGTGTTGCTGATGTCCCTGGGGGAGGATGAGGCTGTTGAGGTGCTTAAACATTTCAGTCACCTGGAGGTGCAGAAATTAGGTGCGGCGATGGCAAGGCTCAAGAAATTGACGTTGGAAGACGTTGACGCTGTGCTCGCTGAATTCTGCAGCAGTGCCACCAGCAAGAATTCCTTTCTGAACATCGATACGGAAAGCTATGCGCGCTCGGTACTTCAGAAGGCGTTGGGAGAAGATAAATCGACGGACAATATCAGCCGTATTCTTGAAGGTCAGGATACCAGCGGCATTGAGAGTCTCAAGTGGATAGATTCCCAATCAGTGGCTGAGCTAATCAAGGCCGAGCACCCCCAAATTATTGCGACCATACTCGTGCATCTTGACCGAAGCCAGGCAAGCGACATTCTCGGAGAGCTTACCGAGCAATTGCGGAATGACGTCCTGCTGCGCATTGCCACTCTTGAAGGTATCCAGCCCTTGGCGTTGCGCGAATTGAATACGGTACTAACCGATCTGTTATCGGGTAGCGAGAATATCAACAAAAGCTCGGTTGGGGGCATTCGCACGGCTGCAGAAATCATTAATTTCATGGGCAGCACGGCAGAAAATTCCGTGCTTGGCAAGTTGCGCGAGTTCGACGGGGAGTTGGCGCAAAAAATAATAGACCAAATGATCGTATTCGAAAACCTGATGGATATCGACGATCGCGGAATACAGATTCTCCTGAGGGAAATTCAATCCGATGCACTGATCATTGCGCTCAAAGGCGCTGACTGGGATTTACGGGAAAAGATATTCAGGAATATGTCGAGCCGCGCGGCTGAAATGCTTCGTGAAGATTTGGAGGTCATGGGCCCGGTTCGGGTCAGTGACGTGGAAGCTAACCAGAAGCAAATTCTACAGGTCGTCCGGCGGCTTGCGGATGAAGGCCAGATTGTGTTCGGCTCTCAGGGCGAGGAGAGTTACGTTTGAAAAGGCCGCGACAGATCCTGAATTTTTCTCAGAGAACCAAATAAACAACTATGGCTAGCCGGATTATTCCCAAGGAAAAGCTTTCCTCTTACGAATATTGGCAAATGGAGGCCTTCGGGCGCCGGCCACCGTCGGCATTGGACGATGAGCACGGGTGGCAGGGCGAGGGCGTCGGAGGAGAGTCTCATGGGGAGCAACAGGATTCGCTTACCGATGAAAACACCGAGCAGGGTAAAGCGGAAGGATACATGCCTGGGTACGACGCTGGCCACAAAGCCGGTTACGAGGCAGGCTATGAGGAGGGCCGGGAGGCGGGCTATAGGGCTGGCTATGAGGAGGGCCGGGAGGCGGGAGCAAAACTGGCCGCTGCGGAGGCCGGAAAGCTGGAAGCGCTGCTAAAGGGATTCCAGGAAGAATTATCGCTCGCCGATCAAGCAATAGGCCATGATCTGCTAATGCTTGCCTTAGGTCTTGCGAAGCAAATGACGCGCGAGGCTCTGCGAATAAAACCCGAGATTGTATGTGCAGTCATACGCGAATGCCTCCAGCAGGAACCTGCATTTGGCCAGTCCGCGCAATTATTCCTGAATCCCGAAGATGCAGCACTGGTGCGCCAGTATCTCAATCACGAGCTCGATGGATGGGTGGTTTGTGTTGATCAGCACCTGGAACGAGGCGGGTGCCGGATCAAGGTGGGGCACAGCCAGACGGACGCGACTTTGGGGACTCGTTGGGAGCGTATTACACGGTCGCTGGGACAAACCGACAGCTGGCTGGAATGATCGTAACCGAAACAGGCAGCCATGCGCCGCAGTGGCGCAGTTTCCTGAAAAACTGCGCGGATATGGCGAGCGACTCTCCGCCCTTCCAGTTATCGGGCAGTCTTACTCGCGTTACAGGATTGGTGATGGAAGCAGTAGGACTCAAGCTTGCTGTTGGCAGCGGTTGCACCCTGCTGTTACCCAACGGCAATCAGGTCGAGGCGGAGGTGGTCGGCTTTCAGGGCGATCGCCTTTACCTTATGCCGTCGAGCGACGTATTTGGGTTGACACCAGGTGCAAAGGTAATCCCGTGGGACAGCTCCGGGGCACCTCCCGGTCCTGGAAACGGGGTTAACCGCCGTCGACGCGCGTCGGACCAGGCATGGCGCTTTCCCGTCGGTGATGGATTGCTAGGACGAGTGCTCGATGGAACAGGGCGCCCATTGGATGGGCTCGGGCCACTGAAGGTAAGCCAGGCTGCTCCGCTTGCATCGCAACCGCTGAATCCGCTCGATCGAGAACCGATCAATCAGATATTGGATGTGGGTGTTCGAGCCATCAATGCGCTTTTGACAGTAGGGCGCGGGCAGCGTATGGGCCTGTTCGCCGGCTCGGGAGTCGGGAAAAGCGTGCTGCTCGGGATGATGGCGCGTTATACGAGTGCCGATGTGATCGTGGTTGGCCTGATTGGCGAGCGCGGCCGTGAGGTGAAGGAGTTCATCGAGCAAATCCTTGGGCCCGAGGGTTTGGTTCGCTCGGTAGTCGTCGCGGCACCAGCAGATACGTGGCCTTTGATGCGATTACAAGGTGCTTCCTATGCCACCGCTATTGCCGAGTATTTCCGCGACCAGGGCAAGAATGTCCTGCTGATTATGGACTCGCTGACCCGTTATGCGATGGCCCAGCGCGAGATCGCCTTGGCTATCGGAGAGCCGCCCGCCACCAAGGGTTATCCGCCCTCAGTGTTTGCCCGGCTACCGCAGCTCGTGGAGCGGGCGGGCAACGGTGCCAAGGGTGGCGGTTCGATTACTGCCTTCTATACCGTCCTGACGGAAGGTGACGATCAGCAGGACCCGATCGCGGACGCGGCCCGCGCTATCCTCGATGGGCACGTCGTACTGTCCCGCCCCTTGGCTGAAAGCGGGCATTACCCCGCCATAGATATCGAAGCATCGATAAGCCGTGCAATGAACAGTCTTATTTCGCCTGAGTATTTTGAGCAGGTAAGGGATTTCAAGCGCTTGTATTCGTCTTTTCAGCGCTCGCGCGACCTGATCAGCGTGGGCGCCTATTCGCATGGAAGTGACGCCCTGCTTGATCGCGCGATTGCCTTGTACCCGCGGTTGGAGTCCTTTCTGCAGCAAAGCATGCTTGAGCGCGCGGACTATACGGACAGTGCAGCCCACTTGGGCAGCGTGTTGGCGCACGGCGTTAATGGAGCAATGAACAGTTAAATGCCAAGAACTTCTGCGTTGAATACCCTGATCGAACTTGCCCGCACGCGTACTGATGACGCAGCGAAGCGTCTCGGAAGTTTAAACATACAAAGCATGGACTTACAGGCTAAACTTGCTTTATTACTTCAATATGGGGATGAGTACCGGGCGCGCTTTGCGGTATCGATGCAGCGCGGGCTGAAAGCATCGGACTGGCGGAATTACCAAGAATTTCTCGACAGGCTCGATGCCGCTATCGCGGAACAACGAGAGTTTCTTGCACTGATGAACCAGCGCCTCAAAGCCGGACAATCAGCCTGGCAGGCAGCCCGGCGGACCCTTGTATCGTACGATACATTGGCACAGCGACAGGTGCGAAGTGAGCTGGCACGCGCGGCCAGATCCGAACAGAAACAGACTGATGAAATCGTCAATAACACAGCTGCCCGCCAGGCGGCGTCACAACCAGCAAAATAATCATTCCAAGCTCCATTTAATGCCCGAATACGGTAACTAACCAATCCAATCACTGAGAGCGCATTATGATTACTTCAACGATCACCGCCTGTTCCGTTCCGGCAAATTCGCCTGTGAATAAAACGGTGCCAGTCAGTGGCAGCGAGGCAGGCAAAACAGGTGAGCTTCCCGAGGTGCCTGGTTTTGGCGAGTTGCTGGCGCGTGAAATCGACGCTGAAGGCGACGGGTCACAGGCTGACCCAGAAAAAAAAGCGGGAGTAATCGGATCGGGGAATGGGTCGATGGCCGAAGGTTCCGAGTCCGGCAAAAGCTCTGTTACAGTGGTAAAGCATCACGCGCCGGCGACAGAAAAAGCGGTTGAAGAAGACCCCGATTCTTTGCCAAATCTTCCCGTACCGCAGTTCGTGCATTTTACGAACACGCTGCCTAATCTTACTACTACCCCGTCTCGACAGGCTCTGCCTGAGGTTGCTGGGTTCGCAGAAATGCATCCTCTTCACGCCGGGCCCGGACAGCCTGCCGGATCAGCGGTTGATACCGAAGACAGTCACGAAGCTGATGAAAGGGGCAACGCGACCCTTGTTGTTTCGGCCCAAACCCTGGGCAGCAGTAATGCACAAATCGCTGCTGTCTCATCCGATCCGCTGCCCGGGGCGATCGCTCCGGCTTCAGTCGGCACCAGAGCTGCCGCCACGGGCGCCAGTCGTTTTGTAACTGGCGTGGCGGAGGAGCGTGCGGGGAGATTGTCCGATATTTCAGCTGGCATCCCTGATGACATGCCCGCAGGAGCGAGGCCATTCGCTATTGAAAATACCCTTCCACACACTGAAGTGGATGCTGGCAAAGGTTGGGAGCGCGCGGGTGGCGATAAACTGCGCGACGTTATTGCATCCCAGTTAAGTTCGACGGAACACATGGAAAAACTTGCAGATGATATTACTACATCGAGTTCGACACAAAATTTATCCAATTTATCCAGTACCCAAGTGGGTGGCGCGATACTTGCCGGCAGCAACGGTCTCCCCGCATCGCCCTCTGCAGGGCCGGTTGATCATCCATTTCTGCTTCATCCACGGGTCGATTCGGGAGGCTGGAGCGATGCCTTGGGTCAGAGAGTGCTCTGGATGGTTACCCAACAACAGCAGACGGCAGAGCTGAGTCTTAATCCGCCTGATCTGGGTCCCTTGCACGTAGTGTTGTCTATTGACAACGACCAGGCCAGCGTCATGTTCATGTCCCACAACGCTGACGTGCGGCAGACGCTGGAAGGGGCACTGCCGAGGTTAAGGGAATTAATGGCGGACAGTGGCATCAGTTTAGGCAGTACGACCGTCAGTGCGGACAACGCGCAACAGCGCGGTTGGGCGGATGAATCTGGATCAGGAGATCATAACGGCGCGCCTCGCATAAGGGGAGGGGGGGCGTCGGGGCCCTCTGCCTCGAGCAGTCCAGCTACGACCATTGGAGGACGTGGCCTGGTAGACATTTTCGCCTGACGTCGGTCATTTTTTATCGATTCAAGCTTGGGCTTGGAAAGTCCAAGCATGACGACGATCAAGCTAGGGCCTGATCGCGCCTCGGATAATTCAGGCTCCGGTTCAAACTCCAAGGTAATATCCCTTTCGCCGCCTTTTCGCTGTATTGGCAGCGGTCATACGCCGCAATAATGGCGCATCTTCCCCAACCGGAAACATAATGGCGAGCAGAGCAATTAAACAGTCCGATGGCCCAAAAGAGGGCAGCGTCGAGCAAAAGGCAAGATTGAAATGGATGCTCATAATCGGTTCCGCAGCTTTGCTGATTGGAGCCGGAGGGGGAGGTGCAGCCTGGTATTTTATTCGGGCTCAGGACGGGGGAGCCAACGCTCCAAAGCTTAAGCCGCCTGTTTTCGTTAATCTTGAAACATTTACCGTTAACCTGCAACCCGAGCATAGCGAACAACATCTTCAGACAAATTTGACCTTGAAGGTTGAAGATTCCCGAACAGTCGAGGAAATCAAACTGCATATGCCGGAGGTTCGTAACAGGATCCTGTTGTTGCTTTCGAGCAAAACTGCCTCACAGCTAATGACTGTGGAAGGAAAGCGGAAGCTTGCGCTGGAACTGGAGACCGAGATAAACCAGCAGTTTGCCTTGCGAGATGCAGGACACGCAGTGGAAAACGTACTCTTTACTTCATTTGTGATTCAGTAAGAGCATGTCGGATGACTCTTTGTCCTCGGAAGAGGTGGATGTACTGCTCAAGGGAATGGCGAGATCCCCGGGCGTGGCTCAGCAAGACAGCTCCGGAACCAACTGTCGCCCCTATAATCTCGCGACCCAGGAGCGAATCGTACGTGGCCGAATGCCCACGCTGGAAATCATCAACGAGCGATTTGCCCGCCTTCTCCGCCTCGGCTTGTTCAATTTCATGCGTCGAAGCGCCAATGTCACCGCCGGGCCGGTGCGGGTCATCAAGTTCAGCGAGTTTGTCCACAGTCTGGTGGTCCCCAGCAACCTTAACCTCGTGCACGTAAAACCATTGAGGGGAACTTCACTTTTCGTGTTCAACCCGACTCTGGTGTCTCTTGTAGTCGATAATCTCTTCGGTGGGGACGGCCGTTTTCAGCTAAAAAACGAGCGCCGTGATTTCACGCAAACCGAGCAGCGCATAATCCAACGCCTGCTTAACCTTGTGTTCGACAATTATGCAAAGTCGTGGCACCCCGTCTATCCAATCGAGTTCGAGTATGTGAGAGCAGAGATGAACATTCAGTTTGCCAACGTTGCGACCCCAAACGAGGTGGTAGTGGCGACGACCTTCGAGGTCAACTTTGGATCGGTAGTGGGGGAGATGCACATCTGCACGCCGTATTCCATTCTTGAACCCATACGTGATCTGTTGTCGAGTAGTGTGCAGGGCGAGTCATTGGAAGTCGACAAACGGTGGGTGGGTCGCTTGTCCAAGCAAGTGCAATCCGCTGAGGTGATGCTGCTGGTCAATCTGGCGCAGGCGGAGGTGACTATTGACCAGATACTCAAGATGAAGGCAGGTGATGTGATTCCACTCGATATTCCTGAGTTTGTTACTGCCAGCGTGGATGGCGTGCCGGTCATGGAGTGCCGCTATGGCATTTCCAACGGGCGCTACGCTCTTCGTATGGAAAAAATGCTGAGTTCAACTGGTAGTGAATGAGTTTCTAAGATGAGTCCTGTCGAACGTCGTAATCTCTCAAATCGACCCTTTGCGAACCAACCGAAGGAGACAAACGTGTCCGCAAAAAAAACCAATTCAGCCCGTGTCCCCGAGCAGGAAGACGGCGCAACGGCCGCTCCGGATCCTGCTGCAAGGCAAATATTCGAACAGCTCAGCAATGGGCAAAACGTGCAGATCCAGAATGACATCGAAATGATAATGGACATTCCGGTCCAACTGACCGTGCAGCTGGGGCGCACCAAAATTGCGATAAAGAGCTTACTCCAGCTCGCCCAGGGTTCCGTGGTGGAGTTGGATGGCCTCGCCGGCGAACCAATGGACGTTCTGGTCAATGGCTATCTCATCGCACAAGGTGAGGTCGTGGTAGTCAATGAAAAATTCGGCATCAGGCTGACCGATATCATCAAGCCAAGTGAGCGAATTCGAAAATTGAGCCGGTAACCCGCCAGTGACGGTAATTTCAGCAGGAATCGATGAAGGCTGCCCATTGGCCACTCCATGGCCACTCCATTGTCACATTCTGAAGAACCATGCATGAGTCTATCTGGCCGGCTGGCAGGGAGCTCCACCTGAAGCCTTTGCCTAATAAAAGGAAGGCTTTCACTGTAACGAATTCCCGGATTGTTCTTTTTCCCTCAGGCTTTGCTGCATGGTCAATCAGCAATGCCGTGGAGGCCGCCGAGGGGGGGAACAACGGAATTTCCGGGGGCGCCATGCTCCAGGTAGTGCTTGGACTGGCATTGGTTCTCGCTTTGATGGCAGCTTTGGCATGGCTGCTCAGGCGGGCTGGTGGAATGCAGCGCGATACTGCCGGCGCAATCAGAGTCATAGGCGGCGCAATGGTCGGTCAACGTGAGCGTGTAGTGCTGCTGGAAGTCGCAGACACCTGGCTGGTAGTCGGAGTAGCGCCAGGTCATGTTACAGCTTTGCACAGTATGCCAAAGGGTGAAATTGGCAAAGGACCCCCAGGCCCGGCAGGCAGCGGTACGCGCTTTTCAACCTGGTTACAGCAGATAGCGGACAAGCGTTCTGGTCAGCCCCATGACTAACTCAAGAGCTTCCGGTGACGATGTCGAAAGCAAGTCGTGGATCATGGGTTGGATCCTGGCGGGCGCCTGGTTGCTTGGTATGCCGTCGCTCGCGCTGGCCCAGTCTTCCGGTTTGCCCACGTTCATCGCTACACCCATTGCGGGCGGGGGTCAGAGCTATACGTTGAGCCTTCAAACCCTGCTGCTGCTGACGGCACTCTCGTTTCTGCCCGCCATACTGCTGATGATGACAGGTTTTACCCGCATTATCATCGTGTTATCCCTACTACGCCAAGCGCTCGGTACGCAATCTTCCCCTCCCAATCAAGTGCTCGTCGGGCTTGCGCTTTTTCTTACCTTTTTCGTCATGGGACCCGTATTCGACAAAATTTATCTGGATGCCTACCAGCCATATAGCAATAACAAGATTACCCTGCCTCAGGCGACGGAACGAGCTTCCGCGCCACTCAAGGCTTTCATGATGAAACAAACCCGTGAAGCCGATCTGGCGCTCTTCGTCAAGCTATCCGGTGTTCCGCAGTTGGATGGGCCCGAGGATATCCCGCTCCGGGTATTGGTTCCCGCTTTTGCCACGAGCGAACTGAAAACGGCTTTTCAGATCGGCTTCGCAATTTTTATTCCTTTCCTCATCATCGACATGGTCGTTGCCTCGGTGCTCATGTCCATGGGGATGATGATGGTTTCGCCCGCCCTCGTGGCACTTCCATTCAAGATTATGCTGTTTGTGCTGGTTGATGGATGGCACCTGATAATAGGCTCTCTTGCAGACAGTTTTTAATGAGAAGTTTGTTGGCGCGAAGCTTAACAGCATTAATAAAGAGGGAAACAGATGACACCTGAGAGCGTAATGACATTAGGCCAGAATGCCATGCAAGTTACGTTGATGATCTCCGCTCCACTTCTTCTGGCGGCGCTGGTGACGGGCCTGGTAGTAAGCATATTCCAGGCGGCCACGCAGATCAATGAAATGACGTTGTCTTTTATCCCCAAGCTTTTGGTGTTGTTTGCGACTCTGGTTCTGGCTGGTCCGTGGATGCTGTCTGTAATGCTCGACTATATGCGGCAGATGTTTCAGGATCTCCCCGGCATGGTCGGATGAGGATCGTGCGACATCGTCACGACCGGTAATCAACCGAAATATTCCACGAGGGAAACGCTTGATCACCCTCAATTCAACCGAGATCAGCGGATGGCTGATTTCCTTCATATGGCCGCTGGTGCGGATCCTCGCGCTGCTCGCCGCCGCCCCCGTGTTCGGACACATGGCTGTTCCCGCGCGAGCAAAGGTAGGCTTGGCGGTGTCTCTGGCGCTGGTTATTGCGCCAACGATCGCACCTCCACCCATGATAGAGCCTATGTCACTCGAGGGGTTGATGATTCTAAGTCAACAGATCTTGATCGGGTTGGCAATGGGCTTTGCGTTGCGCATGGTATTCAGCGCCGTCGAGATGGCTGGCGAAATAGCAGGTTTGCAGATGGGTTTGGGATTCGCCACTTTTTTCAGCGCCCGCAGCGATGGCAGCACTCTGGTGGTGGGTAAATTTCTTGGATTGCTGGCAACCCTCACTTTTCTGTCGATAAACGGTCATCTGCAGGTGGTTTCAGTACTCGTTGAGAGCTTTGACGCATTTCCGATCTCCGCCCAGCCTTTTTCCGTGAAAGGGTGGCGAACCTTGATAGACTGGGGCAGTACTATTTTTTTGGCGGGGCTCAAGCTCGCGCTGCCTGTGGTGACGGCCCTATTGATTGTCAACCTCGCGCTTGGCATTCTGACTCGCGCCGCACCTCAGCTGAATGTCTTTGCAGTCGGCTTTCCGATTACCCTCATGACGGGCATGGCGGCCTTGATGCTGTCTTTTCCCTATTTTATTCCCGTAATCGAACAACTGGTTTCGGAGGGGCTGCAAACCATGCTCGAGATAGCCGGAGCTGCCCGCCGGGGCGGCTAGCTTCCTCGCGGCATCGCGGGGCCGTAGCTGCAAAAGGAATCCTCTCATCCAAAAACCGACCTCAAGCCTTGAAGCTTGAGGAAGGGTTCTCGGAATATCAATCAGTTCACCTAACGATATTTCCCTTTCCTGCCCCTTTCTCGCCCCCCTTTCCTTCTCCCCGTGTGCACTCCCGACGTCAGGAGCACGAGCCTGGATGGACAATGGGCAAGCGGAAAAGAGGCGCGCCGATACCTCGCATGGGATCGCGCAAAACACTCCACTGAACTGTAGGATAGGCTGAAAGCCAAGCGACGCGCTTCGTTTTAATACATTGCACTTGGCGGAATTGCTGCTAAAGTATAACGAAGCTTTACTTGTTTTTTACCGTTGCCTAGAGGTTTGCAATGCCGTCCCTTAACCATAACGTTTTCATCAGCCGCCTAAAAGGAAAACCTATCGATCTGGCCGAACTTCACCGGGCATACCCCGCATTAGGCACTGGAACCATTGCTGGCAGCGGGCTTATTGAAGGTACGACTGAAAATCTTGAGAAACTGTGGGAGGCTATCGACAGATTCGACCACGATGGCAATGTAAACACGATATCCGACGCACCGGCCTTATCGATCGCACAGTGGCTGTTTACTGAAACCGGGAACGAGGATGGAAGGCGTGGCGGGTCGGTTGATTGGCGGAAGGTTGCCGAACTCGGCGACAGGTGCATTACCGACAATTGCATGGCTCACCGGGCAGCTATCAACAACACCGGGCTAGGCCTTTACTACGGCGATCATTCGCTTTTCCACCAGGATATACTCAGAGGCGACCGGTCTTCGGTGCAAGCCAAAATAGACGCGATGAGCACTGGGAACTGGCGTATGACTTCGGTCGAGCCCGGATTGATCACCTTGGAAGGCTCCTCCGGCCAGACTGCCCGGCTTCAGGAGAGCTCGTGCATTGGCTGGGTAATGCAGAACGTGAGAACGGCGTATGAGGGTGCTGGTGGCAAGGAGCGTTTTTCCGAGATAAGCCGCAGGGTGAAGGAAGCTGATCTGCGCGGCACGGTTCTTTGCGAGGAGCTGCAAAACGACGGGTGGACAGCAGTCTTCTATTCGCCGCGAACCGCGGAAGATCTGGCGCAGCACGGTGAACGCGAAAAGCTCGGTGCGCTTCACATGGCAAAGGCAGGCGCGCGGGTGTGGAAGGCGCCAGTCGAGGGTTCAAACGGCGTGCGCTGCGATGCGGTGATTACCGGCTACAGGGAGATCGAGCCGGATGATCATACTGAGGCTCAGCTTCAGAAGCTGGAAAATGCCCCCTTCTTTGTCGGAGTTGCAAACGGTGGCATCCATACATTCGTGGGACATAAGGGAAACGTTTGCGATTTTCACTGGACCGCTCAGCCGGACGATCCCAATGCGATGACGGAAAACCCTGTCCGCCAATGGAAGTGGGACACAGGACTATATATGATCCCGCCAGGGTACTGGTAATTTGATCATAAAAACGACTATAAATAGATCATAAAAATTATCCGCGCGGGACGCTTTCGGAAGATTGACCAGAGACATTATCTTTACTCTATTTCCATTCCGGTAGTTCTAGCGCATTTTATTTCCCGTCCAACTGACCACAAGGCTCAGTTGGACGCAAAGCGAGGAGGCTGTCATATGCCTCAGTACGTTAAGACGAGACTAAGAGGGGCGGCGAATGCCTGAGCGATTCCAGGCATGGGCAGCATTGCTCATCACACCGCTGATCGCGGGTTGCGCCCAGATCAAGTATTTCTCGGTAGTGCCAACAACGATATGCCCAGGGGAAACCGTTCAGATCGACTGGAAAGCTTCCGATAAGGTGACTCTGGATGCTGCGCCCCCGCTGCCAGGAACGGGAGAAGGCCCTGCGGAGGGGTCCAGGTCGTTCTCTCCCACGCAAAATACACGATTCACGCTCAAGGTTCCGGCATTACTCAAGAGTGCCCAGCGGGAGTGGGATATCACCGTCATTCCAACCCAAAGTTCCAGATTGCTGGGAGGAGTTGCACAGTGCGAGGGTCATCCTGCTTCTGCGACGGCATCTTTTTTGATCGAGCAAAAGGATACTTCCTCCCGAGTGCGGGCGATCTCCGTGGCAAACAATTACCATCGGCCGCTTAAGGTCAGTAAGGATAATGTTGAGGCGGAGATAGCGTCCGGCAGCACCACCGACCAGTTCAAAAACGTTCCCGTTTCGGGTGCCTGGACAATTCGCGCTCCTGTGTCACTTGAGGAGACATGCGGCGCTGTTCTTGAATCCGTCAGGAACCGGTTAACGATTAATACTCAGATGAGTTGCATGGAGTGATGTTATGGCGGCATTTGATGAGCTTCAGACAATTGTTGTCCTGATGATGGAAAATCGGTCGTTCGACCATATTCTTGGACACCTGAGCGTTGCGCGGTTTGGTAACAGGAAGGACGTGGCCGGGCTCGTCGACCCCGAGGTGAATCTCGACTATACAAATTTTCTGGATGGCCAGGGCTATCAGCCATTCGAACTGAAGGACGCGCCCCTGGCACACGATTTACCTCATAGCAGAGGCCTCGTCGATGTGCAATTAGCAAAGAACGGCGACCGGTTTACCATGAGCGGCTTCGTGGAAGCGTACTATCGGGCGACCGGAAGCAAAGTGAACGATCCACCCTCGATGGGCTTCCTTTCACCTGATGATACGCCCATGTCAAGTTTTCTGGCTGCGCAGTACGCAGTATGCGACAACTGGTTCGCCCCGCTTCCAACTGATACGCAACCCAATCGCTCGATAGCCTATAGTGGATACTCGATGATTGATGACACAAAGCCTCGCCCCATCCCTACAGTCAAAGACAGTTTCATTTTTGAATGGTTGAAGGCCCATGACATCAATTGGCGTGTGTATCACTGCGGCATATCGTTTTTCGCATTATTTGACCGGTTTGAAGAGATATTGGGGCCAGGTTTTCGCAGCTTCAGGCAGTTCCCGGGCGATTGGGAAGCCGACCCTGTATCTGAGATGCCACAGGTAGTCTTCATCGAACCCGAGTACACCGATTCACCGGTCCATCTCGGCTGGACACCAAACGACAACCATCCGCCCACGAGCGTTGGTCCGGGCGAACATTTTCTTCGCAGCGTTTACCAGGTACTGACCAAAGATCCTGAAAAATGGAAACGAACGATGCTCGTGGTTACGCATGATGAGCATGGAGGATTTTTTGACCACGTTCCACCGCTCGCGATTACTGCGCCGGTTCCGGAAGGCTCGCTATTTTCACTCCCTTTCCAGAGCACCGGGCCGAGGGTCCCCAGCTTTGTCGTGTCGCCATGGATTTCCGCCGGGACTGTGTTTAAAGGTCCCATGGATCATACTTCAATCCTGCAGCTACTTTCAGAGAAGTTCGGCGGTACCCCGGACTATAATGACGAGGTGAAACGACGCAGAGAAGCGGGAATACAAAGTGTTTCGCAAGTTCTCGCCGAATCGCTTGCCCAGCCTAGAGAAGATATCCCTCCACTTCCGCAAGAGGTTATCCCTGCTTCTGTCAGCCTGGTGGCGAAGGCCGAGCCGAAAACGGAAAGCCAGCAGGCATTTGATACGGCGGCAAAGAAGCTTTTGGAATATGACCGCAAGCGGGCCTTGGAGAAATATCCTGAACTCGTGCACCTACCTGAGTAATAGGTTTACCGTCCTCTTTTTCAGGCCAATAACTTGGCCATGCGCTCCAATGCGTTCTTCAGGTTGTCCATACTGGTAGCGAAGGAAAGCCTGATGTAACCCTCGCTGCCGAACGCGGAGCCTGGCACCACCGCAACTCCGCCGTGTTCCAGCAGGTACTCGCTGAAGGCGAGATCACTTCGTTCGTTCAACTTTCCGCCAGCATACAGCCTCGCGGCTACCTCCCGGGTATCCGCGAATGCGTAGAATGCACCTTCAGACAGGAGGCATTTAACACCCGCGATAGCGTTGAGGGAGTCGGTTACAAAACGGTTGCGTTCCTTAAAAGCAGCCACCATTGGTTCGATGCATGACTGGTCCCCGTTAAGCGCCGTTTCCGCTGCGACCTGGGAAATGGACGTGGGATTGGATGTACTCTGCGACTGGATTTTCTCCATCGCGCTAACAATATGCGCTGGACCTCCACAATAGCCAATGCGCCAACCGGTCATTGCATACGCTTTGGATACTCCGTTCAGCACCACCGTGCGGGGGTAAAGATCTGGACATGCGTTGAGAATGTTCACGAACCGGCTGTCCGAAAGCAGAATATGCTCATACATATCATCGGTTGCTATCAGGACATGTGGGTGTTTTAACAGCACGTCCCCCAGCGCTTTAAGCTCGTCCAACGTGTAGACTGCACCTGAAGGATTGCTCGGGCTATTGATGACGAACATCCGGGTCCTCGAGGTGATGGCTTTTTCCAACTGTGCCGGAGTTATTTTAAAGCCTTGTTCTATACCCGCTTCGATAATGACTGGTTGGCCTTCGGCGAGAAGAACAATGTCTGGATATGAAACCCAGTAGGGCGCGGGAATGATGACTTCATCACCTGGATTGATGACCGAAAGCGTCAGATTGAAAAAGCTTTGCTTGCCCCCACATGACACGAGAATTTGTTTTGAAGTGTAATCAAACCCGTTTTCACGTTGGAATTTGGCGATGATTGCATTTTTCAGGCTCGCAGTGCCCCCGACAGGGGTATATTTCGTGAATCCCCTATTAATGGCCGCTATGGCCGAATCCTTGATATGTTGCGGCGTGTCGAAATCCGGCTCACCCGCACCCAACCCTATGATGTCTTTTCCTTCGGCCTTTAGGCTGGCTGCCCGGGCAGTCACTGCCAAAGTAGGGGAGGGCTTGATGGCCTGAACACGCTTTGAAAGTTCCACGATAAAAATCCTTGCGCCGGAGGCACGCGGCGATGCATGATAAAATGGCTTGACGACGTATAAATAACGGCCAAGCGCTGCTTAACTGAACCCGAAATTATACCTGTGATCGTTACCTTCCCCAATAGCCCCTATAAGCTGCACCAATCCTTCGAGCCTGCTGGTGATCAGCCTGACGCGATCGAAAAGCTGGTCGAAGGAATGGAGGATGGCCTCGCATTCCAGACACTGCTTGGCGTGACAGGTTCGGGCAAGACCTTCACCATGGCGAACGCTATTGCACGGCTGGCACGCCCGGCAATTATCATGGCGCCCAACAAGACACTGGCGGCACAGCTATATGCCGAGATGCGCGAGTTCTTTCCGGAGAATGCCGTCGAATACTTTGTCTCCTATTACGATTATTACCAGCCCGAGGCGTACGTGCCCTCGCGCGATCTGTTCATCGAAAAGGATTCCAGTATCAACGAGCACATTGAGCAAATGCGCCTCTCGGCAACCAAATCCTTGCTCGAGCGCGACGATGCAGTCATTGTCGCGACCGTTTCATGCATATACGGCATAGGCGACCCGGTGGATTATCATGGAATGATTCTACACCTGCGGGAGCACGAGAAAATAACGCAGCGGACGGCGATCCAACGGCTGATTGAAATGCAATATGAACGCAATGAGTTTGAATTTGCTCGCGGGACTTTCCGGGTGAGAGGTGACGTTCTCGATATATTTCCGGCTGAAAGCTCAGAAACGGCGGTCAGGGTATCACTCTTCGAAGATGAGGTCGAAAGCATGACTCTGTTCGATCCGCTGACGGGGCGCACGCTTAAAAAGGTATCGCGTTATACCGTTTATCCTTCGAGCCACTACGTCACCCCCCGAAGCACGACCTTGCGTGCGATCGAGACGATCAAGACGGAGCTGGCAGAGCGATTGGCCTTTTTTCAGCAGCACAACAACCTGGTAGAGCTGCAGCGGCTTGAGCAGCGTACCCGTTTTGATCTTGAAATGCTTAACGAACTCGGGTTCTGCAAAGGCATCGAGAATTATTCTCGCCACCTGTCAGGCAAAAAACCGGGAGAACCACCGCCCACGCTGATGGATTATTTGCCGCGGAATACGCTCATGTTTATCGATGAGAGCCACGTTACCGTCCCTCAAATTGGGGGGATGTATAAGGGTGACCGCTCGCGCAAAGAGAATCTGGTGGATTACGGTTTCCGCTTGCCCTCGGCGCTGGACAACCGTCCGCTGCGGTTCGATGAATTCAGAAAAATAATGCCACAGACGGTGTTCGTTTCGGCAACTCCGGCGGAGTTTGAGCGATTGCATAGCGGCCAAGTGGTGGAGCAGGTGGTTCGCCCTACGGGACTGGTGGACCCTCAAATTGAAATTCGCCCAGCGTCAACCCAGGTAGACGACCTTATGTCTGAGGTCAACTTGCGCACGGCCCGACAGGAGCGGGTGCTGGTAACCACGCTAACCAAGCGCATGGCTGAGGATTTGGCGGATTATTTTTCCGACCACGGAATAAAGGTACGTTACCTTCACTCGGACATCGATACGGTTGAGCGAGTCGAGATTATCCGAGATTTGAGGTTAGGAAAATTTGATGTGCTGGTAGGCATCAATTTGCTGCGCGAAGGGCTGGACATCCCGGAAGTATCGCTGGTGGCCATTCTGGACGCGGACAAGGAGGGGTTCCTGCGCTCGGAGCGCTCCTTGATTCAGACAATAGGACGCGCCGCGCGCCACATTAACGGTACCGCGCTGCTGTATGCCGACAGGATCACCAATTCCATGCGTCTGGCGATGGATGAAACCGAGCGTCGGCGAACTAAACAGGGTCTTTTCAATGAGGAGCACGGCATCACTCCCCGTAGTGTCCATAAGCGGGTGAAGGATCTGATCGACGGTGTTTACGATATGGAAACCGCACAGCAACAACTCAAAGCCGCGCAAGTTCGGGCTCGGTATGAGTCGATGAACGAAGTTCAGTTGGCGAAAGAGATCAGATTATTGGAAAAACAGATGCTCGATGCAGCAAAGAATCTGGAATTCGAAAAAGCGGCGGGGTATCGGGACGAAATAAAAAAGCTAAGAAGCCAATTATTCGTTGGATTCGTTGAGCCGGAAGATGATGATAGTCCGAAAGCGGAAAGCCGAGAGAGAACCCGTAAAAAAACTCAAAAAACAGTGTCTTGACAAATTATTTTAAAGTTGTTTATAGAGACAGATGATGGCTCATGTCCTGAGATCAATCGAAAATGAGCAGGTATTTCAAACGATGGTGCGAGGGCAAATGGAGCGAGGGCTTGGGGGGACCCGAGCTAAGCAAAGGCCGGATAAGAAAGGGGCCGGCAGGCTGGGTTCAAGCACTATGATGAGAGATATTTTGCTCAGCTCACCGCCGGCGTCACCATTTCGATAATGAACCGGACGCATGCCCTGTGGGAAAGGCTCCGGCCATGCCTCTTTATCAGTTTACAATAGTTGCCGAGTTAACAAATATAATTTGGTCAAAAGTGCGGTTCAGGGTTTTGCTATTAAAATTCTTCATAACCAGGCTCTGATCAAAACGGACCCGATCGCCGACCTTGACCTTGGTTGTCGGAGCAGCGATCCAGAAACGCTTGTCGGTGCCGGCAAGCTCCATGTAAGTGTAGCCTGGGGCGTCCAGCGTTGCCAAAACCTTGCCTTCGTTGCCCTGCGCGCTGGCCGCGGTACCTGAGGAGCTGCCGCCAGCCTTTTCGGCAAATAAATGCGAAGGGCTAAACAGGACAAATCCGATAAAAAAAGCAGCTGCCAGATTGGATCTTTTCAAAACGGCCTCCAGAGTTGGTGTGGGTTTCGCAAGCCGCATAATACACCGCAATCCGTGAGCTTTCCACTCGCAGTGGGTTGCCAAGCACTCAAGCTGTTCAAGTTTTCAAATTGCATTAACCGTTCAGGTAATCAGCAGCCTCCGCGGCATCTGCGCTGTAGAAATATAGAGGTGGATATCGTTTATGTGTTCCTCCGACGGGAGATCATCAAGCCGATTACACCCGCGCCGATAAGCAACAGCGTGCCGGGTTCGGGCACTTGATTAACCTGGAAGCCAGCCGGAGCTAAAGCCAGCTGCTGTGGCAGCGCATCGGGAAGGCGCCCGGGCGGGGGAGTCCAGGGTTGGGCGACGCTGGTCGTGGTAGTGCTGCCCGTAGTGGTGGTTTTAGGGGCTGTAGTAGTGGTTGTGGTTGTGGCAGGAGCTGTAGTAGTGGTTGTAGTAGGAGCAGGCTTTGGTTGCAGTATGGACACGCCCGTTTGGCGCGGTACCTGCCCGTAGACTGCTTGCGTTGAGCCGGTTGCCAGTAATGAAATGAACATCACAAGTGCTGTCTTTTGCATAATTGTTTCCTCCCGGTGGCTGTAACAAAGACCTGAGCCATTCCACTCTTGCTCTTCTATATGCGAGGGTATTAAGCAAAAATCGTGCTAGTTTATATAGAAATGTGTAACCTCCTGATCATTATACAAAAAGTATTAACGAAACCTTATCGGCTTTTTGTCCAGTGTAAAAATTTTCGACAGACCATACTCGAGCAGCCCATGGGGACAGCTAAACCCGGGGGTCGCCGGCCGTGCGCGTCGAAAGAAAACGAAATGACGGAACCGTCAGCGTTTTCCAGTCCAGGGATCGGCCGGAGTGTCGGGTCGGGTTGAGGAGGAAGGGGTCCCGGGAGTGCTTCGCGGGTCGAACATAAGGAGGGATGGAGCAGAGCTGTCCAGCATCGTCGGCGAACCCGTTATTGGGCGTGTCATCACGGTAACCCCGGGGACTCCAATGTTGGAAGATGACGCCTTCGCGCCAAGCAGTTCTTGCTGCCGTTCAAGCACGCTCGCATTAACCCCCCCCTGGCTTTGTTTGCGCTCACAGTTTGCGGCGCCTTCCTCGGGGTTTCTGCCTGCTTTTTGTTCCGCGGCTTCACATGCCAACGTCTGGTAAACCGACATGTACTTCGACGCTTCCTCGTATTGGCCCGAATTCATCAGTTTTTTAACATGAAGCTGCGCATCCCTGAATTTAGTCTGTGCGTCGGGTTCGTTGTAGATTGGAGACGTATCGATCGCCTGTGCGGCGGTTGAATTTAATACCATGAAAATAGCCAGGACTATGAATTTCATGTTTTCCCCTTGTAGTTGGAGCCATGAGAATTATAGAACGACATGGGGATTATAGAACGGCATAACTGGAAAAAAATACTAGTGATGACTCAATCGGATTCCGTCTCGTGTTCCCGGAGCGACTGGCAATTGGCAATTGCCAAAACGATGCTTTGCGCAGCGAGAGATCTATTGGAAGGTCAGCCTTGTGCCCCAGCGTTCCTGGACGTAAAAAGGCCCGGCAAGGAGTAGTTGGCCTATGCCGGGCCAATGACGTCTACCACAAGAGGGAGAAAAAGCAGACGCCTGACCATATTCTGCCTAGCCTTATGAGGATATTCTGTACCTAACCGCACATAACCAGGATTTTTATCCAATCGAGCAATTGCTCCTTGCAACCGTCAGCTACTCCTTAATTGCGTATAATGTGTATTATGTTAAATTGGTGATTGCGGAGCCAACGAACCCGAGACCTTCGAGCTACGGTGACAAGTTGGGAGGATATAAACGAGACAGACCGGCTTGATCGTGAGCCCAGTGAGCAGCTAGCTGCCTGAAGAGGCGCCTCCCGCCACATCGGTGATTTCCCCTTTTGGGAACGCGGGCCATCGTGCGAAAGCAATAATCCAGATAAGCACCAGGATTCCTCCGGGAATGATTGCCAGAAACGCAAGGGCTGGCTTGAATCCTGCGCGTTTGGCGATCCTCCAGAATGGGACTACAAAGAGAACTGCAGATACAACCAACCATTGTATGATCCCAAGCTCACTCATATTAATATTACCTCCGGTCCCGCCTCAGTTTGATCCGTTCGGCCTGATGCTCAGCGTGCTTTTTGACTCGCGCTGGAGTGATTCGAGAGAAAAGGATTCGGAAACCCCTTGAGTACGAGATAATTGCGCCTTAATCGCTCAAAATCAATTTCTCTTATGCATCTCTCAATCATTATTCCAGCGTTTAACGAGGAACGTCTGATCGGGCAATGTCTGCAATCTATTTCTACATCACTCGCCCAGAATTACAAGCTCGGCTTTAGTGCGGAAGTGATTGTCGTGGACAACAATTCCACAGACAACACGGCAGATCTTGCAAGACAGGCAGGCGCGAAGGTAGTCTTCGAGCCGGTTAACCAGATTGGCCGGGCGCGTAATGCGGGCGCCGCTGTCGCCACAGGCGAGTGGCTGCTGTTCATAGATGCGGATAGCAAGCTGAATTCCGGACTGCTCGCCGACATATTGCATCTGATCGAGGAAGGCAAAAGTGTAGGCTGTGGCAGCAAAATAGAGATGAAAGGGTTGCCCTGGTGGGCAAACTCCACATTGCAGCTTTGGACGGCGGTGTCGGTTTCGTGCCGCTGGGCAGCGGGCGCCCTCGTGGTATGCCGCAGTGATGCATTCCGCGATGTCGGCGGCTTCAACCAGGAACTCTATGCTGCCGATGAGATTACGTTGAGCCAGGAGCTAGCCAAGTGGGGCCGGGAACGCGGCCTTGAATTCATTATTTTGACAAAGCATCCACTGGAAACGTCGTCGCGCAAGGTTCTGCTCTATTCCGCGCCGGAAATCTTCGGTCAGATTTTCCGAGTACTTTTGAGCCCCCGCAGTTCCTTGCAGGATAAGAGCAAATTACCGATCTGGTATGACGGGCGGCGGTGAGAGCATCTCGGCTCCAGCACCATGGTCGATTTACCCCTGGATTTCAGCACTATTTGCCCTGCTGTTCTCAGGGATAAGGATGAATTTATCAGTCGGCATCAAGTCTAAGAGCCATCCAGAACGTTACGAACGGCCAAACCGTCGATTCCCGCTTTTCCTCCGAAATATGTCCGGCCCTTATCAGCGCCGGAAGGGACGGAACGCGCATTTGGCACAGCACACCGGGTCCGGAATGAGTTTGGACGCCGGTGACAGTCCGAAAATAAAGAAAGATGTCCTTCCCCAATCACGAAGTGATCGTGCCCCGGCATGATCGGAATCCTGTGAGTAGCACAACGGAAAAACGACCTTCCTTGGCACGGCCACGATCCATATCAGCAGGCTTTCAGGCAAGGTATCTTGCCCGTGATATCCAGGCCGGAATCATAACAGGGGCAATGGCAATACCATTGTCGCTGGGCATCGTGCTGATGTCCGAATATCCAATCAAGGTAGGTTTGGCGACCGTTGCGTTCGCCTGCTTCATTGGCTGGATCAGTGCATTTATCCGGCCAGGCAATTTTATTGGTGTTCCCGGAATCGCGGCAGGATTGTCGCCCATGCTGGCGATAGGGGTGGCCAACTTCGGCATCGACAACATGGCATTCGTGATTTTCCTCACGGCGGCCGTACAAGCCTTGATCTGGAAGTTCGGCTGGGAAAGATATATCTTGCGGATTGTTCCCGGTTATCTCGTTGAGGGATTATTGGCGGGCATCGGACTGAAAATTGTCCTCAAGTTTTTGAGCCTGACTTACGAGATACCGGTGGACCAGGAATCGACGGATGCATTCTGGAATGGTGCGCGCATGTATATGGCGCTGATATCGTTATCCGGTCTTGTCATGTTCGTGTATCTGTTCTCCAGGTTCAAGGATACAAAACCCGCTTTGCCTTATTTTCTGCTGATCGGGGCGAGTATCATCGTGGCCCAGTTCCTGCCCGTTCCCATGCTGCATGTGGATGACGTCCCCTTGCATTTCGTCTCGCCGCTACCCAACTTCAGTAACGGCTGGACATTGCTCTACGCTTTTGGTTTCGCCGTCATGCTGGCTATCGTCAATGTTATAGAGCAGGTCATGAGCAATGCTGCAATCGAGCACATCGATCCGTTAGGTCGCAAGTGCAATACCAATAACAGCCTTCTTGCCATCTGGATTGCCAATATGGGTTCCAGCCTGTTCGGTGGAATGACCAATCTTGATGGCCTGGCGAAGAGCACAACCAACAAACTGGCAGGAGCCATGACGAAGTTTTCGGTCCTGGTGGTAGGACTCATGGTCACGATCTTTGTCATGAATTCACAATACCTGGAGTACCTCCCGAAGTTTTCTCTGGCCGTCATCATGATTTTTTCCGGCTGGAAAATGATCTCCCGGATCTGGCAGGCAGCCCGCCATGGGCAATATGCCATGCTGCTCGCTATTTTTTGCGGTTTGCTGGTCTATGAGGTGGGAATTTTCGAGGGTCTACTGATCGCCATGGCGCTTCATGGCCTTGTAAACTACCTTGTATTTCACTTCGCTGGCAAAATACCCGGAAAGACCATCGTGAAAAAATATCTGAAAAAATTTTCTTCAGACCATATTGACTAACCCATTCCCGCTATACAGCTCATATGCGCCGGGACGACTGCCATCGAGATCCGCGTGACGAGCGGGGCCGCAGCTGTATTAGAGGTTGAACCTGTTATCCGGCTCGGTATTTTTGTGGGACTTCTCCTTGCGCTGGGGGTTTCGGAAGTGCTGGCGCCTCGGCGCACACCGAGCCTTCCGCGGCTCAAGCGCTGGCCGGGCAATCTCTGCGTCGCGGTGATCAACACAGTCATACTCCGGATGATATTTCCAACAGCCGCGGTCGGCGTTGCACTGCTCGCGGAAAATAAAGGCTGGGGTCTATTTAATGTGTCGGGATTTCCTGCCTGGATCGCGATCCCTGCCTCTGTCATCATCCTCGACTTCGTGATTTATCTTCAGCACGTGTTATTCCATGCCGCTCCCCTGCTCTGGCGGTTGCACAGGATGCATCATGCCGACATCGATATCGACGTAACCACTGGTATTCGCTTCCATCCATTCGAAATGGCGTTTTCCCTGTGTATCAAGCTGGGGGTGGTGATGGTGCTCGGCGTGCCTGCACTTGCAGTGCTGATTTTTGAAGTACTGCTTAACGCCACATCGATGTTCAATCACGCCAACGTTCGGATTCCATTGCGCCTGGACAATATGCTCCGCTGGCTACTGGTAACACCTGACATGCACCGGGTTCATCATTCGTGGCACCCGGAGGAAACAAACTCAAACTTCGGGTTTAATCTGCCTTGGTGGGATCGTCTTTTCCGAACCTACCGGGATCAGCCACGGGATGGCCATCAAGGAATGACGATCGGCCTGGTCGAATTTCGCGACCCCGGATGGGAACGGCTTGACCGCATGCTGATTCAGCCTTTTATAGGACGTCCGCGAAGTCCTGAAGTCGAGTCAGGCTCAGTCGTAAAGGGATCCAGTGGAGGGCCTGGAAAGGCGAACAACCCTTGAGGGATCTCATCTGGATTTAGCAGGTGTTTTATGGCTGAAGCACACGCTCGTTCGACACTAACGGGTCCTGATTCGTCACACCTACACCATGCGGTCATTCTGGGTGCCGGGGTGTCAGGCCTTTGCATGGGCAGGGCACTGCTCATGGCCGGTATCAAGTCTTTCGTCATTATCGAGAAATCCGAAGGTATTGGTGGCACCTGGTGGGATACCACGTATCCGGGAGCCGAGTGCGACGTGCCCGCCCACCTCTACTCCTATTCCTTCGATCTGAATCCCGACTGGTCCCAAGTCTATGCGCCGCGACGCGAGATCCAGCAGTATCTTGTGCGATTTGCGGAAAAATCAGGTCTCCTCCCCCACATCCGATTCAGTACCGCACTGATTGAGGCCCGGTTTGATGAGCAAACTGCACTGTGGCATATGCAGCTGGAAAATGGGGATCAGTTGATGGCCCGAACCTTTGTCTGCAGCGCGGCACCGCTCAGTGAACCGAAGTACCCGGACATTCCAGATGTTGGCACCTTTCAGGGCCGGTTATTCCACTCCGCGCGATGGGACCGTAATTACCGCTTCTGCGGAACGCGTGTCGCAGTGATCGGAACTGCCGCGAGTGCCGTTCAGCTTATCCCGCGAATTGCTCCGCTGGTGAGCGAGCTCTATGTCTATCAACGCTCACCCGCCTGGATAGTGCCCAGGATGAACCGCCGTTACTCGCGCTGGGAAAAAACCTTGTTCAGGATGAAGCCCGTTGCTCGGGCCCGCCGTGGCTTCACTTACGTAATTCATGAAATGAACCGGCTTGCTTTTAACCCCGGCAGTTTGATGGGAAAAATTGGCCGCGGCCTGGCGGAGCTTCAGCTTCGGCGCCAAGTACCGGACAAGACGCTGCGCGCCGCCCTGAGACCTGATTATCCCTTTGGATGCAAGCGGGTTTTGCTTTCCAATGACTATTACCCTGCCCTCATGCGTTCGAACGTGAAACTGGTCACTGCACCGATTGAACGGCTCGACCCGACAGGCATTTTATCCAGCGACGGCCAGAGGCGTGAGATCGACGCGATTATTTGCGCGACGGGGTTCAACGTTAAACATGTGTTGACTTCAATAAGGATTGTCGGTCTGGACGGGAAATCGCTGAACGAAGCATGGATAAACGAGCCGGAGGCTTATCGGGGGGTAACGGTTGCGGGTTTTCCCAATCTGTTCCTGCTTCTGGGCCCCAACACCGGGCAAGGGCACACTTCTGCAATACTATTCATAGAAGCGCAAGTGAATTATGCCTTGCAATGCATCCAGGAACTTTCCAGGCTGAACAAGAAGTTCCTCGACGTAAAGCGCGATGCGATGACGAGGTACAACGAGGTGATGCAGAAAACATTGCACTCATCGGTTTGGGCTGCAGGGTGCAGGAGCTGGTATAAGACCGAGACGGGAAAAATCATCGGTATTTATCCAGGCTTTTCTTTTCAATACATGCGCGAGCTTCGCAAGCCCCACTTCGAAGACTATATCATCGGTTAAAGTCGTTCCAGGCGCTCGCTATGCTGAAGCAGTTTTAGCAAAGCTTCCGCACCAGGGCCTGATGAAGCGGGATTCTGGCCGGTCACCAGCTTGCCATCCACTTCAATATACGGCGCCCAGTTTGGCCCCTTGCTGAAGATGCCGCCTCTGTCCCTAAGTCCATCCTCCAGGAGGAAAGGCACGACAGAAGTCAGCCCCACGGCTTCTTCCTCAGCGTCCGTGAACCCTGTCACGCGTTTTCCCTTAATCAAATAATCTCCATCTTTTCCGCGGACGTTGACCAGCGCAACGGGCGCGTGACACACTGCACCGACCGGTTTGTCCGCCTTTATGAAATCTTCAATCAGCGCAATGGACGTAGGGTTCTGCGGCATGTCCCACATGGGACCGTGTCCACCCGGATAGAACACAGCGTCGAAATCCTCTGCAGATACCGTATCAAGCTTTCTCGTGTTTGCAAACTCAGCCTGGGCAACAGGATCCAGCCGGAATCGCCTCATGGACTCGGTCTGGTTTTCCGGTAACTCGCTTTTTGGGTCTACCGGTGGCTGTCCACCCTTGGGCGACGCCAGCGTAACCGTTGCCTGCGCGTCCCTGAACACATAATACGGGGCAGCCAATTCTTCCAGCCACAAACCTGTCTTTTTTCCAGTATTGCCGAGCTGGTCGTGGGATGTTAGAACCATAAGGATATTCACGGGTTTCTTTTCCTCCATGTATTTTGAGAGCCCTCTGGGCTTAAGGTTACCATAGCTCTCCGAGCACCCGGTTGAGAACGAAAAGCAGCAGCGCCAGCACGAGCAAACCAAGCAGCATGCTGTGCTCCTCGATCAGGTTTGCCGCAAGCTCGGACACCTGCTTCATGCGCCGGAAGTAATACAAGGCTACGACAATGCCGACCACCATTGCGGCATATAGCAGCTCGACATACCCCACCTGGAAGTACCACTCTTCCTTATTCACGCGATATATCGGGTGTTCGAGCAGACTTCAACGGGCCGGCACCTGGCAACTCTTTATAGTAATCAAGGACGTGTTCGACGAAGGAATGTTACAGATTTCCAAGCCTCGACCTTCTACTACAATAGTACCATTAATGAACTTTCGCAAAGATCATGACCTCTGCACTGGCTGACAGCGGGACTATGCTCGCCATTGAAATCCGGCACTCAGGGGGACCGGACGTGCTCATGCCGGCCTCCCGTCCGATTCCCCAGCCGGATAACGGATGTATTTTGATCAGGGTTCATGCGGCCGGGGTGAACCGTCCGGATATCTTGCAGCGGCGCGGGCTGTATCCGCCGCCGCCCGGCGCATCCGAAATTCCAGGACTCGAAATCGCAGGTGAAGTGATCGCGCTGGGCGCGGAAACGGTACGGTACAAACTGGGCGACAAGGTATGTGCACTGGTTGCCGGAGGGGGCTATGCGCAGTTCTGTGTAGTGCATGAAAGCAACGCGTTGCCGGTACCACACGGGTTGAGTATGGTGGAAGCAGCGGCTGTGCCCGAGGCTTTTTTCACTGTATGGACAAACCTCTTCCAGAGAGCACGGCTACAGGCCGGCGAGACCGTGCTGATCCATGGCGGTGCTTCCGGCATTGGAACAACTGCGACGATGCTGGCCAGAACATTCGGCGCAACCGTGATCGTAACGGTTGGATCAGAGGAAAAGCAAAATGCCTGTCTCGCATTAGGTGCAGATTTTGCCATCAACTACCATACGCAGGATTTCGTCGAGCAAACCAGGAAATTTACGGATGGCAAAGGGGCCGATGTCATTGTTGATATTGTCGCGGGAGATTATGTCGAACGGAATTACAAGGCGGCCGCGTTGAATGGGCGCATCGTCCAGATCGGAGTACAGAACGGTCCTGCCAAAAACCTGAACCTCATGATCATGATGCAGAAACGGCTCACTCACACCGGTTCCACGCTGCGATCCCGGACGATCGAGGAAAAAGCACAGATCGCAAGGGAGCTGGAACATTACGTCTGGCCTCTTTTAGAGCGAAAAAAGCTGGCCCCCGCGATATTCCAGGTCTTCCGGCTGGAGGAGGCAGCCAACGCACATGCGCTTCTCGAATCGGACGGGCACGTAGGAAAAATCGTTCTGGCAGCGTACCCGTAATTGCCCTAGCCAGCTTTAGCCAACAGATTCGTGGCCCGGCCGTTCGCAGTTTATCATCCAGGGCGTCTCGAACTGATCCACTAGCATGCCAAAACGAAGAGCCCAGAAGGTCTCCTGGATAGGCATTTGTATAGTCCCGTTTTCCGCCAAGGCACCGAATATGCGCTCAGCCTCTTCGGGATCATCTATACCCAGCGCGACGGACATGCCTTTGGTGGCTTCATAGCGTCCCGGCGGACTGTCAGATCCCATCAATGCCTCGCCGGTCACTACCAGCCGGGCGTGCATGATCTTATTTTGCCATTCGGTCCCGAATTGTTTTGCCATCGGGGATTCACCGTAGGTGAGCATTGCTACGATTTTTCCACTCAGACACTGTTCGTAGAATTTGAATGCTGCCTCGCATTGGCCGTTAAAACTTAGATAAGGATTCAGCTGCATGGGATTGAGCTCCTTTTTCGTATGAGAAAATCGTTGGACGCATAACTCTTGCCGATGATGGAATTGCGGCGAAGCATTCTGCCCTACCCGCCTGCTGTCAGGATTCCGAATTCGCGGACAGATTCTTTCTCTCGCAATACTCGCGCCAAAGCCGATGCATTCGCTGGGTTGGTCGTCCGGATATCCATACGGTACTCGAACAGCCCCGCCCGGTTAATGGAGTAGCTCATGTTGGCTATTTCATACCCATGGTCGATGACAAGTTTTCGTACCATTTCCTCCGGCATGACGTTATTTCTATCGAAGCTGACATGGTATTTCACGTAAACGATGCGTGGAAACGTGGCTTCCAGAATTTCGAACAGGGAAAGGATTCCAAGTGTCAACGCGGTTGCCAGTCCTGCGGGGAAATAGAGGCCGACGCCCAGTATAATGCCGATGGCGGCGGTGGCCCAGATGGAAGCAGCCGTAGTCAGGCCGCGTACGCTCAAACCCTCCTTGAATATTACACCGGCGCAAAGAAATCCGATTCCTGTCATGATTCCCTGCGCCATTCTGGTCGGCCCGCTACTCCTGTCGCCCAACGGCATGCTGGGCAGCCCATTCCATTCGTAAACGGTGATCAGCATCAATAAACTCGAGGCGACACAGACAAGTGCGTATGTTCGAAATCCGGCCGGATGCCCGTGGTAGGTTCGCTCGAAGCCAATGATTCCGCCTGCGATCACCGCTCCGAAAAGATGGAGGGCTATCGTTGAATTGTCGATGTTTATGATGTCTCCCGCTGTAACGGCCCAAGCTCCAGGTTTACTTGCTCTCTCATTATATCGAGTTTAAATATGCTTCGTAACAATTTGATTAATAGGAAATGTTCCTTTTTGACAAGTTAGAATATGTCGGCCGGGCTCATACTCATTGGATAAAAAATTTATCTACGCGGCACTGGGTGCGCTAATTGTGGTCAAATTAAGTAAAGGTTTTGGAAGTAGAGGTAGCCATGAAAACAATCTTCGATATTCTTGTGGCAGCTCCGCCAGCGCAAGTTACGCGATGCAAAATTGCCATGGTGGAGATTGCGCATGGCCATTGGGCCGCTGCGGCATTGACCATGGAAAACGCCGCATCCGAGACAGGATCTGGAGAATGGATGCAGGACTGCATGCAGATGAAGGATTTTTGCGTCTTGATGGACGAAGTGAAATATCACGGTGTCGAGGCTTGCGCCAAAGTCCGAGAACTGGCTTAGGTGTTTTGTCCGCCTCACGCCAAGGACCGGCTAAGCACCCCGGCTAAGCACCCCGGCTAAGCACCTTGAGCAGCTGCGCGAAGCGTAATACCATGGGGCAAAAAGCGTGCAGACACAGCTAATCGGTGCCATAAGGCTCATGCCGCGCCACCGCTGACGCTGATGTTTTGGCCTGTAATCCAGCGTGCATCGTCGCTGACGAGAAAAAGAACCACACGGGCAATGTCTTCCGGTTCTCCAACGCGTCCCTGAAATGACATTTGCGCCATTCGCCTGATTGTTTCCTCGGTTTTGCCGGTTGTAAACATTTCAGTGTTCACAGGCCCGGGAGATACAATGTTGGCAGTTATCCCCCGTTCGCCCACCTCCCTGGCAAAAACACGGGTGAGCTGCTCAACTGCGCCCTTGCTCGCCGCATATGCAGCGTAATTCGGCAACATCAGCCGCGTCACTGTGCTTGAGAGGCTGACCACTCGGCCATCATCCGCAAGCCGTGTCGCGGCTTCGCGCAGGGCGTAGAAAACGCCTTTGACGTTTATGTCCAGGACACGAGCGAACTCCTCGTCCGTTATATCCGCAATTCTTCGGGAAACAAGCACTCCCGCATTGTTGACCAGAATATCCGCACGTTCAAAGCGTCCTATCGCCGCGTCGAAAAGGATGCGTGCCTCGGCGGGGTGGCTGATGTCCGCCCTGATCGCCAGTGATTCTCCCCCTGCCCTGGTGATATCCAGGCATACCGCCTCGGCTGCGCTCCGGTTAAGGACATAATTAACGATGACTTTCGCGCCCGCGCCGGCAAGTGTCCGGGCAATTTCCGCCCCTATTCCCCTCGATGAACCCGTGACGATGGCTACTTTATCTTTAAGCGGTTTTACCATTCGGGATCAATTCCATATGGTGGACGGGCCGGTATGCCCCTCGGGGCATATCGCTTCTTCGCGAATTGGGCAACATTGTCTACCTGGAAAACGGGCGATCTTCAGTCCATTTCTCCGGTGGCTGCCGAGTGTCGTCCGGGCCAGCGAGTGTGCCTGCGTCGTAGGGCGAAGGGCAATCTGCCCGTAATTTCACTGTCACCCCTGTTCGCCAGCAAAACTCAACTCAATGCCATTTCCCGCAGGGTCTCGAATGAATATTTGAGTGATCCCCAGCGCGGGCACCTGACCTGTCCTGAATTCGATATTGTGGCGCTTGAGACGCGCCTTCATGGCGGGAAGATCAGCGCAGGTAAAGGCGACATGATCGAAAGTGGTCGGGATATCGGTACGCCGCACTTCGTCGGGCCTGGTCCGACTCAGGTGAAGTACGCACTGATCCCCGGCATAAAGCCAGTACCCAAAGCTTACCAGGGGCGGACGCGGCCCTTCGGACAGACCTACGACCTCAATGTAGAATGTTTTCAGTTCATCGAGCAAGGCCCGCGGAGCGCGTAAATTAAAATGATTGAAGCCAAGCGTGCTCATGAATAATTCCTTACCGAAAAGCTTATTTCCTGGGGCTACCGGGCATCGCTTACTCTCACTCTCAGCAGTTTCGCCACTTCGTTATGGTCTTTCTTCAACGCCACGTCCAATGCGGTCATATCCCAGTCATTTTTGAGATTGGGATCGGCACCTTTTTCAAGGAGAACCTTTACCGCATCCTTATGGTTGCCGCGAGCCGCCATCATGAGGGCGGTAGTTCCATTCGGGGCCACCGAGTTGATTGGCACGCCCCCCTCCAGCAATAACCGGATGATATCTGTATGGCCGCCGGACGCGGCATATATCAGCGGGTTCCAGCCAGCATGGTTGATCTCGGCCCCCTTTAGATAAAGTTTCTCGACGATGTCTTTAAAGCCCTGGTAGCTGGCAAGCATGATAGCGGTCTCCCCTCGGTTGTTGCGCAAGTTGAGCTTGGCACCCGCGTTCACCAGGAGATCAACCAGATCGGCATTTTTGTGCCCGACAGCAACCATGAGAAGAGTATTACCACGTTCATCAGAAGTGTTGGGGTCGGCGCCCCGCGCGAGTAATTTGCCAACGTCTGCGGTGTTATTGTCTTCGATGGCCCAGCGCAAATCTTCATAGACGCCCGCAACCGCCCGTGGTTGCTGGTAGAAACCGGAAATAAGCGCCACGACAACCAGGTAAAAAAGTTTTCGGTATATGATCATGATTCAAGCCGCCTTGAATAGATTGAAAAAATTAGCGGTAGTGGCTGATGCAACCTCATTAAGACTTATACCGCGCAGTTTTGCTATTGCTTCCGCCACGTGCCGTACAAAAGCGGGTTGGTTGATCTGGCCGCGATAAGGCACGGGCGCCAGATAAGGCGAGTCGGTTTCAAGCAGCATCCTGTCAAGTCTAATCCGTTGAGCGACATCCTTGAGCGCAACTGCGTTCTTGAATGTGACGATTCCGGAGAATGAAATATAAAAATTCATTTCCATCGCCTGCTGCGCCACCTCCCAGCTTTCCGTGAAGCAGTGCATTACGCCGCCTATCTTATCCGCTCCCTCCTCCGCCATGATGCGCAGCGTATCCGCCGCGGCAGCCCGCGTATGCACGACGAGCGGTTTGCCGCATTGCCGTGCAGCTCGAATGTGCTGGCGGAATCGTTCCCGCTGCCATTCCAGATCGCCTTGCAGCCGAAAGTAATCCAACCCGGTTTCGCCAATTGCAACAATGCGCGGGTGAGCGGCCAGCGCAGCCAGCTGCGTAGCCTGCGGCTCAGCCAGATTCTCATAGTCAGGATGAACACCGACCGACGCGAACAGGTTAGGATGGTTTTCAGCCAGCGCAAGCACCCGAGGAAAATCGTCGAGGTTGACGCTGATGCACAATGCGTGACTGACCTCATTGGCGCGCATCTTTTCGAGCGCCCCATCGAGATTAGCGGCTAGCTGCGGAAAATCGAGGTGACAATGAGAATCGACCAGCATGCATGAAAAACCGTAAGAGAAACCTTTCGGGCAATGGAGAAAGACAATTTGCAGCCTCAATAACCCCACACTATCGGCCACAAATGAAAGCGTAGCAGGAATAACTCCGGCCGACACAAGAAAAACAGCTTATCTCACGTCTTTTTGACTGAATGTTTATTAGAGCAATCTCTAGCTCAGGAGCATATTTTGGACAGCATAAACAACTGCCATTTTACCAGACGCTGGCATAAAAAATGCTTAAGCAGGAACGCTGTCATATCGGAGCGGAGGCTTGGTGCGAACAAAAAAACGACCGATGGCCAGGATTCCATTCGAAATCGAATTTGCTGTGTCCCAGGCAACGGACCTTTCCCGACGTGACGATGCCGATGTCAGCAATGCTGCACCTGGCGCGCCTGGTTTTCTGGAAACTTCGAGGGAATTGAACACGCCGATGACCGACGTCGCCTTCAGTCCGGCTGAGGAATGTTTCCTGGTGTCGTAATGACTGGGGGTGGCGCAGTATTCCAGTGTGGCAACCCCCCGGCGTATCGCCCTTGTGGCGATTGTCTCGTTCGGGCCGGGCTATATACGCTTACGTCGCCGATTCAATCAAGCGACACGCCATCTCATCAGTAAAAGCCCTTCGTCAAAGGGTTTTTTACTTTGCACTGCCAGCTCCCCAAGACGGATCAGTCGTCAAAGTGCTCTTGAGGCAAGGGGTCGTGGAATGAGGCTTAGCCAATGCCATGGTATAGGAAAACAGCATTTCCTCGAGAAACAGGCGTGCATTGAGGGGATGGCTGGCGAGCGGGTGCATCTTTGTTAATGTCTTCAGGAAGGTTGCCAGCGCTCGCGGATCCAGGCTCGATGCTATTGCCTCGATCGCTGCAAGTTGATCAGAGTGGTAGCGAATTTTCCCCGTTGTACAAAAGCTTAATAAATCATAGCACCACTTTTGCAGCCAGTTGACGACGGTCGGCAGATCCGTTTTCTGCAATCCCTCGGCAAGCGAAATCGGGTTAAAACTGCCGGGCACGCTGATCTGTCTGACAAAAGATAAGTGTCGCTCATGGTAAGTTTCATCGTCGAATGCAAGTGCCGATAAAGGCGCATAACTGGCGGAAGCAAGGCATGTTTCCGGATTTTTGACTCCCTGCTGTCGTAGCCAGTCAATCGCGACAGCCGGATCAGGCGCGGGCATCGAAACTTGAACGCAGCGGCTGCGTATGGTGGGCAGCAAGTTCTGAGCCTGATGCGCGACCAATATGAACAGCGTGCGCGGAGGCGGTTCCTCCAGACTTTTCAACAGGGCGTTGGCTGCCGAGGGGTTCATGGTTTCCGCCGGATGGATCAGGATGATCTTGTAGCCGTTCTGATGACTGGAAATATTGATGAAATCGGCAAGAGCCCGGATCTGTTCGACGCCAATCTGCTTACTTGGTTTTTTCTTCGATTTCGAACTTCCCGGTTCTGCCTCAGCGCCTGACATGGTATCCGTCGACCCATCACTCGCGTCACTTATATCGCCTTCAGTATCCGAAGATGTGCCGGAAATTGGGGATGATGCCCATAAGGCTTCGGGCTGAACAAGGCGAAAATCGGGATGACCGCCTTGCTCGAACCATCTGCAACTCGCGCAACTTCCGCAGGCCTCCCCTTCTTCTGAGCAGTTCTGGCATAACCTTGTTTTGGCAAGATAACTGGCAAACGCAAGCTTACCCAAGCCCTTCCTGCCCTTCAGCAGCAGCGCATGGGTAAGGTGGGTAAGGGAAGCACGGCCTTTTAAACCATGAGCACTCGTGCGGGACGCCAGCTTCCGCCAAACCTCCTGTTGCCATGGATAAATATCATTCATTTGCAATAAGATACAATAATATCTTCAACTATTATATTAACTTCTTTCAGGGGCCGGCCCGCATCTATAACAACTATCCGCTCAGGAAATTTACGCGCGCGGTCGAGATAACCATCCCTGACTCTTCGAAAAAACTCATCCTGTTCTTTTTCAAACCTGTCTGCGTTTTTGACGCTGCGTGTCCGCTGTCTCCCGAGTTCGACTGCTACGTCGAAATAAAGTGTCAGGTCGGGTTGAAATTCGCCGTGCACCCAGTGTTCGAGTTCGGTCAATTTTTGACCGGGGAGGCCCCTGCCCCCACCCTGATATGCGAAGCTGGCATCGGTGAAACGGTCACAAACGACCCAATCCCCCTGCTCCAGAGCTGGCCTGATGACTTTATCAATATGTTCGCGTCGCGCGGCAAAGATCAGCAGCGTCTCTGTTTCGGGATGCATGGTCTGGCGGTTGTCCAGCAGGAGTTCCCGCAACCTTTCCCCAAGCGGCGTGCCTCCGGGCTCTCGCGTGACGACGACGGTCTCTCCCCTGTCACGCAACAGGTCCGCGACCCGGCTGACCTGGGTGCTCTTGCCGGCTCCGTCTATACCTTCCAGGGTGATGAATTTTCCGCGGGACATTTCATAAACCATCGTGTTCGCGATTCATGCGGGACAAATAGTGAAAAAAGCACCTGCTTGAGCTCGTGTTGCCTCGCTCACAGTTTAGCTTATACTGCAAAACGACAATAGCGGGTGGTATCCGTCTTATCTGTCCTTGAAAGAAGGATGATTGGAACGCATCCCCAGCAGATGAAGGTATTTCATAAATTCAGGAGTTCATCGATGGCTCACGGAAACATATTGGGAAATACATTGGCGCGTCATACTGCCGTGATGGCTGTGACGTTTGTACTGGTCTTGCCCACCGCGTTTGGCGAGCAGGACCCGACGAGGGAAGCATCCTTGCGTCAATCCCACCCACTGAACGAGCTACCGCTCACCGATTTCGAAAAGATGGAGCTGCATCATCGCCGTTATGTTTCAGCCGCGAACAACGTGGCCCAGTTGTTCAAACAACTGAATCAGAAAGCCCAGGAACTCATGCTCGCCGAGAGAACCCTCCAATCGAAGGATAATTCGCAAAACCGGCGCCAGTTCGATCTCAAACTGAAACAACTTGACAGCGCCAGCTCAACCTATGCCGTTCAATATTCACAGCTTCAGGCTCAAATGCAGAATGAGTACCGCAATTATATGGCCCTGAGCAATGACCTCAAGGAGCGATACGCAATGGCGAAAGAGGTCAAAAGCGAAACCAGCGAGGCGCCCGACGCGAAAGCAAAAGCAGGAAAAAATAAGGATCAGAAGAAGGAATCAAAAGAGCAGAAAGATTTAAAGGGAAAAGAAGCCGGCGTTACAGTCGAAACCAGGAATATCAAGGGGAAAGAAGGCAGGTCTGATAACGCCAGAGCGATGGCCCCTCCCGCCAAGGATCCGGGGGTCATCGACCTGGATACCGCTGAGGTCAGGGCACGGCGCGACGGCCTGAAAGAGCCAGGTGGGGGAACGAACTCCGCGACAACATCAAGCCCGACATTAAACCTAAACGTTGCACCCTGACGGGCAAGAGCTTTACTCCTGGAAAAGAACCCGGTTTAACGGGCGCCTAGCGGGCTAACACGGGGTAACGCGCTTGACGGTTCACTGGGGAAGGTTTTACCGGGAAATGCCCCACACTTCGGCCAGCCGCGCGTCCCTGCCGCATTGATTGCGATAGTACTTGTAGCGGATCGGATTCTTGATGTAATAGTCCTGATGGTATTCTTCCGCAGGATAGAATTCGGTCGCTGGAAGAATCTCAGTCTGGATCGACTGCTTGAGCCGTCCTGAAGCCTGGAGCTCAGCCTTTGAAGCCTCTGCCTCCCGCTTCTGTTCCGCATCCCGATAAAAGATAACGCTGCGGTATTGCGACCCATGGTCGCAAAACTGACCGTTTCCGGTAAGCGGATCGATCGTGGGCCAGAAAGCGGCGAGCAGCTTCCGGTAACTCGTTTTCGAGGGATCAAAGCGCACCTCTACCGCTTCAACATGACCTGTTTTTCCGGAAGACACCTGTTTGTAGGTAGGGTTGATTACCGTGCCGCCAATGTATCCCGACGTGGTCGATATCACTCCAGGCATCTTGTCGAAATCCGCTTCGGTACACCAGAAGCATCCTCCGGCGAAGATGGCGACGCCTGCGGAGGAGGATCCCTCGGCATTATCCAACGGCGGAGCGACTGCCGATTCATTCCTCGCGTTTGATGGGTCGCAGGCAGCAAGCGCGCACAACGAGACGGCAATCGCCATCAGCGCGGCGCCCCGCTTCAAGAAGTCGAAGTCAAGAATTGAAGTTGGACCGCGCCAAATCATGCCAGAGCCTTGGTGGAGCAGCTCAGAACAGGTAATGAATATAAATGATCAGCTCCTGAGCGGGGGTAGCTGTTCATCTTTCGACACGAACCGGAGCGCCAGGCCATTATTGCACCACCGTTCCCGGCGCGGAAGCGGACCGTCATTGAACACGTGACCCTGATGACCCTCGCAGCGCCCGCAGTGATATTCGGTGCGAGGCAATATCATCTTGAAATCACGCCGGGTCGCCATGTGGCCTGCGATGGGCTTCGTAAAACTGGGCCATCCAGTGCCACTTTCGTATTTGTCTGCGCTATCAAACAGCGGCAGGTAGCAGGCGGCACAAACATAGGTGCCGAGCCGGTCCTCGCGATTGAGCGCGCTGCTGCCCGGGGGCTCGGTATCTTCCTCAAACAAAACCTTATACGCGGCGGGAGAAACCAGTTCCCGCCATTCCTTGTGCGGTTTTTTCAAAGGTTCGACCGTGATTGGCCCTATGTCTACCCCCGCTTTGCTTCGAGAACACGCTGAAACCAGGGGGAAAGAAGCCAGGGTTGCGAGAGTTTTAAGGGCGGCTCGTCGGTTCATAAGAGAGATCTTTATGAGAGATATCTTTCCTTTCGCAAAGTACAGTAATTTGACAATGGGTGCGTGATCAAGGTTCTTTCAGACCTGTTAGTGGCAGGACCATTATTTCGGCGTTTTCCCCCCTTTTCGGTACGTATCGAAAAAACTTTACAGATAGCCGAAAATAAAAATTGAGATTCTGGGCATTCAGGTGGACAAACCCATCACGTCTTCTATGCTGAAGGAGGCCTGGTCGCCTTTTCTTTAATGATATTCATTCGCGCTAAATTTTTCTTGCACTTCAAAAACAATTGGAAAAACAATTGAGTTACGAAAGGCAGGAAGAGCGTAAAACAGAAAAAAAAGCGGGGAAGTAAGTCAAAGCCTTGAGGGGCCAATCCTGGCCAACGAAGTGAACAATTCTTTCAACCATTTCAAGGGAACTATCATGCGACAAAAAATTCGATCTCGCACAATCCCAATCGCCGCGGCCGCCATGCTGTCGCTTTCATCGATACCGGCTTGGGCTGTCAACTTTAATCAGACCAACCTCGTTACCGATGACCAGACCGCAAACCCTGCCCGAATAACAGATACGGACCTCAAGAATGCCTGGGGGATGTCATTCGGGCCAACGAGCCCCTTCTGGGTCTCTGCAAACGGGTCTGGCGTATCAGTGTTGTACGGCGTAAACCCGGCAACCCAAGCTACGACAAAAGAGAGTTTGACCGTTTCCATCCCTGCCGCAATCCCTGGCGCAGGCAATCCGACCGGACAGGTATTTAATGGCAATGCCTCGTTCAACGGCAATCGCTTTCTGTTCGTGAGCGAAGACGGCACGGTTTCCGGCTGGCGTCCGGCACTGGGCACGTCGGCTGAAACCATCGCCGGGCCATCCTCTGCCAACGTCTATAAAGGCGCAGCCATCGGTACTGTTGGGAACAATGATTATCTCTACGCCGCCAACTTCAAAGCCGGCACCGTCGATGTCTACAAGGGCACTGCCGGAGCTCCAGACCTGACTGGATCATTCAAGGACACGACCGAATCTCCCCGCCGGATATGCGCCATTCAATGTCCAGAATCTCGACAATAAGCTCTATGTCACCTATGCGGAGCGCGATAATGTGACCAATGACGACGTCAAGGGCCCAGGAAAGGGTTTCGTCGATACATTCAATCTCAATGGTACTTTTATCGAACGCGTCGCTTCTAATGGCGACTTGAATGCGCCGTGGGGCCTGGCGATTGCGCCATCTTCGTTTGGCCCTCAGGCAGGTGATTTGCTGGTAGGCAATTTTGGGGATGGCCACATCAATATTTACGACCCAACTACTCATGCCGTGCTTGGCCAAGTGCTCGGGGCGAACGGCCAGCCGCTCATGATTGACGGGCTGTGGGCGCTCGGTCACGGAAATGGCGGAATGGGGGGAAACATCGGCTCGCTGTACTTCACTGCCGGGCCCAATGACGAAGCCCATGGATTGTTTGGCGTCCTGTCGCCTGTGCCCGAGCCTTCGGAATACGCGATGATGCTGGCGGGCCTTGGGGTCATACTGCTTATGGGGAGGCGGCGCGCCGCTGGCAGTTTCAGCGGCAGAGGCCGGGTCCATTTCCGGTTTGACCGGGTTGTTTGAGGTCCCCAGTGGCTTTAATGGCTGATTAAAGGACTGATTAACGGCTGAAGTCCGATAAGGCCTTGGCCGGACGAACCATAAACCCGAAGGGTCACCTCTTCGGGTTTATGGTTATTGCGATTTCTATTCGAGAGCCTGCCAATTCCTCCTCGGCTCGCCAGCCCTGGCGTTGTAACGACACCCTCATTCCCCGCCTTGAATTCTTTTGTCACGGCGCGCGAGCACCAAGCCCGCTAGTTCAACTCCGACACCCACGCAAAATAACAAGGCGCCCATCCAGATATTCTCAGGCGCAAGGAACATCAGCAGCGCTCCCAGAATGAGCAGCGGAATGGATAACAGTCGCTTGGTGCGAGGATTTCGAATCATCTCAAATAGAAACACTTCGCTGATAAGATAATATCAATATAGACCTCATCCACAAAAAATGTGAGGTGAAGGCTTTACTGATATCGTCCCTTCACTCGCACTATGTCGAATTCCAGGCGCTTTCTCTAGCGGGAAACACGGAAAAAATTACAGTAAGTTCTGAAAGACAAGTCATAAGTGATTGCAAAGGTGAAACATTCTTCCAATTCGGAATGGCGTCTCGCCAACCTGCCCCAGCCGGTTTACTCCGAAGATTTGCCGGTTGTTGCGC
Organism: uncultured beta proteobacterium; assembly: GCA_963786735.1. Taxonomy (GTDB): domain Bacteria; phylum Pseudomonadota; class Gammaproteobacteria; order Burkholderiales; family Nitrosomonadaceae; genus Nitrosospira. The sequence goes on from CAWBAF010000014.1 coordinate 127,135, forward strand.
GCAGGGAAGAGATCGCTCGGGCGATTCGTGAAAATCAGGTTGTGATCGTCTGCGGCGAAACCGGCTCGGGAAAGACGACGCAATTGCCAAAGATATGCCTCGAACTCGGACGCGGCGTCGAAGGGCTCATCGGGCACACCCAGCCGCGCCGAATTGCGGCGCGCACCGTCGCGTCACGGGTTGCTTCCGAATTGAACAGCCCGGTGGGCCATGCAGTGGGCTACAAGATACGGTTCTCCGATAAGGTAAGCGCGCAGACATACATCAAACTCATGACCGACGGCATCCTCCTGGCGGAAACCCAAGGCGATCCGGCGCTGCAAGCCTACGATACCCTGATCATCGACGAGGCGCACGAGCGCAGCCTGAATATTGATTTCCTGCTGGGCTACCTCAAGCAATTGCTCCCCCAGCGGCCGGATCTCAAGCTGATCGTGACGTCGGCAACAATCAACGCGCAGCAGCTTTCCGAACATTTCAATGCTGCGCCCATTATCGAGGTGTCGGGCCGCATGTACCCCGTGGAAGTGCGTTACCGGTCCTTTGATACCGTGCGCTCACGTAATGTTTCAGAGCCAGCTCAAGATCGCCAGGATGAAGTGCGGGAGAAAACCGGAGATAACGGAGATAACGGGGATAAAGGGAACAAACACGATGACGGGGATATGGAGCAGACGATACTTGACGCGGTGGATGAGGCGTGGCGCGAAGGCCCCGGCGATATACTGGTATTCCTGCCGGGCGAGCGTGAAATCCGCGAAACCACCGAGGCACTGCGTAAGCACGCCTTCATCAGGACCGGGGTTGCGCGTCACGACATGGGCGGCGGCTCTCTGCCCGGCGTGGATATCCTTCCGCTATTCGCCCGCCAGTCTTACGCAGATCAGGAACGGGTGTTCAAGCCAGGCGGGAGCAGCGTGAGGCGTATTGTGCTTGCCACCAATGTCGCGGAGACTTCGCTTACTGTTCCCGGCATACGCTATGTGATCGATACCGGTTTGGCCCGGCTGAACCGTTACAGTTACCGCAACAAGGTCGAGCAGTTGCGCGTGGAGAAGATCTCGCGGGCTTCCGCCAATCAACGGGCAGGACGCTGCGGCCGGGTAATGAGCGGAATTTGCATTCGTCTGTATGCGGAAGAAGATTATCTTTCCCGACCCGAGTTTACTGACCCCGAAATCCTGCGCTCCTCGCTTGCGGGGGTGATTTTGCGCATGAAATCCCTCAGGATGGGCTCAGTGGAAAACTTTCCGTTTCTTGATCCGCCCGTGCCGAGAATGATCGTGGACGGCTATCAGCTTCTGGCTGAGCTCGGCGCCGTCGACGAGAGCAACATGCTGACCAAGATTGGCTGGCGGCTGGCAACGTTTCCCATCGACCCCAGGATTGCGCGCATGATTCTGGCCGCCAGGGATGAGAACTGCCTGAAAGAGATGCTCGTCATTGCTGCCGCCCTTGGCATTCAGGATCCGCGCGAGCGGCCATTCGAGCGGCAGGAAGCGGCGGACAGAGCACATCAGCATTTCCAGGACGAGCGTTCTGACTTTCTTGCTTATCTCAAGCTGTGGGAATTCTACGATGACCTGCTGAAGCACAAAAAATCGAATCGAAAACTGATTGCAGACTGCCAGGCGCATTTCCTCTCACACCGGAGGATGCGAGAGTGGCGTGAGCTTCACGGTCAGCTGCACGCATTGGTGTTGGAAACGGGTTTACGCCCCAACGAGATTCCCGCCTCCTACGAGGAAATCCACCGCGCGCTGCTCGCCGGCCTGTTGGGTAATATCGGCTTCAAAAGCGACGAGGACGGTGAATATCTCGGCGCTCGCGGAATCAAATTCTCAATATTTCCCGGCTCTGCGCTGAAAAAAGCCAAACCCAAATGGGTGGTTGCGGCAGAACTCACTGAAACAACCAAATTATATGCTCGCGTTGTAGCGAAAATGGATCCTCTCTGGATAGAGAAGATCGCCGGCGGGCTTTGCAAAAGGCACTACTTCGATCCCCACTGGGAAAAAGCAACAGCACAGGTTGCGGCTTTCGAGCGTGTAACGCTGTATGGGCTTGCCATCGTGCCCAAGCGCCGGGTTTATTACGGCTCTGTCAATCCTCGGGAAGCACGCGAAATTTTCATTCGTGCCGCGCTCGTGGCAGGCGAATACGCAACCAAGACCGCGTTTCTCGAACATAACCGCAAGCTCATCGACAGTATCGCCGAGCTGGAACATAAGGCGCGGCGGCCTGATGTGCTGGTTGACGAGGCCACAATTTTTACCTTTTACGATGAAATCATCCCCGATGGCATTACGAATGGTGCGGCGTTTGAAACGTGGCGCGGGCAGGCCGAACGGGAGAATCCCCGGCTGCTCTACCTGGGCCGTGATTACCTTATGCGCCATACCGCAAGCGGTGTTACCGAAGAACGATTTCCCGAAAGCATGATAATGGACGGTGCCCGGCTGCCGCTTGGTTATCGTTTCGATCCGGGGCACGTGCTGGATGGCGTCACCATTACCGTGCCGCTGCCCCTGCTCAACAAGCTCGAGCCCGCACAGTTCGACTGGCTCGTCCCGGGACTGATCCGGGAAAAGGTGACCTGGTACCTGAAGGCTCTTCCCAAGCAGGTCCGGCGCCATGTCGTCCCCGTTCCGGAATTCGTGACCGCGTTTCTCGAATATCGGGAATCAAAGCCGGAGTCCGGAAATAAATCGAGTAAACCAAGCTCGCTCACCAAGGCATTAGCGGAATTTGTCCTGTTGAAGACAGGAATCACGGTTGCGCCGGACACCTGGCAGGACGAAAAGCCGCCCGCGCATCTGCTCATGAACTACCAGGTGGTGGACGATGCCGGCCAGGAACTGGCGATGAGCCGCGACCTGAGCCAACTCAGGGCGCAACTCGGTCAGGCTGCACAGCTGATGTTTGCCGGGCCGGCCCGGGGGTCGGCTTCGTTCGAGCGCATTCCCATCGAGCGGGATGACATCAAGCAATGGGATTTTGGCGATTTGCCCGAAAAAATTGCATTCTCCCGGGCAGGTAAAAAGCTTATCGGCTACCCGGCGTTGGTCAGCCGTGAAGGAAAGGTAGCGATTCGCCTTTTTGAAACATCCGATACCGCGGAGGCAAGCATGCGCGGCGGTGTGCGGCAGTTGCTGCGCTTCGAACTCAAAGAGCAGATGAAGCAATTGGAAAAGGATCTGTCGGGGCAGAGCCGTTCCCTGAGCCAGGCCTTCCTGCAGTTGCATACGCTCATCAAGCCGGATGCGCTGCGTGAGGACATACTGAACACTATTGCGGACCGCGCTTTTATCGGCAACGATGCCCTACCCCGGACTGAAAAGGAATTTGCCGAACAGAGGCAGCGGGCGAGGACGCGCCTTCCAGCGGTAACCGAGGCGGTCATCCGGACGGTGCAGGCTGTTGCGGCGGAGGTTCAGGTCTTGCTTCACAGGATTTCTGGAACCATAACGGTGGGAGGCGGCAGGCCAGGCCTTGCCAAACCGTCGATATCCCAGGAGGGCGTCGCGAAATTGAAAGCTGAACTCAGCGGGCAATTGCGAAAACTTGTTTACCCCGGTTTTCTTGAAGCAACACCCTGGGAAAAACTGCAACATCTTCCGCGGTATTTAAAAGGCATGGTCCTGCGCATGGATAAGTATTCGGGCAACCCGGAGCGAGACCAGCGCCATGCGAGCGCTATTGCAGGGTTATGGCAGCAATACGAGCAGCGCCTCGAAAAACACGGCAAAGCAGGAATCAGCGATTCCGTCCTGGGCGAATTCCGGTGGCAGATCGAGGAACTGCGTATTTCGTTATTTGCCCAGGAATTGAAGACACCCTACCCCGATTTCGGTAAAACGCCTACAGAAATTGTGGGAAGAAGTGGCCGCTTGAGCCCATGCCGCTATTACTGGTTCGGACCGGTTCTGATCGCCGAGTCCACTTGTTATAGTGACGCGGAGGATCGGTGCAGGAGAGCGGATTCACACTGTACGTAATCAATCACCTGATATCACGTTCAATGCGGTAGCTTGCCGCAAGCCGTGCCTCACCGCCTGGAGGGACCTGCACCACATCGAGATCAGCATTTGTCGTTTCGACACATACAAAGTACTCGTAGTCATCGTCGTTCAGATCAGCCATTTCCGCTGATATCTTCACCCAGGGATTCCATACTACTGCACTGTTGCTGCCTTTGGAGTTGATCCTGATCCGGCGGTCAAGCTTCCTGTCATCAATGACGAGTTCGTCTGACACATGTCGAAAGATCCGGTCCACTTCCTTGTCGATGATTACCGGCCCTGACTGAAATTTGATAGTCCCATTATCCGTTTTATCAACATACGCGGTGCCTGACAGCCCTGAAATAACAACTTGGCTGATATCCCCGACCTTGAAGTAAGTGTGCAGCGCCTGAGTGATGGGAAATGCTTCGCCGGCCATGTTGCGCGTGATCAGCTCAAGATTCAAAGTTTCACCGACGATGATTTCCAGCGAAAGATCAAATGAATGCGGCCAAAGCGCTCTTGTTTCCTCCGAATCACGGAGCCGCAGGGTGACCTTGCCTTCGCCATCAGGCGTTGCTTCGGTCCGCGCTACCTCCCAGAAACGGTTCCGCACGAAGCCGTGTACCGGGCGGCCTTGACCCTCGGGGTCGGGCCCGAACCAGGGCCAGCAAATGGGCGTGCCACCTTTGATCGACTTGCCGGGCTGATAATAGGCCCGTTCGCTGAGAAACATGAGGTTGTGTGGCTCATTGGCAGGCTGATAAGACAATACCTGACCGCCGTAGAGCGAAATGACGGCGCTCGCTTTGGCATTATCGACTCGAATATAGGGTAACCCGCCGGCCCCTTCGATGAATTTGACGTGATCGGCAATGCCGTAATTTTTGTTCAACTGTTCGATGTTCATAATGGTTTTATCCGCTCCCCGGTTCGCAAAGGCTGCCGAGCTTCAGGCATTCCTCCTGGAGTGCGCGCCGACAGTAACGCCATTATATGGGACGCGTTGCCTGGGGACTGAAAAAGGTTGCTGGGAGGCTCGACGACACATGGGAGGAATCGGATATGCTGCACGAAAAAACGAGCATGAAGGAACGCCAGCGTTGCTGTAGCATCTGTATTGTATACATTGGCCCGTCGCAAGTTATTGTCGATGTCATGTGGCGGGCTTTGGCTGTAAAGCGAAGTTTTCAGTTTTACTGTTTGATAAGGTAAATAAAGGGAGCTTCCTTGAGTAGTCAAACGCCCTCTTCTTCGACGAATCAGTCGTTTTGGAAAAAGCTCGGTCCCGGGCTCATAACCGGCGCAGCGGATGATGATCCGAGCGGCATCGCCACCTATTCACAGGTCGGCGCCGGCTTCGGCTATTCAATGCTGTGGACCACCTTTTTAACTTTTCCCCTCATGGTGGGAATCCAGATCGTCAGCGCCCGCATTGGCCGCGTAACGGGCGAGGGCCTTGCCGCGAACATCCGTCGGCGCTACCCCGCCTGGCTCCTGCACAGCCTCATCTGTCTGCTGTTGATCGCCAATACTATCAACATCGGCGCCAATATCGGCGCGATGGGCGCGGCGCTTAAGCTTCTCATCGGCGGCCCAGCCCACCTGTATGCCGTAGTGTTCGCGGTGACGTCACTGGTTTTGCAAATCTTTATTCCGTTTCCACGGTATGCGCCCATCTTGAAACTGCTGACGATGTCGCTCTTTGCGTATGTAGCAACGGTGTTCGTGGTCAACGTGCCCTGGCGCGAAGTCCTCTCCAACACGATAATGCCTTCCATATCATTCAAGGCGGATTATGCGGTTGCCGTGGTCGCTGTTTTCGGGACCACCATCAGCCCCTATCTGTTCTTCTGGCAAGCCTCGCAGGAAGTTGAAGAGCAACGCGCGGCGGACGGCGAAGAGCCTTTGAAGGAAGCGCCGGAACAGGCTGAAGCTCACTTGAGCCGAATCAAGATTGATACCTATATAGGGATGGGATTCTCCAATCTGATCGCTTTTTTCATTATGCTCACGGCGGCGGTAACCTTGAATCTCCATGGCATCACGGACATCGAAACCACCGCACAAGCTGCGGAAGCACTGCGGCCGATAGCGGGAGAATTCGCGTTCCTGTTGTTTTCAGCGGGCATTGTCGGGACGGGGTTGCTCTCAGTACCGATTCTTGCTGGCTCGGCTGCTTACGCAGTTGCGGAGTCTTTCAACTGGCGCATCGGCCTGGGACTCAAGCTTGTGGAGGCAAGGGGTTTTTACGCCATCCTGACCATCGCCACGCTTATGGGAGTAGCGCTCAATTTCACCCCCATCGACCCGATTGATGCATTGTTCTGGAGCGCGGTCATAAACGGCGTTATCGCCGTCCCGTTCATGGCAATAATGATGTTGATGGTCGGGAGAGCGGACGTGATGGGTCCATTCGTCGCAACCCCTCGCCTTCGAATTCTCGGTTGGCTGGCAACGGCCGTGATGGCGCTCTCGGTACTGGTGATGGCGCTGACCTGGAATGCAGGGACGTAAGATTTTCAACCGGGACTATTGAGGAAACGTTGCTTCACGTTGCGGGTATTTTCCAGTCAACGCAGCAGAACCAGCCTGGGGATTGCATTTGCATTAACCCATAGTATGGCGTTTTGTTGAAACTCGTCACCCAGCGTGCGCGACACTTCCAGATCCAGCCCCAGCACGAGAAAGCTTTCTTCCCCCGGCCAATCTTCGGATGGATCAAGCCCCATACCTTCGATAATATCGTCCGGCCCGGATACATACTGATTCAGCCTTTCGCGAAGCCGCTTGTTGGCTGCACGGTTTTGTTGCGGGCCCTGACGCATGCCTGACGGGTTGCAAGCCGTGATGAAGGCGGCGCACCGGTGGCCTGAAGCAGAAAAAAGTCGTGATAGCGGTTGGCAGCGTTGATCTACACGCAGGACCATCGCATCGACCCCGGACCCCGCCCGATAGTGAGCCGAGCGGTAAGCATTGATCAGTCGGGCAGGAATTCTCGACTCGTGTTCTGAAAAACCAGCCTGTTCGAAGTCCCGGTCGCCCGGATGGCTGGGTTCAACAGGTTCTTTCATAGCTCGCGTCCGCTTCCAGTGATCAGCCTGACGTTGCGATCAGACGTGAGATACGACCAACGCCAGCCTGGCGGGCATAGCCGCCAGATGGGTGAAGTAATACTTGAGGTAAATCCGATAACGACGCGCAATATATAAATAAAGGTTTTTAACATAATGGAATTTGTTGGGTTCGCTTATGAAGGTTACGCCAGAGCCGAAAAAGCCTGTGAATGACAAGCAAGATATCCTTGCAGGCCCGAATATCAAGCGCATTCTTTCCGGGAGCGCAATGCTTTATCTGAGTTTTCATGACTATTGCAATTGCATTTCTTTTTTGTTGCATTAGACCACCAAGGGGTTATACTTTCATTGTGCAACCATTCACGACGATAACCATCCAACTCACCCATCGTCAACAGGTTAAATCAGCATAAAATTGTGGGCATCTTCCCGACCAGTGGAGGCGTTTCCTGATATTGCTGAGGCAAGGATTGTCCCTACCAACACACACCCACACACACCACCATTTAGCCCTGCGGGGTATCGGTCAATATCAACGCGGAGGCAATCAAACGGATTGGAGGAGTAGTCGAATGATCAAGCGAGCGATACAGGCCAGCGCATCGGTTCTTGTTCTTGCTGCAGCGATATACAGCGGCGCCGCGGCGGCGCACGGAAGGGTAGCCATGGAAGAAGATACATGCATGCGCCGGCTCGGCGACAACAGCATGGTGCATTTGAGCGCCTATCAGCCGCAACACGAGCCGAGCGACCAATACTGTACGGATATACCCAAGGAAGGAAACACGTTCCTCGTAGTGGATCTTGTGGATCCGGCCCTGCGCGATATACCCATCGCGATGAAGGTTGTACGAGGAACCAACGAGCAGGATGGCGAAACTGTCGCCTATGTGCGACCGAGCTATCACCCGGATGGAGTGATGAGGGGTGAGACCACTTTGGGTAAAGGACAATACACCCTGCTCATCGAAGGGCAGGCGGTACCTCCGGTGCGCTATCAATATCCGTTGCGAGTACAAATGATCAATTACGCGAAGACTTTTCGTGAGGCGGTGTGGCCGCTGATCGGAATGCTTGTGCTGACATTTCTCGGGTACAAGATCATGCAGTCCAAGCGGGTGCAAGCCTGGAGGAATCCGCCTCGTCGCCGGTAACCCCCGGCTCTGAGGGCGTTCCTGTACCTCGGTGTATGATAAGCCTGATTAGTTCCGCAACACAATCGCGGGGTTCTCCCTAACCCTGTAGCCCTGTGTAACCCTCTGCAAGTTATACTCCGCCCGGCTCACAGTAACTCCTGGAGCCGGGTTTATCTTTTATGCGGCTGGAGCGAAGTTCTCCATTACCAGGATGGGACCTTGCTGATCCGCCTTTTGATGGATCCCTACCTCGGCCGAACCGATTCAACTGTTACTTCATTCTGGCATATCCCCTCGCGCTCGAATAAGCCGATGTTTTGCAGCGTAGTCTGCGCAATGCTCGATAACGCCTCAGCGGTAAAGAATCCCTGATGACCGGTAATCAGCACGTTTGGAAAGGTCAGCAGCCGCCCGAACACATCGTCCTGGATTACCTGATCGGATAAGTCCTGGAAGAACAGGTCACCCTCCTGTTCGTACACATCCAGCGCCAGATAGCCGATTTTCGAGGACTTCAAGCCCTCGATCACTGCATGTGTATCGATAACGGCGCCGCGGCTCGTATTAATCAGCATCGCACCCTGCTTCATGCGTGCAATTGCCGCGGCATCGATCAAATGGTGCGTTTGTGGGTTCAGCGGGCAATGCAAGGTAACGACGTCGCTCTCCCTGTAGAGCTGCTCAAGGGAGACATACTCCACGCCCAGGTTGATGCACTCCGGGTTTTGCTGCGGATCATGAGCAATCAGGCGGCAGCCAAAGCCGTGCAGTATCTCCGCTACCGCCACGCCGATGCGGCCGGTGCCAATGATACCGATGGTTTTACTGCGCAGTTCAAAGCCGAGCAGCCCCTGCAACGAAAAATTACCACTGCGAACACGGTTGTATGCTTGATGAAGATGCCGGTTAAGCGCCAGCATCAGGAGTACGGTGTGCTCCGCAACAGAATGCGGCGAGTAGGCCGGAACATGCACAATGCGAAGCCCCAGCCCGCTCGCTGCCTGAATATCCACATTATTGAAGCCCGCGCAGCGCAGCGCGATCAGGCGGGTGCCTTGCGCCGCCAGCGCTTCCAGCACCACAGCATTCAGCGTGTCGTTGACAAACACGCACACCGCCGGAAAACCCGCGACCATCTGGCGCGTCTCCTCGCACAAGTGCGAATCGAAAAACACGAGCTCATGCCCGGCGTCTTGGTTGGCCGCCAGCAGAAACTGGCGGTCGTAGGGCTGTGCGCTGCAAA
>CAWBAF010000015.1:0-19116 GCA_963786735.1 uncultured beta proteobacterium
GCTTATGGAACCAGCCCGTGGAACGCGGTTCTGAAAGACAAGCTCGAAAATCGGCTGCATAAGGAAATGTGCGCGGGCCGTCTCACGCTGGAAGAGGCGCGGGATATGCTGGTTAACGATTGGCGCAAAGCCTGCGTTAAATACGAACGGCAACCTTGAGTCTCGGCAGGAGACCCAGACGCCCGCATGTATACTTGTTAAGGAGATTTGCTTTCCAGTTGTTCCGAATTACGGCGCAAGCACGCCTTCCTCGATAAACGCTGCTTGGAACTGTGCCACAACCCGGGGGTCCGGCAGGATCAGGTGTTCATTCTTCCCGGAGTAATCAAGGCGGCTGAGCATATCCTTGATGACATTGAGGCGCGCAAGCTCTTTATCATCAGCGCACACGATCATCCAGGGTGTGATCAGATTATGGGTATGCACCAGCATTTTGTCGCGCGCCAGGCTGTACTCATCCCATTTTTTCAACGCAAACTTATCCAGCGCGCTGAGTTTCCATTGCGTGAGCGGATCCTCTCTGCGGTCTTCCAGCCGTTTTGCCTGTTCGGACTTGCTGATGTCGAGGTAGTACTTGAGGAGCTTGATGCCGGAGAGAGTCAGCATATGCTCGAATTCAAGCACCGTGCTCATGAATTCATCATATTCGGCATCCGTGCAAAAGCCCATCACACGCTCCACCCCAGCCCGGTTGTACCAGCTGCGGTTAAATAGCACCAGTTCCTGCGCCGCGGGCAGATGGGACACATAACGCTGAAAATACCACGAGCTGCGATCCCGCTCCGAAGGTTTTCCAAGTGCGACCACGCGTACCTCGCGGGGGCTGAGATTGTGAATGATGCGCTTGATCGTGCCATCCTTTCCTGCCGCATCCCTCCCCTCGAAAATGATAAGTACCTTGTCGCCTTCCTTGATGAGGTGGCGCTGCAGCTTTACCAGCTCGATCTGAAGCTTATAGAGGGTGTCGTTGTAAGTCTTCTTCGAAATCTGGTGAACCGACTCATCGGCTTCTTGTCGTTCTTTTTGCTCATGGCCATCTTTTTTATTCAGGAAATCAGAGGATGCTTCCTCGAACTGCTATTTGTAGGGCTCGACCCGTTCGGCTTTTAATTGATAGCCTGCCTGGCCCATTTCAGTCGCGCTTGCACGGGTTTGCATAAGGCCGCTGACCCACATTGTATCCATGGTACGCATATTTGCGATGGGTTTTGAAACCTTCACATGGATAATCTGGTTGGGGGGAGGCGGAGGGGTATGGATGCAGGCCCCGAAGTAGGGAACAAGTAAAAATTCGGTGACTTTATTGCCTGATTTTTCGAGTGGGATTACGAATCCGGGGATGCGGATACGCTCGCCATTGAGGCTCGGCTCAATCGGGGCATTATTCCAGGCATCACGGATCTTCTGTAACGCTTCCATTGCACGAGGGTCGCTGTCCTGCAAATTCTCCAGCTTTAGTCCCTTCAATGAAGCCATGGGATCCCAGCTCTTGGGCATGAGATCATCCCAGGTTTTTTCTTTGAATCCAGCGCCAGGGCCGGCCGGCGTCCCTGAATTGTTCTTTTCCTTGGCCTGTGCCGTTGGCGCCAGCTTATCCCCGACCTTGTAATCGGCTGCCGCATTCACCTGCGACACAAATTCCGGCCAGACAGTCGATAACAGGTGAGGAGAAGGGTGAGAAGGAGGGTTAAAGGAGCCTGTAGTGGCGCCCGTTGTCTTCCCGGTAACTTGCCTGGTAATTTGAAGCGTGCAGTCATATTTCGCAATCCTCTCTTTTAGGAACTCATAAATCCGTTCCGCACGGGACGGCGGCTTGGGAGATTAGTATCAGCAGCGCATCTCCCGATTTCCTTCTGAGAGACGATTTTGGGATTTTGGCTCTCTGCACATGTATGACAGGTGTTCGGAAAACCGCCGATTTTCCCAACTTGGCCGAGATAAAGTCTCCCTTACCGACCAAGCGTACCCTTCCTCGCAACTTGCAGTTATCCGGGGTTGCCTGCGCCCCCCGACTCCGGAGAACTTATAAGCGACCTTTGTTATACACCTTTATAATCTTGGTGTTAAGCCATCGGCCAGAGATATCCGGTAGGCGCGGTAGCCGGGTACGAGGCTGACCAGAAAACCGGTTGCCATGACGAGCAGCAAGCAATTCCAAAGCTTCCGCAGATACCAATCCCGCGGAGAGGGAAATGCCCAGGTGCGCTTCCAGGAAAGGCGCCGCAAAATAGCTGAGTGCAACCAGGCCCAGCACCCCAAGCAGGGAGCCCGCCACGACAATGATCAGTCCTTCAATGGCCAGCAGCATGAAAACCACGCGGGGACCCGCCCCTACCGAGCGCAGAACCGCCAGTTCGCGCCTGCGCTCGCCCAGCCCGGCCAGCACGACGGCAGCCAGACCGCTAAGCCCGACCGCCACCACCAGCGCGGAAATAATTAACAGCGATTTCTCGACAATGCCGACGATAGACCACAGTTCGTCCAGCGCCACGCCGGGCAGGACCGCCAGCAGAGGCTCTCCTTTGTAGTGATTGACGAAACGCTGAACCTGAAATACACCCGCACGGCTTTTCAGTCCGATGAGCACGGCCGTGATTTCTTTCGGCGCCAGATCGAATTTGCGCACATATTCGGCGGGAATGGAAAGCCCCGGCATCGGCGCGCCGCCCTGCCAGTCGAGATGAATTGCCTCGATTGCTTCCAGGCTCACATGGACGCTGCGATCCACAGGGGAACCCGTGCGCTTCAGGATGCCCCTCACTTTGAATGGCTTGTCAGCGTGCTCAGTCAGTCCGATGTCTTTGGTGCCATGATTGAGAATGATGCGATCGCCAATGCGGTAACCCAGTTGCTCGGCAACATCCGCCCCGATGACCGCATCAAAAATATCGGCAAAAGGTTCGCCCGCTGAGAAGGCTAGCGAGCGGCCATCAGCGTAGCGGAAATGCTCGAAAGTAGGCGAGAGTGGTCCCCACCACGGCGAACCCCCGATGCGAGTCGCCGAGCGATAAGGGTACCGCCCATGCGACGGCCGGATGCTGCGCCATTGCCTGAAAGCTTGACCATCGGATATTATGGGTCGCGTCCCCCAGACGAAACACGGCATACAGCATGAGCTGAATCGGACTGGTGCGCGCGCCAACCACCAGATCAGTGCCGGATATCGACTGCGAAAAACTCTCACGCGCTTGCGTACGCAATTGCTCCACGCCCAACAGCAATATGACCGAAAGCGCGATACTGATGGCCATCAGGCCGAGTGTTCCTCGCCGGTTCCATGCGCTGGCAAATGCGAGGGACACCAACGATTTCAGGTATGCCCTCCGGAAAATTTGCTACTTTGCATCGCCGTGATCAATTTTCGTAAAAACGGGCTTCACGCTTGAGAAGATCGGCGATGGTCAGGCCCACCGGTACAAAGCCATCGAACACCGTTCCCAACCGCTTCGTCCTGAAAAATTCAAGATTGGCGTCATACGCTCTGGGCGGCAAAGGAAAATATTGAGCCGCCCTAACCAGTACGGCCCCGTTTTTCATATAGAACTCGACGAACTCCTTCACTTCAGGTTTTTCCGCCGCCTTCATGTTCACGTAGATAAATACGGGGCGCGATAAAGGCTGATAAGTTCCGTCCTCTATCGTGTCGTCCGACGGCAGGACGCCGCTCCCTACCGTTGTCGATGGCGACGGCCCTGACTTTATCCGTATTCTCCACGAAATAGCCAAATCCGACAAACCCCAGCGCATCCTTATCGGCGGCCACGGCTTTTACCACCGCGTTATGGTCCTCAGAGGGCGTGAAGTCGCGGCGGCTGGAGTTCGTCTTACCCACAATCGCTTCAGTAAAGTAGTCGAAACTGCCGGAGGCCGGGCCAGGAGCGAATAGTTTGAATGCCTGGTCGGGCCAGCGTCTGTTTATCTGGCTCCACCGGGTGACATTTCCCTGGGAAGGCGGTTCCCACATCTTTTTAAGTTCATCCACCGTCATGGTTTTGCTCCAGTCATTCTTCGGATTCACCACGACTGTTAACGCGTCGAACGCAACAGGCAGCTCAACAAATTGAATACCCGATTTATTGCAGGCTCTCAGTTCATTTTTCCGGATGGGGCGTGAAGCGTTGGCAATATCGGTCTCGCCACTGCAAAATTTAGCGAAACCGTTACCCGTACCGGATTGGCCAACCGTTATTTTCACTGAGCCTTTCTTGTTCGCCTGAAAGTTTTCTACCACTGTTCGGGTGAGGGGATATAGGGTGCTCGAGCCGTCGATTCTTATCGTCGTCTCGGCGGACGCAATGCTAACGGCGCTCACAAAGCCGATTAACATACCTAGTACAGCGAAAGCGATTACATCCGCCAGGCTAAACCTATATGTTTTTAACATTTTATCCCTTTCGTGATTAGTCGAATGCCGGGCCATACACATACTCCAGCATAGCAGATAGACGACATGTGAATTGTCGGCTCTCCCTGTTACCGTTTCGTTAACAAATTCTTACTTAATGAGTAACTTTTACCACTTGGATTTCCGCAGATACCAACAATGAACGGTTAGGGCGGGATTGCTTAAGCAAACGTGTTCGGAACGACAGCAAGTTTTAAAAATGGCGGCGCGTTCGGTACAGATTATTCACAGAGTTCGCCACAGAGTTCGCTGAGGTGAATGCTGCGTGTAAAATTCCTCGCGAGTCGTTCGTCGTGGCTGACAAAAATCAACGTAACCTGTTCATCCTCGCAGCGCCCCAACAGTATGTCCAGAAATTCTGCCTGGCGACCGGCGTCAAGGGAAGAGGTTGGCTCATCGGCGATGATCAGTTCGGGGTGGCCGATGAGCGCGCGGGCTGCCGCTACGCGCTGCTGCTGCCCGACTGAAAGCGACGTTGCCGGCTGACCCGTCAACGCTGCGTCCAGCCCCAACTGACCGAGCAAATGATCCGCGGATTTCAAGAGCACGTCGGCTCCATTGGCACCTGCCGTGCTGGAACCGGCCATTTCAAGTGCCCGCTGTCGCCTGAGCCGCGAAAACCGGCAGGGCAGGAGTACGTTCTCGCGGACAGACAGGTAGGGCACCAGATTGAATTGCTGGAACAGAAAGCCCAGATGATCGACACGAAACCTGTCCCGCGCGCTCGATGATAAGGCTGTCAGGTCAGTATCGAGCACGCGAAGGAGGCATGGCTGGGGCACCAGCACACCACCGAGCAGGCCCAGCAGGGTGCTCTTCCCGCTGCCGCTCGCTCCCTGCAAAAAGACATGCTCACCCCGTTGTACCCGGAATTCCGGAATCGATAGCCGGAAGCCATTCCTGCCGGGCCACTGGAAAACCAGACTCTCGATCTCGATAGCAAACTGGGTTACGCCGGGCGCAACCATGTCCAGACTCAGCAGTTCACCTACCATTTCAATGAAGGGAATGCCGGCGAAAGCTTTGCACCCGACTGCCCTTTGGGCCCGGCTATAGCAGTATCGAGGCGGCGGATGCCGGGAAATACCTCAAATAGCCGCACGTCGACGCTCTGCAACGCCTGGGGCACGGCGCATCGGAAACTCCAGGTCCCTTCCAGCCCCGCATGTTCATCGGCATGTTCACCGGAGGAAGCAGCCGGAGAAGATGCAGTTGTGGCAGAAGAAGCAGGCGAGAGCGCTTGAGGTCTGCCCGGTTTCTTGCGGACACCCCCGCCAAGTGTCTTGTCCGAAATCGAGTCTGGCATCAGCAATTCCATAGGAAGCAAGGGAGACTTCAGTTCGGCTGATTCCAACTGGCACCGCGCTGCCGGCGTAAAATTGAAAAGGCTGTCCGCCTGATAGAGCTTCGATGCCATGGACTTGACGGCCTGGCGCTCCCCCTCGTTGCGGGGTGCGTGCTCGAACCCCAGCAGGTTATCCAACGGGCTATTCAGATTTATTTGCACTAATCCATCATCTATCGCGATTTCCAGAATCGCCACGCCATGAACATGGGGACCCTCGCCATAAGCGCAGGCGGGCAACGCCAACTCAATGGCGACTATTATTGCCGCTACGGTAATTATTCGATACGTTTGCGTAAGCGAATAAAAAGTCTCACAAGATTCTCGCAGACTGACCTCAACCTCTACCATATGAGCAAAGTCCCGGCAATATACCTGCCTCACTGATGATTCGATATTCATTAACGACGTGGAATAGAACAAATCGGGCGAAGCGATCTACAAGAGAAGAATCATCTCTAGGGAAGAGCCGCCCTCATCTCTGAAGTCAGGCTAGGCGCTGTTTATCCGCTCGTGGCGCTCATGCCGTTCCTGGGCCTCAATACACAGCGTGGCGGCAGGCCGCGCCAGCAGACGGGGGATGCCGATGGGTTCCCCCGTTTCCTCGCACCACCCGTATGTGCCGTTTTCAATACGGGAGAGCGCATCTGCAATTTTCCTGAGCAATTTACGTTCGCGATCCCGCACCCGGAGTTCAAGCGTGAATTCTTCTTCCATACTTGCCCGGTCGTTGGAATCAGATTCGGTAACGATCCCCTGCATATGCACAAGTGTGCCTTGCACGTTTTCGAGCAGTTTGCGCCGTTCATCCTCCAGCCGAAGGCGGAAGAATTCCAGTTGCGCAGTGGACATATATTCGCTTGGTGATACCGCCCCAATAGCCATCTCAGTTGAAGAATTCGATCGTTTCTTTTTCATCGCATCTCCCCATTAATTCAGGTCTATACCGTCAATTGTGCCGTCAATCCCTCCGCGCCCTAAACCTTCCCATGCTATATCACCATCCGCTTAAAGTCTCCGGAATTTACTGCCTTCCGCTTCCCGCTCATCGATGCTGAACCTCGCATGTATGTGCGTTGCCTTTTGTGTTAAAAAGACCTCTTGTTCGATCTGGACAAAATGCGCATACTATAATAGTTGTATGCCTTCATTTCTCCGAAAAATAGTTGTATGTCTTCATTTCTCCGAAAGCTTGTACTCGCGCTGATCATGGCAACGCTGCCCCTGCAGGGAGCATTGGCTGCCATCATGCCGCTCTGTGCGCAGGCCGGGCAAGTGCTGCGTCCATCCGCCGGGGTACAGCCGCCCGTTCAGGCCCCCGTGCATGCCACTGCCACCCCCTGCAGCCAACACGATGCCAGCAATGGTTCCTCCGCGAACCAGTCCGGAGAGGACTACGAAAACTACAATTTACCTTGTGATGACGCAATTTGCTACATAAGCGCGGGCGCCCTGCCTTCCGCAACTGCTCCATTGAATCTCTTCGGTGGCTTTTCGTTCACCGCGCCGTTCAATTCCCGCTTTACTTCATCGATCCTTCCGCAGCCTCAGCGTCCCCCCCTCGCGTAGGTCCCTCAGGATAAATCCGCCTGCTGCATCGGTTGTGTTCTGCCGGTTGCCGGCGGTTAATCATCTAGCCCGGTTTGTACTCAAGCTTCGGGCAAAAGCTCAGCAAGTACTCAGCAGTTAAGAGGTCTGTCCGCGCTATTGCGGCGGCTATGCCAACTGTTCAACTGTTGAAGTTCTCCAGGACCTTCGAGGAGATCAGGATGTGCGACGAAACAATCCAGAGCGCCAAAGCCCGTCGTGCTGTGACAGGACGGAGCTCTGGCAGTTCCTTTTCTTGTATGCGTCATGTTTTCTCAAAACGTGAAATCAGAGATTCCGCGTGGCGAAAGCGTAACGGATCGTCCCGCAAAATTTGCGCCTGCCCCCATGCCAGCCCATTCCGGCCAGTTGAGCATGCTCATCGGGGAAGCGCTGGAAAACAACCCCGAAATCCGGGCCGCGCTGCGTGCGCGCGAG
Organism: uncultured beta proteobacterium; assembly: GCA_963786735.1. Taxonomy (GTDB): domain Bacteria; phylum Pseudomonadota; class Gammaproteobacteria; order Burkholderiales; family Nitrosomonadaceae; genus Nitrosospira. The sequence goes on from CAWBAF010000015.1 coordinate 7,776, forward strand.
GCAGCCAGCCACAGGGTATCACCCGCCGAGGCGCTCGATGACCCCGTCCTGGAAGCGGGCGTGATCAACGTGCCCCTGGCTTCATCCCCCTTCAACCGGGAAGACATGACCATGAAAATGATTGGCTTGTCCCAACGTCTCCCGTTTCCCGGAAAACGCGGTTTGCGCAAGGATGTTGCAGCCAAGGACGCGGAGGCGATCGGTCACGGCTATCAGGAAACCGTAAATCGCGTGATACGCGACCTCAAGGTTGCGTACTTCGACCTGGGGCTTACCCTCGAAAGGATGCGACTAGTCGAAAAAAACAAACTGATCGTGGAGAACCTTCTCCACCTCGCTGTCGACCACTACCAGGCAGGAATGGGAAGTCAGGCCGATGCATTCAAGGCACAGACGCAGGTATCGAGAATGCTCGACGAGCTGCTCAGGCTCGCACGTGACCAGCCCGCGATTGAAGCTGAGCTCCTTCGCGCGCTTGGCCGTAACACAGCAGCCCCTGCGCTAGTTCCGGACATGGCGCAGTTGCAGGAGGAAATCCCTGATCTGGAATCATTGCGCGAAATGGCCCTGGCGCAACGTCCACAATTATTGGCGCTGCAAAACATCGTAGCGCGCAACGAAAAAGCACTGGAGCTGGCGCAAAAGAATTATTACCCGGACCTGGATGTACGTTTGTCTTACGGCCAGCGTGACAGCATGCTGGATGGCGGCAAAAGACCGGACATGGTCACCTTGACGATGGCCGTCAACCTCCCGGTCTGGCGCGAAAGCAAGCTCGCGCCCCGTGTTGCGGAAGCAGTGGCGCTGCGGGAACAGGCCAGCAGCCTGTATCAGGCGCAGCGCAACGAGGTTAGCGCCAATCTGCGCCAACAGGTGGCAACAGCCGAACAAAACCTGAAATCAGCGCAGCTCTACCAGACTACGATCCTGCCGCAGGCCAGGCTCACCCTCGAATCCGCACTCGCGTCCTATCGGGTCAACCGCGTTGATTTCCTGACATTGCTCGACAGCCAGATGGCTGTATTCAACTATGAGATCAGCCTTGCCACGGCAATGGCGAACTATAACAAGGCGTTCGCGGAAATCGATCTGCTTGCCGGCAAACCGCCGACTGACCTTCTCACGTCCGCGGAGCCTCAGTGAAAACCATCGCCCGATTGATAGTGGGTATCCTCGTGGCCTCGGCCTTTCTCGCCGCGGGATATTGGTGGGGTAGCGCCAAACCGGTAATACCTGCAGCCGGGCTGGCGAGCGCGCCTGAAGCCGCAAAACCGGAAGGCAAGAAGGGCAACATTCTTTATTACCGCAATCCAATGGGACACCCTGATACCTCGCCTGTGCCAAAGAAAGATTCGATGGGTATGGACTACCTCCCGGTTTACGAAGGCGAAGACCATCCACCTGATAGTTCAGTAACGAATATCAGCCCCGAAAAAATACAAAAGCTCGGGGTGAAAACCGAGATTGTCGCGCTGCGAGAACTCACACGGACCGTCAGGGCAGTGGCGACGGTGCAGGCGGATGAGCGCAGCCTGTACACGGTGACACCGAAGTTCGAGGGTTGGATCCAACGGCTCTATGTCAATACGACCGGCCAGGCGGTAAAAAAAGGCGATGCGCTGATGGACGTGTACAGCCCCGAACTGATCACGGCGCAACACGAATATCTTATTGCCGCAAGAGGATTGCATACGGTTGAGCATGGCAGCGGCGAGGTTCGAGCTGGCATGCAGCACTTGGCAGAGAGTGCCCTGCAGAGGCTGCGCAACTGGGACATAGCAGAAACCGAGTTACAGCGTCTGCAGCAGGAGGGCAAGGTCACCCAATACGTTACCTTGCATTCAGCAGTAGGCGGTGTGGTATTGGACAAACCTGCTATTCAGGGAGAACGCTTCATGTCCGGACAGGTGCTATACCGGATTGCTGACCTATCCAGGGTATGGATGCTGGCAGATGTGTTTGAACAGGATCTGGGTTTGGTGCAGCAGGGCCAGGTGGCGACCATCAGAATAGATGCGTACCCTGACAAAGTTTTTAGTGGCAAGGTGACCTTCGTCTACCCCATGGTGAAACCGGAGACGCGTACCGCCAGGGTTCGCATCGAACTGCCGAATAAACAGGGCTTGCTCAAGCCTGACATGTACGGAAGAGTCGAGTTCGCTTCACTCCATGGCAAACATAAGGTGCTCGCTGTGCCCGACTCGGCAGTGCTTGACAGTGGCGTGCGGCGGCTGGTGCTGGTTGAACTCGGCGAGGGCCGGTACGAGCCACGAACGGTAAAACTTGGCATACATGCCGATGGCTACGCCGAAGTGCTCGGTGGCCTGAAAGCCGGTGAAAGGGTTGTGGTCAGCGCGAACTTTCTCATCGACGCCGAGAGCAACCTCAAGGCGGCACTAGGCGGCTTCGGCCAGCAGCCGCCAGGTTCTACACCTGGAGAGAGCGGTCAGGCCAAGCCCGGCGCACCCATGACAGCACCCGGGGCCGCGCCTGCGCCGGCGAGTCATCATGGCATCGGCCGCATTGAAGCGATGGACTGGGCGCATGCGACGGTAACACTTGCCCATGATCCGATTGCCAGCCTCAACTGGCCGGCGATGATCATGGATTTCCGCGCCAGGGATTCGGAATTGCTGCGCTCATTGAAGCCCGGTCAGAAGGTGGACTTCGAGATAGTCGAAGAGTCGGCCGGGGAGTACGTCATTGTACGCATTCACCCCGCGGCCACGAGTTTGCTCACCAACGATCGGAAGGGCCGCTGACATGCTGGGCCGCATTATCGAATGGTCGGTACGCAACGTGTTCCTGGTGTTGCTGGGAACCGCGTTCGTGATCGGCTTGGGCATCTACTCCGTGATCCGCACGCCCCTGGATGCGATTCCGGATCTCTCGGATGTGCAGGTCATCATCTACACAGAATACCCTGGCCAGGCGCCGCAAGTGGTGGAAGACCAGATCACCTACCCGTTAAGTACAGCCATGCTGGCCGTGCCGAAATCCCGAGTTGTGCGCGGCCTCTCGGTATTCGGCGCCTCGTTTATCTACGTCATTTTCGAGGACAACACAGACATCTACTGGGCGCGAACGCGGGTACTGGAATACCTTAATTTTGCATCGGGGCGCATGCCGCGGGGCGTCATCCCGACCTTGGGCCCGGACGCTACCGGGGTCGGGTGGGTATACCAGTATGTGGTCACCGCTGCCCAACATACGCTCGAGGAACTGCGCACGATACAGGACTGGTTCGTGCGCTATCAGCTCACCAAAGCCCAGGGCGTGGCCGAAGTGGCGAGCGTGGGCGGCTTCGTCAAAACCTATCAGGTCACCGTTGAGCCTCGCAAGCTGCAAGCTTATGGCATTTCTCTCAACAAGGTCGCTGCGGTGATTCGTGCCAGCAATCGCGATGTGGGCGGACGGGTGATCGAGATGGCCGAAACTGAATACGTCGTACGTGGCCGAGGCTATCTGCGCGGCATATCCGACATCGAGAATCTTGTGGTCAAGGCCGAACAAGGCACGCCGGTGCTGATCCGCGACGTCGCGCGGGTCGAATTGGCGCCGGACGAACGCCGCGGTATCGCGGAGTTGAATGGTGAAGGCGAGGTCGTCTCCGGCATCGCCGTGGCACGCTACGGTCAGAATGCGCTTGATGTCATTGATAACCTGAAAAGCAAGATTGCGGAAATCTCCAGTGGTTTGCCGGAGGGTGTGTCGCTACAGACTGTCTATGACCGTTCGGACCTGATCCATCGTGCCATTGATAATCTGAAACGCGTCCTGATCGAGGAAAGCATCATTGTTGCCATGGTCTGTATGCGTGTTTCTCATGCACGCGCGAAGTGCGCTGGTCGCGATCGTCATGCTCCCCATTGGCGTGCTCATCGCGCTGATCGCCATGCACATGCTGGGACTCAATTCCAACATCATGAGCCTGGGGGGCATTGCCATTGCCATTGGCGCCATGGTGGATGCGGCAATCGTCATGATCGAAAACGCCCACAAACATCTGGAACGAGCGCCGCCTGAGGCACCCCGCCTGCAAATCATCATCGATGCCTGCCGCGAGGTGGGGCCAGCTTTATTTTTCAGCCTGCTCATCATCACCGTTTCGTTCCTGCCGGTGTTTACGCTGGAGGCGCAGGAAGGACGAATGTTCGCCCCGCTGGCTTACACGAAAACTTTCGCGATGGCAGGGGCCGCGCTTCTGTCCATCACACTGGTGCCGGTGCTGATGTTTCTGTTTATCCGCGGCAGGATCATGCCTGAGCAAAGAAATCCGGTTAACCGCCTCCTTGTATGGATTTACCGTCCCATCATCGCCTGGGTAATGCGCTGGAAGAAACTCACCATCATTGCCGCAACTCTCGTACTGGCGATCACGGTCATACCGGCAGCCAGACTGGGCAGCGAGTTCATGCCAACATTGAACGAGGGGAGTTTACTGTACATGCCGATCACTTTGCCGGCGATATCCGTCACCAAAGCCGCCGAGCTGTTGCAGACCCAGGACAAAATCATCAAGACATTTCCCGAAGTGGAGTCCGTGTTCGGCAAGGCCGGGCGCGCCAATACCGCCACCGACCCGGCTCCGCTGGAGATGGCCGAAACGATCATCAACCTGAAACCGGAAAGTGAATGGCGCGACGGCATAACCGTCGACAAGCTGATCACCGAATTGGACCAGGCCCTGCAAATACCGGGAGTCAGCAATGCCTGGACCATGCCAATCAAGAACAGGATCGACATGCTCGCCACCGGCATCCGCACCCCGATCGGCATCAAGATATTCGGCAAGGATTTGGGCGAAATGGAGGAGCTCGCCAGGCACATCGAGGCAGTCGTAAAAACCGTGCCTGGAACCACCAGTGCCTACGCGGAGCGCACCACTGGCGGTTATTACCTCGATATCGAGCCCGACCGTGTTGAACTCGCGCGTTATGGACTGGCGGTCGGCGATCTACTGGAAGTGATCTCGATTGCGCTTGGCAGCGAGCTGCTCACGACCACGGTAGAGGGCCGTGAACGGTTTGCTGTTACTGTTCGCTATCCGCGCGAACTGCGGCACGATCCGCTGGCCATTGCCAGCCACGTTTTAATACCTACCATGAACGGAAGCATGATTCCGTTGGGGCAGCTTGCAAGCGTGAAAACAGTGAAGGCGCCCCCCAGTATCCGCACAGAGAACGCGTTACTGTCAGCCTATATCTTTGTGGATATCCGTAACCGGGATATCGGGAGTTACGTGGCTGAGGCGCAAAAGGCGGTACTCGATCAAGTTAAGTTCCCCCCCGGCTACTACGCGACCTGGAGCGGCCAGTTTGAATATATGGAGCGGGCCAAGCAGAAGCTGAAAGTGGTCGTGCCCCTTACTCTGGCGATCATTTTCCTGCTCCTCTACCTCAATTTCCGACGGTTTACCGAAACCCTTATCGTCATGTTATCGGTACCCTTTTCCCTGGTTGGAGGCATCTGGCTGATATGGCTGCTGGGCTACAACCTCAGTGTCGCGGTAGCCATAGGCTTCATTGCTCTTGCGGGGGTTGCCGCAGAGACAGGAGTCGTAATGCTGATCTACCTTGACCGTGCATGGGCGGCGCTCCAGCAAAAACGCGCGACCGCGGGGGAAAAGCCGTCGGTTGCCGATTTGTACGTGGCAGTCATGGAAGGCACTGTCGAGCGCGTGCGGCCAAAAATGATGACTGTGGTGGCGATCATGGCAGGTCTGCTGCCCATCATGTGGAGCAGTGGAACGGGGTCTGAGGTGATGCGGCGCATTGCGGCACCGATGATTGGGGGCATGATCTCTTCCACTGTGCTCACATTGATCGTGATCCCTGCTATTTATGCTATTGTCAAGGAACGGGAGTTCACTGCAAGGACAAACGCATAATACGAGATCAGGATAATTTGACTCCAGCATAAACGGTGGAGCAAATTGATATGTTCCACATTCATGTTAATTATCGTATAAATTAATATAATATATTGATTATTAATTATTTATCTCTTTTATGTTCAGGTGATCCCGTGAGCTGACCCAAAAAGGGAGTGTACCGCGATCCCTATATTTATTTATGTGACAGAGCCATGCCTGGCTCACAAGGCGGGTTTTCTTCTGCTTGATTAACGCTGCTTCTTTCTTTTATTCCGCTTAAACAGGGACATTCATTCCGTGAAGGGAAGAGCACAAAACGCTTCTTGAGGAGCATGAGCCGGACAGTGCTTTACTTGCCCCCGTATTTGCCCTGTATTTGCCCCGTAGGCTGCATCAGACGCTTGTGCATAAAGCAAGTGGTCCCAATGCCTAATCGATATGTTCTATATTGGAAGTGTGCCAACGAGCCTGAAACCATCGCCGTCGAGCACGTCGCATGGGCTGGCACTTCAGGCTTTTAAAAGAACCCTTGGGTCGGAGAACGCTAATGGATAAGACAGACTGGAATTTGAAAGGCAGCTATTTTGAAACGTGTAATTGCGAAACGTCCTGTCCCTGCATCTGGTTGCAACCTCCCTCTGAAGGCGACTGCAAGTTGCTGGTGGGCTGGCATATTGACTCCGGCCATTCAGACGGCCAGAGCCTGGACGGCTTGAACGTCGCGCTGGCCTGTTATTCTGCCGGCAATATGAAAGACGGAGGCTGGCAAGCTGCCCTCTATATTGATGAACGCGCAACTGATACCCAATTTGAGGCGATAACCCAGATTTTCGCGGGTAAGCAGGGAGGCCATCTTGCCATCCTGATGAGCTTGGTCGGCGAGGTCCTAGGTATCAAAAAGGTCAGAATTGATTACAAGGAGGAAGGAAACAAACGGCAGCTCGTCATTCCTGACGTCGCTCAGGCAGATATTGAATCCATCGAAGGCGTCAGGGGTGGCGACGCCACCATCGATAATCCGCCTTTATGCGTTGTTACCAGCCATCCGGCTGTTGTCGCACGATCCACCCGCTATCGGTACCGGGATTACGATAAGAACTGGGAATTCAGCGACCGCAACGGCTTTTACTCACCGTTTACTTACCAACCTTAACAGTTTGGCTTGCCGAGAAAATTCACCAAATAGTTCAAGTTAATTCTCAGTTTATTTCTATAAGTTATTAGTTTTAATAAGAGTTAAATTTAACAGTGCGCGGTCTCTTAAATACTATGAGGCTGAGCCTCCTGCCACAGGGATGCCCAAAACTCAATTCGTCATTCTGCTGTCGCTACTGCTCGTTATCGGTGGCGCTTGGGCATACCTGATCTACCAGTACTGGCAAATGGCTTCATTACCAATGTCTGAAATGTGGATGCCGCCGTCGGACGCATCAGCATGGAAACTTGTTGATTTCGGCCTTTTGTACCTGATGTGGGCCGCCATGATGGCCGCAATGATGCTGCCATCCGCTATACCCATGATTCTCGCTTTCTCCGGGATTGCGAAAAGACGCTATCAGACCCCTCAAAAATTCAGTTTTCTTTTTATCTACGGCTACATGGGTGTATGGCTCTCCTTCAGTATCGGGATGGCGTTGTTGCAATGGCAGCTCCACGGGCTGCATGTGATATCGCCCATGATGGATACGGAAAGCGCATTGCTCTCCGCTGTGATTTTTCTCACGGCCGGGATATATCAATTGACGCCTCTGAAAAACAGTTTCCTTCAATATTGCCGCTCTCCCGCAGGCTTTCTATTGAATGAATGGAGGGAAGGAGCAAAAGGCGCGTTCCAGATGGGTCTGAAGCATGGCACTACCTGCGTGGGGTGCTGCTGGGCCCAAATGCTCATCATGTTTGCTGTCGGAGTCATGAACCTGCTCGGAATGGCCTTGATAACCCTGTTGATTCTTGCGGAAAAGATTGCGCCCGTGAAAAATAGGCTTATCTGCAGGATCAGCGGCGCAATATTGATGGGATGGGGATTGTGGCTGTTACTGGTGGCATAATAATGGTTTACCTGCCCATAACAAATCCATACCAAAAGCTTGGTACTAAAAAGCTAGGTAGGCCGGCGGGAAAGCGACTCACCAGATCAGCGCGAATTAAATAAACACCCCATCCATCGAAAGGAGCACCTAATGAAATTTGTTCAAACTCTCGTCTTGATCCTCGCTCTCGCGACCTCTGGCTTTGCCACCGCCGAAGAGCCGGCCACACACAAAACCACCGCTGTGGTCAAGTCCGTCGATACGGCGGGCGGGAAGGTCAAGCTTGCGCATGAGCCGGTAAAAAGCTTGAACTGGCCTGCGATGACGATGAATTTTTCGGTCAAGGACCCGGCGCTGTTCGACAAGCTCCCGGTCGGCAAAAAAGTGGAAATCGAGTTCGTTCAACAAGGCTCTACTTCGGTAGTCACAGCAGTGAAATAACACTGAGCAGTGAAGGTCAGCCGTCCCTCACGGCGAAATGGGGTTGGGTACGATCGTAACAATCGTGTCTAACTCCATTTCTTTTCTGTGACTCAATTACGTCAGATTGTAATAACACGGGTGCCTATAATGTCATTATGAGCCTTGATAACAACTCAAAAGGACGCACCATGAAACTGTGCACTGCTCTCGTCGTTCTTGCCACCTCGGGCTTGTTAGCCTCCTGTGCGCATATCCAACCCGACCCTTATCCCGGGGACATGGCAAGCGATATCAGAAGCGCCGAAACCAGCGCTGACCACGAGGCCTTGGCCAGGCAGTACGACGATCTGGCGAGAAGCATGCAGGCAAAGGCAGAGCAGCAAAAGAAAACCCTCGAGGAATACAACAGGCATGCCTACTACTATGGCAGGCAAACGGATGACCAGATAGAGAACGCCCAGGCGTTGGTGCGGGTTTACCAGGACGCTGCGGATGCATACAGCAATTTGGCTCACTACCATCGCCGCGTGGCCCAGGACATGAAGCAGTGGCCCCCTAGCTAGTGAGCCTTTGCACAGACCGCGATAGCCGTGGCTTGCCGGGCCGTTCTTCCCTCGTTTCGCACCATCACCCGCCAGCCATTAGTCAGAATATTTCCCTGGCTGTCGGTGGGATCCGAGGCATACACTCTCAGGTCCTCCGGAATCTCGAGGTCGAACCCGCCTCCGAGGACCTTCTTGCCGTCCGGGCACACTGCCCGGACCTTTGCAACCGCACCGGGCGGAACCACGACTCGGTTCTGCACGATTTCGTGACCGGTGGCGACGCATCCCGAAATCGCGATGCTCAACGCCGCCACCAGTGTCAGGCCGGTGAATCGCGGGCGTATTGTCTGCTGTTTGTGCATAAGGCCTCTTCGTCAGTTGGTTTGTTTCATTGTGTAGAAATGCCCACTGGCATTTCCTCCCGCAAACTATTTCCCGTCCTTACTAACATTAGTCCCGTGAAATTTTCACGTCAAGTAATCGGACGAGGGCGACGATCCCTATGGAACAGGATTGGAGCAAATCCGTAACACCTGAACTGATCGGGTTATGGGTCCGTCCACTTCTGTCGCCTGGATTTGCGCGGCGATTGACGCCCAAGCGTCTGCCAACCTTCCCATCTATTCCTACTTCATGGAATGCAATCCGATCATGTTACCCTCTGTGTCGTACACCAGGGCGATGAAGCCATATTTGCCGATGGGCATTTTTTCCTTGAAAACACGACCACCGTTCTTGGCTGCACGGGCAGCTTCCTCCGCACAGTCCTCGCATCGGAAGTAAACCAGCGTGCCACCGCCGTGGCCGGGAGAGCAGCCTTCCATTTTCGCCAGCGCACCTCCCGCGCCATAGCCTTCTTCCGACATCGGGAAGGACCACATATCCCACTTTTCAGTGTCTGGAGCTTGCAAATGTTCAAGCTTGCATTGCAGGACAGCCTCGTAGAAAGTTTTCGCGCGCTCCATGTTTTCAACATAAATTTCGAACCAGACAACTGGATTGGCTTTCATGACGTTCGCTCCTTTGGGTGGTGAGTTTCGAGTCGTACCTTTTGTAGGGTAGCCTATTGCAGCGCATAACCCTACCCAATAATCGTAGCATTTCCATTTAAAAGCAGAATTTCGGGCAAAAAATCCAGTGGTCTGACGACATGACCTGTGCATCGTTGCTGGAATTGATGACCCGGCCGAAGAATTCACCCGTGGCGGTTTGGAAATCAAGTTTGGAAATCAGATTTGTACTCGTGACCAATTGCAGACCTCGCGCGGCTGATATCGATGAACAGCTTATACTGACGAAGTTAAGGTCACACATCAGTGGTGTTCAATTTTGATGTTATTACGCCGCATACCCCAGCACCGCAAAATAATGGCATGTGGTCCCGGCAATAACAAAAAGGTGCCAGATCAGGTGTCCATAGCGCAGCCGCGAATCTGTTAAAAAGAAGATGACACCGGCTGTGTATGACAGGCCTCCTGCAAATAGCCAGAGCACGCCGGGCGCGGGAATCCTTGTAAAAAGAGGCTCAATTGCAATCAGGGCAAGCCACCCCATCACAAGATAAAGCGCTGTGGAGAGTCCCGGATGGTTCGCCTTGACAAAGATTTTCAGCACCATCCCGGCTATGGCAAGACACCAGACAACTATCAAAAGCGACCAACCCCACGCGCCCTTCAATACTCCCAGCGTAAAGGGCGTATATGTACCTGCAATAAGAAGGAAGATGGCGGAATGCTCGATAACCTTGAAAAGCTGCTTGGCCTTGCCGATGGCGAGCGCGTGGTAGAGGGTAGACGAGAGATAGAGGACGATCATCGTTGTGGAAAAAACATATACACCAGCGACGAATCCGGGATCTCCCTGCTTCAGCGCATGCATGACCAGGAAAGGCATTCCGACGAGTGCAGCAACCAGGGCAATGCCATGACTAATGCTGTTGGCGATCTCTTCCCCTCGTGACTGCTCGCGCTCGGGATAGACAAACCAGGCGCGAAGGCGACCCTGTTTCGCAGGCGCCCCGTATATCCGGGTGGCGGCGCCCAGATCTTTTTGAACACGCTGACCTTCATAATGAGACTTGAGTCATACTCCGCAAGGTACTTGCGGCCACTTTACAAATGCCCTATTACTTTAGATCAATCAGGGGAGGGTGGTTCAGGCACTGCCCCTTCAGGGCGTTGAGAAAGAGTGGTTCAAGCACGATATCCTCTGCCATTCCGTCATCCGCGCAACAGGCGGTCAACACCACATCGCCGAATGACTCCCGTTCCGACGCTGGTTCACAGGGAGCGATACGCGACCCATGAACAATTGTATAGCCAAAGCTCTCCGAGCCAACCCAGCGCAACGTCTTCGACTATGGATTCGTTGAGCGGGGGCATCATTGGTACACCCCAGAATTATCTACACAGTGTTTGTGAACGTCTGCAAGCCAAGAATCGTACCAGTACCAGGTTTTGGCAACCTGG
>CAWBAF010000016.1:0-26636 GCA_963786735.1 uncultured beta proteobacterium
AGGCCGCATCTTCCTCCGGAAGACACTGCTTCGCCTACGCGGTCGCGCCATTTGCGTTGTCGCCTTTCGCGCCATCCCATCCCGCAAAGCCAGCATCGCGCCCGTGCGGGATTTATTCAGAGGACTCCTGATGACCACTGTCGAACTTATTACGCAAAAGCTCGCCGTTCTCTTTTCCGGAGCGGATCATAATAACGGACGGAGCGCCCGCCACGCCGGTCACGCAGGCGCCGAGGGCGGCGGCGGGCATTATGTTCTCACCATCGTATTTGTCCAGATTTGCTGGAGATCAGCCTTAGCCAGACATCGGCTCGTCTACGACGCTCTGCAGGAGATAATGCATAAGCATATTCACGCGTTAAGTGTAAAGGCGTATACTCCCGAAGATTTTGATCTGATTCTGACCCATTGACAAGGAAGCCCTATGCATTTTAAAAGAATTGCTCCACTCATGGCGTTCGGCGTTTTCAGCCTGATTGCTCAACAGCTGTTCAGGCTCAATCCACGGCGACGTCAACGACGGCCAAGGTAAACGGCGTATCAATCCCTCAGTCTCGCTCGAATTCTAATGAAGGCACGTGCGACGCAAGGCCAGCCCGATACGCCCGAAGCCCGGAAGACGTTGCGCGACGACCTTATATCCGAAGAAGTCATCGCTCAGGACGCACTAAAAAAAGGACTCGATAAAGATCCGGATTTCGCCGCCCAGCTCGACATGGCCCGGCAATCGGCCCTGGTCAGGGCATATCAGGTCGACTATGTGAAAAACCATCCCGTCAGTGATGAGGAGCTTCAGAAGGAATATGAAACGCTGAAAGCCCAGATGGGGGACAAGGAGTACAAGGCCCACCACATTCTCGTGGCAAGCGAGGCCGAAGCCAAGGACATCATTGCAAAAATCAAGAAAGGCGCCAAGCTTGAAAAGATCGCCCAGGAAAAATCACTGGACACGGGGAGCAAGAGCAAAGGGGGCGAACTCGACTGGAGCCCAGCGGCAAACTATGTTCAGCCCTTCGCGGAAGCCCTGACCAAGCTGAACAAAGGCCAGCTTACTGAGCAGCCTGTAAAAACCCCCTTTGGCTGGCACGTGATCCGCCTGGATGACGTCCGCCCCTGAAAATTCCTCCGCTGGAGGAAATAAAGGCAAATCTGGCGCAACGCGTACTGCAACGGCAATTTGCGGCACACGTGATGGACCTTCGTTCCAAGTCGAAGATAGAATAACCGCGCGGTTTGGCTCTGAGCAACCTCCTTTTATCACCCGCAGACCACCAGGACACCGGCCTGCGGGTGGGATCGGCCGCGTTCCTGTTGTTTCACTCGTTTCTCCATTTACGCTTTTTCCCCTTTATCAATTCATTACCCGAGCTGTTCTCTTCCTGTATAAACATAATGGGTAACGCTAATTCTGCCAGGTTACTCAAGTAACGATTCGCATCCTCGGCGCCAAAGCGCACAACAGCTCATAGCCGACCGTGCCGGCTGCCTGCGCTACCTCTTCCACTGGTAAGCCTTTTCCCCAGAGCGTCACCGGACTGCCTACTCCCGCATCCGGCACCCCACTCAAATCCACATGCAGCATATCCATCGAAACGCGTCCAAGGATACGGGTGCGCCTGTTATTGACCAACACGGCCGTGCCGGTAGGGGCGTGGCGCGGGTATCCGTCGGCGTAGCCACCCGCGACAATTCCGATCCGCATCGCCCGATCAGCGTGAAAAATATGGCCATAACCGATTCCATCGCCCGGCTTGAGCGCTTGCACAGCGATGACCCTGCTGGATATCGTCATCGCCGGACGTAAATCCAGCTCGGCTGCGCTCGTCCCAACCAGAGGGGACCCGCCATAAAGCATGATACCGGGCCGTACCCAATCGGCATGTGTTTCCGGGTAGCATAAAATCGCGGCGGAATTGGCCAGCGAACAGGAAAGATGACGGCCCGCTGCAACTCCCCTGAAGCGTTTTAACTGCCGCGCCATACTTTCGCGTCCGTCAATTTCGTCAGCGCGGGAGAAGTGAGTCATTAGCGTTATATCTCCGACTGCATGGCTGCCTCTGAGCGTTTCGAGGACGACCGAACACTGGTCGGGGGTAAACCCAAGACGGTTCATGCCCGTATTAACTTTCAGAAATATGTCCGGGTTAAACCTGCCACGGGAGTTATACGCGCATAACATGCTCAGCTGTTCATGGTTGTGGATAACGATACTTAACTGATACTGCTCGATCAACGCCAATTCTTCAATGGAAAAAAAACCTTCGAGCAATAAAATCCTTTGTCGATAGCCTGCCTCCCGGAGCCGAACTGCGGCATCCAGTTCGAGCATGGCAAAGCCATCCGCACGGTTGAGAGCCTCTGCCGCCCGCAACAATCCGTGACCATAAGCATCAGCCTTGATCACCGCCATCACACGCGATCGGGCGCAAGACGGCGAACTACGGACAGGTTATGTTCGAGCGCGGAGAGGTCAATGAGCGCCTGGATAGGTCGCGACATCAGTAGCTGTATTTACCGCGAAATAAGATGTGATCTGTTGGGGCCAGGAAAGGTCATTTGCCCGCATAGCACTTCGTAAAGGCAAGGATGGGCATTGTATAATCCGGATTGCACAACGAACGGTTTTTGGAGGGGATAGCTTGAAACGCGGATTTTATACCATCATGGCAGCGCAGTTTTTTTCTTCACTGGCAGATAATGCGCTGCTGGTCGTCGCCATTGCGCTCCTGGTCGAGTTGCATGCTCCCGATTATCTCACTCCGATGCTCAAGTTCGTGTTTGTTCTATTCTACGTAATTCTTGCCCCATTCGTCGGCGCGTTTGCGGACTCGATGGCGAAGGGGCGGGTCATGCTTATCAGCAATACGATAAAGATCGCGGGATGCACACTGCTCTTCCTTGCATCCCAACAGTATTCTGCGCTCGCCGCTTATGCGGTTGTCGGACTGGGAGCCGCAGCCTATTCTCCTGCAAAATACGGCATTCTTACCGAGCTGTTGCCCCCGGAAAAACTGGTCATCGCCAATGGATGGATCGAAGGCCTGACCGTGGCTTCAATTGTGCTGGGAACAGTAATTGGCGGACTGCTGATTTCACCCGCGGTTTCTGCTGTGTTTCTCTCTTTCGACTTCCCTGTAATTGAAACGGGAGTAGATACGGTGCCGGAGGCCGGGATTCTGCTTATTGCAATATTTTACACAATCGCCGCCATTTTTAATCTTTACATTCCCAATACAGGTGTCGACCACCGCATCCTCAAAAAAAATCCCGTGTTCCTGGTCCACGAATTCGCGCATTGTATGAAATTGCTTTGGATGGATAAGCTCGGTCAAATATCGCTGGCCGTCACCACGCTTTTTTGGGGAGCGGGAGCGACGTTACAATTTATCGTGTTGAAATGGGCGGATGCGGCCCTTGGTTACCCGTTAAGCAAGGCCGCACAGCTACAGGGCGTCGTGGCTGTGGGAATTGCGATAGGGGCAGTCATCGCGGCGCGTTTGGTATCATTGCGCGACTCGGTGAAGGTAATTCCTCTCGGTATCGCCATGGGCATTGTAGTCATGGCCATGATCCTGGCGCGCGATCTGTGGATCGCCCTTATCCTCCTGGTATTGATCGGTAGCCTGGCGGGATTTTTCGTGGTGCCCATGAATGCGCTCTTGCAGCACCGGGGGCACATCCTCATGGGGGCGGGCCATTCTATCGCGGTGCAGAATTTCAACGAGAACCTGAGCATTCTCAGCATGCTGGGACTGTACGCGATACTGGTGAGCTTCGATGTCCACGTTTATACCGTTATCATCCTCTTCGGCCTGTTCGTCGCCGTCATCATGGCGCTTATTCGCCAGTGGCATTTGCGCAACCAGAGCATCGAAGATTCGCTTCATCTGATTGGAGCTCATAAAGGACATTAGGGCCTGTTAATATTTATTTCGTGCGCAACCCGAAGGGACGGGGCAGATTTCCTCCAGCCCTTCGTTACCCGCCGCTTACAGAGGCTCACTCTGCCGCGCGGCTCGTGCTTCGTGCTGGACGAAATCCGTCGCCGTCGCGGGTGCGAAATAAATGTTAACAGGCCCTAATACCGAAAGCTGATGCCCTACGAATATGAAGGATAACCTCAAAGCATGCTCGCCACCTGCCAAGTAAAACTCACTGATCAGGTGGGGTTCACTCTCCTACTCTCCTAGTGTGACTGGCCTGTTTGGCAGCTCATTTTCCCCACCCTCATTCCGGGTGGGAAAATGTTCCTGTAGATGTTCGCCGATTGCTTCAATTCCCGCGATGACGCCGGATTCAAACTGTCCCCGGGCAAAAGAGCTTTCCATTTTACGGCAGATACTTTCCCATTCGTCATTTTTTACCCTGGCGTTGACTCCCCGGTCCGCAACGATTTCAACGTGATGGTCGGCGAGCAGCAGGTAAATCAGCACGCCGTTGTTCTGCTCGGTGTCCCAGACACGCAGATGGGAAAATACCTCTACCGCGCGTTCCCGTCCGGTTTGACCCTTAAGCAAGGCTGGTGTGCCCAGTGCCGCCTCCACGGCGAGACGTATTTCGCCTTGATGGCTGATTTCCGATCTTTTAATAGCGTTTTCGATCGCCAACATCGCAGGCTCAGGAAACGTCCGCCTTACGGCCATATTACCAGTGGCAAGATGACGTGTTATTCGAGCGAAATTCACTTACCATCTCCCGGATGCACCACCGCCGCCAAAGCCACCGCCACCACCGCTGAAGCCACCTCCGCCGGAGCCGCCCCCTCCCCTGCCTCCAAAACCGCCGCCGCCGTACCATCCGCCACGACCGCCATGGTAGAAACCACCCCCAGGGCTTCCAAACAAGCCCATAAGGAACGCAAGAACAGCAATAATCAAACCTGCAATTATCGAAGAGAAGAGAAGCCAGCCGAGAAACCCCGCGGATGCACCCATGATTGTTGCGCCAATGAAGCGCCCGAACAGGGACTGCAATACTTTTCCCGCTATGAGCAGTATGATGAAAATGAAGATGAGGTTGTCCAGGAAACCGCCGCTTTCAGCAGGAGCAGCACCGCGTCTGGCCTTTGGCGGCGGCAACGACTCTCCTTCGATAACCTTTATTATTTGATCAGTGCCCGCGTTGATTCCGGCCGCAAAATTCCCCTGCCTGAACTGGGGGATGATCGTTTCTTCCACGATTCGCTTGGCGATCGCATCGGGTAATACGCCTTCCAGGCCGTAACCCACCTCAACACGTACGGCTCTGTCCTGCTTGGCGACCACTAGCAAGGCACCGTCATCCACGCCCTTTCTTCCCAACTTCCAGGCGTCCGCAACCCGGATTGAATACTGTTCGATGGTTTCCGGTTGAGTTGATGGCAGGATCAATACTGCCACTTGACTGCCCTTCGTTGCTTCGAGATCTGCCAGCTTCTGCTCCAATTGGACTTTTTCAGCAGGAGAAAACGTGCCCGTCAGATCGGTGACGCGACCCTTGAGAGGCGGAATCGCAACATCTGCCGCCGCCAGGCAGGCGACGAGCAGCATTGCGGCAAATGCTAGGGTTTTAGCCCAGGTACTGGCCATAAACAGAGCAGTTTACTTGGGCGCGGGTGGAGGAGCGCCAAAATCCACCTTGGGTGCAGTTGAAATTTCTCTCTCATTTTCAACAGCAAAGCTGGGCTTGACTTTGTAGCCGAACACCATTGCCGTGAGGTTAGTGGGAAAGGACCTCACTACAACGTTATAGTCCTGTACTGCCTTGATATAGCGATTGCGAGCCACGGTAATCCGGTTCTCAGTACCTTCAAGCTGGGCCTGCAATTCACGGAAATTGGCGTCAGATTTGAGTTGAGGGTAATTCTCGGCAATCACAAGCAGCCGCGATAACGCGCTGGACAATTCTCCCTGCGCGCTCTGAAACTTGGCGAATGCCTCCGGATTGTTGATAAGTTCCGGGGTGGCCTGTACGCTGCCCACCTTGGCGCGCGCGTTCGTAACGCCAAGCAGCACATCCTTTTCCTGTGCGGCGAAACCTTTGACCACGTTTACCAGGTTGGGCACCAAGTCGGCTCGTCGCTGATACTGATTCACAACTTCCCCCCAGTTCGCCTTGATCTGCTCGTCGGTGGTTTGCAGAGTGTTGTACCCGCACCCGCTCAGGGTGAAAGTCAGAAGCAACGCCAGGGATAAGAACAGCTTGTGCATATCTTCCCTCCTTATCTTTATAAATACTCTAAGCGTTATGGGGACTCATCGTGATATTGCAAGGGAATCAGTTTATGCATCGTACTCCGGGCGAAACACAGGTCCTCCCAGGCCTTGGCTTTGGCGGTCGGTGTGCGCAACAGATAAGCCGGATGATAGGTTACGATAACCGGAACTCCCGCATGTGAATGCAGCTTCCCGCGCAGACTGCTTATGCTCGCATCAGTACCCAGCAGATTTTGGGCGGCCACTTTGCCCAGCGCAATAATCAGTTTAGGCTTGATCAGTTCGATCTGCCGCGCGAGATAGGGCTCGCACTGCTGAGCCTCGTAGTGTGTGGGCTCCCTGTTCGCAGGCGGCCGGCATTTTACTATGTTGGCAATAAAGACATTTTGGCCGCGCTTCAGGTCGATCGCCAACAGCATATTATCCAGCAGTTTGCCGGCCTGGCCGACGAACGGCTCCCCCGTTGCATCCTCCTGTGCACCCGGTCCTTCTCCGAGGTACAGCCAGTCCGCGCTCTTGTCTCCTACGCCAAATACCGTTCGCGTGCGTGATTGCCACAGAGGACATGCGATGCAACCTGTGACGCTGGCCTCAAGATCGTCCCACCCCATGCTCCGTATGTGTATATGCCGGGCTTCGGCCGTACCTATCCCCCTATCCCCATCCAGGTCGTTGAATTCCGGCCCCGTTGATAGATCCTGCGCGGGCGCCGCCGGGATCCCCGGGCCCCGGACTTCCCGCGAACGCCACAACGGCGTCAGGCCAAGCTCCCTTAGGATTTCTTTACGCCTTGCGTCTCTGGCAGAAGTCATAACCTCAATTCCATTATCAGAGAATCTTCACGCCCCTCCATCGCAGGATAATAGTCTCTGCGCCTGCCGACCCGTCTGAATCCGATCCGTTCATATAGCCGGGCTGCAGCCTGATTGGACACGCGCACGTCCAGGAATATCGAACGCGCGTGCTCGGCCCCTGCGATTTGGATGAAATGCCGCAACAACCGCTCGCCCCACCCCTTCCCCTGGCACTCGGTGGCAATGCTGAGCGTAAGCAAATGCGCTTCTTCCGCGGCGACTGTCATCACCCCGTAACCAAAAAGATGACCTTCCTGATCCAATACCAGGCAATGGTATCCCGCATTGACGGAATCGCTGAAATTACCGCGCGTCCAGGGAAAAAGAAAAACCTCGCGCTCGATGGCTATCACCGAGTCCAGGTCGGACAGAGTCATTCGCCGGATTGTTGGCGTATCATCCGGGCGTGCGCTCATCGCTCATTTTCCTTTAGAGCTACCTTGTCACGAATATAAAGAGGCGCAGCCTCAGCGGCACTGATGCCTTGTCCATTTGCAAATTTCGCCACCGCCAGCTGAGCAATTGAGCGGGCATGTGGCCGCACGCCGGCAATAACGTGTTTGATGCTTCGCTCGTAGTGCACACCTAACACGTCGCTGTACACATCAAAACCACTTCCGCAACCGATCCAGTTATTGCCCTCAATCAGGGGTGCATCCAGAGGCAAACATAAGGAAGGCTTAGCGACAGCCTGCCATTCATTAAGGCCTTTCTCATATGCGGCATGATAAATCTGGCCCATGCGAGCGTCCAACGCTGCCACGACTTTTTCTGTACCGGCTTCCTGCGCCAACGCTTCCAAAGTGCATATGCCCGTCACAGGCAGATCGGCCGCGAAAGCCAACCCTTGGGTGATCCCGCAGGCGATGCGCAGACCGGTGAAGGATCCGGGACCGGACCCAAAGGCAATACCGTCCAGCTGCGCCAACGCTATTCCTGAATCTGCAAGCACCTGCCTCACCATGGGCAAGACGAGCTCGGAGTGTCGCTGTCCCGCGTAGGCGTCCTGGCTCATCACCTCGTCATCTGCCAACAGGGCTATCGAACAGTATTCGGCAGATGTATCAAGAGCAAGAATCTTCAAGAAAGGGGCGATGTATTTATGTAATACAAATGTAATTCAATGGTTGCCTTCAGTGAAAAACTCTGATAAAAATTCAATGTCCGTCGTTGAGCAATGCCATTGCTGGGCAGGACCTAAAACCTCGTTTCACTTTAACACCATTGAACGGAGGAGTCATGAGCATCACCTGGATTCTCGTTGCAAACGCAAGCGCAGCTTACCTTTACGCGAATTACGGCCCAAAAAAAGGTTTACAGAAACTCAAGGAATTCAGACATGAGGCCAGCAGGGAAAAAGGACAGCACCTTGTTTCTGACCGGCCTGGACACAATAAAAGTCACGGCAACGGCTGCGGCGCATATGTATCTGCAACTGATCCCAAACAGCATGAGGCGCGGAATTTCGCCTGCCGGTTGGCCAAAGAACTGGAGCAAGGCCGTATAACCAATAGCTACCAGCGGCTGATTCTGGTCGCGTCAGCTCCATTTATTGGCCTTGTCAATGGTAATCTCGGACGTAACGTACGAAATCTTGTAAGCGACACCCTTGAAAAGGACTATACCAAGGCCAGCGAAAAATATCTGACCAAACATCTGGAAACCTGTATTTACCTCTAACCCGCCCTCACGCCAGTGACCAGCGGTGAACAGGGCTATAAACGGACCCACCGCTGGTCTGTTCGGATTTTACCAGCATCCACTCTCCTACCCGCCAGACTATCGGTTTCTGCAATTCCGGCAACCCTCGACAAGAAGCCCGCTTCATTAGCGTAATATGCGGGATGTAAGGCCTGTCCCCCAGTCCAAATCCCGCGGCCGACACGGCAGACTGAAGACCAATGACCAGATGCGTGAGCTCCGGGGGTATTACGCCGGCGGTGGCGTAAACAATCTGGTTATGCTTCCAGTAACGGATACTGTCAAAAACGAGATGAAATCCACATATTCCGAGCGCTTGTGTTTGGCGAGCCGCCCCGCACAGGGCTTCCAGCTTGATGACGTCTACTTCACCGATAAACACCAGGGTGAGATGAATATTTTCTGGTCTGGTTTTCCGCCCGCGGCACCGCGACTCCAGGTCCAGCCGCTGTGCCAGTCGAGCCATCTCCTCTTGGGCCATCTCGTCTGGCCAGATTGCAAAAAAAAGCCGAGCTGTTCTACTTGCGCACCGGGTGTCTTTTTGGATCACTGGTCGAGTTGACTTATCAGGCACACTGCCTCCGCCTCGATGCCCTCACCTCTACCCACCGGGCCAAGACGTTCTGCAGTCTTGGCCTTGACATTGACAGCCGAAGCATCCATCCCAAGGTCATGCGCGACGTTAGCCAACATCAAAGGGATATGTGGCGACATTTTAGGCGCCTGGGCAATGATGGTCGCGTCGATATTCACGACTGCGTAGCCATGCTCATCCAGCAACGCATGAACGTTGCGAAGTAACACACGGCTATCGATATCCTTGTATCTGGGATCGGTATCGGAAAAATGCCTTCCTATATCACCCAATCCTGCCGCACCCAATAAGGCATCGCATATCGCGTGCAGTAACACATCCGCATCGGAATGCCCGAGAAGCCCTTTTTCATACGGAATGGTAACACCACCTACGATGAGCTTACGGCCTTCGACCAGCTGATGCACGTCAAAACCTTGCCCAATTCTAAACTTCGCCACTTATTTTCCTTCTCAAATCTGGTTGGGGGTCATTACGAGGCAGCCGCGCGCAGCCTGAACAGCAACCCCGATGTCATATCTGGTTCGAAAAAATACCGCTACAGAATCCGGTCACGAATTACTCAGTATCAGTTCTGCAAGCACCAGATCCTGAGGGTAGGTCACCTTGAGATTACGCGTGTCGCTGAGAACCAGTTTCGGGCGCAAACCCAATGCCTCAATTGCACCCGCGTCGTCCGTCATAACTGTTCCGCCGGCCATGCTAAGGGCTCTCATGAGCATGTGATAGCGAAACATCTGCGGGGTTTGCGCCTGCCACAAGTTTTCCCTTGGTTCGGTGCGTTCAACCCGCTTGCCCGCCCCACTGCGTTTCAAGGTATCGGCAACGGGAACCGCTAGCAATCCTCCCACCTCATCTTCAGACAGCTCATCCACCAGCCTGTCCAGCTGACTTTCACTTAAACACGGCCGCGCGGCATCATGCACCAATACCCAATCCTCATCCGATATGGATGAGATTTCTCGTGCCGCCTGTAAGCCATTGATTACGCTTTCAGCGCGCGTTTCGCCTCCACAATACATAACTGCCAGCTTGTGCGAAAATTCGGACCAATCATGCTTTTTCCACTCTTCATCGTCTCGCGCGAGTACGACAAATACGCCATTAATCCGGGAGGAATTGCACAGTCTGTGCAGGGCATGATAAATCATCGGCCTGCCCGCCAATGATAAATACTGTTTCGGCAGCTCGTTTCCCATGCGTGAACCTGAACCTGCTGCGGGAATCAGCGCGAAAAAATTTGTCATTGCGAAACCCTGGCTTGACCTGACGGAATAATAAACAAGCCTATAAATTGCAAAAAGTCAGTTCAAACTCTACGTCTTCTTCGTATACTTTGGTTTTCTGCCTTGCGCCCGAGATGACGAAGCGAATGTTAAGCGCATATTTGTTGGCGCTGATTTCAGGTACGCAAGGAAGGCTTTCATCCAGGTTCAGGCACAGCATATGCGCGGTCCGCCCGGACCCCATCTGTTGAAAGACACCACGATAAGCCGTATGCTGAAAAGTTTTTCCGCTGTTTCGCAATAAATGCAGGACAATGCGAAAACCTTCTTCGATAGGCAGCAGCGGCGCAACCCACTCGTTAAGGTCGCTGCGGCGCAACTCTGGGTCAAGATGAAGCCAATAGTGATATGAGGGAAGATCGAATTTACACGCACCGCCCGGTATACCCGCACGTTGCTTGATGCTCATGAGCCATTCGTTCTCACGCATATGCTCGCCTATTTTACCGGCCATATTCAGCAGCTTTTGGGACGCGGCGTGAACGTTATTCAACACCTGAGCCAGTGCATCTTCTGAAATACCCGGCTTCCTCCTCAGGATTTCCAAGGCGTGCTTCTGACGCTCGAGTTCCTGTAACAACTCGGATTTCATATCTGCCCGACTGGTGACGTCGAGAATCTCGAACAACGTAACAAGCGCGGCATGATGCTCAACTGCATCGTCCCTGCCCGAAAAGAAAGCCACCCTGTCAAACAGATCCTCAAGCCGCAGCAAAGTGCGGATACGTTCGTTAAGGGGATGCTCGTAAATCACGGTTATGGATCAGTATCGGCCTGAACGAAAAATAACAGAACAGTAGGTGCGATATTGCCCTACAAAAGGGAATTCGACAATTAAAATCACGGTTGAAATGGTAAGCGCTGGCAGGCAACGAATCAGCCTCTGTTGGCCAGAGCGAGGTAATTTTCGTGCAAAACTTCAACCTGTCGTTTCAGATGATTCATATCAAGATCGTTGACGATCACATCATCGGCCTGGAGTAATCGCTCCCTGCGAGAAAGCTGCGCCGACATGATGGCCCGGGCAGCCTGCTCATTCATTCCGGTTCGAGCGATTGTGCGAGCAAGCTGGATATCCTCGCTGCAATCGATGACCAGGATGCGCTGAACCATTTGTTGAAAGCCGCCGGCCTCCAGCAACAACGGGACGACCAGGATTCCGTAAGATCCCTGAAAATGAGCGGCGCGGCGGGCGGCCTCGGCCCGGATAAGCGGATGGAGTATGGCTTCTAGCCTCCGGCGTGAATCCTCACGCGAAAATACCAGATCACGCATGTCTCCACGATTTAGCGCGCCATCATCCGTTATGTATTTTTCTCCAAAAGCCTGTCGGATTGATTCGATCGCCGCGCCTTGCGGCTGGGTAAGCTCATGCGCAATATCATCAGTATCCACCACATCCACGCGAAGAGCCTCGAACAATTTCGCTGCGCTGGTTTTACCGCAGCCTATTCCCCCTGTTAAGCCGACGATCAGACCCATCGGTTAGGAAAGATCCCAGTACCTGCTGCTGAGC
This sequence comes from uncultured beta proteobacterium, assembly GCA_963786735.1. GTDB lineage: Bacteria > Pseudomonadota > Gammaproteobacteria > Burkholderiales > Nitrosomonadaceae > Nitrosospira. The sequence continues at coordinate 12,147 of CAWBAF010000016.1, forward strand.
CAATTGCCCCCGAATAGCGCCACCAGGCCGCCAGCGGCCAGGTAGGGACCAAATGGTACAGGTACGTGACGGCCCCGTTTGGCCACTATCATGAGACTCGTTCCAACAAGAGTCCCGGCCACTGATGAAACCAGAATCACGAGCGGAAGCATTTGCCAACCGAGCCACGCACCTATCGCCGCGAGCAATTTGAAATCCCCGTAGCCCATGCCTTCTCTTCGGGTAACAAGCTTGAAACACCAGTATATCGACCACAACGTGAAATACCCGGCAACGGCGCCCAGAACTGCGGAATGAATATCTGTAAAAGTATCGGCCAAATTGATCAATAGTCCAGACCATAAAAGCGGGATCGTTATATCGTTGGGAAGCAACTGCGTATCAATATCAATGAACGCCAGAACAATCAACGACCATGAAAAAGCCAATGCGGCGAACGCGGTAAAACCAAAGCCGAAATGCCAGGCAATGAACCCGCTGATCGCGGCAGTCAATAGCTCAACAGCGGGGTAACGCGGCGAGATTAATGTGCGGCAACGCGAGCAGCGGCCTTTTAATAGCAAATAGCTCATCAAAGGGATATTTTCTATTGCCTTTAGCTTATGTCCGCAATACATGCAGGCGGAGCGAGGCGTAACGATATTGTAGGGCGGCTGAGCCTCGATCGTATCACCGCGTAAGTCTGCACATTGCTCAGCCCAGGCCCGCCCCATCATTTTTGGCAGGCGAAAAATGACAACATTCAGGAAGCTGCCGACCACAAGGCCTACAACTGAGCAGAAGGAAATGAAAAAAGCTGGAGAATTATGCAGCAGATAGTTAAAAGACATCTGATTCAGCTATCCGAAGGGCGTCTGCAAGAAGGAGAACCCTAACCGGATTGTGTCAAGAAGGGATTTATTGGGTCGTATGCGGGCCACTCTCTGAATGTTGTACCTCTTCGTCGATTGGCGGCAAGATGGAAAAGATACGCACTACCTTAACGACCCGGTCCTGGGTCTGAATGATTTCCATAGGGTAGCCCGCAATTTTAAGGCTTGTGCCCGCTTCAGGGATATCCTGGAAATGTTCCACGACAAGTCCATTAAGCGTCTTCGGCCCCCCGAGTGGCAAGTGCAAGCCAAGCTTGCGATTAAGATCCCGAAGCAGGCTGCTGCCTTCCACCATGATACTGTCGTCTGCCTGTTTGAGAAAAGTGCCGACTTGCGAGGGAGCGTGAGTGGTGAATTCACCAATGATTTCTTCCACGATATCTTCCAGCGTAACCAGTCCCTTCCAGTCTCCATATTCATCCACGATAAGCCCGACGCGTTCCCGATTTTCCTGGAATAGTTGCAGTTGAGAGAACAACGGCGTTCCCGATGGAATAAAGTATGGCTCTCGCATGATCCTCTCCAATATGGCCGAGGTTATTTCGCTGCTTCTCATCTGATTAAGAACCTTGCGGACGTGAATGATGCCGACCACATCATCCAGGGCTGTTCGGTAAACGGGCAGCCGGGTATGATAGCAGGTGAGCAGTTGACTTCGAATCACTTCATCCTCTGCATTCAAATCTATGGCTTCTATCTGCCCACGAGGAACCATCACATCGTCAACGGTAATGGTTTCAAGATCAAACAGATTGAGCAGCATTGTCTGGTGCTTCTTACGGATGAAGTGTCCCGCCTCGAGCACAAGTGTTTTGAGCTCTTCAAGGCTGATTTTTTGCGTTGCGCTTTCGGCCTTCGGGTTCAGCCTGAGAATTGTAAGCAGCGCCTGGACGAACAGGTTGACGAACCAAACCACCGGCGAAAAAAGCTTCAGCAAGGGCGTCAACACATAGCTCGAGGCCAGTGCAAGTCGCTCGGGGTAAGCGGCAGCGATAACCTTGGGTGTAATTTCACTGAACACCAGTATGGCGAATGTTACCCCTACCGTACCAAAGAAGAGTGCGAGGTCATTGTGACTAAAGAACAGGGATACAATCACCGCGACCAGTGTCGCCGCGGCGGCGTTCAGTAAATTGTTGCCCAGCAGAATCACACCGAGAAGCTTGTCGGTATTTAATAAAAGCTGGGAGGTCAGACGGGCGCCACGATTTCCCTGTTTGACGAGATGCTTCAGGCGATAACGGTTGATCGCCATCATGCTGGTTTCGGAGAGGGAAAAGAAAGCAGACAAAATCAACAGAGCAGCCAGTGCTATCAATAGCACATACAACGGCATGTCTTCCAATAGAAAAGCCTTTAACGGAGATATGAGAATATTTGAGATATAGGGCGTTTCAGCCTAAATTTCAAGAGCTTCGCCCGGGTTGGCAGCCACGGCTTGCCGCCTCTTCATACGCTAGCGCCGCAGTATCACCTCCAGTACAAATTTACTGCCGAGATAGGCCAACAGCAGAATAATGAACCCCGCCAGCGTCCAGCGGATGGCGATTCGTCCACGCCACCCATAAAATTGCCTGCCCGCCAGCAGGGCGGCGAACACACACCAGGAAATGATACCGAACAAAGTCTTGTGGGTAAATTTGAGCGGTTGACCAAACACCTCTTCCGAGAAAACAATCCCACTGATGAGTGTTAGCGTAAGCAGGATGAAGCCTACCCAGATGACGCGAAACAGTAACTTCTCCATGGCCAGCAAGGGGGGCAGATTGGTCAGGACCGAGGGCATGGCGGGGTGATGCAGTCGGCGCTCGACCACTGCCATGAGCAACGCGTGAAGGGCAGCAATAGTAAGCAGGCTGTACGCCAGCATCGCAATAGAGATGTGGGCCTTAAACGCGGGAAGCTCGGTGTTGGCCAATGGTCGCAGCGAAGGAAAGACCAGCGGAAGCAGCACAGCTACTGCTGCTACCGGGGCAACAAGGGTCTGCAAACCTTCCAATCGGTAGAAAAAACCGGAGAACCAGTAAATAGTGGCGGTGAGCCATACAATGGAGGAAACCGCGCTCCCGACACCAAAATTCAAACCAGCGCCGGCAAACACGGACTCGTAAAGAGTAAAGCCGTGTAACAGCAAAGGCGCGAGAATAGCGTAACGTTCCCACCCATAGCTCGGTGCAGCGTTAGCCCCGTTTTTGGTGGAGCCCTTCCATCGGGTGCGCCAGAAGTGCCAACCGATTATCCCATACATCAGAGAGGCAATGAGATAGGCTAGAATACCTGACATCGATCCTGCGGGATTAAAAATGAAGTGTTCATTTAGTCTACACGAATTTTTCTTGAGAGGCATTTTGCATGTTCGACAATCTTACCAGCCGACTTTCCGGCGTCATCAAGACGCTTCGTGGTGAAGCACGGCTAACCGAGAATAATATCCAGGAAGCGCTGCGTGAAGTTCGGATGGCGTTGCTCGAAGCCGATGTGGCCTTACCGGCGGTCAAGGAATTTATTGCCCGAGTTAGGGAAAAAGCGATTGGAAAAGAAGTAATGAGCAGCTTGTCGCCAGGCCAGGCCTTCATCGGGGTTGTCCAGCAGGAACTCATTGCTCTTATGGGTGGGGGAAAGGCCGATATCAACCTGTCCACCGTTCCACCCGCGGTCATTCTGATGGCGGGCCTGCAAGGTGCGGGCAAAACGACCAGTAGCGGGAAATTGGCAAAGTGGCTGATCGATAATAAGAAGAAAAAGGTGCTGCTTTCTTCCTGCGATACCTACCGACCGGCAGCTATACATCAGCTGGAAATACTCGCCAAGCAAACCGGTGCAGACTTCTTCCCTGTTCGAGAAGGACAACAACCAAAAGAAATTGCGGCTTCTGCATTAAATTTCGCCCGGACCCGCTTCTATGACGTGCTCATCGTAGACACAGCGGGCAGGCTGGCGATCGATGATGCCATGATGGGAGAAATCAGGGAACTCGAAGCACTGCTGAAGCCCATTGAAACCCTGTTCGTTGTGGATGCGATGCAAGGACAGGATGCGGTGAATACAGCCAAGGCCTTTTCTGACGCACTGCCTCTTACAGGTGTAATCCTGACCAAACTGGATGGGGATGCGCGCGGCGGTGCTGCCCTGTCTGTACTTTCCATTACGGGCAAACCGATAAAGTTTGCTGGCGTAGCCGAAAAAATTACCGGACTGGAGCCATTTTATCCGGACCGCATGGCTTCGCGGATTCTCGGCATGGGAGACGTCCTGGGGCTAATTGAAGAAGCTCAGCGAGGCGTAGATCAGCGAGAGGCTGAGAAGCTCGCCAAAAAGATGAAATCAGGCAAAAATTTTGACCTGAACGACTTCAAGATGCAGTTCCAACAAATGAGAAATATGGGGGGCATGACCGCGATGATGGACAAACTGCCCGCTCAGTTGAGCCAGGCTGCGCAAAACGTGAAAATTGACGATAAGGCGATCGGCCGCACCGAAGGCATCATCAACGCAATGACGCCTCAGGAGCGTGCTAAACCGGAAATTCTGAAGGCGTCTCGAAAGCGGCGGATTGCCACGGGCGCGGGGGTCAGCGTGCAGGAAGTCAACCGCTTGCTGGCTCAGTACGAGCAAGCTCAAAAAATGATGAAAATGATGAGCAAGGGCGGCTGTCGAAAATGCTGGAGCATGAAAGGAATGCTCGGGAATGCGGTAAGGCAGGGGCAAGGGTGCGAAGCGGGAATGGGCCTATGCCTGGCGGCAACTGCCTGGTGCGCAACCCGAAGGACGGACGGAGTTCGTCCAGCCCTTCGTCTCGCCGCTTACAGGGGCTCACTCGGCGCGGCTCGTGCTGACGTTCCGTCGCCGTCGCTGATAAATGTTAACAGGCCCTAGATAATTCCCGGATAATCTGCAATATCCTAAACCACGGGATATTCTCTATTCCGCTGGGGGGACTTTCTCGAGTCCCATAACCCGATCACCTGGTTTCACTTTTTTCTTCGCAAACCAGCCGATATTGGTTTCGATAGCATATTTTGCAACTCCAGCCGAACGATGCGCGTCTGTCGTACGAGGAGCCATGTTCTCGATGTTCAGGATGGCCCCTTTTTCATCCAGGAAGGCAACGCTGAGGGGAATATGCGTGTTCATCATCCACATGCTGAAGTTTCCAGGCTGAGGAAATATAAACAGCATTCCGTCATTCACACCTATCGATTCGCGGAACATCAATCCCTGTGAACGGGCTGCCTCCGTATGAGCGACTTCGACGGTAAGTATATGGCCGGAAACATTGAGCTGGGCGATCGGCATTTCAGCGCGAAGGGACGCCGAAAATAAAAGACTCAGGAAAAAGATTGCAAAGAGATGATTAATGCCTGCCCGTACTGCCAAACCCATTTGCGCCACGTTGAGTTTCCTGGAAGTCATTTACAACGTTGAACCCCACCTGTACGACTGGTACCACCACGAGCTGCGCAATGCGTTCCAGCGGATTCAACAAAAAAGGAGCACGCGCCCGGTTCCAGCAGGATACGAATATCTGTCCCTGATAATCGGAATCGATCAGGCCCACGAGATTTCCCATCACGATGCCATGCTTGTGCCCCAGCCCCGAACGGGGGATTATTATTGCGGCGAGCCCGGGATCATCAAGGTGAATCGCGATGCCAGCGGGAATGAGGCTGGCTTCACCGGGTTCTATGGTCATGACGTTGTCGATGCAGGCCCTCAGGTCAAGCCCGGCTGAACCCGGCGTAGCGTACATTGGCAGCTGCTCTCTCAAGCGCTCATCAAAAATTTTCAAGTCGATTTTAACCATGATGTGTCAAGGTTCGGTCCCTTTTTTATGCAGTTCTGCTATATGTTTAATCAGATGCCGGGCTTGCTGGATTTTTGGTGCTTTCGCGAGATGATGCCGGCCGGAGTTATCAAATAAGGTCAGCGCGCATTCGTCAGAATTCACGGCATCCTGCACCAGATTGCCAACCAGTAGCGGCAATTTCTTTTTGCGCCGCTTGGCTTCGGCATGCTCATCCAGATTATCGGTTTCCGCGGCGAAGCCCACACAGAAAGGCGGGTTGGGTAGGCCGGCTACAAATTCGAGAATGTCGGCATTAGGCGTGAGCTCCAGTACAATGTTCTGGGTCGTTTTCTTGGTTTTTTGCCTATCAGGATTCTTTGCACGGTAATCCGCTACTGCCGCGACACTCACAAAAACATCGACGCGGGGAACCTCGTCTTTTACTGCTGTGAGCATATCCTGTGCGCTAATTACGCTGATGAATTTTGTAACCGGGGGAGCTGACAGGCCCACACGACCGGAAATCAGAGTGACCTCTGCTCCTGCATCAATCGCCGCCTGAGCGATGGCGTAGCCCATCTTTCCTGAACTCAAATTCGTGATTCCCCGGACCGGGTCGATCGCCTCATACGTGGGCCCTGCCGTGATCAGCAGGCGCTGACCCTGCAGTACCTTGGGCTGAGAAAAGGTCAGCACCTTTTCCGCTATCTCCTGGGCCTCAAGCATCCGGCCCATCCCGACTTCACCACAGGCCTGCGCCCCGCTGGCTGGACCCAGTATTGCCACGCCGTCTCGTTGCAGCGCCGTGAGATTGCGCAGTGTCGCCGGATTTTCCCACATTTGCCTATTCATTGCCGGCGCTACCAGCAAAGGGCAATCGCGCGCGAGACACAATGTTGAGAGAAGATCATCGGATAGTCCATGCGCAAGTTTGGCAATGAAGTTGGCGCTGGCTGGGGCAACAAGTATAAGGTCCGCATCTCTCGACAGCTCTATATGAGCCATTCCGCCCGCAACACCCGAGTCCCAAAGCCCTGTGAATACCGGCTTGCCCGTTAACGCCTGAAACGTCGCGGGACCAAGAAAGCGCAAAGCCGATTCGGTCATCACTACCTGGACATCCACGCCTTCCTTAATCAAAAGACGTGCGAGCTCCGCTGCTTTGTAGGCTGCGACTCCGCCGGTCAATCCCAGCAGAACATGCTTCAACGTGGAGTCGGTTGTTTGAGCCGGGATCGCCATGTGAGCGAAGTTAAACGTGAAAACCTATTGTATTACACAGAATGACGCTCGAGTTGAGCTGCTACATTTCAAATGTGTTCTACTCGTCCTAATTTACCCGATTATGGCAATTTCAGACTGGCCGGAGGCCGAGCGACCACGCGAGAGATTACTTAAAAACGGGGCCGAAAACCTGTCGGACGCCGAATTGCTCGCAATATTTTTGCGTACGGGTACCGTCGGTAAAAGCGCAGTAGATCTTGCACGGGAATTGCTCTTACGTTTCAAGGGGCTCACAGGGCTTTTTTCTGCGGACCAAGGCAGCTTTTGCAAAGTGCCGGGAATGGGTCCAGCCAAATATGCGCAACTCCAGGCAGTACTGGAGATGGCCCGGCGGGCGCTTGGGGAAACACTAAGACGCGGGGATGTCTTGAATTCACCCAAATCCGTACGCGATTATTTACGTCTTAGCCTCCAAGGCAAAAAGCACGAAATTTTTGTGGCAATATTTCTCGATCCCCAGAACCGCACCATTGCCGACGAAGAGCTGTTCAAGGGAACCCTCACGCAGACCAGCGTATTTCCACGTGAAGTCGTGAAGCGAGCACTCCACCATAATGCCGCCGCCGTTATTTTTGCGCATAACCACCCCTCGGGCAGTGCGGAACCAAGTCATGCCGACGAGATTTTAACCCAGGCATTAAAACAGGCGCTGGCACTGGTCGATGTCAAAGTGTTGGATCACTTTATCATCGGCGATGGGCTAGCGGTGTCATTTGCCGAGCGCGGATTGATTTGATTTGAGGAAATCGGGGAAGTCCGGGTATAATATTCGTTTTTGAGAATTCTGGAGTAGGCCATCATGGCACGAGTATGTCAAGTTACCGGCAAGAAGCCTATGACCGGGCATCATGTTTCCCACGCTAACAATAAGACCAAGCGACGTTTTCTTCCCAATTTGCAGCGCCGCCGTTTCTGGATCGAGAGCGAACAACGCTGGATCAGCTTGCGTGTTTCCACTGTCGGGTTACGAACGATTGACAAAAACGGTATTGACGTGGTGCTGGCCGAAATGCGTGCAGACGGACGCAGCGTTTAAAATAATACCTTAAACAGGAACCTATCATGCGTGAGAAAATAAAACTGGAATCTTCGGCCGGGACCGGTCATTTTTATACAACCACGAAGAACAAGCGGACCACCCCCGAGAAAATCGAAATCTTGAAATTTGATCCAGTCGTGCGTAAGCACGTTAAATACAAGGAAACGAAGCTCAAGTAAGTATTCGTGATCGTTGGAGAATCAAATAAAAACCCGCCTATAGCGGGTTTTTATTTGGAAATTCCCTATGTATGCGTCGTTATGCGTAACAGCGCAATCTGCGAGAAAAGTTTTGCAGAACCTCGATGCCACTTTCTTCTGCCCTGTGGCACCAGTCTTCCAGCTGTTTTACCAGTTCATCCTTTGACATGGTGGAGCGCTGCCATATTGACCTCAGCTCCTCGCGCATTTTGTAGACTTTATCAAGCGTTCTTGTTTTGCTCAGAACCAGATTCAGCTTTGCACGCTCATCCTCTTGCAGAGTTTTCGAATCTGCAAGGACCCAGCGCTTAAGGGTGGAACGGTCTACACCCAGATGGGTGGTTGACTCCTTCATATGGTCAACTTCTTTCGCCAGTATATGCTTCAGGGACTGCGCGTATTTTGTCAGAACCTCATACCGGTGAGAAATAACGGCGTGCAGAGTGTCGAGATCGCATTGTGTCTTGGCCGCGTCCAGTCGTAACTTTGGTGCAATTTTCTTGACTTGAGCCAATCCCATTATTTCCAGAGTTCGGATGTACAGCCACCCGATGTCGAATTCGTACCATTTGTTGGACAATCTGGCAGAAGTGGCGTAGGCATGGTGATTATTGTGGAGTTCTTCCCCTCCGATGAGAATTCCCCAGGGGACGATATTGCGGCTCGCATCTTCGGCTTCAAAATTGCGATAACCCCAGAAGTGGCCTACACCATTGATGACACCGGCCGCCATGATGGGTGCCCAGGCCATCTGTATGGCCCAGATCGTAAGCCCGATAGGACCGAACAGGATGAGGTTGATGATCAGCATCAGCGCCACCCCTTTGGCACTATACTTCGAGTAAACATTTCGTTCCACCCAGTCATCCGGAGTACCATGCCCATATCGCTCCAGAGTTTCCTTATTCTTGGCTTCTTTCCGATAGAGCTCGGACCCTTCTCTTAATATTTTGCCAATACCGAATATCTGCGGGCTGTGGGGATCATCAAGCGTTTCACACTTGGCGTGATGCTTGCGATGTATCGCGGTCCACTCCTTGGTCACCATGCCAGTGGTCAGCCACAACCAGAAGCGGAAAAAATGACTGGGTAATGGATGCAGATCCAGTGAACGGTGAGCCTGGTGGCGGTGCAAGTAGATGGTTATACTCGCGATGGTGACATGAGTGAGGGCTAGAGTGACTACAATATAGCCCCACCAAGGCAAGTCAATAAGACCCAGAGTCATATTAATTGAAGCCCTCTTTTTGAAATGGTAATTATTAAAATGGATCAGCGGAAAAAGATACGGCAATTTAATGGGAAATGAACTTTTAGTCAACAAATTGTAATGGCTTGAAGCGCTTTTCCCACAAGGCCAGCCTGAGAATTTTTTTCCGCGACTGGAGCAGTCTGCCATGGGTTAGCTGATTACTGGCATGGTATATTGCTCAGCTGAGGCAATATCCGTGGTACCAGAAAGAGTCGCAGGACTGGTCCTACCCGTTAAAACGCTCCCGCGATACATTATTGCTGGCGGGTAATGTATCAACTGTAATGTACAACTATATGTACAACTATTACGGAACAGAGGAGAAGAAGATGTTATTGAAGCCCTGGCTGAGGGGAGCGGTGGCGGGAGTGGGAGTGCTGTTGGCATCGTCATTTGCGCATGCTGACTTTCCGAGCGTGCCGAAGGAGACGTACAAGGCGCTGAATCTGGAGCAATCGGCCTCGCCCAAGCAGTTTTACGACGCGCTGGTGAAGCGCTACAAGGATCCTGCGCAAGGGGCGGGACGCGGGACGCTGGCCAAATATTGGGAGCCGATCCCGATGAGCATGTATTTTGATCCGGCTTCTTTTTACAAGCCGCCGACCTCGATGAAGGAAGTGGCGGAGCGTCAGGAATGCGTGAAGTGTCACACGGACGAATCGCCGGTATGGGTTGCTGCGTGGAAGAAGAGCACGCATGCCAACCTGGACAAGGTGCGCAATTTGAAGCCTGAGGATCCGACGTTCTACAAGAAGGCCAAGCTGGAAGACGTCGAGAAGAACCTGCGCTCGATGGGGCGGCTGGGAGCCAATGAGAAGCTCAAGGAAGTGGGCTGTATCGACTGTCACGTTGACATCAACGCCAAGGGCAAGGCTGACCACATGAAGGACATCCGCATGCCCACGGCGGACGTATGCGGCACGTGCCACCTTCAGGAATTTGCCGAACGCGAATCCGAGCGCGACACCCTCATCTGGCCGAACAAGCAATGGCCGCAGGGACGACCCTCGCACGCGTTTGACTGGAAGGCGAACGTAGAAGTGGCGGTATTTGCCTCGATGCCGCAGCGCGAGATTGCCGAAGGCTGCAGCATGTGCCACACCAACCAGAACAAATGCGACTCCTGCCACACGCGGCACGAATTTTCTGCGGCCGAATCACGGCAGCCGGAAGCGTGCGCGACCTGCCACAGCGGGGTAGACCACAACAACTGGGAAGCCTACTCCATGAGCAAGCACGGCAAGACCGTGGCCATCATGGGCAACAAGTGGAACTGGAACGTACCGCTCAAGGACGCCTACAGCAAGGGAGGGCAGACGGCCCCCACCTGTGCGGGCTGCCACTTTGAGTATGAAGGCAAATACAGCCACAACGTCGTGAGGAAGATTCGCTGGGCCAACTATCCTGCGGTACCCGGGATCGCCGAGAACATCACCAGCGAATGGTCGGAAGCGCGCCTGGACTCCTGGGTCAAGACCTGCACGCAGTGCCACTCCGAGCGTTTTGCCCGCTCCTACCTGGAATTCATGGACAAGGGCACGTTGCACGGCATAGCCAAATACAAGGAAGCGCACGCGGTCGCCGAGAAGCTCTACAAGGAAGGCATGCTCACTGGGCAGAAGACCAACCGTCCGTCACCGCTGCCGCCTGACAAGGAGATGTTTGCGGGCTTCACGCAGCTTTACTGGTCCAAGGACAACAACCCTGCGGCCATTGAGCTCAAGGTACTGGAAATGGGAGAGAACGACCTGCCCAAGCTGCATGTAGGCCTTGCCCACGTCAACCCGGGCGGCTGGACCTACACGGAAGGGTGGGGCCCGATGAACCGCGCCTACGTTGAAGTCATGGACGAGAACACCAAGATCCGTGAAATGGCGGCCTTGCAGGAACGGGTCGCCAAGCTGGAGAAAGGCCGCACCAGCCTGCTCGATCTGAATGGCACGGGTGAGAAACTCTCGCTGGGCGGACTGGGCGGAGGCATGTTGCTTGCTGGCACCCTGGCCCTGGCGGGATGGCGCCGGCGCGAAAAAAGCGAGCGCACGTAAGATTTGACCGCCTCATCCGCTACATCCACCCACCCCGCTCCCGGCCGCGCTAGCATGCGGCGGGGAGCGGGCTCCAAGCTCCTCCCGTCACTGGGCATTGTCCTGGTTGCGGGAGGAATTCTTTTGCTCGCCTGGTTTGGCTGGCTGTGGTTCACTCCCGGCCCCTCGCCCTACCGCTACCAGCTTGCCGAAGAAGGCGATGTTTCAAAGTTTCCCAAGCTCGGCCTGGAAGCCTGGCCGGACCTGACCATCTCCCGCTACGAAATCTACACGGAAGGCATTGGCCAGCCCCTGGCCTCCGGCCATGCTGCCCGGCGTGGCAGTGGTGCACCCGTGCTGCTTGACTGGGAAAACCGCACCAGCGAACTCATCGTCTCCACGGACAGCAAGCTCTCCGAATTGACCAAGCTGGCTTTGGCCATTGACAAGCATGCCCCCAAGGATGCCGTGATACTGGCCTGGTGGGACACCTCGCGCCAGATCAACCTTTTGAGCGGGCGAGACACCCTGTTCAAATCCCATGTGGGCGAACCCCCGATCGTGCCGGTACTGTGGCGCGATCGCGCGCAGGCCGTGCGCAACTACGAAAATGAATTCTGGGGGGCGCGCGCAAGCGACGAGGAGCGCAGCCGCTTCCAGCGCTTTGCCGATGCCCTGCTAGCCGAGCCTGAAAAGGGTGCCGCCCAGTTACGCGAGCTTGCCGGCGCACGGGGAGCCTCCGGCGACGCCTACGTGGCCATCCATGTCACCGACCTCTACAAGCTTGGGCTCATGCGGCCCGAACAGTTCGACATCACCTACAAGCACTTCCCCATGGAAGGCAACATGCACGGGCTCATCGGCTATCTCAAGCAATGGATGCAGGACAACCACTTCATCACCTACACCCTGCAATCGTTGGACGACAACATGGTGCGCGCCTATTTCCTGCGCGAACCCAAAAGCGCAGAGACGCTGATCGCCAAGATGCTGCCCTTCACCCAATCGCAGCCCCTGGACCTGCAACCGGTGCAACTCATCTACCAGCAAGGCGGCTACTGGGTCTACAAGATCCCCTCCAGGGAATCCGCGCAAGCCGAACCCGTCGCGCCTTCCTCATCCGCTTCCCCGCAGATTCTGCAGCCAGCGGGGCTGAGCACGCCGCGAAATAACCGCATGCCGGAAAGCCCGGCGCTTTCAAGCCCTCATCACGGCATCCCCGGACATCGCCTGCCGGCATTCCAGCTTCAATCAGGGCGCTCCTCGCCTGCCGCTTCGGCTCGCATCGTACCCCCCAATTGTGACACCCATCAGCGCAAGGGTACCAGTGGTACCAGAAAGAGAGGAGACACTGGTGCTACCCGCGGGAAGAAACCGGAGATACAGTATGGGAACAAGGGAAAAAGGGTCTGCCTGAAGAAAAAAGTTTCCAGAAAAAGAAACGCAACGGGAAGTACCACCGGCATAGTGGGGAATAACCGGCATAGTGGGCAATAAGCGGATATGGCCGCAAGAAGCCGGGCAGCGGTGACGTCAAGGGGAAAGGCCAAACCTGGAACCTGGGCCGGTTGCCGGATGGGGACAAAACACAACGGATAGAAACACTGTTTGAGAAGAGAAAAAGGAGAAACCATGAGCCATCGCATAACAGTAGTGTTAGCCGCAGCAGCCTTGTTTGCGGTCTTTGCAGGAAGCGCGAGCGCCCAATCATTTGAAGGGCGCAAGAAATGCAGTTCGTGTCACAAGAGCCAGGCCGAATCATGGGGCGAGACTGCGCATGCAAAAGCCATGGAATCGCTCAAGCCCAATACCAAGGCCGAGGCCAAGAAAAAGGCCAAGCTTGATCCCAAGAAAGACTACACCAAGGACAAGGACTGCGTAGGCTGCCACGTGGACGGTTGGGGCAAGGAAGGCGGCTATACCGTAGACGACCCCAACAAGTTCCTGACGGGCGTGGGCTGCGAATCGTGTCACGGGCCGGGCTCCAAGTATCGTGGCACCCACCGCAAGGCGGGGGCGGCCTACGAGAAATCGAAGAAGACCAGCGGGCGTCAGGATGGCAACTCTGGACAGATTTGCCTTTGAAGAAAGCTGCAAGGCCTGCCACCTGAACTACAAGGGCTCACCCTGGAAGGGCGCGAAGGAACCCTACACCCCATTCACCCCGGAGGTAGACAAGAAATACACGTTCAACTTTGACAAATACGTCAAGGATGCCAAGGCCATGCACGAGCACTACAAGCTGGATGGCGTCTTCACGGGAGATCCGAAGTTCAAGTACCATGATGAATTCCAGACCTCAGCCAAGGTTGGTAAGAAGGCAGAGGTAGAAGACTGATGGCTGGAAAGCACGCGGCAGGCAGCCTGCTACTGGGCCTGGCCCTTGGGATCGTGATGGTGGTGGTGGTGCTTGCCGGAGAAGCGGCGGTCTCCACCACTGCATTCTGCACCAGTTGTCACTCCATGACCTATCCTGCGGAGGAACTGAAGACCTCCTCGCACTATGGCGCGCTGGGAGCCAATCCTGGGTGCAAGGACTGCCACATCCCGCAGGGATTGCAGAACTTCCACCTGGCGGTGGCCACCCATGTGGTCGATGGTGCGCGCGAGTTGTACCTGGAGATGGTCAATGACTACTCCACGCTGGAGAAATTCAACGAGCGGCGGCTGATCATGGTCCGGCACGATGCGCGCATGAACCTGAAGAAATGGGACAGCAACACCTGTCGCACCTGTCACCGCAACCCCCAGCCTCCTGGAGCGGACGCCAGGGCGTCGTACAAGAAGATGGAAACCGAGGGGGCCACCTGCATCGACTGCCACCAGAACCTGGTGCACAAGGAAGTGCCGGAGACCGACCTCAACGAAAGCCGCAAGGCAGGCAAGCTGGTCCTCAAGCCCGAAAAGAAATCCAAGGATGAGGATGAGGACGACGAGGAATAAAAGTAATAAGAGTCATAAAAGTAATAAGAGTCATAAGAGCAATTAACCTGTCTGATCGCCCAGGCTTGAGTCATCAAGCTTGAGCGGTCA
>CAWBAF010000017.1:0-35000 GCA_963786735.1 uncultured beta proteobacterium
GACAAATTTGGTCGGAGCAACCGGTTTGATCCTCCACCCAGAGTGGACCTAACCGAAGCGATCAGTGGCACGGACGGTTCCAGAACAAGGAAAGGCAGGCAAGCGTGGAATTTCTGGCCGTTATTCGAGTCGGATGTAAAGATGTTGGATTCAGTATAAAAGACTCAACAGCCGGCCGACAGCTCAAGATTGGCAAAGAGATAATCGACGTTCCACACTGAAGGGCCGCGTCATTTCCAGAGGTTATTCGCGTTCTGAAGGGCTGACTTTCCCTGAGCACGCGAGAATGGGCCATTTTCGTCAGTGGGCTTGCTTTCTGTTGGAGTTAGATCCGAGAATCATAGGAAATTCTCGGTCGTACCAAGGAATTTAGCGGTCAAGGTCCTGAACAACGTAAGCGATGAGGAAGCTGCTTTCGCCACTCTGGGAGCCCTTGCACTGCAGGGTGCCCGTCTGACGGACCCAAAATTGGGTAGCGGGAGGAAATATTCTTCAGGTCAATTTTATTGCGCATCATGCATCTTTCTCCGACTGATAATGGGATGGAAGACGTGGCCTTTATCAAAGGGTGGGCACGTGATTCGGGTTCCCCGCATCGTGATGATCGGAACTTCCCTTGACCTTCAAGGAGGGGTGGCAGCGGCGATCAGTGTGTACAGGGACAACGGTTTCTTCGACCGTTGGGGGATCAAGTATATAGCCACCAATTGTTCCGGCGGGATGGCGCGGAAAATGCTTCGTTCTTGCTCGCCGCTTTGCAATTGTTTAGCCTGCTTAGCCGTGGCGGCGGAGAGGTAGTCCACATCCACACGGCCTCCTATTTCAGCTTTTGGCGGAAATCTCTTTTTCTGGCACAGGCTTTCCTATTTCGCAGATCGGTCGTGGTTAGCCTGCACGGCGGTGCCTTCAAGGAATTCTATAGGGAGGGGTGCGGACCGGTTGGGAGGTGGTGGATACGAACGGTTATTCGCAAAGCGACACGATTTATCGTGCTGACCGACGGCTGGAAGCAATGGGCGTTGTCACTTGTGCCTGCAGCCAATGTCCGCACGCTTCCCAACGTTTGTCCTGACCTCCTTTTGGCGGAACGCGCGAGAAACAGAGGTCGCGACAACCCAGCGCGAATACTCTTTATTGGGCGTCTGGAGGAAGCGAAGGGGTTGAAGGATTTGTTCTTCGCTGTATCACGAATCCGTGAAAGATTTCCGGAAATGAAGCTTGTATGCGGTGGCACAGGCGATGAAGGCCCGGTAAAAAACTGGATTGAAACCGCAGGTGTAGGTGATCTCGTCGAGTTGCGAGGCTGGATCTCCGGTAAGACTAAACACGAGTGCTTTGAGAATACCGATCTGCTGGTTCTGCCTTCACACATGGAAAACATGCCCATGGTGATCATTGAAGCAATGGCCGCTGGTCTACCAGTGGTGGCCAGCGCAGTTGGTGGGATTCCCGACATTATTGAGCATGGAAAAGATGGCCTGCTCGTGCAACGGGGTGACGTGGATGGACTCGCCGACGCGATTGCAATGTTATTGGGCGACCAGACGATGCGGAATCGGATGGGCAAAATGCCCGACAGAAATATGAGCACAGCTATTCGGTCGAGAGCATAATTCCCCTGATGGAAGCAATGTATTATGAGTTGGGCGTAACGCCAGTATCCTAGCTGTGGCGGGTAGCAATGATAGGTAAACGATGGCGGTTCGGGTTGAGATTAGCATATTCGGTGTTGACTCGTCGCCTGAGCGGAATTTATTCTCAGGAAATCGCCTATCCGGGCTCGAATAGCCGAATTTGCTGACCGCCAGGGATGTCAAGTATATTTGCGAGGTTCCAGAGCCGCCCCCGCTGGCCATGGACGAGGATGGAACGTTCCTCACGCGACCAACCTGGCTGAACCGATGCGGTTCTACCTTCGACTATGCAGGGAACGGCAAGCCTATGCATTAAAGTAGATGGCGTTGATCGAGGGCTGGCCCAAGCTAATGGTTAGAAATTTCAAGAGATGGATTAGTAGCGGGCGGTCAATGGGACGCCTTAAAACTCACTTTTGTGGGCTTTCCGGGGAAAGAGGAAAATGGCTGAGCTCGTGCTATTTCTCGGGGTAGATATAACCATTGTCTCGAGCATGCGAAGACTTTCATATGGGTAAAACAATTGAGGGTGGGAGTCAGTTTGGGCAGGATGCGGGAAGGACGACTTAAATCGCAGCGGGTGATCAATCCATGAGAAGGGTTTACATAGTGGCTGGAGCTCGCCCAAATTTCATGAAAATAGCGCCTATCGTGCGAGCTTTACAAGCACATGGTGGACTGGAGTTTAAAATCATTCATACCGGGCAGCATTACGATCGCGATATGAATGATGTTTTTTTTGAGGAGCTTGGAATACCACAGCCGCATATCTTTATGGCGGCGGGGGGAGGAAGTCATTCCCAACAAACCGGCAAGATCATGCTGGCTTTCGAGGAACTTTGCCAGTCCGACCCGCCAGACGCGGTACTGGTAGTAGGAGACGTGAATTCGACGTTAGCATGTTCGATTGTTGCAAAAAAGCTTAACGTACCTGTGGCACATGTCGAGGCAGGCTTAAGGAGCAGGGACATGACAATGCCCGAGGAGATCAACCGTATCGTTACAGACAGTATTTCCGACTGGTTTTTTGTGACCGAGCCAAGTGGCGTAGAGAACTTGAAGCGGGAGGGAAAGCCGGACTCGGCGATTTATTACGTAGGGCACGTAATGGTCGACAATCTGCTCTATCAGGCAGCGAAGCTGGCAGGCGGCCGCTCAACCCTCAAAACAACCCGAATAAAAGGTGCGCCATTGCAGGATGATGAGCGTTATGGAGTTGTCACGCTCCACCGTCCTAGCAATGTAGATAGTGCTAGGCAATGCTCCGCGTCTGCAGCGCGTTAAACGAAATCTCGGCGGAATTACCTTTGATTTTTCCTGTACACCCCAGGACAAGGAGTAATTTAGAACAGTTTGGAATCCGCCTTTCGTCTAATGTTACGTTATTGGCCCCTCAGCCTTACATGGCTTTTCTCGAACTGTGGAGTAATGCGACCGTTGTTCTGACAGACAGCGGCGGTCTACAGGAAGAAACAACTGCACTTGGCGTCCCTTGCATAACACTCCGGGAGAACACGGAGCGGCCCATTACCGTACAGGAGGGCTCCAACGTTCTGGCCGGCACGGACCCGATACGGATCGTTGCTGAGGTTCGCAAGGTGCTTGCGGACGGAGGCAAGCACGGACGTTGTCCTCATCTATGGGATGGTAGAGCGGCGGAGCGTATCGTTGAAGTTCTTGTGAAAAATATATATGCTGGACACAACTAAGTGTGAGGTGCGGTTAACTTCTACCTGCGAGGGAAAGTCCATGGACGGAAATAGCATCTACGAGAATGGAAGTTACCTTTCCAACCATCCAACATGGCATGAAGAAGACTCACCCTGGAAGGCGACCAAGATAGAAATTCTACTCAAGAAAAATGGAATTTCTCCTTCAACGGTATGTGAGGTGGGATGCGGCGCCGGTGCCATTCTTAGCTGGTTGTCAGAGCGCTATCCGGAGGCGGCTTTTTTTGGGTATGAAATATCTCCTGATGCCTTTGAAATATGCAGGAAGAAAGCCAAACGTAATCTAAGCTATTTTCATAAAAATTTGCTTGAAACAGCTGAGGCCGGATTTGAAGTAGTGCTGGCAATTGATGTGTTCGAACATGTCGAGGATTATTTCGGATTCCTGCGTAACCTTAAAGCCAAGGGATTGTATAAGATTTTCCATATTCCTCTTGATTTATCCGCTCAGTCCGTTTTACGCGGTTCACCCATCATGAAGCTTAGATCATCTGTCGGACATGTCCACTACTTCACCAAGGAAACCGCGTTAGCCACTTTAAAAGATACTGGGTATGAAATAATCGACTACTTTTATACCAATGGCTCCGAGCTTCCCAATCGTGGCTGGAAAGCAAACCTGATGAAGCTTCCGCGAAAAATGTCCTTCTTAATTGACCAGGATTTGGCAGCGAGGATGCTTGGCGGTTTTTCACTGATGGTATTAGCGAAATGATAAGGATGTGTCACCAATAAGTCATGATTCTGGTAACCGGTGGAGCAGGATATATTGGTTCTCATACCTGTGTTGAATTGCTGAACGCCGGTCTTGACATTGCTGTTTTCGATAATTTCTGCAATAGTCATCCCGAGGCACTATGCCGGGTGGATCGTATAACCGGTAAAAAGATTTCTTTGATCAGAGGTGATTGCCGGGACCGTGCCGCGCTTGTTGATGCGCTACGTGAGAGCGGCGCAAACGCCGTTATTCACTTTGCAGGCCTGAAAGCGGTTGGTGAATCGGTGAAACAGCCTCTCGCCTATTACGATAACAATGTCGTCGGAACTCTCAGGCTCCTGGAGGCAATGGAAGAGTGTGGAGTAAAGACCCTGGTTTTCAGTTCGTCTGCTACAGTCTATGGCGAGCCACAATGGTTGCCTCTGACTGAGGATCATCCGCTCTCAGCTACAAATCCGTATGGCCGCAGCAAGTTAATGATCGAGGACATTCTGCGCGATGCCTACCGCAGTGACCCGTCCTGGCGTTTTGGCATCCTGCGCTATTTCAATCCGGTTGGCGCCCACTCAAGCGGCATGATCGGCGAGGACCCACAAGGAATACCCAATAACCTTATGCCATTTATCGCGCAGGTGGCGATTGGAAAGCGCGAGTTTTTGAATGTCTGGGGAAATGATTACCCTACTCCGGATGGCACCGGGGTAAGGGATTACATCCATGTGGTGGATTTGGCGTTGGGACATCTCAAAGCCCTGGAAGCGTTAAGCAACCCAAACCGACTTGAGCCCGACGAATGCCTGACGGTCAATCTCGGCACAGGCACAGGCTATAGTGTACTTGATATGGTGCGTGCCTTTGAACGGGCAAGCGGCAGGCCAGTGCCTTATAAAATCGCCCCTCGCCGTCCAGGCGACGTTGCCTCTTGCTACGCCGACCCTATGATGGCACGGGAAAAGCTGGGCTGGCGGGCAGAGCGGGGCCTGGAGGAAATGTGCAGGGACACTTGGCGCTGGCAGAGTGCTAATCCCGAGGGATACCGGGATTGACCCCGCAGGGAAATGTTCAGCTAGGGAATGAGCCCTAAGGCGCGGCGTTTTGCAGATAAAAATTTTGTACAGCGGAAAATCAAGCAATAAACATCTAATAAATATGGAATCACTTATTCCGGTCGTACTTTCAGGTGGCTCAGGGACACGCCTCTGGCCGCTGTCACGGGAAAAATACCCGAAGCAGCTTTTGCCGCTTATTGGTAACGATTCATTATTGCAGGCCACCGTTCGCCGTGTGGAAGGACTCAACGGGGTAAAGTTGAAGGAACCGCTGATTGTCTGCAATGAGGAATACCGTTTCATAATAGCCGAGCAATTGCGGGTAATGGGGAAAAAAAGCAATATCCTGCTTGAGCCCGTCGGGCGCAATACAGCGCCCGCTCTCACTCTGGCGGCACTTGCAGTAATAAAAGACGGCGAAGATCCAATTCTCCTGGTTATGCCCGCAGATCATGTGATTGCGGATACGGCAAGGTTTCAGGCCGTCGTACAGCAAGGCGCTGCCCTTGCCGCCGAGGGAGCGTTGGTTACCTTCGGCATTACTCCGGATTCACCGGAAACGGGCTATGGCTACATTCAGGCTGGGGAGTCCGTCGGTAACGAAGGTGCCTATCGTATTGCGCGCTTCGTGGAAAAGCCGGATTTAGCGACCGCCCAGGCTTACCTCGATTCCGGCTCATACTTCTGGAACAGTGGACTGTTCATGATGCGCGCCTCGATATGGCTCTCGGCCATACGGGAGTCTCGACCAGAGATTCTGGCGGCTTGCCGCGATGCTTGGGATCAGGGCTCAGTTGACGGTGACTTCTTGCGAATCGACAAGGAAGCGTTTGACAGATGCCCTAGCGATTCTATTGATTATGCTGTAATGGAACGGCTTACTTCTGATAATACCTCATTGCCTGCTGGCGTTTTGCTTCCGCTGTCGGCCGGCTGGTCTGATGTCGGCGCATGGGATTCGCTGTGGGAGGTATTGCCCAAAGACCCATTGGGTAATGTGTCGCGGGGCGACGTGTTGCTTCATGATTGCCAGAACATGCTCGTGCTCTCCGAACATCGGCTCATTGCATGCGTCGGGGTAAAGGATATGGTCGTGGTTGAGACCCCGGATGCCATTTTAGTCGCCCACATGGATGAGACTCAGCATGTGAAGAAAGTCGTTGATGCTCTCAAGCGAGAAGGCCGATCGGAAGGAGAGCTGCATCGCAAGGTTTTTCGACCCTGGGGCTGGTATGACGGCGTCGATTCCGGCGAGCGTTTCCAGGTAAAACGCATTGTTGTGAAGCCCGGTGCCTCCCTGTCGCTACAGATGCATCACCATCGGGCGGAACACTGGGTTGTGGTCCGTGGCACAGCGCAGGTAACACGTGGCGATTCAACCTACTTGGTCTCGGAGAATGAATCCACCTTTATTCCGCTCGGCACCCGTCATCGATTGGAAAACCCGGGGTGTGTCTCTCTTGAAATGATCGAGGTGCAGTCGGGCTCTTATTTGGGAGAAGATGATATCGTGCGTTTTCAGGACATTTATGGAAGAAAAGGTGGATAAGCGAAGAGAATCCGGGTAACCTCTGAAACATATATCATTTTCGCTCAGCGTCAAGCTGACTGTTGATTAAATTTTTCCCGTTAGCACGCTTGCAGTTAGTTACTTCCTGCTAGTCCAATCGGCCTATTGACCGATCCTCTGTACAGTGTAATCTCTCATACGTCGGGTAAGTGAATTAACTTTCCGGACGCTGAAGTACTTACCAATAAAAAATTATCAATCATCTAACCCGAATCAGTCTGCAAAGATGGTTTGATATCAATGCTTCAAGTACTAAATCCTATAGGAGGTTTGCAATTATGGTTAATTTAACTTTGAAACGAGCTGTAGCTATTGCCGTGTTGGCGGGCGCGAGCTTCGGAGCAAATGCGGCGGACACATGAGTCTGGGCCATTATCATCTCAATACACCGACATCCTTCAACGGCACCATAGATGTCGGGCGCCAAAACGCTTTAATGACATCTTCACCTTTACGCCGGATACCCGAATTTCGGCACGGGTGCCACTGTCGTAAATATCCCACTGACCGTTCCTGACTCCAGGTGGGGATCTAGAACTGCCACCGCTGTTCGACACTTCACACTTGATGTCGGCCGGCGCTGATAATACGGTGGGACCGCGGACGACTCCAAGCTGCGATTTCCGCCACGGCGGGTGCAGGCGAATCCTCAGTTTGACATTACGACTCAACCGACTAAGCGGCCTGACATATCTGAACGTGACCGGGATTACCAACGGGAGTCAGGGCGGTCTATACAGCGGTTAATCGCTGTTTCTGCCGTTCCTGAACCGGAAACCTACGCGATGCTTCTGGCTGGGTTGGGTTTGATGGGTGCGGTTGTCCGCCGCCGGCGGCAATCGTAAAGTAACTGTAAGGGTTTCCAAGCTGGAATCCGACTAGCTTTGTTCTGAATGCAGAAACGGCCTCCCCGAGAGGCCGTTTTCGTTTATTTGCCCAAGACTTTCCCCTTCAGCCTTCTGATATATGGTCGCGCAACTCCTCAGTTGCGTACCTCAAGAACTATGTGTTTCCTGGGAACAGATGGGAAGTGAAGCGGGATGGAAGTGAAGCGGGATGACCTTTGTGCCGCCAAACGGGGCACCAGGGCACTCGGCCAGGTCGGCACCCCATGACTGCATACTTTATATGCTTACCAGCGCATGGTTATAATACGCCTGGGCCCTGGTAGGCGCGATTGGACTCGAACCAACGACCCCCACCATGTCAAGGTGGTGCTCTAACCAGCTGAGCTACGCGCCTGGGAAGCGAAATTTTATCTGAAACGGAACGATGGTTCAAATATAATGCGGCCGCACAGTGTTGAACTGCCTATTTGATCTGTTTCCGAATCCGAAGCACTGCGTCAGGTTTTGAATCCCGCTGTAAAATCTTGCCGTCCAGGTTGATCGAATTCTGTCGGGAATACGGTTCTTGTCGAGAGACGAAGAGAACTCGTGCGGTGCAATGCCTTCGATCGCGCTCGTTCCTTTAACGGAATCCAATGAATGGCCGAAGAATGCGCTGGTCAGGTAAGAAAGGGATGAGCAGGCATTGAAGCGCAGAGCTAATAGAAAAGGGCTTCAAATTGGAGGGCTCTGGCGGCCAGCCTGCCTCACTGGCAAGCGCAAAAACCCGGTTCTCTGTCGGCTTACTAATAGAAGGATATAAATGATAGTGGTTACGGGCGGTGCTGGATTCATCGGTGCCAATTTTGTGCTGCATTGGTTCAAACAGTTCGATGAGGTCATCGTCAACCTGGACCTTTTAACGTATGCGGGAAATCTCCAGAATCTCGCCGAGGTGGCTGAAGACGAGCGTCATATCTTTGTAAAAGGTGATATCGGGGACGTTGATCTGGTAAGGACATTACTCGGACGCTACCGTCCGCGCGCCATAATAAATTTTGCTGCTGAAAGCCACGTCGACAGGTCCATCCATGGGCCGGAAGATTTTATTCAGACCAATATTGTTGGGACCTTCCGGCTTCTGGAAGCAGCCCGAAATTATTGGAACGGTCTGGACGGACAGGCAAAGCGCAATTTTCGCTTCGTCCATGTTTCCACCGACGAGGTCTACGGCTCTCTCACCAACGACGAGCCCGCCTTTACCGAGGCTCGTGCCTATCAGCCGAACAGCCCCTATTCTGCGAGCAAGGCCGCCAGCGATCATCTGGTACGTGCATATCACCACACCTACGGCCTGCCTGTGCTCACGACAAACTGCTCCAACAACTACGGCCCGTATCAGTTCCCGGAAAAGCTCATTCCGCTGGTCATTGCGAATGCCCTGGCTGGAAAACCGTTGCCAGTATATGGTGATGGTCGGCAGATCAGGGACTGGCTATACGTGGAAGATCATTGCAATGCTATTTGCCGAGTGCTGGAAGCCGGCATTCCCGGCCAAACGTACAACATAGGGGGTTGGAACGAGAAACCCAACATCGAGATTGTACAGACGATCTGCATCTTGCTTGATTCGCTTCGACCCCAACCTGGCACATCGTATAGCAGTCTTGTAACGTTTGTTACGGATCGCCCTGGCCATGACCGCCGCTACGCGATCGATGCAAGCAAGATTAAACACGAATTGGGTTGGAAGCCTGCTGAAACCTTCGAGACAGGTATTTTCAAAACGGTTCAATGGTACCTCAGCCATGGCTCCTGGATCGATGATGTAAAATCCGGGTCTTATCGTACCTGGATTGAAAAAAATTACAATGAACGGGCTTGATGAAAATTTTGCTCTTCGGTAAGAACGGACAGGTAGGATGGGAGCTCCAGCGTAGTCTTTTGCCCTTGGGGGATCTGGTCGCACTGGATTACCGCGATACCAGCCTTTGCGGTGACTTTTCCCATCCAGAAGGAATTGCGGAAACCGTTCGAAAGGTCGCGCCGGACATCATCGTGAACGCGGCAGCTTATACGGCTGTGGATCGAGCAGAAAGCGAGCCTGAACTCGGCCGCACCATCAATGCCTTGGGGCCCGCTGCGCTTGCACGCGAGGCCGCCAAGCTCGGCGCGTGGTTGGTTCATTATTCTACGGATTATGTGTTTGACGGCAGTGGCGCAAAACCCTGGGATGAAACAGACCGGACTGGTCCCCTGAATGTATACGGTACAACCAAGCTTGAAGGTGAGACAGCAATTGTTGCTTCAGGCTGCCCCCATCTGATCTTTCGGACCAGTTGGGTTTTTGCGACGCGTGGAGCAAATTTCGCGAAGAAAATGCTCTGTCTGGCGCAGGAAAAAGACCGGCTTACGGTTGTCAATGATCAGATTGGGGCTCCGACGGGCGCGGATCTGCTGGCAGATGTAACGGCTCATGCCGTTCGTGCAGCTTTAACACAACGCGACATGGCAGGCATTTATCATGTAACGGCGCTCAGGCGAAGCCTCTTGGTGGGACTACGCACGGTTTGTACTGGACTTCGCCCGGCAAACCGGTAGAAAGCTAAAGGTGAGCCCGGAAGATGTTTTTCCGGTTTCAACACATGCGTTCCCCTCGCCTGCCATGCGACCGAAAAATTCGCGCCTGAATACCAAGAAGCTACAGGGAACCTTCAATTTGCAGTTACCGCCCTGGCAAACCGGTGTTTCGCGCATGCTTACAGAAATTCTTGAGAATCAGTATGATGCAGCGTAAAGGTATAGTTTTAGCCGGTGGATCAGGCACCCGGCTCTACCCGGTGACCAAAGCAGTTTCGAAACAACTGTTGCCGATTTATGACAAACCAATGATTTATTACCCCCTGAGCACGCTCATGCTTGCGGGTATTCGCGATATCCTGATCATCTCCACCCCCTTGATACGCCAAGGTTCGAGCAGCTTCTCGGGGACGGGAGTGAATGGGGCTTGAATCTGCAGTACGCTGTGCAGTCAAGCCCGGATGGACTGGCTCATGCCTTTACTATTGGCAGAAGTTTTATAGGAAATAGCGCGAGCGCGCTGGTGCTGGGAGATAACATTTTTTACGGACATGATCTACATGTGCAGCTCGGCCGAGCAATGGTGAGGCAGGAGGGCGCGACCATTTTCGCATACCATGTTCAAGACCCGGAGCGTTATGGCGTAGTCGCATTTGATTCGAATGACCGGGTTACATCGCTGGAGGAGAAACCAGCAGAACCGAAAAGCAACTACGCCGTAACGGGTTTGTATTTTTATGACAATCAGGTAGTAGACATTGCCGCTAGCCTCAAACCCTCTGCCCGGGGGGAACTGGAAATTACCGATGTCAATCGGACTTACCTCGAACGCAGGCAACTCAGCGTGGAAATCATGGGAAGGGGATATGCATGGCTCGATACAGGTACCCACGAAAGCCTGATCGAAGCCAGCAATTTTATCGAGACTATTGAGCATCGGCAGGGTCTCAAGGTCGCTTGCCCGGAAGAGATAGCCTACCGCCAAGGCTTCATTACCACCGCACAGCTCGAGAAATTGGCCCAGCCGCTGGTAAAGAATAGATATGGTCAATATTTGATGCGTCTGTTGAAAGAACGAAGGCCCAATGAGAGCGATTCCTAGTTCACTTCCTGGAGTTGTGATTATCGAACCAAAGGTCTTTGGCGACAGCCGCGGGTTCTTCTTGGAGAGTTTCAACGAGAGGGATTTCTCTGGCGCAATCGGCCTTGACGTCCGTTTCGTGCAGGACAATCATAGCAGATCAACGAGAGGGGTGCTTCGTGGTCTGCATTACCAGATCCGCCAGCCGCAAGGTAAGCTGGTGCGGGTAGTCCGGGGGGCGGTATTTGATGTGGCGGTTGACATTCGCAGGTCATCCCCGAACTATGGCCGCTGGGTCGGAGTCCAACTCAGTGAAGATAACCGCCGCCAAGTATGGATACCCCCCGGATTTGCCCATGGCTTTTACGTTTTGAGCGATATTGCGGACTTCCTGTATAAAACTACGGACTACTATAACCCTGATTTCGAGCGCAGCCTTTTATGGAACGATCCTTCTATCGGAATATCATGGCCAGTGGAGATGGGGGAACGACCCATTGTTTCAGAGAAAGATGCCAGAGCCGCGAGTCTCACTGATGCCGAAGTATTTGCTTAGGGATGCGTGTTTTGCTGATGCCCCTGGGCCGGTGAGGCGCCACCGCGAAAAAACAGTGCCCGCTTGCACGGGACATGAGTTCAGCTTGATTTTCTGGTTCAACCCATCCGAAACCCGGACCCGGGAGGCTCCGGATGACTGAACCAGCATCCGCGCGCACGTTTCCACTGCGGGAAGCGCATAACCTTGTCCGCGATCTCATGACGCCCAACCCATGGATCTATTGGCTTGACTTCCTGTTTCACATTTCGCTGGGCTGGGCCGCCTTTACGGTCATACTTATGACCGATTCATTTTCCATCCCCCAGATGCTGGCGCTTATTATCGCCACATTCGCGTTTTATCGAGCCGCCATTTTTATCCATGAATTGGCCCATCTGAAAAAGGGTACCTTCAAATTTTTTCGGCTCGTCTGGAACCTGATCTGTGGAATTCCGCTGCTGATCCCATCCTTTACTTATGACGGCGTCCATAGTGACCACCACAAACCCGATGTCTATGGTACGGCCAAGGATGGAGAATATATTCCCTTCGCGACCCTTCGGCCGGCCACGATGGTGGGATATGTAATGCTGTCGTTTTTAATTCCGGTTTTCTTTATTGTTCGATTTCTGGTGCTTACACCTCTCTCCTACCTGATTCCCCCCTTGCGAAAGCTGATTTGGGAGCGCGCCTCTTCGCTGACCATTGACATGAATTACCAGCGCGAACCTAATGCCATCCGCAATGACGTTCATTGGCGCTTACAGGAGTTCGCCACTTTTGTTTATATCACCACCATCGTCAGCTGCATTGCGTTGGAACTGATGACCTACAAAGTTCTCGTTTTTTGGTATGTCATCGCGATGCTGGTCTTTTTTATAAACTCTTTACGAACATTGAGTGCCCATGCTTATCGGAATCCTGCCGACCACCGGATGGAATTTGCCGAACAATACCTGGACTCGATTAATGTTCCCGGGCATTTTTTCATTACTGCTCTTTGGGCACCTGTCGGCCTCCGCTATCATGCTACTCATCATTTATTCATGAGCATGCCTTACCATAATCTCGGCAAGGCTCAACGGCGGCTGACGAACGGACTGGCTGATAATACGCTTTACCTGACAACTATACGAACGGGTATGTGGGACGCATTGCGCCGTATTTGGTCTGAAGCCGCGGCTTCACGGGTACGCGGTAATGCAGTAGTAGGGCACGAGGAACCGTTTGAACAACCATCCAGCTCTCCTGTGCAAAGAGGCAAGGCAATGCCGGAGGGGTTGGCTGAGAAATAACTGAGTGCTTGCTTGGCGATCAACGAACGCTTGGCGTTTTCCCTTTCTTAACCAGACGTCCCCACACTCCCTTTTTTTCCTTCGGAAAGAAGGGGCGAGAGTGAGTGAACGGAATTTTTCAGGTAGCTTCTCAGACCCAATCCCTATTTTATTATCCCCCAGTTATTGAACTTGTTTCAACAATAGCCTTGCCTCGTCGGCGCTCGCAAATTGGTTTCTCACAGCCAGTACCTGCTCCAGTTCTTTGCGAGCCGCTGCTTTATCTCCAGATCTGGCCAGCCCGGCGGCGAGATGATAGCGAATTTCGGCCATTGCCGGGGCAAGAGAGACTGCTTTCTGCAATAGCGGCACCCCCCGTGCCGTGTCGCCGCGGTCGACCAATATCCACCCCAAGGTATCAATAACCGCCGGGCTATCGGGCGCAAGCTTATACGCTCTTTCGGCATATTCCAGCGCCAGAGGGTTCTTCTCGTTCTGGTAGGCCGTCGCGAGGTTGTTCAAAGCGGGCACATAGTCAGGTGCACGTTTGAGAATAATCCGATATTGGTCAATTGCGGCCTTATTCTCAGGGCCTCCCAGGTAGACTCCTGCCAAATACATTCCGCTTGCCACATCCTCAGGGTGCTCCCTCAGCCATCCCTGCAAACGCGAGGTCGCCTCGGCCTGCTTTCCTGCCTGGCTTAGGGATGAATGCAACTTGATCATTATTGGACCACTTTTACTTCTTGAAAGAGCCTGCTCATAAGCTTTTACCGCAAGTGACGGTTTCTGTTGAGCCATAAGCAGATCACCTTCAACTATATACCCAACCGGCGACTTGGCGTTTTGTCGTTGAATCTGGTACGAAATTGTCAGGGCCTTGTCGTAATTTCCCTGTTTCGCCTCGAGCGCCGCTTGCGCCAGTTGCGCATCCAGATAGTCGGGTTTTACAGCCAGTGCCTTTTTCAGAGCATCGGATGCTGCTGCAGGATTCTCGTTCATCGCTTGAATCGCGGCAACTCGTAGCTGAATGGCAGGTGCATCCGGCTGCATCGCTGCAAGACGGTTATAGCTCTCAAGAGCAGCTGCCTTATTGTTGTTTTCCAGCTGAGCTTGGGCTAGCAAATTGAGAACCGCTGGGTCATGCGGGTGTGCGCCTTGAAGCTTCTGGGCAAGGGTTAGGGATTTCTGCTTTTCCCCGTAACGGAGATAATGCGACGCCAGCTGGATGGAAGGCTGAAGTGCGTCCGGGTTTTCCGCCACGGCCCGCTCCAGCCAGCTTGTAGCTTCTTTTTTTTGCCCCTGGCTTAAAGCCAGGCTGGATAGAGCTGTCATCGCATCAATATTCTTCTTGTCTGTTTCCAGAACAGCTTCAAATCGCTTTTTCGCTGCTTCCGGCTTCTTGTCCTGCAAGTCAAGCTGAGCCAGATTCATGACTGCAGGAAAATAAGTAGGCTGCAGGGTAAGTGCTTTTTGAAAGCTCGCGCGCGCGCGAGACTCATCTTTTTTTCCGAGATAGATCCCTCCTTTCAAATTCTCCACAAGGGGATTATCGGAGTGTTCTTTTTCGATATTTCTTACTGCTGCCAGCGCCTTGTCGAACTCTTTCAGACGAAGATGGGTCATGACCAGCAGTATGCTGGCCTGGCCTGATTTGGGGTCCAGTTTCGCCGCCGTCTCAAGTTCGGAGACGGCACGCTGCGTTTCCCCTTGCGCCATCCTGCTCATACTTAAAGCGGTATGAAGTGTTGCGCTTTTTGGCGCAATGCTGGCAGCCTTTTCAAAATACTCTGTCGCCTTGGCGAAGTCCTTCACTTGCATGTAAGACTCCCCTGCCAACGCGAGCATTTGAGGATCCTGCCGTCCGTTTTTGAGGGCAGGCCCCAGAACATCTATTGCCCGCTGACCCTGCCTGTTTTTCAACAGGACGGATGCCAGCAATTTTCGCGCATGGATATTTGTCGGATCCTTTTCCAGATAATGCTTCAGGTGGTGTTCGGCTTGCTGGTTTGAGCCCAGTGCCGCTTGTACCGCTCCAGCGAGCAGAAGGCTCGGCAAATGTTCGGGCGTCTTGCTCAATACCTGTTGCAAGGACTCCAATGCCGCAGCGTACCTTTGCTGGTTAAAATCGAGAAGCGCTTGCGTATAAAAGACCATCAGGCTGCCCGGCGCCACTTTGCGAGCGGAATCGATGTTTGCCTTCGCGACGTCAAACTTTTTTTCCCCGATTTCCAGGGACGCTTTGTTCAGGTAAGCTACCGGATTGTTTGGCTTCAGCTTCACAACTTCGTCATAAGCAGCCAAGGCTGAATCGACCTCTCCTTTCATACGCAGGAGGTCGCCCTTGTACAACCAGGCGCTTACGTTTTGTGGATTTCGTGCCACTGCTTGCTCGGCAAAGGTTGTTGCACTTTCCATGTCTTTTTCGAGGAGGGAATATCGCGCCAGGCCGATCAACGCATCTGGAAAGTCTGGCTTGTCCTTGAGGGCCAGATCAAATGCCACTTTTGCGTCCTTCACCTTGCCTAATGCCAACAATGCGTTTCCACGCAGGCTTGCAATCTCTGCCGAATTATTATGGGAAAGCTGATCTGTATCATCAAGAACCTGCTGAAACTGACCGAGGCTGAGTAAGGTCTGGCCAAGGTCAGGTAATACCTTGACCGGACTCATTCCCAAACTCAGGGCTTTGCGGAGCTCTTTCTCCGCCGATTTATAATCTCCCGTTTTGTTATAGATTGTGCCGAGAAGATAACGGGCATCGGCGTTGTTGGGATTGTTTTGCAGTGCGTTCTTCAGTTGAATAACTGCAGCCTTGTTATCCCCTCGCTCCTGGTATTGCCTGGCATCCGAGATCAGCGTTTGTGCGTCCTCGGTCTTGCCGCATGATGACAAAACGCCGCCGCCCAAAACGGCGACAGTCACAAGCGATAGCTTAACCAGAACACTTTTGTTTGAATAACCCATGGAATTCCTCATTCTCTATGCCAATCTCGACCGTCTGGCGACTCGCGGTCCGCATGTCCATTTCTCGGCGCAGCGAAAACAAAGAGAGCCGAATCATTTCAAGCGCCCTTAGATGAAATGGTCGCGGTGCGTGAATAGTTGAAAAACTGCGCGTATATGTGTGTCGGCTCGCTTTCTGCCGTTATTCGTCGGTATGATATGCTGGCATGGTCGATAAGATAATTACCCTTTGGTACAGTTTGTACAGTTAGTGCAGTTTCTTTTTAAAGCCACTCGGCGCAATGATACCCCATGTGATTGAATGGGGGGCGTCGTGCGCGGTTCGAATAATAATCAGGCGGAGAAAACTTATGAGTGTGGTTGCGGTAGTTGGGTTGGGATACGTGGGCTTGCCGCTGGCGGTCGAATTCGGCAAGAAGCAGCAGACTATCGGCTATGACCTTTCAAGTAGCAAGGTCGAGAGCTATAAAAACTTTATCGATCCAACGGGAGAAGTATCCTCCGATGACCTGAAAGCTTCATTTCACTTTATCCCAACCACAAACCCGGCTGAGCTGGCACAGGCAGACTATATTGTGGTTGCGGTTCCTACTCCTGTGGATCTGGCTCATCAGCCCGACTTCAGGCCGCTTATCGGAGCCAGCGAATCGGTTGGAAAGCATATGAAGCGCGGAGTTACCGTCATCTTTGAATCAACCGTTTACCCAGGGGCGACCGAGGAGATCTGCATCCCGGTTCTTGAGAAAAATTCTGGAATGAAATGGAAAGAAGATTTTCATGTCGGTTTTTCCCCTGAGCGCATTAACCCTGGCGACAAAAAACATACACTTACCAGCATTCTTAAAGTTGTGTCGGGAGATGACGAAAGTACCCTGGAGAAAATCGCTGTACTTTATGAAAGCATAATCCTGGCGGGCGTTCACCGAGCATCCAGCATCAAGGTTGCTGAAGCCGCGAAGGTGATTGAGAATACCCAACGAGACCTTAATATTGCATTGATGAATGAGTTGGCCATCATTTTCGACAAATTAGGTATCGATACCATGGAAGTTCTAAACGCCGCCGGTACTAAATGGAATTTCCTTCCGTTTCGTCCCGGCCTTGTAGGGGGACATTGCATTGGCGTCGACCCATACTACCTCACGCACAAGGCAGAGATGATTGGCTATATACCCCAAGTCATACTCGCCGGACGCCGCATCAATGACAGCATGGCCAAGTTCGTCGCGGAGCAAACAATAAAGCACATCATAAGCGCCGACGTGAATGTACGCCGCGCTCAGGTAAATGTGCTCGGGTTATCTTTCAAAGAGAACTGTCCTGACCTGCGAAATTCCAAAGTTGCTGACCTGATTGGCGAACTCAAGTCTTATGGGATAGAGATTCATGTTCATGACCCCGTAGCGGATGCCGCGGAAGCATATCAGGAATATGGTCTGGAGCTCAAGTCATGGGATGAGCTGCCTCAAGCAGACGCGATTATAGTTGCGGTCTCGCATAAGCAGTTCATCGATACGCCCATGTCTGCGTTTCAGTCCAAGCTTACGGAAAATGGCTGTTTTATTGACGTGAAATCCCAATTTGATCCACAGACGCTTCGCAATGCGGGCTTCAAGGTCTGGCGACTGTGAGCAGAGGTTAGACCATGACGAAGTATCACGAAACGGTTCAGCATCTGCGGATGAACCAGTATCATTGGTTGATTACGGGGGTTGCCGGATTCATCGGCTCCAGTTTGCTGGAAGCTTTATTAAAGTTGAACCAGAAAGTAATCGGGCTGGACAATTTTTCAACTGGCCACCAGCGCAATCTGGAGCAGGTCCGTGATATGGTAGGAAAAGAGGCTTGGCTCAACTTCAGCTTTATGCAAGGCGATATCCGCGATCTGGAAACGTGCAGGGCGCTATGCAAAGGGATCGATTACGTGCTGCACGAGGCCGCGCTGGGGTCCGTGCCACGCTCGATTGACGACCCCATACGTACACATGAGAGCAACATATCAGGGTTCCTCAATCTATTGGTCGCATCGCGGGATGCTCGTGTAAAGCGTTTTATTTTTGCGGCTTCGAGTTCTACCTATGGCGACCATCCGGCTTTACCCAAGGTTGAGTCTGTAATCGGACGGCCGCTTTCCCCTTACGCGGTGACGAAGTACGTTAATGAACTTTATGCCGACGTGTTTGCCCGGTGCTACGGGACGGAATCGATAGGGTTGAGGTATTTCAATGTTTTCGGCCCGCGGCAGGATCCGAACGGCGCATACGCGGCCGTGATTCCCCGATGGATAACGGCACTTATCAGGAATAGGGATGTACATATTAATGGGGATGGGGAAACCAGCAGGGATTTCTGTTTTATCGAGAATGTCGTTCAAGTCAATCTCCTTGCAGCACTGACCGCGAATACTGCCGCAGTCAACCAGGTATACAATGTAGCCTTGAACGAACGTACGAGCCTTAACCAGCTCTACGAAATGATGCGAGAGTTACTTTTACCGGATTGTCCCCACCTTCAGAATCATGCTCCTCAATATGTGGATTTTCGCGAGGGGGATGTGCGGCACTCACAGGCGGACATATCCAAAGCAAATATGATGTTGGGCTACGCGCCAACACATCGAATCCAGGAAGGGCTCCGGCAAACCGTGAACTGGTATATCGCCACCTCCTCGCTCGATAAACGGGAGACCGGAGAAACTATGCGACGCAAGTCCTTGTCAAGCTAATCTTCCCATTTCTTCGCTTCAATCAGCTTGTTCTTGAGGCCAGGCAACGGAAAGCCTAATGCATACGCTTTTTTCGCATGGATTCTCGCCTGGTCATAATCCTTCTTCTGCACATACAACAGTCCAAGATTGTAGTTGATCGTGGCGTCTTCAGGCTGAAGCTCAGCAGCTATCCGAAGCTGCTCGGTTGCTTGGTCAGGCTGGCCTGCCTTTAGCAAATAGTTCCCGTAAACCATGCGTACCGTGCCGTCATTCGGCTTGAATCGTATGGCACGATCAAAAAAACAGCCAACGGAATATGGCGCACCGGCGGGCTTAAGGGTTTTATCCCTTAAGGAAAGCTTGCCAAATGCCGCCAGTGCCCTGTGGTGATTAGGAAACATCAGGAGAACATAGCCAAGATCTGCCCCGATCGTTCCCGTAGCTCCATGTCGGAGATTTTCCACCGCGGGAGTGAAGTGGTGTTTCTCGGCAGTTGCGAGCAATGACCCACCTCCATTGTAGTCATACACGTTTTCCAATTCTCCGCAATGGAGGGGCTCAGCTGCCTGAACGTTGGTTGCAATAATCGCAACTGACAACAAAATGCTCGATATTGTTTTCATTGGCTACCTGCAATAGATATCACTTTCAATAATGGCGCCCCATTCCTCAGCTTATACACGTCAATATAGTGAAAAAACCTTTTCTTCAAAATATAGGGAAACTAAAAAGCCTGATCTACAGGGAGGGCTTGATTCTCAAGCCAGCGGGTAAAAAACAAGGCTGCCACCGGTTATGACCTCTCAATTTCAGGCTGTGGCAATATCTTTCACCCCAGAATTGCTTGCACGTCACCATGAGTAAATCCAGTCTTTCGTCCATATAGCTACCTGGTCACGCCACTCCCGTCGAGAAAACGTGTGATTTGCTTCAGGCAGGCTCAGGCTGGTTACTCTCGAAGAAGTCAGCAGTTTTCGCCATTGACGCGAGCTTTTAACCAAATCGGAAAACTCCTGAGCTGTAAGGTCATTTCCGCTAAGGATCACAAGTATTTTTCCTCTAAACCGGCTCAAGCCACTAAACATGCGGTCCGGCAGCGGAGTCATATCACAGGTATCACGGGTTTCATCCGGCACGCCAACGGCACTTTTTTTCTTCCCGCCACGGCTTCCGCAATAACATACAGAAAGGATCGAGCGGCGGCCATGATATTCAGGTTTCCATGTCTTATTTTGCTCCAGAACTCGGGCTGAAAAAGACGCGAGGCGTAATAATGCTTAAGATAGGCCCTGGCAGAACCTGACTCCGTTCTTACCCATGGATTCAGCAGAACGAGGCCCGAAATGCGTGAGTCTTTGCATGCGTAGAAAATGGCAGCAGAAGCGGCGTCACACAACCCCCAAATCACCAGTTCGCTGACCGATGGCACTTCCACAAGAAATTTATCTATTGCACAGCGCAGATCATCTTCCACATCCTCGAAAGTTCTGGCTTCACCTTCACTATCTCCCATTCCACGATAATCGAAACGAAGAACAGGAACACCGCTGGCTGCCAGAGTGCGCGCGAGCAATGTAAATTGGCGATGGCTTCCCGCACGATATTGAGGTCCGCCTACCAGAATCAGTACCCCTTTCCGAGCGCACTGAGCAGGTAGAGTAAGAACCCCATATAACCAGGCGTCCCCGCACGAAAACGCGAGGGCACGTTCGTCAAAATTCACGATAGCGAAACAACCACACTTGATGTTTCTGATATGAGTTCAGCGCACTCGGAAATTTCCTGGGTAGCCCAAAATGGCGCGCACGGTACGAGATGCACATTTGCGTTTAGCCCATCCAGCTTCCATCGGCTGATTACGTTCATTCCTGCGTGCGAGATGGATCGACCGGGCTCAGCAATTATTTCGAACCAATGAACCGTGCACTTTTGAATTGCCAAGTCAACGGCCTTGAACCTCTCAATGGCAGCAGCCAAGTCCGGGGAAAGTTCATAACCAGCAACCTCCAGCGTTTCGCCATTCGCCAAGCGCTCACGCAATGCAGCGGTTCCCACTCCCTTCGGGCCAGTTGCGTTAGAAAACATTTCGCTTGCAAGCCGCAGCCGCAAAAACTGATTCAGGAAGGATGCTCCGTCGAGGACGGGTTGCCATAGGATAATTTTGTCAATGGGCTTTTCACAATCACTGGCAAAGTCCAATGCAAGCAGCGCGCCAAGCCGCAGGCCCCAGAGGCTTACAGGAACGGGAGCGCGGTTTCTGATCCAGCCATAGGCGGAAGCAAGATCGGCTTTCCAAATATTCCAGCGAGCGTCGCCGAACTCTCCATCGCTATCTCCGCAGCCGTAAAGGTCAATTTGCAGCACACCAAAACCTGCCTCGGCAAAGGCCCGCGACTGCATTGCAGCCATGCGGCGCGACTTGTTCATCTCGTCGCCGAATGGATGTACATAGATAAAGACGCCGGGACACTTTCTACCGGAGGCCGGGGCATGGTAGAGGCAAAAACGCTTTCCGGTCGCTGTCTTCAGAAAAAAGGGCTCGGCGGGAAGAGTGTCACGCATGGCCTCATGCAGCAAGCTTCTGCTCTACAAATTGTGCCAAACTCCCGAGTGTCTCGAAAGTTTTTGCGCTGATCTCGTCATCATCCACGCTAATGCCGAAATGGTCTTCCAAAGCGGTGATCACATTAACGACTGCCATAGAGTCTAACTCGGGCAGGTCCCCAAGCAGGAGCGAGTCTTCCTTAAGGGCGTTTTTCCTCTCGCCCAGGCTTAGGACATCGGACAGAATATTTTTGACTTCTTCAAGGTGCTGCATGATCACTCCGTGGTTGGTTTGTTGTGTGGGACGGACCGATTGTTTCAAGTTGACCAGTATCAAGCTGAAACTCCGGAAAAGAGCCAGCGTGAGTGGACAAATGGATAAAGGGGTGGATGGAGGCAAACGTGATTTGCCATCGGCCCGCACAAAAAAAGATTGCACTACCCAAGAATAGGATGCCCAGTCGAGCGTGGGCGCCGAGTGAACCCGGTATTAAAAGCGGATATCCTGCTGCATGACCATGAAATACCATTTTCATTCAGCATCCGATTTGCATGGTCCCACAGTCGCATGAAGGTTAACCCCAGACGAAACGGGGGAGCAACATACACATCGAAATCCCACGCCGATCGCCCTGCAGGCAGGGGAACATAGCGGGCGCGCACTTCATCTTCCTGATAACTGCCCATTAACAGCCATAAGAAACCCACGAACTCCCCTTCCTTAAGCGCCACAAGGCACTTTGCTCCCTGCTTGAATCTGGATTGAATCGCGGCGGCGGGCCTGGGAAATTCCTTTATTATTTCGTCATTTTCCTGAATCAGTCGAATCTCTATTTTCTTACCCCTTCCCTGCGGAACAAGAGCTTCTTTTGCCACCGGTTGGGCGATGAGATGATATTTATATAAACAGACATGTCCTCTGGACACAATACCAAGAATCTTGTCGACTATAAAAAGACCAGTGTTGAGCCAGCCCCATTGCTGCAACATTTTATAAAGCTCTTCCTTTCGCTCTGCTATTGATAGCATTTCGATACTCTGGGAGATAAAACGTTTGGGAAACGACCAGGCTGGAAAATTCAAAGACAGCTTGCGAAGGGCTGAAAAGCTTTTATTTGATAGACTTCAGGAAATGCATTTCCTTGCGGTTGTCCTCTTGGCTCCCACTCCCACACTGCTATATAGCAGCTGATTGGCGAAATCGGCAGCGGGTCAATCGAATATGCGATGCCGAAAATTTAGCGGCCCTGTGGCTTGTGAAATAGGAAAACAATACTATAAGTCATGTGATGCGTTGAGCGAAAGTGAAACAGCCTTGCTTTTTACGCGCTTTCTTGTACGCTTTAATAATTGGTAGCTTGAAGCTAGCTTGACAGCTTGACCAAAAATATAACTTCGCGGGAATTAACGCACAGCGGGTGGATTAACCCAAGCTCTGCTGAAAATTGTAGCTGAGCCTTCACTGTAGCCGAATTGCAATTTTCATTCAATTCGTCTCATACTTTGATGTTTCCGAATTAGAGTGTTTCCGAATTTCCCGATTGTGCTTGACCTGTTCGTCATGGCTGCGTGCGAGCCAGCTATAAGAGTCAAAAATAAACGAGATTTACAAGGTACCCGGTTGTCGAAAGTCCAAATTCACGTAATTCGAATGACCCCCCGATGGGGAAGGAGAAGGAGCATATCAAGCTGGCATACCTTCTTACGACCCGCATAGCAAATGGTTCCGATTCATCCGCATAGTCAACCAAGCTTATTATTTTTTATACTAGGAATTTTCGCGGTCGCGATCTTGAAACTCTTGCGTATGCCGGCGAATCCCAAACTCTATTACGGGTTAGCGATTACAGCGTACTTCACTCCTATCAGCCTTTTTTTTCCGGCCAATCGCGTTATCACTTCCCTATAATGCCGTTTGTTTTGACGTATCTAGCTTTGATTGGATGTGAGATCATCACATTAAAGAAAGCATTGCGGTCTTCGATCACGAGGGGTCCCACGACAGCGTGATCATGTATTGTCCCCCCATGGGAGCATGCTCAGCAGACGGGCCATATCAAAAACTTATGGCGGCGCAACAATTACGGATCGGATAGGGGTTAACATTCCGGGAGTTCGGTATAGGAGATAGTGACAGCAGTGATGAATCGCGAGAATAATGCGACACGACCGGAGCTTAGCGTCGTATCCACGATGTACCGGTCGCGTCCCTTCCTTGAGCGTTTTCTTTCCGAATGCCTTCAGGCTCTATCAGAGCTAAAATCCGATCATTTCGAGATATTGCTGGTCAATGACGGCTCTCCGGACGATTCCCTCGCTTATGCGCTGGAGCGCCAGCAGGACATTCCTCAATTGGTTATAGTTGATCTCTCGCGAAACTTCGGTCACCATCACGCGATTCAGGCTGGACTGCAGAACGCGGCTGGAGAGTTGATCTTTCTTATCGATTGTGATCTCGAAGTATCGCCTCTTGTGCTGCCGGAGTTTTATCGCAAGCTTCGGGAGTCTGATTGCGACATGGTTTTCGGCTACCAGGAAGCCCGCAAGGGCGGTTTGCTCGAGCAGGCCAGCGGCGCGCTATTCTGGAAGGGATTTAACCTTCTCAGCGACATAAAGATCCCGGAAAACATCGTCACCGAGCGGATCATGACGCGCCGCTACGTAGACGCATTGCTGCAAATGGGGGACCGGAATTTGTTCCTTGCCGGAATGATGAGCTGGACTGGTTACCGCCAGATCGGCCTGCCCGTTGTCAAGAAGCAGCGTGACGGACTGAGCACTTATACGTTCACCCGGCGAATTGGCCTCATGGTCAATGCAGTAAGCTCGTTTTCAGCTCAGCCCCTGATTTGGCTGTTCAATATAGGCATAACCATTACGCTGTTAAGTTTCACTTTTGCATTCTATTTGATTTTCCGGAAGCTATTTTTTGATGATGCCTTGCTGGGCTTCACTTCGGTAATGGCTGTAATCACCCTGAGCCTCGGTATATTGACCACAGCAATGGGAATTGTTGGTATCTATCTGGGCAAGGTATTCACTCAGGTACAGAACCGGCCAACCTACATAATCAGGGATATTTACCGCTAACCAGCAATCGCTCGAATGTGGTCGTCTGGAACTGCCAAGTTCTGCTGAAGCGCCCCTATGGGCAAGCAAAGAAAAAGCTTTATCAAGGCCGCCATGGCGAGCCGATCGCCGAATTCCACCCTACTCTTATCAGGCCAAACTCATACTCAGTTCTCGCTTCAAAACCCCTCTCCTCTCATCTTCAATTCTTCTCACGCAGGAGCGCCTTATGAGCCAAGAACAAAACGACCGATATTATGCAAGAAAAGAGCTTGAGGAAATGAAGTTCAAAAAACTGGGACAAGATGTCCTTGTAAGTCGGACATCGCGCCTCTACAGTCCGGAATATATTTCGATAGGGGATTTTTCTGTAGTCGACGATTTCTGTATTCTGTCGGGTAATGTTGAAGTGGGTAGAAATGTTCACCTTGCCCATGGCTGCCGGGTTATAGGAGGTCGCGAGGGAATAAGTATGGATGACTTCTCGGGCTTGGCCTTTGGCGTCACATTATTTGCTCAGTCGGATGATTATGGGGGTAATGCACTGACAAACCCCACCGTACCAATGAAGTTCCGGAAGATTATGAGGGCAAGAATTGAAATCGGCCGTCATGCAATCATAGGCGCAGGAAGTATTGTTTTTCCAGGCGTGACGTTGGGCGAAGGTTCTTCCATTGGTTCATCCAGCATGGTTACCAAATCGACAGAACCGTGGGGTGTATATTTTGGCATTCCAGCAAAGAAAATAAAAAATAGGCAACGCAATCTTTTAGAGTTGGAAAAAGAATACCTGGCTGAGCAATTAATCAGACCCGAATAAAATGAACCGAAAGTATTGTAAGTCCATCAATTTCTGATGAATCCTAATCTAACAGATGATTCCTCTCGCACGACGGGTATGCGAGTCGCTATTCTCCAATCCAACTATATTCCCTGGAAGGGCTATTTCGATCTTATCAACGATGTCGATCTTTTTATATTTTATGACGACGTTCAATATACGCACTCAGACTGGCGCCACAGGAACAGATTGATGACCAAGCAAGGTCCTCAGTGGTTATCAATACCGGCTGGGCACGACCTGAAACGCTTGATATGCGAAGTAGAGATCACCGATCAGAAATGGAAGCAAAAGCATAGAAAGACTATCGAACAAAATTACAGAAAAGCGCCCTTCTTTAAAGAGTTAGAGCCATTGCTGGACTTTCTGTATGAGAATTCGATAACAAACCTTTCTGAATACAATCAGCGCGCCACTAAACACATATCGGAGCTGCTCGGCATTTCCACACAATTTACCGACAGCCGGCTTCTCTCAACGGACGGCGGAAAAACCGAAAGATTGATCGGCATATTACAGAAAGTCGGGGCAACTACTTATATCAGCGGCCCTTCAGCCAAAAGCTATATTGATGAGCCGACGTTTGCAGAAGCCGGTATAGAACTGGTGTATAAGGAATATCCGGACTACCCGGCTTATCCACAATGCTGCTCGCCATTCTCGCCTTTTGTCACAGTCCTCGACCTCCTATTCAATGTGGGCCGCAAAGCGCCGCATTATATTTGGGGCTGGCGAGAACCTGCTTAAGGACAACTCCAGTCGAGACAGCCGGTGCGCCCCAGTCCTGGGAAGGCAATGGCGAAGGGCACATCAGCTTTTGACGTTCCGCCTCCTTATTTCAGCGTCTTCCTTTTTCACGGCGTTCTATTGGCGGGTTAACCTGGCAGAAAATCTGGTGTGACATTTTTCTGTATTTTCCATGGATTAGAATCTTGAAACCGTATGTATGATTCGCACCTCAAATAAGCTGAGGAATAGGTGAGCGTTCGATGAATGATTTCATAAAAAATCGAGGGTAAACATGAGCGGCCGATTCGATATGGCAGGGCACATTTATATTCTGTTGACCCTCTTATTTACGGTGTATGGCCAACTCGTGCTGAAGTGGCAGATGGGGAAAGCCGGAAGCATGCCCGACAATACTATCGATAAGATATTGTTCCTCCTTCAACAGTTCCTGAATCCATGGATAATGTCAGGCTTCATGTCTGCTTTTTTGGCATCGCTCGCATGGATGGCGGCCATGACCCGCTTTAATCTCAATTATGCATATCCGTTCATGAGCCTGGCGTTTATTATCGTCATGCTTTTTTCCGTGATATTCCTTCGTGAGTCGCTCACCCTTCAAAGCGTTCTTGGCACAGTCCTGGTGGTCGTCGGCTTGACCGTCATTGCGCGTGCGTAAGCAACGTTTTATCTCTTACAAAACAATATGCCTATGATCCCCTTCAACAAACCCTACATGACCGGGAAAGAGCTATGGTATGTCAGTCAGGCTCATGCTAACGGTCACTTGGCTGGAGATGGAACGTTTACCAGGAAATGCAACGCCTGGCTGGAGTCCCGTATCGGATGTAAAAAGGCGTTGCTGACCCACTCCTGTACGGCTGCGTTGGAAATGGCGGCAATCCTCGCTCGGATTCAGCCCGGCGATGAGGTGATCATGCCCTCGTACACCTTCGTGTCGACCGCGAATGCATTCGCACTGAGGGGAGCCATCCCGGTGTTCGTCGATATCCGACCCGACACGATGAATATCGATGAAACCCTTATCCAAGCTGCAATTACATCTAAAACCCGCGCGATCGTGGCCGTTCACTATGCTGGGGTCAGCTGTGAAATGGATACAATCATGGCGATCGCCGATAAGCATGGGTTGCTTGTGATCGAGGATGCGGCGCAGGGAATCATGTCTACCTACAAGGGTCGCCCACTCGGGAGTATTGGACATCTTGCGGCCTTGAGCTTTCATGAAACGAAAAACATCATTTCAGGAGAAGGGGGAGCTCTGCTGGTAAATGACGCCCGCTTCGTGGAGCAGGCGGAAATCATTCGGGAAAAAGGAACCAATCGCAGTCTTTTTTTTCGAGGACAAGTCGATAAATATACCTGGGTGGAGCTTGGGTCCTCATACCTGCCCAGCGAACTCATCGCTGCATTTCTTTGGGCTCAGATGGAAGAGGCGGACACCATCACCAGACGGCGCCTCGATCTTTGGAAGGCTTACCATCAAAGCTTCGCCGGCTGCGAAGAGAACGGCAAAGTTCGGCGTCCTGTTATTCCACCGGATTGCGACCATAACGCACATATGTATTACCTGCTGTTGCCCAGTCTGTCAGCGCGCACGG
The DNA here is from genome assembly GCA_963786735.1 of uncultured beta proteobacterium. Classification (GTDB taxonomy): domain Bacteria; phylum Pseudomonadota; class Gammaproteobacteria; order Burkholderiales; family Nitrosomonadaceae; genus Nitrosospira. The sequence goes on from CAWBAF010000017.1 coordinate 27,478, forward strand.
CGTTTATCGAAAGCCTGAAGCAAAAGGAAATCCAGACAGTCTTCCATTATGTGCCTCTCGATGGTTCGCCCATGGGCGAAAAGCATGGCCGAAAATCAGGCGAGCTGAAGCAAACAGAAATGATGAGCGATCGGTTGGTCCGATTACCGTTGTGGCTGGGCCTGGAGGAATATCAGAGTGACATTATTCATAATGTCATCGTGGAGTTGGGAGAGAGTGGCCATAACTGATAATCCCGTAAACACTGAACGCGTCGAATCCCAAGTATCGGGGTGGACGCTCAATCCCATCGATGCAGCATTAACGCTGCTGTTGTGGGGGGTTGTCTGCTTGCTGTTTTGGAATACGCTTCACGTCGGCGAATTCTGGTGGACGGATGAGTCGCGCCACGCCATGAACGGAGTATTCTTCCTTGATTTCTGGCGCGATATGCCCTGGAGGACGGCCTACGAGTATGCTCTACAGTATTTTGCTCAGTATCCTGCTTTAGCACTGAACTGGTACCCACCGTTCTTCCCCGTGGTGGAGTCGCTTTTTTTTGCAGTGTTTGGCATCACGGAAGTTGGAGCGCGCCTAACAGTCCTTTTATTTACCCTCGTGGGCGTAACCGCCTGGTATGCCTGGACTCAGCCGATCTGGGGTCGCAGTGCCGCAATACTTTCCTGCCTGCTGTATCTTTCAGTTCCGGGGACCGTCGACTGGACGCGGTCAGTCATGCTCGAAGCACCGGCGGTAGCTATGATAATAGTGTCGGTCCTGGCCTTTGATCGTTATCTGGATCGGCCAACCTTGCTTCGGGCGGGGATTACCGGCATTTTGCTAGGCAGTATGCTGCTGCTCAAGCAGACTACTGTCTTTATTTTGCCGGCCCTGCTCGCCTACGCTTGCCTGACAGGGCGCAAATCATTCCTGTGGCGGAGAGAAGCCGTACTGGCATATATCATCGTCAGTCTCGTTGCCGCGCTGCTCGTTGTTCACGCGCTAAAGTTCGGGTCGGTCCCAGTAAATTCCCTGGTCGATCAGTTCAGTTCGCGTAGCTCTCAATTGTTCACTCTCTCGCGCTGGGGGCGATTCTGGTCCGCATTATGGGATGTCTGCGGCTTGCCGCTTGTACTTGCTATTCTCTTCGGAATTGCAGGCATCCGTATCAAGAAAACCCCGCAGGATTTGCTCATTCTTTTCTGGCTGGCAGCCTCCTGTTTATTTACAACCATTGTCATTGGCGAGGGCGCAGGTAATGTACCCCGCTATACGATGTACGCATTGCCCGCATTGATGCTCCTCGCCTGCAAACCGCTTTCACGGACATTTACAAACAGCAATGTATCCCGTACGGCAGTCGTGCTTCTAGGCATGCTTGCTGCGGTTAATGTATATTCCGCGTGGGCGAAACCCCATCCCTTTGTAACGGGATACCAGCAGGCTGCTGAATTCGTCGCTCAACAACCGGACAGCGGCCTGATCCTTTTTGCTGGAAAACATGATGGTAATTTCATTTTTCATTTGCGTGCGGTTGATGCAGAAAGAAATAAAGCTGTTCTGAGAGCCGACAAGATACTGGTGTCAATGGCAGTGCATAAATCCTTCGGAATGGTTTCTTATGTCCAGACCAAAGAGGATGTCATCCGGCTGATCGATCGCTTCGGTATCGGAACCGTGGTGATAGAAAGTCGGGATGTCGTCGACTTCCCGGAATTCAAACTGTTGGCCCAGACTATGGATGACCCTCGGTTCCAGATGGTCAAGGAAATCCCCGTAGTTACCAATGTACCCGAATTTTCCGACCTGTCCCTCCGGGTTTACCGGTATCTGGAGAAAAAGGAGCAGGAAGGGGATGTTGTCATTCCCTTGCCGCACTCAGGGATGGAGATAAAATTGAGGCCGCGTACGAATTCGCGTTGATCCCGAACGAATTCGGGACGTCTTCTGCAATTCCTTCTCTTATCAATGCGGATATTACATATTCTTGATCATTCGATACCCTTGCATAGCGGGTATACCTTTCGCACGCTTTCCATCCTCAAAGAACAACGCAACCAGGGCTGGGAAACCTTTCATCTGACAAGTCCGAAGCATGGAAACTGCGCCTTTCTGGAAGAGGAAGTCGAAGGATGGCATTTTTACCGCACGCCGACACCCAAGGGTTTATCGGCCGGCCTCCCCGTATTGAATCAGGCAGCCGTAGTAGCGGAATTGACCAGGCGACTGTATGAGGTTTCGCGAATTGTCCGGCCCGATGTTTTGCATGCGCACTCGCCAGTGCTGAATGCTTTGCCTGCGCTGCGAGTGGGCCGAAGTCTGAGTATTCCAGTTGTCTACGAAGTGAGAGCTTTCTGGGAGGATGCTGCCGTCGATCACGGCACCAGCCGTGAATGGGGTGTGCGCTATCGCCTTACCCGAGCGCTTGAAAGCTACGCGCTCAGACGCGTGAACGCGGTAACCACTATTTGTGAAGGTTTGCGAGGAGACATACTCGGCCGTGGGATACCGCCCGAAAAAGTGACGGTTATTCCTAACGCGGTAAATATCGAAAATTTCAGTATGGCTGGAATCCGCGACGTGCAGCTCGCCACAACCCTCGGCTTGAATGAAAACGTAGTGCTCGGGTTTATCGGCTCCTTTTACGCTTACGAAGGCTTGGCTGTTTTGATCCAGGCATTACCAAAAATGCTTGCCGGAAACCCGAAGATACGGGTTCTTCTGGTCGGCGGAGGCCCTCAGGAACAGGAACTCAAAGCCTTGGCGGCTCGGTTTGGGGTTGAAAACAAGGTGATTTTCACGGGTCGCGTTCCTCATGATCAGGTGCAGGCCTACTATAACCTGATCGACATTCTCGTATATCCAAGACTAAAAATGCGGCTTACCGACCTGGTAACACCGCTCAAACCGCTGGAGGCGATGGCGCAAGGCAGGCTTGTCGTTGCGTCAGACGTGGGAGGGCACCAGGAGCTCATTCAGGATGGTAAAACCGGTATGCTGTTTCGCGGCCGACGACCGGATGCATTGGCGTCAAAAGTGTTGGAACTTCTTTCAACTCAAGAACTATGGCCCCGCCTGCGGGCTCAAGCCCGCAGCTTCGTTGAAAAACAGCGCAACTGGCCCATCAGCGTTGCGCACTACCGCAGCGTTTATGGCGGGCTGGTTTCAGAGTCTATTCCACCATGAAAGCCTCGAGCTTATCCATAGGACTTGTCGGGCCACTGCCTCCCCCTTCCGGAGGAATGGCAAACCAGACATTGCAATTGGCCAAATTGCTCCGGGAAGAAAATATTGCTGTGGAACTGATCCAGGTCAACCGTCCTTACCATCCTCGAGTGGATAGGAGATTCAAAGGAATACAGGGCGGCATTTCGGCTGATTCCGTACCTTGCTCACTTGTGGCGTTCCGCGGGAAAGGTTCAGTTATTTCATGTAATGGCTAATTCCGGCTGGTCCTGGCATCTTTTCGCCGCGCCTGCCATCTGGGTGGCGAGGATCAGGGGTAAACCCGTTATCATCAATTACCGGGGAGGCGAGGCCGATAGCTTTTTCAATAAATCCTTTTCATGGATAAAACCAAGCCTGAGCAAAGCAGATGCGATCGTTGTTCCCTCGGGATTTCTGGAAGCGGGTGTTTCAAAAGCGCGGCTTCTCGACGAGAGTGGTGCCCAACATCATAGACTTAGCCGTTTCAAGGCCGGAATGCGAACCAGCCCTACAGCTGACTAGCCCACCTCTCCCCATATTATAGTTACGCGTAATCTGGAGCCTATTTATGACAATGCCACAGCGTTGCACGCATTTAGTATTATCAGACGGTATTTCCCGCGGCAAAGCTCACTCTGGCGGGCTCTGGCCCGGAGCGCGAAGCTCTTGAAACGCTGACAGTGACGCTGGGGGTGGCTGGCGCGGTCACATTTACCGGGCGTGTGGATAATGAAGGCATGGCGGCCCTCTACCGTACCGCCGACGTTATGATTAACCCAAGTCTGGCCGATAACATGCCTATTTCGGTACTGGAAGCATTGGCAAGCGGCGTTCCGGTGGTAAGTACAAATGTTGGCGGCGTACCTTTTCTTGTGGAACACGAAAAAACCGCCCTGCTTGTGCCTGAGCGAAGCCCCGAAGCCATGGCAGATGCTGTTCTCCGACTACTGAATGATTCGTCGAAGGCGAAACTGATGAGGGAGGCGGGAATTGAATCAGTCCAGCAATACGCATGGTCTAACGTGCGTGAACGCTTGCTCGAGGTTTATACCAAGGTTATGGCAAAATGAGCCTAACTCATCGAGCCAAATAATGAGGTAGTGTGGCGTTTCCAGGCATTGCAAGAGCCATGGAGTAATAATCGGACAAACCGACAAGCTCAGATGATTCACTCAGGCGGCCTTATCGGTCTCGCCGCAAATGTCTGCATGATGTCATACAGCGAGATACAGCGAAGCTGCTTCGCAGAAGGGGGATTCGTTAAATAGAGTCCATTAGAGGGCCTATCGCACCTGACAAAAATGGCTCGAAGTGTTCCCGACATGGACAGGCGCAGTGCACGTCCTTCCCTTGCGCAACCGAAAGTCAGCGGAATAGGTTAAATGGATCTATATACATCGATTATCTCCAGCTTTATTTTTCCTCTTCACGAGCAGGTTAAAAATCATCAAAGTGTAGCGATCCGAAGAAGGCTGGAAGTATCCCAATGGTGGGATCCGGGCCGCCTCGAGGAATTTCAGGTTTCAGAGCTGAGACGGTTCCTCACCGAAGTTAGCGCACATGTACCTTATTACCGCAACATATTTTCGCAGCTCGGGATCAAGGCCGAGGATATTCGTTCTCTTTCCGATCTTGCATGTTTGCCCCTCCTCGATAAATCCACGATCCGTTCCAGCGCTGAGGCAATGAAATCGGAAAATAGCGACAGCCTGGCTCGTTTCAACACGGGCGGTTCCAGCGGGGAACCGTTGATCTTCTATATCAGTAAGGAACGGGTCAGCCATGATGTGGCTGCGAAATGGCGTGCAACACGCTGGTGGGATGTCGACATCGGGGACAAGGAAATCGTTGTGTGGGGTTCGCCTATCGAACTGGGCGCCCAGGACGGCCTCCGAGCTTTTCGTGATCGCGTTTTTCGGACGAAGCTCCTTCCCGCTTTTGAAATGTCCGAACAAAAGCTTGACGGGTTTCTTCGGGATATACGCGCTACGCGCCCAAAAATGCTCTTCGGATATCCCTCTGCTTTATCGCATATCGCTGGGCGTGCCGAGTCAACGGGCCAACGTATGGATGATCTTGGCATTCGTGTAGCTTTCGTTACTTCCGAGCGGCTCTATGACGAGCAGCGCAAAAAAATTGCCACAACATTCGGATGCCGGGTCGCCAATGGTTATGGAGGGAGGGACGCGGGTTTTATCGCACACGACTGCCCGAGCGGCGGCATGCACATTACCGCCGAGGATATTATCGTCGAGATTGTCGACCATCAAGGTAACCCGGTGCCTCATGAAGAACCTGGAGAGATTGTAGTCACCCACCTCGCCACCAAAGACTTTCCCTTCATCCGTTACCGCACCGGCGACATTGGCGTGCTCGACAGCAGGGCCTGTGCCTGTGGCAGGGGTTTGCCGCTGATCAAGGAAATCCAGGGTCGCAGCACAGATTTTCTTGTATCTCAGGACGGCACGATCATGCATGGCCTCGCCCTCATCTATGTGCTACGCGACCTGCCCGAAATACGGCACTTCAAGATCGTACAAGAAAGCACGGATTTCACTCGTATCTATGTGGTGTCTGAACATGGGCTCAGTCCTCCGGTTGCGGAAAAAATCCGGCAGGGTTTCAGGGAAAGGCTGGGCCAAAAAGTTACCGTTGCAATTGAGGAAGTTGATAGAATCCCTTCAGAAAAGTCGGGAAAGTTTCGTTACGTAACGAGCAAGGTATCTACAATCTGATTGAGAAGTGCCATATCTTATAAGAATGATATCTACCAAGAACCAGCACCGGGCAACATACGCTCCTTCATAAAGCGGCGAGCCTCCAGTTTTTTATCATTGGCGGAGGGTCGCGTGGCTTACCACGCGGAACGGACATGAAACTGTATGAGTAGCGCGAATAGCCAGATTGTTGACAAAGTCTTGTCCGGCGCCCGTTGGGCGACAGCCCTTCGCCTTACCGGCCAGGCCGTCAGCTGGCTCAGCACTATTATCGTAGTGCGCTACATCAGCCCCGAGGATTACGGGCTGAATGCGATGCTTGAAGCGCCGATGGAGCTGCTGGCACTGTTATGTACGTTCGGTCTGGACCTTGCTCTGGTGCGATCAAAACATATAGAGGAGCGAGAACTGCGCAGTGTCTTTGGCTGGCTGCTGGTTATTAACGGATCGCTTTTTTTTGCGTATTTCTTCGGCGCCGGCGTTATTGCCAGCTATTTTCATGAGCCCCGTCTTGAGCCACTCGCGAAGGCCCTTTCTTTCATTTTCCTGCTCACTCCTTTCAGGGTGGTCCCCAATGCTCTTCTGGATCGGAGCCTGAAATTCAAGCTAAGGGCGACCGCTGAATTCAGCGCGAACATTTGCGCAGCCCTTGCCACACTCTCACTCGCAATCTGGGGCGCGGGGGTTTGGGCGCTCGTGGCAGGCATGCTGATCAATCGCGCGCTTCTCGCGATCATCCTCATGGTGCTACAGCCGTGGATCATCATGCCTTCGCTGAGTTTTTCGGCCGTCCGCGGGATGATGGTATTTGGAGGAATATTGTCGCTATCGGGCGTGATAGTACTCATTACCGACAAGCTTGCCACCTTGATCGCTGGGCCTATCCTGGGTGCAGAATCACTGGGAATTTTTGCAGTCACGTTTCAGTTTGCCTTGCTCCCGCTCGCAAAGTTGATGCCGGTAATCAACCCCATCATTTTTCCCGCGTTTTCTAAATTTCAGGATCAACGAGATACCGCGGCCTACTACCTTGCAAAGTCTCTCCGAATGATCTCGCTAGGCTTGTTTCCCGTGATGATAGGCCTGGCCTGCGTCTCGGAGGAATTTGTGACGACCGTATTGGGCGAAAGGTGGGCCACCGTGGCCGTACCGCTCGCCCTGTTATCGAGTGTCATGCCATTCAGGACGGCGACATCTTTGCTTCGGCCGGTATTGGCCAGCATGGGCCGGCCTGATCTGTCGTTGAAGTCTACGGTTATCGGATTGGCTGTCTTGCTGCCACTGACTGCTGTCGGAACCACTTATGGAGTGCTCGGATTGGTAGTGGCTCTAATGGTGGCTGAGTTGATTGTCAGCCTTTGCCACGATAAAAATGAGTCGAGCTTGTCTTTGGCACTTCTTTTGCAGAAATTGGGGAATGCTTTGTCTCGGCTCTGGTTTCCTCCGCCGTGATGGCCGGTTGCCTGTTAAGCGTAAAAACCGTTTTTATTACCGAGATCAGTCTGAGCGCCCTGTTTATTGACGTTGCCTTTGGAGCGCTTGTTTATTTTCTGACGCTACGAATTTTTTACGGAAAACTGCTGGAAGATGCGATAAGGCTATTCCTGGGGAGGCAAAACG
>CAWBAF010000018.1:0-75044 GCA_963786735.1 uncultured beta proteobacterium
GACATTCACTGCTTCAATGGTCCAACATTTTTCAAGTTTACCCGTGGGTTTACCCATGAAAGCCAAAAGAAAAATGGCTTACCGGAATTATCCAGTAAGCCATTGATTTTGTGGCGCGCCCGGCAGGATTCGAACCCACGACCCCTTGGTTCGTAGCCAAGTACTCTATCCAACTGAGCTACGGGCGCTTTGAGCTTATCAAGCTTAATTGCGTAAACTGCTGCGAAATTATATCAGACTGGCAGGCTACCAAGTCAAAAGAACTGGAAGCCGGAGAAAGGGTTGCGCGCTAACCTCGATGGCCATGACGTGATCCTTTTCCTGTAGAACGAAGCGGTAACCCTTGCCCGCGCGGGCGTTGGAGATAATGTCATCGGGGTAAACCTGACGCCGGCTGAAAGAGCTTCTCCCGCCATTCAGTCCGCCAATTTACCTCTACGGGTATGCACCGCCTGCGCGGCGGCAAGAAAGGTTGAAGAATCCGATCTGATACAGGGCGCGATGATCAAGCCCATGGGCGACTATATCAAGGCCGTGGCGGCGCGCGAAAAGAACGTTGCTTTCTGACGCCCTCCCCTGCTTATGCTGAGCGCCACTCAAGCGTTTCGATACCTTTGGATCGGTTAAAGTCGGAACTGTCCCCTGTGTTCCGGTCACTGATCCGGTATCAGCACTGCGGCGCCGGTCAGCTTGCCATGCCGCAAATGCTCCAAGGCCTTATTCGCCTGCTCCAGCGGGAAAAGCTCAGTGCTGACCCGGATGGGTACCTTTGGGGCCAAGGTCAAAAACTCTTCCGCATCTTGTCGGGTGAGGTTGGCGACCGAAACGACACATTTCTCGCGCCACAGGATGTCGTAGGGAAAAGACGGAATATCGCTCATGTGTATCCCGCCGCACACGACAGTTCCGCCCGGACGGATAGCGCGCAGCGCAGTGGGCACCAATGCTCCTACCGGGGCAAAGATTATCGCTGCATCGAGCTCCTCGGGAGGCGGTGTATCCGAATCTCCAGCCCATGTAGCGCCCATCTGTATGGAAAACTCCTGCGCCATTGAATCACCGGGCCGGGTGAATGCAAAAAGCTTGCGCCCATGATGGCGTAAAACCTGGGCTGCAATATGAGCTGCAGCGCCAAAACCATAAATGCCCACGCGCTCTGCGTCACCCGTCTTCTTAAGCGCGCGGTAACCGATCAATCCGGCACACAGTAACGGAGCTGCCTCGGCATCACCATATATATCCGGAATGCTGAAGCAATAGCGCGCATCCGCAACCACATACTCCGAGTAGCCTCCGTCTATATGATAACCGGTGAATTTCGCGTTCACGCATAAATTCTCATGGCCGCTTGTGCAGTAGCTGCAACGCCCGCAAGTCCACCCCAGCCATGGGATCCCCACCCTGTCGCCAATTGCAAAGTTGTGGGCATTTGGCCCGCGCGCAACCACGCGCCCGACGATTTCATGACCTGGGATGATTGGCAACTTTGGATTGGGCAAGTCCCCATCCACAACGTGCAGATCGGTGCGGCAAACAGCGCATGCGGCTACCTTGATCAATAACTGGTCCGCCGTAGGTTGCGGGCAAGGCAAGGTGCGCATCTGCACGGCCTGACCCGGCGCATCCAGCACCATCGCCCTCATTGAATGCTCCGGAGCGTGCATCTACGGATCAGGAGCAATAGCGGGTTATCATTGCTACTGTCCCGCTGCGCCGCCGGTTGACGGCACAAGCATTCGCCCCTTAAAACCCGAAACGGCGTATTCCTCGAGTACTCCTGTGGCAACTGGCAGCAGTGAATCGTGCTGACACAGGGCCACGCACGCACCCCCAAAACCTGCGCCCGTCAAGCGCGCGCCGTATACATCCGGATGGGCCTGTAGCAGTGCTACCAGGCGGTCAAGCTCGGGTGTAGAAACCTCATAATCGTCACGAAGGCTTGCGTGTGATGCATTCATCAGGGTGCCAAACTCCTGCGCGCTCGAGCAGTTGGCCGCGCGCAACACCCTGGTATTTTCGCTCACAACGTGGCGCACGCGGCGGCGCAGGGGCTCGGGGAGAGCATCTGCTTGCGAAACATCCCGAACATCGCGCAGGGTTGGTACCCCGAGAAGCCGGGCAGCCTCCTCGCATTCGGCCCGGCGCTGGTTGTACCCGCTCTCAGCGAGTACACGGGGAATACCCGAATCAAGTACCAGAACTGCCGAGCCGGCGGGCAAAGGTACCAATCTACGGGCGAGAGTCTGTGTGTCAAGAAACAGCGCACTCGTGGTGCTGGCCAAACTGGACGCCATCTGATCCATGATGCCGCAACGCACTCCTGCATACTGGATTTCGGCGCGCTGCCCCAAGCGGGCAATGCTGACATCGTCAAGGGCGCTTTTGGTCAATGCTCGAATCGCCCGCAGTGTGGCTACCTCGAGTGCCGCGCTCGAAGATAGCCCTACACCCATCGGCACATCCGATTGAACATGAATGTCCAGAGGGCGGGTGTCGATGCCAACATCATGTGCCTCCATGAGACAGCCATATACGTACGCGGCAAAATGTTCCGACGGAGGTTCGTTCAGTACGAAGCGTACTGTGCTGTCGAGTATCTCCGAGTGCAGCGCATACTCGTCCTGGCCGTTGCGCCTCATGCTCACGGTCGTTTTCTGCTCGATGGCAATCGGCAGCACGTACCCATCGTTGTAATCGGTGTGTTCGCCCAGAAGATTGACGCGGCCGGGTGCATGGGCGGTCACTTCCGGCGCGCAGCCAAAGATAGCGTCGAAACTGCTCATCGGACCTCCGGGCACGGATATCGGAGCCGGCCATAAACTTGGGGCGTGCGACAGATGACCCCAGAGCCCCTCATTCGAGGGTTACCGCTACCTGCTGCAAGTCCCGAGCTTTTTCCTCGGGTAGCGCATCCATCGCGAAAAAACCCGCTGCGATCTCTGTTCCCGCAAGATATTTCAGGCGATCGCGCGTACGATACGGAGGGTAGAATTCGGCGTGAAGATGGGATTCAGGATGCCGCTCCCCATCCGTAGGCGCCTGATACCAGGCCATCAGGTAAGGAAAAGGGCGTTGCCATAAGCCATCGTATTTCAGCAGCACCGTCTTGAGCGCCCGCGCCAGGTCAGCGCGCGAGTCGGAATCAAGCTGAACAAAATTTTCGACCGGATCGATCGGAGCGACCCATACCTCATAGGGATACCGTGCACACACCGGCACAAAGGCTACTACATGAGGTCCCTCGTAAATCATGCGAGTGCGCTCTGCGCGCTCGGCCTCGATAAGGTCTTGCAGGACCCCTCGTCCTTTCCGTTGGTAATACAGCTGTGCTTCCTGCTGCATGCGTGCCGGCACGGGAGGCACAACCGGATATGCGTAAATCTGGCCGTGAGGGTGATGCAGGGTCACGCCAACCTCTGCGCCACGGTTTTCGAACGGCAACACGTACGCGATCTCACTGCGCTCGGCAAGCCTGCGAGTGCGGTCCGCCCACACTTGCAGCAGTAAGTCGATGTGGGCGAGCGGCAAAGCACCGAGCGAGGCATGCGCATCTTTTGTAAAAACCACCACCTCGCAGGTGCCGACCGCGGAGGCGGTCGGGACGATCAACGAAGGAGGCGGTGCGCTTGACAGGCTCAAAGATGGAAAGCGGTTATCAAATACAGCCACGTCCCAATCGCCATCGGGAACCTCCGTCGGATGGGCGGGATCGACGGTTACCCCCAGCGGGTTGAACTCCGGTGGGGGCAGGAAGGTGCGTCCCTGCCGGTATGCTGCGTAAGTGACCCATTCTCCCCGCAGGGGGTGCCACCTCAGGTGAGGGCTTGCATTCAACGGCTCGGCAAACGGACTCGGCGCGCTAATTCGCGAATCAATCGGCCTTTGTGAATATAAGGTGAGCTGCCTTCCATCAGGCTTGGTGAAATCGAGCGCATACATTACACGCCCCCCGGGATGTGCGTACGGGAGATGCGTATTATCTTGGCGATATCTTCGATCGGGATTTTGGGGGTGCGGTCCGCACAAAGCAGCCCGTTTGCTTCCTGGAAAGTATCGGCGAATTGCGTGTAGCAGAATCCGCTGAAGAGGGGCAGATAGATCACTGTGTAAATCAGGTCGGCAAGCATACGCGCGAACTCGTCATTATCTTTGGCCACGGTATAGCCCCAGGTTTGACGCACGCCCTCCTGTGGGCACTTGGCAAATGCAATGCCGCCGAATTCGGTCAACATGATCGGTTGACCCCGATGGGGATAGCCGTCCAGTGTCAGAAGCCGACCGCCCGGCCGCCGCCTGTCGAACAGCTGTTCAGGTTTGATTTCCGCACCATAGCGCTGACGCAGATGTTCGATGTTTGCGTCATAATCATGAATACCGATGATATCGGTCGCGCTGCTTTCCCAGCCGTCATTGCCGATGACCGGCCGGGTAGCGTCCAGCGTTTTGGTCAGGTGATACAGCGCTTCCACGGCATGCCGCTGCTTGCCTATCGCGGGGAGTTCGGGCACTCCCCAGGACTCATTGAAGGGAACCCACACGATCACGCTGGGGTGGCTGTAGTCGCGCTCAATGGCTTCGGTCCATTCGCGCACCGTCCTTTTGATGGCGCTACGCGTGAAGCGGTAGGCGGATGGCATTTCTTCCCACACCATGAGCCCCAGCCTGTCCGCCCAGTATAGATAACGTGGATCCTCGATCTTCTGATGCTTGCGCACGCCATTGAACCCCATGGCCTTGACAAGCTCGACATCGTGCCGGAGCGCTTCATCGCTGGGGGCAGCCAGCAAGGTATCGGGCCAGTAGCCCTGGTCAAGCACGAGCTTGAGCATGTATGGCCGCCCGTTGAGCATGAAACGGTCACGCAGGGTGTTCACTGAGCGCAGGGCAGTGTACGAGATGAACTCGTCCACGACTTCTTCGCCGCGCATGAGACGCACGGTCGCGTCGATTAAAGTAGGACGCTCCGGGCTCCACAGCAACTCGTTGCGATAGTCGTCGATACCGGGATCCGACAGCACGATGATGCGGTCCACTTCCCGTTCCACTACCTGGTAACGATCACGGGCAAGCAGTCGTTTGCCGTGCCGCAAGGAGACGTCGATCGTGAGGTCGTTTGCCTCGTCTCCGATGACGCGTGCTTCAAAGCCTATGGCATAAGTTTCTACCTGGGGCGTCCAGCGGATTTTTTCGATGTAATTGTCTGGCACTTGCTCAAGCCAGACTGTCTGCCAGATTCCAGTCGTCCTCGGGTACCAGATGGCGTGTGGCTCAAGCTGCCAATCCTGCTTCCCGCGCGGCTTGGCAAGCTCATGTGGATCATCTCCCACCTGGACCGTCACGGTTTGCTTCCCGGAGGGATCGAGCATGTGGGTGATGTCAGCCCAGAAGGGTGTATGACCACCCTCGTGGGTCACCGCCAGGCATCCATTGACCCAGACCCGCGCGAGATAGTCGACCGCGCCGAAGCGCAGGATTATCCGCCCTGAAGGCGGCATGCAGTCAAAGTCTCTTTGGTACCAGCACCAGGAATGGAAACCGCGATCGCCTATTCCGCTTGCCTTCGACTCAGGCGGAAACGGCACCTGAATCTCCAGTGGCCACGACTTGATTTGAGATGGCTGGGCATACTCGCCCGCGTCATCGAAGCAGAAACGCCAGGCTCCGTTAAGCGAGACCCAGCTTGAGCGTTGCATTTGCGGGCGCGGATAGCCAAACTTCACTGGACTTCTCCTCGTAACCATTTGCAACCCTGCTCGCCAGGATCCAGCTCAAAGTGGCTGAATAATCGAGCAGACTGATAGTGCGCAAATCGCCCGGGTTCACCGCGCAGTCAACGCCACTGATTGATTTTGGCGGAGAGAGAGGGATTCGAACCCTCGATAAGCCTTTTGAGCCTATACTCCCTTAGCAGGGGAGCGCCTTCGACCACTCGGCCATCTCTCCACAGACACTTAAGAATAGCGTTTAACCATTGCCCGGTCAAACGATGGACGTTTGGAATGAATGAATGATTCACCCAGCCAAATGTCACGACACCTGATCCAATTCGAATACCTTGTGCAGGACGCGAACTGCAAGCTCCATGTATTTCTCGTCTACCACGACCGAGATCTTTATTTCAGATGTTGAAATCATCTGGATATTGATTCCTTCCTCCGCAAGTGCGCGGAACATTGCACTGGCTATGCCCACATGGGAGCGCATCCCCACGCCTACAACAGATACCTTGGCTATTTTGTCTCCACCGATAACGCCGCGTGCGCCTATATGAGGCTGAACCTGGTTCTGGAGAATATCCATGGTTCGCGCGAACTCGCTCCGATTGAGCGTAAAGGAGAAATCTGTCATTCCATCGTGACCGACGTTTTGAATGATCATATCGACATCAATATTCGCGTCAGCCACGGGCCCGAGAATCTGATAAGCGATACCGGGACGGTCCGGCACGCCCAACACGGTAATCTTGGCCTCGTCACGACTAAACGCGATGCCCGAAATAATCGCGCGCTCCATGTCTTCATTTTCCTCGAAAGTAATTAGAGTGCCTTCGCCTTGTTCCTCGAAGCTGGAGAGGACCCTTAGTTTCACCTTGTATTTGCCGGCAAACTCGACCGAACGAATCTGCAATACCTTGGAACCGAGGCTCGCCATTTCGAGCATTTCCTCGAAGGTAATGGTCGCAAGTTTACGGGCTTCGGGCACAATGCGCGGATCGGTCGTGTAAACGCCATCCACGTCTGTATAAATCTGACACTCATCGGCGCTCAGCGCGGCCGCCAATGCAACGCCGGTGGTATCCGATCCGCCACGCCCGAGCGTTGTAATACTGCCCATATCGTCGACGCCCTGGAATCCTGCCACCACAACAACATAACCATCATCGAGATCAGCGCGTATCTTCTCCTCATCAATCTTGAGGATACGGGCTTTGGTATATGCACTGTCAGTGAGTATTCGCACCTGGGGGCCGGTGTAGCTTTTTGCCTTCACGCCCTGGTCTATCAGCGCCATCGATAGCAGGGCGACAGAAACTTGCTCGCCGGTCGAAACCATGACATCGAGTTCTCTCGGGTCGGGGTTTGCCTGAAATTCCTTGGCCAAAGCGATCAGGCGATTGGTTTCGCCGCTCATGGCGGAAACCACCACTATGATTTGATGCCCGCGAGATCGGAATTTTGCTATTCGCCGGGCGACATTCTTTATGCGTTCGGTGCTACCGACGGATGTACCACCGTATTTCTGAACAATGAGTCCCACGATCTCTGATGTTTCTCCTGGCTTCTCCCGAGTTTGAGAACCCATAATACTAGGGCCTGCCCTCGAGTATTGACGCGAACTACGCAATACTGCATCTGAAACAGACAGGGACGTTAGCCTGCAATTCTACCTTATCCACGACGACAAAACTTGGGAACCTCTGAACTTCCGGGTCCGACAGGCATTTCCTAAATCTGCGAACAGCTCTTCCATAATATCGGTTCCATGAATCCAGTTCACAAATTTGGCTTGGCGAACCAAAAAACGGCAACTGATCTTTTGCGCGAACAACCCGTAAACGATTTGAGAACGTAAGAACTGCTCACCGGAACAAGTAATAAGCAGGCCTTTGGCTCGCTGGATGCGAGCCCTCACTTATTATGCAATATGGTAAAAACGTATTAGCACGTTAACATGATAAAAGTCCGTTTTTAGCTGTGCCTGACACTTGCACAGAATAGTAAAACAAATTAAATTTATGTATGTGCAATAATGGTATAACATAAGTTCAACCATAAACTGAACCATAAGCGACTGGGAGCTGACTCATGAAACTCTTTGAAGAAATATCAAATCCTCGTGACATTCGGCGCAAACTGGGCCTTAACCAGCATGATTTCTGGAGTAAAGTCGGCGTTACCCAAAGCGGAGGCTCACGCTATGAGAGCGGGCGAAACATGCCTCGTCCGGTAAGGGAACTCGTACGATTGGTGCATATTGAGCATGTTGATCTGAGCAAAATAAAAAAGGATGATCTCATGGTCGCCACACTGCTCAAAAGCCAGAATCCGGATCTGTACAAGAGTCTTAAAAAGGCAGCCAAACAAAATAAGTAATTCTGCCGCCGAACAAGAAAAGTCAGCCGCCTGCTCTTGGGCTGGTTCGATTCTGCGATGGCATGAGAGAACGCAGCGCTCTTCGGAAGAGAGTCAGATTAAACCCGGGCAATTACTATCAGGAATTTGCTTTTACGTTGAGCCCAAGGGCCAGGATTTGCGCGCGGAACGCATCCATCCATTGTTGACTGACTTTTGACAGTCTCGGCGCTTCCGCCTGCATGGATTGGCGTGCGAGACCATATAACAATACTCCCCGGAGAGGGACGCCTTCTGCCAGTAAATCCTCCAGCAGCTTCAGATATGCGTCTGATTCCTCCTGTGCCGGAGGCAAGCCATCCAGTTGGAATATGCAGGTTTGCACCCATGTCGGGCAAAGCGATGCAGCCAGGCGGAGGTTTTCACGCATTCGCGGCAGGCTCATCCTTGTGTTATTGATGGACGCCCTGCCTCCACGCGTGGCACGATCCAGCTTGAACCAGACCTCGCCGTTAAGCGCTGACATCCTTCGCAACCCCAGCTGTACGCCACGACGGTCAATCAGGCTTCCATTGGTGATCAGCACCAGCTTGAGCTCGGCTGGCAGGTCGTAATCATGTTTTATATTACCGATCAACTCGATTACCTGCTCGAATTCCCTTGCGCTCGTCGGCTCGCCATTGCCCGACAGGGCAATATCATTGATGCGCCTCGATTCGGGCTCCACCTTGACCTGCATGAAATCTCCATACACAATTTCATGCAGGAAAGCCTTTAGCTCTGCTTCAAGCTTGACCAGATCAATGGTGGGGGCTGAACCTCGTTTGAGTTCCGGGACCTGACAATAAATGCAGCGCCAGTTGCACGCATTATTAGGATTCAGATTGATGCCAATGGAGACACCCCCGGCCCGGCGCGACACTACAGGGTAGACATAAGTCATTCCCGCAACATCTCGGCTGTGGTCGGTGATATTCAGTAGTTTTGAAGTATTCCTCAAATGTTACAATCGAAGTAATGTTAATCACACGCAGGCTGGAATTCGATGCCGGCCATCGTATTCCTTCCCATACCAGCAAATGCCGCCATCTGCATGGACACCGCTACGCGATAGAAGTTACATTATCGGGCGACATTATCGTCGAGCCTGGCGTCCCCGAGCAAGGGATGGTGATGGACTATTCGGAAGTAAAGCGCATCGCCAGCGCTGCCGTGGTGGAAAAATGGGACCATGCCTTTATTGTGTATTCGGGCGATATCTGCGTCCTGCAATTCCTTGAATCTCTCGGAAACCATAAAACAGTCGTGCTGGATGCCCCGCCTACGGCGGAAAATCTGGCGCTAGCCGCCTTCCATATCCTGGATTCGGCTTATCAGGACACGTACGCCAACCACCTCCGGCTGGAACGGGTGCGTTTATTTGAAACTCCCAATTGCTGGGCTGACGCAGTGCGGGAGCAGCTACCGCTGACACGACCGTATCCCATCGTTTCAGTTTTATAGATTGGAAAATGGGACCCTGGGCTCAATCACAGGCTGCACCATGACGGCAATTAAACATTTGAACGATGCCGGCAATCGGAATGTGGCGATCGCCTTTACTCCGGGTTTGCTTTATGACATGCTAACATGCAAAATGAAAGTCTGACCCACCAATCTCCAATCAGCGAGCGCCTCTCCATGTTAAACCAATCTGTTCCCGATTTTGAGCTACCATCGACCGGAAAAAAAACTTTCCGGTTATCGGCCGCTTCCGGCAAGAACCTGGTCATTTATTTCTACCCAAAGGATGACACACCAGGCTGCACGACGGAGGGGCAGGATTTCCGCGACTGGTACAAGGAATTCAACCAGTTCGATTGTGAGGTTGTAGGGATTTCCCGGGACAGCGTCAAGTCACATCAAAATTTCAAGACAAAAATGGATTTTCCGTTCGAATTGTTGAGCGATAGTGATGAGGCTGTCTGCGAGCTGTTTGGCGTCATGAAATTGAAGAATATGTATGGCAAACAGGTGCGAGGTATCGAGCGCAGCACATTTGTTATCGATTCAAACGGAATTTTGCGAAGGGAGTGGCGAGGAGTAAAGGTACCCGGTCATGTCCAGGAAGTGCTGGAGTTTGTGAAATCTTTATCCAGCGAAAGACATGAGCCCTAGAAAACCCTCTTCGCCGCAACCATCCACTGTTACCACGGTCACGCGTTTACGCACTGCCACCAAGCTGTTCGTACTGGACAGCAATGTGCTGATGCACGATCCGACAAGCCTTTTCCGCTTCCAGGAGCACGATGTTTATATCCCGATGGTCACGCTTGAGGAGCTCGACCACAACAAGAAAGGGATGTCGGAAGTTGCGCGCAATGCGCGGCAGACCAGCCGTTTTCTGGATGAGATTGTCAGCAGCGCAATAGCGGACATTGACGAAGGAATCTCGTTGCAGCCACACGGCAGCAAGAATGCGACTGGGAGATTGTTTCTCCAGACGCAAGCCATCAGCAGTGTTTTGCCGATGCGACTGGCCAGCGGCAGCGCCGACAATCAGATCATCGGCGTCGTTAAATTTTTGCAGGAAACCTACCCCAACCGCACAGTCGCGCTGGTTTCGAAAGACATCAACATGCGCATCAAAGCCCGTGCGTTAGGGCTGGGGGCAGAGGATTACTTCAACGACAAAGTTCTCGAAGATACCGACGTTCTATTTTCCGGAGTGCAGCAACTCCCAGCGGATTTTTGGGATAAGCACGGCAAGGATATGGAGTCCTGGCAACAGTCGGGGTATACGTTTTACCGGATACATGGGCCTCTCTGCGCAGATTTCATGACGAATCAGTTCGTTTATCTGGAGCACGACAAACCATTCTATGCCCAGGTCAGGGAGCGCAGCGGGCAAACTGCGGTCCTGCAAACGCTGAAGGATTACACGCACCACAAGAATAATGTTTGGGGCATAACCGCACGCAACCGCGAACAGAACTTCGCTCTGAATTTGCTCATGAATCCGGAGATCGACTTTGTCACTCTGCTGGGACAGGCAGGAACAGGAAAGACGCTGCTGACGTTGGCAGCCGGCCTGATGCAGACACTGGAGCAAAAAGTCTACTCTGAAATCATCATGACTCGCGTCACCGTCCCTGTAGGCGAGGATATCGGGTTCTTGCCAGGTACGGAAGAAGAAAAGATGACTCCCTGGATGGGGGCGCTGGAAGATAATCTTGATGTACTCAACAAGAGCGAGGTGGATGCGGGTGAGTGGGGACGGGCCGCGACTCGTGATCTTATCCGGTCCCGCATCAAGATAAAATCGCTGAACTTCATGCGCGGACGCACTTTTATCAACAAGCTTCTCGTGATTGATGAGGCCCAGAACCTCACGCCCAAGCAGATGAAGACCCTTATTACTCGGGCCGGTCCGGCTACCAAGGTCGTCTGCCTGGGTAACATCGCCCAGATCGATACGCCCTACCTGTCCGAGGGCAGTTCAGGGTTGACCTATGTGGTCGACCGCTTTAAAGGGTGGAATCACAGCGGACACGTGACTTTGCAACGGGGCGAGCGTTCCAGACTTGCCGAGTACGCGGCCGAGGTGTTATAGCGTACACGCCCCATCGGGCATACGCCAAATCGGTGGAATATCAGGGCGTTTGTTCAGCAACTTGTCAATAGTGCTGAGACTTGGCGTAGCTCTCAAACCGTGTATATTCGCCCAGAAAGGTAAGATCTATTTTTCCTATCGGGCCGTTACGCTGCTTGCCTATAATGATTTCGGCAATTCCCTTGTCTTGCGTTTCCGGATTGTAGACTTCGTCCCTGTAAATGAAAAGGATCAGGTCCGCGTCCTGCTCGATGGCACCAGACTCCCGCAAATCCGACATCACCGGACGCTTGTTCGGGCGCTGCTCGAGGCTGCGGTTCAGCTGAGATAATGCGACGACAGGCACATGCAATTCTTTTGCCAAGCCCTTAAGCGAACGCGAGATTTCCGAGATTTCGGTGGCCCGGTTTTCTCCCTGGCCCGCGCCCGACATCAGCTGCAAGTAGTCCACCACGATTAATCCCAGTTCACCATGCTGCCGGTGAAGCCGGCGCGCGCGCGCCCTAAGCTCCAACGCGTTCAGTCCCGCGCTCTCATCGATAAAAACAGGCGCATCGCTAAGCTTGCCCAGCGCATGGGTGAGCCTGGACCAATCTTCATCCTGAAGTCGGCCCGTACGAACCTTATGTTGATCCAGCCGACCCACCGAGCCCAGCAGGCGCATGGCCAACTGAGCTCCACCCATTTCCATGCTGAACACCGCAACCGGCTTTTGTAATATCAACGCCACGTGTTCAGCTATGTTCAATGAAAATGCAGTTTTACCCATGGAGGGTCTACCAGCGATGATTACCAGATCACCCGGCTGAAATCCTGACGTTTTTTGATCGAGATCAGGAAATCCGGTTGCGATACCGGTGACATCACTGGGGTTATCCTGATTGTAAAGCGTTTCGATACGCTCGACGACTTGCTTCAGGAGAGGTTGAATATCGATAAAGCCCTGCTTTCCCCGTGACCCTGCCTCGGCAATTTCAAAAACCCTGGCCTCAGCTTCGTCCAGAAGGTCTGCTGCTGTACGTCCCGCCGGGCTGTAGGCGGAATCGGAAATCTCCGAGCCAACCTGTGCAAGCCGACGCATGATCGACCGCTCGCGCACGATTTCGGCATAACGGCGGATATTGGCTGCAGATGGAGTATTCTGCGCCATTATGCCGATATAAGGGAGGCCTCCTGCATTCTCCAGCTCCGCGGATAATTCAAGCGACTCCGCGACGGTCACGACGTCCGCCGGCTTGCTGTGCTCTACGAGCTTACAGATATGACGGTAAATGAGGCGATGGTCCTGGCGATAAAAATCATCCTCGGTAAGAATGTCAGCCACCTTATCCCAGGCATGATTATCAAGCATCAAACCGCCCAGCACTGACTGTTCCGCCTCCACGGAGTGTGGTGGTATCTTATATGATTCAAGCAATGGATCGTTGGGAGCTACGCTAAGGAATTGAACCATGAGATGCGACCAAGAGGAATCGGAAAGATTCTACCATCGTTGATGAGTGGAAAAACAAAAAGGGCTGTCGGCAACCCAACAGCCCTTCCTTTCCAATTGTGAAATGTTCAGGAAGTAGGTTCCCCGAGAACGGATACGACAATGCTGGCCACTACGTCGCTATGCAGCGCAATGGTGATAGGATGATCCCCCACCTGTTTCAACGGTCCTTGCGGCATTCGAATCATCGCTCGCTCAATGGTAATGCCTTGAGCCTGCAATGCCTCCTCGATATCCGCATTGGTAACCGACCCAAAGAGCTTGCCGTCCATCCCGGCTTTGCGAGTAACTTGCACCATAAGCCCGTTCAGTTTGTCCGCCTGGCTTCCAGCTGCGGCAGTAATATCTGCCTGGGTTTTTTCAAGTTCGGCGCGCCGGACCTCGAATTCCGCTATTGCCACTGGGGTTGCCCGCTTGGCTTTGCCCTGTGGGATCAGAAAATTCCTGGCATAACCATTCCTGACCTTGACTACGTCACCTAACTGGCCGAGATTGGCCACTTTCTCCATCAGTATGATTTGCATATCAGCGTTCCTCAGTGCAAGTCAGTATAAGGAAGCAATGCAAGGAACCGTGCCCGTTCGATAGCAGTTCCAAGCTGGCGCTGATAGCGGGATTTCGTTCCGGTTATCCGCGCAGGGATAATTTTCCCGTTCTCATTAATGAAATCTTTCAGCAGTTCTACGTCCTTGTAGTCCACCGTCTTGATGCCTTCGGCTGTGAAACGACAGAATTTTCTTCGTTTGAACAATGGCCGTCCGAGCTTCTT
Organism: uncultured beta proteobacterium; assembly: GCA_963786735.1. Classification (GTDB taxonomy): domain Bacteria; phylum Pseudomonadota; class Gammaproteobacteria; order Burkholderiales; family Nitrosomonadaceae; genus Nitrosospira. Next base: position 13,926 of record CAWBAF010000018.1, read on the forward strand.
GTCCTTCTCCTTGTCCTTTGCATCTTTTCGTTTTGAAAAAAAGCGAGCCATAATTTTCTACCTCTTGATTAATACGATTGGATAAAGTCGATATTATTTACGTGTAAAACGAGTTGCCAGTTCATGCGGCTTTTTTTGGTGAGAAAACCGGTCAGCTTAACCTCTGCGCCCGCCTTCGTCTCAGAAAGAGTCACAGCCATTTGCCCCAATACCACCGCTGCGATTTCGCATTCGACCAGACGCAATCGGCCGGCCTCGGTCTGACGGGATGTATGGGTGATTTTGAACTCTGTTACCTGGACGCCTGCCGGGGTATAACGAAGGCTACCGATTTCGACAAGTTTTCCGGAAATAGCAACGTGGTTGCAGCCCAATTACTTTGTGGGGCCTATGGCCAGCGTTGTTTCTCTGGCGTCATCTGCCGCCGGGCCTGCCGGCTTGGTCTTCTCTTCGCGCATCATCGGAGAAGGCCCCGTCACCGGCTCGTCCATTTTAATGGTGAGATGACGTAATATGGCGTCGTTAAATTTGAATGCATGATCCAATTCATCCAGCGTCTCCTGATCACATTCAATATTCATCAATACGTAATGCGCCTTGTGAACTTTTTGAATCAGATAGGTAAGCTGGCGGCGCCCCCAGTCCTCGAATCGATGAACTTGGCCATTTCTCGCGGTAACCATGCCGCGGTATCGCTCGACCATCGCCGGGACCTGCTCGCTCTGGTCAGGATGAACAATAAAAACAATTTCGTAATGTCGCATGCAATTTTCCTTATGGGTGGAGCCTCCCGCAATGCGGACGCAGTGAGGCAAGGGTTGAATCTGAGGCAGGCCAATATGGGCTGTCCGGTTCATCTGAAGGAGGGTATGCAACAGCCATGAAAATGGTTGCAGACTTGACCTTCAACTTGCCGCTGACCTACATCATGCCGGCACAATGCCATTTCCAGATTGAAGAGCCCGGTACTATACTGAACCGGAATAGAAATATCAATCATATCAACCGTTCGGACAAATTTTCCGCTTGCCTGGTGATCCCTGCTTAAATCCGAAGCCGCATCCCGCCCCTTTGTGGGCGGGATGCGGCAAAGGCGGAAAAGCAAATCGTTCGGCCTCGTGAAACGCCGAGGGCGTGAGGCAACGAAACACCCTCTCCTGCCACGCCTCCCCCTGACCGAGAGGGGTTGAAAAATGGCCGAAGTGCTTCCCTTTTCGCTTGCGTTCGGGGGTTCGTTCGGCGTTCCTTCGGCGGCTCCTTTAGCGCTTATTATTCGTTGATATCCTGCGCTTATAGGGCCTGTTATTTATGGGTGCGCTGCCGGCAGGTCTCAAAAAGGCATATACCAGCACTTACGGAGATATTGAGGCTCTCCACGCTTCCCTTCATAGGAATGGAAATCAGGCGATCGCACGTCTCGCGCGTTAACCGACGCATGCCCTTTCCCTCCGCCCCGAATACCCAGGCAATGGGGCCATCAAACTCGGCAGAATAAAGGCTATTGTCCGCATCGGCGGCAGCGCCAACTACGCTGATTCCTCGCGTCTTGAATTCTCGCAGCGCGCGCGCGAGATTGGTTACCGGGATATACGGCACCGAATCCGCGGCACCGCTGGCAACTTTATATACGCTCGCCGTCAGGCCCACCGCACGATCCTTGGGGGCAATCACCGCATGAGCGCCAAATGCGTCCGCTACACGGAGGCAGGCGCCGAGATTGTGCGGGTCTGTGATTCCATCCAGTACAAGGAGCAAGGCAGGCTCGGTGAGCGTATCGAGTACATCTTCAATTGTGATATGGCTGCGCGACGCATCGATGGATGCCACGACCCCATGATGGCGAGCGTCACCCGCCATGCCGTCGAGCCTCGTGCTATCACTAAGAATGAGACGGATCCCCTGAGCTTCGGCTAAATTGCACAAATCCCGCACACGCTGGTCGCGGCGCCCACTATCGAGAAAAATTTGCTTGACGCTTTCCGGGTTTTGACGCAGGCGACTTGTAATTGCATGGAAGCCAAAAATAAAACGAGTGCTGGACATTCCAACCTACTCGGCCAGTACGAAATCAATCTTGCTGGCTTCCAGATCGACACGGACAAGTTTAACCCTTATCCGGTCGCCCAAACGATAACGACGACCCGTGCGTTCACCCAACAGCATGCGCTTCACTGGATCGAAATGAAAATAGTCGCTGGGCAACTCGGAGATATGGACCAGTCCTTCCACGTAAATTGAATCGAGAGCGACGAACAGGCCGAAAGCCGTCACCCCGCTGATGACCCCATCAAAGCTTTCACCAACCTTGTCCTGCATGTAGTAGCATTTGAGCCACGCATCGACATCTCGAGTAGCTTCATCGGCGCGGCGCTCCGTCTGGGAGCAATGTACCCCCAGCTCGTGCCAGTCGCCGGGGGAATATGCCTTCTCATTCAGGACTGCCTTGATTGCACGATGAACCAGCAGATCAGGATAGCGCCTGATAGGTGAAGTGAAGTGCGTGTAGGACTCATAAGCCAAGCCGAAGTGACCAATATTGTCGGGGCTATAGACCGCCTGGCTCAGCGAGCGCAGCATGACTGTCTGCAGTAGCTGTGCGTCCGGCCTTTCCATGATCTTGATCAATGCCTTGGCGTAGTCCTTTGCGCTTGGCCGGCTGCCCCCCCCAAGCTGCACGCCGAACTCCTTTAAAAAGTCGCGGAGAGCGTCCAGTTTTTCCGGCGTTGGCCCTTCATGGATGCGATAGAGTGTAGGCTGCTTGTGCTTCTGCAGGAAATCGGAAGCACATACGTTTGCCGCCAGCATGCATTCCTCGATGAGGCGGTGGGCATCATTCCGCTGCAGGGGAATAATCCGCTCAATCTTCCCCTGGTCATTGAAAACCATCTGGGTTTCGATGGTTTCGAAATCGATTGCCCCCCTCTTTTTTCTGGCTTTCAGCAATACCTTGAATAACTTGTAAAGAAGCTGAATATTGGGAAGAATATCTTTATATTTCGCGGCATCTTCGCCCCGAGGATTTTCCAGCATTGCAGCCACCCGGGTATAGGTGAGCCGGGCATGGGAGTGCATGACAGCGGGGAAAAAGCGGTAGTCTTGAAAATTGCCCGCATCATCGATGTTCATTTCGCAAACCACACATAAACGATCGACCTCCGGGTTCAGCGAACACAACCCGTTTGAGAGCGCTTCGGGCAACATCGGGATAACTCGCCGGGGAAAATAAACCGAATTCCCCCGGTTGAACGCCTCCCTGTCGAGCGGGTCGCAATGAGTGACGTAATGGCTGACGTCAGCAATCGCCACAAATAACTTATAGCCCTTGCCGTGGCGCTCGCAATATACCGCATCATCGAAGTCTCTTGCCGTCTCCCCATCTATTGTAACCAGCGGCAAGTGGCAAAGATCCTCTCTGTTCTCCAATTCTCCCGTTTGCACGTCGGGAAGGAAGAGGGCCGAAAGTTTTTGAACCTCGGCGGGAAACTGATGCGGGAGATCGTGTTTACGCAGGGCAATCTCGATTTCCATTCCCGGCGAACCGTAATCCCCAAGAATCTCGATGATGCGACCGATAGGTTGCGCGTGCTTGCTCGGCTGCTGGATTATTTCGACCGTGACAACCTGACCCGCCTTTGCCCGCATCGACTCTTCCGTCGGAATGAGGATGTCCTGGCTGATACGCCTGTTCTCCGCCTCTACATACAGGATTCCATGATCCGAGTGAAGCCTTCCGACGAGCTGGGTTATAGCGCGTTCAAGCACCTCAACAATAACGCCTTCCCTGCGGCCGCGACGATCCACGCCTATTTCCCGCACGATGACGCGATCGCCGTGCAGCACTTTGTGCATTTCCTTTGCACTTAGAAACACATCCCCGCTTCTATCGTCAGGTATCAGAAATCCAAAGCCGTCGGAGTGGCCCAGAACCCTTCCCTTGATAACGTCGAGCTTTTCGACGACACAAATATCACCCTTGCGGTTACGGATGATCTGGCCTTCCCGTACCATTGCGGAAAGGCGGCGATCGAAAATCCCGGCCTCGTCTTCGGTAATTTGCAGCAGTTCGCGCAGAGCCTGCTCACTTGTAGGAATCCCTTGTTCCCTTAGAATTTGAAGTACGAATTCGCGGCTCGGAAGGGCGTGAGAATATCGCTCCTTTTCCCGTTCAAGGTAAGGATCCAATTGACGGACTTCGTGTTTCTTCTTGATTGCCAAAGCGGGTTTCCTATAGAATTGCGGCTCCATCAAAAAGGCTGCTCCGTCCAAAAGCCGGACCGCATGCCTCTTGCCCAGATGGCGGAATTGGTAGACGCACTAGGTTCAGGTCCTAGCGGTGGCAACACTGTGGAGGTTCGAGTCCTCTTCTGGGCACCACCTGAAACGGATCATCGAGATATTGCTCAAGTCAAACCGGGCAACGTATTCTAATATCGATGAATAGTCAAATTATAGCAGGGCCGGCATAACCGGCTGCCGTGTGTAACATTGGGGACTTGATTCTCCCTCGATCTCCAGCACGAGACTTTAATATTAACTGCACCAGTTGAACTCATCGTTTCGTTGACTGGATGTCATCCTGATTTTCCTTTGTTTTCTATGTTGCTCCCAGCAAATAACTTTTCCGGTGAAAACTGAAAACATTGCGCTTCGTTCTCATACTCGGCCTCAAGACCGAGCACGCCCAACCGTTATATTCCAGCTGTAATATCTTACAGCTATTCTTTGGGGTCTCATTGTCGTTTAATCCCGAAGCTCGCTGTGATCAAGAAATCTTTCCTTGACGTGGAAAACATGCTCTTTCCAAAGATTTGAAATAACCCATGATCATTTAAAGTCTCGAACGGTTAAGTACTGCCGAGTTTGCGGGCACGAATGAAATCGCGCCCTCGCTTACCGGCTCTTTGCTGATAAAAAACACATAGTAGCTCATTCACATCTTTTCTCGCACTAACATTGCTCCTCGTTTCTCTCGTTAATGAATAACCACCAGTTGAATCACCATCAGCTCCTTCTGAAAGAGAAACGGCATATGGGTAGTTGCGACGCCGGGCGTCACCTCAATAATTTTTCACCGAGGTTTCTTCTCCTGTCGAGATGGCAAGTTGTGGCAGGGGCTGCGATGAGCGACAGTTATTCCAAATCTGCCGATTTCTTTGACATACTTTAACTGATCTGATGAACGACGTGGTCGCGGCTTTTCACGAATACTTTGAAATTACTGATGTCAATTCTGAGGAATTGTTGCGCGAGGTATTCAGCCTGCGCTACCAGGTACTTTGCATTGAGCAACGCGCTCCTGGTTTCGATGCCTCAGGCTATCCGGACGGGATGGAAAGCGACAGCTACGATCGGCACTCTTCCCATATGCTCTTGCGACATCGCCCATCCGGTGCATTTGTCGGTACGGCACGCTTGATATTGCCCGATCCGCTCCATCCGAACAAGCTCTTTCCGACCGAGCGGCATATGCGCTTCGACCCCACGCTATTGGATACCGCCAAATTGCCGCGAAAACAAACTGCGGAAATCTCGCGCCTGGTTGTGATACGGAGATTCAGCCGCCGGAAAGATGAATTGCTCCATGCCCTGGAGAGCAGGCGCGATATCGAAAAATGGACTCCCTCTGTCCAGCGTCGTTTCCCGCATCCCATGCTCGCGCTTGCGGTTGGCATCATCAAGATGTCGGTTGAGCACAATATCACCCACTGGCTCTCGGTAATGGAGCCCGCGCTGAACCGGTTATTAGCGTTGTATGGGTTGCATCTCGATCCTGTTGGCCCGCTCATTGATCACCACGGCCTGCGCCGTCCGTATTACGCTGATCTCGTCCAGATGTTGGACAGAATGCATAAAAACCACAAGCAGTTTTGGGAGCTGGTTACCGATTTCGGCAAAGTCCGGCCCGCCGCTGCGAAACGATCACGCGAAGTTTTATTGTGTGAATCAACACAAGGCCAAGCCTTGGAATAGCCGTAAGTAGTGAGACAAGCGTCTGTCCTGGCGCAGTCTTCGTCGGGACGTCAATTCAATCTGATTCTCAAGGTGGAAACTATTTCGGCTCGGGTTTCCCCATCCAATAAGCATAAATAACCATTGTGGTGGCTGGGAGAAAAATCATAGGCCGTTCCTTCTTTTTGCTATGCCTGTTGCTCAGCATTATCTTTGCTGCGCGCAGTGTATTGGCAAGCGAAGCCTATGAAGTCGTAACAAATCCCGGCGTTTCAGAAAAAACGCTATCCAAGGGTTCGCTGCGCGCCATATTCGGAATGCGCCTTCATAGCTGGCCGGATGGCACTGCTGTCAAGGTATTTGTAATGCCTGACGATGCACCGCTGCATGCCGCGTTTTCCAAAGAAAAACTGAACGTTTTCCCGTACCAATTGCGCTCGGCGTGGGACAGGCTGGTATTTTCAGGTACCGGCCAGGCACCTGATACCGTCGCCTCCGCGGACGAAATGCTCGCACGGGTTGCCAGCACGCCTGGAGCCATCGGCTATTTACCCAAATCCAAAACAGATAGTAGCGTCCATGTGCTCCAGATCAAGTAATTGCGCACGTACCCGTTTGTCACGGGCTGGCCTACTGATTGCCATGACGGTTCTCCTATGGAACGGGAACACTCACGCTCAAAAACTGCCGATTCCGCAAGATCTGCCTTACAACCTGCAGCTTCACGGATTCTTCAGCCAGTCGTGGCTAAAGACGACGGACAACAACGTCTTCGGTCAAAGCGGTTCCGCCAGCGGAAGTTTTGACTCCAGAGAAATCGGGGTAAACGGGTCGATGCGGCCTATGACAAATCTGCTGGTTTCCGTGCAGGGGCTTTCACGGTGGGCAGGCGAAGGCAGTGAAGGAAACTTTCGCCTCGACTATGGGTTTCTGGACTATACCTTTTTTACCGGAGAAGCCAGTCAGCTCGGGGCTCGCCTTGGCAGGATGAAGACTCCGCTGGGCTTCTATAACGATACGCGCGATGTCCCATTCACGCGACCGAGCATACTGCTGCCTCAATCGATTTATTTCGACCGTACACGGAAGCTGGCGCTCGCGGCGGACGGCGGGCATCTTTATGGGGAATACCGAACCGACCTGGGCGACTTTTTGTTCCAAGGGGGGGTTGTAGAACCCATAGTCGACGGCGATGAGACAGAGGCCGCGGTTTTTAACATGCTAATACCTGGTCATTTGACACCGAAAATCTCATATGTCGGCCGCGTAAATTATGAGCTCGACGGAGGGCGCGTCCGCCTTGCGGTAAGCGCTACTCAGCTAAATATGGGCTTCTCTCCAGAGATGGGACCCTTGCAAGCGGGCTCGGTTCGGTTCACCCCTGTGATTTTCTCGGCGCAGTATAACGCAGAGCGCTGGAGCCTCACTTCAGAATATGCTTTAAGACACCTGGAATACAAGAATTTCGGTCCAATTCTGCCCAACATGGATTTTACCGGCGAGAGCTACTACTTCCAGGGAGTCTACCGTTTCACACCCCGGTGGGAAGGCATCGTCAGATACGATGTTTTATATACGAACCGCGATGACCGTGACGGAAAAGAGTTCGCGGCACATGATAAGCGTGGGCGTCCAGCCCACACTCGCTTTGCCAAGGACCTCACCGCTGGCCTGCGATTGAATATTACGCCCGAACTCATGCTGCGCGCGGAATATCATTATGTAAATGGTACAGCCTGGCTTTCGACTCTTGATAACCCGGTCTCCGGTGACCTTGTCAAGGACTGGCATCTCTTCGCCATTCTTGGTTCCTATCGGTTCTAGCCCCAACTTACGAACATGAATTTCCACCAAAGCGGAAATCCGCTTCAAGGCGCCGAAAAAAGCGGTCGGAAATTCTTGAGCCTGAAATGGAAGGTGTTATTGCTAAGCAGCCTCATATTGATCGCTATCGTCGTTTCGTTCACCGGGATCACTTACCGAAGCTTGATGAACGACTTCGAGAATCAGAGAGATGTGCAGCACCAGCGTTACGCGCTTGAGGTGAAGGGATTGATAGAGCAGATTTCCAACAATCTGCATCAGCTCGCTCACCTGATCCCTTTTCTTGAAGGGATGAGCAGCGCGCTGCTCTCGGGCAGCGGAGCAAAGATCAATCAAGTATTTGATACGGACTGGGCGCCATTGCAGCTTAACAATGACATTGAACTGATCCGGTTCTACGACAGTTCGAATGCTCTCCTGGCGAAATGGGGAATGTCTGAATCCTATCCTCAAGAGTCAGTCATGCTGAAATGGGTTGAGGAAGCAAACCACCGCGAACAACCTCTCACCCCCCTGAGCTGCGACAAAAGCTGTACGCAATTCACCGTCACGCCTCTGCTGGTCGAAGGAAAAAAGGTTGGCGTTGTGGTAATCGGCATCCCGCTGGTGGATGTCGTTCTGGGTTTCAAGGATATTTCCGGCGCGCATATCGGCCTGCTCATGAAAGAACAGGGAAATAAGTCCGGCAACAACAGTGTGAAAATCGAAAACTGGAATCTCCAGGTCGCCGCGCACAGCAAAGAGATGAACGTGGCGATTCTTCAAAGGGCCGCGGAGCTGTACCCGGATTTCGGCAGCGTCCAGGACGGTGTTCAAGTTTCCTGGGACGACCGATATCTGCAAATCAAACCCCTTATGTTGGATGAAATAGTTAGTTCCGAGAAGGCGCGACTGATTGTCGTCACCGACATCACTTCGAACATCCGGACGATTCAGCGCTCGACCGAGCAGAGCATTACAATAGGCCTTATCGGCCTCGCACTTTCCGAAATACTGTTATTCATCATTCTCACCAAGCCTTTGTCGCGGCTGAAACACATCGTATTCACGTTGCCGCTGCTGGCCCGCAGCAGTTTCAAGGAATTTCGTTCTTCCCTCCGTTCCGCAACTCAGAAACAGTTTCTCAAAGATGAAATCGATATGCTGGATGAAACGGCGGTGGCGCTGTCCTTCCAGCTTCAGACGCTTGAAGATCAGGTTGCCGAACAAATTGAAGAATTGAGCAAGGAGAGGGATTTCATCAACCACTTGCTGGATATTGCGCAGGTGATCGTGATTACCCAGAACGCACAGGGGGAAATCCTTATGCTGAATGCGCACGGCGAGATGCTTATCCAATACGCGGAAAGGGAACTGAGAGGAAAACCCTTCACGAGCCTCTTGGCTTTCGATGGAAATTTACATGAACTAACCACCCGGCTTGACGAGGTGCGATCCGAGAGAAGGGATCAGCTGCGCCACGAAACGAATATCTTATGCAAGGACGGGTCGCTGCGGAATATCCTGTGGCTTCATTCTCGCTTGACACCACATACGGCCAAGGATCCCGCGATGTTATCGGTCGGCCTCGACATCACTGAACACAAGCGGGCGGAAGGCCGGCTTGCCTGGCTGGCCGACCATGATCCACTTACTGATCTATATAACCGCAGGCGCTTTCAGGAGGAGCTGGAACAAATGCTGAATCTGGCCGCCCGCTACAAGCATTCGGGTGCGCTGCTGTTTTTCGACCTGGATCAGTTCAAATATATCAACGATACGAGCGGACACCAGGCGGGTGACTCGCTTCTGAAAATGGTCGCACATATGTTGCTCAGCAGTATTCGCAGCGTGGATATACTCGGACGTCTGGGAGGCGACGAATTCGCGGTGATACTGCCGCAAACCACGGCGGAGGGTGCAATAGAAGTCGCCAAGAATGCGCTCGCCAGCCTGAGCAAGGGACAAATCACTGTAAACGGTCGAACCCATAAGGCGCTCGCAAGCATCGGTATCGCACTCTTTCCCGAGCACGGAAGCAACGTGCACGATTTACTGGCGGCAGCAGATCTGGCCATGTATCAGGCAAAGGAAGCGGGACGGGGTGGCTGGCACCTGTTTTCTGATGAAGAGAAGACTCGGGAACGGATGCATACGCTCGTATACTGGAAGGAAAAGATCGAGCATGCGCTTCTGCATGAGCGATTCCTGTTCTACTTTCAGCCCATCATGCATATCGCGGACAAATCCATCAGCCATCATGAAGTGCTGCTGCGCATGCTCGATGATGCCGGAAATATCCTTGCTCCCCATCTGTTTATCCCGGCGGCCGAGCAAACGGGGCTTATTCACGCGATAGATCACATGGTGCTTCGCAAGGCGATTGCGCAGTCGGCGCAAATACAACACGCCGGACACCCGGTCCGTTTTTCCATCAATTTGTCTGCCCATGCGTTTCATGACCCGGAGTTGTTGCCGATCCTGACTGAAGCGTTCCATCACTACGGGGCGGATCCCTCAAACTTCATGTTTGAAATAACCGAAACAGCGGCGCTAGAGGATTTGTATGCCGCAAAGGAACTGATGGAAACAATAAAACAACTGGGTTGCAGTTTTACCCTCGATGATTTCGGGGTCGGGTTCTCTTCCTTCTATTACATCCGGCAACTTCCCATTGACATCGTCAAGATCGACGGCTCATTCATCCGGAACTTGGGCAATAGCCCGGATGATCAGATTCTGGTTAAAGCGTTGTGCGAAGTGGCCAAAGGATTCGGGAAAAAGACAACGGCTGAGTTCGTGGAAAGCGAGGCTACCCTGTCGATACTCGAATCCATGAACGTGGATTATGCCCAGGGGTTCTTGATAGGAGTCCCTGTACCAGCTTCCGAATCGCCCTTTAAAGACTATCTGAAATCCTAGCCAGCATTCAGAACGCATACGCTGCCGGATTATGTGTATGTTCAACTTCTGCAGGCAGCCAAAGTTTTTAGCCGGTTTTGAACCGTAACACTCGCCTATCCTGCCGGGCATCCGGGCACCGAACAACCAGGCTTCGCGATTAAGCGCAATAGAAGGCTGAGATGCTCCGTCGTGTACGGCGCAGGGGCGAGTTTTAACCGGCTTCCTTTGGCTTCGCCGGAATTCGCGGTGTCATGCACACCACATCGGCATTTTGGGCACGGTGCCTCAAGGCGTGATCCATCAGTACCAGTGCCAACATGGCTTCGGCTATGGGGGTTGCGCGGATACCTACGCAAGGGTCATGTCTGCCGTGAGTTTCAACAATCACCGGATTACCGGACTTGTCTATCGACCGTCGCCCGAGACGGATGCTTGAAGTCGGCTTGACCGCGATGTTTACGACGATGTCCTGCCCGGTGGAAATCCCCCCCAGTATGCCGCCGGCATTATTGCTCAGAAATCCCTCTGGTGTAATCTCGTCCGAGTGCTCGGTCCCTCTCTGGGCCACAGCGGAAAAGCCTGCCCCGATTTCAACACCTTTTACTGCATTGATACTCATCATTGCGTAGGCAATCTCCGCGTCGAGGCGGTCATACACTGGCTCACCCCAGCCCACCGGCACTCCCTCCGCAACCACCGTGATTTTGGCGCCGACCGAGTCTCCTGACTTGCGCAGTTTATCCATGAATTCTTCAAGACGGGGAACCACATCAGCATCCGCAGAAAAAAATGCGTTATGGCTAACCGCTTCCCAATTCTTGAAAGGAAGCTCAATCGGTCCCAGCTGGGACATGAACCCTCGTATGACGATGCGATATCTTGCGAACAGCCACTTCCTTGCAATCGCCGCCGCGGCAACCCTCACCGCTGTTTCACGAGCCGAAGAGCGCCCGCCGCCACGGTAATCCCTTATCCCGTATTTCTGCCAATATACATAGTCGGCATGACCGGGGCGAAACGTATCCATAATTTTGGTGTAATCTTTGCTACGTTGATCCTCGTTACGGATCAGCAGAGCAATTGGCGTTCCAGTGGTTTTGCCTTCAAAGACACCGGAAAGTATTTCCACAGTATCGGATTCGCGCCGCTGGGTGACATGCCGTGAAGTGCCGGGTTTGCGGCGATCCAGATCATGCTGAATCTCCTCTGCAGACAATTCCAGGCCCGGCGGGCATCCATCCACCACGCAACCTATGGCCGGGCCGTGAGACTCACCGAAAGACGTGACGCAAAAAATTTTACCAAGGGTATTGCCGGACATTTTTTTCTCGCAAATTCAAGAACTCAAGTTTAACATAAGGCGGTCTCGCACCCTCCCTGCCTCCTTTCCTTCTTTTGGGGCGGCAAGCATCCGACAGTCATAGCAAATGAACCTGGAACCCTACCAAAAGTGAAGCCATGAAAGCCGTGCTCATGAACGCGCCGGGTGATCCGGAGGTACTGACAGTGAGCGACATACCGAAGCCGGAACTCACCGATCCATCCGCGGTGCTCGTGAAATTACATGCTGCCGGCGTGAACCCCATCGATACGAAGGTGCGGAAAGTTAATACATATTTCCCTGGCCAGTTGCCTTCAGTTCTGGGTTGTGATGGCGCCGGGGTCGTTGAAGCGGTAGGCAACTCGGTAACACGCGTGCGGCCGGGCGACGGAGTATTCTTCTTCAATAATGGCTTGGGCGGAGCACCGGGCACGTATGCCGAATACAACATTGTGCAGGAAGATTATGTCGCGTTGAAGCCGAAAAACCTGTCCATGCAGGAAGCTGCCGGAATACCCCTTGCATTGATTACCGCGTGGGAAGCTCTACTGGAGCGCGGCAATTTGCAGAAAGGCCAGTCCGTACTGATTCACGCAGGGGCGGGAGGCGTGGGCCATATCGCAATTCAGCTTGCGCGCCACTTCAGCGCCAATGTTGCGACCACCGTTTCGGGTCCGAAAAAGGCGGAGTTTGTGCAATCCCTTGGCGCAGAATTGGCCATCAACTATACCCGACAGAATTTTGTTGAAGCAATAATGGACTGGACAAGCGGTCTCGGTGTCGACCTCGTGTTCGATACGGTGGGGGGCGAGACGTTCTGCAAGTCTTTTGCCGCCGCCCGGCTGTACGGGCGGGTTGTAACACTTCTATCGACGAGCTGCGATAACCGGGACACGAACACCGCGCGACTGCGCAACCTGATGATCGGCTATGTGATGATGGCCGCCCCACTGCTGTTCGGCTTGCATCCCGCGCGCTTGAAGCAGACCCGCATACTCGAACGCGGCGCCGATCTATTCGAAAAAGGCTTGCTCAAGGTGTACATCAGCCATGTGCTGCCCCTGGAAAAAGCGGCCGACGCGCATCGGCTGATCGAAACCGGGCACACGACCGGAAAGATCGTATTGCAGATTGCTTGAGCAAGGATGTGTACAGCTCAATTGATCGGTTCTTGAAAGATCAGTCGGGACACCGGGGTTCAGAGATCGCGTAAGCAGATCGATTCCCCATGAAACCCCGAAGCCGGTAACGTCGGTGCCGACAGCGCCGAGCCCACCCTTGTTGTTGCTGGCTGAAAGATCCATATGCAGCCAGGGCAAATCGCCCACGAATCGGCTGAGAAAACGGGTAGCAAGAATATGGTCTGCTTCACCCTCGAGCGTACACTGCTTGATGTCGGCAATCCGGCTTTCCAGCTCCACATCGTAGTCCTGATCCGACGGAAACGCCCAGATTCTCTCACCGCTCGATTTTCCCGCGAGCAATGCCTTTTCCAGCAGATCATCCCGGTTGCCGAAGACACCACTGTAGCGTGACCCAAGCGCCACATGCATGCTACCGGTCAGCGTGGCAAAATCGATCATGACGTCGGGCTTCTCCCTGCCTGCCAAAGTCAGTGTATCAGCCAAAACCATTCGCCCCTCGGCATCGGTATGGATAACTTCGATCGTCGTGCCGTTCAGCGATGTGATGACATCGTTCTGCTTGTAGGCACGGGGGCTTATAAGATTCTGCGTAATGGCAAGCCAGCAATCGATGTTTACAGGCAAGTCAGCGCGAGTAGCGGCCAGCAGTATTCCCAAGGCCACTGCGGAGCCATTCATATCTTCGTTCATGCCATGCATGTGGCGGGCCGGTTTCAGATTGTGGCCGCCGGTATCAAAGCAGATGCCCTTCCCCACGAGCGCTACCGTTTTGTATGAGCTATCCACGCGCCGTTGCAGATGCACGATGGCGGGATCTTCCGGGTCACCGCCTTGAGCGACCGCGACGAACGCACCGGCGCCCATTTTACGCAAGGCGTTGAGATCGAACTCGACATATTTCCAGCCTTCGTCGGCCGCGAGCTTCTGGATACGCTTGCGATAAAGCAGCGGAGTGAGTTCATTCGGCGGCAATACTGTCAGATCCCGGGTAAGCAGATTTCCTTCAGCCTTCGCCTTCAAGAGCGCAAAGTTCTCCGAATCCTGATAACCATGCAGCACTATATGGCCAAGCGCCTTTGACTCCCCACTTTTTATTCCGGTTTTATATGAGGGCAAACGCGCCCCGTTGATCCACGCCGCATAGAGGGCCAGCTTAATGAGGGCCCGCTTCTCCACATCGTTACCGTGAACCGCAAGATGAATCTCTGCTGGCGTTTCCTCCGTCAATAGTTGCACGGCTTTCCGCATGACTGTCTGCTGGTCGAACACCGGTTTATCCAAATCCACCATGACCCAAACACACAGCGCGCCCCCTTCCAGGTTGCCGGCGACGGGTGTCTTGCTGATTTCCTCAGGCTCCATTTTGCGGCGCGTCAGTATTGCCTCCAGCGTTCTTTCAGCAAAAACGGCGGAGCTATCCGGTAATTTATCCGACTTCGCCAGTACAGCAAGGATGTGCGTAGCTGTGGTAGACTCGGTGAGTGGCGTTGTGTGCTGAACAAGTGTCGCGAGCATTGCGGCTGCCTTAAGTTAAAAAGTTGTGTAAGTATAGCCATTTCCCTCTGCGCCTGCGTGGCGCCCTTTCCCGTTTGATTCCATGCGCCAGTATCTGGAATTGATGCAGCATGTGCTCGAGCACGGGCATAAAAAATCGGACCGCACGGGCACTGGTACGCTATCTGTGTTCGGGTATCAGATGAGATTCAGTCTTTCCGAGGGTTTCCCACTGGTCACCACAAAAAAGTGCCACTTGAAGTCCATCATCTATGAACTGCTGTGGTTCTTGCGAGGCGATACCAACATAAAATTTCTCAATGAACACGGCGTCTCGATCTGGGACGAGTGGGCGGACCAGAACGGGGATTTGGGCCCGATCTACGGGCATCAGTGGCGATCCTGGGAAGGCGCGGACGGAAAGCCTATTGATCAGATCGCACAGGCCATCGAGCAGATCAGTAATACGCCGGACTCGAGGCGAATTATTGTTTCCTCCTGGAACGTGGGCGAACTGCCCAAGATGAAACTGCCTCCATGCCACGCGCTTTTCCAGTTTTACGTGATCGATGGAAAGCTCTCCTGCCAGCTTTATCAGCGAAGCGCCGATATATTCCTCGGGGTTCCGTTTAACATTGCATCTTATGCCTTGCTCACACTGATGATGGCGCAATGTTGCGACCTCAAGCCCGGGGATTTCGTGCATACATTTGGAGATGCGCACCTTTACCTGAACCATATCACCCAGGCGCGCGAACAGATAAGCCGGGAACCCAGAAAACTGCCTGTAATGAAGCTGAATCCCGGCGTTAAAAATATTTTCGACTTCGAATATGAAGATTTCACCCTGGAAGGTTATGATCCGCACCCGGCGATCAAGGCGCCAGTCGCGGTATGAACTGCCGCCTGTCCGCTCTTGTAGCGGTTGCGCGGAATGGCGTCATTGGTAAGGATAATGCATTACCCTGGCATCTGTCCGCGGACCTCAGGCGCTTCAAGGCCCTCACCATGGGTCATTCCGTTATCATGGGGCGCAAGACCTACGAATCGATAGGCAAACCACTGCTCGGGCGTACCTCGATTATCGTCACACGGCAACCGGGATACAGAATCGAAAACGCCATAGTAGTCAATTCCATCGAGGAAGCAGTGAAAACCTGTTGCACTCAAGACTCCAGCCAGACTTCCGGACCAGAATGCTTCGTAATTGGCGGAGCCGAATTATTTCGCGAGACCGTGCGAGTGTGCGACAGAATTTATATTACGGAGATCCAGAAGGATTTTGAGGGAGACGTTGTGTTTCCCGAATTCGACCGGCGGGAATGGATCGAAGTGTCGCGTGAAAAACACGAGGATGACAATGGACTCGAATACCACTTCGTGGTGCTTGATCGCAAGACCAATCCCTCAAAATCAAATGGCGGGAGACCTCATCCCGCCATTTGATTTGCTACCGCGGCCGCATAACCTGCCGGAACGCCGCCTGCTACATCACTTCTTCACAAGACCACGACTTCGGGCAATGGAAAACCATTGAAATTGCTGGCATACGCCGTCGTGTACGCGCCTGCGTTGGGTATATAGATGAAATCGCCTTCCTGAATATCTTCGGGCAATATTTCATCGCGCATGAGAACATCCACCGAATCGCAAGTCGGCCCCGCGACAGCCCATGGTATTCCTGCTCCCGTGCGATCTGACAGGATTTCGTAGCGAAGCCCTTCGGTAACTTCTATCACGCCGCCAAACACGCCCGCATCCCAATACATCCAGCGTTTCCCATTACGCGTCGCCGTGCCCGCCACGCGGCAGACAAAATAAGCTGCATCGGAAACCATATAACGGCCAGGCTCGGCCATCACCCGGATGTTTTCGGGCAAGGCGGTGAGAGCCGCGTTCACCACATCCGCAATGACCTCTATCGACGGGATCGGCTTGACGTGACGCACAGGATAGCCTCCCCCAATATTCAGCAGGCGCGGGGTCAGCCCCGCGTGCCGCATATCTTCGAAAACCCGCAGAGCCCGCTCGATACCCACCCGCCAATTTTGTGGATTCCGGCACTGTGATCCCACGTGAAAAGTAACTCCAGCAAGGTCAGCCTTCAGTTTTGCCGCTTCATGAATAATATCCTTGATCTCGGCGGCATGCGTTCCGAACTTCCCGGCCAGCGGCCAATCGCTCCCGATGTTTGGCGTATCTATGCGCACATACATCTTTGCGTCCGGTTTGACGCTCGTGATCTTACGAAGCTCTTCCAGGCTGTCGAGCACATACCATTCCACGCCTTTGGATGCCGCGTACTCTATATATGCCCTCGATTTTATGGGGTTGCTGTAATAGATTTCGGCGGCGGGCACACCCAGGCTTAGCAATAAATCCAGTTCGGAAATGGACGCGATTTCAAACCCGACGTTTTCTTCGATCAGGGTCTTGAGAACACGGGGGTCAGGGTTTGCCTTGACGGCGTAGTGAGGATGCACACGCGGCATCGCCGCCTTGAAGCGGCGCGCTTTATTGCGGACGATGTTGCTGTCTAACAGCAGGAACGGCTTTGTATAGCCTTTTTTCAGGGCTGCCTGGACAAATTTAAAATCCAGGCTGACTTCGGGGTGAGTGTCGAATACTTCTTCGGCTTCTACTTCTTGACGTAGAGCAGTGGCGAGCATTTGCATGAGTTTGTTCCTTGCAGAAAAGCTACGTTACGGGAATATGGATATTGACCAGATCAGCCGCACCGAAGTAGTTTGCTTTGCTTTTCATGATGACCTCCTCTTATGTTTCAATTTGATGACAGAAGACAGAAAAATGCGAATTATAATCCGCATTCGCCTGGAATCAAGCGTTTTTGACCAGGCAATAAAAAAATAATTCGTCCGTCCTGATCCGCGTCAAAAAACCCATACGGCATCTCATTGCCGCTTCGTGACGCCGGTTCAGATTCGTAATGAAATTATAGGGTCTAGCGCCGCGATAACAAGCGCGATTTAAGGTTCTTTTTTGCCTTTATTTATTCTCCGCGCCGCTGGAAACCTGTTCCCGCGGGCACGCTCTATGACAAGAGTGCCTGCCTGGTTTTTCGCAACTCTTCGATAAAGGTCAGATCTTGGGAAGGGTGACTCCGTGCTGCCCCTGGTATTTTCCGCCCCGGTCCTTGTATGAAGTCTCGCACACTTCATCAGACTCAAAGAAAATCACCTGAGCGACACCTTCGTTGGCGTATATTTTCGCGGGAAGTGGAGTGGTGTTGGAAAACTCGAGGGTCACAAAACCCTCCCATTCCGGCTCAAACGGCGTGACATTTACAATAATGCCACAGCGTGCATACGTCGATTTTCCAAGGCAGATGGTCAATACGTTTCTTGGAATGCGGAAATACTCCACGGTGCGCGCCAGCGCGAAAGAGTTGGGAGGAATGAGGCAAACATCACTTTTCACGTCGACGAACGAGTTGGAATCGAAATTCTTGGGATCGACGATGGTCGAGTTGATGTTGGTGAAGAGCTTGAATTCATCGGAGCAGCGAATATCGTACCCGTAACTGGAAGTCCCGTAGGACACGATCTTATGCCCATTCGCCTGCTTGACCTGGCCGGGCTCGAAAGGCTCGATCATCCGGTATTCCAGCGCCATGCGGCGTATCCACTTGTCCGATTTGATTGTCATCTAAAAAATGCTTAAATGGTACGCGCGTTGCTCGCCAGGTGATCAGTCGTTCTCAATGACGATCTTCGCAAATAACTCGGAATGGTCCAGAGTGAGTTCATCCACTTTCACTGCGAGACGCCGGGCGATCCGACGGTAAATTTCCGCCACCCTGCCCTGCGGATCAGCCACCACGGTGGGCCTACCCGTATCGGTGTGCTCCCTGATGCGTATATCAAGGGGAAGGCTACCCAGCAGCTCAACACCGTAATCCTTGCACATTTTCTCGCCGCCCCCTTCTCCGAAAATGTGCTCCTCATGTCCACATTTGGAACAAACGTGGATACTCATGTTCTCTATAATACCCAGAATGGGTATGCCGACTTTCTCAAACATCTTGAGCCCTTTCCGAGCATCAAGCAGCGCGATGTCCTGCGGGGTTGTAACAATCACCGCACCGGTGACCGGAACCTTCTGGGCAAGCGTCAACTGAATATCGCCTGTTCCCGGCGGCATATCCACGATGAGGTAATCCACCTCATCCCAGCGCGTATCGTTCAACAGCTGCTGCAACGCCTGAGTCACCATCGGACCCCGCCATACCATCGGCGTCTCAACGTCGATGAGGAAACCGATCGACATGGCCTGAATGCCGTGCGCCCGCATGGGCTCAATGCTTTTGCCGTCGGGGGATTCCGGGCGGCCGCTGATCCCCAGCATCTGGGGCTGCGAAGGGCCATAGATATCCGCGTCCAACAGGCCGACAGAAGCACCCTCCGCAGCCAGGGCCAGTGCAAGATTTGCCGCCGTTGCCGATTTTCCTACACCGCCCTTGCCAGAGGCCACTGCAATAATATTTTTCACTCCCGGTATCAGCTTGACCCCCCGCTGAACGCTATGCGGCGCAATCCGGCTCGTGATATTGACATCAACCCGCGCAATACCGGGAATAGTTTTGAGCCTGTCTGTCACCTGCTCGCGAATGCCTTCGATCACGCTCCTGGCAGGATAGCCCAGCACAATATCAAGTGAGACATCGCTGTTGTTTATTTTGATGTTGCGTGCCTCGTTACCGGTCACATAATCCTTCCCGGTCGTAAGATCCACAATATCACTGAGAGCGGACTGAATTTGCTGTTCCGAGATAGCCACTTTACCACTCCTTCCTTTGTTTCATCCTTTACATGGATAGCAACCACATCAAGACAACCGCGTATATTAACATACCAGAAATGGCAAACCTGAGGCCGACAAAAACAATCCACCGCAGCGAAAGCACGAAGAAAAAAACGCTCGGAACGGGTGACCTCCCGAATTGCGAACCGTTTTGCCAGTTCAGGTTCGCAGTTTGTTACAATTAGATTTGGCAACTTCCCTAGATTATTGATGAACAAGCGAAAAATTCTCGTTACTTCCGCACTTCCCTATGCGAACGGCAGTATTCACCTTGGGCACCTGGTGGAGTATATCCAGACCGACATCTGGGTGCGCTTTCAGAAAATGCAAGAGCACGAGGTACACTACGTGTGCGCCGATGATACGCATGGCACACCCATAATGTTGCGCGCGGAACAGGAAGGGATCACCCCGAAGCAACTGATAGATCGTGTGGGAAAGGAACATAAAGCCGATTTCGATGAATTTTATGTTGATTTCGACAGCTACTACACCACCGACTCGCCGGAAAATCGAGAATTCTGCAACGATATCTACCTGCAGCTCGACGCAAACGGCTTGATCGACAAGCGCTCGGTCGAGCAGTTCTTTGATCCGGTCAAGCAGATGTTTTTGCCTGATCGGTATATCAAGGGGGAATGCCCGAACTGCCATTCCAAAGACCAATATGGTGACTCTTGCGAAGCCTGCGGCGCCACGTATTCTCCAACCGACCTGATCGACGCTTACTCCGCTGTTTCAGGCGCAAAGCCGGAGCGACGGGCTTCCGATCACTACTTCTTCAAGCTGTCGGATCCGCGCTGCAAAGCCTTTCTCCAGGGATGGGTCTTCGAGTCGTTTCCAGACCTCTCTGGAAAAGCCTTGGGGCAGAAGCAGCGCCTTCAACCGGAAGCGGCCAACAAGATGAATGAGTGGCTTTCCGCAGGGCTTGCGGATTGGGATATTTCAAGGGATGCCCCCTACTTCGGATTTCCCATCCCGGGCACAGCCGGCAAAAAATTTTTCTACGTCTGGCTGGATGCGCCGGTAGGCTACTTCGGCAGCTTGAAGCATTACTTCAAACAGAAGCGTCGATCGCAGGCGGAACTCGACGAGTTTATTCGGCCCGGCGGTAATACCGAAATGATTCATTTCATCGGTAAGGATATTCTTTACTTTCACGCTCTGTTCTGGCCCGCCATGCTGAAATTTTCCGGCTACCGCACACCAAGCCAGGTTTATGCCCATGGATTCCTGACAGTCAATGGGCAAAAGATGTCGAAATCCCGCGGCACTTTCATTACTGCCCGAAGCTACTTGAGCCAGGGCCTGAAGGCTGAATGGCTGCGCTACTACTATGCTGCCAAGCTCAACGATACGATGGAAGACATCGATCTCAATTTCGACGACTTCATCGCCCGGGTCAATAGCGATCTGGTAGGTAAATATATCAATATCGCCAGTCGATGCGCCGGTTTTATCACCAGAAAATTTGACGGGAAGCTCACTGCCACCATTTCCGAAGGAAACAGGAAATGGCTTAATCAGTTCATATTCTGTCAGCTCAGTGAAGAGGATACCTTTCTCGGCCGCCACGTTTCCATTGCCAATCATTTTGAGAATCGGGAGTTTGGCAAAGCGATAAAGGAGATTATGTCCGCCGCAGATGTCGCCAATCAATACGTGGATCGGATGAAACCATGGGTCCTGGCGAAAAGCAGTGAGAATGACGCCGAACTGCATGAAGCATGCAGCCTGGCCCTGAACATGTTCCGGATTTTGACTGTTTATCTCAAGCCGGTGCTTCCAAACCTTGCCTCCAGAGCAGAGCAGTTTCTGGGGGTTGAACCTCTTACATGGAAAGATGCCAATTCTCAAAACAGACTATTATCCGATGGTCACAAGATCAGTGATTATTCGCACCTTATGACCCGCGTCGAGCTAAAACAGATTGAGGCGCTCATCAATGCAAATAAGGAAACGCTGCAGCCCGGCGGGCAGGCCCCGCAAGCAGGGCAAGCGCAAGCGATGGATAAGAACCCCCCAATTAACTCCAGTTCAGTGAGTAACTCTCAAGTCCCGGCAGTGCCAGCCGCTCCGGTTGTTACGATCGACGAGTTCGCGAAAGTCGATCTCAGGGTAGCAAAAATTGTTGATGCCGAGCGCGTGGAGGGCGCAGACAAGCTGCTGAAGCTCACGCTCGACATCGGGATTGAGCAGCGAACGGTCTTCGCAGGAATAAAAGCAAGCTATGACCCGGAGCAGCTCAAAGGCCGGCTTACCGTCATGGTAGCCAACCTTGCCCCACGCAAGATGAAGTTTGGCCTGTCGGAAGGCATGGTGCTCGCCGCAAGCGATGCCAATGCCGGGCCTTATTTGCTTGCCCCTGATGAGGGAGCACAGCCGGGAATGAAGATCAAATAGCTGCTGGGCTGCGAAAAAGATCAAATACACCGGATACGGATACAGAACGCAGCAGCAAGAGGCTTTCTTGAAATAATAAGCGTCAAAAATCACTCGCTCAACTTGCGCCGCGATCGCATTACGAATGGCAATAGAGCCAGGTGCACCGTCGTGATGCCTGGAACGGAGCGACGTGAAACAAGTCGCTGGTAGAGCAAAAATCCAGAAATCAGGCCTCCCTCAAACCGGAACGGGATGGGAACGGAAGCGGTGGGAGCGCGTATGTAAACCCGGCTCTGGAACGATACTTGTACGTCAGCGTCATTGTTCAGATGGAATCGGTAAGTCCGGGTTTTATGGGAATCATCCACAATCCGCATCTGTCCCATCGATCCAGCCAAAGTTTCCCGACCTGGCTATTTCGAGGGCAGGGAGATCGTGGTGAACAATTTCAAAACGAGAAGCAGTTCAGCTTTGCGAAACCTGAGTCGTCAATTTCATGGGCTCCAGTTCATGACCCAGCTTTAGCGGTCCCTTGCCGGAAAAACGATCCAGATAGAGATAGATCACGGGCGTAATGAAAAGCGTGATGACCTGGGAAAACAGCAACCCGCCCACCACGGCAAGTCCCAACGGCTGGCGCAATTCGGCGCCTGCGCCTAATCCGAGCGCGATGGGAAGCGCGCCCATGAGTGCGGCCAGAGTGGTCATCATGATCGGCCGAAAACGCAGCAGGCACGCAGTCCTGATTGCTTCATACGGAGGCATGCCTTTATTGCGTTGTGCATCGAGCGCAAAATCGATCATCATGATTGCGTTTTTTTTCACGATGCCGATCAGCATCAGGATGCCAATCATGGCGATGATCGACAACTCCATCTTGAACAGCCACAGCGTGGCCAGCGCTCCGACCGCCGCGGACGGAAGCCCGGAAAGAATCGTGATAGGATGAATGTAGCTTTCATAAAGCACGCCGAGCAATATATAGATCACCAGCAGAGCGGCAACGATAAGTATCACCTGACTTGCCTGTGAAGACTGGAACGCGGCTGCATCCCCGGCATAGCTCGTCAGAATGCTCGCGGGCATGTTCAGCTCGCGCTTGAATTGCTCGATTCGGGCCGACGCCTGGCCCAGCGCGGCGCCCGGTGCGAGATTGAAAGAGATCGTCAATGCCTCAAGCTGACCGGCGTGATTGATTGCGATAGGTCCCACTTCGCGTTCAACTGAGGCAACGCTGGAGAGCGGCACTAGCATATCGTCCTTACCGCGCAGATAAATCTTGCCGAACGCGCTTTCATCGGCCCGGGCTTCGGGGGTTACCTGCAGGATGACCTGATAACTGTCGGTGGAGGTATAAATCGTGGAAACCTGGCGTTCGCCGAACGCACTGTATAGCGCAGAGCGGATATCAGCCATTCGTACACCCAGGAGATCGACCTTGTCGCGGTTGATTTTGAGTCGGGCCTGCAGCCCCTTCAATTGGGAATCGCTGGTTACGTCGCGAAACATGCTGTCATCGCGCATCCGTGCCATGAGACCTTCGGCAGACCCCCTCAGCTCCTCGGCTTGCACGCTTCGCAAGACGTATTGGTAGCGGCTTTTGCTGGTGCGCCCCCCCAGCCTGAGATTCTGTATGGGGTTTATGAAGACGTTGACACCGGGGATCCCGCGCACCTCGCGGCGCAAACTCTCGACCACCTTATCCATAGGTGGACGCTCGCTGCGCGGCTTGAGCGTCATGAACAGCCGGCCACTATTGCTTTCGTTGGCATTTACAATCAGGGTATCGACTGCGGGGTTGGCGCGGATAACACTGCCGGTGCGCTGCAACAACTCAGCCATGGCTGGGAAGGAAATATCTTCGACAGCTTCCACCGTGATCATAGCCTGGCCGATATCCTCGTTGGGGAAAAAGCCTTTGGGCAGCACCGCAAACAATACACCTGTAATAATAAAGGTTGCTGCAGCAATTGCCAGCACCAGCCGGCGGTTACGAAGTGACCAGTCGAGCATGCGCTCGTACCCGGCCAAGGTTTTGACAAACCCCCGCTCGAACCATTCGGTCCATCTCAAGCTACGACTTTCCGTCTCATGCCCGGCAATATAACGGCTGGTCATTACGGGAACCAAGGTGAGCGATACAACTGCTGACATCAGCACTGCAATAGCGACCACGGCGGCAAACTCGTGAAAAAGCAATCCGATTACACCCGGCATGAAAAAGATCGGAATGAACACGGCGACGAGAGAGAGCGAGATTGAAAGAATCGTAAAGGTGACCTCTCTTGATCCCTGAAGCGCGGCTTGCAACGGGGACAAACCCCGTTCAATGTGACGAACGATATTTTCGAGCACCACAATGGCATCGTCCACCACCAACCCCACCGCAAGCGTAATGGCCAGCAATGAAATATTGTCCAGGCTGTAATCGAGGACGCGCATGACCGCTACGGTCCCCAGGAGGGAAATCGGCAATGAAAGGGCCGGAATTAGGGTAG
Source organism: uncultured beta proteobacterium (assembly GCA_963786735.1). Taxonomy (GTDB): domain Bacteria; phylum Pseudomonadota; class Gammaproteobacteria; order Burkholderiales; family Nitrosomonadaceae; genus Nitrosospira. The sequence continues at coordinate 38,246 of CAWBAF010000018.1, forward strand.
CGGATGCCTTGCGCAGGAAAAGAAAAATCACGAGCAGAACGAGAACGATCGTGATTCCCAGCGTCACCTTTACGTCATGGATGGAGTCCCTGATCGACTCCGAGCGGTCGCTGGTCAACTGCAGGTGAACGGACGAGGGCATCTGCGCCGTGAGCGTAGGTATGGTTGCCCTGATGGCGTCTACTGTCGCCACCGTATTGGCGCCCGGCTGCCGTTGCACCGAGATCGTGATGGCACGCTCCCCGTTGACCCAGCTCGCATTCTTGATCGGCTCCACGCTATCTATCACCTCTGCGACTTCGGAAAGCCGCACAGGACTGCCGCCAGGTGACGTTGCGACAATCAGTTTCGCGAATTCCGCAGCATTGCTGAGCTGCCGGTTGGCCTGAATCGTCAGGGTCTGACGCGGCCCTTCGAGCGTACCAATCGGAGAATTCGCGTTCGCGGTACGAATGGCGTTTGCAATGTCATCAAGCGTTAAACCCCGAACGGCGAGCGCTTCGGGGTTCGCACGCACCCGAACAGCATATTTCTTCCCATTGATCGTTACCAGGGCTACGCCGGTAAGTGTCGAGAGAGTGGGAGCAATAAGATCATCGGCATAGCTGTTCAGACTCGACAGCGACATTGAGGGCGAAGTCAGCGCAAGAAAAATGATGGGGGCATCAGCCGGATTGACCTTGCGGTACGATGGCGCGGCGGTCATTTCCACTGGCAATGACCGCTGGGCGCGCAGCAGTGCCGCCTGCACATCTATTGATGCGGCATCGATATCGCGGCTCTGTTCAAACTCTAGCGTAATGGATGTGGTGCCAAGCGTGCTGGTCGAACTGATAACCGAAAGACCAGAAATACTGGAAAATTGACGTTCCAGTGGCGTTGCCACCGAGGAGGACATGGTTTCCGGGCTTGCGCCTGGAAGTGTCGCGTTGACGGAAATCGTGGGCGAGTCATAGGTGGGAAGGGCCGCGATCGGCAACCCATCGTAAGCGACTATGCCGGCGAGAACAACCGAGGCCGACAGCAGCATCGTCATGACCGGGCGGCGAATGCACAGTTCCGGGAGCCCCATCATCGCCCCATCGCCATAATTGTATCGGTGACCGTATTCAGCCACCCCGGACTGCTCATCTGCCTGCTTCGCACTGCCCTGCCTCTCACTCTCTTTGCCCAGCCTCAGGCCGGGCGCCTGACGCAGCCTCCCTTACGCTAATGCCTGGCCGGAGATTTTGCGCACCCTCCACCACCACCCGCACGCCTGGCTTGATGCCATCCCCTTCCACGACCGCAATCTCATTCTGGATCAGCCGTACAACGACGGGTTGCAGGCTGACCTTGTTATCCCGGCCCATGACATAGAGAAATTTCTGTTCCGGACCCGTCTGCACGGCATGCACCGGTACGGTGAGCGCATGGGCCAGCGTGCGGGGGGAAAGCGTAACCTTTACAAACATGCCAGGCCAGAGGTGATTATCCGCATTCGGGAATTCCGCCTTGAGACCAATCGTGCCGCTCGCAGTATCGATAACGTTATCCACGAATATCAGGTGTCCAGCTCTCGTTTCTTGTGTGGCCGGATCCAATTCCACGTGGACAGGAACATCGCCATGGGACAGGGCTTCCTGTAAAGACACGAACTCGCGTTCAGGCAAGGTAAAACTTACATTGATCGGGTCAACCTGCGTGATGTTCACCAGTATATCGTTGGGTTGCACCAGGCTACCCTGATATACCGAGACAGAGCCGGTGCGTCCCCCGATGGGTGCTGTTATCTCGCTGAAACCGCGAGCAATGCGATTGGCCTGCACGGCGGCCTGATCGACTGCCAACTGACCGCGCATCGCCTCCACCTGACTCTCCGCCAAGTCAAGCGCAGCCTGCGAAATAAAATTCTGAAGAACAAGTTCACGCTGGCGTTCGAGATTTCGCTCAGCGTTGCGCAGGTCAGCGCGGGCCTTCGCCAATTGTCCTTCAGTCCTGCGAAGATTGGCATCTTCTGTACGTGCATCGAGTGTAAAAAGTCTTTCCCCCCTTTTTACAAATTGTCCTTCCTTGATGTGTACGGAGCTGATCACGGCACTGAGCTGCGGCCGCACTGCCACAGTCTGCTGCGCGGACACGGTGCCATTCTCCACAAGCTCTACCGGGACGTTGGTCTGCTTGACTACTGCGGTCAACACGGGAATTGCCTCGGTTGATTTGCTCGTTACAGCAGTGGCATTACTGTGGTTGCGCCAGACCAACGTGCCAGCGATCAGGCTGGCGACCACAACGCTGGCCAGTACGACTTTCAGCCGACGCCCCCGGCGTACAACTGGTTTTGTTTGAGGAATAGCGTCCATTCAAACTACTGCGGCAATACGGCAGCTGGGCAATTACGGTAATCGGAGCGAGTCCGGATAAAATGAATAACGTAGCGGTACGCAGTCAATTTACGATTTTTCCCCCGGCCAGTCTTATTCGCCACGCGCATCGACTGGAAATTGCCTCGTCGTGCGTTACCAAAATCAATGTAGTGCCCCGCTCACGGTTTAGCTCGAACATGAGTTCAATGATTTGTGCGCCTGTGCTTGAGTCAAGATTGCCTGTCGGCTCGTCTGCCAGCAGTAACCGCGGCTGAGTCACAAAAGCCCGCGCAATAGCCACGCGCTGCTGCTCTCCGCCAGAAAGCTGCCTGGGGTAATGCTTAAGACGCATCCCAAGCCCAACCCGTTCCAGTAATTCCGATGCAGGGGCATGGGTGTCAACTGCGCCGCGCAACTCCAATGGCAACATCACGTTTTCAATAGCGGTCAATGCAGGCAATAATTGAAATGATTGGAACACAAAACCCAGCATGCGGCCGCGTACCGCCGCCCGCGCATCCTCATCCAGTGAAAAGATATCTTGACCGTCCAGGTGAACCTTACCGCTGGAAGGAGTATCTAATCCTGCCAGCAGGCCCAGCAATGTGGATTTTCCCGAGCCCGATGCTCCTATTATGGCGACTGAATCTCCAGCATTGACTTCCAGATTAACGTTCTCCAAGATTGTAAGCCTCTCGTCACCGGTGCTGACCTCCTTCGTCAACTCGGTTGCCTGCACGATAGGCCGTACAACAGTGTTATTTGACATGAAAAATTTCCTGCTCGGACTATGTATTTTAACAACCGCTTTTACCAGCAACTCAGGTGCTGCAACGGCTCCGGCATCGAAGACCGGCGCCACAACAACGATCATGGTGTTCGGGGATAGTCTGTCCGCCGGCTATGGACTTCCGCAGGAGGCTGGGTGGGTTAACCTGCTGAAAAAGCGGGTACAAACGGTATCACAGGTGGTTATGATCAACAACAGCATCAGTGGTGAAACGACGATCGGCGGGCGAAACCGCATCGAGCAAGCCTTGAAAACCCATCGTCCGGATATCGTCATTGTAGAGCTTGGTGCCAATGACGGTCTACGCGGCGCATCCATTGACTCCATTCGTGACAATCTCGAAGCCATCATAGAAGCGTGTCAGCGACATAAGGCGACGGTTCTTTTAACCGGCATGCAACTCCCGCCTAATTATGGCATGTTATATACCCAAAAGTTTCAGGATATGTATTCCCAGCTGGCGAAGCGTCATGAGATTAAGCTGGTGCCATTTCTTATGGCCGGGTTCGGTGACAAGCGCGAGTTTTTTCAGGGGGATGGTATACATCCGAACGCTCAGGCCCAGGAAATAATTGCTGAAAACGTTTGGAAGATCCTTAGAACCATGCTTAAGTCGGGGCAGGCGGTTGCCTATGAAAATAACTGAAACGCATGTTCCGTTTAAAGGACCTGGAAGGACCTGGAGCCAGCCGGTTTGCTGATACCAATGCGTAATAGATGGGGTAACAAATGACCCTTTACTACCGGCACGTGTTGGTGGCGGTAGACTTGTCAGAGCAGGATACTTACGTTGTCCAGAAGGCAAGGTACCTGGCTCAAGTGTTTGACGCGAAATTGAGCATTATCCATGTTCTGGATAACATTCCAATGCCCGATACCGCTTACGGGACAATTATTCCCCTCAATGAGGATTCTTCATATGAAATGCTCGAGGCGGTCAAGGCAAAACTGCGCAAGCTCGGCGAATGGATGGCGATAGACCTGGAACGCCGTTGGTTGGTCTGGGGAGTACCGGGGGAAGAAATCGTCCGGATCGCCCGGCAGGAGCACGTCGACCTTATTATGGTGGGCTCCCACGGCCGGCACGGCCTGGGTTTACTCATGGGATCAACGGCGAACCGTGTGCTGCATCATGCTTCGTGCGATGTCATGGCAGTCCGCTTCCCGGAAGAGGTTGAGCGCGCTGCACCGCTACGGGAACTTGTGCAAAATCCAACAGGTTGAATGGTAGCGCAGAGTTTCACGCACCGCGCATGCGAAGCCATCTTCAGCGAATTATCACCAAGCCCTCACCAGAACTTCCACCAGGCCTCTTCCACCTTACCGCTCGAGCCGGAATAGAACCGGCTGTCAGGAAAGTTTTTTTTCATCACTCTGGCCGCGTCATCGCGCAAATCCGTCATACCCAGCTCGTCATATGCCTTTACCATGATAAAGAGTGCTTCCTCCGTCGCCGGAGTCTGAGGATATTCCTTAAGCGCATACTGCGCCCGGTTGGCTGCTGCAATATAACCGCCTCGGTTCATATAATAGCGCGCCACCTGAACTTCGTTTAATGCCACCACGTTTACCAGATGCTTCATCCGTTGCACGGCATCCGGCGCATATTTGCTCTTGGGAAAACGGGCAACAAGCTCGCGGAAATTTTCAAACGACTCTTTCGACGCCTTTGGATCGCGCTCGCTCATATCCTGATTCAGGATTTTTTCTGAAACAATACCCATCAAACCGATATCGTCATTAAAGTTCGCCAGCCCCTTGAGATAATAGGCATAGTCGACGTTGATATGATTCGGATGCAGCTTGATGAAGCGTTCGGCTGCAGCGATAGCCTGGGCTTGCTCGCTGTCCTTATAATAGGCGTACCCAATTTCGAGCTGCGCCTGTTGTGCATAGCGCCCGTAGGGATAGCGCGCTTCCAACGATTCGAATAACTTGACGGCAGCAGAATAGTTTCCTTCGTTCAGTTCCGACTTTGCCTCGGCATAATACTTGCTTGCGGACCAGTTCTTCGTATCCTCCAGTTTCTTGGGTATCAACCCGCAAGCCGTTATCATAACCGGTAGCATAAACACTGCTAATAACGCTAAACTACGTGGCATATGAGTTTTTGTGGAAGAGTAACAAGAGAGCGTCATTATAACGCCAAACTTTGCGATGCCTGAAACGGCTCGACCGCCCCTCGAACTTACCATCCCCCCGGATTACGCAGGGATGCGGCTTGACCAGGCGCTGGCCCGATTGCTGCCAGACCAGTCCCGAAGCAGATTGCAAGCGTGGATACTGCGTAAGCAGATAACGGTCGAAAATCGAGACGCGACCCCCAAACATAGAGTCTGGGGAGGAGAGAAGGTTCAGGTCAATCCCGTCCCGTCTCCCGATGAAACTGCTTACATCCCCGAAGCCATCTCCCTCGATATTGTTCACGAAGATGAGTCCCTCATCGTCATCAATAAGCCGCCAGGGCTGGTGGTGCATCCCGGCAGCGGAAACTGGCAGGGGACCATGCTGAACGCGCTACTGCATCATGCTCCCCAGTTAAAGGGGATACCACGGGCGGGTATCGTCCATCGGCTGGATAAGGATACCAGCGGTCTGCTTGTGGTAGCAAAAACCCCCGAGGCGCAAACCAGCCTTGTCCGGCAGCTGCAGGAGCACAGCGTGAAACGCATCTATATCGCGCTGGTTCTGGGTCATGTGACTTGCGACGGGTGGGTGGACGCGCCCATAGGCCGGCATCCGGTCCATCGAACAAAGATGGCTGTCATCACAGGGGGCAAAGAAGCCCGCACCTATTATCAGGTGATTGAAAAACTCGAGGGCTGCACAATGCTCAGATGCACCCTTGAAACCGGCCGCACTCATCAGATTCGGGTTCATATGCAATCGCTTGGGCATCCCCTGGTGGGCGACCCGGTTTATGGAGGCAAGCCCAAGCAGCTGATCCCCCGTGCCGGACGACTGATTGCGGACTTTCCGCGCCAGGCTTTGCACGCGAAGCGGCTGGAACTCGTCCACCCGCGAACTGGAAAGAAAGTAGCAAGGGAAGTTGAGCTTCCCGAGGATATGGTGAACCTGTTGCTGATGCTGCGCCAATCACAATGACAGTGACAACTCCGCCGATTCAAGCTGCCGGTGACTGGATAGTGCCGGATTGGCCGGCCCCTCCAAATGTCAAGGCGCTTTTTACAACACGCAACGGAGGGGTCTGGTAGTGGGCCTTATGCCAGCCTCAATCTTGCGGCACACGTCGGCGACGACCCATTAACGGTGACCAGGAACCGGTTATTACTTCGCCATTTTTTGCCAAGCGAGCCAAAATGGCTAAAGCAGGTGCATGGTACCCATCCTCTCCCCATCGATGATCCTGCCTGCGTGCCCTGCGGCGCCGATGCCTCTTTCAGCCGCCGCACGGGCAACGTGTGCGCCATACTCGTTGCGGACTGTCTGCCGATTCTCTTGAGCGATCGTGCCGGAACCCTTGCAGGAGCGATTCATGCGGGTTGGAGAGGGCTCGCGGATGGGGTGATCGAGCAGACACTGTCGCAGATAGGTGCGGAAAGCGCGAGCCTTATGGCTTGGCTCGGTCCGGCGATTGGCCCCGACCACTTCGAGGTGGGGGAAGAAGTACGCCATGCGTTCGTCAAGCACGACCCGAACGCTGCCCAGGCCTTTGCGGAGCATGGACGCGACCCGGGCAAATGGCTTGCAGACCTTTTCCTGCTGGCGCGTCAACGCCTGACGAAAGCGGGGATTCATGAAATTTACGGGGGGGGACATTGCACATTCTGCGATACGGGAAGATTTTTTTCGTACCGCCGTGACGGAGTGACCGGCCGAATGGCGGGGCTCATCTGGTTAGCCGGTTAGGAAAATGCGGGCTTCAATGAGCTGAAGTAAGCTCCGGCAACCGCTATAATCGCCGATTTTGCCCCTGCCCCAATGTCTGTTCTTTCCTGGATCATTGCTACCACTCTGCTCAGCGCGTTATTAAGCGTACTGCTTGCGGCTGTGCTTACGCTTAATACGCTCGCCTCATGGGTGAATATGCTGATTTCGTACGCTATCGGCGCACTATTAGGGGCAGCCTTCCTTAATGCTTTGCCAGAAGCGCTCGAGCTGTCGAAGAATCCCGGGGAAATGACCGCTACCGTGCTGTTCGGCATTCTGCTGTTCTTCATTCTGGAAAAGCTCGTTCTCTGGCGGCACTGCCATTCGGAGGGATGCGACGCGCACGATCGGCTGATTGCCCCTCTCGCCACAGGGCCCGCGGCAGGCCATAGCCATGATAGTGGAAGAAGCGGCATGATGATCATGCTCGGCGATACTTTCCACAGTTTTGTCGATGGCATACTCATCGCTGCGGCCTTCATGGCAGATGTTCAGCTTGGGATTGTTACTGCTATTGCAATCATCGCGCACGAAATTCCGCAGGAAGCGGGGGATTTCCTCATTCTGCTTAATTCCGGCTATAGCCGGCGCCAGGCGCTTCTCTTCAATATGTTCTCCAGTGCCGCCACTCTGCTGGGCGGGCTTACGACCTATTTCATGTTGCAGGATATGAACCACATCATCCCCTCTCTCCTGGGGCTGGCCTCAGCCTGCATGATCTACGTCGCGATGTCTGATTTGATCCCTGGCCTGCACAAGCGGCCGGAAATCGGTGCAACCATTCAGCAGGTCACGCTCATCACCTTGGGCATCAGCTCAATCTGGCTGGCTGGCAGGCTATTTATGCACCCTGCTTAAGTTCAAGCTCCGGACTTTTTGATCTCAATACGCGAACCCATGACTAATCTTCAATCTTTTATTGGCTCTTGATTACTTTATGACACTGCCCCGACAACACCCTCCCAGGATCGGCTTCGTATCACTCGGTTGCCCTAAGGCACTGGTCGATTCAGAGCAGATTCTCACCCAGTTGCGCGCCGAAGGATATGAGACCTCTCCGTCTTATCAGGATGCCGATCTTGTGGTCGTCAATACGTGCGGATTCATTGACCGCGCCGTGGAGGAATCGCTGGATGCGATTGGCGAAGCGCTGGCCGAGAATGGCAAGGTCATCGTTACAGGTTGTCTTGGCGCAAAGGATGGCGGCGATGTAATCAGGCATGCCCATCCGCAAGTGCTGGCGGTTACAGGGCCTCAGGCCCTGCCAGAGGTCATGGCGGCTGTACATAAGCATCTGCCTCAGCCGCACGATCCCTTCACCAGCCTTGTTCCCCCACAGGGAATACGGCTGACCCCCAGGCACTATGCATATATCAAGATTTCTGAAGGCTGCAACCATCGCTGCACTTTCTGTATCATCCCATCCATGCGCGGCAATCTGGTAAGCCGTCCGGTTCACCAAATCATGCAGGAGGCTGAGAATCTGGTTGATGCAGGGGTTAAGGAACTGATGATCATCTCCCAGGATACCAGCGCATATGGCGTGGATCTCAACTATCGCACCGGCTTCTGGCAAGGAAAACCGCTTAAGGCGCGCATAACGGAACTGGTCCGTGCGCTCGGCGGGTTGGGCGCATGGGTGCGCTTGCATTATGTGTATCCCTACCCGCACGTGGATGAAATAATCCCCCTTATGGCTGATGGAAAAATTCTTCCCTATCTCGACGTGCCGTTTCAACATGCAAGTCCGCGTGTTCTAAAAGCCATGCGGCGCCCGGCAAACACGGAAAACAATCTGGCACGCGTCAGGAAGTGGCGGGACATATGCCCCGACATTACCCTTCGCAGCACGTTCATTGTGGGGTTTCCCGGTGAAACTGAAGCGGAGTTTGAACAGCTGCTGGGCTTTCTCGAAGAGGCACAACTGGATCGCGTCGGTTGCTTCGCCTATTCGCCCGTGGAAGGGGCTACTGCCAATACGCTACCCGATCCGGTGCCTGAAGAGATAAAGGAAGAACGGCGTGCACGGTTCATGGCTGTGCAGGAAAAAATCAGCAGGGCCCGTTTGAGCCGAAAAATTGGCAAACGCATGACCGTGCTGGTGGACGAAGTTCAAAAAAACAGGGCTATTGCGCGCAGCAGCGCCGACGCACCGGAAATAGACGGAATCGTTTACATCGGGAGTCCGAAAAACCTGAAAGCGGGCGAGTTCGCGGAAGTAGAGGTAATTGGCTCCGATGCACATGATTTAAGGGCAAAAGTTATAACACGTTAACCCGCCGTTGCTTGTCCGGTGTTTTGCCGCCCGCGACCCACATCGAGCACACGTCATATACCTGCAAGGAACTGTTACCTGCAAGGAAATGTTGAGTACCGCAGTAACTCTGAGAAACTCCAACGATTAAATAAAAGGGGTTAAATTGAAAAAATTCATGACGCTAATATTGAGCATATTAACGTTTGCCGCGACCGCGGACGAAGTCGACAAACGCCAAATTCTGCCGCTAACCGAGCATCAGCGCGATCACGTTCTCGCGGAAATGAGGGCGATGCTGTTGGGGACTCAAAAGATCATGGACGGTCTGTCCAGGGAAGATATGCAGGCAGTGGCACGCGAAGCCCGTTCGCTTGGCATGGGCATGGCGCATAAAGGTGAAGATCATCTCAGGGCAGTTCTCCCCAAAGATTTCATGCAACTCGGCATGTCAATTCACAAATCATTCGACAAGATTGCTCTTGATGCTGAATCTTTGAAAGACCCTAAGCACACGCTACGACAATTGAGCGAATCCCTGCAAAAGTGCAATGCCTGTCACGGGACTTATCAAATTCGCGTCCAAACTCGTGCAAAAGATCAACCGTCTGAGTCTGGCGAGCAGCATCTGCACCACCAGCACTAGCGCAGATCCTTGCGTTTTTCGGCAAATTCAGTCGTCGACTGCAGACAAAGATGGTTAAACGACTCGCATAATCTGTTTGGATAACCGAGGCGCGAACTGGAGGCGCATCCATGTTGATAAGATCGAAAAAATAATCAGGGCCAGAACAATATTTTCTTTCGGAAAAGATTCCCTGACCCCGATTGTGTGATTTTTATTATTTTTAAACAGCTTTTTTATTGTTATACATCTCGGAGCCGTCTCGTGAACTCCGCACTTATCACTGCTCCTGCCATACGTATTTCTTCTTTATCCCGCCCTCAACCATACGACTAGCCACTTGTCCGTACCCTTCTACAAGCAAAATGCGTACCAGCTTTTTTCTGTCGCTTAAACAGCAGGTTATCGATGATCTACCTGGGAAAACCGGGCAACTGTAAGATTTATCGTCATTTTTTTCGTCCGTAGCGCCAACTACTCGGTTGACGTCTAATTTTTCCCCTTTCAGGGACAATGGCAGAGGATGAGCGTCATCAATGCTTGACCTGAAAACCTGGTATGGGTTCTACTAGCGGGAATCGCCGAGCCCAACGCCTGGCGGAAAACCAGGCATAGGCAGGCAAGCTCTTAATTACCATCCCGGTGTTGCTCAAGAACAACCATGGAGCCTGACAACCAAGGCAGCACCTCGTCCGTAGCCTGGCGCCAGATGACCCGCGCCGACGGCAGGCGGTATCTCATACTTTTCGGGAATCTGACGCTGAGGGCGCTCGGGCCGCGACTGCAACTCGTGCTCACCAATCTCTCAGCATTTAAGGGAGACCAGGAATTACACTGGGATCTGACGCAATTGACTCACCTTGACGATGCGGGTGTGGCCCTGCTATGGCACGCTTGGGGCGAAGGTCGGCCCAAGCATCTAATATTCCGGCCCGAGCATGAGCGGGTGTTTAGCCGCCTGGAAAAAATGCCCCCGCCCCCGCCACTTGTACGACGGAATTGGATATGGCTGATTACTGTTCTGGGAAAGGCCGTTTTTCTTTTCTGGGAGCACTTGATTGGACTGCTAACGCTATCGGGCCAATTGGCTCTCGATGTAATATATCTGGTTAGCCACCCCGCCCGGATCCCATGGCGCGAGATTTCCGCAAATTTATATCGCACGGGGGCACAGGCCCTGGGCATTACAGCCCTGGTCGGGTTTCTTATCGGCATCGTACTGAGCTATCTCTCGTCGCGGCAACTGCAAACCTATGGCGCCGATGTCTTTATTGTCAATATTCTCGGCATAAGTATCATTCGTGAGCTCGGCCCCGTGCTCGCCGCTATTCTCGTGGCAGGCCGTTCCGGCTCTTCCATGACGGCGCAGCTTGGCGTAATGAGGGTAACAGAAGAGCTGGATGCGCTGACTGTAATGGGAATCCCCCATAGCCTGAGGCTCGTGCTGCCCAAGGTGATGGCATTAGGTATCGCGATGCCTCTGATCGTATTGTGGACAAGTGCGGTCGCGCTATTGGGAGGGATGGTCATTGCAGAGATTCAGCTTGGGCTAGGCTACTACTTTTTTTTCAGTAAATTGCCGGATTCAGTACCCATCGCCAATCTGTGGCTTGGACTGAGCAAGGGAATCGTATGCGGCATGGTGATTGCTCTAATTTCCTGCCATTTCGGATTGCGGATCAAATCCAATACAGAGAGCCTGGGGCAAGGCACCACCAATTCGGTGGTAACGGCCATCACCGTCGTTATTCTCATTGATGCGATTTTCGCGGTAATGTTTTCCAATGTTGGGTTAAGGTAGCGAATCCCGATATCAAATGTCGAACCCAGAATGTATTGTCGAGGTCGAAGGGGTACATACCCGCTTTGGCACGCATGTGGTACACGAAAACATAAACCTTTGCGTGCGACCCGGCGAAGTCCTCGGACTGGTGGGCGGTTCGGGCGAGGGCAAAACCGCCCTGATGCGTGAAATGCTGGGTCTGGATGCCCCCACACAGGGTAAGATCAGGATTTTCGGTGAACCTTTGCAAGGCCTGGATCGAAAGAAACAGCAGCGCATGCGTAACCGCTGCGGAGTACTGTTTCAGAAAGGCGCTTTATTCAGTGCGCTATCGGTATACGATAACGTCGCACTGCCTTTGCGTGAATTGCGCGCACTGGATGAGAAAATAATTCGCGATCTGGTCATGCTCAAGCTCAAGATGGTGGATATTGCACCTGAGCATGCCACCAAAATGCCCGCCGAGCTCTCCGGGGGAATGATAAAGCGCATCGCACTCGCCCGTGCCATGGCACTCAATCCCGAGCTCCTTTTTTTGGATGAACCTACCGCTGGGCTTGATCCGGAGCTGAGCGAAGGATTTGTAAGACTGATCCAGACAATGCGAGGAGAATTTACGCTGACCATTATCATGGCTACACATGATCTGCATACCTTGGTTGCGCTCGCCGATCGAATAGCCGTTCTGGCTGAGCGTCGCTTGGTGGCATTGGGAACGCTGGAAGAAGTAATCAAGACGAATCATCCATTTATCCATAACTACTTTTGCGGCGAGCGGGCAAAACGGGCAGTCGTCAGTTGCATCAATCCTTGAAGGAAAGATATGGAAAACCGCGCCCATGCCCTTGCGGCAGGTTTATTTGTAATGATCCTGAGTATGGCCGTGATTGCTACCGCCTCGTGGTTTACGGGAGATACTGGCACGCGTGACAAATACCTGGTTGTATCTGAATCTCCCGTAACAGGACTCAATGCCCAGGCGACGGTGCGTTATCGTGGAGTAACTGTGGGAAAAGTGGAAAACATCAGCCTCGACCCGAACAATCATCGGGTCATATTGATCCGTATTGCTGTAGACAAGAACGTGCCGCTGAACACGAAAGCCTACGCGCAGCTCGGTTATCAGGGTTTAACCGGACTCGCGTTTGTGCAGTTGAACGAAGAAAGCGACGAGGGTGAACGATTGATTACCAGTCCGGACAATCTCGCAAAAATTCCCTTACGGCCCTCCGCACTGGACAGCATAACCCAAGGGGGACAGCGTCTGCTTGGAAAAGCCAACGGTTTGGCAGACCAGTTGGCTATATTGCTTGCGGAGGAAAATCAGAAGAATTTTTCGCACCTACTGGAGAATGCTGCGAACGTAACCAACCGCCTCACAGGGGTAGTAAATCAGCTTGAGCCCGCGCTGAAACCTCTGCCCGGTCTGGCCGCCGATACAAGCACCCTACTCCGGCACACGGACCAGCTGGTCTTGAATCTCAATGGCATCAGTACGCGCATTAATGAGCCCGGAGGGCCGATCCAGAGTCTGTCCCAAACCGCCGGCGACCTTACTGATACACTGCATAAGTTTCGCGACGTTAGCGAAGGGATCGCACGTAATTCGCGCAATCTCGATCGCGTTCTCCTGCAACTGGAAGAGCAACCCAGAAGCCTGCTATTCGGCAGAGCGCCACCTCTTTCCGGGCCCGGTGAGAAAGGTTTTGTCCCGCCACCGGAAAACCTTAAATGAAAAAACTGCTGATTTTAGCCGTCCTTGGGCTTGCGGGATGCGCCACCTCGAAAGCTCAAACCGGTATGGCGATTTATGACTTCGGCGCGCTGCGGCTCACGGCCGAATCCGCGTTCTCCGGCGAGACGACGGCTAAGCGGTTAGGGACGAGCCTGCTGGTTACGGACGTAGCCGCGCCAATCTGGCTGGACAGCAATGCAATCCAATATCATCTGGCCTACCATGACCCTGCGCGGATTTACGCCTATGGAGCCAATCGCTGGGCCGCCTCGCCATCAATTTTGTTAACCCAGCGCATCAGGAATCGAATCGCAACGGTTACCGACGGTGGAGTGGCAAGCACCGCGGAAGGCGTGCGAACAGACTACGTATTGCGTGTCGAGCTCCAGGAATTTACGCAGATATTTGATGCCCCTGACCAAAGCCGAGCCGTTGTTAAATTTCGCGCCAGCCTGATCGATCCCCGCACACGTGTATTGATAAGCCAACGAAGCTTCAACGCCGAACAACCGGCCCCTGCGGCTGATGCACCAGGTGCGGTACGCGCATTGACAGACGCCAGCGATCAAGCGATCGAAGAGCTCATTACCTGGCTCATGGAGGAATTGGCCGAAGAAAAAAAGTATGCTCCCACGCAGGGTGACATTCCGGGCAATAACCGGCTGGTTCTGCTCCTGTCCTCTTCTTGATTGAATAGCCCAAATCGCATCGAGTACTTTTTTGCCGATGAGCTTTGTCTGAGGAAATACGCATGAAACGACTAACTTTAACAACAGCATTATTTGCCCTCGCGCTGCTCTCCGCATGCGCAGGCAAAGCTCCATTCGTGATGCCCCCTATCCGGGAAAACCGCTTCGTCTGGCTATTCAACCGTTGAGCGTCCGGTTGCCGGTTGTGCTGCCGGTGAAAATTCATTCGATTGCGATCGCCGCGCTATTCTCGCAATGCTGGGAGGGTATGAAGTCCAGTTTAAATTCGAAGAGACCGTGGTACTGATGCCCGACTACCAGCCTAAGGATCCAAAGCGGACCATGGGTTTCGAACTTGTAGTACTGGTCGAGGATACTGGCCGCCGGATCTCGTTACAACACATTCTCGTGATGGGCAATACAGTTACCAAGCATTGGCGCCAGGACTGGGTATACGAGTCACCGACGCGCTGGGTTTATACAGGCAGTCACCATTTCGAGCTGCAGAAGCGCGATCCTGCGGAAACATCCGGCGCATGGACACAGCTTGTTTACGAAGTGAACGATGCGCCGCGTTACTCAGGTAACGGTAAATGGAATCACAAATACGGGGTATCAACGTGGAATTCGGATCGCAATTGGCGCCCATTGCCGCGGCGCGAGTATACCAAGAGGAGCGACTATCAGTTGATCAGTGCTAAAAACCGACAGACCATCACTCCTCATGGTTGGGCCCACGAACAAGACAATACAAAAGTCGTCCGTACGAAAGAGGACAAGGACGTGTTACTGGTCCGAGAATTCGGTTTCAATGACTATCGCCGGATTGAAGGCTACGACTTTGGTCCTGCGCTTGCTTATTGGAAGGAAACATCCAAGTTCTGGGAAAACGTGCGTGCACGGTGGGACAATATATTCGCCACTCGTGGATCGGTCACACTGTCTATTGCTCCAGCCGAGGAGAAATTTAACATGGCAGTGCTCGACCTTGCGGACGAATATCGGAAAAACCCCCAGTTGGACTTATATCAGGCCAAGCTCGATGAGATCTTCAGTAAGTTCGTCAATGTGAGCGCTTCCGCAGCTGTCGACAGGGACGCGCCACTTTTGTCCTATCTGGAGATATCTCCTACCAGAGGAACTCCCGATCATTAGCCTGCATGATGTATTTGCAGGGCGGTAATCCAAAAGGTTTCAATATGCACAACACAGGTTGTACGTCGCCGGCTCGGTCAGCGGCTCGGTTTAAGGGCGCCAAAAATGCTCTGCAGCTCTTTGGTCTGACCCATCAAATTGGTGCGGATGGCGCGCTCTTCCTCCGCCATCATCAAGTAAAGTCCGTCCATGGCTTTTTGGGTAATGTAATTTTCGATGCTGGCGTCTTTTTCCGCAATCAACCCAAATTTTGCTCCTTTACCCGCAAATTCGTTATATTTCTTTAACACGCCCGCCTGATCCGTAGCATTTTTTACAATAGGTAAAAACTTCTGAGCCAATGCTTCTGATGTTGCGTTACGGAAATATTGTGTTGCGCCGTCATCGCCACCGGTAACGATTTTCCGGGCATCCTCCACTGACATTTTTTCAATCGCGTCCAATAGCAGGGGCTTCGCTTCGGCCGCCGCCGCTTCTGCGGCGCGATTCATGCTCACAATCAAGTTATCCACTGGTTTATTGGCGCCCAGAGTACGCATGACGCCCTCTGCCTTTTGCAGCGGGCCGGGCAAAGGAATTCTAACCTTGGGATTATCAAGAAATCCATTTGCAACCCCCAGCTTGTCCACCGCTGCGCTGGCGCTTTGATTAAGTGCCTGCCTCAGGCCGGCCGATACATCTTCACTCGTAAGGACATCGATACCTGAAGCAAAGGCTGATGAGAAAAGGAAAAACGAAACGAGTAAAACAGTAACGGCTTGCATTTCCCAATTCCTCTAGACTTGCGTCAACGCTGAAGCCTGAACAATTCCTAGCTAATACCGGCCTCGTGCGCCTGCTGGTCTGCATGGTAGCTGGAGCGTACCATGGGTCCGCATGCCGCATGACTGAAACCCATCCTGCGGGCCGCACGCTCGAATTCCTCGAATCCTTCCGGAGAGACGTAACGCATTACGGGGTGATGCCCAACGCTAGGCTGAAGATATTGCCCGATCGTAAGCATCTCTACTCCGTGTTCGCGCAGGTCGTGCATCACCTGAAGGATTTCTTCATCCGTTTCCCCCAGGCCCAGCATCAAGCCGGATTTTGTGGGAATCGACGGAAAACGCGCTTTAAAATCTTTCAGCAGTTTGAGCGAATGGGCATAATCCGCCCCCGGCCGACATTGGCGATAAAGGCGGGGAACGGTTTCCAGATTATGGTTCAACACATCGGGCGGACAGGCGAATAATTTCTCCAGTGCGGCTTCCAATCTTCCCCTGAAATCGGGTATGAGAATTTCAACCTTCGTCAGCGGTGAATGTGCCCGAACCTCCCGGATGCAGTCCGCGAAGTGCTGAGCGCCACCGTCGCGCAAATCGTCACGGTCGACGCTCGTTATGACAACATACTTCAGCTTCATTTTCGCGATCGAACAGGCCAGATGCATAGGTTCATCAGCATCCGGCGCCAATGGTTTCCCGTGTGCGACGTCGCAGAAAGGACACCGGCGCGTACATAAATCTCCAAGGATCATAAAGGTCGCTGTACCCTTGCCAAAACACTCCCCAATGTTCGGACACGAAGCTTCTTCGCAAACGGTGTGCAATTTTTGCTCACGCAGGATTCGCTTGACCTCATAAAATTCCTTGCTGTTGGATGAGCGCACCCGAATCCACGAAGGCTTGGGCAGCCGTTCAGCAAGCGTCTGCGGTGAGATTTTGACAGGGTTGCGCGCCGTCTTGGCGATACCTTTCTGTCGGGTCTCTGTTTGGGAAGTTTCTGTTTTCATGGCAAAATACGTTCTAACCTTGGGGAAAAGCTTGGGGGGAATGGAAAGCGGACTCGCGCGATCAGAAGTCTCAAGGGGCCCGAAGTCCAGTTTGCAACTTCTCGCAAAGTTTGACGCTTAACGGCTCCAGCCCGTCGTTAATCCCGAGGTTCCTGGTCTGGGTTACGCTCAAACCCGCATAGCCGCACGGATTGATTGCCTCGAACGGCATCAGGTCCATTTCCACATTCAGAGCCAGACCGTGATAGCAGCAGCCGTTCTTTATTTTCAATCCTAACGCAGCGATTTTTGCGCCATCCACATAAACACCGGGGGCATCCACTCGTCCTTCGGCGCGAACATCATATTCGCTCAACAACTCTATCACCGCACCTTCCATTTTTCTGACCAGTTCTCGTACGCCGAGTTTGAGACGGCGCATGTCCAGAAGCAGATAGGCGATAATCTGCCCAGGGCCGTGGTAAGTGATTTGACCACCTCGATCCGTCCTGATTACCGGGGTTCCTGGGTTGTAAAGCAGATGCTCCGGCCTGCACGCCACGCCCTGAGTATACACGGGCGGATGCTGCAATAACCATATCTCATCGGCAGTGCTCCCGGCGCGGCTCGCGGTAAAAGCTTTCATGGCCTGCCATGCGGAAATATAATCCACGAGGCCCTGGTATTTTACCCGGATGTCTGGATGGTCGGCGCGCGCGTTCAAACTTATTGAGCGTATCAGAGTACCATTACAACCATCGGGTGACCGGACAAATCCCGGTACAAGGAATCCAGTTGCGCTCGCGAAGTGGCAAAAATTGTGCAGGTAAGACTCAGGTAAGTATTTTTCTTGCTTATCCTTGCTTCCAGGTTCACGTCATTGAAGTCAGGAGCGTGAAATTTGACAATTTCCAATATCGCCCGCGTGAATTCCTGCCGCGCCTGCTCCAATTCAGATGTGCTTGCAGTATCCGTTGAAGCGACGCGCCCAATGATTTTGATGGGGAATTCGCACGGGTATTCAATAAGAGATGGCTGGTCGGATGGTTCCATAGCTTGCGTGGACTCAGCCTTCGGCCCTAACCTCTGCCTCTCCGCCACGCATGATGGTCAGCTTATATTCCTGGTAGAGGCTGTATAACACGTCAAAAACCACGCCTGGTCTCCCATGGCCCACGGGCTTGCCGTCGAGCAGTGTAATGGGCAAGATTTCCTTGGTTGAGGATGTCAGCAGAATCTCCTCGGCGGTGCGCACTTCATACTCGGACACGGACCGCACCTCGTGGGGTATTTGGTTGCCGGCCGCTAGTTCAAGCACGACATCGTACGTAATACCGGGCAGCATCAAATTATTTTTTGGAGGGGTCAGCAAGGTTTTGTTCTTTACCACAAAAATATTGCTTGCCGCTCCTTCGGTCATAAAACCGTCGCGAATCAGCACCGTCTCCATTGCTCCCGAATCAATGGCCCCTTGGCGCAGCAATACGTTGGGTAACAGTGAAATCGCCTTGATGTCGCAACGCAGCCATCTGTTATCTGCAGCCGTCACAGCGGCAACCCCCGTGGTTAGCAGTTCTTCGGGCGGTGTCAGCAATGGGTTGCTCATGATAAATACCGTCGGAGGAACGCCTTTCGGAAATGCATGATCCCGCTTGGCAACGCCGCGTGTCACGTGAAGATAAAGCGATTGATCCTCACTCTCGTTCAGATCGATCAGTTGCCGTAGAAGGCTACTCCACTCGCTGTTCGAATGCGGATTACTTAGACGGATACCATCCAGACTGTGCTGCAAGCGCTGCAAATGCTCAGCCAGTCTAAAAGGCTTGCGCGAATAGACAGGAATGACTTCATACACACCATCACCGAAAATGAAACCCCTGTCCAGCACAGGAATTCGCGCTTCTTCGATGGGCATGAATTTGCCGTTGAGATAAATCATGTGGCCTTGCCAATCCTTATCGAGCAAATCTCAGTTGAATAACAGGCGCACGCTATCCCAGGTGCGGCCGAAAAGATTTCCCGTACTCACGGTCTCAAGCGCGACCAGTGGATGCTCTCCCATGAGCTTGCCATCGAGTGTGAATTTTACCGTGCCAACTTTTTGCCCTGCACTGACGGGTGCGATCAGCGGCTGCTTGAATTCCATTTTTGCTTTCAGTTTATCGACCTGGTATCTAGGAAGCGAAAAGTAAACGTCCTGACCGAACCCGGTCTTGAGTTTATCCTGGGTACCTTTCCATAACTGAATAGCCGTAACCTCCCGCTCCTTGGAGTATAAGCGTACGGTATCATAGTACTGAAAGCCGTAATTCAGCAGTCGCTGGCTTTCAACCGTCCGCGCGCTGTCCGAAGCTGTGCCCATCACGACGGAGACCAGCCGACGCTCGCCTCGTTTGGCAGATGAAATGAGGCAGTAGCCCGCCCCTTCGGTATATCCTGTCTTGAGTCCATCCACGTTGGGGTCGAGCCATAGCAAACGGTTGCGGTTTGTCTGGGTAATCTTGTTGTAGCTATATTCGCGCAATGAATACAGTGGGTAATACTCAGGAAAGCCGCGAATTATAGCTGCCGCCAGCAGGCCGAGATCATGAGCAGTACTGTAATGTTCCGGATGCGGGAGTCCGGTGGAGTTGGTGAATCGGGTGTTTTTCATACCCAAACGGGCGGCCTCTTTATTCATCATTTGTGCAAAAGCGTTTTCCGACCCAGCGACAGCTTCTGCCAGTGCTATCGAGGCATCGTTACCCGATTGCACGATCATTCCGCGTATTAATTCATCCACCGTTACGGGTTTGTTCGGTTCGATAAACATTCGCGAGCCCTGTGCACGCCTGGCTTGCTCGGATACCGGCACAGTCTGAGAAAGCGAAACGCGCTTCTGATAGAGGGCGCCGAAAACCAGGTATGCTGTCATCAGCTTGGTGAGCGATGCGGGCTCAACCCGACCGTGGACGTTTTGACTAACCAAAGTCTGTCCGCTTTGAAGATCAATAAGCGCGTAGGACTTGGCAGCGACCGAAAAATCTTGGGGTGCTTTGCTCAGTTGAGGCTGCTGGGCTGCTGCGGGCAAAGCGAACAAGCAAAACAGCAGTAGAGGTAAACGTTTCATCGACAGCTAAACGTTTGTCAAAACGACATTATACCCTAGCCTCCTGGCAGGACAGGCGTTATCGCCATCTGTTGACATATCAGGAAGCTTGAACCGCACCCATACTCGAGCCCGGCCAATATGTACTAGTCTAACTAACCCTTGGTTCACCTTAACTCGCCCAACTTGCCACCTCCAGGAGAAGAATTAGCGTAAAC
Organism: uncultured beta proteobacterium; assembly: GCA_963786735.1. Taxonomy (GTDB): domain Bacteria; phylum Pseudomonadota; class Gammaproteobacteria; order Burkholderiales; family Nitrosomonadaceae; genus Nitrosospira. The sequence continues at coordinate 58,569 of CAWBAF010000018.1, forward strand.
CACAAGACCAGGGTGCGCCAGACGAGGCCAACCGCACTCTGCAAAAAATCCATGTCGGCTTTTTCCCCTATGCCCAATTCCGGGCGGTAGTACTCGCCGCCGGGCTCCTGCAATGAATCGCCCAGGCAGATTCCCAAGGCGCCTGCTCCACTGGCCAGGATAACGCCCTGGTTATGGTTCATCCAGGAGGCGGCCTGGGCGCGCCAACAATAAACCGCGTCCTCAAAATTGCCGGTTATGGCGAAGCTCATGGCTGTCATACGCGCGGGAAGCCAGTCTATAATCTCGAATGCCTTGGCGGCAAAGTCACCGAAAGAATCGGGACGGCCGCCCCAGCGCTCGTTTAGCAATTCGGTCGCGCGGTACAGCACAGGGCCAAGCGGCCCCGGCAGTAGCGCAAAAGAAGCGATGATAGCGAAAACATGGCGATGCGAATGTATCAAACCCATTTCAATCGCGACTCGCGCAATTTCCTGACTGTTGAGTTCGTCGGCTTGAACCCCGAACAATGACCTCAGCAGCTTGCGGGCGAGGGGAAAATCCCCGATCTTGAGGGCATCCCTGATCTCGGTAAAGGCCTGGCTGACCTTCCGAAATCCCATGGTAAGGTAAAGAACCGTTACATTCCACGCCCACGCAAGTACCGAGCTGAAGCTGTCCAGCAAATAGTAGATCCACACCGAGAAGCCGAGTACGGGTACCAACGCGGCAGCCCATGCAGCAATACCATGGCGCCGCTCCCCCGTATTGAAATAGCGCTCGAGGGAATCAGCATAAGAAAGAAAAGCCGAAACGACAGGGTTGCGGTCTCCAATTGGCCGCCAGTGCTCGAGCAGGAATGCTGCAATCAGTGAGAAGAAAGTCATTGCTAAAGGACCACGTGAGCGTTGGAGGTAGTGGCAACGTAGCAGTAACGACAGTATGCGGAAAGAGTATTATCGCAGAGCCGATTTGACCGTTTTGCCCATCTCTGCCGGACTGCGGGCTACCCTGATCCCGCATTCTTCCATAACAGCAAGCTTCTCCTGCGCCGTGCCGCGGCCACCCGAGATCACGGCGCCGGCATGACCCATGCGCTTTCCCTGCGGGGCGGTCATCCCCGCAATGTATCCTACCACCGGCTTCTTCATATTATCCCTGACCCAGCGCGCGCAATCTTCCTCATCGGAACCGCCGATTTCACCCACCATAAGAACCGCATCCGTTGCTTCATCCTCGTTGAATAACTTCATCACGTCGATATGCCTCAGCCCGTTCACAGGATCGCCGCCAATTCCCACGCATGTCGATTGCCCTAATCCCTGCTCCATCAGTTGCGCCACAGCTTCATAAGTCAAGGTACCGGAGCGCGACACTACACCGACGCGCCCTTTCTTGTGAATGTAGCCCGGCATGATTCCAATCTTGACCTCATCAGGAGTAATAATGCCGGGGCAGTTGGGACCGATTAACCGGGTTTCGCTCCCCCGCATCCTGTAACACGTGCTAATCATGTCACGCACTGGAATCCCTTCTGTGATGCAAATTACCAGATCAAGTTCCGCATCCACCGCCTCATCGATTGCAGCGGCGGCAAACGGCGGCGGCACGTAAATGACGGAAACCGTGGCTCCGGTGGCTTCTTTCGCCTCCCTTACCGTCGCAAACACCGGGATGCCTTCAAAATCCTCGCCTGCCTTCTTTGGATTCACCCCTGCAACAAAGCAATTCGCGCCACCCGCATAATCTCGACACAAGCGGGTATGAAACTGCCCGGTTTTCCCGGTTATTCCTTGGGTCATGACCTTGGTGTTCCGGTCGATCAGGATGGACATCCCTATGCCCTGCCTGGCGCAGATGCGGCTGCGATGGCCTTTCGCGCGGCATCCGCCATGTTAGTCGCAGAGATTATTGGCAACCCGGATTCAGCCAGAATTTTTTTGCCGAGGTCCACGTTGGTGCCTTCCAGACGCACCACCAACGGCACATTCAAGCTCACCTCGCGCGCTGCACCGACCACCCCATCCGCGATTACATCGCATCTCATGATGCCGCCAAATATGTTTACCAATATCGCCTGCAATTTCGGGTTGCGCAGCATCAGTTTGAATGCCTCGGCCACCTTCTCGGCGGTAGCCCCGCCGCCGACATCCAGAAAGTTCGCGGGATTTCCTCCGTGAAGTTTGATGATATCCATGGTCGCCATGGCAAGTCCTGCACCATTCACCAAGCAACCGATGTTGCCGTCGAGCGGGACATACGATAGGCCATGTTCGGATGCTTCGATTTCCGCCGGATCTTCTTCATCCAGATCGCGCAGCGCGACAATATCAGGGTGACGAAAAAGCGCGTTGTCGTCAAAATTCATTTTTGCGTCGAGTGCCAGCACATGATTGTGGGCATCGAGTATGAGGGGGTTGATCTCCGCCAGCGAAGCATCGGTGCTGTCGAAAGCGTGATAGAGTCCCAGCAGGAGTGTCCGAGCTTCTCCCCCGGTTGATTCCATAATCCCGATTCCGCGGCTGATGTCGTCCGCCTGTTGACTTGTGAGCCCGTTGACGGGATTGATAAATACCTTATGTATCTTTTCGGGAGTTTTTGCCGCAACCTCTTCGATATCCATACCGCCTTCCGGACTTGCCATCACGGCGACACTCCGGCTTGCGCGATCAACGATCATGCCGACATAAAACTCTTTGCTGATGCCCACACCCTGCTCGATCAGCAATCTGCGCACAACTTGACCTTTCGGCCCCGTCTGAGGGGTGACGAGTGTCATACCCAGAATACTGCCTGCGTATTGTTTCACCTCGTCGAGCGATCTCGCAACCTTTACCCCGCCCCCCTTGCCACGCCCTCCGGCATGAATCTGGGCCTTGACCGCCCAAACTTTACCGCCAAGCTTTTTCGCTGCTTCCACGGCTTCTTCCACGCTGAAGCAGGCTGATCCCTTCGGAGTCGCAACGCCGAAGCTGCGCAAGATTTCTTTAGCCTGGTATTCGTGGATTTTCATCGCTTGAGCTTAGGGGCTAAGGGCAAAGCATATTCTAATACCTTACCCTTCGTCAGGAGACCAGGGGCTGACGAAGATTTACTGGCCTATTTTCCATTTTGCCGATCGTTTGCCAAGTCGGACTCCCGCGCACCGTAGGGGTGCGGTGCGTCTATCTCAAGCTCACACAGTACGGCTGTGACATTGTCTTTACCGCCTGCCGCGAGAGCTGCTGTGATAAGGTCGTCCAGCTTATTTTGAAGCAATTCGCCGGAAGCCAGCATTTCCTGAATTGCATTATCCTCCACCATGTCGGTTAGGCCATCAGAACACAACAGAAAGATGTCATGGCTTAGCGCTTCGCCTGTAAGGATGTCGGGCGACAATACCGACTGGGTTCCTATAGCTTGGAGAAGGACGTTCTTTCTCGGGTGATGCCTGGCATCCTCACCCGTTATTAGTCCCTGGTCTACCCACCCCTGAACCAGCGAGTGGTCCTTCGTTAGCTGCTGTAGTTTCCTGTTCCGTAACAGATAAACCCGGCTGTCCCCAACATGTCCGATGGTGTATTTACTACCGAAAAATACAAGCAGATCTCCGGTGCAACCCATTCCCCAGTCATCCGGATTCCGCTCCGCGTGCTCCAATATTCGTTTATTTGCGTGCGTAAATACTTTCTCAGCCAGCACCGCATCCTCTTCGACCGATTTTCCAGGTTTATTGGCAAAGATGCGCTCGACCGTTTCGATAAAGTACCTGCTTGCAACTTCCCCGGCTGCCGCACCGCCCATGCCGTCCGATAAGGCAAAAAGCCCGCTGTCGGGCATATCAAGGTAAGCGTCCTCATTATTCGACCGCACGAGCCCCACATGAGTTGCAGCTGCCGAGAATAACTTGACCATGGCACCCTTGTGTTGCGAGGACAACCTTTTTGACTGTCCAGCGATAACCCGCGATAACCCCAAGTTGACTATCATGCAGCTGACCACTACAAAGAACAAGGATACTAATATTATATCTTCCTGGAAGCGTAGACCGCCCTTCCGCGAAGTATCCGGTAACAGTCCGTCAATACAGCCTAAAAAACACGAGCCAAAGCGTCAATCAGACATCCAAACTGACCATGAAAAACCTCCTGGCATTTTTTCTTTTCTACTTTGGAGCGATTGTCTGTGTCACATGCCGCGCTGACACTCTCCTGGCGGATGAGAAGGTTTATCAATCAACTACCGCGCCCGACGGTATCCAGCACGTCCGCATCGAGGGAGGGAGTTATTTTTTCAAGCCCAGCCGCGTGATCGTCCGAGTGAATGTACCCGTGGAGCTGGCGGTAAGCGTGGATAGTGGTGTTGTTCCCCATTCCCTGGTTATCCAGGCGCCCGAGGCGGGAATAACGGTGGATGAGAGGCTCTCCCCGGCTACAAGGATCGTCCGGTTCACCCCTACAAAGGTCGGCAAGTACCCTTTTTATTGCAATAACAAGCTGCTGTTCTTTAAGAGCCACCGCGAGAAGGGGATGGAAGGCTTGCTCGATGTGGTGGAATAACGACAGATAGATTATTAGGCTGGGTAACCCTCGCAGCCTTTAGGGTATCCTTTGGGTATCCTTTATAAGCTCTGTAAAGTAACAGACGCAGAGTCAAGGACAACCTTCAAACGCAAATATCGTCAGCTCATATTAACGGGGGCTGCGGAGCATTTTTCCTCTTCTGATCATCTCATCTTTCATTTGCCGGAATCGCTCTCGCGCATCATTCTCAATTAAAAATTGACCTGGAACTTTAGGTATCCAGTGGCCGGGAACAATATCGGCATGATAGTTGATACGCGTTTGATGGCCTTCTTGCACTAATACGGTTATCTCCTCCATCTTACGCATGCTGCCGCTGACCATGCGTTCTTGAATTTTGCTGAAGGGAGACAGTTTAACTTCCCCTACCGAATCAAATGCATAGGTAATGAAACCATAAGTTGTGGTTCCTCGTTGTGAGACACGCAAATTATTGCCTGTCCTGTTAAGCACTTTACTGAACTGGACACTGGAAATAAAGTTGGGGATGTTATCGAAGTCCGTCAAAACCGCCCATGCCTGCTGCGGGCCCACGGGAACAAGAAACGTTGCATAAATAACGATGCGTTCGCCATCATTCTGGGCCCTCACCTCAATTTCCTTGTCGAGACGCTCATCATTTTGAAAGGCGACGTTCACCTCTGATGCTTTTTCGATCTCCAAGGGCCTTCCAGCTTCCGCTGAAACTGGAGTAAGAAACAGTCCTAACAAAAAGGCGACGGAGAAGACTTGAAGTTTTATCAAAATTTCACTCGTGTTTTAGTAAAGCGCCTTCAAAAAGCCACACAACACTCCCAATAATTTTTTTGCGGCAGAAGTTTACAAGCCGGATCTCTTCCCCATCTGTACGGTAGTCCACAGAAGAACGCATGTTGGCTGGAATTGCTGTTATGACTAGTCCGTTCAGATCACGCAAAATTTTTCCCAGCGAATAACGATTGTAATGTCCGGCCTCTAACATCTTTTTCGGCAAAGATTGCCGCGTTGGGGTCAACGATAGTCAAGGTACTGCCGCCTTGAATAAGGGACGCCCTCGCTCTTCCAAAGGAAAAAAATAATGCGAAATCTTGTCTTTTCAATGTTGGCAGGCGCGTCCGTTCTTGCGAACGCCGGCACGGTCCTGGCCGACGAATCCAATCACAAGGAACAGCAAGGCGTCTTGAATATCGCTGTGTTCGGTGATACCCCGTATGGCAATAATGACGCTGATACAGCCCAGTTTCTAGCGACCCCGGCATTCATCAAGTCGATCAATGACGATCGTGACGTCTCACTAGTCTTCCATGTGGGTGACACCCACTCGGGAAAGCAAACGTGCAGTTTGGGCTACAACCAATCAATCTACGAGCTGTGGAAGGCTTTCAAATCCCCCCTCGTATATACCCCGGGCGACAATGAGTGGACCGACTGCCACAAGAAAACCGAAGGCGGTGGCGACCCGCTGGTCAATCTGGGTTATGTCCGGGACACCTTCTTTGCCGCTCCGGGCCATACCATCGCTGTTGACAAGACGGTATTGTCCCAATCCCAGCACTATGATCCGAACTACCCGAAGGACGCCGAGTACGTTGAAAACGTGATGTGGGAAGAGTCCAGGGTCGTGTTCGTCACCTTGAACGTCCCGGGCGGCTCGAACAACGACGAAGACAATTGGCATGGTACTGATCGCACGCAAGCGCAAACAGATGAAATCTTGAATCGCACGGGGGCGGATCTGCGCTGGCTCGACAAAGCGTTCGCCCTTGCCAAGGACAGCGATGCCAAAGCCGTGGTCATCCAGCTTCAGGCCGATATGTGGAATCTCGACGGCAACCCTCCCAGTCATATCGGGACTTACCGGCAGTTCATCGACAGCATAGCACTGCACGCGACGAACTTCGGCAAGCCAGTGCTGCTCTTGAATGGCGACTCCCACGGCTACCGTTCCGATAACCCGCTGCTCAAGGGCGCTCCTTGTGTTGCAGAAAAAAGAGGAGATCAGTCGGCGGAAGTGCCTTGCAGCGACGATGCCTACAACAACCAGCCTAACGGTTACAGCGTGGAAAACTTTCACCGCATCGTCGTGCACGGCAGCAACAGCGCTGATAACCCCAAGATGGAGTGGCTTAAGCTCGCTGTTCATCCGGGCAACAGTTATGGACATGCGAGCACCCGTTCGTTCGGTCCCTTCAGTTGGAAGCGCATGATCCAGCCATTACCTTCGAACCCTCAACCTTAAATTGGATATCATATCGACACTGCCATCCAAGAAAAAACCACGAGGTCACCCCTGCCATAGTGATCAATGGCTTCCTGAACTACCTTAACTTCCCCCGAGGGCGGGTTTTTTATTGTCTTTTCCTGCTTCGAAGTCCCAAATGCTCAGTTATCTCTACTTAACTTAATGTAACTTAACGCACAGTAAGAGTTTTGCCAGTCCGTTAGTCTTAAGGGACCCATTAACGTATAAGGAGATCATCATGAATAAAGATCAAATCAAGGGTACTGCAAAAGAGATCGGCGGAAAGATACAGGAAGAAGCCGGAAAATTGACCGGGAATAGAGAACAGGAAGCGAAAGGACTGGGGAAACAGGTCGCCGGAAAAACCCAGAAGAAATTCGGTGATGCCAAAGAAGCTACCAAGGATGCGATCGATAAGCTTTAATATCTCCCAAGAATAATACGCGCCGAATTCAGTCGGTGCAATAAATATTATCCCCACTAACCCGCCGCGTGCGGGTTTTTGTCAATGACCCGCCGTGTGCGGGTTTTTTGTCAATGACCCGTTTCAGCGGGCTTTTTGTCGGCTCCTTTTGTGCACAGTGCCTCTTAAAGAGAGTCCGAATATTAAGACAATCTCCTTCAGAGCTTTTGTAGATAACAAAGCCATGAAGATTGATTTTATCGCCACCTTATCCGGACTGGAATCCCACCCTTTGGTCGCAGAGTTACTGCCATTTCAATCTCGACTTCATCAGTATTGAGCAACTGTAACTCATAATGCTGGACTATCATGCTTAACAAAAGTTGGCTTTCCAGCAATGCAAAATGACTGCCAATACAAATGCGCTCACCTGTCCCGAAAGGCATAAACGAAAATCTCCGATTTTCGGGTATTAAAAACCGTTCAGGATCAAACTTCCCCGGTTGTGGCCAAAACTCCGCGTGATGATGAAGATTGAAAATACTGAAGATCGCAAGGCGGCCAGCCTTTAAAAAATAGCCATCTACCTCGGTATCCCTGGCAACTTTACGCAGCAGAATGCCAGCGGGGGGACGACAGCGCATCGATTCATTGAGTATGGCTCTGGTATAAGGTAGTTTCTGCAAATCGTCGGCAGTCGGTATCTTTCCCTGCAGCACGTCGTCGAGTTCCTGATGCAGTTTAGCCAGGACATCGGGGTGTCGGGCCAGCAAATATAAGGTCCAGCTCAATAAATTCGCGGTGGTTTCATGGCCTGCACTAAAAATGGTAATAACTTCATCACGAATCTGCCTATTCGTCATCTTTTCACCGCTGTTGTCATCGCGTGCTTTTAACAGCATATCCAGCAAGTCGTTGCTCGCAGATGATGCGTTGCGGCGTTGATCGATGATGCCGTAAATGACATCGTCGATTATTGCCAATGCCTGTTTGAATTTTTGATTGGCCGGGGTGGGCACATACAATGGGAGAGTCAGAGGATTCAAGAGGTTTTTAGCCGCATACCTCAACAAGGTTTCCAGGGATGGAGCGATATGTTGTATTTTGCCGAGGACACTGGTGCTGAACATGGTTTGAGTGATCACCTCCAATGTCAGTTGCATCATTTCCCCAGGGAGGTTTACCTCGGCGCCTTCTCCTAACTTCCGCCATCTATCCAGCATATTGCTGCCAGCAGTGGCAATTTGCGGCAGCAGCGTCACAATATTGCTTCTCTGAAAAACCGGCTGCATTAACCGCCGCTGTTTTTGCCAAACATCCCCCTGACTCGTTACTAATCCCTGACCTAAAACCAATGCCAGACCAATTGGTTTTTTAGGATTGTAGGTTTTTACAAAAACATCGCTTTGCTTGATCAACGCTTGCTCAATCAGCCTTGGGTGGCTGAATAAATAAAATTGCCGGGCAGCTAACCTGAAACTGACCAAGTCACCATAATCTCGTTGCCAGTCGCAGAGGGCTTGAAATGGATTCGCGATCATCTGGCTTAAATTGCCCAGCAGAAAATCACCTCTGACCTGTGGGACTGTTTTGTTGTGCGGCATCGTCAAGGCAGTTAGAAATTTTAATTACGGTTTCAGCAGGTTCCATTCAGCCTACACCAGTTAGAGCTACCGGTGTAATCCAAGCGGTGCGTTAGGGAGCAGGCGTGGCGGCAGGTCAAGATAATCTTCCCTATCGGGGATGGCTGTTTCGAAGATTTGCTTGGTGCGACAACGTACGGAACAACTCTTGAGCTAGCGTACCATTTCAATTCAGCAATTTCGCTGGATTGAAATGAGGTATAGCCATGAAATACACACTCGCTTTAAAGCATGCTGCGGCATCGCTGGTGGTGGCCAGCGTGATGTTTGGGGTAACAGGCATTGTTCATGCTCAAAGTAGCGCAGCCAAAAAATCAGGCGGCTCCTCGAACCCGGCCACCTACACATACGGCAAAGATGCAGCAAGGGACTACGAAATCTCGCAAGAGTCAGGGTCCCATGCCTACGGGAAAGACCAGGCAGCCGACTATGCAAAATCACAAGGGACCGGCACGCACACCTATGGAAAAGACTCATCAAGCGATTATTCAAGGTCGCAAGGATCGAGCTCAACCAGCCGCGCGACGGGCAAGGGATCGAGTTCTTCGCAAGGCTCCAGCACCTCGGGAACCTCGGCAGGATCCGGCGGACACTAAATACGGCTCTTGCCTTAAAGAACAGCCTGGGTGCAAGTCAGCTCAGCCCGTTAATACGGGGTTTTCGCAGATACTGGGTGAAAGCACCGGGCTGTTTCATACCCGTGCGATTCTCAATTTAATGCTTGCTATTTCGAGAGTTGAGTTTAAAAGGTTGCGCTTGATGACACCGCTGCTAAGCTAGCGAAATTACCAACACGCGCTAGCGGTAGCATCTATGCAAAGCGAAGATAGTTTCTCTATATTTAACCTGTAGTGCCTAGGCTGTCCAGGACTATCGCCCTGTAGCCCCTATGGTTAGGGATCACGTCTAGATAATCCTCGCGGATAAATTCATGGATAATCCTTCCAGCCTGCGATCCGCTCACGTTTATCTTTTTCGCGATACCAGATACAAAGAGGTGCAAGCTGCCCCTCGTCCGTAGTTGCACCCAACCCCTCTACGGTGGGGTTGCCCGCCGCCGTGGAAACGGTGAACGCTTGCGTTAGGTGGCAACCTTTCTTGGGACAGTGATGAACTACGAAGAGAAATTCGTACAACTGAACCAACATCGGATCTACACACGAGAGTACTCAGGTGAGGAACCGACGATTATCCTGATGCATGGCTTTCCCGATAATGTGCACCTTTATGACCGTCTTGTTCCCCACCTCTGGCCACCACGACGAATAGTCACTTTTGATTTTCTTGGGTGGGGCGCTTCCGATAAGCCGGTTGGTTATCCGTACACCGCTACAAACCAGGTGCTGGAGCTGGAAGCGGTGGTCGAACAACTGCATCTTGAGCGCATTGTCCTTGTAGTACACGACGCTTCCGGGCCACCAGGAATTGACTGGTCACTTGCCCAGCCTGAGCGCGTCGCAGGGCTCGTGTTGCTGAACACTTACTATTGTGAAATGCCGACGCTCCGAGCCCCCGAAGCGATTTGGCTGTTCTCAACACCGCTGGTTAGAAATATCGCGCGGCCTGTGTCGCAGATGTTTGGTAACTTGATCTTCCATCGCATGTTTTTATGGCAAGTCGGGAGATTCTTCCGCGATGCAGGGGTCAGAGAGGAATTTATCCCGTTGCTGCATCAACAATTCGACGCTACACCAAGCGCTCGTCCTGCGTTCTTTCGGTTGAACGAAGACTTGCTGCCGACCATACGGTCGCGTTCAAAAATGATTCCTGCATTGAGAGCGTTTCAACGGCCGGTGCGGATCATTTTCGGCGATGCCGATCCTTACTTGAATAAAGACGTGGCCCAGAGCTTTCACCAACTTTTTCCAACCTCTGAGCTGTTTCTCCTGCCTGGTGCCCGCCACTATGTGCAAATGGATGAGCCTGCCGAGGTAGCACGGTTGATTCTTTCCATGCCACTTGCTGGCAATGGATGAGTTCCAGGGCTATAACGAAACCGGCCAACAAAAGGGGGGTGCCTGGTTGAAGATTACAATTAAGACCTTCATAAAGTCCAATCTGGAAACGGTTTGGGCTGCGTGGAGCAATGCCGAAGACATCATGCAGTGGAATGCAGCATCTGACGATTGGCACACGACAAAAAGCACCGTGGATTTGCGCGAGGGGGGCACATTCTCGTCAAGAATGGAGGCCAAGGACGGCGGCGTCGGATTCGATTTCCATGGCACGTATAATCGGATCGTGGACCAAAGCGTGATCGAATACACGCTTGGAGACGGACGTATGGTAAAGGTTGAGTTTGACCAGGGCGAAGGCGGCGTCACTGTAAGAGAAACGTTTGAGGCTGAGTCTCAAAACGATGCTGAGCAGCAACGCCGGGGCTGGCAGGCAATCCTTGATAACTTTGCCCGGCACGTGGAGGCGAAGAAACAATGCCGACGATAGCCACGGCGACGAACAATTCGCTCCAGCGATGGCAACACAGCGACTGCAAAGCTATAACGAAGAACGACCCCATGACGCGCTGGAAAACCTGCCCCCGGCTGTGTTCCATGGGCGATTGCTCACAGGGAAGAATTCTACTTCTCAACTTTCTGCTTGACCGGGGAACTTACACCAGGACGCGCCTAAAATAGGGTTGTTTTAAACCACATAAAAAACACACATCTGCCTGGCATTTGCGTCTTCAAATTACCCTATTTCGTCTTGAATTCAAATAAAATATGCTCGCCGTGGTTCATCCTTATCCTGAAGAGATCATGAAATCTCGGTCAATATCGCCGCAGCACTGAGTCTGTGGCTGTTCGGGAGATATCATGATCGACCGCGGGCGGCCGCAACTCCATTCACCACGGTCCCTCGCGTTACCCTCAGATTAATATCCAAATAATATCCAAACCCAGACCATGCGAGCCAATATGCCAAGGATGCCTCTTCTGGATGCACTTAAGGCCCTTGCCTGCCTCGCAATTGTGTTGCATCACTTGGCGGCTTACGGCCCTATGTCGGAAATAGCTCACCCGCTGGCGCCTCGCTTGATCGGCGGCATTTTTGAGTACGGACCATTGGCGGTGCAGGTTTTTTTGGTCCTGGCGGGCTTTTTGTTTGCCGGAAAATACGCGCCAGACGGGATATTAATCGTAGCCAATCCTATTCAGGAAATTAAACGGCGCTATTTCCGGCTGATCCTTCCCTATTTCGCGGCCTTGATCCTGGCGATCGGATGTGCAGCTTTTGCAAGAGCTTGGATGTCCCATGCTTCAATTCCTTCCCAGGTTGGCCTTGCCCAGCTTCTGGCGCATGCATTTTTACTACAGGATTTGCTGGATCAGGAGGCCCTGTCGGCAGGCCTTTGGTATGTGGCGATCGATTTTCAGCTGTTTGCGCTTGCAGTGATATTGTTGTGGATCTCCAGGCAAGTGCAGCGTTGGTCTCCGAACCCAAGAGCAGCCGGTCTGATCCTGGTTATGGGTTTTACCTTAGCCTCCCTGTTTGGGTTTAACAGAGACAAATCCCTGGATGAGACCGCATTTTATTTTTTTGGATCGTTCGGTCTTGGGATTCTGATCTATTGGACCTCAAATATGCGGCATCCTATTCTCTGGCTAACGCTACTGGTTCTAGTGGTCACGGCGGCCTTGCTGGTGGATTTCCGTTCCCGGATAGCGGTTGCGGGGGCTGTAATGCTGATACTGGGGGTCGCGAGACACCGGAGCGACTTGGTGGAAAAACTGCCCATGCCGTTTTTCCTGACATTTATCGGGCGGATTTCTTATTCCATATTTCTCGTTCACTTCCCGTTATGCCTGGTTGTCAACGCAACATTCTTCCACTTCTTCCCCGCCCAACCCGTTATTCACGCGTTTGGACTGCTTTTGGCTGTATGCGTGAGCATATTCGGTGGCGCGTTGTTTTTCCGCTGGACCGAAAGCGGCGGGAGCCGCATCGCTCCTGCCTGGGGCAGCATCAAACGTCCTGCGTGAATTGAGCGTAATGCTATAACGAAGAGCGACGCCATGACGCGTCGGGAAGCCCGTCCCCGGCTGTGTGAGCAATTGCTCACAAGGAAGAATTCCACTTCTGAACTGTCTGCTTGACGGAGCTTACGGGCTTAATTGGCAGCTTGAGCCGCTGGGAAATTGCTACGACAATGCGGTGGCCGAGAGCTTCTTCCCACTGCTAAAGCGAGAGCGAGCCAGTATTTCAACCGGCTGCGGAGTTTCTCCTAAACAGGAGCGATTCAGTTCGGCGTGCTCGGAAAATAGACACTGGCGCATGGATTTGAGTCTTACCCTACCTTTATGAATCCAGAGCTATAACCGCAGCTTTTTCTTCCGGCAGGAGCTCTCTCCATAAAAAAGCTCGAGGGGAGAAGCGCCCTCGAGCCAAGTTCCTTACACAAGGCTATTTATTTTTGTGACTTTGACTGCCGGCCTTTACATGCTGCTCGTGAGTTCCACCGCGGGTTGAAGACGAAGAGTCGCTCCCGTGGGACTCGCCATGTCCATGGCCCCCGTGAGATGATTCCCCGCCTTTCCGGCCGGCTTCACGAGCCTCTTTGGATGTGAACTCATGCGCCGTACCTTTTTCATGAGCGGCCTTGCCCGCCTCCCGCGCCTCTTCCGAAGTAAACTCATGAGCTGTGCCCTTCTCATGAGAGGCCTTGCCGCCTTTGCTGGCTATCTCGCGCTGCTTATTTTCATCCATGGAAGCAAAACCGCGACTGCTGCCAGAGTCCTTCTGCTTTCGATCGTCATCCTTATCTCTATTTGGGACCATGATGATCTCCTATAAATAAAAGGTTTAACATTTGTGCTTCTAAAGCGTCGTTTCCCACTGAAAAGTAGAAAACTTGCGACGGAGGTTATACCGTAACTTATCGTGACTCTGTTCGGTTAAGAGAACTTCTCGCAACTCTGTTCGATTGGGTACACAAACCCAAGATGTCCATCGAAAACGTAAAGGGGCGATAAATGGCAACAGGGATATAGAATCCCTAGGTATATACGTAAAGTTTCCTACTATTCAATAGCATATTGGTATTTTTATAACTAAAAGGACATGTATGGGGCACAGTGAAGAACAGTGTCGGCTGTTTCGCTAAAGTTGGTGTCGGGATGAGGGTGGAGATGTTTAAAGTAAAAGAGTAAATCCCGACCGTACAGATAAATGAAGTTGCTGGCGAGCTATTGCCTCGCCATGTCACGACTTATTGGCACGAAAGGTATTTAGAATTGCATTTTTCACAGATCTACCAGAGATGATGGTCGCTCCGACCCCCAAACCAGTCGATAAGCTCTGATGCGAAGTTGCCAGTCTCCGGAGGCGCTATAAACGCCAGCTAAGCGTGTGATTGACGCAAATGTAAAGCACGATAAAGTTGCCGTGCCTCTTCTTCCTTGAGTGTGTCGTTGATTTCACGCATGACACTGTTCATGTCGACCGGGTTCTCAATACGCTCGAAGCACCCGGTCAGTACAGTCTCCGGGTGGAGCTGGCTGCTTTGGTAGAGCGACCATATCTCCATGCCAAAGTCGGTGGTCAGCAACTCGGGCGCAAAGCGGCCGAAGTAAGTGGCCAGGTTCTCGACATCCCGCAGCAGCATTTTGCAGGCCTGATTGTTGGCAGCCGCGTCGATGGCTTGGGGCAGGTCGATAATGACGGGCCCTGTGCTGTCGACCAGCACGTTGTATTCGGACAGGTCGCCGTGGATGATTCCAGCGCAGAGCATGCGCACTACCTGCGTGATCAATGTGCGGTGGTATTCGCGGGACAGCTCTGCAGTGAGCACCAGATCGTTGAGCCTCGGGGCGGCGTTGCCCTCGCTGTCGGTCACCAGTTCCATCAGCAGCACGCCCTCATGGAAGTTGTACGGCTTGGGCACGCGCACACTTGCGGCGGCGAGACGATACAAGGCGTTCACCTCGGCATTTTGCCAGGCTTCTTCCTGCGCTTTGCGTCCATAGCGGGTACCTTTTTCCATGGCTCGTGCGCGACGGCTGTTTTTTACTTTGCGACCTTCGGTGTAATCCACACTCTGTCGAAAACTGCGCTTGTTGGCCTCTTTATAAACTTTCGCGCAGCGTATCTCTTCTCCGCAGCGCACTACGTAGACCGTGGCTTCCTTGCCGCTCATCAGCTGACGGATAACCTCATCGACAAGGCCATCCTGGACCAGCGGTTCAATTCTTTTCGGAGTTTTCATCGGTGTGGTGCTGCGGTCGCAAATACGATCAACATTTTTGAAGTACCCTTGCGCCTAACATAAGATCCATCACAGGTGGACCATAGTAGCCGCCAAGCGAGCGGTGGTTGGGGTAAAAGAGGAATTGGCGTAATGGTGTGACCTAGATTGAGGCCGAACGTTCGAGCTAACCGGGAAACAACTGCGGATCGCTGTGAGCTCTCTGGTTGAGCGAGGAGTTAGACCTCAAACGCACCGCGCGAAGGCCGTCCACTGGAACGAATGGTTAGACCTCATGGCAACTTCGTCCGTGTAAGACTGAACAAGCTGGCCAGAACCTCGAGCTTTCGGAACAACTCGTCGTAGGTGATTATCTCACTGTCCTTCGAGTTCGTGCGAAACAACTCGAAGGCACCTCGCTTGATGTCATTGTCGAGTTCCTGCGCACCGTTACCAATAATGACAACGCGCACTTGGGCGCAAAAGCGCTGAGCCTGTGGCTCGTGCCCTCGACTACAGACGTGAGGTTCTTCGAAAGCGTGCGCCTATAGCCGAGCGCTTGCATTACCGCACCCGAAAGCTCTAGCGATGGGCGATAGGTTCCCCTGTACACTTGGGGCCGAGTAACCTCTCTTGGCTGACTGACCCATCCATACGGCCTCCTCAAGATGCTCCTTGAACAGCAGCATTGCCCTGCATCGCTCGACGCAACCCATTGCCCAAACAGCCTGCTGTACGTCGTACTTCTCTATGGCGTCCCGCAAGCGGCTGATGAACGTTCCCATGAGGAAAGCCCACCATTCGATCGTGTCCTGACGTTCCTTAAGCTTGGCGATGACTCTGGTCGACATGGTCGGGATTCGAGAGGCCAAACCCTGCAAGTACACTCGATCCGCCGGCGCCGGCCATTGGAATAAATGTGAGTGCCATGAGTTACTGCGTCTTACACACTATGCGGGCTTAGCAACACATCAGGCCAAAAGGCTGGCGATGAAAGCCTTTGCACTCATTTTTATTACATCGACCGTCAGATCAAGTCCTTTTTCCGCGGCGGTCGCCTTAACCTTGTTCCAAATTGTATCCTGGCGAATACCGTCTAAGAATTCGTGACCTTCCCACGTCAGCGCGCTTGCAGAGCACCAGAGCGTACCGTCCGTCGTTTTTGTAAATACCCCATTGATCAGGTCCGCATTTAACAATAACCCCATATGGTAGGCAGCTACCGCGGGATCGATCCCATCCGACTCCAACAAATCAGAATCTATGTCCCTGCCAGGCACCGCTGTTGTTTCAATTTTAATTAGAATTTTCCGTACTACGTCCCAATCTCTATGCATTGCCCGCCTCTGAAAAAGGCGGGATACTATCATGGCACCGCTGTGCTCGTGTGGGTGCCGAATTTTAGGCAGCGCAAGACCCCCAGATTGCCCCATAACTTTTATCTGACGCTTACCTTAATAGAAGCAGAGGGAAAGAAAAAGGGC
>CAWBAF010000019.1:0-16559 GCA_963786735.1 uncultured beta proteobacterium
AGGCTCTGTTGCAAAAAAAGGACAAACGGAATTCCCTGTGAGACCTTGGCCTAATTTCCTTTTTTAAACATGCGCATGAGCTCGGAACCCTTGAGGCCGGCCTGTCCAGTTAGGCGACCTGAAGCTTTTCCTGAAAGATTTTCACGTAACCCTCCTTGGTACATTTATCGCAAAGCTCTTGCGAACGGCTATCTTGAGCTGTTCTAGGATTGAATGACCTCGCCCCGGTGATTTGACGCCGGGGCCACCGTAACTTCGAGAGTACGGGGCGGCAATTTCAGCCCTAAGGTGGAAATCCAAGCAAGAGCTTTTTTATGGTTTTGAAGCCAGCAGTTTCCTGCGGCATATCGTCGTATCGTTATCTTCTCTGACCAGTTCATCCGGTAAGCGGCGCCAGCAAATGCTTCCCGTCGTTGTTCGGGTCGGCCCGGTTAACTGCCCGGTCCACCTTCCACCAAGTGAATTCTTCGGTTGGCAGCGACCTTGACTGGGCAATGTGCGCCAGTTCCCCGACCGGTGTTTTCAGGTCCATCCAGCGCCATACATATTCGGGGATTCCAATACAACGGGCCTGCGATCATGGATGTCCACCATTCCCACTTCGCAATCCTGGGTGACAATAACGAATCCCGTTTCGACTTCTTGCTGGGCATATAAATAGCTTATAGTTGGTTATGCCTGCCACGAAGATGGGTTCGGCCCGTCTTTTCGCGTGATATACCAAGGCTGTTTTTTACCGTTCTCAACGGACCACTCCAGCCATCCGCCTGAAGGTACTATGACCCGGCCTTCTCTAAACATGTGCCGAAAATAACGGCCTGTGATCGCTTTCTCATTCGGGCGTTGATCCAGGGCTTTTTCTTCTCATGGGTCTCTTTCGGGGTGCGGTAGCCCCAAGTCATGCCGACAAATTGAAGTTTTCCATCATGGAGCATGATCATCCACGGGGCGAGGCCGGGATAAACGTTGTATCGCCCAATGTGATCCCCCAGCCAATCCCTATCGTTGCTTGTATCGGCTCTCAACGCGGATCGTAATACCGGTGAGATGAGATTGTTCAAAGCGACCGCACATAATTCAGTACTCTGTCTTCTCGTCCAGCTCGTGAAGACGTGCTCCGTCTCCCATTTGCTCGCCAATTCGTTTGAGGGTTGCTTTCCCCAATTGTGATACACGACCCCCATAAAGGAAGACGCAAGAATGCTCTATCGTTTCTATCCACTACCTGGTCGCATGGAGATTCTCGAAGTGTGAGCACTGATGACTAAAGTGGCAACGTTGCCACCAAACATGATGGCCAGCGACCAATAGACCCAATGTCTGTACTATGCTCTGCCAGGCGGAATTGCTCGGCGACTTAACATTCTGACAGCCGTGCCTGCGATATAAGCTTTATAAACCCGCTTCATCGCGCCTAACGAGCCCAGGTACGGCTTGTTTATTGGGGGATCTGGGCTGCACCTTAACTTCAGACGCCGTATTTCGGTTTTCTGTGGTTTAGGTCCGAGACAGAAGAAGCGTTTACAGTTTATGTCTCACAAATAGTGTTTATTGCTTAGCGTGCGGCCTGGCAGATGGGCTTTCCGAACTTTTTTGATCCCCTCAAATTTCTAAAATAAATGCCGGGCACATGGTATGTGTCCTATGGCAAACACCGCTCCCGTTGATCTCCTGCATCCGTGAATACCCACAGCTTTGTGTCAATCCTGTCCTGCTGCTGAGCGGAAACGTATAGATTGGCCTGCCCAAGAACCCACGGCAGTGTTCTCCAAAGCATCTCGGACAGCACTTTTGCGGATGGTCAATATTTTCCACGTTTCCATTCCGATACTCGAGAGTGAGTAATACGCTGCCCAGTCGCTTCGATCATCAGCCGAATGGCCTGGGCCTGCGTATTCCCATAGTAATGCTTCTCTGTCCTTAATCCAGCTCTTAACCAGTTGTTTCATTCGTCGGCCCTTAAATGGGGTAAGCGGTATACACTGCGTGCGCTATGTATTCATGCCGTGTTTAGCCAGACACAAGCTTTACGAGCTGCTGAAAAGATTAACAATTCCCACTCGCATAATTATAAACCTTGTGCCGATCTCAACCTGCTTGCGTTACGTCGCACCTAAGCTATAAAAAATAAATTCGCATCCCGCCTGTTCCTTCAACAACATTCGCATCTATTTCACTCAGCCCGATTTTTGATACTGCATGGTATCGGTGGTAACCGTCGGCCAGTCAGTATTTGGCGCTATCGAAGTACGCCTTGATGTTCGGGAATCGGGCGCTCCGTATATATGCCGTCTTTGTAATCAGAAACGATTTCATCATTTATCTCCACCCGGCTTTGCGTAAGTTGGTTGAGTTCGATCTGGCTAATATTTACGTTCATGAAATGGTTTGTCCTTCACTAGCACGTGGTACCTTTGGACGCTCGTTTCCCAGACCTGCCCGGGGCACCAACCACGGGTGGACGGTTCAGAGGGATTAGTTGTGCAGTAGGGGATTGGTTATATTCATTGTTTCCGTAGTGCGGAATGGTCCCGATGCTGGAAAGTCCTGTTTTCGATCCGTCGTACGGGTAGCTGGCGGCCTGGCAGTTCCGTCAAACGGAACAGCAGCAGTCCGTGGTATGGAACTGTCGGAAAATCCATCACTATTCCGTCGCACGGTGCGCCTAATAGCATTCCTTCTGACTTCAGGGACCGTTTTCTTATGGCCCGCGGATGCACTGTCCTGACTGGGAGTTGGTCCATACAAAGATAGGCGCCCCGGTGGTAGTCTTTTGAACTGATGTCCAATCCGACAAAATTGCTGATAGGCAGCCACGTCACACGGCATATAGGTTGGGTCCCAAGTTCAAACCGCCCTGCCGAGTCTTGATTATTAATTGACGTTCCAGCAACTCAGCTTCGGCCTTTTTTATCTGATCCGCACTTCGCCATCCACGTCGTTTCAGGTAAGGACCGGTCAGCTGTAAGTGCCCATTGTTAATGCCGTTATGCTGTCGCATCAGTTCGATTAATAACGAGCATCCCCGATGGGAAGTCCCCATAAAAGCGACGGAATCCAGGACTGAGTGCGGCATTGCAGAATAAGTGCCGTTGACAGCCTCCAACGGTCTTTTAGATGATCTAGCCATGACGGCACCACCTCGGCGTTGATTGACCATGGTCGGGGTTGCCCTGGTGACATTTCCCGACCCGAGTGGCAACGTTGCCACCCTCAGTAAAGTGAAAGGTGAAGGTAGCAAGCCCTGCGGGGCTCGGGGAAAAGATCGTTTGGGAGGCGCGGGGCGGACGCTCTATCTATCCTCGCTTTGCTCATTTTGCTTGGCCCCGAGTACCTTCAATCAGCGCGACGATATCTTCTACGCGCCACGCTGTAACTCGCTTGCCGAGGGAGCGAACTGGTTGGGGGTAGTACCCTGATTTCACACCGGCCCACCAATGAGATTTTGAAACTGGAATTATCGCCGGACGCGGGGAACGGCTTTCGGGTTGCCGATGATTTGCGACAGTCTGAGATAGCCCGTCGAAGGGAGCCGCATAGTTGATCCTCCAAAATCGTCCGCCGCGATGTGCATTGGTACGTGATGCCCATTTTAAAGAAATCGCTTTTATCTAATAAGTTGGGAAAAATTAAAATTAACTATCTCTGGGAAACCTCCTGTTTATGCAGCTTTTGAAGGGCATTTATTTTTTTTTGCGTGATTTCTGCTTACCTTTGGCAAGCGCGCGTAATAAGCTCTCCTCGTTATGATTTGCCATAACCTGGGAGCCGTCTAGAAAGGCACGTTGCCTTTGAGGATCAATTTCTGAAGTCACACTCCCATCCTCATCAATATGTATAAAACAAAGAGGTTCGCCCCACATCCAGCATTTTTCTTGCCGCTTCAGCTAGCTCTCCTGACACGTCTTGACTGGATTTGATTCAGTTACGCATGCCAATGCCTGTTCTATTCTTCTCGTCGCTAAATCCTTTTTGTAGTAAATGTTCTTGGGTTTTCTTTCCCATAAGCTTCCTTCCGCGCTGAGGTTTCAATTGCGAGGGATGAGGACGGTGAAAGTTTTAGCATATCAATTGCGCAAGAAGACGTGAGGCCGTTTAATTTATCCAATATCGATTGCAGCCAAAATGTAGTGGCCGTCACCATTTGAAGCCGGTACTCGAACTCATCCGAGGATATAGGTCTCCCGGTATGAGATATCGCTTTTGGAATGACGATCGGTAGGTAGCCACACTCTTTTCTCTTCTGCGCATCGAAAGAAAGAACTTGCTTCTTCAGTGCTTGCAGGTCTTTACGCATCCGGTTGTAGTAATCTCGATCACTCATTCCCGTTCCCCATAAAACGTTCAATTATGATCTGCGCCAGCCTGTGAAGAAATCCGATGTGCCACGTCCCGAACAGCCATCGGCTAGACTCCGATATGCTAGCTATTAAGCCACGTGGCTATGCAGAGAAATTACTCTGGCACCCGTCTCAATTGAATCAAGATAATCCGCCCAATGCTGCATCATGCGCTTGCGCTCGGATAGGTACTCCGCGCGGTTGTATGCGCCCCTTACCTCGTTGCGTTCGCAATGGGCGAGCTGGCGCTCGATCACGTCTGGATTGAA
The DNA here is from genome assembly GCA_963786735.1 of uncultured beta proteobacterium. Classification (GTDB taxonomy): domain Bacteria; phylum Pseudomonadota; class Gammaproteobacteria; order Burkholderiales; family Nitrosomonadaceae; genus Nitrosospira. Next base: position 4,610 of record CAWBAF010000019.1, read on the forward strand.
GCCAGTTTCGTTGAGAATGGTTGATGCTACCGCCCGGAAGCCATGCCCGGTCATTTTCCCCTTGTACCCTAGACGGTAGAGGGCGAATAGCATCGTGTTGTTGCTGATGGGCTTATCCCGGTTGCGACCGGGGAATACAAAGCGGCTGCCCCCGACATTGCCTTGAGTTCTTCCAACAACGCAAGCCCTTGGCGCGACAGCGGGACAATATGCTCGGCCTTCATCTTCATCCGCTCGGCGGGGATAATCCACAGCGCATTATTCAGATCGAACTCTGCCCATTCCGCACCGATCAGTTCGTTGGTACGGACGAACGTTTGTGCCAATAATTGCAGAGCTAAGCGGGTTTGTTTATCGCCGGTTTCGTCATACTTGGCGATTGCCCTCAACAGTTCCGGCAATTCCTCAGGGCGAACGGCAGCTTGGTGCTGCTTCTTGTGCGGAGTCAATGCGCCACGCAAGTCTGTTGATAGGTTACGAGAACAGCGGCCGGTGGCGATGCCATAACGAAATACCTGCCCGCATACCTGCAATACCCGATGGGCCAGATCGTATGCGCCACGGGTTTCTATCTTGCGGATGGTTTGAAGCAGTTCAGGCGCTTCAATCTGATCGATAGGGCGCTTGCCAATGGTCGGGAAGATATTGTTTTCGAGGCGACGCTTTACATCGCTGGCATGGTGCGGCACCCAGGTATGCAGCTGCTTGCTGTACCACTCCATTGCCACCGCCTCGAAGGAATTTGCGTTGGCGAGCTTCTTACGCAGGTTGGTAGCTTTACGTTCGGCGGAGGGGTCGAGGTCAGCATCCAGCACCTTACGCTGCTCATCGCGCTTAATGCGGGCCTTCTTGAGGGAAATTTGCGGGTAAGAACCAAAGGACAAAGACTTTTCCTTGCTCGCAATCCAATAGCGCAAACGCCAGAATTTGCGGCCATCCTCGTAAATCCATAACAATAAGCCACCCCCATCATGCAGCTTATGAATTTTCTTTCCCTGACTGGTGGCATTCCGGCAATCGGCGTCACTCAGCAAATTTAATTTCGATGCCATATCTACACCACCGTAGCCTGGAGAAAAACCCTTAACGCTTCTGTTTGGGATCGGGTCAAGGTTACAACGCGGATTGATGTCTCGATAGTCAAGGCGCCATCGTCAGATAACATGAGGCTGAATTGATTTCGATGACTTGAGGGCTTTGCAACATGCCTCCTTGCATCCTTACGCAACTCGGCGGGATTCAATCCATTTTTAAGCTGAGTCCTGACTTGATCGCGCTCATTGCGAGCATCATCAATTGAGGCGTGAGGATATACGCCCAAGGAGAGGCTTTTTTCCTTGCCTGCCTGGCGATAACGGTATCGCCAGTATTTTCTGCCGTCAGAGTAAACCCAAAGATACAGACCGGCCCCATCAGCTAGCTTGAGAATACGCTGCTGATCACATCGGGCAATTGCGCATATCTGATCACTTAGGACGCCCATCGATCAATTCTTGGTAAATTTTTTCAAACTTGGTAACACACCAAGTAATTTACCAAGAAAGTGTTGCGGATGCAACTGGACGTTACTACACCACCTTGGACACTAAATACGGATATCTGTACTGTATTTATTGGTGTTTCTGGACTATATTGGACGAGTGTGGATGTTAAATTGGCGGAGAGGGTGGGATTCGAACCCACGTGCCAGGTTACCCTGACCATCTGATTTCGAGTCAGCGCCGTTATGGCCACTTCGGTACCTCTCCATTGCGGATGTCTATTTTACCAGCTTATCTGCTGGTTATCTCACGCCCGTTCGGGGCAAACATGGCAGAATGTTTCTGGATTCCGCTTGTCTTTCTTCCATGCGCGCTTTTCCCCGTCTGTTTGTCCTGGCTATTACCTGTGGTTCGCTGCTCTCCGCCTGCGATCGTAGCGTTGAACAGCAAGTCCCACCGCTCGATCAAACCGATGAGCTGGTGGTTATCACCATCAATAGTCCAGATACGTATTACGAGAATGCCGACGGCGTGTACGCGGGATTGGAGTTCGACCTTGCTTCAGAGTTCGCGCGCGACGCTGGCAAAAAAATTCGCTTCAAGGTCATGCCAAACCTGGATGAGGCGCTGTTCGCCCTGGAGAATCGCCAGGGGCACTTTGCCGCTGGTTTTATCATCAGCGATAAACTTGGGCTGCGGGTGCGTTTCAGTTCCGTCTATCAGCCCATACAGCCGCAGGTCGCCTACAACACGCATCACTTGAGACCCAAAAGGATTCAGCTTCTTGCGGGAAGAACCATCGAAACCTCAAGTAGTGCGGCTTATACCGAGCAACTGAATAAAGCCCAGCGCCAGGTGCCGAACCTGAAGTGGACCGATGTCGATATCACGACCGATGATCTGCTTTCCAGGCTGGCGGAGGGAAAGATCGAGTACGCAGTCGTGGGTGCGCCCGAGATCAAACTGGCAAAGAATTTTTACCCCAATCTGGGCGCCGCATTTGATCTTGGACCGCCAACCGGCAAGGCATGGGCTTTGCCATTGTTTACCGAGAAAGCCGTATTGCGGGTATTCGAGAATTTTTTTGACCGGATTGAGCAGGATGGAACATTGACGAAATTGCTTGACCGGTATTATGGACACATCGAGCGGCTCGAGCAGGCAGACGTAAGCAGTATTCTGGAAAAACGCCACACGCTGCTACCGAAATTGCGCGAGCATTTTCATCGGGCAGGAGAATTGACTGGGATGGACTGGCGCCTGATCGCGGCCCTGGCGTACCAGGAATCGCGTTGGAACCCCCACGCAGTTTCGTTTGCACATGTAAGAGGACTCATGATGCTCACGGAAACCACCGCTCACCGTATGAAGGTCGATCGTCTCGATGGGGAGCAAAGCATCGTGGCCGGCGCGAAGTATCTGTTGTCCTTGAAGGACAGACTGCCCGATCGCATCAAGGAACCAGACCGCACGTGGATGGCGCTCGCTGCCTATAACAAGGGACTCGGCCATCTGGAGGACGCACGCATTCTGGCCCAACGCATGGGACTCGATCCGGATTCCTGGGTGGATTTAAAAAAAACGCTTCCCTTACTAAGTCACAGCCGGCACTTCCGCACGCTCAAGCATGGTTATGCACGCGGTGGGGAAGCGGTCGTGCTCGCTGACTCGGTACGCACTTATTATGAAATCCTGCAGAAATATGAAAAACCTTACTCCCGGGGTTCCCGACATCGATGACGGTAAAGCCCCCTGACCGCCATCGTGCGTTCTGTCAATTGTTATGGCGTCATGGGCCTGAGAACAGAAACAGACGCAATAGTGGTTGAGTCATTGCCGCAGTCACGCTATATTGGACTCAGAATTAATTGGCAGAGAGTTAATTGGCAAGAGACTTGATTAAACGTTAACCTTGGGGAGAACACCATGACTTTACGCTTGGGCGATATGGCACCAGATTTCGAGGAAGATTCGTCGATTGGCAGAATCAAGTTTCATGAATGGGCGGGCGATTCCTGGGTGGTTTTGTTTTCGCACCCTGCTGATTACACGCCCGTGTGTACAACCGAACTGGGAATGACTGCAAAACTCAAGTCCGAGTTCGACAAGCGTAATGTAAAGGCGATCGGGTTGTCAGTCGACCCCATCGAGAAGCACACCGGGTGGATCAAGGACATCGAGGAAACACAGATGTGCAAGGTGCAATTTCCAATCATCGCGGACGTGGACAAGAAGGTTGCGGGCCTCTACGACATGATTCATCCGAACCAATCGGAAACCATGACGGTACGTTCGCTGTTCGTGATCGATCCGAAGAAGAAGGTTCGGCTGATCATCACTTATCCCATGAGCACCGGCCGCAATTTCGACGAGATCCTGCGCGTGATCGATGCGCTGCAATTGACTGATAATTGCAGCGTTGCAACGCCGGCCAATTGGCGTGACGGCGATGACGTTATCATTCCTCTGACAATCCAGGATGAAGCGGTGATCAAGCAGAAATTTCCGAAAGGCTACAAGGCGCCCCGTCCTTATCTGCGTATCACGCCGCAACCCAACAAATAATTCAGCCGAACAAATAATTCTTTTGTGAATTAAAGCGCCCATTTTTTGGGCGCTTTTTTTTCGGCGCTTTTTCGTTGCTCGGAATAATCCCAGCAATAATTGTTGGCCAAATTCCTCACTGACATCCACCCGCGCGGGCTGATTTAAGGATTCCCCCAGCCCGTTTGCGGCTCGAACCAGGCGAGCTTTTGATGCAGCTTCACAACTTCGCCAATGATAATCAGCGTGGGGGGTAAAAGATGAGCGGACGCCGTGAGATCAGGCAGTGTCTCCAGCGTTCCCGTCAGGACCCGCTGTGTGTGTGTGGTCCCCTGCTGCACGATGGCGGCCGGTGTCTCGGCGGGCAGGCCATGCACGATCAGTTCGCGGCACAGCACGGGCAAACCCACCAGTCCCATATAAACCACGATGGTCTGATTGGGCCGTGCAAGCATGGTCCAGTCCAGGTTTACACTCCCGTCCTTGAGGTGGCCTGTAACAAATACACAGGATTGAGCATAATCCCGGTGTGTGAGAGGTATGCCTGCATAGGATGCCGCTCCGTTCGCCGCGGTAATGCCCGGCACCACCTGAAAAGGAATACCCTGCGCGGATAGTGTCTCGATCTCTTCACCGCCTCGGCCGAAGATAAATGGATCACCGCCTTTCAGACGCAATACGCGCTTGCCTTCTTTCGCCAGCCGTACCAGTAACTCATTGATCGACTCCTGCGCCATGGTGTGCTTGCTGCGCTCCTTGCCGGCATAGATACGCGGCGCATCGCGACGCACCATATCGAGTATTTCCGGAGAGACCAAACGGTCGTATACCACGACATCCGCCTGCTGCATCAGTCGCATCGCACGGAACGTCAGCAGCTCAGGATCACCCGGCCCCGCCCCTACCAGATAGACCTCGCCTTCGGGCTGCTGCTGAGTCGATGCATTGACCTCTTTTGTGACCTCTTCAGTGATCTCTTTTTCGAGCGACTGCTCGAAATAGTCCGCAGCCGCCTTATCCCTGCCTGCAAAAACCATTTCGGCAAATGGGCCCTGCAGCATTTTTTCCCAGAACCGGCGCCGCTTCTCAGGTTCAGGAAGGCGTTGCTTGACCCGTTGGCGGAAACTCCCGGCAAAAGCCGCCAGGCGTCCATATGCAGCGGGAATCATCGTTTCCAGGCGCGCGCGCAGCAACCTCGCCAATACGGGAGATGTACCTCCACTTGAAATCGCGACCAGTACAGGGCTTCGGTCGACAACGGAAGGCATGATGAAGGAGCATAAAGCAGGATTATCGACGACGTTGACCGGAGTATTGCGCAGTTTGGCAGCCTCTGACACTTTGCGGTTTACTTCCGCATCATCGGTAGCTGCAATCACCAGGGCAGCATCAGCCAGATGAACGGAAAGAAAAGTTTCGCACCTGTGCACAATTCTTGGCCGGCTCGGCTCGCCTTCCAATTCTTTCCTGGTCTGGTTCTCCAGCTCTTCGCCGAGGTGCGGTGCGACCAACGTGACATGAGCGCCTGCCCTCAACAATAGGGCAACCTTTCTGGCCGCAACTTCGCCGCCGCCGACCACGACGCAGTTACGATTCCTGATATCGAGAAATACTGGCAGAAAGTCCATCTGTTGCGTTTGTGCTGTAAAAGGCGCTAAGTGAATCTACTTTACCCGAAAAACAACCTCCCAATCTCCCAAAAGGGGCATTCAATCAGCCACAAAAATCCGCACCCTGGCGTTCGCAAGCTCCGCCTTGCGACGGGTTTTCACGCTTCATCCTACTGCCCTGCCTTGCCGCTTCTCCGCCCGTTTGGCGTGGTACTGTCCCGGTGTCCCCCGGGTCCCCTGTGCCTCTGTCTCCCCGGTTAATCCCACGGGGTTCGCCTTATTTGCTATTATGCGTATCTTGCTTCGGGCTGAAAAACGCTTGATACCCTCATGATACCCCTATCCAAAACCCCCACCGGTTGATGACCAACATTGACCTTCACTGCCATTCGACGGTTTCCGATGGATTGCTGACTCCACGGCAATTGGTCCAGCACGCCGCCGCGCGCGGAGTCGAGGTGCTTGCGCTAACCGACCATGACGAGGTGAGCGGGCTTGATGAAGCTCGCCAGGAGGCAACGCAGCATGGGATCGAGCTCATCAGTGGTGTCGAAATTTCCGTTACCTGGCGAGGTCAGACAATTCATATTGTGGGCCTCGGCATAAACCCGGAGCATTCTGGCCTGGTTCGGGGGTTGATGGCCCTTCGGGAGGGGCGCACGAAGCGGGCACAAAACATTGCTGCGCAACTGGATAAATTCGGAATACATGGCAGCTTTGAAGGCGCTTGTCGCCACGCGGGCGACGGCCACCTGATTGGCCGTCTGCATTTCGCGCGCTATTTGGTTGAGAAAGGGTATGCCAAGGATGTGAAAACGGTATTCCGGCACTATCTGGTCAAGGGTAAGCCCGGATATGTAGCCCACCAGTGGGCTACGCTAAGCGAAGCGGTGGGCTGGATACTCGAAAGCGGTGGCAGAGCTGTGATTGCTCATCCCGGCCGATATAAGTTGAGCAGCAGCGCCCTGGAAGAGCTACTGCTGGAGTTTCGAACCCTCGGCGGCGAAGCGATCGAAGTCATAACAGGCAGTCATACACCGGAGCAATCAGTACTGTTCGCGCGACACGCCCAGCGTCTGGGTTTGCTTGCATCGCAGGGTTCGGATTTTCATGGCCCGGGGGAAAGCTATTTCGATCTGGGCCGTATGCCGGAGCTGCCTCCCAATTGCATCCCCGTATGGCACGACTGGAAGGGAACGGCATGATAAGCCACGCATGCCTTCACACGCCTGTTATCACGCCCTGCCCTACTCCTCGGTCCTGTTACGCCCTGCCCCCAATTTCTCGGTTCCGTTAATCTTTGCTGCTGACCATGAATCATTGTTCGGACGCAGCAAATGGTTGGCTTCCCTTCGGAATCATGGCGGGCCGGGAAGCTGAATTCGGTACTAAAAAAACTAAAATCAGAACCCATCCCTCGCGTGGCCCAATTTTTTTCAGTACATCCGGATAATCCACAGCTGCGTTTGATAAGGCAAGCCGCCGCCATCGTCAAGGAAGGCGGGGTGATCGCATATCCGACGGATTCATGCTATGCGTTGGGCGGGCAACTGGGTAACAAAGAAATAATGACTCGTATGCGCGTAATCCGGCAACTGGATGAGCAGCATCACTTTACCCTGATGTGTCGGGATTTAACGGAACTCTCGCACTATGCCAAGTTCGACAATTTCCAGTATAGATTGCTCAAGGCCACTACTCCGGGGTGCTATACCTTCATATTCCAGGCTACGCGGGAAGTTCCCCGCCGATTGCAGCATCCAAAACGCAACACCATCGGTATCCGAATTGCCAATCATCCGGTAGTAGAGGCCTTATTGGCTGAGCTGGGCGAACCCTTGTTGAGTTCAACATTGATCCTGCCGGGAAACGAGCTTCCGCTCAACGATCCCTCCGAAATTCGTGAGCGCCTGGAGCATCAAGTGGACCTTGTACTGGATGCAGGAGCGTGCGGAGTGGAAATGAGCACGGTAATCGATCTGACCGGCGATACGCCCGGACTCGTGCGGCAAGGTAAGGGCAGTCTTGCTCCTTTCGGGTTTTCCCATGGATAACATTATCCAGACGATCGCCATCTACGCGCTACCGGTCATCTTCGCGATCACCTTGCATGAAGCCGCCCATGGGTACGTGGCGAAGCATTTTGGCGATCTCACCGCCTACGCTCAAGGGCGCGTCAGCCTGAACCCTGTCAAACATATCGATCCTATCGGCACCATTCTCCTTCCCCTGGCGACGCTATTATTAGGCGGAATCCTGTTCGGGTGGGCCAAGCCGGTACCGGTCAATTTTTCCGCGCTGCGGCGACCGAAACAGGACATGTTATGGGTGGCACTCGCGGGGCCGGCTGCCAACTTGTTCATGGCACTGCTGTGGGGCTTCGCGATCAGAGTGGGTGTCGCCATGCCGGATAGCGACCTTTCCCGGCCGATGATATTGATGGGAGAAGCAGGGATTAAGATCAATATAGTACTGCTGGTGCTGAATCTGCTACCCTTGCCGCCACTGGATGGGGGCCGCGTTGCGGTAAGTCTTCTGCCGCTGCGCATGGCTCAGAACTACGCGCGTATCGAGCCTTATGGATTCATGATTTTGATATTGCTGTTGCTGACAGGAGTACTCGGCACGATTATCGGCCCCTTTATCGGCATGGGGATCCGCATGGTGGCCCGGATCTTCGGCCTGGGAATTGAATAAATAACCGACAAGGATCTAGTAAGGAATGTTCGCTGATCGAATTGTGTCCGGGATGCGTCCGACGGGCGGGCTGCATTTGGGCCATTACCACGGCGTATTGAAGAATTGGATTGAATTGCAGCACGAGTTTGAGTGTCTGTTCTTCGTCGCGGACTGGCATGCTCTTACTACCCACTACGATACTCCCGAAGTTATCGAACAGCACGTTTGGGATATGGTGATCGATTGGCTTGCGGCGGGCGTGGATCCCGGGCAAGCCACTTTATTCATTCAGTCGCGCGTGCCGGCTCACGCTGAATTGCATCTCCTGCTTTCCATGATCACCCCGCTCGGCTGGCTCGAAAGGGTGCCATCGTATAAAGACCAGCAGGAGAAGCTCGCGGAGAAAGACTTGAGCACGTATGGTTTTCTCGGCTATCCCTTGCTGCAGAGCGCCGATATTCTGATCTACCGGGCCACGCGTGTGCCGGTGGGCGAAGATCAGGTCCCGCACATCGAGTTTACCAGGGAGATCGCACGCCGCTTCAACCATGTTTTTGGCAAGGACCCCGGCTTTCGCGAAAAAGCGGAATTGGCGATAAAGAAGCTCGGATCAAAAAAATCCAAGGTCTACCGGGAACTCCGCAATCGTTACCAGGAACAGGGTGACGAGGAGGCTCTGGCTGCGGCAAAATCCCTGCTCGATACGCAGCAGAATTTGAGCATGGGAGATCAGGAAAGGCTGTTCGGATATCTGGAAGGCGGCGGCAAAATGATCCTGTCCGAGCCGGAAGCCATGCTGACCCCGGAGTCGAAAATGCCGGGGCTGGATGGCCAGAAGATGTCCAAATCCTATAATAACACTATCAACTTGCGCGAAGATCCGGCCAGCGTCATAAAAAAAATAAGAACGATGCCAACCGACCCGGCGAGGGTTCGGCGTACCGACCCGGGCGATCCCAACAAATGCCCACTATGGCAGTTTCATCTTGTCTATTCGAATCCCGAAATCAGGGAATGGGCCTTTAACGGCTGTACCACGGCGGGGATCGGCTGCCTGGATTGCAAGCAGCCTGTGATAGACGCAATTTTGTCTGAACAGGAACCCATGCGCGAGCGGGCTCAAATGTACGAGGAAGATCCATCCTTGGTGCGCAACATTATTGCCGATGGATGCGAGAAAGCGAACAAGCTCGCCGAGGAGACGATGCGGGAGGTCCGGGAGGCAATGGGGCTGGATTATTCTTGAATCTGATGAGTTCATGCCTTACTCCAGCTCCCTAAAATGCAGTGGGCTTGGACAGAGTTCGCAAGAACTTTCCCTGGCACACGGCATGATAAGCAAAAAAAAGGCTTTGTTTCAGGATGACTGAGCTATCCGACGCTGCTGCTGGCCATCCTGTAGCCAGACTCTACGGGGAGCCGGTAACGGAAATACCCAGGGACCTGTACATCCCCCCGGACGCGCTCGAAGTAATTCTCGAGAAATTTCAGGGTCCACTCGATCTTCTGCTTTATCTTATCCGCAAGCATAACCTGGATGTGCTGGATATTCCCATGGCGGAACTCACTCGACAATATCTGGACTATATCGAGATGATGTGCGCGAAGAGGCTGGAACTCGCAGCGGAATATCTCCTGATGGCGGCGATGTTGATTGAAATCAAATCGAGAATGCTCCTGCCGAAGCCAGTGGATCCTGTCGAAAACGAGGTTGCCGATCCACGCGCCGAATTGGTACGCCGATTGCTGGAATATGAACAAATAAAGAAGGCGGGGTATCGGCTCGACGAGTTGCCGCAAGCGGAGCGGGATTTTTCGCTGGTTGAGGTATTGATTGAGGAAACTGTGATCGAGCGATTGCCCGAAGTGAGAACGGATGATCTGTACAATGCCTGGCTTATGCTGATGGCTCGGTCCCAAGCCAATCGGCGCCACCAGGTTACGCGCGAGCAGCTTTCGATTCGGTCGCATATGAGCAGGATTTTGCGGCAGCTGCACGGCCATAAATTTGTGGAGTTCAACGAATTGTTCGACCCTTCCTCCGGCTTGGCGGAGCTGGTGGTTACTTTCCTCGCATTGCTGGAGCTCGTCCGCGAAAACCAGGTGGAAATCAGCCAGCCTCAGACTTTCGGGGTGATTTATGTCAAACCGGTCAGTTTCCTCACCACCATCTAGCTTGTCCGGTTTGCCCAGCCCCTGCGAAATCAAGCGTATACTGGAAACGGCTCTGCTTACCAGCACCGAGCCATTGCAGCTTTCCGAACTGAAAAAGCTGTTTGAGGAGGAACTCAGCTCGGATATTCTGCGCCGATTGCTTGAGGAATTGCGAAGCGATTGGGACGGGAAGGGGATCGCCTTGGCCAAGGTTGCGGGTGGCTGGCGTTTCCATGCAAGACCAGAGATGCAAAAATACCTCGATCGACTCAATCCGCAGAAGCCCCCACGCTATTCGCGCGCAGTACTGGAAACACTGGCTATAATTGCTTATCGCCAGCCCGTCACGCGCGGTGACATCGAAGATATCCGCGGGGTCGCGGTCTCAAGCCAGATATTGAAGACTCTGGAGGCGCGTGGTTGGGTTGGCGCGATCGGGCACAGGGATGTTCCAGGCCGGCCAGTCTTATATGCAACCACTGCCGGTTTTTTAAATGATTTAAACTTGTGCTCGCTTGAGGAACTGCCTTCATTGGAAGACTTGGAACCACTGATCGAACAAAAAGGGACATTCGATTTGCTGCCGGATATGCGATCAGATAAAACCGCCAACCATACTAAGGAGTAAAAATTCGGAATGCGAACCATTCTGGTAGTGAATCCTAAAGGCGGAAGCGGGAAAACGACGCTCGCGACCAATTTGGCAGCCTTTTTGGCGAGCCAAAATCAACGGGTCGCAATAGGCGATCTCGACCGCCAACAATCCTCGGCTGGATGGCTCGCCTTGCGCTCCGCGGAGCTGCCTTCTATTGCGCAACTGGACCTGTCACGGCGCGAATATGATTCCGCCGTTCCCGACGACTGGGATTGGCTCGTGCTGGATTCCCAATCGGGAATACATGGAAAAAACTTTGCCCATGCATTGAAGCTCGCACATAAGATCCTTGTGCCCGTCCAGCCCTCCATCTTCGACATGGCTGCCACACGTGATTTTCTGGAGCAATTGATGGAAGAAAAGAGAGTGCAGAAACACCGCGCCTTTGTTGGTATCATTGGCATGCGTGTCGATCCTCGTACACGCCCCGCCGCTACGCTTGAGCAGTTCCTCGCACAATATGACCTTCCCGTTCTTACTTACCTGCGCGACACGATGGTTTATGTCAATGCAGCCTTTGCGGGCAAGAGCATTTTTGATCTACCAGCCTATCAGGCACAGCGTGATCTGCAACAGTGGGAACCCCTTATCGACTGGATAAACACATAAGTCGGGGATAATCCGAAATATCAGGTTGCCGGTTTGTGTGGGGCATATTATGTGGTGCGTAACCAGAACGCCTGCAGACTGTTGCTCTCTATCAACAAAGTACTGGCAAGCCGGGTATCTGGTCAAAACAGGGTAACAGGATAACTGGGTATTAGGGGATCTTGTGATCCCCTGGGGTCAGGAATACTCAACAAGACTCAACGCTGGTCGCTCTCAAT
>CAWBAF010000020.1:0-114053 GCA_963786735.1 uncultured beta proteobacterium
CTGCTGGTGGGTTGGCCGGAATCCAAGGTGTTCTGGGCAAAAGAAAGTGGACCTAGTATCGGCATCGCCCCCCCTTTCTTTCCTTCCCCCTTGCTGATATTCCGCAATTCACAAGCTGGAATTTTAAGTACGCATGAAAGGCGTAGAAGAAAGCGGTCAGGCTCCGGCCCCATTCTCCTCAAGATGGCGGACCGCCTCGAATTCTGATTCCCATCTATTCAACCCACCCTTGAGGAGTGCATATTAAGCCAACGAGCGCGGTCTGCACGGGCTAGCCGCGACTCATCGTTTTTCTCATGAAAATCCCTCGGGTTATCTTCAATTTTTACCTCTATGTTGGGTTGGGAGCGGGACTGTTTCTCGTGTTGAGCGGATTAACCGGGAGTATGATCGTTTTTCGGGAAGAACTCGAAGAACTCCTGCATCCGGAATTAATGGAAACGGTAGTGCGCGGCGAGCGCGTTCCAGTGCAGACGGTACTAAATGCAGTCAAACAAGTATATCCGCAAGACAAGCTTCTTTTCATGCGGATGCCGCGCACGCCACAGCAGACCTATTTGCTGAAGATGAACGGTCCCAACGACTTATTTGTATATGCCGATCCCTATACCGGCATGGTGCTCGGGGCTCATCGCCAGGGAGACACATTCATAGGCTGGATCGCCCTCATACATGCCGAGCTTCTAATCGGCGAGCGCGGCAACACCATGCTTGGTATAAGCGCTTTGCTGTTGATCTGCATGGCTGTCACAGGTCTTTTCCTGTGGTGGCCATCGAGTGGAAAGGACAGAAATGGAAGGGCAAGAAAAATTCTGCGGGGTTTCAAAATCAATTGGGCTGCGCCGTGGAAAAAGGTGGTTTTTGATACACATCGTGCAATAGGCATTTACACCTCCCTTTTTCTTCTGATCGTTGCCTTCACCGGTGTTTCTCTGGTATTCAATAAAACGATTGCTGAACTCACCAATTTCGTGACAGCCAGCCCTGCGCGGCCTGCACCGCCTTTTTCCGCTTCGCCAAAGACAGACGAAAGGAGGGTTTCAATCGATGAGCTGCTAGATCCGGGCGGATTGCCTTCTGCCAGCCCCAACCACGTGGCTGAACTTTCCGCAAACTCCCCAGGCGCCGCTGGTCGTCCGGAAGAAAATGCCGTAGGAATCTCAACCCGATGGAAAAAGTTTCGTCTACTTCGATCAATATACGGGTGAAGCATTATTTGTTGAAAAGGCTCCTCCACGGCCTCCGCAGGTACACGTGTTTACTATACCTTTTACCCCATACATACCGATGCTATGAAGACCGTCAAAGCCTATACAGCGGCATGATTAAGGTTGGGCGGCCGAGGGCATGAAGGGGCAATTCGGCAAAAAGTCACGCCGAGCCGCCGCTCAAAGTTCCATGCGACATTTCTGTCGTTTGCTAAGTTTCCCCACCTTTCGGATTCCCAAACAGGTGCCTATTATTACTCCGCGCCATAAAGCCAACAATTACCAATCCAGCGATCATTAAGACGTAAGTGTCTAGTTCCGGAACTACCGCAGCCGAAAATGTCGATGTGGCCGCATTCCAGATTAGCGCGGGATAGGTATTGAAGAAGTCCATACCAAACACGTTCACGCCGCCAGGATTAATGGCATCCGGCAGGATACCAATGTTTAATGTCACCGGATCTTGCTGAGAGAAAACGTTTACGCTTAGATGAGCAGTCGGGACGGTAATGGTGCCCAGCTCGGTCGTAACATTCTCGGGAGGTCCAGACATCGAGATTCCGAGCTCCGCAGCCACCACTGATGAAATCAGTGTATTGCTCACGCCAGTCGACAATATGAATGGCGATGAAAGAGAGGTTGCCCCGTTGTTTATATCTGCCACTACAGAAAGCGTTGTTCCAGTATCAGGAAAGACCAGGCTTCCGCTCGCTATAGCCGTTGTCGGAGCGTTAAGCGGCAGCGCGGTTAACTTCTCAGCTTGGGCCTTGTCATAAATGGTCGCTTTGCCAGTGGCAGAGTTGAGCAAAAAAGCCCCATTCTTATCGTCGGTCCGAAGGAACCGTGCGCCCACTACTGCCCCAAAGGGAGGATTCAGGTCTTTGAAGTAAAAGCCATCACCTTTAACAGGCGCAACCTTCGCCTCACCGACAGCGCCCATGATGCTGCCATCGGGCACGGTTGTCTTTTTTGCTTCCGCGGATCCAATTCCTGTTCCCATGGCGTTCCCTTGATCAGGCAACTTGAGGGTTGCTGCCGCGTCTTTGCCAAATACTATACGAGCAGAGTTGCCCGTATCCGCCATGGCAGTTACCGTGTTATCCCCGACCTTAAGCGTGAAGATTGGTAACTTAGTTTTCTCGTCTATCGTAAATGGAAATGTGATCTTATCCGCCCGTGCATTCACAGGTAATACGATAGCTATGAGAACGATAAGTGTGCCTACCAAACTTTTGGACAGGGCAGTCGAACGGATGGTTAACATTATCGTCTCCTTTTGGCATGAAAAGCAGATGTAATAAGCGCCCGCTCACTCGCTCCAGGGATTCATCAAATTTACAGTATGGCAAATCAGCGCGGAATATCCAGGCGAATTGCCTCAAGATACGCAACCGCTATCACACGGCTAGTCGTGACAGGGCAGGATTCTGGATGAATTCTGTTCAGTGTGCCGCTACCAGCGGTAAAGACACGATTCGCGCTAAGAACCCGCTGTAGTTGGTGCGCTGTTCGGAAGTAAGGAACTGGACAGCCAAGACGGCAGAGGAATTGAGATAAAGACGTCCAACGTGCCGGAATTCAAGGCAGGCACAGCCCTCAAGACGACGGTGAATGCTGCTTGAGAGTCTGTCTGAGCTATTTTCGCACATGCGAAAATACACCTGTTTTCCATCGAAACCCAGCGATGAGATCTCCTTTCCAGGATCGCGTGCTGACTTCTGTTCGCCGGTTCCCTCCATCAGATCCATGAGGTGCGGTGCCCCTGCTGGCAGCTACAATGTCAGCAGGACAGCCCGCCGCATATGCCCCACGTACCACTGTTGACTTGGCGCAGAGAAATCTCGCTGGGTCCCGGTCAAGTCCCCCGGGTAAATCCAGATGCTTTCTCCGGCTGAAACTAATCCGGCGTTTTCGCTTCAATAGCTGATGTTAGTCTCGTCCTGGGTATCATCCTTAAAGGCAGCGGGTGGTTTTAAAGGGTCGGGCGGGTCATCAAACTGATTCTCACCAATTAAAAAGCCCGGCGCAGAGATTCCTGCAGCCGGGCCGTGGCGTTTGCTTCGAACTTCAGTGGGGAAGCACCTGCTCTCATTCCCTTTCACTTTCTCGTCTTCGCCCCCCCGGATTGAATCTTATCCAGTGCACGGCCGGTGTCCATTGTACTAAAGTACACCATGCAGAAATGCGTCCCGAAGTGCAGCTCGTTTGTAGCCAACCTGCCTGAGCACCTTACGCCCACCTATACTTCGTATAAATGCAACTCTAACTCTAATACTGATACGTTCGGCCGCTTTGCGGTCACATCGACCTGCGCCGGCCAGTTTGCCTGGATAAAACTCGACCTATGGCAGAACAACGCGACGACAAACCCAGGCTTCCGCTAGCCGGCCTCTTCGCATTACTGGGAATGATAAGCGGTTTTCTGTTCTATGAAGGAATCTCGCTAAAAACATCCCGACCAATCGACAGGGAAAAGGCTACCAACATCTCCCTGAAAAAGGGCATAGTCCAGTCGCGCCTATGGCAGGATCCCTTTGAAGCCCTCAATACGCACCAGGCGCTGGAGCAAAAGCTGATTGGAAAGCCCGAAAAAAAAGATGACCAGCAGACCCTCGGCAAGCTGATTGAGGTTATCGAGCAATCCGGCGTTTCCAGTCTTCGCATACTGCCCGTGTTCGTGGACGGAAGTCCGTATGTCAATAGTGCCGAATCCAGGCTGAACGACCGCTACGCCGTGGTATCCGCTTTGGGAGCCGCGGGTTATGTGGCCGAGTCCGGCGAATATATCCGCTTTTTCAAATGGCGCCGAAATCACGCGGGCAAACAGGAAAACAATCCGGAAAAGGATGCCAGGACGGAACTGCAGCCGGCGACGGGAGCGGGGGTGGACGAAATAGAGACGCTTATACCTGCCGAATTGTATTTCCCGACCGCAAAACTTCGGGATAAGCCGTATGGAAAACCTGTGCTGGTTCTTTGGCTGAAGGAGCAGGATGCGAGTCCCGGGCCACTGATGTTCCTGAACGATCTCCTTGCTTATTTCAAGAAGAGCGCCGGCAAGGCCAGCCCAGATATAAGCCTGGCCTATGACGTGCTTGGGCCGCGCAGCTCAGCCACCTTGAGCGCGATGCTAAGGGAATTACAACAAGTGCAGTCCGGCCCCTACAGCCCCTCCTTTGATATTTTAACCAAAACTCGTTTCTTCTCTCCCTGGGCGACGGCAGAAGATACCTTCCTGCTGGATTATTCGCCCGATAAGCCTGCGCCACTCATGGCACAGGAAACCGGCAAACAGCGAAAAGAATCCGAACATAGGACAATCGATGAGCTGTTGACCAAGTCGCAAATCAGGCTGACCAGGACGATCAATAGCGATGCGGTCCTGGCGGAGCAGCTTCTTCACGAATTGAAGCGCCGGCAGGTGGATCTGAAACCCTGTGCGGACAGGCGCTGCAATCCAAAGGTCGCGCTGATCTCCGAATGGGATACGCTTTACGGACGCGCTCTGCCTCGCACCTTTGCCGCGGTGGTGATGAACAAGGGCTCGGGCGAAACGGGTCCCGACCTGGAGGCCGAAATCGACAAGCTGCGCAGGGATGAGTGGCCAAGCTGGATCTACCGGCACTCCTATCTGGCCGGACTTGATGGCGAACTGCCGGCGAGCGGGGGAGATAAGAGCGCCGATAAAGATAAAGACAGCAGCCCAAACAAGGCGAGCGCACTGCTTGGCAGTCAGCCCCACTCCGCGGAGCGGAATGCGGCACAGCGACCCGAAGGCCGCGGCCAACTTGACTATGTGGTGCGGCTGGCAGCTGCCCTCAAACAGGAGGAAACCAGGAACGGGGAGGAATTCGAGGCCATTGGTGTGCTGGGAAGCGATGTTTACGACAAGCTCCTTATTCTGCAGGCGCTGCGTCCCAGCTTTCCGCGGGCAGTCTTTTTCACTACCGACCTGAACGCCAGACTGAGCTATCCTTCGGAGTGGCAGTGGACACGCAATCTCATCATCGCGTCACATTTCGGACTTGAACTTCAACCCGCGCTTCAGAAACCCATTCCCCCATTCCGCGACAGCTACCAGACATCCTTGTTTTATTCCGCCTTGTGGGCACTGGATCATTTCATCTCCACGGATTCGCCGGACTGTCCAGGCTGCTTTCGCGTGAGGCAAGCGATAAGCGAGCAAGAGCCAGGCGGGCCGGCGAACCCAGCCGACACCACATCCATGGGGACAAAATTTTCGGCAGATGCAAAGCCCAGGCTGTATGAGGTCGGGCGTCACGGCGCCTTCGATATAAGCGCCGATGCCCATCCGCGGCATTGGGATTTTGCGAGCATTCACCCGCCGCGTCGCGATCTGCAGGCTTATGCTGATACAGAACGAAACTTGAAGTGGGTTATCGGCGCGATAGCAACCGCTGGTATCGTCATCCTCGGCACCATGCTGATCAGCAGCACAGTGGCCGCCGCGGTTTTCAAGCTCACTTCGAATATGTGGTTCTGGACATTTCTCGTGCTCACGATTTCGGCGGTTTATGGCGCGGTAATGTGGACGAGGCATTCAACATTCGACCTGTTGAAAAATGAACCCTTTACCCTCACTGAAGGGATCAGCGCATGGCCAACCGCCATAATCGGATTGCTCGCGCTGCTTATGACCCTGATCTTTCTGTTGTACTCACGGAGAAAATTGAAAGATAGCGAGAAAATGCTGGCCCTCAGATTCGGCCTTGAAAAGCCGGAGGCCGAGGTGAAGGATCATCCGACCCAAAATCGTTTTTCCAAAGACAAACCTTCCGAAGATAAATCGGAAGCGCCACGCCCGCTCGCGTACTTGCTTCCCTTCCGCAGCCTCGGCCGCGCGATGGAACATTTGGCGGGGTTGAACGTGTGGCGTGCGCCGTTAGCGGGACAGGTCGACGCAGTCCAACTTTGGAATGAATACATAACACTGGGCAACCTGAAAAATTTTGTCATGCGCTGTGTACCTCAGGTTGGGGTCGCTTTATGCTTTACGTGGCTCATGATGGCACTGTTCGGCTTTCCCAATATCCCATGCCGAGGCTCGGCATGTTTCGCCATAAATGAAATCATCTTGACCTCCAGCATTGTCGCGATGGTGCTCCTGATATGTTATGTAGTAGACGTCACGCTCCTATGCCGGCGCTGGGTCAACCGTATCGCGATGAACAAGATCCGGTGGCCGGAAGCTACCCTTGAACCAATATCGCACGAACAAGGGCTTGCGAAGGAGAACCTCGATGAGTGGCTGGGCATCGAGCTTATCGCCGAGCGAACTCAGGTTATCGGCAATTTCATATACTTTCCCTTTATCGCCATGTTTCTTATCGGGATCGCACGCTACCCCTATCTCGATAACTGGGACTTTCCAGCCGCCCTGATCCTTATTTTTGTTCTAAACGCCTTGCTCCTTGTCGGAAACGCGCTGGCGCTGCGGCGGTCGGCCGAGACTGCAAGACGGCAAGCAATCAAGCGGCTGGAAAGCAGGCTTACCCAGCTATCGAACCGGGATCCGGACGAAGTAAAGCAGAGGCAGCAGATCGAGTGGGCGACCGACGCGATCAGGCAAAATCAGAGGGGCGCATTTCTCCCATTCACCCAGCACCCCATTTTTGGCGCGGCGATCGCCTTGCCGTCCGGGGGTTATGGCCTCGTACTCTTGCTGGAGTACCTCGCGACCGGATTCTGAACGGAAATTCGTCAAGAGAGCTTACGTCGTCCTGCGGAAAGTCGCCGTATGTCAAGACTACGGATTTGTGGTCGCCTGGCATGGGGTGGCCTTTGCACGGATGACCTGTGAACGGCTACTGTAACAAACCTGCTAAGGTCTGCCGTAACCATGCACTTCGAAACGAACCTCGGAGGCACAGTGAATAAAAGAAATGGCCGGGGCAGGTTGAGGGGGGCCTCGCCCACCCTGGCCGAACTCCTAGTGGACACGAAGGACCACTCGAAGAGGAGCGTTTAGAACGGGGAGAAAAAGAACACTCCTGCCCATATATTCTTCTTTAGCAAAGCACGATTCTGTACGGTCGGGCACATAGCAAAAATAATTGCCGTTTTTATGTGTACCGGAGAAACAACATCAGCGAGGCAGATGCAAATTCGGATTCGAGCGCGTGGTTGCCTTACGCTTTTGCATCTAGTACCTGCAGTTTTCTACTGCTGAGCCACATATAAATTCGGGCATTGCTACGGGGTACGCGTTTGTGCACACGTCTGGCAACCCGTTTGGTCCAGCTTGTGCGTTATCGAACGGAATGTTCGGCTTGAAGTGCTAGCATAATTTGGTCGGATCAGCTTATTCCGCATCATTTATTTAGCATCTTTTTTTGCACCTTTGCCGAACCGCGTTAAAACGGACCCATGACCAGGCGAATCTCCAATACTGATGATGTGATTAACACGAAAGATCTGCTGGCCCGCATCAGCTGGCTGGAACAGGAGTTGAATTACCGTTGCTCGGACGAGTACTCGGAGGAACTGAAAAAGCTAAGAGCGCTGGCAGAACAGGTGGAAGAAATCGCATCGCCGACCGCATATGAGGAAGGTTCTGATCTGATCCGGGACAGCTATCTCCAGCAATACATGAAAGCGATCGAAAGCGCGGACCCAAAGAGCGTTTCCGGGCTGACGTTCAGCCCCGTCAATTTTGATGGCGAGATTTACCGGCTGCGCCGCGCTGCCTGAGCGAACTGACCTTATCAAGTGCCAATGATTACGCGCGCGTTGCGAGTTGACTCGCAGAGAAAAAGAGCTATCCTGAAGGTTGAATGCTGTAACTCGGCGATTATGTTCAGATAGCAGCCTGGAGGCACACAATGGCAAACCAGTTCACGCTCAGAGGACACCATGTCGACGTCAATTATACGATCGGTGGCAATGCCGACTTTGTTGCGCTGACTTACAGGGGCGAAGAGATTTCACGCGACTTCAAGCCCCGCGATATCCATACCGATCACACGGCGGTGGACACTCTGATTTCGGTCCAACTGGCGGAAAGATCATCGGGCGACCGAACGATTTCCGCCTTTTTTCTGCCAAATATTGAAGTTCCCCAGGATGAGACAGCCGATTTCACCACTGTGGGAATACACCAGGAGCATGTCAAACGGGGCCGGCGGCCATACCGGTCGGATACCTGGCATCCCTTCGTCATGCACGGTATGCACGGAATGTAATCGTGGCGCTATGACTTGGCACTATCGGACAGGTATGCGATTTGCTGAGCTGGTTTTGTGTTTTTTTATAACTTTGGGGAAAATCGGGACTTGCCTCTAATTTTCAGGAGAATAAATGAACAACGAAAGAATCGTGAACATGCTCAACGGCTTGATCGATATCTCGCGGGATGGCATGGAAGGCTTCAAGACATGTGCTGAAGATGTGGATGACGCGACGCTCCGCATGTATTTTCAGAATCGTGCCCAAGGTTGCCTTGAGGCGGTCCGAGTCCTGAGCGCCGAGGTCAGAAAATATGGCGGAGAGCCCGATACCACCGGGAGCACAGCAGGAATATTGCACAGGGTATGGGTGGACATCAAGGCCGCAATCTCGAACAATGACAAGATTGCGGTGCTCGAGGAATGCGAACGTGGCGAGGCTGCGGCTCTGATTGCATATGAGAATGCCTTGAGGGAAGAAATGCCCGGCGACCTTCGCGCCCTCCTGGAAAATCAGTATGAGGGCGCAAGAAAAAACCATGACCGGGTACGCCAGTTGCGCGATACCGCCAGGCATCACCCCGATCTTACCTAGGGGCCTAGGGGCCGCGCTCGAAGCAGGCGAACCCGGCCCAGCGCTGGCCCCACAGTTCAGATACTTCCGTTACGTGGGACGGTCAACTCTGCTCTGCTCGCGGGGACGCCACTCCATGCACGCCGCCCTTACCCGCCACCCTTAGCCGCTACTTTGTACCCCCTACTTTGAAACCCGGTAGAACGTCAAAGTCGTTTTGTTTTTAGTATCCACGGTTGCGGTATTTCCATCCGCACTGATGTTGAACGCAACCGCGCTGTTATCCGAAAAACCCGCGCAACCGTTTGTATCATAGGTAAAACCTTTGAGAGTGAGCGCCTTGCTGCCCGCATCGTATGTGTATGAGGCGAACTCGACACCGGGCCCGCCGCAGCTCGCATGGTCGGTGCGGTCCGGATCCCCGATGGGATCCACCATCATGAGTTTTCCATTGGAAAAGAAAAAATAGGTTTGGCTCTTGATGATAGCCGGATCAGACGCCCAGGCTCCGATTATGCCTTTCGGCTCATTTTCCATCCTGGAATAACGGCTCTCCTTGACTTCCGTTTTGATAGGCTCTTTGCTCGAACTGATCTCCAGCGTGCCTGCAATATGGAAGAGCTCGCCGAAAAGGCTGGGCTGCTTCCTCGCTCTTTGAACGGTCACGATATCGGAAGCGATCAGATCGTAACCGTCGGTACGAAGCCGCCAGGTTGGCCGCGGATGCGACAACCCAGCCTGCAGATTAGTATCTATTTCCGGTTTGCCGATGAATTTGAATCCTCTGGTATCAAACTCGGATACACTCGCCGCCCCATATTCCACCCCCGCTTTACTGACCAGATTGCCGCCGCATACCCGGTTGGCATCGCAGGAATCATCCGGGGTAGCCTCCCCTTCCAGATACTCACCGCCTTTACCGGCGGAAGCGCGGATAACGGAAGTCGCCGCACCGTCGTGTTTCACCCAAATGTTGGTGCTGAGCAGCTTGATACCCTGGGACAGGAAATGGGCCTTGGCCTGTTCGGCGGTTTTGACGGGACCTGCGACCTGGCCCGCCTCCCTCGCCTTCTGCAATTCGGGAGATGCCGAGAACGCCGCAGGGTCGCTATCCAGGTTGATTGATGCGGTAACCGCCGCCGCAGCGCCAGGCGGTATGGAGATGCCGTTATCGGGGTTACCGTCTGCATCGAGTGATTGCAACAGGATCAGCAGATTGGCCAACCTCGCCGGACTCTCTCCCGCCAACTCCATCGGGGTTATGATTGCCGCGCCCTTCGGTTTGCCGAGAACAAGGGTTCCGAGTTTGAACTCAACCGTATCTCCGTGGCTGAACTTGAAGATGCCCTGCTTGTCCGTGGTTCCCGTCGCCCCGGACGATGCCGCAAAAGATACGCCCTCCACCGCCGTATCGAGCAGCCGCCCGGTTGTCGGACCTTTTTCTGTCGAGCCAGAGGCACTGCTTGCACCGCTGCTGGCGCCAGTGGCTGAGGGGCCTTTGCCGTCACCGCATGAAGCGAGACCGAGAACAAATGCCAAGGGCATCAAAGGCGCCCACAAATTTTTCCCACTCTTTTGTTCGAATTTCATTCCGCGAGTCCATCCCAGTTTAACGACGCGTAATGATATCAAACTTTATCTCGGCAAAACTTAAAAGCAGAGCCTGTCCTCTGCCACTCAGCCGTTACTGGGATATCAGGCAGACAAGAAAAAGGGGCTTTGCGCTCCATGATCGAATCAACATGAAGACTCTGGTGATCAGCGGTTATCTAGGGCCTGTTCTGTAATGAAATGCGAGCACTTTCGAAGTTCCCGGCACTTTCGCGGCCAACAACCCATCGGGTCTAGCCTTTGACCATCGGGTTATACCGCGGCACGTTTTACCGCCAGACGGGTGCCGCGGTATAACCGACCGATTCAGTTTCGTGGATTTTCCTTCAATTTCGCGGATTTTCCTAGTTTCGAGGATTTTTCGTAAGCCTGGCTCAATTAATTGTCGAGAGTAGATTAATCCTTATTTGGTGTTCCCCCGCAGGTGGATTGTTCAGCGTTATTTCCCAATTACTAATGTCAGCGGGGTTAATCCCATAAAGCGGTCCCATCGCAACCTGGCAGTGGTCAACATAAGCGTTAGGACGTGTTCCAGGTGTTCCAGGAGGTACGGAAGGGCAAGTCGTATAAATCCAGAGTATTGATCGTCCAGCATTTGGCAAGTCGAAGCTCTGCTGCCAAATTTTCCCATCCTTTGTCGTTAATTTGAATACAACAGCGTCGGGGGAGACATTCACATAGCTGTTGGTAACTTCGAGGGTGAAGCCCCCTCCCGATCCATCAATCGGGGCGGCAATGGAGAGGCTGTCCCCGATGCCTGCTGAGCTAATGTCTGCAACCACTCCATCAGAAGCAAAGCGGGTTTCCAGCCATTGGGCCTGCCCGGTCGTTCCAAACGTGTTGGCCGCCCGCACTAAAGAAGTTACGGCAATGGTATCAATGCTGCCAAGAAAAACAGTATGCTCTCCTTGCCCAAGATTATTGAAGTATAACTCCCACGCTTTGATCCGGCTGAGGTCAAACCTGCCTGTCGGTCCCCACGCCGCCATTGTCCAGCCCTTCCCGTCAGGATCCAGGGGAAACCTGTATGGCGAAACGAGATTGCGGTCATCCGCATAGTTCATCAACGAGCCAGACTCTCTAACCACATCCAGCGGCCTTCCGTATTGCCAGACGCTGCCATCCTCCATGGTCAGGCTCATGATCAGTGCGTTCGGATCCAGATTCAAATCGGCATGCACCAGGGCCACAATCTGGTTGTTGTTGTTGGCTGTCAAATCAAAATAGGTCTGCGCTTCCTTGCGCAAGGATACGGTTTCCCATGGGTCGCCTTGCGAACGGTAGACCGCCTTCAGAAATCCATATGGATCCCAGGATGCTGGAATCTTGTTGATGTGATACAACCAGTCGGTATCGCCGTCAGCCGGATTCCAGTCTGCATGGCGGAACAGGATGCTCCCGGCCCCATTGAAAAAGTCTACCCCAAATGGCTCTGCGACATTTTGCTCCGGCGGCGGGTCATAGTTTCCCTTCATGTACACGGCACGAAGGTCGATGTGATGGGTACTGTTGGGAGGCAAATCCACAAGGATAACTTCCCATGAGGCCACCTTGCCAAGGTCGAACAGACCCTCCGGCCCCCACTCGACACGGGCAAACGAGTCTTCCTTAACCGGGAAAGCTGCTCTTTGCCACACGTTGTTTGCCAGCACCTTGGGCTGGTCCCAGATACTGCCGTCCTGCATGGTCAGGCGCAGTACGACACTGACATAGGGACTGCTCGTTACGTAAAGCGGGTGGGCAGCAAGCTGTATTTCCTGTGTTCCCCGCAGGTCAAATTGTTCCCCGGCAAGGCTTTTTATCGAGACGGTTTCCCAGGGATCATCTCCCACAGCAAAGGTTCCGGCGACGGTCGCCCCGTAAAAATCCAGGAGATAGGGATCGGTACTGACCCACATCCCATCGGATACAACCGTTTGCCAGTGTGTATCGCCATCGGCGGGGTTCCAGTCATTTTGCAAAAACTGCGCTGTATTCGTCGAATCAAAGTACTTGAGGACTTTCAGTGTCGTTGCCTGCGCAGGTAAGGCGTGAGCCAGACTTAACGCGAGAACCCAAAAGAGAATCTTCAGGATATTCATATTTTTCTTCTCCAAGGTTGAAGGCAGGAAAAATTCCCGTCCCCTTTAGAAAGCTTGCGGTATTCACGTGCGTAAATCGGGGTACCTGCCAACAACCTCAGGTGCTCAAAAATAACTCTAGCTCGAATTTTTCATAAAGCAAGAAAGCTGATTTGAAAGTCAGGGCCGCGAATCTGAAGGAAGCCTGAAAACTCCCATTGTCGTCAGGCTATTGAGGGTCAGACTCTTGCAGGGGTATGCCGAATACGTGCTGAAGATGGGGATCAAAATGACAAGAAGCCTCTGCCTGATGCTGTGTGGTGCAATGAGAACCTGTTTCTGTTTTGTTTTGGCGCCAGGCGAGCGAAGGCGGGCGGCGCTACTATTACCCATAGTCAGATTCAGGTCATAGGAGCGACATCGCCGCGTAACAGAGGGCCACAACAATAACGGTATTTCCCCACACCGCCCACCATCACCTACCGAAGAGATACCTACATGAATAAAAAGAAATTCATCCTGATCATGGGAGCATCGCTATTTGCTGTTCAGGTTGCCCACGCAAGCGTCGATCTTATCGCCATAGGTTCGTTAAGCGGCACGTTCTCGGATCTTTCAAGCCAGACATCGGGTCCGTTGGAAAATGGCGCGGCGGGGAATATTCTTGGTGGCCTTGGCTCAGGTATTGCCTGGGCGGGCGGCAATACCTTCCTCGCCACGCCAGACCGCGGCCCCAATGCGATCAGTTACAACTCTCTGGTTGACGACACAACATCTTACATTACGCGCTTTCAAACCCTCCAGATGAACCTGACGGCAACCTCATCAGGGCCGCTGCCGTATACGCTTACCCCGACGCTGACCGCAACCACTCTTTTATCCAGTTCCACGCCGTTGACCTATGGTACGGGCGCATTGGGAACAGATGCCACACATACGCTTGGCAGCGGGGTGCCCGCCTTGAATGCCATCAACGGCACGAATTATTTTACCGGCCGCTCTGACGGATTTGGCGCCGGGTCCTCAGGCAACCCGAGCAATGCGCGCTTCGATCCGGAGGGTGTGCGTGTTTCGAACGATGGCAAGAGCGTATTTATCTCCGATGAATATGGTCCCTATGTCTACCAGTTCGACCGCGCGACGGGCCAGCGCATCAAGGCATTTGAACTGCCCGCGAATCTCGATGTAGCGACACCCGGCCCTACTACCGTTTCCGAGGGCAGCCCATTTAATACGACCGGACGGGTAGCCAATAAAGGCATGGAAGGACTGGCTATCACGCCCGATGGCACGACACTGGTTGGCATCATGCAGGCTCCCCTGCTCCAGGACACGAACAAAAGCGTTCGGATCGTTACCATTGATATCGCAAGCGGAACCACGCACGAGTATGCTTATAAACTGACCACGGGTACCGGTGTCAGCGAAATCGTCGCCCTCAATAATCATCAGTTCCTGGTCGACGAACGCGACGGAAAAGGCCTCGGCGACGGCAGCTCGGCTGTGGTCAAGCAACTGTTCAAGATCGATATTGATGGCGCTCAGGACGTTTCTGGCATGAGCGGAGATCTGTCATCCAAGGCGGTAGGCAAGACCCTGTTCCTCGACGTGGCGGACAAGCTGCACAGCAACGGTCTTGGATTCGACCAGATCCCGGCAAAGATCGAAGGTCTGGCATTTGGCCAAGATGTGATTATTGATGGCGTCACCAGGCACACCCTATTCGTTGCGAACGATAACGACTTCGTTCCTGGCGTCGCTGGTCACAACAAGTTCTACGTCTTCGGTGTCAGCGACGCCGACCTGGCTGCTGTCGGCGCCACCTATACCGCCCAGATGATTTCTCCTGTCCCTGAACCCGAAACCTCTGCTCTCATGTTGGCGGGTCTGGCCACGGTGGGTTGGCTGACGCGGCGCAGGAAGACCGTCAAAAAATAAACCCATTCTCGAGATTCAAATGGAAGCCTCCGCGCAAAAAGCGGAGGCTTGTTTTTTTGGGCCGACACTTTTTATTTCCTTCATTGAAACATTCAATCCCTGGGCAGGTGAAACGGCCATTCACCTTGACTCCTTGACAGGCAAACCTGCTCTTATGGAATCCCCAATATTGGACATGAGGATAAGGCAGGTTATTCGAGAAATCCCTATTGTATTTAAGGCTATTGAGGTTCAAACTCTTGCATGGGTATGCCGAATAATTGCTGAAGATGGGGGGTCAAAATGAAAAGAAGCCTCTGCTTGATGCTGTGCGGTGTAATGAACCTGTTTCTGTTTTGCTTTGGAGCCTGGGCGAGCGAAGGTGGCGCTGAGCTGAATGAGGCCCGGCAGGTGGCCCAATATAACTATGTCATACACATCCTCGCGATGCTGCTGGTGGGTTTCGGTTTTTTGATGGTTTTTGTCAGAAGATATGGCTTTGGCGCCACGACCGGCACCTATCTGGTGGTGGCAGTTGGTTTACCCCTCTACATGCTCATGCGTGCAAACGGAATCTTCGCTCATGAGATCGCGCCAAACACCGTCAAGGCCTTGATGTATGCGGAATTCGCGGTAGCGTCCGCGTTGATTGCGATGGGCGCTGTACTCGGGCGACTGCGCGTTTTCCAGTATGCGCTACTGGCGCTTTTCCTCGTACCGTCATACTTATTGAACGAATGGCTGGTACTGGATAACGGAATGGGCCTGACGGAAGGGTTTCAGGATACCGCCGGCTCAATCATTATTCATGCCTTTGGCGCTTACTTCGGCTTGGCGCTGTCCCTTGCGCTGACTACCGCACCTCAACGCAGCCAGCCGATTGAGTCGGACCCCACCTCTGACCGCTTCGCGATGCTGGGTTCGATGGTGTTGTGGCTTTTTTGGCCGAGCTTCGCCACTGCCATCGTCCCCTTTGAGGAAATGCCGCAGACGGTGGTCAACACTGTGCTTGCACTGTGCGGAGCTACGCTGAGCACCTATTTCCTGAGCTCATGGTTTCATAAAGGCAAGACATCGATAGTGGACATGGCCAATGCGGCTCTGGCGGGCGGCGTGGCGATTGGATCGACCTGCAATATTGTGTCCCCAACTGGCGCGTTTGGAATCGGTTTGCTCGCGGGGGCAGTGAGTGTCATCGGCTATGTATTTATTCAGCCGGCATTGGAATCGCGCTTCAAGCTTGTGGATACCTGCGGGGTACACAATCTGCATGGAATGCCCGGGCTGCTCGGTGCGGTGGTTGCCATCTTCGTCGTCCCCGGCGTGGCAGGCGCCCAGTTCATCGGCATTATATTCAGTGTGGCGCTTGCGCTCCTGACCGGCGCACTTGCCGGGATGCTGATAAAAGCCACCGGCACAACTCGCTTGGCTTATGAAGACAGTGAGGAATTTACTCACGTTGAAGGACCGGAAACAGAGCACATAATGGAATTCGAAGCCGGGACGCATCAGGAGCGTGCCGCGCATTAGCGAATGAGATGCTTGGAAAAATGGGCAGGCTGGTTCGCTTGCTAAAGCACGCGAAAGCAGCCTGTTCAATTTTACGCGAAATGGGTAGAACTCGAATTTAACTCATGGCTCCGCGCTTTCGGTCACTCATGAGTCAAACCCTCGAGATGACAGGTCTCGTTCATGTGCCGGATGATTATTTTTTGCTTGTCGATAACGATTTCATTAATCCCGCAAGGACTCTGTTCAAGCCTCCAGTAGGCCGAAAGCGGCTGGTCCAGCAGTTGAAGCAAAATTACGCGGTTTACGCTATCGTGCGCCAGGAGCAGCACGTGATCGGCCTCTTCGGGATGTCGAACCAGCATTTCCCGCACTACGTCCGCAGTGCGCGCAACGACGTCCTGTAGTGATTCCCCTCCGGGGAAACGCACCACATGCGGCCTATTCTTCCATTTGCCATAAAGTTCCGGCCATCGCTGCTTAACTTCCTCATGAGTCAGCCCCTGCCACTCGCCGTAGTCGAGATCTTTCAGGCCCATCAATGGCTGAGATGCAATATTGGTTATCCGGGAGATTGGTAGGGCAGTTGCAATGGTTCGTTGCGCCGGACTGGTGTACAACGCCACCGGCTCGTAACGGACGGACACCCGCTCCGCAAGCGCCTCCGCCTGACGTATACCTAACGGACTAAGCGGTATCTCCGCAAGCCCGCGAAAGCGTTCGGGATAAATACCTTCGACATGACCATGACGCATCAAAATCAGGTGGGTCATCATTGCACTCCCGTTTTAGCTGCGCCCACCCAATCCCAGACAATGGGTTCGGGCAAGCACCGGCTCAATCTAACAAAGGGAAGCGTCGCCCCCCTGACCATGTATTGACTCTATATCAAATTTAACCCGAGCACCGGCAACAAATTCCAAGGATAGAACAAACGTTGCCACGACTTTGTTGCCTGCCTATGACACCCGGCCCTTGATCAAATGGATTTCGTTCTTCCCACCAATCAGCAAGGTAACTCACAGACTTCGAAGCGGCGCGAAGAACCATTACCGAGGAAATCGAAACAAGAATGCCCAGACCGGGGAGAAATGGCTGTGCTTGAAAAGGCCCGTCAAGTTTGTGAGAAAATAGCCCGTTATAGGGGGATGTACGATAGGGGCTGGCAGAGGCGTGCCGTTTTCTTTTTTACCTGCCTTCACATGCAGAGGCTCCAGGGAAATCAACATGAAAGGACTCCCGATCGTTTTCTTCTTATCTCTCGCGTTCGCTGCGGCGCAGCCGGCTTATGCGCAGGATTCGAAGTGGCGAGTGATCACCGAACAGGGAATATCACATTATGAGAAGGGTGAATATGACCGCGCCGTAGCTGCTATCAAGAAATCGCTTGCAGTGGCGGAAAAGGAATATGGGCCTGACCACCCTGAGACGGCGACAAGCCTGAACAATCTGGCCGAACTCTACCGCGGCCGCAACGAGGCGCAGGCTCACGCGCTCTACAAGCGCGCGCTTGCGATACGGGAAAAATCATTCGGACCGCAATCATGCGATTGTTGCGACAACCCTGAATGGCCATGCTGAACTTTACCGCGCGCAACGCCGATTCACGGACGCAGAACCGCTCTACGAACGCGCGCTGGCAATTCGGGAAAAATCCTTGCGCCCCAACCATCCGGATCTGGCGCAGACACTCAACAATCTTGCGGAGCTTTATTGCAGCCAGGGCAAATATGCGCAAGCCCAACCCCTCTACGAGCGTTCATTGCCGCTCAGGGAAAAAGCCCTCGGCGCTGATAATCCCGGCATGGCAACAGCCTTGAACAACCTGGCGGTGATCTACCACAGTGAAAGCCAATATGCCAAAGCTGAGCCGCTCTACAAGCGTGCCCTCGCCATCTATGAGAAAACCCTCGATCCCGGCCACCCAAACCTGGGGACAAGCATGAACAACCTTGCCGTCGTGTATCATAGCCAGGGTAAACACGCGGAAGCCCTGCCTCTCTATAAGAACGTACTGGCACTTCGGGAAAAGGCGCTGGGGTTAAGCCATCCCGACCTGGTCGAGGGCCTGGATAATCTCGCCGACATGCATCGTAAACAAGGCCAATATGCCTTGGCCGAACCGCTCTACAGACGTGCTCTGGCGATCAGGGAGAAAGCGCTCGGCTCAAATCACGCGGACGTCGGCAGGGCCTTGGGCAATCTCGCCGAACTCTATCGAGTGCAAGGGCAGGATGCTCAAGCGGAATCATTCTACGAACGGTCACTCGCGATCCTTGAAAACGCCGTTGGGCCGTACCGGCTCAATCTGGCAACAAGCCTGAACAACCTCGGAATGATCTACCATACGAGGGGGCAATACGAGCAAGCCGAGCCGCTGTATCGGCGCGCGCTGGCGATCTATGAAAAATCTCTTGGCCCTGACCATCCCAACGTCAGACTAAGCCTGGACAATCTTGCAAAGCTCTACCGCGCGACAGATCAACTCCTGGCAGCCGAGGAAGTGGGGCAGCGGATAGGCGGGTTTCAAGCAATTCATTAATGAAAACATGACTTAATATCGGTGTAAAAAATGGGGTCGATCACGATTCCTCATACGGGGTAGAATCAGCCGACCGAAGGCATTATTTTCAATGCAGGAAATATGGTCTCTGACCCTTTTTTCCTTCCTTTAGCCAAGGCGCTGGATTGGATAGGGCTTCCCAATCTGACTTCGCAATCGTATCGGAATGCCGGATCGGGTAGCCGGCGTCTGGAGTGTTAATCCCGGATTAAACCGAGCCCAGCTACCAATAAACCGAGCCCGACCCGCACGATAATGTCAGCCATCCGCAGTTACACACTCCTCGCAAACCGGATACTTCACCACCCTTTTACGGTGCTGTCAGTCGTCGTTATGTTCGGTATTTTGGCCGTCAACTATACGGTCAACAATTTGCGCATCGACACCGATACCGCCAAGCTCATTGCTCCAGATGCTCCTTTTCAGGAGCACCGCCGCGTTTACGAGCAGGCCTTTTCCCAGGAGCTGAGCACGCTGCTGCTGGTGGTCGAGTCGCCTGCACCTGAACTCACCAAATCCGCCGGTAGAAAACTGCTAGGCCTGCTCCGCAATGACACGACTCACTTCAATTCGGCCCATATCCCCAACGACAACCAGTTTTTCCGAGAAAACGGCCTGCTCTATCTCGACATTGACAAGTTGCAGACGTTGTCCAGCAATCTCGCGACCGCCCAGCCGTTTATCGGCAGGATTGGCCAGGAACCGAACCTGACCGGTTTTTTTTCCATTTTTGAGGACGCCCTTAAGGCTTCAGGGAAAGAGGCAGCGGACAAGGGTCAGGTTGTGCCTATCGATTTAGCCCCGCTGGCCGATAAGATCGCAGCTGTTTTGCAAAAAACGATCAATGGGGAAAATGCTTTACTCTCCTGGGAATCATTGATCGCCGACAAGAAAAGCCACGATGGCAGCAAGGAATTTATTGTTGTCTCGCCCAAGCTCGATTACTCGCAGGTCCGTCCCGCCGAAGCTGCGATTGAGTCTGTCCGCAAAGCAGCCGCGGATATTCAGGATCCCAATCTGCCTCCAGTCAAGGTTTGGATAACGGGCGAAGTCGGCCTTGAAGATGATGAGCTGGCCGGTATTAGCACTGGCACTTTCACGGCCAGTGTTTTTTCTGTTGTCCTGGTGTTATGTATTTTATTGATTGCCTACCGGTCCATTTTGCTTACGGTCGCGACGCTGCTGACGCTGGCCTTGAGCATGCTTTTCTGTGGGGCATTCGCGGCTTTCGCAGTAAGGGAACTGAACCTGATTTCACTTGCTTTTGCCGTATCCAACATCGGCCTGGGTGTCGAATACGCAATTCATTTTTGCTTGCGCTATCGGGATAATCTAGAGGGCGGTGCTGATAAGGAGCTCGCGTTACGTGAAACTTTAATGACCGTTGGGCCCTCGCTGTTATTGGCTGCTGGCACTACATCCATCGGACTTTACGCTTTTATGCCAACCGATTACAAGGGGGTTGCCGAGCTTGGATTGCTGGCAGGGACCAGTCTGTTTATATGCCTGTTGATCACGTTGATATCCTTGCCGGCGCTATTAAAAATTGCCCCGGCTCCGGCGAAGCCTCGGCCAACGAAAAGCAAGAAAGCGTTATCAAATCTCGCGAAAAAACTGTCTGCCTTGCCGCTCCGTTATGCCAGACCGATTACCGTTGCCACCCTCGTTATCGCTCTGATCTCCGTCGTGGCGGCGTTTAACCTGAAAACGGATTTCAATCCGATCGACCTCCGCGACCCTAATACCGAGTCGGTTATCGCTTTCAAAAAATTGATGGAAGACGAGGAAACCACGCCGATGACGTTGAATGTCCTGGCGAAGGATGAAAGCAGCACAAAAATCCTCCAGCAAAGACTGGCCGCATTATCGTCGGTCGGTAAAACCGTCAGCCTTTTTGACCTTCAACCCAGCGACCAGAATGAAAAGCTGGCCTTGATTGAAGATCTGATGCTGCTGCTTGGGCCGCAGGTGCAGCGTTTCCCCCCGCTGAAAACGAATGCCGATCAAACTCTTGGCATACCTCGTCTGATCGAAGCCATTGACACTCTCCTGTCCAAAAAAACTAGTGCGCGTGAACGCGAGTCGTTAACGAACTTGAAAAAGGAACTGCAGAAAGCCCTAGCCGAGCTTGATGCACAGCCGCAGGCCAGCCGGCAGGTTTTCACTGAAAAAATCCAGACTGCCCTGCTTGGTACCCTACCCCAAGTAATGAAGGAATTATCGGTCAGTATGGAAGCCAGGCAAATCAGTCTGGGCGACCTGCCTGCCGATATCAAGGCCCACTGGCTGAGCGAAGACGAGTTGTACCGCATTCAGGTCTTTCCAAAAAAAGACCTGAATGACTTGACGAATTTGAAGGAATTTATTACCGAAGTGCAGTCGGTTGCACCTCAAATAACCGGCCTGCCGGTCATATACTGGGAATCCATGCGGGAAGTCGTCGCCGCTTTCAAGCAAGCCATTGTGATTGCCCTGGTGGCCATCGCGATCGTTTTGCTCGCTATCCGGCGAAGTATCCTGGACACGGTCCTGGTCATGGCCACGCTCATACTGGCAGGACTCTTCACCATGGCAAGTGCCGTGCTGACCGGCACACCCATCAATTTCGCCAACATCATCGCGTTGCCGCTTTTATTGGGTTTGGGCGTTGATAATGGCATCCATATGCTGGTCAAGCTGCGCCATTTGCTTGCTGAAGAGCATGGCGAAGAAGAGAGCATCTATGAGTCCAGCACCGCCCGGGGAATATTTTATGGCGCTCTAACCACTTCCACCAGCTTTGGAGGGTTGGCTTTCTCGCCGCATGCCGGTATCTCAAGCATGGGCCTCGTCATCACCATTGGCATATTCTGGATCATGGTCTGCACGTTCATTATCCTTCCCGCGCTTAGCAAACTGATCCTGAGCCGCAAGGAAGGCAGGCAACCGGGATTGGTGGGGTAAAACGGGGAAACGTTGACTCTTGATGCCGGCAGGTAGAAGTGGGGCCCTGCTTCTTTGGGAAATCAGCCCTTCAGCCATGCAAAAGCCGCAGCCATTGCGCTATCAACGTCAAGTTCCTGTTTCTGATTCTGCTGACGTCGGGGTGACTGCTCTTTCCGTTTATCTCCTTGTTCCAGCTTTCCATCACGCTTAGCCCGTTGTATTGCGCTATCCGCCAGCCTCATCGTCAACGCTATCCCAGCGGATTATCGCCATTCTGAATGCGCAGGAAGCCCGCTGCCGGCTCGAGGGTCTTTTCACCGAGGCGCGGGGCACTTGGCGCAGCGCCGCCCGCGTAGCGAAAACGCCGTGGGCATCGCGTAAGCGGCTTTCGAGCAGTACAGTGATGAAAAGCACTGCTTGACCTCGCCGCAAAAAATGGAGCCGCATACTATTCTTATATGGGATAGAAATCAGCCGACGAATCAGCCGACCGAAGCATTATTTCAATGCAGAAAAAATGGTCTCACCCCACTTTTCCTTCCTTTAGGCCGAGGCGTTGAATTTGACAGGGCTTCGCAATCCGGCTTCGCAATCTTATAGGAACGCCGGATCAGGTAACTGGCTTCTGAAAAGCTAATCTCGGATAAAACGAGCCCAGCTAAAAATAAACCGAGCCCGACCCGGACCATAATGTCAGCCATCCGCAGCTACGCACTCCTTGCAAACTGGACACTCCACTACCCTTTTACCGTGCTGTCAGTAGTCGTTATGTTCGGTATTTTGGCCACCAACTATACGGTCAACAATTTGGAGATCGATACCGATACCGCCAAGCTCATTGCTCCCGATGCTCCTTTTCAGCAGTACCGCCGCCTGTACCAGCGGGCCTTTTCCCAGGATTTCAGCACGCTGCTGCTGGTGGTCGAGTCGCCGGCGCCCGAACTGACCAAGTCGGCTGCCAGAAAACTGGCGGGCGTTCTCCGCAATGACACGACTCACTTCAATTCCGCCTACATCCCCTACGACAACGGGTTTTTCCGTGAGAACGGCCTGCTCTATCTGGATACTGACGAGTTGCAGACCCTGTCTAACAACCTCGCGACCGCTCAGCCTTTTATTGGCAGGATTGGCCACGAACCCAATCTGACGGGGTTTTTTTCCATTTTTGAGGATGCCCTCAAGGCCACAGGAAAAGAGGCAATAGATAAGGGACAGGTTGTGCCTATCGATTTAGCCTCGATGGCCGATAAGATCGCAACTGTTTTGCATAAAACGATCAGTGGCGAAAATGCTTTGCTTTCTTGGGAGTCATTGATTGCCGAGAAGAAAAGACACGGCAGCAAGGAATTTATTATTGTCGCGCCCAAGTTCGATTATTCGCAGATCCGTCCCGCCAAATCTGCGATTGAATCCATCCGCAAGGCAGCCGCGGAAATTCAGGATCCCCATCTGCCCCCAGTCAAGGTTTGGATAACAGGCGAAGTCGGCCTTGCGGATGATGAGCTGGCCGGTATTAGCGCCGGCACTTTTACGGCCGCTGTTTTTTCTGTTTTCCTGGTGTTATTAATTTTATTGATTGCCTACCGTTCCATTTTACTTACGGTCGCGACGTTGCTGACCCTGGCCTTGAGCATGCTTTTCTGCGGGGCGTTCGCGGCTTTCGCAGTAAAGGAATTGAACCTGATTTCACTTGCTTTTGCCGTATCCAACATCGGCCTGGGCGTCGAATACGCAATCCATTTTTGCTTGCGCTATCGGGACAATGTGGAAGGCGGTCTCAATAAAGAGGCGGCACTGCGGGAAACTTTAATAACGGTTGGGCCCTCGCTGTTATTGGCTGCCGGCACCACATCCATCGGACTTTACGCTTTTATGCCAACCGATTACAAGGGGGTTGCCGAGCTTGGATTGCTGGCAGGAACCAGTTCGTTTATATGCCTGGCAATCACGTTGATCACCTTGCCAGCACTATTAAAAATCGCTCCGGCTCCCGCAAAACCTCGACCAGTGAAAAGCAAGGAAGCACTATCAAACCTCGCGAAAAAACTGTCGACCTTGCCGCTCCGCTATGCCAGACCAATTACCGCTGCCACCCTCGTTATTACTTTGATCTCCCTCGTGGCAGCGTCTAAATTGAAAACGGATTTCAATGCGATCAATCTCCGCGACCCTAATACCGAATCGGTTATCGCTTTCAAAAAATTGATGGAAGACGAGGAAACCACGCCGATGATATTGAATGTCCTGGCCAGTGAT
Organism: uncultured beta proteobacterium; assembly: GCA_963786735.1. GTDB lineage: Bacteria > Pseudomonadota > Gammaproteobacteria > Burkholderiales > Nitrosomonadaceae > Nitrosospira. The sequence continues at coordinate 23,808 of CAWBAF010000020.1, forward strand.
GAAAATAGGGCAAAAATCCTCCAGCAAAGACTGAGGGCGCTTCCCTCGGTCAGTAAGACTGTCAGCCTTTTTGACCTTCAACCCACCGATCAGGATGAAAAGCTGGCCTTGATTGAAGAACTGACGCTGCTGCTTGGGCCGCAGGTACAGCATTTTCCGCAACTGAAAACGAATGCCAACCCAACCCTTGGCATACCCCATCTGATAGAAGCCATTGACGCCCTCCTGTCCAAAAAAACTAGTGCGCGTGAACGGGAGTCGTTAACGAACTTGAAAAAGGAACTGCAGACAGCCTTGGCCGAGCTTGATGCGCGGCAGGAGCCCAGCCGGGACGTTTTTACTGAAAAAATCCAGACCGCCCTGCTCGGTACCCTACCCCAAGTGATGAATGATTTATCCGCCAGCATGGAAGCCAGACCAATCAGTCTGGATGACCTGCCTACCGATATCAGGGCCCACTGGCTGAGCGAAGACGGGTTGTACCGCATTCAGGTCTTTCCAAAAAAATACCTGAATGACTTGACGAATTTGGAGGAATTTATTACCGAAGTGCAATCAGTTGCATCTGAAGTGGCCGGCCTGCCCATCATATATTGGGAATCCATGCGGGAAGTTGTCGCCGCTTTCAAGCAAGCCATTGTAATTGCCCTGGTTGCCATCGCGATCGTTTTGCTCGCTATCCGGCGAAGTATCCTGGACACGGCCCTGGTCATGGCCACGCTCATACTGGCAGGCCTCTTCACCATGGCAAGTGCCGGGCTCGCCGGCACACCCATCAATTTCGCCAACCTCATCGCGCTGCCGCTGTTATTGGGCCTGGGCGTTGACAACGGCATCCATATGCTGGTCAAGCTGCGCCAGTTGCTTGCTGAAGAGCATGGTGAAGAAGAGAGCATCTATAAGTCCAGCACCGCCCGGGGGATATTTTATGGCGCTCTAACCAGTTCCACCAGCTTTGGGGGGTTGGCTTTCTCGCCGCATGCCGGTATCTCAAGCATGGGCCTCGTCATCACCATTGGCATATTCTGGATCATGGTCTGTACATTCATCATCCTTCCCGCGCTTAGTAAACTGATCCTGAGCCGCAAGGAAGGCAAGCAACCTCGATGGGTGGGATAAAACGACCTGATTACGCTGGAACTGATACAAATCATTACTACCTCAATCCGCCTGTTCACGGTCAATGCTAGGCGATGCGTTGTTGAAACCGCCATCACTAAGGCCATGAAAAAATGCGTTTTGCTGGCTGAGCCATCTTTTTTCTTGTGGACAAACTGAGTTTAATAATCTTCTCACTCCTACTCTTCGTTCAACTGTTGGAGAGAGCGTCTAATCAGATTCCGCAAGGAGCTAAAAACTGTTCGCGTTAACCGCGCAGCTTGGCAAAAGCCGCAGCCATTGCGGTATTGGTTTCGGATTCCTTTTTCTTTCGATGCGGCGATAACTGCTCCTTCCGGCCGCTTGGTTCAGGCTTGCTGCCCCCTTGTCCAGCTTGCGGTGCGCTATCCGCCAGCCTCATCGTCAACGCTATCCGCTTTCGCTTCTCATCGACCTCCAATACTTTGACCTTGACGACCTGCCCTACCGTCACCACCGCATGTGGGTCTTTCACAAATTTGTCGGCCAGCGCAGAGATATGCACCAGCCCGTCCTGATGCACACCGATATCAACGAATGCGCCAAATGCAGCGACGTTAGTGACAACCCCTTCGAGGATCATGCCAGTGCGCAAGTCAGCGATCTTGTTCACACCCTCCATGAAGGTTGCGGTGGTGAATTCGGGGCGCGGATCCCGCCCGGGCTTTTCGAGCTCGCTCAGGATGTCCGTTACCGTGGGCAAGCCGAATTTTACGTCGGTATACTTTGCCGGATTGAGCGACTTCAATAGCTTGCCGTTGCCGACGACGGTTTTGATGTCCTGTTTGATGTCGGCGAGAATACTCTCGACGACGGGGTAGGACTCTGGATGCACGGCGGAGGCATCCAGCGGATTATCGCCATTCTGGATACGCAGGAAGCCCGCCGCCTGCTCGAAGGTCTTTTCACCGAAGCGCGGCACTTGGCGCAGCGCTGCCCGTGTAGTGAAAACGCCGTGGGCATCGCGGTAGGCCACGATACTTTGCGCCGAGGTACTGTTAAGTCCGGAAACTCGCTCCAGTAGAGGCTGTGAGGCCGTGTTGACGTCCACGCCTACCGCATTGACGCAGTCCTCGACTACCGCGTCGAGAGAACGGGCCAATCGGGTTTGCGCAACGTCGTGCTGGTATTGACCAACCCCGATGGACTTGGGATCGACTTTCACCAGTTCCGCCAAGGGATCTTGCAGGCGCCGCGCGATTGATACCGCGCCGCGCAGGGTGACATCCATATCGGGCAGTTCGCGCGATGCCAACTCGGAGGCCGAATAAACCGACGCGCCCGCTTCCGAAACCACAATAGAAGTGAGCTTGATGTTCGGCCGCTGGCTGATGAGATCTTTAGCCAATTTCTCTGTTTCGCGAGATGCTGTACCGTTTCCGATGGCGATCAGCGACACTTTATGTTTCTCGGCAAGCTTGCCCAACGCATGGAGGGACGCGTCCCAATCATTCCTCGGCAGGTGAGGATAGATAGTCGCGGTGTCGAGAACCTTGCCCGTTCCATCCACAACCGCGACCTTGACGCCGGTGCGAAGACCAGGGTCAAGTCCCATGGTGACCCGCGGCCCGGCGGGGGCAGCCAACAACAGCGCTTTCAGATTTCGGGCAAAGACATTAATAGCCTCGGTTTCGGCGCTCTTGCGGAGCGTGGTCATCAACTCGGTTTCAAGATGCATGAAAATCTTGGCGCGCCAAGCCCAGCGCACGGTTTCTCCCAGCCATTCGTCCGCGGGCCGGTTTTGATTTTTGATGCCAAAGTGCATCGCGATGCGTGCCTCGCAAGGGTTATGCGGGGCATCCCATTTCGGCCTTTCCGTCTCCGAATCGAGCCGCAGGGCAACGTGCAGGATTTCTTCCGTGCGGCCGCGGAACAGGGCTAAAGCTCGATGCGAAGGAATGGTACTGATACTTTCGGAATAATCAAAGTAATCGGAATACTTGACCCCCGCATCCTGCTTGCCTTCGATTACTTTTGATGCCACTACGCCGTGCGCAAGCAGGTATTCGCGCAGCTTTTGCAGCAATGTCCCTTCTTCGGCAAAGCGCTCCATGAGGATTTGGCGAGCACCCTCAAGCGCGGCCCCTGCATCTTTAACGCCGAGGTTGTCACCCTGATCGGTAGTAAAAGCAGGCTTCAGGTATTTGGAGGCCCCTTCCTCGGGCTGTAGCGCCGGATTGCCTAGCAGTGCATCCGCCAGCGGTTCCAGCCCCGCTTCGCGGGCGATTTGGGCTTTGGTACGGCGCTTTTTCTTGAAGGGCAGATACAGGTCTTCAAGCCGAACCTTGTCTTCAGCGTTCGCGAGCGCAGCAAGGAGTGCAGGCGTCATTTTGCCCTGCTCTTCAATGGACGCGATGATGACGGTGCGCCTGCCTTCCAGTTCGCGCAGATAGGCCAGCCGCTCTTCCAGCAGGCGCAACTGCGCATCGTCCAACCCGCCCGTGGCTTCCTTGCGATAACGCGCAATGAAAGGCACGGTCGCGCCTTCATCAAGCAAAGCAATGGCTGCGGCAACCTGCGCGGGTCTTGCGGCGAGTTCGAGGGAAATGCGGTGTTCGATGGTTGGCAGCATAGGGATTGCAAACGCAAAATAAGGATAAACGAAGGCCGCCCGGCTTTTGCCGTGCGGCCCGCGATTATCCTATTTTATGCGCCCGGTTGCCAGTCGGGGGAGCAGCAACCCAACCCCTGCTCACTCTGCGCACCCATTATCCCTGTCAGATCTCCGGGCTCAAGTATCCAAACGTCTGGCCTTCCAGTATGCGGATTTCCAATAGCTCTCGTTCAGGTGAGAAATCATGACCCCAGATTTGGTGGACGCATGCAGGAACCTGCCTTCTTCCAGATAGACCCCGACGTGCTTGAGCGTCCTGCCAGTTTTGAAAAAGACCAGATCCCCCGCCTGCAATTCGTCTTTATTGATCCCGGTACCCAATTCCGCCTGCAGGTCACTCGACCTCGGTAGATTCACCCCGAGTTTTGATTTGAACGTGATATGGACGAAACCCGAGCAGTCAATCCCGTCCTTGCTCAGCCCGCGCAACTGGTAGCGGGTTCCCTTCCATTCCCGATACTGGGCATAGAGTATGTCTTTTACCAAGCTCGTATCGTTCAAGTCGAGCTTGACGTCTCCTCCTGCAATGACTCCCGAACTGTCATACCCGGTCCTCGCCGCGCCCCTGTCCGGGATGCTGCTGCATCCTGTCAGGGCTGCAATAAGGAGAATTTCGGCTACCCACAGCTTGCTTTTCATGGAATCTTTTATCAGGGCAACTGCTTTTTTATCATTGATCGTCCCAAAACAACAGGTCTTCCAACTCGGCTATTTACCCGCGCATGCGGCTTATAAAGTGCCGGAGGATTTGGCTGAGCCGCCTCCTCCCGGGTACGCGAAGATGCTCCTGGGCAGAACCATGAGCTCGAGCTCGGGCATGCGCTGCAAACAACGCCATTATGGCAGAGCTTGAGTGACTTATACCATGGTCCCAGGGGAAATTCTAAATGCAATATGAGGTCCCAGCAACGGGAAATCGTAAGCGAATACCGCTGAGCCAGCGGTAAATGGAGTGCGGGACCTCATACCATGGGCGAGAAAACGCCCATGCATCAGGGTGAACGCATGGGCGCTGGGGATAACTTGCAGGATAAAAACAGGGTAAGCTGTAACTCACGTGCGGCTATTATTAGCCACACAGATATTGCCCCTACCCCTCGAAGGGGAGCTTATTCCAGTAGAATTGACGCCTCGGGCGCGCTCACCTGCTGGCTTGATTCAGTACCGGATTCACGACCAGGCTGTGGTTTTGATTTTTCGCTCTTGGAGCCGCCGGTAAACGCATCGGGGTTAGGCTCTCCCGCCCATACCATCGGGGAAGAGGCACCTGCAGCCACGAGCAGCGTAACGAACAGCAAACGTACAGTTTTCATTTGAACCTCCTTGACCATTGATAAATGGTGATAAAAATAGCGTCTTCCGTCAGAAGCCATCCACTACCAATAGACGCTCCCAAATAGCTAGAAGTTCCAATACTGACGGCCATAATTATTTATATCATAAAATCCCACACTTTTAAAGTGGTTATATACCTGAGGTGGAGAAGGGTTCGTGATCGGTGCTTTTTCGCAAGAAGGATGTTTGGAACAGATGAGAAGAGGAATGACCGGGAGGTCAGCTTTAACGACAGGTGGGGCTGCCTCATCATTCTGGTTTATAATGCGGATCTCTTCCAGAACAGATTGGCGCAGAACCCCGCCGCGGCGCCAGCACATGTTGAAGCGTAGCAGTTTCTGAATCCGGTTTTGGTCTGCGGAGTTCCATCGCAAGTTTCCCGAGGACCTATCCGTATTGATCGTATTGATCCCGATTCATCCAAAGGAGGCTGGATGCATCTGAAAGTCACGCTTACCATCGCCGGAACAAGCTACTTCCGCTGCTGCACCTCGCCCTCGGCATGACCTGGTCGGATTATCTCCCCGTCTGGCCGCTGGAGATTCCCCCGGCGCTCTGGATCGCGTTAACGCTGGTGGTCGCTGTGCTGGTGGGTGAAGCGCTGGTGCGCCACCTGAGGTTACCGCGCATCGTTGGCTACGTCGGCGTGGGGCTGTTACTTGGCCCTGGTGCCTTCGGCCTGATTCCACAGGTGCCTGCAACCGAATGGCGTCTGGTGATCGATCTTGCGCTTGGCATTCTTTTATTCGAACTGGGAAGCAAGGTCAATCTACGCTGGGTCAAGACTAATCGCTGGATAGCCGCGGCGAGCCTGCTGGAATCCGCAGCGACGTTTTTCATCGTGTTCGCGCTGCTGACCTGGATGGGGACCCCTGGCGCACCGGCTGCCGTGGCGGCCGCGATCCTTATCGCCACCTCTCCCGCCATTGTTGTGCGCACAATAACCGAATCGCGGGCGCAAGGCCAAGTCACCGACCGGCTTCTGCTCATGACGGCGTTAAACTGCATCTATGCAGTCATCCTGCATAAGCTGACTGTAGCTGCCATGTACGGGGCCGCAGGCACGAGCATTATCCATACGATCCTGCAGCCACTCTACCTTATCAGTGGGTCAGCGCTGCTGGCCTGGCTTTTCGGTATAACCTTCGAGCGCATCCACCATTATCTGGGTCATCATGAAGAAACATTTTCCTTCATCCTTTTCGGGATGATTGCGTTTGCGACCATCATGGCTTCAACCCTCAAGCTCAGCCCGGTCCTTGTGTTGCTTGCCGCCGGTCTGTTTACGCGCTATCACCGGCGACGTCCGCGGACTTTCCCGCCGCACTTCGGTTCGGCTGGAGCAGTGCTGGTCGTGCTGATGTTCATCGGCAACGGCCTTGTTGCGAACCTCGACGGCCTGCGCGAGAGCTTTCTGCTTGTATTGTTGCTCATCAGCGTGCGCGCCATAGCCAAGGTATCGTCTGTGCTCGCGCTGGCTCACCACAGCGGCCTGACCCTGCATCAAGGCGTCGCACTTGGCGTTGCGCTGATGCCAATGTCCAGCGTGGCGCTCCTGCTGACCCTGGAAACCAGTACGGCCTTTCCTTCCTTCGGATACGGGCTGGGGCTGGCGCTGATGAGCTGTATCGTGATCCTCGAACTCGTCGGGCCGATCCTGGTGCAGGTATCCTTGCGGAGAGCCGGGGAAACGCCGGAAACTGGCGCCAAAAATGAGCAGCCAGGGATGAGGACATCATGAGCCTCATGCCCTTCGCGTCATCCCGCCCCTTGAGCATGGGGGTGGAGCTTGAGCTGCAGCTGTTGAGCTGCAACGATTACAACCTCGTCTCCTCAGCACCGGATGTCCTGCGGCAGGTAGCGAAGCGCGCTCATCCGGGCGAAATAAAGCCGGAAATGACCCGCAGCATGATCGAAATCAACACCTCGGTCCAGTACGAATATGCGGAGCTGCTCAATGAACTGCATGCCTTGCGGGACGTGGTCTCCGATGCCGGACGCTTTCTCAACGTTGCCGTGGCGGGGGGGGGCACGCACCCCTTCCAGCACTGGAGCGAGCAGAAGATTTTTGACGCGCCTCGGTTTCATTATCTGTCTGAGCTGTATGGGTACCTGGCGAAACAGTTCACCATATTCGGTCAACATGTACATGTCGGCTGCCCCGGTCCGGACGAGGCGCTCCACCTGATGCATATGCTCTCGCGCTATATTCCCCACTTTATCGCTCTGTCGGCTAGTTCACCCTTCGTGCAGGGACACGATACCGGCTTCGCGTCCGCACGCCTCAATTCGGTTTTTTCATTTCCCTTGAGCGGGCGCGCGCCCTTTGTCCTCCGTTGGGAAGACTTCGAGCAGTTTTTCAGCAAGATGACCTCCACCGGCGTGGTGGAGTCGATGAAGGACTTCTATTGGGACATCCGGCCCAAACCCGAATTCGGCACCATTGAAGTGAGGGTCTGCGACACGCCGCTTACTGTCGAAATCGCGGCCGCCATTGCCTGCTACATACAGGCAATGTCTCGCTACATCATGGTGGAGCAGCGCATCGCGCCGGAAGAGGATGATTACCTGGTTTACACCTTCAACCGGTTCCAGGCCTGCCGTTTCGGGCTGGAAGGGGTCTTTATCGACCCCAGGACCCACGAGCAGCGCAGCATACGCGAGGATATTTCTGCCATGCTGTCAAGAATAGCTGACCATGCGCGGGAACTGCATGCGACGGATGCAATGGAACGTATCCGTGAAATACTCCTGAGGGGCAACGGCACAACCTGGTTGCGGGAAACCTATTCACGCGAACACAATCTCGGCGATGTCATGCAGCTCCAGGCCGAACTATGGATGGGTGGCTGAGTCATTTTGCCCTCTTCGCGTCTGAAAAATTCGCCGCCACGGCCCGATCAATAAATAAATTCCGCCCCGATCCGTTAAGTAACCCGGAGCTCCAATAATGCGGCGTGAACGTCCGATCGTGGACGCAATCCAACTTACATGACTCCCGACTGCATCACGCCAACCATTCAACATGAATCGTCCGCTACGGATCGGCCTGTCCCCTCGTATTCTGCATTCTCCACCGGCTGAGCTGGGCTTTCGTAACAAAACCCTGCAATATCTCGAACAAACTGTCGCGCACTGGATCATGCGGCGTCGGGCGCTCGTATTCATGCTTCCGGCGATCGAAGCGGGTGGCGTGGAGCGTTCCCACGTGCGCGTCAGCGATTATGTCAAGGAAATAGATGGCCTGGTCCTTCAGGGTGGCGCGGACGTCAGTCCGGTTTCGTATGGTGAAACACCGTCACGGCCCGAATGGTCGGGAGACCGGGTGCGCGATCTCTACGAAATGGAACTGTTCTGGGAATGTGTCGTTCAGAGAAAACCCGTGCTGGGCATTTGCCGTGGCTTACAGCTTATCAATGTTGCGTTGGGCGGAAGCCTCTATCAGGATATCGTGACCGAAAATCCTCACGCCCTCTCGCATGTTGATCCGGTCCTGTATGATCAGCACCGGCATGCCCTTCTTATCGAAGAGAACTCGCGGCTGGCAAAACTATACGGCGACACTCGCAATCACTTTGTCAACAGCATTCACCATCAGGCGATCAAGCGGCTGGGACGGGATTCCGAGGTGGAGGCGGTTTCTGAAAGCGATAGCATTATCGAAGCCATTCGCATGCGTGGGGATTGCTACGTCACCGGGTTCCAATGGCATCCAGAGTTTCACGCCGGCGCCCACGAACTGCTCGACTCCGGTCCAATACTGGATGATTTTCTTGCCGCCGCCGAAAGACAGCGCGAGTAGATACTCTTCCCCACTTGTCACTCGGCAGGGAGTATAACGAAATCGACCATTGGACGGCCGCATAACTGGCTGATGGGTTTCCCTTCGTTTCACCCTTCCTGCGCGTACCAGTATTCTTCAATGGCAGTGAGCAAGATGGGGGAGCGAAACGCAACCCATCAATTGAGCTATCGTTCAGGCCGCCCGGCTATCCCTATAAAAATATCGGGGCGAGATACGGGGCCGAGATACAGGGCGAGATTAAGCGGGCACAGCTTTTCTATCGCTGTGTTGGGCAATCAGCCCTTTGACTGCATCCGCGTCGGCATTCATCACGACATAACGTTGTGGCAAACTTTCAATGTTTACATACCCCGCCGGACGCGGCGGCTCTTGTCCAATCGCCTCGACAATGCTTTGGGAGAATTTGACGGGTAGCGCAGTTTCCAGGCAAATGAGCGGCACATCCGCTTCGCGATATTCCAGTCCAACTTTCAATCCGTCCGCCGTGTGGGGATCCACCAACACATCGTAATTTTCCTTGACCTGACGGATCGTTGCAATCCGGGCTGCATGATTGCTGCTGCCCGATACCAGGCCGAAATCTCCGATCTTATCCCAAAAGGGCGTCCCGGCCAGATCAAAGGCATCACCCTCGTCCACCCACTGCCATAGCTCCCTTACTTTGGCTGCGTCCCGCCCGGTGAGGTCAAAAATAAAACGCTCGAAGTTGGACGCCTTGGAAATATCCATTGACGGACTGCTCGTATGCCGCGTCTCTTCCGTCGCACGGGGCCGGTAGCGTCCTGTCCGAAAAAACTCGTACAGAACGTCGTTCTCATTGGTGGCAAGGATCAGCTTTCTGATTGGCAGCCCCATCATGCGTGCCACATGTCCCGCGCAGATATTGCCGAAATTGCCGGACGGCACCGCGAACGAAACTTGTTCATCGTTGGACCGGGTGGCCGCAAAATAACCCTTGAAGTAATACACGACTTGGGCGGCAATTCGCGCCCAGTTTATAGAGTTGACCGTCCCAATGCGGTGTTTTTGCTTGAAGGCGGCATCATTGCTGACCGCCTTGACGATATCCTGACAATCGTCGAATACCCCCCGAATCGCGATATTAAAAATGTTCGCGTCCTGCAGGGAAAACATTTGCGCAGTCTGAAAGGGGCTCATCTTTCCCTGCGGCGAAAGCATGAATACGCGAATGTGATGCTTGCCGCGCATGGCATATTCCGCGCTGGGACCGGTATCCCCTGAAGTGGCGCCCAGGATATTCAGTTGGTCGCCTGTTTTCGCTAGCGCGTATTCAAACAGGTTCCCCAGCAGTTGCAGTGCAATATCCTTGAATGCCAGTGTCGGACCATTTGATAGCCCCAGAATATAAACGCCGGGCTCCAGGGTTTTAAGCGGCGTTATCTCTTCGCTTTGAAATTTTTCTACGGTATACGTCCGCCCGATGATGTCGCGCAAATTCTCCTCGGGGATATCGTCGGCAAAACGTGACAGGATTTCGAACGCGAGCTCCTGATAACCCTGGCCGCGGAGTTTCTCGAGCTCCGCAGGGCTGAATTGCGGATAGGCTTCCGGCATTACCAGTCCGCCGTCGGAAGCAAGACCGCCCAACAGGATCTTTGAAAATCTTTTTGGCGCCATTCCGCCGCGAGTGGAAATATAACGCATCGATTCACCGTCAAAAATGCAGAGTGCGCTGCATGAACGCGACCAGCGCCGACGTATGCCCGGGCTGCGTCAATCAAAGTTCTATATTATTTGCTGCTCAAATGCTCGAGCCGGATACGGGTGATCTTTCCCGTCAGGAGAGGAAGTTTTTTGATCTTCGCAATCGCGGCGTTCACATTCTTTTCCATCGCCAGATGGGTCAGCATGATGATGTCAACCTGATCCTCGCCTTCCCCAGGCTCCTTCTGCACCATTGCATCAATGGAGATGTCCAGGTCGGCGAGCGCCCGTGTGATATCCGCCAGCACGCCGGGCTTATCCATGACCCGCAAGCGGAGGTAATAGGAGGTTTCCACTTCATCCATGGGGAGAATCGGGACATCCGAAAGAAGACCAGGCTGAAATGCCAGATGAGGTACGCGGTGCTTTGGGTCCGCGGTATGCATGCGGGTAACGTCCACGAGATCCGCCACTACCGAGCTTGCCGTAGGTTCTGCGCCCGCACCCGCGCCATAATACAAGGTCGCGCCCACCGCATCGCCTTTCACCAGGATTGCATTCATTACCCCTTCCACATTGGCGATCAGTCGCCGCACAGGGATTAGCGTGGGATGGACACGCAGCTCGATGCCCCTGGGCGTGCGCTTGGCGATGCCTAGCAGTTTTATTCGATACCCCAATTCCTCCGCGTAACGGATATCCTCACGGGTCAGCCTGGTGATTCCTTCGGTATAGACTTTATCGAACTGCATGGGAATACCGAAGGCAATAGCCGCCATGATGGTCAGCTTGTGCGCGGCGTCGATTCCCTCGATGTCAAAGGTTGGGTCGGCCTCGGCATAGCCCAGTTTTTGCGCCTGCTTGAGCACTGTGTCGAACGTCAGGCCCTTGTCACGCATTTCTGAAAGGATGTAGTTGCTGGTGCCATTGATGATGCCCGCGATCCATTCGATGCGGTTGGCGGTCAATCCCTCGCGGAGCGCCTTGATGATGGGAATGCCGCCCGCCACCGCCGCCTCGAACGCAACCATCACACCTTTCTTCTGTGCTGCGGCAAAAATTTCGGTTCCGTGGGACGCAAGCAGCGCCTTGTTCGCGGTAATGACATGCTTACCGTTCTCGATGGCCTTAAGTATCAGCTCTCGTGCAACGGTATAACCGCCGATCAACTCCACCACAATATCGATATCGGGATTCGCCACAACCTCATTGGCATCACCGGTAACGATAACGCCCTCACCCACGATCTTCCGGGCCTTCTCCTGCTCACGATCGGCAACCATGCGGATGACAATTCCACGCCCGGCTCGGCGGATAATCTCTTCCTGGTTACGTTTAAGTACCGCGAATGTCCCGCCGCCGACAGTGCCAATGCCAAGCAGCCCGACATTGATGGGTTTCATATCGTGGGTAATTACAAATTGTTCGGTTATGTCAGTCATCTCAGCTTGAGGGCCATCGTTTGTCGATCCATGATTCTCTTGTCCATTCTCCGGCCGTCCATGCTCATCCTGCAAGGGGCCATTCTTTGCGGCTCGTTGCGCTCATCCCTTGCCATGCCGCCTTCGGTATCGCGCGAGAAAACGTGCAACGCGTCCTATCGCTTCGGTAAGGTCATCGCTGTTCGGTAGAAACACCACGCGGAAATGATCCGGCTCAGCCCAGTTGAAACCGCTGCCTTGCACCAGCAGCACCTTCTCTTCCGTCAGCAAATCAAGTACAAACCGCTCGTCATTCTCGACCGGGTACATCTTCGGGTCCAGGCGAGGAAACAGGTACATTGCCGCCTTCGGCTTGTAACACGTCACGCCCGGAATATCGGTCAGCAGTTTCCACGCGAGATCACGCTGGCGCATCAAACGCCCGGTAGGCATTACGAGGTCTTTAATGCTCTGATAGCCGCCCAGCGCAGTCTGGATGCCGAATTGCGAGGGGACGTTTGCGCACAGCCGCATCGAAGCCAGCATAGTGAGTCCTGCTATATAGTCCCTGGCATACTGCTTCGTTCCGGACACCACTGCCCAGCCAGACCGAAACCCCGCAGCGCGATAATTCTTCGAGAGGCCGTTCAATGTGATGAACAGTACATCGTCCGCAAGAGATGCAATGGAGGTGTGGGTGGCTCCGTCATATAATACTTTGTCATAAATCTCGTCCGCATAGACGATAAGCTGATGCTGGCGCGCGATCTCTATGATTTCACATAACAGGTCATCCGGATAAAGGGCGCCCGTGGGGTTATTCGGATTGATGACCACGATGGCGCGCGTGTTCGAATTGATCTTCGAACGCATATCGTCCAGGTCGGGCAGCCAGTCGGACTGCTCGTCGCACAGGTAATGCCGCGCCGTGCCACCCGCAAGCACAACCGCGGCGGTCCACAGCGGATAATCCGGTGAAGGAACCAGGACCTCGTCACCGCTGTTAAGCAGCGCCTGCATGGCCATCACAATCAGTTCGGAAACGCCATTGCCGACGTAGATATCCTCGAGCCGGACGTCGCGAATCTGTTTTTCCTGAGTGTAATGCATGATCGCCTTGCGCGCTGCGAACAGCCCCTTGGAATCACAATAGCCGGAAGCAGCTGAAAGGTTGCGGATTACATCCTGCAGAATCTCCTCGGGCGCGTCGAATCCGAACACAGCCGGGTTACCGATATTGAGCTTGATAATGTGATGCCCTTCCTCTTCCATTTCCCTGGCGCGGTCGAGCACCGGGCCGCGGATGTCATAACAGACGTTCGCGAGCTTGCTTGACTTCAGTATGGGCTGCATAGAGGAGATGAGAAGGATATCGCCAGGCCGGACGCAGCCGGATGGCGTAGAAACCGAAAAAGGGTATCGAAATGGGTATAGATAAGGATACGTATGAGAATATTGATTACCGGACCCAAGGATTCCGCAATGATCAGCACCAACGTGGGGTTCCAATACCGATTTGCTGCCTGCTGCCAAAACGCCCAAGTCAGAGCAATTGGTGTACTTTAATTGTTGTGCTTTATTACGGCGCAAAAAAGTTGTAATGTTACCCGACCCGCGAACCTGCCGCAAATGGAGACGACTTGAAGCTGCACCTTTCCACGAACACGGGACAGAACCTCTTTACAGGATATGGGGCGGGATACGTGCTGATAAATCACGTCCGTTACCAAAACAACCTGATCGTGACGCCCGATCGTATTATCGAAAACTGGGAGGCAGGAAGTTTTGAGCAACTTGCGCCCGAGCATTTCAATTTTCTGCTCTCTCTTCAACCGGAGCTGGTATTGTTTGGAACTGGGGGTACGTTGCGCTTTCCCCATCCCAAGTTAACCAGAGCGCTCATCGAATCGGGAATTGGCGTCGAGGTGATGGATACCAGCGCCGCATGCCGCACATATAACATATTAATGGCGGAAGGACGCAGGGTGACGGCGGCACTGCTTGTCTAGGGCCTGTTAACATTTATTTCGCGCCCGCGTTTCTGCACGAAAAAGGCGGGGCAAGGCGCGAAGCGCAGGACATAGTGGGTCTACGGCCAAGCTTTGCAACGCGGCACCCGCGTTATTCTTGTGCAACCCGAAAGGACGGGGCGGATTTCGTCCAACCCTTCGTTACTCGCCGCTTACAGAGGCTCACTCTGCCGCGCGGCTCGTGCCTCGTGCTGGACAAAATCCGTCGCCGTCGCGGACGCGAAATAAATGTTAACAGGCCCTAGCTCCCAGAATCGGTGACATATAACCGGTGGTTGGAACTTTTGGAGCCCATATATCGCCTTTTTTTGCACTTGACTTTATCTCATATTTCTATAATTATAGAAATATGGAAATGAAAGAAGCTGTTATTGCACTTGCCGCGCTAGCCCAGGAATCACGCCTTTCGATATTTCGCCTCTTGGTTCAGGTAGGACCGGAGGGAATACCTGTAGGGCAGATCGGCGAAAAACTCAAAGTCGCACCAGCCACGCTTTCGTTTCACTTGAAGGAGCTTTATCACGCCGGTCTGATTTCGTCGCGGCAGGAAAGTCGGTTCATCTATTACTCCGCCAATTTTGAGTGTATGGCAGCGCTGATGACTTTCCTGACACAGAACTGTTGTCAGGGCATGTCCGAAGAGTGCCTGACCATGGATGAAACTGCTCTTGCTGGTTGCTGTGCCCCAGATTCCAAAGCAAAACCAAAATCTTAAGGAGTTAGTCATGAAGCGCTTTCACGTTCACGTTGCTGTTGATGATCTGGAGGCCAATATACGCTTTTACTCCGCGGTGTTCGGGGTGCCTCCTACGGTTGCAAAACCTGATTACGCGAAATGGATGATTGAGGAGCCGCGGCTCAATTTCGCAATTTCGAATCGCGGGGCAAAAACTGGGCTGGATCACTTGGGGTTTCAAGTCGATTCGGACGAAGAACTTGGCGAACTGCGCCAGAAAGTGGCCGATGCGGAGATCGCCGCGCTCGATCAGCCGCAGTCGGAATGCTGCTATGCGCGTTCGGATAAATACTGGATCACCGACCCGCAGGGCATTGCCTGGGAAACCTATCATACGCTCGACGAGGTCGAAACATACGGTACAGATATGCCCAAAGGGCCTAAAACCGCAGCGCCTGGCGCATGCTGCACACCGCTAAGCCGAACGCAGTTAATACTGTCCACCATCGCACAAACTGCTGCTAAACATCATGAGCGAGCATACCTTCAATGTTTTGTTTCTGTGTATCGGAAATTCCGCACGAAGCATACTTGCGGAAAGCTATCTTAATGCTTCCGGAAAAGGGCGCTTCCGTGCGTTCAGTGCCGGAAGTTTTCCTACGGGAAAAGTAAATCCTTACGCGCTTGAGCTTCTGGAGAGCAGCCGCCTTCCGACCGAAGGGCTCAGGAGCAAGTCATGGGATGAGTTTGCTCAGCCTGATGCGCCCAAAATGGACATCATCATCACGGTCTGCGACCCGGCCGCCGGGGAGATGTGTCCGATATGGCCCGGACAACCTGTTACAGCACATTGGGGCGTAGAAGACCCTGCTGCGGCAGCAGGTGATGAGCATGCCAAACGGGCGGCATTTCTCCATGTTTTCACTGTGCTGCAGCGGCGCATTAACCTCCTCTTAAACCTCAACCCCGCGGCCCTTGACCGCATGGCGATGCAGAGCGAACTGCAAGCAATCGGCGAAACCCAATGATCGGCTTCGGAAGCCTGAAATATTACTGAATATTGCTTTTGTACAGCTTTTGGCAAATCCAACTGTCCCCGACTGCCGATCCCACCGTTAAGCACGTTCCAGATTTTCAGACTCTTCGGCTGCCAGGCCGATAGTCACAAGGAGCGGTTAACCCGCTTGGATGGAGAATTGACGTGCTTACTGCCCTACTGATTTTTCTGGTCACCATTATTCTCGTGATCTGGCAGCCGCGCGGGCTGGGTATCGGCTGGAGCGCAACACTCGGTGCCATCCTGGCGCTGCTGTCAGGGATGGTCCATCTCGGCGATATTCTGACGGTCTGGCAGATTGTCTGGAATGCGACGGCCACCTTTATCGCCGTCATCATCATCAGCCTGTTGCTGGATGAAGCCGGTTTTTTCGAATGGGCTGCCCTGCACATCGCACGATGGGGCGGGGGAAACGGCCGAATACTATTTGCCTTGATCGTCCTGCTCGGCGCTTCAGTTGCTGCCTTATTTGCCAACGATGGCGCGGCCCTGATTCTCACGCCAATTGTGATGGAGATGCTTCTGGCATTGGGATTCAATCCAATGGCCACTCTCGCATTCGTAATGGCGGCGGGTTTCATCGCCGATGTTGCCAGTCTCCCCTTCGTTGTCTCTAACCTGGTCAATATCGTATCAGCCGATTTTTTTAAGATCGGTTTCAAAGCATACGCCGAAGTCATGGTTCCCGTGAATATCGCCGCTATCACTGCCGCTCTGGCCGTGTTATTGCTCTATTTTCGCCAGAGCATACCGGCTCATTATGATGTGAATCAGCTTAAACGGCCCAATGAGGCCATTCGTGACGGGAACACGTTCCGCACTGGGTGGATGGTACTCGTGCTGTTGCTGATCGGATTTTTTGGTCTCGAACCGCTCGGGATACCTATCAGTGCGGTGGCCGCCGCCGGCGCGCTACTCCTGTTCGCTGTTGCCGCGCATGGGCATGTCATCAGCACCCGCAAGGTCCTTCGGGAGGCCCCCTGGCAGATCGTAATTTTCTCGCTCGGGATGTATCTCGTGGTTTATGGACTGCGCAATGAGGGGCTTACCGACTATATCGCCAGACTGCTTAATTATTTTGCAGAAGGGGGCGTATGGGGAGCGGTTTTCGGTACTGGCATCCTGACGGCCCTCCTCTCTTCAATCATGAACAATATGCCTACGGTGCTGGTGGGCGCGCTTTCCATTGATGCTACGCACGCTACCGGCGCAGTCAGGGACGCGATGATCTACGCTAACGTGATCGGTTGCGACCTGGGGCCCAAGATAACGCCCATTGGTTCATTGGCTACACTACTGTGGCTTCACGTCCTGGCACTCAAGGGCATGAGGATTACCTGGGGTTATTATTTCAAGGTCGGGATTGTACTGACCATGCCGGTATTGCTTGTTACACTGGCGGCGCTTGCATTACGTTTGAATCCTTAATCAAGGAATGCGGGGGTTAGGGTAAGCAACTATAAGGGGTGAGCATGCAAACTATTACCGTTAGCCGCGCTTCTCAGGCCAAGACCTCTTGCTCCATGTGGACGAAATGCGGCGCAACTCGCTACTGGCGTCTGATACCCAGGCTGTGGTCGATGGCAATTTCGCAGTACTCGAAGGGAGGCTGCGCATTGCCAAGATGGCGCCACAATGCCGGCACCGCTTGAAAAGTACTCAACAGTCGTCCGCTCATGCGGCGAAAACCGATATGCAGCGCCAAGCCTAGCTTGAATGGGTTGCCACGCCGCGCATCAATCACCTCACGCTCAGCACATTCGAAGGTGAAAAACGCCTGCGACAATTTGTCGCATTACCCTACATTGCAGAATGGGTTATTCTTCCGACCATTTCTAGGGTGAGGTCGTCTGGCTGTCCTGCCATGACCTGAATGCTCCACACCGGAATATTGTCAGCTTCTCAAGATCATGAGTTATCGAGGTGATATGGAACAGCCGAAAAAAAGTATTTTCGCGGCAATTCTCCTAACCGTATTCGTTGCTGGTAGCGGTTCAGCTATTGCTGACCACGGCTCCCTGGGCTTTGGAATTGGTACCGCTTCTCCGATTATTACTCAAACTGGCATAACGCTTCCCGTTGGCATGTGGGCGGGTGGCTTGATTACCCAGTTTACCGGCTTCAACAGTGCTTCAGATGCAAAATTGCTCGATTTGAAGAATAACGCGATTGACGACGCGCATGGCGATGTGCATAGCGTCAGCTCACTGGTACAGCCGTCGGTATTTGCCGCCTACGGTGTGACCGATAATCTGACTCTGGGTATCAGGCTTCCTTATGTGCAGCGTTACGGCGTTCGCTCTCCAAATGAGGATGGCACCGCGGTAAACAATCAGGGCGATCCCGGAGGATTCGGAGGAGTTTCGGTTTTTAGCCAGTATCGGTTTTTTCATACACTCGATAACTTGAACCATCTTTCGCTTGTGGTAGCGCTCAAGACTCCATCAGGCTCGACTCACGTCAAGACCAACCAGGGTGAACTTTTTGAAACGCATCATCAACCCAATAGTGGCGCGTGGAGTCCTTCAGTCGGCTTTTCGTTCACGAGAGCCATGGGCAAGTTCTCATTTGATAGCAGCGTTCTCTACACTATCGCGAACACAGGGTCGCAAAAAACGAATCTCGGCGATATGCTTGATTACAACGTCGCGCTTTCGTACGCAATAGTGGGTCAGGCAAGAAACAATCTTTTTGTGGATACCAACGCCGCCCCGTGGACAGCCGTTCTCGAATTGAATGGCCTGTGGCAGGACCAACAAAAGACGGCTGGTGTGATCGACCCGAACTCCGGCGGCAATACGGTGTTCATTTCACCTGGCATCAGATATGCCGGTGGCAAGAATTGGAATACCGCTCTATCGGTTGGCACGCCGATTTACAAGAATTTTAATGGTTATCAGACCCCGCCGGACTATCGGATTACCTATCGCCTGGTCTTCTCATTCTAGTTGAATCATAATGGTGTGGACCGTGCATCAAACATGTCGGGAATAACTGAACGGATGACTATGGAAATGGACAGCCAATTCCATCGCAAGGTCGACTCAAACAGGTTTCCGGTTTATTTATCGCTGGGCTATTGGTACCTGCTCGGCTGTCTGTTGGTGGGCAGCGCAATGGCATTCAGTACCATGAGTTATGGCGCCCACGATGAATTAAAATCCGGAGGGGCGGATTACAAACATTATCCTGATGGCGGCGGTTTGGTCGTCGGTGCCGCTTTTGGTCCGGATGGGCGATTATGGCGCGTTGTGCCCGAAAAATGGCATGTCTATGTAGATTATTCGACAGATCTGGGCAAGACCTTCAGCGCCCCTGCTCGAATTAACCCTGAAAAGCAGCGCATCAAGGTTAGTGGGGATAACCGTCCCGGTATTGCCGTTGACCGTTCCGGAAAAATATACGTAACTTTCGCGGCGGAAGGCGCTCAACCGGTCATCCAATACTTCAGTATATCCGCAGATGAGGGGCAAAGCTTTTCCGTACCCAAGCCGCTGAGCGATCAGGCAGCGCAGGCAAACTCATCTCAAGGAAAATTAGCATTGGATCCTTCCGGTAAGGCATACGTCTTCTGGCTGGACGAACGCGACCGAACCGACTGGAGAAAGCCCGGCGATTCGATATATTTCACCACTATTAACGATGCTAATGGTGTTAACGGTGGAGGGGGCTCTAACCTCGTCAATCGCAAAGCCGCCGGAACGCTTTGTGAATGCTGCCGCATTGCCGTTTCATTCGACAATGACGGCCTGCCTGTTCTGCTCGCGCGCTTCATTTATCCGGGCGACATCCGGGATCACGGCCTGATTAGAGTTCAAGCGGGCGGCGAAGCTCCTTCCGCATGGCGGGTCACCTTTGATCAGTGGGAAATCAAGGGCTGCCCGGAACACGGGCCTGCGATTTCAATTAGTGATGACGACCGGTACCATATTACCTGGTTCACGCAAGGCAGTGTCCGCCAGGGATTGTTCTATGCCAATTCAACCGACCGGGGGCAGCACTTCTCAAATCCCATGCCGTTTGGCACGCCCGGAAGACGGCCCAGCCATCCGGACATCCTGGCTCAGGGAAAACATGTTGTCTTGACCTGGACCGAGTTTGATGGTGACAGAACCTATCTTATGGTCATGCAGTCAGGCGATGGCGGCCAGACCTGGCTGCCGTCTCGAACAGCTGCTGATAGCAAAGCCAGCATAGACTTTCCGTTTCTGCTGAATAGTAATGCGGGTACTTTTATATCCTGGAACAGCAAGAAGGAGGGCTACCTCCTGATCAGGCTGGACCCACCACTTGCCGTGCCACAGGCGAAATAGACAGTCCAATCGCCTGTCAACTCGCCAGGTGGCATTCCCCGCCGCCTGCAGAACGTATAACATATTGATGGCGGAAGGATGCAGGGTAGCTGCTGCGCTGCTTATTCAGGCGTAGTTTCTCACGATGACACGAGCTCTCGGTCTACTCCCGGGACGCCGCTGGTCTTTCCGTTTTCCGCTCAGGTGAGACGGACCCAGACGCCGGTCGATGGGGGGTCCGGTCATGGTTTACCACGAAGAGCTCTCTCTTCACCGGAGATGGTATTGTTTGGGACCGGGGTACGTTGCGCTTTCCCCATCCCAAGCTGACCAGAGCGCTGATCGAATCTGGAATTGGCGTCGAGGTGATGGATACCAGCGCCGTCTGCCGAACATACAATATCTTGATGGCGGAAGGACGGCAGGTGGCGGCGGCACTACTTATTCGGGTTTAATCCTCCACTGAAATACGGATTCTTGCTACCGCCCGAACCGGCTTATGGTGTATTGCGGCGGTTGCCTGCTGGCTCTTGCTGCCCTGGGAGGGAAGAACATCCGTTTCTGTCAAGCTCCGAATATCCGGGTTGTGCCAGAGCACTTGGCCTTGCCGCATCCCGCATTTGCCGAGCACCCTACCGTGCGGACGCACGCGGCGTAGTTATACACCTGTAAGATCTTACAGCTTCTCAGAAATCTTTTTTGATCATCTAATTGTAATGGGCAGATATCCATCTCGTGATTACTGACCACGTCGTCACTTATTCCATGGTAGCCGGAAAAACAGGCTGAATTAGAGAAAAGCGGTAGGCTTACCATAAACGCAAACCGCCACCAGATACAGATGGAAACAACCCTTAGGGAGGGAGATCAACATGTCTGATTTCAATACCGATAAAGAATTAATTGATGCGCTGGAAAAACAGGCTCAGCCTCTGGCGGAACGCGATGGTGATTACGATGCGATAATCCAGGCGGTCCAGGGAAACACTTCAGTAAATGACAAGGAGAAAATAATCGTCCTGTTCGGTGAAGCCACTCATGGAACGGCCGAATTTTATCGGAGTCGTGCTGAAATCACCCAGCGCCTCATTATGGAGCAGGGTTTTGACGCTGTTGCAATTGGGGCCGACTGGCAGGATGCTTCCAGGGTTAATCGTTACGTAGCGGGTGAGTCGGATGATAAAGACGCTGACGCGGCTTTGTCGGATTTTGAACGGTTCCCCACATGGGTATGGCGTAATACCGAGGTTCATGCGTTTGTCCAATGGCTGCACCATTATAACCAACTGAACAGGAAAGTTAGGGGCCGGAGAGGTCAGACGGAAACGGTCGGCTTCTACGGCCTTGATTGTTATAACATGTCCGCCTCAATCGGGGCGTCACTCACGCACTTGGACAAGATCAACCCTGAGGAAGCTGAGGCCGCACGTGCGCGCTACGCCACCTGTAACGAGTTCATCAGCGAATCGCAGGCATCTTGCGATGCCAGTGCCTCGCACGGGGTCAATTGGCTGCGAGCAGAAAGCCATCCAGCTCGTCGAGCAGCAAGCCATCGATCAGCTTATGCAGCGATGGAAGGCCCACCTCTACATTCAAAGCGATGACGCTTTTGCCGGGAACGAAAATTTTTCAGTGCAACAGAAGGCCGCATTGGTTAAAGATACCGAGGAATACTACCGAGCCATGTTCCGATCGCTATTCCTACATGTGGAACCTGAGAGACCACCATATGTGCGAAACATTGACAAAACTTGTCGGTCATCTGCAAACGCGGCTGGGGCGGACGCCGCGCATAGTCGTCTGGGCGCATAACATTATGCGAAGGCCCTGGCCCGCTCATTTGGGCAACGCCCCGGTGTCCGGTGAACCGCGGCGCAGGGAAATCAATATCGGCGAACTGATTAGCGAAACATACCGGGACAGAGCGCTTCGCATCGGGTTTTCAACCAGCCGTGGTACGGTGACGGCAGCTTCAGGCTGGGATGGTCCAGCGGAAACGAAGCTGATCCACGAGCCGTTGCCTGATAGTTATGCAGATATCTTATCACGGCTTGCGAAGCAACGCTTCTTGCTCGATCTGAGAGGCAATAGCAGCGTGGCCGACTTGCTCAGAGAAGAGAGGCTGCAGCGGGCGATCGGCGTCATTTATCGGCCTGAAACCGAGTGCATGAGTCACTATTTCTACACATCCCTGCCACGGCATTATGACTTCCTTATCCATATCAGTAAAACAGAAGCTGTGACCCCTTTAAATGGCAGGTAGGGGCGACTGCTGTGGCCCCTCGAGCTGAACCTCAAAATCAGGACCTTCGTCGGCACCTCGGCCAACGCGGTCAAATTCCCGGTCGATGTTTGAGTTTCACTCCTGATTACCCGTTGACCTTACCGCCTTGGCCAGAGATCAAAGATTCGTTTTGCACACGCTCCCGCCAACTCTCAATCCAGCCCGGCAGGTCGTCTGGCTGCATGGGTCGCGAGATGAATATGCCCTGCGCGAGATCGCACCCCGTCCGATACAGGAAATCCCAGTCGTTCCTGTCTTCCACGCCCTCGGCGACGACTTCCATCCCCAATTGCCTGGCAAGGGACAGGCTGGCTTCGTACATCGCGCGCAACGTCTCGTCTTCCCACGCGCGATGCACAAAGCCCTGGTCGATCTTGAGTTCATCAAAGGGGATATCGCGCAACTGGGCCAGGGAGGAATGCCCGGTACCAAAGTCGTCGATAGACAGGCGGAAGCGCTTCAGGCGCAACCGGGTGAGAATCTCTAGCGGAGCCCTGGTGTCCTGCATCAATCGCGTTTCGGTCACTTCCAGTACGACACGTTGCGGGGCAACGCCTATTTTTTCGGTGAGCTCAGCCACAAAATTCAAAAAGGTCAGGGACGCCAGGTTATCCATGGAAACATTAACTGCAATGCGCAACAGCAGTCCCATTTCCTCCCAGGCCTTGGCTTGGGCCATCGCCGCGGCGAACACGGCCTTCGTAAGGTCGTCGATCAGGCTGGCCGCTTCGCAAATACCAATGAAGTAATCGGGAAACACGATGCCATCGGTGGGATGGCGCCAGCGCACCAGAGTCTCTACCCCCACCACTTCCCCGGTGGCAATCGCAACCTTGGGCTGGTAATAGTTGATCAGCTGTCCCTCGTCAATGGCCATTCGCAATTCATCCGCCCTGTAGATTTTCTTTTCGGGCCTCGAAGAGTTGGTCGATGGCGGCATCCACTTCTCGAGCAGCGCGGCTAGCACATCCGGTTTAACAGGCTTATGCAGGTGCCCAAGTATCGAAATCTTGTGGGCCTGCACCAGCTTCTCGGCGGTTTGCAGCATGCGCTCGTCCTCTCCGCTGATCAGCACCAGGCTGCCCGTGTAACGCAGGTCGACCAGATACCGCACGAACTCGATCCCATCCATTTCCGGCATATTGAGATCCAGGAGGATGAGATTGGGGCCGGTCTCCGCAATGCGCTCAAGCGCTGCCCGGCCACTGTCGCAGAATGTCACGGATGTGTACCCGAGATTCGACAGAATACGCCCCAACAGCTTCAGCACGAAGGGGTCATCATCAAGAACCAGGATTTTCACTGAGGATTTTTCCGACATGGCCTTTGTTACTCCTTATTATATTTTTTGAATTAAAGTTGCTTAGAGTCAATATAGGCATCCACACCGGCGAGTTCCGCCTCGAATTGCGGCAGAAGCAGGTTTAGCCCGTTCATGTCGCCCGCCTTCCCGGCCTCTTCCATCTTCGCGCACAACTCACCCAATTCCATGGCGCCTACGGAGCGGGCTGAAGACTTGAGCTTGTGTGCCGCGGCCGCGCCAGCCTTCGGATCTGCTGCCTGGATGGTATTGCGGAGCTCCGCTGCTATTCTGCTTGAACTCGTCCGAAAATCCCCAAGAAATTCATCGGACTATCTCCGGGTCATTGCCTACCAACCCTTCCAGAACACTTATATCCACCGGCTTTTTCTCGGCTAAACCAATGGCAGGGGCGGCGCCAGGCCCTGTGGCCGGCAGACCGGCCGGAGGGGTAGCGGGCGGGGGAAGAGAGGTTGACTGAGTATCGGGAGCCGGAGAAAGGGGAAGCCATTTCTGTAAAATGGCGTTCAGGTGCGCAAGCTGCACGGGCTTGCTCAAATAATCATCCATGCCAACCGCGCGGCAATGCTCGGCCTCTCCCTTTAGAGCGTTCGCGGTAAACGCGATGATGGGTGCACGGTGCTCACTTTTTGCCTGTTCGGCAAGACGTATGGCTGCCGTCAATTGATAACCGTCGATTTCAGGCATATGGAGATCAGTAAGCAGCAAGGCGTAATCCCCGGTTTCCCATCGCTTCAGCGCCTCGCGACCATCGATGGCGATGTCCGCTGCATATCCCAGCAAACTAAGCTGTTGGCGGATAACTTTCTGGTTGATTTCGTTGTCCTCCGCCACAAGTATCAGCCTGCCTTCTTTCAGTGCTTTCTCCCGCGAGGGCGCAACTAATGCCGTAAATTTCCCTGGTTGCTGAGCCTCCGCTTCCTCATGCAATCGTCCTGCCGCGATCGCTACCGCTCGCAAGAATGCTTCCCGATGCATGACGTCGCCATCCAGCGTGACCATGTCCACCGCCTCCGAGCGTTCGTGGCGGCGCCGACCTCGCCTGACCACCACAAAACGTGGCTCGATATCCGGTTTATGATGCCCATGCTCAAGCACCACGAAACGCGCATCGAAGTCTGGTCGGGAACTGCAGGCCTCACGCAACGCATCGATCGGAGGCACGTCGTGTCCCGCATCGATAATCAGCAGCCACGGCCCCGGGGGCAGCGTTTGAATAAGGGCGCGGGCCGCCTCCATATCCTTCACTCGCTCCACGGTCGCTCCACTGTATCTCAAATAAACCGCCAGATCGTCTCCCAGCCCTTTCTCATCGCCCAGGACCAGGCAAGAGACCCCTGTCAAATCAACAACCTTCGAGCCTGGAAGTGTGGCCGGCACCGGATCGAAAGCAAGACGCACGGTAAAAGTCGATCCTTTGCCCAACTCGCTTTGAACCGTGATCTCCCCCCCCATCAATTGAGCGAGATGATGACTGATCGCCAGACCGAGACCCGTTCCGCCGAAGCGCCGCGTTGTGGAAGCGTCACCCTGGGTAAAAGAGGTAAACAGGCGCGCCTGGGTTTCGGAACTCATGCCGATACCGTTGTCGATTATCTGGAATTCAAGCACGGCCTGATCGTCGGTTCTATGCACCAGAAGAGCGCGTACCGATACGTGGCCCGGTTCTTTCTGTCCGCTGGAAAACTTGATGGCATTGTTGGCAAGATTGACCAGGATCTGACGCAATCGCAATGCATCTCCAAAAACGTCCTGCGGGATGGCGGGATCAAGAAACAGCGTAAGTTCCACCCCTTTCCTTGCCGCCAGGCTTTCGAGCATGGCGCACGCTTTCTCTACCACGTTCACCACCGACATCGGTTCCCGTTCGATTTCCAGGCGACCCGCCTCAATCTTGGAGAAATCGAGAATGTCATCGATAATCTCCAGCAGTGCAAAAGCCGACTCGCGGATGAGATCGACCATCTCCATCTGATAGCCATTGAGGCTGGTTTGCTGCAATACGTCGGCCATGCCGATCACGCCATTCATAGGCGTGCGTATCTCATGGCTCATCGCCGCCAGGAAATATCGATTTCGCCTGGTTGGCCTGCTCGGCATCAAGCCGGGCCTGCTCCAGATCCTTCAAAATACGCATTCTTTCGCTGATGTTGACGCCCGAAGGTATCAATTTGATTACTTTGCCCTTGGTATCACGAACTGGCACGAGCATGAAGTCCAGTGTCATAAGACCGCCGTCGGCATTGCGCGCCCCTATGTCATGGCGCACGATCTCGCCGCTGAGCGCCCGCTCAATGTCCCCACGGATTTGAGCCTGTACCTCCGGCGTATAGGCGAACCATGCGGTCTCATCAAGCCGCTTTCCTATGACGTCCTCGCTTTTTAAACCTCCCACTGTCAACGCCGTACGGTTGATCTCCACCAGCACCCCATCCGGTGTTATTTCCCCCACGAACGCCGCGAGATTATCCACGATCGCCCGTAGGCGCTGCTCGCTGCCACGCAAGGCTTCCTCTGCCTGCTTGCGCTCGCGAATATCGCGCAGACACACCGGTGAAATAGCGTTTTCCCCCCACAAAATATTCGCTGACAGCAACATAAAGGTCGATAAGCTCACCATTCTTATGCCGCCCCTGCACCTCCCGCCCCATCCCAATGTTATGCATGCCTTCCACTTCGAGCGTGAGAATGTGGTCGAACTCGCAACGTCCTCGGCCCGTGCGGTAATACCTCTCGATATATCCATCGTGCCCGCTGTGATGAGGTTCAGGCATGAGGATGGAAACATTTTGTCCGATCACCTCCTCACGGGTGTATCCGAAAAGCTTTTCTATCACCGGATTGACCGAACGTATAATGCTTTGGTCATCAATCGTGATGATGCAGTCCACCATGTGCTCCACTATGGAGCGTGTCTCTTCCTCCTTGCTGGTCAGTACCGCATTGGCACGCTCCAGGTCGGCAGTGCGCTTCACAACCCTATTTTCCAGGTCCTGGTTGAGTTGGCGCAAGTCGTCTTCAGCGATATCGCGTTCACGATTGCTCGCATTCAGACGCTCGATCATCGTATTGAAGGTGCTCGCAAGTTGCCCAATCTCGTCCCAACCGATCACAGGGACGCGCTGCTGCAAATTGCCTGCGGCAATACGTCGCGCACTAAAGCTGAGATTTTTCAAGGTAGTGACGACGTGCCGGCTTAGCAAGAAGGTTCCCAGAATAGCCGCAAGCAGAGTCATGCCGAGAACCACCAGGCTGAAGGTGCGCACACGCTGCCCAAATGCAAACACCTCGTCCGCATCCATTTTGACCTCGATGCCCCAGTTCACGCGCGGCAGGTATCGCCATGCAGCCACCACCTCCTTGCCCTGATAGTCTGCTTTCAAGCCGGCTCCGCGCTCGCCATGCAGACCGCTTTGAACCGCTTGAAGAAATGACGGATTGTTAAGGGGCACTTTGAGCTCCAGCGCTGCGTGGGGCTGGTGCCTCAGCGGAGCCATCACGAGGGCGGTGCGCTCGTTCAAAAGCCGTGTTATCACCGTTTCGCCGCTCGCCCCCAGCCCCACGTTGTCGGTTACGACCTGAAATACGCGTTCACTGTATATCTGAAGTGCCAGGACGCCCTCGAGCTTACCCTCCGCCACGATCGGAAACGCCATAAAAGCAGCGATCGCACCGTGGGATGGGGCATAACGTTCAAAATCCGACACACCATCCTGCAATGTGTTGAGCGCTTCACGCGCAACGTAACTCAAACCGCTGTTGCGGTAGGGGCCGGTGATCAGGTTGGTGGCAAAATCTGCTTCATGAGCCTGGGTATAGACGACATCGCCCTGAAGAGAAATCAGAAAAAGATCGTAATAACCCGCATCCTCGACGAAACGCTTGAAATGCGAGCGGTAACGGGCGTCCAGCTGGCGATAGGCAGCGGAATTCACCCCATCCTGGGCATAGATCCTGGCAAACTCGGGCATGGCCGCGCGCGTGGTGCTGGCCGCCTGTATGATTTTGGCATCGCGGAGACGCTCGCGCAAATAGCTGTCGATCTGTTCCGCTTTCATATCGGCAATGGCGGACACCTGCCTGATTGCGGTCTTCTCCATTTCGATTTCGAAGGTATGCAGCAGGCTGTAGCCGATTATCAAAATCGGCAGCAAGGAAACCGCAACAAACCAGACCGTAAATCGCTGGGTAAGCGAAGTGAATCTCATGGGGAAGGTAAATCTCATGGCGAAGTGGATCTCGCGGGAGGCTCTATGGACTTGAGCAATTGATCCCATTCTTCACGTGATCGATAGGTCGGAAATGGCGCCGGCTCCAGCGGACGGCCGGAATCCCACACAATATCGAACTGGCCATCTTCCCGGGCTTTGCCCACGCGCGCGACTTTCCATACATGGCGTGTCACCGGATCGACAGAAACCACGCCCTCCGGAGCAGGCAGGCTCTGACGCAGAATGGTACGCTGCACCTGGGCCACATCGCCCGAATCCGCTTCAAGCGCCGCCTGTACCCACATTTGCAAGTTGACATAAGACGCTTCCGTCGGGCCGTCGACCACTGCGTTCTGCCCGAAGTGATCCTGGAACCGTTTTACAAAAGCCTGATTCTCCGAGGCTGGAATACTCTGAAAATAGTTTCTTACGGCATAGTGGCCCGCCATGTGCGGCATATCCTCGGCTGACAGCCCCACCTCGGTAATACTGAACGATACCACCGGTATCCTGTCAGGAGTGATCCCGCTCTTTTGCAAGGCTCGAAAAAACACGGCGTTGTCGCTGCCAGTGATGGTATTCAGCACGATTTCCGCCTCCTGCCCGGCGATATCTGCCGCCAATTCACCCATGTCCGTGAGACCAGAAGGAAGATAACGTTCCCCTACTATTATCGCCCCGTGCGCGGCCAGTAAATCCTTGATGAGAATATTGACTACACGTGAAAACACAGCGTCTGATCCGGTGAGATAGATCCGCTTGCCGTATCCATCCCGAAAACCGCGGCGGCTGTGCTTCCCTGGATTACCAAGATTTACCAGCGCCCAGTGCACTGCGGGCATGACCAATTGGTTGGGCACAGCTCCTCCATAAAGGATATTCGGCGATTGCTCCATGCCTTCATACCGCAGGGCGTAGAAGAGCAAATGGTGGTGCTTCTCGACCACCTGCTCCACCGCTTTGCGGCAGGTCAGATGTCCAGCATCCGAACAGAGCCTGCACCTGTTCCTGGGTAATCAAGTGCTCTGCCTGCTGCGCGCAGTAAGCCGGGTCCGGCCCGCAATCGGCCATCACGGCCTGGATCCTGCGGCCCCCTATACCGCCCGCCGCGTTGGCCTCTTCGATAGCCAGCTGGAGCGCATCCACCAACGGTTTTTCAGTTACTGCCATGGGACCTGACAGGGCATGCAGTATGCCGATCCGTATGCCGAGCGCAGTCTTCACATGATGCTGCCACATTAGGCCGCCTGCAATCAGCAGCGCTATCAACAGAACAAGAGGAATACCTATTCTATAGCTGGTCTTCAATGCCGGATTTTTTCCCTATAGCGTTCTTTATGTGTTCTTCATCCTTGATTTGTACACTCATTTCACGTTTCTACTCCCACTTTCTAATCATAGACACAATAGCTGACTTTTACGAAACAGGCCGGGACGCCCCGAAGCGTAGTCCGAGGGACCCGGCGAAGCCGGATCGGACCGCGAAGGGGGATGCCTCGACCCGCATGATCACACACCGAGGGCGCCTGCATCCCGCTACGGGGTCGCATCTTCCTTTGGAAGATACTGTGCTCCGCCCTTTGCGGTCGCGCCCCAAGCGTCTCCCGAGGGGTCCCGCAAAGCCGGGATCGGATCGCGAAGGGGATGCCTGGCCACGTAGCGAACTGAGATGCCACGACCGCGCTTTCGATCACTGGGCGCCGTGCATCCGGCTCCAGGGTCACACCTTCCTGCGGAAGGCACTGCTCTGCCCTTTGCGGTCGCACGACGCTGAGCGTTGCACGAGGACTCGCTGGTTCACCTTGGACAATAAAAACCTTTGATTAATTGCCGCTGAGGACACGCACATGCGCAGCTACGCTCCGTCCCAGCGCAAGCAGTGCATAGCCACCTTCCAGCGCTGATACAATCCTGCCAATGGCATATTTTTGCGCCACCTCCATGATCCTTTCAGTCACCCAGGCATAATCGTCTTCAACAAGATTCAACGAAGCAAGCTCATCGTCCCTGTGAGCATCAAAGCCCGCAGAAATAAACAGCATCTGCGGTTTGAATTTTTCAAGCGCCGGCACCCAGAATTGGTCTACGGCGTTTCGGAAAGCTTCACCGCCGCTGCCCGCGGGCAAAGGAATATTGACCATGCGCTCCGAACGCCCCGCGGTACCACCGTATGGATAGAAAGGATGCTGGAACGTCGAAACCATCATAACCCGCGCCTCTTCGCGAAAAATATCCTCAGTGCCGTTGCCGTGATGAACGTCGAAGTCCACCACGGCGACCCGCTCCAGACCATGGGCCTCCATTGCATGAGCCGCGCCCACAGCAATGTTGTTGAACAGGCAGAAACCCATGGCCCGGTCATGCTCGGCATGATGTCCCGGCGGACGAATATTGCAAAAAGCATTCTCTACTTCTTTCCCAACCACGAGATCGACTGCAAGGATCACCGAGCCCGCAGCACGATAAGCGGCTGTGAGACTATAGCGGTTCATCGCCGTGTCCGGATCAAGATATACCAGCCCGGAGGAGGATGCACGATGCGCGACTGCTTCCACGAAATGGATGTATTCAGGCGAATGCACGCGTTTTAGTTGCTCAAATGTCGTCAATGGGGCAATATGCCGCGCCAACCGGCGCATCAGTCCAATGGTGTTCAATTCATCCTCGATTACCCTCAGCCGATCCGGGCGCTCCGGGTGATATGAGCCCATCTCGTGCAGCATGCAATCAGGGTGGGAAATAAATGCGGTTCGCATGATTGGTTTCCTCCTCATTCGCGAAGACGGAGCTGTCGTAAGCTGCATGGATGCCGGCCCGCCTGGAAACGGCGGCGGCCACTTCTGCCCGACCACTCGCACGGTGATTCACAGGATAATTGAACCGCCACCTCGTCCGTGATAATCTGATGAAAAAGAGACCTCATAAAATATTCATTCAACAGCCAGAGGCTCGCGATTCGGATGCCACTTTTTAGACAACTCTGGCTGGCAATCATCCTGATCACGCTGGTAAGCTTCGTGGGCAGCTTTGCCGTGAGCATCCTGAGCACGCGCAGCCATCTTGAACAACGGCTTCAACGTAAAAACGCTGATACCGCCAACGTCCTCGCCCGCTCAATATCCCAGCTTAGCAAGGATCCAGTAACTATCGGAGCGCAGATTGGGGCCTTCTTCGAAAGCGGCCAGTTTGAAGGGATCACGATCACCGCGCCCGACGGTAAACTTATCGCTGAGCGAACAAGCGAGCAAGCGAAAACGACCGTTCCTGAATGGTTCGTCGATTTTTTTCCGATAAAGGTGGAAGCGGGACAAGCGCAAATATCCGACAACCGGATGCATTTCGGCGTGATAAAAATCGTGAGCCGCGATCGCCTGGCTGAACAGGCGCTTTGGGACGAAGCTGAAGCTTTGATTATCTGGTACCTGATAGCAGGCATGATCAGCGGACTCATCGGTATGCTGATCATGAATCGCGTCAGGCAACCGCTCGCGACGATGAAAGATCAGGCAGAAGCGATCATCGAGCGGCATTTCCTCACCATTACCGAGCCCAGGATACCTGAACTGCGCAGTATTGCGCGCGCTACCAACGATATGGTGAGGCGGCTGCATAACAGGGCTATCGAGGAAACGCTGCACCTGGAAATCCTGGATAAACGGATGAACTATGATCCCCTGACCGCGCTACCCAATCGCGGCCATTTCATGGACAGATTACGTGCAGCTTTGGATGGGGATGAGCATTTGGATGGCCCGGGGCCGGCGGAGCCGGCAGGCGGAAAACTGGCGAAAACCGGACTTTCTGCTTCTCTTACGCGTCGAAAACCTCGAGGAGATCAATAGAAAACTGGGGCGCAAAGCAACGAACGGCATGCTTCACGAAATCGCGGCAATAACCGAAGCCGTTTGCATCAACAATCCCGAACGAGTGATCGGCCGTCTTGGCGGGGCCGATTTTGCGCTGGTTCTGCCCGATGTCACGGATGCGTCTGATCTCCTGAACGGTTTGAGCACACAGCTGACTGCATTGTTATGCCAGACCAATGGCGAAACCGGGGGCTCATGGCACATCGGCGCTGTCCAATACAAGCGGGGAGACAAACCTGGCGATGTCCTCACCGGTGCCGACACCGCGCTGGCTTCCGCCCAGGGGAAAGGGATCAATACGTGGCATATTGCTGAAATGCGGCCCGCTTCAACCCCGGTTCCGACATCCGGCATCAGCGATTGGCGTCAAATATTCATCAGCGCCATTACCGAAAACCGCTTCAAACTGACCTTCTTCCCCGTGGTCAATGCCGCAGGCGCACAGTTGCATGAGGAAGGTGTCGCGAACATGCAGGCTCTGCAGAACGGTGGCTGGCTGGACGCAGCCGATTTCCTGCCCGTGGCTGCTCGCCTTGGGTTGACGGGGTACCTTGATATCGCTGCCGTTCGGTACGCACTGGAGTATTTGAGATCCTCGAGCGGCGAGTTGGCAATCAACCTCGCCGGTGAAACGATTTCTGACTGGGATTTTCGTAATCAAATAGTGGAGCTATTACGACAACAACCCGAGCCATACCGACGCCGTCTGTGGGTTGAGGTGCCGGAGTATGGTGCTTTTCGCAAGCTGGACGCTTTTCGAGATTTTTGCAAAATGCTCCGGGAAATAGGTTGCCGCGTCGGTCTTGAGGATTTTGGCCGCCACGCCGCAGAGCTTCAGAAAGTCGCGGATCTCGGCGTCGACTATGTAAAGATTGACCCGAGCTTCGTACATGGCATTAATCACAACAGGGAAAATCAGAAATTGCTGAAAACCTTGTGCAGCCTCGCCCGCACCCTGGGAATCCTGGTGATCGCGCTTGGCGTGGAGACCGAAGCAGAGCGGAAGACCTTATTGAAGCTTGGGGTCGATGGTATGACAGAGTCTTATACAAGGTAATCCCCCTCCGGACCGTGGCGGGCGCCGCCAATCACTCCTAGCCAATCACTCCTCTATTATTACTGTTGCCAGACATCTCCGGGCCGGGCCGCCTATTCGGACCAGATAATTTGCGCGCAGCCATTTGCAATACAAAAGCATCACGGCTATAACTGACTCAAGGGCGCGTTCCAAACAACAATACCAAGGATTCAATGATGGGCTCCTCGCACACGTGGAATTTTTTCCAGGCAGGTGGATTTGATCAGGTGCAGATCGACGATGGCGCTGATTTGCTGGCACTCAGGACTTTGGACCAGAAGCTTTGGGTTGCCTTAAGCTGTCCAACCCGCGGAATAGAGTTCGATGCCCATACACTCGATCTGATCGATAGCGACCGCGATGGACGTGTGCATGCAAACGAAGTGCTCGGCGCAATCGCATGGGCCGGGAATCTGCTGAAAACCCCTGATCTCATGGTCAGGGGTTCGGACAAACTGGCACTGGCTGATATCAACGACGGCATTGACGAAGGCCAGGATCTCCTCGCTTCGGCACAGTACATCTTGAAAAGCCTTGGCAAACCGGACGCAACGGAAATTTCCATGGCTGACATGGCCGACGTCGACAAATTTGTCGCCGGTCTGGAATTCAACGGGGATGGAGTAATCGATCCGGGTAAAGTTCCGGACACCGGCCTTCGTGCAACCATCGAGGAGATTATCAAGTATCGCGGCTCGGTCGCGGAGGCCGGCGGCGCGGCGGGAATCAACCAGGAAATCAGCGACGCGTTTTTTGCCGAGGTCTCAGCATATGCGAATTGGCTGGCCAAGGGCGATGGCGATGCGAATATACAGTTTCTGGGTGAGGATAGTGCGGCAGCCGCCGATGCGTTTCAATCCGTCAAGGATAAAGTCAACGACTATTTTACCCGTTGCGGCCTCGCCGCATATGACGCACGGGCAGCTGTGCCATTAAGCCGCTCGACCGAGGATTATGAGCAAATTGCAGCACAAAACCTGTCAGCCCAGAACATGGACATCGCTAATTTCCCGCTGGCAACAGTTGAGGCTGGCAAGCCACTGCCGCTCTATTCCGGCATCAATCCCGCCTGGCGCGACCGCATCGATGTACTCCGCGAAAAGGTCATCGTTCCTGTTTTCGGAAAAAAGGAAAACTTGCCAGCCGTCGATTGGACCGAACTTTGTAACAAGTTTGCGGCGCTTGAAGCATGGCAGGCGACCAAGCCCGCTTGCTGCGGCGAAGCGCTGGGCGATGCCCGCTTGCGCGAAATTGCCGGGAGCGGGGACAAAGAGAAAATCGACCACTTGATCAGCCAGGACAAGGCGGTTGAGGGGGAAGTCAAGGCAATCCGGTCCGTAGAACAACTTCTGCGCTATCACCGTGACTTATTCAAGCTGGTCAACAATTTCGTCTCGTTCCGCAGCTTCTACACCGGCCGCGACAAGGCACTGTTTCAACTGGGCACACTGTACCTGGATGGGCGCAGTTGCGACCTGTGCGTTCGGGTGGATGATATAGGAAAGCACGCCGAATTCGCGAGCATGAGCGGCATTTATCTCGCCTACTGCGAATGTGTGCGAAAGGGCGGCGCCGAAAAAATGAACATTGCCGCAGCCTTTACCGACGGAGATTCTGATTTCCTGTTGGTGGGCCGCAACGGTATTTTTTATGACCGCAGGGGCCAGGATTGGGATGCTACCATCGTACGCATTCTCGACCATCCAATCAGCATCCGCCAGGCGTTCTGGTCGCCGTACAAAAAACTGGTCAAGTTCATCAACGAGCAGATGCGGAAGCTTGCCGCGGCAAGGGCGGCCGCAGCGGAAAAACAATTGCTCAGTGCAGCGACAGAGAGCGCCAAGCCAGCAGCAGAGGGACTTGCATCAGCACCATCTCCCCCAAGGCCGGCTTTTGACGTAGGCAAATTCGCAGGTATTTTCGCAGCCATCGGGCTGGCGTTCGGCGCCATCGGGGGCGTACTGGCCTCGATCATCAGTGGCATACTGGGTCTTGCAATATGGCAGGTACCCCTGGCCATCATCGGTCTGATACTGCTGATTTCAGGCCCAGCCATGCTTGTGGCGTGGTTCAAGCTGAAGAAACGTAACCTGGGCCCCATACTCGATGCCAATGGCTGGGCCATTAACGCACGCGCGCGCATTAATATCCCGTTCGGCAAGTCCCTCACCCAAATGGCGGTATTGCCGGAAGGTTCGCGCCGCTCACTGGTCGATCCCTATGCCGACCAGAAACCGAATTGGCCTTATTATGTGCTGATTGCCGCCGGAGTCATCGCAGCACTGATCACTCTATGGTACTTCAGAGTTTTGGGAAACCCGGCAGCGTAAATGAAGCTATTGGAGGTACCGATGAATATAGACGAGCTCAAGTCAGTGGCAACGGCGATTGTCACGAAACCGAAAGGTCTTCTCGCAGCGGACGAAAGCAACCCGACCATCAAAAAGCGCTTCGATTCCGTTGGGGTGGAGTCAACCGAGGAAAACCGCCGAAGATACCGGGAACTGCTTTTCGTCACCACAAGCATTGAAAACTATATCAGTGGAGTGATCCTGTTCGACGAAACCCTGCGCCAGAGTTCCAGTGACGGCACGCCTTTTCCTGCTCTCCTCTCGCGCCGAGGAATCATACCGGGGATAAAAGTCGACAAGGGCGCAAAGCCTCTCGCGCTGTATCCCGGGGAGAAAATCACAGAAGGGCTGGACGGATTGCGCGATCGGCTGGCCGAATATAAACAACTGGGCGCACGATTCGTAAAATGGCGGGCAGTGATAGAAATTGACGAACACGACGTGCCCTCGTCATACGCGATCCGCGCCAATGCTCACGCCCTGGCGCGTTACGCCGCACTCTGCCAGGAAGCCGATCTGGTACCCATCGTGGAACCGGAGGTGCTCATGGATGGCGCACATGATATCGGTCGGTGCGAGGCAGTAACTTCCCAAGTGCTCGAGAAAGTATTTGCCCAACTGGATGCACATCGGGTGTTGCTCGAAGGCATGTTACTCAAACCGAATATGGTGGTGGCTGGAAAGAAATGCCCCCGCCAGCCCAGCGTTCAGGAAGTAGCCGAGGTCACCGTTCGCTGTCTTCGCCGTTACGTGCCTGCCGCCGTCCCGGGGATTGTATTCCTCTCCGGTGGCCAGACTCCCGAAGAAGCGACAGCTCATCTTAACGCCATGAATGCCATGGGTTCGCACCCTTGGAAGCTCAGTTTCTCATACGGGCGGGCCCTTCAGGAGCCCGTTCTTTCCGCCTGGAAAGGAAAAGAGAGCAATGTCGAGGCCGCGCAACGCGTTTTTTTCAAACGTTGCCGGCTAAACGGGCTTGCCAGGGAGGGAAAGTATAGCTCCGAAATGGAAACGACTGATCAATAGCAGGGCGCCCGGAAGCGTCGCCCGAGGGACCCGCGAAGCGGGATCGGGCAGCGTAGGGGATGCCACGACCGGGTCCGCCGAGCTTCATGACTCCAAAAACCGCTGACTCCCAGGTCGCATCTTCCTTCGGATGGCACTGCCAAGTGGCTGGCGCGGCATTAGGCTATGCTATTTATAAGCCAAACGAAACTGGAGGTTTGCAGGAGAGTAATATGGAAGGGACATTTCTCAAGTTTTATGTCAGCGAATACCGCGAACACAACGGAATTCTCCTGTTCGAGTGGCTGCTGGAGCACGCGAAGAAATGTGGCTTTAACGGCGGGACGGCCATGCGCGCGGTCGCGGGTTTTGGACGACACGGGATACTGCATGAGGAGACTTTCCTCGAGCTCGCGGCCGACCTTCCCGTCGAAGTAAGTTTCGTTCTGAGCAAGGATGAGGCGAAACTGTTTCTCGATTTATTGGATGCGGAGAATATCGACCTGCTCTACGTGAAGTTTCCCGTCGAATATGGGTTTCTGCCGGCGAACAATATCGGTGATTGGCGTGAGGGAAGATCCCGCAACCTTTAAAGATCCTCGAAAATCGATCCAACCGGCCACCGGGCGAACACTCTCAAAACCAGCCTCTGGCGTATAATTAAAACCATATCTGTCCTTTCCATCGGCTAACCGGGCCTTCCCCGATGTGTTTAACCTCTTGAGCACTTTACCAATCTGGAGAATTTTCTCTGGTTTGGTTCTGGTCGCGTGGGCAGTGATATCTCAGGCTGAAACGATATCACCACTAGAGGATCAATTAACCATCAGCGAAGAAGAGGCTATCGCGTTGTTCTATCAGCGCAACCTCGGCCTGATCGCGGCACGCCTCAATATCGATATTGCCGAGGCTGAGCAAATTATTGCCGCCGCAATTCCCAATCCGGTGTTCAGTTTTACTGTGCATGAATTGGCCCCGAAGGCATTTGCGCCGGAAAGTCGCGGCCTCGCAGTGCCGGCGCTATTGCCGCAGATTCAACAGCTCATTGAGACCGCAGGAAAACGGCGATTGCGGATAGAGAGCAGCGAACTTGCTACCGAGGCAGTGAACTTCGATGTGCAAGACGTTGTGCGGGTGCTCACCAATGCCGTGCGCCGCGGTTTTTACAATCTGCTATTGGCGCAAAAAACAATCAGGGTTGCGAGCGATAACCTCGAGCACTATCGCGAAATCCTGAGGGTCAACGAAATCAGGCTCAAGGTAGGCGATGTCGCCGCGATGGATTTTATCCGTATCGAGGTCGAAAGCCTGAAGGCTCAGGGCGATCTGGATCAGGCCCGCGCAGCGTTGAATCAGGCGCGAGCCGACCTTTTACTGTTGCTCGGTTGGCCCGAAAATAGCGTGGAAATCAGCGCGCGTGAAGCGTGGCCTGCAGCAATCCCTGAAATCGCGACGGTAAGGCAGGATGAATTGATCCGACGCGCACTCGACCGCCGGCCCGATATGCGCGCGGCCAGGGTGCGCATCGCACAGGCCAGGAAAATGCTGACTTTGGCACAGCGCCAGGTAATTCCCGATGTGACCATAAACGCATATTATGACCAGGATCAGGGTAACCAATTTCCACGCACTGGCGGGTTCGGTATCAGTATACCAATACCGTTGTTTTATCAGCAAAAGGGTGAAATTTCCAAGGCTCGTGTAGACGTAACCAGCTCCGAACTGGCGCTGGCGCAGGCTGAGCTGGGGGTACGGGCCGAGGTTGTGAAAGCTTGGGCATCCTGGCAAAGTGCCGATGCCATAGCTCGGCGGTTTGAAGCATCGGTGATCAGCCGAATTGAGACATTGCGTAAGGCGCAGGAACTCGCTTATCAAAAAGGCGCAATAGGTGTGCTGGATCTGATCGACGCCCAGCGAAGCTACAGGGCAATCATGCTGGACTATCATTCTGCGCTGGCAAACCGCAGCAAAGCCTGGGCAGATCTTCTGATGGCATATGGGGAAGAACCCGCAAATTTTTTGCGCCAACCGCAGCCGAACGGCTGATGCGCGACAGGCCGACGGGATATTTAATGCCGCCGACTGATCAGGAGCATCCACTATTATCACTTTGCGCACTATTCATGGACGCAGAAAGTGATGCATAACCCATCCGATAACAAGGCCCGAGGATTCACATCCTGTCTGCTTTTATTGAAAAGATGCATTCATCTGTTTCGTCCAAAGGCAAAAGCCCATCGATTTGGCATCTGCCTCGTTATCGGGATGGTCGGTTTTTCCCTAGCCGCCTGCCAGGCTCAAAATAACGAAAAACCAAGGCGCGCTCCTGTCCCTTCCAAAGAGGAGGTGGTGCTCGCGCCTGATTCTCCCAAGCGCCAGTATATTGAAGAGGTCGCTGCTGAATTGGTTCAACGACCTCTCATGGAGCCGGTAGCGGCCCGGATCGTGTACGACGAAACTCGTACCGTTCGTGTTTTTTCACCCATCACGGGTCGGGTAATCGGCGCTATCGCGGCGATCGGGGAGACGGTTCGCGCGGGTGATGTGCTGGCGGAGCTGGATAGCCCGGAACTGGGTCAAGCGCAATCAGATTATTCAAACGCTATCGCCGACCTCAGTCTTGCCGAGCGCGCTTATCAGCGGATAAAAGAACTCGTTGATAATGGAATCGTACCGCGCAAGGAGTTGGATCAGGCCGAAGATAATCTGAGTCACGCCCGTAATGAGGCGGAACGAGCCCGCCTCAAGCTTGTAAATCTTGGCGTTCGCGGCGGGCGCACCGACAACCGATTCCTGCTGCACGCACCCATTTCCGGCACCATAACTGAGCGCAATATCAATCCAGGCATGGAAGTCAGGCCCGATCTGGCGGCGTCGCTGTTTGTCATTTCGGGTCTCGACCAGCTATGGGTGCAAATGGATATTTTCGAAAAGGACATCGGATTGATTCATGTGCACGAGAACGTTCTGCTGCGCGTTCTGGCGTACCCCAGTGAAACGTTCACCGCAAAAATCAATTATGTCAGCAAGAAAGTCGACGAAGATACGCGGACGGTAAAAGTGCGCTGCACCCTGCCCAATGCGGGCGGCCGGCTGCTTCCAGAAATGTATGCTTCTGCAGAGGTACAAAGCGATGCGGGCGATCTGGCGATCGTCGTCCCCCTCACTGCCTTATTTACCGAGGATGAATCGGAGTGGGTATATGTGAATGTTGGGGATTTCCATTATCAAAAGCGGCGGGTAAAAGTGGGCCTGCGGCCGAAAGACCGAGCAGTAATTCTCGAAGGGGTCAAACCCGGTGAGCGCATCGTTGTCAAAGGCGCCCTGTTGCTTCGTACCGAGCAGGATAGCGAGCAGCAGAGTGGAGAGCGGATGTAATGCTGAATCGAATCATCGCTTTCTGCCTGCAACAGCGACTTTTGATCGTCAGTACCTCCATACTGCTCGCCGCTATCGGCATTCTGACTTTCGAACGTCTGCCTATACAGGCGTTTCCCGACGTGCAGAACGTCTTTGTCCAGGTGGTGACGCAGTATCCGGGACAGGCACCTGAGGAAGTGGAGAAACTGATCAGCCTGCCCATCGAGAAGGAAATGAATGGACTGCCGCATATGATCACCATGCGTTCGGTCTCCATTTTCGGGTTATCCGTGGTCACGCTGATCTTCGATGATGACGCCGAAGATTATTTTTCACGGCAGCAGGTGCTGGAGCGACTGAAAGGCGTGAGCCTGCCCCGGAGGTAAAACCAATGCTAGGCCCGCTGACGACAGGTATAGGCGAAATTTATCGCTACCGTATCGAAGCGCCTGGGGTTCCTCTGGTGGAACAGCGCGCTATACAGGACTGGCTGATCGAACGCACGATTCGATCCGTCCATGGAGTCGCGGATGTGGTGGCCTTCGGCGGAGGCATCAAACAATACCAGGTCCAGCCCGACACTAATAAGCTCAAGAATTACAACCTCACTTTACCTGATATATATCGGGCTATTGCCAGCAATAACGCAAACACGGGCGGCGGCTATATCGATCATGGCCATGAGGCCATGGTGGTTCGGGGAACCGGGCTGCTGCGATCAGTCGAAGAAATCGGCAATATCGTTGTTGACACCCATGCAGGTGTCCCTATCTTTGTAAAGAATGTTGCGGAGGTTGTCATCGGCCCGCAGCCACGCGTGGGAATAGTCGGGTTTAACGAATTTGACGATGTCGTGCAGGGAATTGTCCTGCTCATAAAGGGGAGTAATACAACTGAGGTGTTGAAAGGGGTAAAGGAAAAAATCGATTATCTTAACAGTTACGGCCTGCCTCCCGGAGTCCGGATGGTTCCCATCTATGACCGAACTGAATTGATACAGCATACCGTGAATACTGTTGAGCGCAACATGGTGGAAGGCGCTGTGCTGATCTTCGCCGTTCTGATTATATTTCTGCGCCGCATCTGGGCATCGCTGGTAGTCATTGTCGTCGTGCCTCTATCGTTGCTGTTTGCCTTTATCCTCATCGATCTGAAGAACGTCTCCGCCAATTTGATTTCTCTGGGAGCGATCGATTTTGGCATTATTGTTGATAGCGCGGTCGTATTGGTCGAGGCGGTCATAGTCAAGGTAACGCTCGAAATGCGCCAAGGGGCGAGTCCCGCACACATGCGCCAGTCCATGCTTAACACAACAGTAGAGATGGTCCGCCCTATCCTCTTTTCAAAGGCCATCCTTATCATTGCTTTTATCCCTATTTTCACGTTTCAGCGCGTGGAAGAAAAAATCTTCTCCCCGATGGCGTATACCCTTACGATTCGCCCTTCTGGGCTCCCTGATTATCAGCCTGACCCTTGTTCCCGTGCTGTTGAGTTACCTGCTTGGCCCGCGTCTCACGGAATCGCACAATCCCGCTCGTCGAGCAATGGAAAGGTATTACTCCGGATACTCGAAGCGGCATTGGTCATCCACGCAAGCTATTCCTCGGCGCCGGGTTAGCGCTGGCCTTGTCGCTGGCCTCCTCGCCGATGATCGGAACCGAATTCATGCCCAAACTGGACGAAGGCAACGTCTGGTTGACGATCACCTTGCCCACACCGGTGTCATTGAACAAAGCGAAGGAACTGGAAAAGGATATACGTGCAAGCCTGCACGAATTCCGTGAGGTCAAATCGGTACTCACTCAACTGGGACGCCCCGAGGATGGCACCGACCCCAAAGGCTTCAATAATCTGGAGATTCTCGATCGATCTCAAGCCAAAGGAAACCTGGCGTT
Organism: uncultured beta proteobacterium; assembly: GCA_963786735.1. Lineage (GTDB taxonomy): Bacteria > Pseudomonadota > Gammaproteobacteria > Burkholderiales > Nitrosomonadaceae > Nitrosospira. The sequence continues at coordinate 65,211 of CAWBAF010000020.1, forward strand.
ATCAGCAAAAAGGACGAGCTGGTCAAAGCGATGGCAAAACGCCTGGCAGTATTTCCCGGATTGCAGTTCAATTTTTCCCAGGTGATTCAGGATAACGTGGAGGAAGCTATTTCCGGCGTCAAGGGTGAAATCGCGATCAAGATTTTTGGTGATGATCTGAAAATCCTCCAGGAAAAGGCTAATCAGATCACGGGAATCCTGCGGTCCATACAAGGGGCCACCGACGTGGCTGCCGAGCAACAATCCGGATTGTCGCAATTGGTCATCTCGATAGATCGGGAAAAAATTGCACGTATCGGGATTAACGTAGCCGATGTGGAAGACGTAATTGCGATGGCAGTGGGCGGTAAGACAGCGACGCAAATGCTCGAGGGCGAGCGCCGTTTTGATGTGACGGTGCGGCTGCGCTGAACATGCCAGCGACTCTATTGCGGCAATTGAAGACATAACGGTCCTCTCACCGTCCAACGGCCGCATACCGTTAGCCGAGTTGGCAGAGATCAAGACAATCAGGGAGCGTCTCGCATCAGCCGCGAGAACAACATGCGCCGGATTGCCATCAAATGTAATCTGATCGGCCGTGACCAAGGGCAGTTTCGTAGCTGAGGCCCAGAAAAAAATATCTCGGCACGTTCAGTTGCAGCCGGGATACTATATCGTCTGGAGCGGCCAGTTCGAAAATCAGCAGCGGGCGATGAAGCGGCTTTCCTTTATTGTTCCCGTTAGCTTCTGATTCTGATTTTCTTGCTGTTGTTCTGGGCTTTCCGCTCGGTCGAAATGCTCGTCTAATCGTGATGAATGTGCCGTTTTCCCTGATCGGCGGGACTGATAGCCTTGCTGCTGACGGGTATCCACTTGAGCGTTTCCTCAGCGGTAGGTTTCATCGCGCTATTCGGCATCGCCGTACAGAATGGGGTAATCCTGTTATCCAAAATCAATTTACTCAGGCGCGAAGGTATCCGCTATATGAAGCCATTCTCCAGGGCTCCGTCAGCCGCTTGCGCCCCGTGGTAATGACCGCCCTGATGGCGATGCTGGGATTATTGCCTGCTGCGCTTTCTACCAGCGTTGGATCGGAAACAGTCAAACCTTTTGCCACGGTCATTATTGGCGGGCTTCTGACAGCGCACTGCTGCTAACCTTGACTATGCTTCCCGCGCTCTACTGCAATTTTGAAAAACGGCGCAAAACCAAGGCATATCCCCATGAAGGAAATCCGCGCCTATATTCAGCCTTTCATGTTATCCAGGCTAACTCAGGCATTGCTTGAAATTCCTGATTTCCCGGGTATGAGTGTGTCGGATTGCGAAGGCTTCGGTAGCGATATGGTGATCGACCGAAATTTCAGTCCTTACGAGCCGGCGACACGCATCGAGATATTTGCTCCGGATGAACTAGTGGAACTCATTTTCAATACGGTCATGCAAGCTGCAAACACCCACCAGCGCGGTGCAGGCAAAGTCTTTGTCATAGACGTCGAGAAAAGCGGCCACATCAATTCGGGAGCACAAAAAGATGAACCTACCTGACGGCATTCCGGCCCCGCTTTTCTTTTCTTTTGCTCCGGATATTTCTAGCCGTCTTTTAACTCAATAAGCCTGCCGTCTTCGTCGACTTTAATCTCGACTTTTTCTCCCCCTGGCTTTTTTACCTCGGCTTCATAAACCGTAACTGTCTTGCCATCTTTCGTTTCCGTTTCCTTCTCGATTTCCTCGATTTTTCCGCCCCCTGCATTGTCCGTTATTGTTTTTTGAACTGCTGGCGGAAGCTGGGACCATCGAACTTTCTCTTCTTTTTCCGCATAAGCAGAGGTTGCAATGACCATTGCGGCCGAGAGAAGTATGCTTCTTTTCATGAGAGCTCCCCCTTCTTCGTTGTTTTGAGACAAAGCTATTTAATATAGCCAGGATTTCAATTCGAGCCTGTGCGCAAACACACGCAGGCAGAAGGAAAGAGGTGGAAGCGGGTCTCAAAATCACTGAAAGCTTGCACTGGTAATTACCACCTGATGCCTTCCTTACTGACACTCGGCCTGCTTCGCGAGTGAGATGGCAAAGCCTGGATCTTCTATGCCTACTCTCTGCCGTTTCTATTGATTACAGCTGCCCTCGCGTACATGCATGCGGCGTTTTTTTTAATAAATCGGGATTGTCCGAGTTGATCACCTTGCGAAAAGTAAGGTTGATCCGATGCTTGCCCGCTAAATGATGATGTCCTTCCTTGACGGGCAACACACCATGATAGCGCAGCCGTGCCGGCCCTCCCCATATCATGACGTCACCATGCATCAGCGGGATACGGACGGCCTTGTCTTCCCGCCGCAGTCCGCCCCACAGAAAGGTAGCTGGCACGCCCAGCGAAACTGAGACAATAGGCGCTGTGAAGTCGTGCTCGTTCTTGTCCTGGTGCAACGACAGCCGTGCTCCCGGCTCATACCGGTTGACAAGGCAAGCGTCGGGTTCAAAACCTTCAAAACCGGCACATGCAGCCGCGTTCCGTGCCAGGTCGAAAAATACGCCGGGCATGCGAGCCCAGGGTTTACCACTTTCCGGGTCTACTGGGCTATAGCGATAACCCGTACGATCGGTCACCCAGCCATAACGACCGCAGTTCGTTATTGCGATCGACATGCGAAAACCACCGGGTGTGACCATGTGGCGAAAAGGTGCTTGGGCTGTTACACCCGGCAGTTCTGCAAAAATAGCCGCTTCATTCTCCGCTGCAAAACCCCGCAATAGCACGGCACCTGGGCAGAGCTCTTCCCGCCGGATTTGGCCTTGCACCATGCCTTCAAATAGATCGAACGTAGCGCTCATGTTCATGCTTATTTGTTCCGTTTTCCGACCCGGAAATGCAGAGCCAGTTCCTTTGCACCAGTACCTGAGCCTCAGGTGATCATTGTGCGTGGTAGCCGCAAGCCTGGTGTTTTTCGATAACGTAGTTGCATCCATTAACGCGCTCCTTTGGTTCGCTTTATTAATCCCCCCGCAATTTAGCGAAATCGGCTAACCCGCGCACTCCGAGTCTTGCTGTCAAATTTACGCTAATGATCCACACTGCACCCAGGTTGTTCCCTTGAATAACCCGTTATCTCAAGCAAAATCCGCGTCCAGGACCACTCGATACCGAGCCTTGCCCGCCGCCAGATGGGCAATCGCATCGTTGACCTTACTCAGGGGGAAGTGTTCCACTTGCGGAGCGATACTATGCCGCGCCGCGAACTCCAGCATTTGCCGCATTGTCGCCGGTCCGCCAGTCGGGGAACCTGATACGCTTTTCTGTCCCGCAATAAGTTCGAAGGCAGGAATCGACATAGGTTCAAGTACCGCGCCAACAACATGCATACGACCGTTGGGCCTGAGCGTGCGCAAAAAAGCAGTCCAGTCGAGCGGAACATTCACGGTAACGAGCAGAAAATCGAGCGTGTTGGCAGCCTTGTCGATTTCGAAGCTGTCCCGAGTGGATACGATACGATCGGCGCCCAACTTCAACAGCTCTTCCGTCTTGGACAGATTTGAGGTAAAGGCGGTCACTTCGCACCCCCAGGCATCGAGGAATTGAAGAGCCATATGGCCCAAGCCTCCGATGCCGACAATCCCCACCCGGGCGGGGGGTTTTATTCCGTATGTAACGAGCGGCGCAAACACTGTGATGCCGCCACAGAGCAATGGACCCGCGGAAGCCGATTCGAGCTTTTCCGGTAGTGGAATTGCCCATAGCCAGTGCGAGCGGACTCTCTCGGCAAACGCCCCGTAATGACCGATGATGGTCGGCATGACCTGAAGACACAAATGATGGTTTCCCATCAAGCACTGACGGCAATGCATGCAGCAGTCAACGTTCCAACCCACGCCGACACGCTGGCCCACCTTCACCCCCCTCACACCGGGTCCTGCAGAGACCACCGTACCGACCGCTTCGTGGCCAGGTACGACGGGATATCGGCTCACCCCCCAGTCGTTGTTGATAATCGAGAGATCGGAATGGCAGAGCCCGCAGTATTCCACGGCAACCTCCACCTCCTCGGCCCCTAATGGGCCCGCGTCATAACAAAACGGCTCGAGTTTCTGCCTTGGCCCATGTGCCGCCCAACCCCGGATATTGCCCATGATCATTCTCCTTCCAGCATTGTTGTTGAATAATAATAGGCCAACCGTCATCCGATCGAATCTGAAATATGGGAAATATGGATAATGCCCTCTCTTCAATCAGCGGAAAGGTGGAATCCGTTAAAACCGCTGTCAACCCCTTGCCCATCGGAAGCCAGATAAAGGCCGCAGATACGGGCCACAGCCACACAGTTGATGAGGGGTCAATCGTTAAGGGGTCTAAAGTTAAGGGGTCAAAAGGAGGCGGCCACTACAGCTCAGCAAATAACTCTTGCGCTCTCCCCCTCTGGTTTAGAATACGGTCTTTTGCAAATCGCCGGAGAGCCTGAGCCGATTGCGACGGGTTATCCCGCCATCGAAGGCTCGGAGAAGAAATATTGCTGTTCGAGCGCATCAAATCGCTGGATCACATACTCGAGTCCGCCGAGAAAAAGGGACTCAAGCGCCAGCTCGGCGCGTTCGATCTCACCATGCTCGGGATCGGCGCGATCATCGGGACAGGCATCTTCGTACTCACATCGGTCGCCGCACAAAAGGCCGGGCCGGGCATGATGTTTTCTTTTGTCATCGCCGGTTTTGTTTGCGCGCTGACAGCACTGGTTTACTCCGAGATTGCGTCCATTGTACCGGTTGCCGGTTCGGCCTATACCTATTCCTATGCCGTGTTCGGCGAGATGACCGCATGGATGGTGGGCTGGGCGCTTATTCTCGAATATGCAGTCGCCGCCGCCGCGGTGGCAGTAGGCTGGTCCGGCTATATTAATGGCTTTCTGCATGAGATAGGCTATGGCCTGCCGCTGGCCTTGACCGCCGGGCCGTACGACACCGTGGTCGCCGGGCCTCATGCCGGCGCCGCCGCAACCGCTGCGGGAAGTTTCAATCTGCTGGCATTCCTGGTTTCGCTTTTCGTCACCTTCCTGCTGGTGATAGGCACATCCAAGAGCGCCAAATTTACCGCACTTCTGGTTATTATCAAGATTGTCGCGCTCGCCGCGTTCATCCTCCTCGCCCTACCCGCTGTAAACTCCATCAATTTCGATCCCATGCTGCCCAACGGCTGGGGCACCCCGCTTTCCGGGGTCGGAGTACTCGGCGCGTCCGCTTCCATTTTCTTTGCTTATGTCGGATTCGATGCCGTCTCAACCGCCGCCGAAGAAACAAAAAACCCCAACCGTAACGTACCTATCGGTCTCATCGGATCACTGACCATATGCACGGCAATCTACATCGTTGTTGCTTACGCGGCGGTGGGAGCGGTAGGCGCCCAGCCGGGAGGCGAGCTGTCCCAATCGAGAGAACCATTGGCATTCGTCTTGCGCGAGATCGGGCATCCCTCCGTGGGTAACTGGGTAGCTTCGGCCGCCATCATCGCCCTGCCCTCCGTGGTCCTGATGATGATTTACGGGCAGACGCGCGTGCTGTTCACCATGGCTCGGGATGGGCTTTTGCCCACGGTTTTTTCTCATGTGCATGAGCGATACCACACGCCTCACGTGGTCACCGCGGTGACCGGCGTGGTGGTCGCTTTGTTCGCCGGCCTGTTTCCGGTCGGCATGCTTGCGGACATCTCGAACTCGGGTACTCTCTTTGCCTTCTTCATGGTATCGTCCGGAGTCATGCTCCTGCGACGCCGCGAACCGCGTCGCCACCGTCCTTTCAAAACTCCGTTCATCTGGATTGTCGGGCCCCTGGCGATGGCAGGCTGCGCTCTGCTGTTCGTCAGCCTTGGCTGGGGAACGATCAAATTATTCTTTTACTGGGCGTTAATAGGCCTGCTTGTTTATTTTGGCTACGCCCGCAGACATAGCCATGTCGGCAAGCTCGCTACAAGCCGTACGGAATAAAGCATCGCATTCTTTCCCGTTGAATTTCCGGGCACACAAAACCACATTAAAAACACGGACTTCCGACACTATTTGGTCGAAAAATATTGCGCGGGCATGGAACTCCGATATATGATCATCAGTCGTACAAATTCTTGAGTCTGGGATTGCTGCTCTTGCCATTTCAAGATGGCACAGGCTTAAGAAGATGTTAGGCAATAATCGACCAATTTTTATAAACTATTGCGGAGGATTTATGAAAAACAGCATGCTCATGCTAGCCGTTGCTCTGATTGTCCCGATGTTCTCGACCACCGCCCAGGCAGCGGCGCCCACTGATGCGGAAATTGCGGCCATTGTCGTTGTCGCCAACCAGGTAGATATCGATGCAGGCAAACTTGCGGAATCCAACGCACTTCATAAGGATATCAAGGCATTTGCCCATCGTATGATTGCCGATCACTCTGACGTCAATAAACAGGCGGTGGATCTGGTGACGAAGCTGAAGGTCACGCCGAAGTCTAATCCCACCAGTGAAAGCCTGAAGGCGGGCGGTGAAAAGAATATCGCGCATCTTAAAACGCTGAGTGAAGCTGCTTTTGATAAAGCCTATATCGACCACGAAGTGGCCTACCACCAACAAGTGCTCGACGCAGTGGATTCAACGCTCATTCCCAATGCCAAGAACGAGGAATTGAAAGCGCTGCTGGTTAAAGTACGCCCGGCTTTTGTTTCGCATATTGACCATGCGAAAAAAGTCCAGGCGGCGCTGCACAAGATGCACTGATCATCCACCAGACCTCCTGCTGGAGAAACCGGGACAAATCCTCTTCTGGCTGCCGGGTTGGTCAATCTGGCACCCCGTCGCAAAGCGGAAACCTATCCTGAGTTTCTCTGGCCTCAGCCCTTGGCTGGAGCGCATGCGCTTGCCTTCATGCAAACTTCCATGTTTTTGACGTTGTACACATACCTCCTTTCCCGCTGTGACGAGTCCAGAGGAAACCAGGGAATAAAACTCTGACTTATACTTCAAGGCAACAGCCCGTAAACCCCGCCTCACCCGCCCCATCATTTGTCCATAACCTTTTCCATAATATGGTTATGACCCGTGATTCCGCAGAATTTTCATTCCCCGGTGAATCTGATCGGGACTGGTGGAAGAAGACGACCGTCTATCACATCTACCTCCGCTCATTCCTCGATACCAATAACGATGGTATCGGAGATATACCGGGCATTATCGGAAAGCTCGATTATCTCCAGGAGCTTGGCTACGAAACAATCTGGGTTTCGCCGTTTACCCAAAGCCCCCAGAGGGATTTTGGTTACGATACCAGTGACTATTTCTCGATCGCACCGGAGTATGGCGATATGGCTCTGTTTGAGGAGCTGGTGAGAAAGGTCCACAAAAGAAACATGAAGCTCATCTTCGACCTGGTGCTCAACCATACGTCAGATGAGCACCCCTGGTTCAAGGAGTCGGCAAGCTCACGGGACAATCCCAAGGCAGACTGGTATATCTGGAGGGATGGAAAAGGCAAAAACGGCATGAGACCTCCGAATAACTGGCGCGCAATGGCGGGCAACAAGGCGTGGACTTATCATCCCGGCCGCAAGCAGTTCTATTACACCGCTTTCCTCCCTTTTCAGCCCGACTTGAATTATCACAACCCGGAAGTCAAGCAGGCGATGTTTGATGTCGTCAGGTTCTGGCTCAACAAGGGCGTCGATGGGTTCCGACTGGATATTATCAGTGCCATTTATGAAGACCCTGATCTTCGGCACAACCCGCCGAGTCTGAGGCTGGCGCCGTCGGACAGATCATTGTCGGTCTTTTTCCAGCATCTGAAGAACAACTTCCTTCATGAGAAAAGCTTCGAATTCGCGACGGAACTGCGAAGCGTCGTGGAAGAGTTCGATAATCCAAAAAGGGTGCTGATCGGTGAATCACATGGGGACGAAGCATTAATCAGCCGGTTTTGCCGCATGAACGGCAAGGATGGCCTGGACGCCGTTTTCCTTTTCAACGCCATCTCAACCCCTTTCCGGGCGGAAAGCTACCGAAAAATGCTGATGACCTTTGAAAAACACTTCCCGGATCCGCTGATGCCCACGCTGGTTTTCGCCAATCATGATCGAACACGGGTAATCAGCCGGCTGGGCGGAAGTGTGGCAAAAGCGAAACTGCTCGCCCTTTTTCAATTCACTTGCAGAGGCATACCCTTCACCTATTATGGCGATGAAATTGGCATACCCAGGGTAAGAATCCCGCTCAAGCAGGGAAAGGATGCCATCGCCAGACAACATGACTGGATTCCCCAGCCGCTGGTTGACCGAAGTGTCGAAATTCTCAATCGCGACGAGTGCCGAACCCCGATGCTGTGGAATTCCGAATCGAACGCCGGTTTCTGCCATCATTCAGCGGAGCCATGGCTGCCGGTGGCGGGTAATTTTGAGGAAATAAACGTGGAAAAGCAGATGGCGGACCCCCACTCGCTTCTTAATTTTTACAAGAAGGTAATTCGCATTCGCAACAAGACTCCTGCGCTGCATGGTGGAAGCCTGGAAATCGCCCACGACCTGTGCGACAAAAACGTTCTGGCATTCTGCCGTATTTCTGATGGCCAGAAATACATGATCGTACTGAACATGTCGAAGTATCGGGTTAAAAATCCCTTACATGGCGAGACAACGCTCTCTACCCATCCTGAAAGCGAAGCTCATCAACTGCATCCGTTCGAGGGAAGAATAATGAAATTGGAAGGCTCTTAAAAAAAGAGTGTTAAGCTCTTTCAATTCATGAGTTTTTGGGCGTCGAGTATTTTACCTTGGCTTATTTCAGGACATGCTGCACGGTGAAGCGCTCCGGGCCACACATTTTGCCGGACACAATCTTGTGCTGCCGGGAAGAATCTTGCGCGAGCCAGGCGAATTCTGCAGAGATGGGGTGGGGTTTTACCCCTGTTTCCATGGGCGATTTGGCTAAGTCCAAAGCATAGTGCTGACGCATTTCAGCTGCTTTCGTTTTCGTGACCCGTTTCCTGCTTGAACCCCCGAGTATATTTTCTTCGAATTGCCATTACACACCTCCTGATTCATCATCAGCCTTTTTAGATGTGGCCAGGCCTGAAAGCAATGTTTGACTTACGTCAAGGTTATGCTTGAATACATTATCGGACGTGTGGTTCTTACTTGCTGGATATTGACCTGAGCCCTTTAAAAAAGGACCATCTATCGCAAAATTGAGTTCTCCGCCTAAAACCGCACCTGTCGAAAGACCCCAAAAATAATCTCAAGGCTGCGTTAAGATACCTTGGCTCGTAGAGAAAGTCGTAAAAGAACGGTTAAATTTCGGTTAAATTTTTACAAGACCGTTCCTTGGGGGGAAAGATGAAGCCGATAAGCAGAATACAGTCAGGTTGGGAATTCCTTCCTTTCAGGCTGGAAAGGGTGAATGCCACGCTATGGCGCGATGACAAGGTAGTACCATTGCGGCCCAAGAGTTTCGCGGCGTTGTGTTATCTGATTGAGCGCAACGGGCAGCTGGTGACCAAGGATGAGTTGATGGAGGCAGTGTGGCAGAATCGCTGCGTCGGTCAGGCGGTGCTGAAAGTGTGCATTAACGAGCTGCGCCAGGTATTGGGTGACAATGCACAGGCGCCTACCTACCTGAACACCATTCCCCGGCGCGGCTATCGGTTCATTGCGGCGGTTACAGAGATTCAAGAGATCAGAAGTGAAGAGCCTGCGGCCTCTGTTATCTCTGCTCCCAGTGGGGGACAGCGATCCACCGCTTCGGGGTGCTGGATTGGACGTGCAGTCGGCCCAGGCAAAGCTGCTTGCCATCTGGCAAAGCGCGCTTGAGAGTGTGCGCCAGGTTGTTTTCGTCACCGGCGAGCCCGGGATTGGCAAGACCACCCTGATCGAAATGTTCCTCGAACAGGTGAGCGAATACTCTCCCATGGTGTTGCGCATGCGTTGCGTGAAGCACTTCGGTGAGGGCGAGGCCCTCATGCCGATGATCGAGGCCATGGAGAAACGCTGCCGGGGTCCGGAGGGGGCCAAGCTGATCGAATTGATGCAAAGATACGCACCGGTCTGGCTTGCGCAGTTGCCGTCTGTACTGAAACCTGACGAACGCGAAACGCTTCAGCGCCAGATTTTCGGCGCCAGCCGGGAGCGCATGGTAAGGGAAGGATGTGAACTGCTTGAAGCCTTGAGCAAGGAGCGCCCGTTAATTCTGGTTCTGGAAGATCTCCACTGGAGCGACCATGCAACCATGGATTTTCTAAGCCTGCTGGCGCGCCGGCATGAATCGGCGCCGCTCATGGTCATGGCGAGCTATCGGCCAGTCGATGCCAACCTTCGTGCCCACCCGGTAACGTTGATCCATCGCGAATTACAAATGAGGAATGTCTGTTCGGAGATCGAACTGACCCCCTTCTCTCTTGAAGAGGTCAAGGCCTATCTGGCCCGGCGTTTCCCGGATGTTGTCATTCCCGATTCAGTAAGCCAGGCTCTCTTTGCCCGCACCGGTGGGCTCCCCTTGTTTGTTTCAAGCCTGACCGAGTACCTGGTCAGCCAGCAAGAAGATTGGCCCCTGTCACACCAGACAGTGATGGATAAGGCGCTGCCCGAGACAATTCGCCGGGTCATCGAGCGCGAGATCGAGCACTTGAGTCGGGAAGAGCAGCAGCTGCTGGGAGTTGCCAGTGTAATAGGCTCGCATTTTTCGCCCTTGTTACTCGGCGCCGTGCTCGACATGGAGGTAACTGACGCGGAACGCTGCTGCGATGCACTGATCAGACGTGGCCAGATATTGATTACGGACGGCATGGAGCAAAACCCGCAAGGCGAGGTCACCTGTATTTATGCATTCCGCCACGCCTTGTATGTCGAGGTGCTCTATCAGCGCCTGTCCGCCCGCGAGCTCATCAGGCTGCACTTGCGCATTGGCGAGTGTCTTGAAAAGCTGCATGGCAAAAACGACCTCAAGCATGCCGCCGAACTGGCCCTGCATTTCGAGAAGGGATGGGCCTGGGATCGCGCCGTCTTTTACCTGACCCAGGCCGCGGCCAACGCGGCACGGCGCTTTGCCAATCGCGAAGCCTACGATTATCTCGCCCGTGCACTCGCCATCGTCGAGCGACTGCCTGAAGAAAAACAGGTCATGACCCGCATAGATCTGCTGAAGCAGATTTGGCAATACGTCGCCCAATACGAACCTCTGCAAAGTCCAGACGTATATCTGGATCACTTCCCGCTTGCCAAGCCATTCCCCCATGTTCCCCCGAGGGTAACGGAACACCAAAGAGAACGCCGAAGGTATGCCCCGGCAGAGCGGCACTAGGCGTTGAGTTTGACAATCGTGTTGCATGGCATGCACTATTCAACTTTCAGAAGTCAGTTTTGGAACTCAGGCATAAAATGCCCTTTTTCTTCATTTAAATTTGAAAAAGAACTCTTGTGAGTCAAAAACCGGCGTACCCGTCGCTATAGTGAATGGCAAGGAAGCATGGCTCCCCCGAAACTACACCGGGGACAGTTGAGCTTTCCGATTCAAATCGAAAAAGCAAATCGTCCAGCTGAGCGTCATTTGCCGGGTTTCCGCTTAAGCCGAACATATCTATTAATCTCGGTTTATTCATATCAATTTTCCTTGTGGCACTTGTTGGTATCGCGAGGGGTGCAAAGTTTCGTGACCGCTCGTGAAAGCAATGTTTGGTCACATTGAAGTTATGCTTGAATACATTTTTTGAATATGGTCTTCTATATGCTGAACATTGACGTCAGCCGTTTAAAAGGACGTTATCGAAAAAATTTATTTCTCCGCCTACATCACACCTGTCGAAAGACCTCAAAAATAATCCTCAAGGCTGCGTGAAGATACTTTGGCTCGTAGAGAAAGTCGTAAAAGAACGGTTAAATTTCGGTTAAATTTTTACAAGACCGTTCCCTGGGGAGGAAAGATGAAGCCGATAAGCAGAATACAGTCAGGTTGGGAGTTTCTTCCTTTCAGGCTGGACAAGGCCAACGCCACGCTATGGCGCGATGACAAGGTAGTACCATTGCGGCCCAAGAGTTTCGCGGCGTTGTGTTATCTGATTGAGCGCAACGGGCAGCTGGTGACCAAGGATGAGTTGCTGGATGCCGTATGGCAGAATCGCTGCGTCGGCGAGGCGGTGCTGAAAGTGTGCATTAACGAGCTGCGCCAGGTATTGGGTGACAATGCGCAGGCGCCTACCTACCTGAACACCATTCCCCGGCGCGGCTATCGGTTCTCCGCCGCTGTTACCGAAATCCGAGTCGAAACCAGGACTGAAGGATCTCGTATTTCTGTTCGCAGTGGGGGACAGCGATCCAGCGCTTCGGGGTGCTGGATTGGACGTGCGTCAGCCCAGGCAAAGCTGCTTGCCATCTGGCAAAGCGCGCTTGAGAGTGCGCGCCAGGTCGTTTTCGTCACCGGCGAGCCCGGGATTGGCAAGACCACCCTGATCGAAATGTTCCTCGAACAGGTGAGCGAATACTCTCCCATGGTGTTGCGCATGCGTTGCGTGAAGCACTTCGGTGAGGGCGAGGCCCTTATGCCGATGATCGAGGCCATGGAAAAACGCTGCCGGGGTCCCGAGGGGGCCAAGCTGATCGAATTGATGCAAAGATACGCACCGGTCTGGCTTGCGCAGTTGCCGTCTGTACTGAAACCTGACGAACGCGAAACGCTTCAGCGCCAGATTTTCGGCGCCAGCCGGGAGCGCATGGTAAGGGAAGGATGTGAACTGCTTGAAGCCTTGAGCAAGGAGCGCCCGTTAATTCTGGTTCTGGAAGATCTCCACTGGAGCGACCATGCAACCATGGATTTTCTAAGCCTGCTGGCGCGCCGGCATGAATCGGCGCCGCTCATGGTCATGGCGAGCTATCGGCCAGTCGATGCCAACCTTCGCGCCCACCCGGTAACGTTGATCCATCGCGAATTACAAATGCGGAATGTCTGTTCGGAGATCGAACTGACCCCCTTCTCTCTTGAAGAGGTCAAGGCCTATCTGGCCCGGCGTTTCCCGGATGTTGTCATTCCCGATTCAGTAAGCCAGGCTCTCTTTGCCCGCACCGGTGGGCTCCCCTTGTTTGTTTCAAGCCTGACCGAGTACCTGGTCAGCCAGCAAGAAGATTGGCCCCTGTCACACCAGACAGTGATGGATAAGGCGCTGCCCGAGACAATTCGCCGGGTCATCGAGCGCGAGATCGAGCACTTGAGTCGGGAAGAGCAGCAGCTGCTGGGAGTTGCCAGTGTAATAGGCTCGCATTTTTCGCCCCTGTTACTCGGCGATGTGCTCGACATGAAGGTAACCGACGCGGAACGCTGCTGCGATGCACTGATCAGACGTGGCCAGATATTGATTACGGATGGCATGGAGCAAAACCCGCAAGGCGAGGTCACCTGTATTTATGCATTCCGCCACGCCTTGTATGTCGAGGTGCTCTATCAGCGCCTGTCCGCCCGCGAGCTCATCAGGCTGCACTTGTGCATTGCCGAGTGTCTTGAAAAGCTGCATGGCAAAAACGACCTCAAGCATGCCGCCGAACTGGCCCTGCATTTCGAGAAGGGATGGGCCTGGGATCGCGCCGTCTTTTACCTGACCCAGGCCGCGGCCAACGCGGCACGGCGCTTTGCCAATCGCGAAGCCCACGCTTATCTCGCCCGTGCGCTCGCCATCGTCGAACGACTGCCCGAAGAAAAACAGGCGGAAACCCGAATAGATCTCTTGAGACAAACTTCGGCCATACGCCGGTCGATGGGTGAAATGAGAGATGCAAAAGCCGATCTGGAGCTTATGCTGGCTACAGCCAGAAACACAGGTAACGTCCGGGCTGAAGTTCTCGCGTTTCTCGAGCTAAGCCGCGTTCTGGTGTGGCTGGATCGCCGAACCTGTCTGGAAATGGTGGAACAGGCGATGATACGAAGCAACGATCTTGACGACAGGATTCTTCAATCAATCGTCAAGGGCATGTGGGGCGGGCTGAACCTCGTATTTGCGCCTTGGCGCGCGGATTGTGCAGCCGCGTGTAACGACGCGATGGAGCTGGCTCGAGCCGGCGGAAATACGCTCGCCTTGCACTCCAGGTTAACCCAGCATATCTATGTGGAGATGTTGGCTTCGGATTACCGAAGCGCTTCCGTAACAGCCGAGAAAGCCCTGGAGTTGTCGCGGAACCTGGGGGACGGCTATATGTTCATGGTTGGTCATTACTACCAGGGGTTGGCGTTGCTGCATCTGGGAGAGTGGGGCAAGCTGCGTCGGATCTCAGAGGAAAGCAGGCGCGCGTTCGAACGCAACTGCGACGATGCCACACTCCCTCTTCGCCTGCATGGACAGATTCTGATGGCCTGGCTATATGTAGAGGCCTGCGATTTTGCAACCGCGAAAACATATTGTGAAGAAGCGCTGCGGGAAAATCGTGGGCCGTGGGCACATTTTATCTCGGCGCATTTTTCGGCAATATATGGCAGGGCGCTGCTTGGGATTGGCGATCATGACGGCGCGATCCAATGCTTCGATTCTTTTTTCAAGGCGGAAGAAGACGAATGCCTGCCCGTCTCGCGAAATTACTGTTTTCCAGCATGCCTGGGAGCAAGCGAAACATGTTTAGCGCTTGGGAGATTTCCAAAAAGCCCGTTATTACGCCAGGCGATTGCACGATCTTTCGATTGGCGCGCCAGAGAAAACTTATCTTGCGCTCAGCTACTGGCTATTTGCCGAGATCGCCATCAAGGAAGGTGCCTTCGATAAAGCTTCCGCACAGATTGCCAGTGCGCTCGACATCGCGGAAAGCTCTGAAATTCCCCTTGCCGCCTGGCGGATCTATGGTATCGCAGAGAAATTTCACCTCCTCAGAGGTGAAATGACCAAGGCGAGCGCGTTCCACTATAAAAGACGGGACGCGATCAGGAAGCTGCTGGACTCGCTCCCGGCATCCGATCCATTGCACGAAAAATTGTACACCCTGACGGGAGTGTGGGTTCCCGCTGTGGTTTATGGGATTATGGAAACAAGCCCGCCGCAGCCAGGCCCTGACGCGCAGCTGGTGGATGCCGCATAGTCGCCTCCATGTTTGCATGATCTTCAGGGTCTGTCCCGCTAACCCTGCAGCATGAAGGTTTCGTACTCAAGCCGGTTGAATTTGCGCGAAAGAATAAATAGGCCGAGAAAGGCGGAGAGTGATACCGAAGCGGCAAATCCGTAGCCGAACGTCTCCGCACCGAGTTCCAATGTCGCAAACGTGAATAGCAGGTTGGTGATAAAAAAGCATAAGGTTATGAGCAGCACTTCGCGGCGGGCATCGAGGTAAAAAAGCACATTGAGTATCGCCATCAGCAACACCTGCACGCTTACCGCCACCACGTCGATGTAAAACAGATGGATATACAGCGGGGATATTCCAATCGCGTGCAGCAGGTCCCTCCCCCACAGCAGGCATAGCGCGACCGTTATGCCCTGGACCTTGAAGATCTCATAAATTCCCTGCCGGGCCGCATAAACCATCCGATCCCGACGGTATTCAATATGCATGAGTGTGTCTCCCTCTCGGATCGCGCGATAAAAGCGCTCATGTTGCTCGGCGAAGTCAGCTTCCATGCTGACCAGAAAGACAGCCATGCCCGGCAGGATGAATAGATAGGCGAGGAAAATGGGAAGGTCATAAATGATGGAAGCGCGCAGCGGACCTATCACTGCTTCGGAGGTATGCGGTACGAACCAGAAAATGAACTTGTCTACCCACACGGCAAGATAATAAAGCGTTCCAACCGCGAACAAGCCATAGAAGCTGCGTGTGCGATCCAGAAAATCCAGTTTCAACAGCGAGCTTCCAGGATATTCGCGCACGATATGATGCAAAAACGAAAACAACAGGTAACTGTGTCCAGCGAGTACCCCGAGCAACAGGCCATTCAACGCCCATCCGGACCCCACGAGCGCGACCGCAATTCCAATCGTATAGCCTGTCGCAAGCGTCCAGACAATGCGCCGATAGGCTTTCATCCCCGAGAGAAAGATAAGGGCAATCCATAATCCGCTCAATACAACAAAATTACACAGCAGCAATAGCTGCTGGGAAAATGGGCCGTCAAACAGCCAGAAAATAACGGGTGCGGATAACGCGAAACCCCCCGCCATGATGATGAGTAACGCCCCGAAGAGATTGGGAAGCACCTCCCCGTGTTCACCGGCATAAGCTCGGTCAGCAACGAAACGCGTGAACATGAGTTGCATACCGCCGCTCCAGATCAATGAAGCTGCCATGAGATAGGTTACACAAATCTGGAATGCGTTAACCTCGCGTTGAGCCACGCCAAGCGTGACGGCGAGAACGCCGATCATCATGATGCTCAGTATCGAAAGTGCCCATGGACCACCGCTGACCAATCCGGCATAGCCGTAGGCGCGCAGGACCGACCAATAGCTGTCGCGCTCGAGGATCCTGCGGATTTCAAACCCGATGCCAGCCATGCTCAGGGCTCCACAGCCAATTGGGGTGAGGGTTGAGAGTCCTGCGCCAGAGCCTGTTCATACAGATTGCGATAGGATGAGAACATCAGCTTATCGTCGTAGTAGCGCTTCACGCGCTCAAGCCCTGCCCGTTGCGCTGCGTGCCAGCGCTCGGGATTATCAAGCAGTTCGCGCGCCGCCTTTGCCGTTCCTTCCGGATCGGCAATAAAAACCACGCTTCCTGCCGCACCCAGCGCCCGATCTTCCTGTCCTCGCCCTTCGATGAGCTCGCGGCAGGAGCCGACATCGGTCGCAAGGCATGGCACGCCGCTGGCAAAACCTTCCAGTATAACCAGTGGCAAGGCCTCGCTGATCGAGGTTAATACAAGCAGGCCCAGTTGAGGCAGGATTTCAAGCACATTCTGGAAGCCCAGGAACTTGACGGAATTCGACAAGCCGAGGCTGGCAACCAGTTCCTTGCATTCATCCACATATGATGCGTCTTCATCTTCCGGACCGACAATCCAGCCTTGTGCATCGGGCCGCTCATTGGTAAGGATGCGCAATGTCCGGATAAAGGTCTTGATGTCCTTTATGGGTACGACGCGTCCAATTAACCCGAGGATGGGCGGAATATCGTCGGGCCGCTTTTCAAGCGCCGCCCGATAACGCTGCACGCTGATCCCATTGGGAATAACAAGCGTTTTCTCGGGCTCGGCACCGTCTGCGATCTGCCTCAGGCGATTTCCTTCGTACAGGCTGACAATGGGGGAAGCATGCGCATAGGCCATGCGGCCAATCTGTTCATAAAATTTGATCCAGAGTCCGCGAATGTAGCCCATCTCATCGTGCAGCGTGTTGCAGACGTCGTCGTTGTGGTCACGAATCCAGGTCGCCTGGGCTAAATCTATCTTGCGTTCCTTCGTGTAGATGCCGTGTTCCGTGAGAATGAAGGGAATCTTGCGCTCGGAGCTGGATCGTCGCGCCCAGAAAGCCTGCGTAGCCGGTCGAAATGGAATGGATGGCCCGAACGGGCGGAAGGCCCGAAGCAATGCGCGCAAGTACGAACAAGGGTGCATGCATGGCCCGGATCGCCCAGAAATAATTGATGAATGACGGCTCGGTACAGCGTTGACGGTACTGGCGGGTAATGTATTCCCAGGACGCTTTGCTATATAGAAAATCTTCCTCGCTGATCCCCCCGGGGAAACCAAGACTGGTCACCCCACTCATCAATTGCTCATCGGGCATCCCGCTTTCCCGCCGCAAGTAAGCGTGCACCGCGTCCATCGCTTGAAAAGCCCCTGGGTTACCCTGTCGCGCTCCCGGTTTGCTTATCGTTTGCCGATGCAGCAAGTAATGTGTTTCCACATGCGTGACATTAGGCGGGAACTGGTACTGCGCGGGGCCATACATTCCGGGTTCGCTGCCGATGAAAACGACGGCGAACCGGATGTCGGGAAGACCGCTGATAATCTGGTGCACCCAGGACGATACGCCGCCCCGGATATAAGGATACGTACCCTCAAGCAGCAGGCCGATGTCCGCCGCCGTTTTTTCCGCTGAGCCGGCTGCAGGTATGCTTGCTTCTCGAAAAACAGGTTTTACTTGTTCCACCATGCTTTTACCAATGCGAGTTCCTTGCCCTTTTCACCGGTTTGACTGAGCGCGGACAAACAGCGCTTTACTTCGTCATAACGGCATTGCTCAAAGGCGATTTCCGCAAGCCAGGGAAGAATTTTCTGTTCGTAAATGCCATCTGAATGCGCACGGCCAAAAGCGGTTTTCGCTTCTTCCAGCTCTCGTAGCTCCAGCAAGATGCGCCCGTACAGAAACCAGCTGTCAGGGTCGTCAACGTCAGGTGTGCCCGGCTCAGCCCGAGAAGTGTGAAGCGCGGACTCCATGTGACGCCGCGCGGTTTGCAGCCAGTGCTGCCTGAGCGCCCCTTGTGCCAGGCGGTGATACACAAGTTCCCAGCATAGTGCGGCGATAGTTTTATGATAAGCGGTTTGCATCTGCGCGGTGCCGTCAGGCAATGCTTCGGTCAAAGCCAGGATATGATTCGTCAACGTTTTTTCATGGTCATCTTTCATGGCGTAAGCCAATAACCGCACGTCGTCGACAGGGTCCCGCGTCGCTTTGGACCATACGGATATGGCCGCACGCGGAGGCATGAATCGCGTCGCCATAACGGCTTTAAGACGCTTCAACGATCTTTCCGCAAAATACACTATCTGGCGCAGCGCGCCTTCGCTGTATGGCAGGGTCGGAAAAATGACGGGCGGAGAAAATGGCAATTCAGGCAAGGCAACAGTCTGTATGTCCCGCGGCGACCGGGTGCGAGGGCGTTCCAGCGCCGCCGTCACACTCCACAGTACGCCGAGCACGCCCAGTACCGGCAAAATCCATATGACCGAAAACAGGAAACCCTTGCTTCTCTGCTCGGGCAGCTTGTACCGGCCGGGAAGCATTTGCCATAAACCCTGCGCAAAAAAATATGATGAGAGCGTGTGGAAAATAATGGCACCAAAAATAACCGGGCCACCCGTCAAGAGCGTGTCCCCCGCCCGCTCGCTGAGCCAGAGCAGCATGGCCCCGACCGCTTCGGCCGCCAGTCCCCATAGCATAACCAAGCCAGGCATCAATCAGGCTTCAGAGGGCGGAGGGACCAAATACAGTGAGGATCGATCTCGCTGATCGCAAACAGCTCGACACTCAGGTTTGCCCAAGCGTTATCTACTCGCTGCATCCACGCCCGTGCACTGGCAGAATCGGTCAGCGGCAGGAGGGCCCATGCTACGGCCTTGCCATTATCACTCGCGATGCAGTTAAGATCGATCGCACGGACTGAAGATCTCAGCTTTTCGTTTGCCGCCAATACATCAGCCGGACTACCCGACAACCTGAGAAGAACCGCATCCAGCTCGAATGTCCAGTAGTCCCGGTAAACACGGTCGAATGCTGCTATAAAGCGCGCAACGGAAGAAACAGCTGTTCCGAAACGCAAATGGTCGATACCATGGGCAGCAAGTACAGCGATGAGCTTCAGGTTGTTTTCATGAAATGCGAAAAAAGGCATGGATTTCACAAGCAGAATTGCATGAACTTCACCGGTCGAATCAGACAGCGGAATGGCTGCAAGCAGTTGTCCTTGACCCCGCGCATTTCCCGTAATCGAATTAACCGCCGTAAATTCTCCCGTCTCAAGCGCGGCTTTCAATACCCGATCGCTTTCATCGATAGCAAACGGTTCGCCGATATGGGCCAAAACATGGGCATCGACGCGGTCCGCCCGTATGCCGACAATGCATGCCTGTGTCAGAGATCCATACTCGGCCATAAACTCGATTAGCCTTTGCAATGAAGGGCTGGCAAGGCTGGCGGCGCCGTCAATGGAATCAAGCGTCGTTTGCAGATGCATGATGCCTTCGCGAAGCGAAAGGCCGCTGCTGGCTACCGTTTGTTCCAGGCGATCATGCGAGAGGCGCAACAGCTGGTAATTGCGTGTGAACTCCTCGAGACGTTCGGCGCGATATTGATAGGCACCCTCCAGCCTATGTAAACGACGTCCCCAAATATCGCGAAACTCGCCTGCCACCATTGCCACAATGACGACCCCGATCGCCCAGGCAAGCGGGAATTCAGGTGTCACTTGCCATTGTTGATTGAGCGACACTCCCAGCGTCGCCAATATCGCCAGGGCGCTTGCAAAACCATGAATGAAACCATAGCGCAATCCGGCGAGCAAGGGCGCCAGTATTGGCCATGGAAAACTCCCGCCCAACCGGAACGGATCATTCTGTTGGGTGACAAAAGATGCGGCAAGCACGATGGCTGTCAATCCAAATGTTTCGATCCAGCCTCCCCAGGCAGGCACCGGTTGGCTAATGACCTCCATACCCTCCAGCCAGGGCTTTTTCATAACGCCGGCTGCTCCTCGTCTGCCGCGGACACTCGCTGGAATTCACGGATTTTCGACAGGGTCTGACGGCAGACATCGGCCTCAGTGTATAAATCGCCGGGATTGGGCGACGCTGTTCCGGCAAGCCAGCGCTGTGCGCGATCCAGGTCCTCCAGCGACAAAGGCAACATATCTGGTGCATTCCGGTTGCCCGGCTGACCCGGCTGACGTTCCAGGTAGGCAGAAACCGCTTTTAATTGCGACGTCACTGTTCGCTGATCCTTACTTTGGACAGCATCGGCAAACTTCTGCCAGGCTGGCGAGGACAGCCGTTCGCTCTGGCGCAAAAGTGAGAAATAGTTCGCGTTGTCCAAGGGCTTTGCAAGACCCCAGTGCTCACGCAACGATCGCCATTGCTCGCTTTTGCCTGGCTCCACCCAGGTTCCCCGCTGCGCAAGCATGTCTTTCGATCCTGAAAAATACTCCGCGAATCGCAATGGATATTGAATTTCAGCCTGCCTGGGACTGGGCGAGGCAAAGCGCTTCAAAGCCAGCAAACGAACGTGGTTGGCGCTGGTGGGGCACCCCGCCCACTCCATATTGTCGGCCAGCATCAATGTCCATAAAAAATCTCCGGGGCGGGCAACCAGTGACTGCTGGTACCACGCCGCCGCCTGGATTGGCTTTCCCAACGTTTGTTCAGCGGCCGCCAGCGCTTCTGTCAAGGGTGCACTCAGCTCCGATTGGGTACCCGACTGACTACGGAAAGGCTGAATGATTGCATCGAGCGACGCATGATCGATTTTTTTGCCCGACAGTAACAGCCAAACCATCGCTTCAGTAATTTCGGGGTCCGGGCCTCGCAACCGAAGAACCTGGCGCAGCGCATGTTCCGCCGCGTCGCGGTCCCCATTCGCCATCTTGCGCATTGCACGGAAGTACCAGTAGTCCTGCGCCTGCGACAGTAATAACGGTTTGGCGGACTGCATTTCGTCGGCAAGCGATAGCCATTGATCAAGTTCCAGCCAGTTCTCCCGTTTCCATGAAAACCGCATGAGACGTTGCAGATCCTCGATCCGCCTCAAGCGATCCCATCCATAGCGGGCAAGCTGCTCGCTTGCTTTTTCGTCGTCATGGCGTACCGCCAGCCGTTGCAGATTCTCGAGTATTTCGGCATCGTCGGGCCGCAAGGCCAGCGCCTTCTCGTATGCTCTGCGCGCGTGGCTATCCTGTCCAAGTTGAGTCGATACTTTTGCCAGCAACAGCCAGTACTCCTCAGTATGAGGCTGATCAAATGAAACAAGCTCCTGGAGCAGCAAATCAAAACTTTTCTGCGCGTTACCGGCTTCGTCATACAGACGAGCCAGCTCCGTCCTTCGCTGCGCGTTTTCCCCCGCCGGCAGACCCTCGTGCACCGCTAAAGCCGCGCGAGGTTTTCCTTCGAGAATCAGCACGTCCGCAAGTGCCTTCAGTGCTGCAGGCGAGCTCTCGAAGCGTTCCGCGTGGCGCCGCAGCTGCTGCTCCACGTGGCCGGGCTGGGCGACAGTCAGGCCGGCCTTGACATAAGCATCAGCCTCAACCTGGGTCAGGGGACGGCGAACCATGACCGACTCAAGCAACTGAACGAGAGCATTGTTGTCCGGTTTTGCCTGGGCCAATGCGAAAGCGCGAGCCTCCGCCTCGCGGTCGGCCTTCGCGCGTGCAAAAGACAACCACATTTCGAGGGCCTCGTCCGAATGACCGTTCCAATCATAGATTTGAGCGAGCAAGCGGTGGCGATTACTGCCGGGTGCCAGGTCGAGGCGCAATTGGGCGGCTCTTGAAAGGGTATCGGCAAGCAGGCCCATCGATACCTGAAGGCGCACGATACGTTCCGCAAGCATCTGATCGCGGGGGAGACGTTCGCCTGCTTGTTCCAGCCAGGCCAGCGCGTGCATGTGGTCCGCAAGTGGTTCGGCGATGTTTGCGCCAAGCAGCAATAGTTCGGTATCGGCCTCAACCCTTTCATGCACGCGGATCGCAACGTTCAGGGCTTCTTCCTTCTGCGCCTCTTGATTGAGACCCGCTTGAAGATACGCCCGTAAGGCCGACTTCGCGAGCTCCAGTTTTCCCTGCGGATTTTCCTCTATTTTGAAAGCCTTCATAAAATTCCGCGCGGCCAGGCGCGGCTGGTCGGCCGCTATCCTCTGCCTGGCGGCAAAAACAAGCCAGCGCAATTTCTTGTCGTGGGTTTCGTTTTTCAGGACAATCAGCTGCTCAAAAGTTTCTGCCAGCAGCGACGGCTCGCCAAACTGCTCGGCCGAGGCGACCACCTGGTTTAGTTCCCTATCGTTGCGCGCGATATGCAGCAGCGAAGGAACCAGTTGGGAGATGCGTGTGCGAAGCGATGCCTCAATGTCCGGAGCCGGTCGCCGGTAAAGCTGCTGCAGAGTCAGCCTGAGATCTGCCAGCCTGACTTCATAAGTGAGGTTGGATTCCGGCGCATGCTGTAACGGCGCAATTGCGGTCGCCGCCTCATCAATCATTCCTGCTTCCGTCAACAATTGAACAAACGATAGACGTAAGGGAGCGTTCTCGGGATCAGATTGGACCAGTACCCGGAGATAAGCTACAGACAAGGCATCTTTTGCCGATAGATTGGCGGGATCCCTGAATGCCGGCTGGCGCGGGAACAACACCCAGAACGCGATTAAAAGCACCCCACTCATGAACATCAGCGCCGGCGCATTCAACAGTGATTCCCGCTGTGCCTCAGCACTCAAGCGTGAATTCCCCTGCAGCCTTCTCGGCTGGCACCGTAAAGACGGAATATGGACCCTGCCTGAGGGCCGGCATCATCGTGCCGTCCGTACTGAGCATGCACGATGGGGGCACCACGAGTGTCAACTCCCCGCGATGCTCAAACAAAAGCGTGGCAGTTCCATTGGAATTGAGATGCCAGGATTTCAAGGGTGCACTTGCTTCGATCAAACGCAACGGTGAAACATCCGCAGGCGTTACCGAATCAGGCTGGGCCATGAGGACCGCATAATTGCGCGCCAGATGGATATAGCGATCATTATTGCGATCGGCATATCCTGCGACATCCGCTGATATCTTTGGAACCATTTGCGAAACCGGTAACCGTACTGTCCTGAGCGCATCGCCAAAAAGCAGCCACTTCCCGTCAAGATCGCGTGCAATGCTCGCGGTCTGAAAAGCCCGCGCCCGCTGGGCGTATTCATCGAGCCAGATGGCAAGCACCTTCTCCTTCGCCTGCTCCTCTGCCAGCGTATGCAGAAGCTCTGCGCCGCGCGGGTGCAACAGCGCATCCGCATGGAACGATATGGACGAGATGCGTAACCGCCGGGCCGAATCGAGCTGCCTGTTCCAGTCGCTGATCTTTCCAAAGTTCAGCGCTTCGCCATACCAGAGCCTCGCGAAAAGAGGTTCGCCCGTCAAGGGGGTAAGCACCTGGATACCCCATTCCGTGGGGCGCAGCGCCGGGGAAAGCTCCGCAAGAGAAAGCGGTCCGCTTTGCCAGGACAAACCGCCCCCTCCATAACTCGGCAACCCCGCTTTTTGTACCGCCGCCAAGGCTGCCGGCACGGGTTTGCCGTCCCCCGACCATATCAGCAATAACGGCGAATCAGGCGCTATGGATCGTATAAACGGGAGCGTAGCCGCCGTCTCCCGAGTCATCTCCGCCGCGTAACCCTCCATGAACACGCTGTAACGATACGGCTGCTGGTCTGCGTCCGTTTTCCCCTCGAATACTCCCCAATAGAAGGGGTGGCTGTACGTATGGCTTGCCACCCTCACCTGGGGCAGCAAAGCCAGTTGCCTGACTTTGTCGAGCCTGTTTTCGTTGTCCACCTCGGCCTCGATCACGCCCAAAGTCACCGGTGCGCCGGCCTTCTCTATCCATGCCTGAAGCCGGTCAATGACTTCCACGCCATGCTCATCCTTTTCGAACAGGCGGTCGCCGCGAACTTCAAGGATACCAAGGCGACGGCCATTTTCCGTCGTCAGATCGAATACGGGCTGAGCGGGCAGGCGCAGGGCAGCCTGAAAAAAAGAAAAAGGATCCAGCAACCATTCACGACGACCGGAGGCGCTCTGACTTATGATATGGGGATGCAATGCATAGCTCCCTCGCGCGCCCACAGCGATGGGATGAAACAATTTTTCGCCGTCGCTCAACGTCAACCATGCTTCGTTTCTATCGCGAACGTGAATAGAGGGCGTTCCACTGCCGACCACCGGCGCCGTGTTCGGGCGCCCAAGCTGCTCGCTGGCCTTGACAAGCTTGAGCGCGCGCGTGGCCGGGCGCAGCTCGCCCTGGTAATCGATCAGGTTCCGGCATGATTGGCCGGCGGGCAGATAACCCATGAAAATCACCGGCAGCCCGGCATCGATTTCGTTCTTCAAACGCGCGCAGAGACTTTCGTAACGCCCGACATTGCCTTCACCGGCACTTGCATCCTCGCCCAGCCATGCGACAACCCCCGCGTAGCGTCCTACAAGCGGCTCGACAGGCAATGGAAGCTGATCGATGAACCAGTAGTCCAGAGCAAGGCCATGATATTCCAGCGGCATGGCCGCGTGGCGGAACAGGTCATGATCCATCTGTTGTGCCGGCGTTCCGTTTATCACAGCGAGCAGTTTGCGCGGCGCCAGACGCAGCCGGCCTTGCCCAAGCCATGTCAGGTCGCCATTGGCGACCCACGGCATAAACCCCAGTTTGAGAATTTCACGCGCTGTTTTTTCCGCTTCCGCCCAATTGCCCGGCTCGACATAGTCCAGCACGGTAACCGGGACGTTGAATTCGTTTTGCGCCCGCGCAAGCTGATTCAGAAGCCACGCCCTGTTTTCTTGCTTGGTGGGCGCGTGTTTGCCGGTAACGGGATCAAAACCGTGAAAAAGCGATTCGGCCACCATCCCGTCCGCATATTGACTGGCCCGATCCAGCACTTCGAAGCCGCGATTGAGCAGAAGCTTGCAACCAGGGAAGCGGCGCTTTATTTCGGACAGCAAAATGATCAGTCCGGTTTCCTGCTCGTCGCGAGGTTTTCCTTCCTTGGTTACGATCAGATAACTGTCAACGGTGTCCAGAAAAAATGCCCTGTATCCGTCGCGCCACAACCGACCGAAATGCTGCTCCAGCAAATAATTCCGCCAGTCAGCACTCGCCATATCCATTACAAGGCTGTTCCACGCCGGGTTGTTGCCGATCGACCAACCCTCCTTGATACGGGTAATATCCTCGCTGTTACGCGCGACCTCGCCGATGGAAACATAGGCAAATATCAGGGAATTCAGATTCAATAACGCCGTCTTCTCATGCGGCAATATCTGGCTGGGCTGTATGACAATCTGGTCAAAATGGCGCAAGTCTTCGACTGGCGGGCGACTTCCATAGTAAAAAGCGATATCGCGTTCTTCCAGCATATCGGCACCTGCGGACGTTGCCATCAAAACAAATGGCAATATCAACGCCAAGATGTAAAACCTAGTGAAAAAAAACATGGTTGTCAGCCTGACCTTACCGTTGTTGGTGTGCATCAGAATGAAAAAACTCGGACAGGCGTACTCTGCCTGGACAGGTCGGGATATCGCCGAAGAAACCAAGAACACTGCCGGTAATTGGCAAGAGCCATTGATGAGTTTTCGATACCTGGACTAAAAACCGCAGGATATTCGAAGGGAGCCGCTCCTCGCGCAGGCAATCGATCTCGGGAATTCCTGCCGGATACAGCAACATAATGCCAAAATTACGCCGGATTCCTTTTTCTCAAGCCATCACTCTCACTGGTTTTCCGAATGGGACACAGAATAAGGCAGGGGCATGATCTCCAAAGCGGGCCCATTCGCACTCCCGAACCGTATTCTGCCACTCTCGGCGCTGCTCGTCTGTAACACAGCTAACATATCGAACCCCCCGTCAGGAGAGGCTGCTGCGTTGACCACCATGCCAACGGATTGTTCCCCTGCGTCTGTACTCAACAGCTCATCTCCGGCTTTAACTGGGTCTTCCCCTGGCATAAGTTCGACATGTGCAAGATACATGCGGCGTTTGATCTTGCCCAGATAATGGCTGCGCGCAACGATTTCCTGCCCGGGATAGCACCCTTTCTGAAAACTCACCCCTCCGATCATCTCCAGGTTTATCATCTGGGGCACAAATTGCTCCTGAGTCGCTGCGGTAATCATCGGGATGCCGGCTTTTATTTCAAGCCAGTCCCAGACCGGGGCGCCAACCGGTACTGCACCGGTACTCAAACACTGCCAGATCTCCGGCGCGAGCCCTGGTGGTAGAAGCAGCTCATAGCGATCCTCGGCAAGACGAAGCACACTTCCTCTCCCCTCACTGCGGACTACGCCAAGGTCGCTGGGAGGCACCTCCACTAAAATCCTGGAAATCAAAGTCTTGGCATCGTCGCCCGCCACACCAATGCGTATAAACGTGTCACTGAAATCGCTCAGCCTGACTTTGGCCCGCAACACATACATGGATAACCGTTTCTGGATGGCCGGCTGCAGCTCCAAGGGCAGTTGCATCAGATAGCCGTTACTGTCGCGGTACAACAGATAGCTCGCCAGCATTCTGCCCTTCGGATTGCAATAAGCCCCATGGAGCACGGTGTCAGAGTTGGCCAGCCTTACATCACAGGTCAGCTGCCCTTGCAAGAAAGACTGGGCATCCTCACCCGCGAAATGGATCAGCCCAAGGTGCGAAAGATCGGCAATGACAGTGGTGCGCCGGACGCCCGCACGCTCGGCGACCGGGCTACCGTAGTGGACGATCCGACCATCCTGGAAGACTGCATGGCGGTCTTGGAGATAGGCTTGCCAGCTTGAATTCATGCAAAACCGATAGAGGAATGACGTTAAACCGATTATACGGACAATATTTCGGCCGATAAGCGATTGATCAACCGAAGGGAACTAATGGCATTATGGTTCCTTCCCAGCTCCCATTTTTCCCGTACTCTGCCATTTTCGCCTTGCTTGTCATTCGTCTCAAGTCCTCCAAACGTCTCGCATTGACCCTGACCCTGGCGCATTTTACCGCGATAGGGCTGATGTGGCCGCTGGACCTTCATATATTGGTCAGACTTTTGGGCATCTTATTGCTGGCTGCCAGTCTCGCTTTTTACGTCAAACGTTATGCCTGGCTGGCGTCTCCGGGATCCGTAATAGGTTTGGAGCTATTGGATGACATGACCTGTGTGGTCAAAACGAGGCAGGGGAAAAGCATAGCCTGTGCACTGCTCGGCAGCAGCTTCGTGGCGCCTTATCTTACAGTTCTCGAATTCAAACCTCTGGAGCCCCTGCCACTCTGGCAAAGTCTTTTTGCGTCGCACAGCATTGTTATTCTCCCGGATGGCATCAATGCGGAGGATTTTCGGAAACTCCGCGTATTATTGCGATGGAAATGGAAAGATTCGAAAGGGCCGGATTAGGACACGGTCAGTCCGCGGGCGCGCGAAATAGCCCGAGCGTATGAGCGTATTAACGCCAGACCCGATTGTGGTTCCATTGATCACCGTCCAGTCTCAGCCAATCGTCGAGCGCTTGTTAGCCCCAGCCGATCGTCTAACGCACGTCCCGTATCTGATTGGATGAAATCTCCTTCCAAGCCCGCGAATAATCTATGGGTTGCATTGTCACAGGATTATGCTTTACTTCGATATAGGCAGAAATGCGCAGTACCCGATTTTTGATATACGAACAGACACCCATAGCCGCGGGCATGGGTAATCCCAGCCGCAATCCGTAGGAGAACAGGCATGAACCCGTTGAAAGAGTTACTGCAACATGGCCAATCCATATGGCTTGATTCCATCAGCCGCGATCTCGTCAAAAGCGGCGAATTGCGACGCCTGGTCGCCGAAGAGGGCCTGCGCGGGCTGACGAGCAACCCAACCATTTTCGAGCAGGCTATCGGGCAGGGCAAAGAGTATGACGATGCCTTGAGACAACTGCTGCGAAACAATGAAAGGCAGGCCGAGAAAGCGCTGTTCGAAGCCTTGGCCGTCGAGGATATACGCATGGCCGCCGATGAGCTTCGGCCAGTCTATGACGACACAGGCGGTGGGGATGGCTACGCCAGCCTTGAAGTGTCTCCCCATCTCGCCCGCGATACTCAAGGGAGCATTTCAGAAGCCAGGCGGCTCTGGCAAGCCGTGCAGCGGCCCAACCTGATGATCAAGATCCCTTCTACCCCGGAGGGCATTCCCGCCATAGAACAACTGATCAGTGAGGGCGTCAATGTAAACGTCACCCTGATGTTTTCGTTGCACCATTACGAGGCTGTAGCGCGGGCATATATAGCCGGTCTTGGCCGCTGGGCCGCTTCGTCGCCGGGCGGCGCGAAAGAAGCGTGGCCATGTTCGGTGGCCTCATTCTTCGTCAGCCGGGTGGACGTCATGGTCGATCCCATGCTTGAAAAGATCGGCGCCCCCGAGGGACTCGCTTTGCAGGGAAAAATCGCCACTGCGAACGCCAAACTGGCCTATCGACGTTTTCGTGAGATATTTTACGGCGAACCATTTGCCGCGTTGCGGCGTAAGGGGGCGCGCGTGCAGCGTCCGCTTTGGGGCAGTACGGGGACAAAGAATCCAAAGTACTCCGATGTGCTGTACGTGGAAGAGTTGATCGGCCCCGACACCGTAAATACGGTGCCCCCCAAAACCCTCGCCGCGTTTCGTGATCACGGACGGGTACGTGACACACTTCAGGAAGATATCGAGCAAGCCAAGGCTCCAAATTGCACAGTTGGGGAATTTGGGGATCGACCTCAATGCCGTTACCGAACAACTGCAGAATGACGGCGTGGACGCTTTTTCAGCCTCATATGACAAGTTGCTTGCCACCCTGAAAACCAAGCGTGAGGACATTCTGGCCACTGCCAATCACGCGGCCTGAACCATTTGAAAAATCGCTCCTTTAACTCTTGTGTTTCGAGTTAAGCGAGCCGTGGAGAATTCAATGGAACTTGGAATGGTGGGTATGGGCCGCATGGGCGGCCCTATGTCACAGCGTCTGCTGCATGCGGGGCATCGCGTAATCGGCTTTGCACG
Source organism: uncultured beta proteobacterium (assembly GCA_963786735.1). GTDB lineage: Bacteria > Pseudomonadota > Gammaproteobacteria > Burkholderiales > Nitrosomonadaceae > Nitrosospira. Next base: position 94,593 of record CAWBAF010000020.1, read on the forward strand.
AAACCTGGATGCACTCAGGGAATTCGAGCAAAAGGGCGGCATGTCCGCATCATCGCTAAAAGATCTGGCTGCCAAACTGAAGGCGCCTCGAGTCGTCTGGCTGATGATCCCGGCGGGAGCTCCGGTCGACGAAACGATTGCCGATCTGCAGCCATTGCTCCAACGCGACGACGTCATCATTGACGGCGGCAATTCGAATTACAAGGATACCCAGCGCCGATCACGCATGCTGAAGGAAGCCGGCATTCACTACATTGATGCAGGCACCAGTGGCGGCGTGTGGGGCCTGAAAAACGGGTACAGCATCATGGTCGGCGGCGACGAAGAAGTTATTGTTCGGCTGCGACCCATTTTTGAAGCTCTGGCGCCTGCTCCGGATAGAGGCTGGGGGCGCGTCGGGCCGAGCGGGGCGGGGCACTTCACTAAGATGGTTCACAACGGTATTGAATACGGAATGATGCAGGCCTATGCCGAAGGCTTCGCGATCATGCGCCATAAAGAGGAGTTCAACCTCGACCTTCACCAGGTAGCCGAGATCTGGCGTTACGGCAGCGTGGTACAGTCGTGGCTGCTTGATCTTGCCGCGGCTGCGCTGGCGGAAAATCCTCGGCTGGAAGGAATCGCCCCGTACGTGGCCGATTCGGGAGAAGGGCGCTGGACCGCCACCGAAGCGCTCGACCTCAACGTTGCCGCACCTGTCATTACCCTCGCCTTATTGCAGAGATTGCAGTCACGGGACTCTGAATCGTTCTCTGACAAGCTGCTTGCCGCCCTGCGCAACCAGTTTGGCGGACATGAGATGAAAAAAGAGTGAGCTGCGAGCCAGGGGCGCCCGCGCGGCAGGGCAGTAGTAGCCAAGTCCAATAGCCTCATGGGCTGCAAGGCCTGCGATTAACAATAATAACAACACGCAAACGGGAGCATCGGCGGCGCTATGCCGGTCTACCCATGGGCTAGCAAGACTTGGCTTAGCTCACAGATCATCGCCTCGCACTGGTGCTGGGCGCTTTTCAGATCTCCGTAAACCTCTTGCGGCTTCCCTTTCGGGAATGGCTGCCATAATCTCTTACCATTATGTTCTGCCGAGAGCGTTCCACGAAAGAATAAACTTCGGTTCGTTGAAACGCACAGCAGGTAATTGTCTTTCAGATCATCCTTGAGCCACTGGAACTCCATCGCCAAATCCTTTCCTGAAAGTTAAAAAGGAGCACAGCCTCAAGTGTACTCCAGTTGACCACGCCTGCTTTAGGGTTTTGCTGATGTTCCTTTTACTTTTGCCCTTTTACTTATGTAACAAAATCTGAACCAGCGAGAAGGAGAAGAAGAAACCTTCTCCAGATAATGATGCTGCACGTAACAGAGTCCTTTTGGATAATCAGGATCGCCATATCATTCGATACATCACATTATAGTTAAACATCACTACATTTCTTCGTTTCCGCGCTGTTGTCACGCATCAGACATATTCTTGTGAGATAGTATTTGCGACGCCCACCTCAGGCGTTATTAAGGATCAAACCTATGTGGATCCTGCGGCCCGGCGGTCCCCCTTCCCGCCGGGCTTTTCCTTTTCCGTACCGCCGCAGATTCCGGGGAAAAGTTTAGTTCCCCCCAAAGTTGACGAGTGTCATATAACTTTAAACATAACTAACTTGACAAAGTTGCCAATCTGCCGTATCCTCCAAACTATACAAACGAGAATTAAATGAGAATTTCGCAACTTCTCGACGAAGCTTGGAAAAAATCAGTATTTCGCGGCGCTGTCCGGTGTATCGGTACGAAAAGGAAAAGTCATAATGAAAGCAAGCCATGTTTTTGCAGCATTATCCTTGTTTGGCTTGTCGGCGTTCCTAAACCCGGCGGCAACAGGAGGCGAGCCTGACGACATCCACATCCTCCAGGCGGCGCGGAATGCGACCACCCGAAGCGATCATGAGGCGATAGCCAAATATTACGAAGACGCAGCACAAGTAATGCAATTAAAAATGCGGGAGAAAAAGCAGCTGCTTAAACACTACCAGGATAAAAGCTATCTCTATGGCAGAGAAGCTCAGGATCTTCAATCCCATACTGAAGCACTTGCACACCGGTACGAAAAGGCCGTGGAAAACAATGTAAAGGAAGCGCACCTGCACCATCAGATGGCGCTCGATGTTGAAGAAACGATTCTACCCCCCTCAACTCCGCAAAAACTCAGCGCAGTACCATCTCATCATAACCTCTCCATCGCGGAATAACAGTTCAAGGGCCATGTATAGCTCCTATACATGGCCTTGAACTGAACAACTGAACCTTACCCGCTTCAACCAGTTTTTCCTATCTATCCCGGTAAGCCAGATTTTCCAGTTTTTCCCATTCGTGAGACAATCCGACTCTAGCTCTACAATAAATAGCCTGGAGAAAAATTTCCAATTAGGAAATAATTTCTTCTAGACTGAAATCTGGACGGGCTTTTTGATCCGTCCAACTTGGTCCGTCCAACAAGTACAAAATAAAAACACTCCAGCTGCTTGAACCCCAAGAAGGCTGCGGAGATTTCAGGAATAAGGATAAATGCGCAAGCTGATCCGAAACGATAACCTGGGAAAGCTCATCTTGCGTCTTACCGTCGGTGCGCTGATACTGTTTCATGGGATACACAAACTGCTTCATCCCGAGTCGCTGGAAGGAATCCGCAAGATGCTTGCAGCAATAAATTTACCGCACGCTCTCGCTTTTGGCGTTTTTCTTGGGGAAGTGATTGGTCCCTTGATGGTGATCATAGGCTTTTATTCACGCCTCGGCGCTCTGCTTATCATTGGGAACATGATATTCGCGTTGGTGCTGGCGCACCGCTCCCAAATGTTCACTCTCAGCTCCACCGGGGGCTGGGCCTTGGAATTGCAAGCGTTTTACCTATTTTCAGCTCTTGCGGTATTATTCCTGGGCAGCGGCCGTCCGGCACTGAGGCCGGATTAGTATCTACGATACACCCGACAAGAAAAACAGGAGACGAGGATCCCTGCCATGCACAATAGTTCTCCCCCCACGAGCGTCGCCGATACCCGCCGCTACCGTTGGCACGAGTATGCAGATAAGGCTAGCCTGCAGGATGCTGCGGTTGCGGCTATCCTGGACTGTGCATCGCACTCGATCCGCGAACGCGGGCATTTCAGCATCGTTCTGGCTGGAGGCGAGACGCCCCGCCCGATCTACGAAAGACTGCGCAGCGCGCCGACGGATTGGTCGCTCTGGCACGTCTATTTTTCGGATGAACGGTGCGTGCCCCCCACCGAGGAAGAATTAAATTCCCGAATGGCGGGCGACGCCTGGCTCGACTACGTGCCCATCCCTGGCGAACAAATCCACGTAATTCCGAGTGGCCCGCGCGCCGATAAGGCCGCTGCGGAATATGCCGAAACGCTGCGGAGCGTGGGACTTTTCGACCTGACCCTGCTCGGACTCGGGCAAGACGGTCACACGGCGAGCCTGTTCCCTGGCAATGATTGGGGATTATCTCCTGATTCGCCCGATACGCTCGCTATTTTCAATTCCCCCATTCGTCCTCCCCAGCGCGTATCACTGAGCGCGAACCGATTAAACCGCTCGCGCGAAATAATATTCCTCGTGAGCGGTGAGTCGAAGCATAAAGCCGTGTTAAGGTGGCGTGCGGGTGAAAAAATTCCGGCCCGTGCGATCATGAGCGACAATGGTGTCGATGTGCTGGTCGAAGCAGCGCTATTGTCGCAGGAGTTCTAGCGAATGACCGGTTTCAATTGCGAAGGTTGGCTAGCTGCTTATCCGTCTCCGGATAAGCACCGAACCAGTTGCTTTCGCCCCACGAGTCGCCCTTGATTTTGGCATCGGGGGAGCGGAGAAACCAGGACTTAAGTGTTCCCTGGATTAAATGTTCGGACCTCGATGCGCCTCGTAAAATTAACGCATCAAAGGTGAAGGGCGGGATAGCCAGGCATGCTCCGAGCAATCCCCTGAACATTTCCTCTGATTGTGCGTCGCAGATGAAAAATGACAGGTTAAGGCTGCTCGGTTACTCTTTTTTCGGCGTGAACCGAAACCGGCAGACATTTCCGCCTCGGGCCATGCATTCGTCCTGCTCGATCTCGCTATCTGTGAACGTTTCCATCAGACCCCGGTCCAGGTGGCAAATCTCGGTATCCCTCGCCGCCATGCGGTGAAACACGCAGTTGTCGGCCACGATCGTTGGCTTATCACCCGGCAGCGTGGTGTTCTTTGCGTTATACCCGAGCTGATCCATTACCTCGGCAAGCTTATCGACCTTCTCCTCGTGCGTATTAAGGTTTGGATACTGGCCGCGAAGCTGTTGTGCCACGCCTGCTCCAATGTCGTTTAGACGCTTGCCCATGTTCGCCCCTTCTTCCCGCTGGACGGAAGCCACCACAAGCTGTGCAAGCCAGGAGTATTGGCGTGGGAAGCTTTCCGAACCAAGCTCGGTCAGGATATAAAGCTGCTGTGGTCGCCCGCCCCCCGAAGGGCGCGTGGTGCCGGTTGTTACCAGTCCCGCCGCCTCGAGAGAAGAAAGATGTTGGCGGACCGCGTTTCGCGTGATTTCAAGCCCCTTGGAAAGCTCATCCACGCTCAAGCCCAACTTGTTCGCCCGTAGCAGCTTCAGCAGTTGTTTCTGCCGTTCACCCATTGTATTTAGCATATAGATTTTCCTCTCGTTCCTCCCCGTTCTGTGATTCAAAGACTTTCGAATTGTTATTCTGAAAAATCTATTATAGAACAGCTTCGAACAGGTCTTCTCTTTGCTTAAGACACTTTAAACATAAAATAGTTGACAAAATGGCAGAAGACTTTTATTATTAAATCACCAACCCAGTTTTTTTACCATTTTTTTCTTTCCAGTTTTCAGGAGAGCTCAGCATGAAAACAAGGACATCTCTCGTTGCCATGTCTCTCGGTTTGTTAGCGTCGGGCGCGTCCCTCGCTCTGTTGGCTATCCTTTTCGGTTATTGATTTTGGCTGTTAGTTCACTGTTAGTTCAGTTTGATTGTAAGGGAGGGCGGAGCATGAATACAAGGACATTTTTCGCGGTGCTATCAATAAGTTTGTTGGCCGCCTGCGCGCAGATGACTACTCAAGACACTGCTCAGGTCCCAAGCATCAAGAAAGCTGCCCAGAACGCCCAGACCCGCAGCGATCATATTGCTTTGTCCAGGTATTTTGAAAACGCAGCGAATGAGATGAAAACGAAAGCTGCGGAGCAGAAAAAACTACTCGAGCATTATGAAGAAAAAGGCTATCTCTATGGCCGTCAAGCCCAGGATTTGACATCCCATACCGCAGCTTTAGTACGCAAGTATGAGGAATCAGCCGAAGAAAACCTGAAGGAGGCAAGCCTCCACCGGAAAATGGCGTCCGAGCTCATGAAAAGCGGGGTAGCCTTACGGAGAGATAAAGCAGACGAAGCCGTCTCGCAGCCCGAGGTTGACTAGGCATACATACCCAGGATGTACCAAAAACCGCAATTGAGCCCATAAAGTCATTATGGTGCCCTGACACCGCAATAACCGCTTGTGCAGCTAGTGCGACCTCTTTATACCAAGCCAATGATCAGCTTTGGGTTGCACTTAGAGCGGACTGAGGCCAGATAAGTCAGCGCGGAGTCTATCGGGACAACGCCCGCTCAGTGGACAGAGACACGAACGCCTCATTCCACGTGATTCATTCCCGCCACTCCGGAAAACTCGGCAGGCTGCGGAAAAATTCCATATCATGATTGGGCCAAAGCTGCGCGTTTTCCTTTCGCGCGAGGTCCTTGAGCTTGCGTATGCTGGCAAGCGCCAACGCTTCATTGTCCTGCCAGCAGTAACCGGGCGCGATCTCTTCAGATAAATTTTCAACCAGATCGGCTGCATCTCCGCAGAGAATGACGGGCCGTCCTTTTTCCAGCTCTACGAATAGAGACATGTGGCCAGCGGTATGACCGGGACTGGCGATGGCATGAACGCCCGGGGCAACGAGATATTCTCCCGACTCCACCAGCCACCTGTGCGCTTCCGCCAGCTCATCGGTAAACACGCTGCCATCCAGGCCCGTGCGAGCCGCGGCCAATTCATCCCTCTGAATATGTACTTCACAACCTGGCAAATCGCCGAGGCCGCCTGCATGATCGAAATGAAGATGCCCAATGAACACCACGTCGATATTGGAAGTCGCAAGCCCCAACCTCGACAGGTAATGCGGAATGCGCTGCGCTTCCGTCATGATCGGGGGTTCAACCCGGGGACGCATGTGTTCAAAATGCAGCGCGCGCAACAAGGGATCGGCCAGCTTGCGGTAATCGCAGCCCGCATCGTAAAGAATGCGGCCGTGCGGCGTCTCGATCAGGTAAGCGAGAATTGGTGCATCAATGAAGTGACCGTAGCCTTTGTTGCGAGTTGAAAGGCATTTTTCATAACGGATCGTGCCTGTGAGCAGAGGCCATATCTTCGGGCTGACCGCCATGTTCTTCCCCCGTTGGACGATGCATGGAATTCGCTATCAGATGGGCAGTGACATTCATTGCGAAAGGTACGAGCAGGATTGCTGCGAGCAGCGCCAGCAATGCCGTGTGCACACCCATCTCGATCTCTCCTCGCCTGATCTTGCCCAAAATCCAGACGCCCAGCCAAACCAGACCGAGCACGATTGCGAAGCCAGTGATGAGAAGATTGCTGTCAACCATTGTTTAGCAGCCTTATGCCTCGCGATCTATCAATATTTCAAGCTGCTTCCTGAGCCCAGAACTGTACATAACTGTACATGCCAGTAAAGGCGTCCGGATTCTCGGTTTCGAATGCAGGAATTGCATGAACCGTCGGGGCAAAGCAGGTAAAGCATGTAAAGGAGCGTTGCCATCCCAGCCAAGGGCTTGCAAGATGGTGCAGTACCCTCCCCAATTCAACGCTGTTCCAAGGTATTGCAGGATGGTGGCGCCGTCGCGCTTCTATATACCCTATACGGACTTCCTCAGAGCTTGGCAGCAGTGCTTGTATTTTTTGCTGCTACCGCGTGGGCACGGATCGTCGCGGCAAATCTTTTTTATCCTATCCGCCGTCTGGCTTCAGTTGGGATCATTTGCCGCACGCCCGTTAGCCCGGGAACTATTGAGACTGTACTGTACTTTAGGACAATGGTTAACATTTTATAAATCCGTAAGATTGACGCTCATGTTAATTGATAACGGAAAAGAAATGAAACTAAGTGACGGGGAGAAACTTATCCTTTTCATGCTCAGCGAGATTTACGAAAAGCTTAAAGTCGATAAGGAAATCGACCCCAAGTTCATCATCAAGGCAATTCACAGTGGTCATCTCTGGGCTATCAGACGCAAGTATTACGGGATTTACGACGGATTTGGAAATAATAATGAAGAGATCGTAAAAGATGTGGTGGCTGTCCTGGTGATGTGGGAGGTAATGGAAGCGGCCTATGAGCGGCTGAGTGTGGCGGAAAAGAATGAACTACGACGACAAACGGGATTAACGGAGGTCAGGTTCGGCGGGTTTGACGCAAATACCGAAGAACGACACTATGGCGTCCTGACGTTCCTGATAGACGAAATGGATGAGTTCCCTACGTTCAAAGGGCGTGAGTTGAACACCCATCAACCTGTATTGGAAAGCTATACGCGAATGCTTCGCGTATTCAAGGCCGTGGGGCACATGCTTTCAGGTAGAAGCTTCAACGCGAACGAACTGATTCAGATACTGAACGCCAGGCGAGCAGCCGATTAAAGGACTGGAAAATCCTTGCAGCGAAGAAAAATGCCGTGAAACCACAAAGCCTCGCGGTATTCCTCTTTAACCGATACAGCAATTGCGATGTCGCCATAACGGTTGACCGACTGCATCAGAGATCAGCTTCGGAGATTTTGGCGGGATCTTTTGTTTCAGGGGAGGGGCACTTTATTCGTTCTTGCTACAAACTATTTGAAGAGAGCATCAAGAGATAATGTAAAGTCCATTTCTATCATTTCTATCGGTGCGAGAGCGGCATTGGGAAATCCATGGGCATAGCATTCCTGGTCTACGGTTCCTTTCATTTATACGCCTTCGCCAAGGTGTGGATGGCCTATCCGCACTCATTGGCCCTAGGTCTGGCATTGGCGTTTGGTGCACTCGTCCTGACTTTCTTGCCGTCGGTCGTCTGGCGTCTGGAAAGGCGAAACTTGCAGGCTGTAACGGTTGCCACGGCCTGGGTGAGTTACACATGGATGGGGTATTTGTTCCTGTTTGTTTGCATTGGACTGTTGTTCGATCTCGGCCATGGTCTTTCCATACTGCTGAATTTCAATTGGCCGCTGGATGATCCGACAACGTTGCGGATTGTCGGCCTGCTGGCTCTCGCGCTGCTGAGCTATGGATTTATTGAAGCATGGCACATCCGCGTTGAAGAGGTGAACATTGAAACACCAAAGCTTGCATCGGGGCATATCACCATGGCCCAGATTTCCGACGTGCACCTGGGCATTATGCGGGGAACCGGATTCCTCGACCGCATCGTCGCAAAGCTTCGGGAGCTCAAGCCAGACATCGTGGTAGCGACAGGAGACATTGTCGATGGGCGAGGTGAAAACCTGGCTCCGCTTGCCCAGCGTTTCCACGCATACGCGCCGCCTCTCGGCGCATACGCGGTGACCGGCAATCATGAATACTACGCGGGACTGGAAAACTCGCTGCGTTTCCTCCGCAATGCCGGCTTTACCATGCTCCGCGGAGAATCAGCTAGAGCAGGCACTATCGTTCTGGTGGGAGTTGACGACGCCGTTTCAGGAAAATCAGAACAGCAAGAAATGCTCGCCACGCGCAAAGTGCTCGCTTCAGGGAGCGGAAACGACTTCATCGTTTTGCTTAAACACCGTCCGGTTGTTAATCCAGAAACCCCATTTGATCTGCAACTCTCGGGCCATGTGCACGGTGGACAGATATTCCCATTCGTCTACCTGACTCGACTGGCCTATAAAATGCAGACCGGGTTCACCGAACTGGCCGGGGGGCAACGACTTTATGTCAGTCGCGGCACAGGCACTTGGGGACCGCCGATACGCCTGTTTGCTCCGCCCGAGATCACCCTGATCAAAATAGCGAGCGCATCAACCGGCTGAACGGGTGCCCCGAGGTGGAGCGGCTGCTAGCCGAGCGAAGACATTCACGCGTACAGGTTGTAACATCCGGTTGAGGTCCGATTCCGTCGCTGAAGCTGAGCCTCAAGGCTAAGCTGCTTGTTAGCGTTAATTGTATTGGTGATAGGAATGATGGAAGCAGAACGCGTGGATTTTCCATATATCTAGAAGCAACGCCAAGGGAGGAATCAAGGCATAAAAAAGTTACAGGGAGGGTGCTAATACGCAGTCCATTTTTCCGCACAAAATTTCTCCTTAATTTCTCGCGGTATGTGCGCTGACGGCATATAGCAGCTTATGCAACAACAACGACAGATGAATTTACAATTCCTTGGAGGCACCGCGATGCAGATGTCTCATACTTGTGTACAATTCTGCCTGTTTCGCTTTTGCCATAGCTAAGGTTATAAAGGCCATCTGACGTTGCTGACAGGCGCTTGGAGCAGATGGCATAGGATTGAGCAAGGCCATCCTGGCCCCCTAGGATTTGGCCGAATGATAAAGCTATGCGTGAACCGATTCTCAAGGTGAATTTGGCGAGTGAGAGGAAACCAAAGGAGTATCCCATGGAGAGTGCGGGAATAACCCAAAAAAGAACTGTGCTGTCGTATGTAAGAAATGCGGTGGCCACACCGCTCGCCGGCGTAGCGACAACTCTGTATGTGGCGTGGCAGTTGATTGCAGAGCAGCAGCTTTTTGTGCGCACGTTTCTTGCACAGCGCATCGGTAAAGCCGGCGTACCCATACTGCCGCTAGGATATGCAAATGTGCTAGCGCTGAAGAGCATCATGCTATGTCAACATCTGTCTAATAATCCTGATGCCTTCCGAGATTCACGTCGTCGCACGGAGCTGCGGATACTACGGCGATTGCAAAGTCGCGATATACCGCGCAGGCAAGTCCTGCCAATACAGGAATATCGGGCGAGCGAGATCGACCCTGCCCGGTTTTACCGTGAGCATGTCAAACGGTCTATTCCCTGCGTTTTGCGTGGATTTGTAGAAAATGCATCAGAGGACTGGACACTCGGAAGACTGGCGGCAGCAATTTCCAGACACCGTTGTACAGGCCCTGGACAAGCGCACCAAGAAGATGATCAATACATCGTTGCACCAGGTCGCAGAAGACCGCCGCTGTAATTTCATTCCACAACAATTGCTGCTCGACCAGGATCCTGTTTTCTATCAATATTTCAATATCCCACGGTCGCACGTCTATTTTCCCGTCATGGGCCGCCCGTCGAAACCTGTTCTCAGTTTTCTGATTCTCGGCCTGGGAGCGGGATTAAATGCTAACTATCACTGCGAGGAAGGGCCCAACTGGTACATGGCCGTATCGGGATCCAAACGCTGGACCTTGATTGAATCCGAATATTCCTGGCTGTTATATCCCGTCGCGCTTGGGAACGGCATGCGGCGGTTTGCGGAGTTTCGCGCAGATGAACACGGCGAGCCGAGCGACCGTGATGCTTATCCATTGGTGGAATACGCACCACGCTATGAGTTTGACCTGCATCCCGGTGACGTTTTGTTTTTCCCGGCATGGATGTGGCATAAGACAATCAACCTTAATGAAGAAGGTCTCGGAATTACCTGTCGATACACGGCCCCAGCAAAGACGTCAAACAGATATTTCCGCGGCCTGCAACTGCTCTCGGGCGGTTTTTGGAAAAGCTGCATTGAAGTCATCAGTTGCAGCATACGCGGCAAAATAGCCGATCTTGCCAGCGACACGGGCCATAACGAGCAGGAAACCGGGCTGTACTGAAAGGGCGCTCGATAAATTCCATCTCTCTTCTTCATACGACGGATCTGAGGCATTGGCCTGGCAGCGTGTGAACGACCAGGCCGAGGACCTTCCCTTCCCAATTACGCACGCGCGCCCCCCGAGAGAAATGGAAATCTAACGAGCCAAGGTCGGACCCCGCGACCACTGGGTTTCCCATTCATTAAATCTATCCGCCGGCATCGGCTCGCCGACAAAAAAGCCTTGTGCTACGTCGCATCCCCATGCGCCAAGCTGATCCCATAGCACTTGGCTCTCTACGCCTTCCGCGACCACTCGTAGACCAAGATTATGGGCCAACTCGATTGTTGATCTCACGATCAGTCCAGAATCGTTATTTGTTGCCATCGGCTTGACGAAAGATTGATCGATCTTGATCCAGTCGACCGGCAGTTTCTGCAAGTAGCTGAGGCTGGAATACCCTGTGCCGTAGTCGTCGATGTAAAGCTCGACCCCGAGTTCCTTCAGGCGAGCCAATGTGTCCAGCGTGCTTGTCGGGTCCTCCATCAATGCGCTCTCCGTAATTTCAAATTGAATGAGCTCCGGTGGAAGTCCCCACGTAGAGAACAGGCCCCGGATACGTTCGCTCAGCCTTGCATCACGCAGATCGTGCACCGACAGGTTTACCGACAACGGCCTCGCCAAGCCTGCCTCGTACCAGGCATGGGCCTGACTGAACGCGGCCTTTAACATCCAATTTGTAAGCGGGGTGATGAGTGCTGCCTGTTCCGCGATCTTGATGAATTCGCCCGTACTGACCGAACCGTGCACCGGGTGCTCCCAGCGCACGAGTGCCTCCGCGCCACATGGCTGGCCTGAAGCTATGGTGGCCTTAGGCTGGCAATAGAGGCGCAGTTCGTTCCTTTCGATGGCTTGCCGCAACTCGCCCATCAGGCCAAGCCGCAGCGCGTTTTCTTTTTCCTGACCGCTGTAGAAGGCGTAGCCACCCCTTGCGGGCTTGGCCTTGCGCACCGCAGCGTTCGCCCTTCGCAGCAAAGCTTCAGCGTCGCTGCCGTGCCCCGGAAACAGGGCAATTCCCGCAGATACCGGCGGATCTATCGTCAACCCCGATATCTCCACTGGGTCATCCAGAATGTCAAGAAGACGCTGTGCTTCCATGGCGGCGTCATCGGCTCCGACATTCGGGACCAGCAAAGCAAAAGCCGCCTCACCTACATGTGCCAGAAGTTCGTCGAGCTTTGCGGCTCCCGCCAGACGCCGTGCCAGTTGCTGCACCAATTGGTCGCCCGCCTGGTGGCCAAGGATTTCGTTGATTACATGGAATTGTCCGACTTCCAGATAGATCAATGCGACGGGGTGATGCTGTCGCTTGGCAAGCTCTATCGCTTCTTCCAGGTGCTGATGCAAGTGGATGCGGTTTGGCAGATCGGTCAGCGGGTCATGGTAAGCAAGGTGAGCAATAGCCTCTTGAGCTTTACGGTGCTCGATCCGCATTCGTAAATTGGCAATCCCATAGGCGAGATCGTCCGCCAGCTCGTCGAGCAGCTCGAGCTCTTCGTCGTCGAATCCCTCGGATTCGGCCGCGGCCAGCATGAGCGCGCCCAGTATTTCTCCCTCCACCCGAAGTGGAAACGCCGTCGCCGACGCATAGCCTCTCGCTTTAATGCAAGTTCGATTAACTGGGGGTGAGCATGGGTGGCGAAGGCGGGATCGGTGAAGACGTGCCTGGCCACACTGCGTTTGCCGGTGCTAATCGCGGTACCGAACGGTGTATTAGCCACCATCTTATCAACCCAAGAGGGATAAAGCGCCTGAAGATGTTCCTTGTCCATTCCAACGCACTCCATCCACTGGATGGTCTTGTTTTCATTATCGCGCGTATATCCGACACACGCGACGAGGGTAGCCGCCCTGCTCAACGATTACCCGGCACATGTCGCGCAGAAGCTCCTGCTCGTCCGATGCGCGCAGCAACGTGCGATTGCCCGCGCTCAAGGTTCGCAGCGCGCAGCTCACGCGCTCCAAGTTGTTTGGCTTTTTGTTCGGCGGCATAAAATCCCCGTTATCTTCGACCCGTGATCATTTTTCCCCAGGCATCGGACCCGTCGCAGCAACAAGTTGAACAGTTTCGTTTTAAACCCGGCCTGCAGAAGAAATGCGGAAAATTCATTGTTAGCCAGAGCCGAGCGTTCCGCAAGCCTGCCTGCAACGCTAAAAGCTAAACGTTCCCGCTCGGGCAGGCTGCACGGCGGTTAGGTTGCGCGCTGAAGAATTTACTTAGACAGTCGGTACCGTTCCCCCATCAATAACGTATTCCGTTCCGGTGATGGAAGCAGCGCGCGGCGATACCAGGAAAGCAACCAGATCCGCAACTTCCGATGGCTTTGCGGGGCGCCCCAACGGGATGCCTCCGAGCGATTTCATCAACGTCTTGCGAGCGCCTTCGTAGTCGGTGCCTGCCTTGGTTGCTATCTTGTTGACCAGGCCCACGGCCGCTTCTGTCTCAACCCAACCCGGGGAAACCCGAACCACGCGCACTCCCTTGGGACTGACTTCCTTGGACAGGGCCTTGCTGTAATTGCTCAGCGCCGCTTTTGCGGCCGCATAAGCGATGGTTGCGTCAAAGAGCGGCATTTGACGTTGTATTGAGGTGATATGGACGATCACGCCCGACCCCTGCTCAAGCATTCCAGGCAACAGTGCCCTGTCGAGTCGGACAGCGGGAAAAAGGTTCAGATCAAGCGCACGCTGCCATTCGTTGTCATTCAGCATGGCGAAACCGCCGGCGGGCGCGGAGGATCCGCCCACGACATGGACAATGATGTCCACTCCGCCTAACTGATCACGCACCGCCTCCACGGCTGTAGCACAGCCTTCTGTCGTCGTGAGGTCCGCAGCCACGAACAGCACGTCCGACGCAAGGTTAGCGGGAAGCGAGCGTGCCGTCGTAAGTACCTTGGCGCCCTCTTCCCTCAGCCGTGCGACCACTGCTGCACCGATGCCTTTCGTGCCGCCTGTAACCAGTGTACGGCGTCCATGGAGTTCAAGGTTAAACGTCATCGGTGGATTTCCAGAGATTCATTGCCCCGTGAGTCCAAACGTTCAAACGCATTTTCAAGTGTAGCAGGGAAATTGCTGGAACTTTTGCAGTCACGATATCGAACAGGCGGAGCAGACGAGCGTACACGGCCGGCGAATGGCGGATCCTTTCGGGCATACCCAAGGATGTCATGTGAAAGCAAGGCTGCCGGTCACGAAGCCGACACATTTTCGTGACATAGTATCGCGACGCCTCCCTCTCTGGCGTAATTGGTATCCAACCCATTGTGGATACCTGGCCCGGCGGTCCTGCTGCCGGGCTTTTTTTTGCCTGCCTCCCACCCTTCTGCACGCGGAATGAGATGTTCAGGATTCTGCTTGATCGTGGCGGGTGGAGTAGAGCAATGATCACGGCTCAGATCCGGTACCCATGGCCAGCGTTAACGAATCTGCTTATTTAGTCTGTAAAAAATATGAGGTAGCGCTCGCGCGAGGGTCGGATTGATGCGGACATGTTTCGTTTCCCTGTTTAAACAGTGTGCCAAACTACACAGTGTGCCAAACGTCTCAGACGAAACCATAAAAAATACTACAATTAATTATTCGTTGCTGCTCGTAAATGTCGTCTCGAGTGTTGACGAAGTCCGTGGTAGACCTCTCATTTAAGGAGAAAATTATGAATCTATCCTCATTTACCATCGTTGCAACCTTCATAGCAGCAACGCTCATCCCGGTCCAGACAGCCATAGCTGAAACGGCGGACGAGCTGCGCCGGGAGGGACAGGCCGCACTCAACAGTCTCTACGCGAAAAACCCGGGCGCCAAGGAAATCGGGAAGAAAGCGGTCGCAGTGCTCGTTTTCCCCGGGATTGTGAAAGCGGGCCTGGGAGTCGGCGGTCAGTACGGCGAGGGTGTGCTTTTCAAAGGCGGCAAGGCAGCCGGCTACTACAATACAGCCGGTGCGTCGGTTGGGCTACAGGCAGGCGGGCAGAAGTACGGCTACGCGCTGTTCTTTCTGAGTAACGAGACGCTGAAGACCCTTGATCAGGCCAACGGTTTCGAGGTCGGCGTTGGACCCTCCGTCGTCGTTGCGGACGAAGGCATGGGGAGAGCGGTGACCACGACGACGACCCAGGACAAGATCTACGCGTTCATTTTTGATCAGAAGGGCGCGATGGCCGCGCTCGGCATCCAGGGTAACAAGATCACGAAGATCGAGAAATAACCGCTAAAACTGGACTTCTGCCCGATAGATTCAAAGACGATTTGGCCATTTTTTGCGCGGATCACGTCCCGCCTCTAGCTCGATAGCCCTCCGGCTCGAGGCCGGGCGTCGCGTATGATTTCACCGCGGTTACCGCAGGAGGCGTCAGCTGGATAAGCCAGCAGTCTCGCAGCTGCACGGGGCCGCGCGCTGACTTCGCTGCGCCTCTTCTTTGCACTCAGGCGCGACTTCAAGATGCGTACACATAGCTGGCGGAAGCAAATGGAGGGTAAGCTTCCCCATTTGAAAGATCATCATACGAGCTTCATTGCACGCGGCTAAATGACGGGAGAATAAATGGCAAAGACTTGCTGGAAAGACCTTATATCGGAGGCAATGGAAGAGAAGAAAGAGTCTTGGAAGGATGTTGTACAGTGCACGCTCTCGAAAGAAGATCTGTTGGCTGAATTCGATGACAGTTACGGCGCCATAGAAGGTAAACCTTTCACGCTGTGGACAAAGGAACGGGTTTACTTTCCGGCTGTATATGATGGTACAGAACAGGTGGCAAGCGCACCGAGGAATCCATGTGACGAAGCGACCCGCCCGGTTGGCGGAGAGTGATGGGCTGCTACATATTGAGAACCAGCGTCCACGGCTTTGCAGGCCGCCAAGCAAATCTCATCGTTGATCCCGCTCGGTTTGGTGCGTTCAGCTTGGAAATGAGCTCCATCTGCGGGATGTATCTAAACCGCCTGGCAACCGCTAAAAATTCGAGGCTCGGGACGCGGAAAAAATACTTACCGACGCGACCGAAGGGTATGAGGCCGATGCCCATGTGCCCATGTTGCGATACCAACTCGCGTCGCGCCTAAAACTTCCCCTGATCTTTGCCGTATTCAGGATGGTAGGGACCCGCGGGCAGCCCCTTGGGCGGTAGAAACACTTGGTTATTTGCCTGCCGGGCCAGAGGCTGATAATCAGTCACCATCGCGTTTATCGCTGCGGCAACCACCATACCTATCAATCCGCCTCCCGAACCCTCTGAAGTCTGAACGACCTGCTGGGTAGATTCCCACAACAGGGTCCCGGTTCTTGTATCTTTGAGTTCATAATCCATTTCGACCGTCACGGTTGAGGCAAAAACGACATATTTGGTACTCCAGTCCTTGATAGTAACAAATAGTGCTGAGTCAGCGCCGAACAGCTCATACAGCCGTTGGGTAGGCAATAGATGAATATGGCCCGCCTCTGCCAGACCGAAATCCCGTAGAACGAGTTCCGTCAAATAAACCGGAAAAACATAATAGCCGCGTTCGGCCAAAGGCTTGGTTACGGTCGCAACAAAAACCGGCGAGGCACTGATTTCCGTCGTATTGTTTACCACAGGCACAAACCACTATGGAGCGCGGCTGATGAGCGTAAAAGGCTGAGAGATCACTCCTTGCGGGTTGCATCGCACAGCCAGAAAGCACGCTGACCAGACAGGCCACTGCCGCGATTATCATCCTTTTCATGGCTGACTCCCCGTATTCGCATTAGTCTGGGGGCGAGTTTTTTCTGCTGTCTCTTTTTCCTTTTGTTTCACGCGCTCAATCAATTTATTCATGAAGGCGCTTGACTCGGGAAAGGTCTGCTTCTCCTTCTCAAAGTACGTGATGGCACCCTGTCTGTCTCCTCGTCTGAACAGGACAAAACCGTAGTCCGCGTAAGCCCCTGGCGGGACCCTTAAGTGCTGTTGCTCAGCGGTGCTGATCGTGTCAAACAAGTAGACGTCGGCTTCAGGATGGTTCTCGTTTACGTAACGCTCATTCAGCCCGTCTTCAAATTTTCCCCAATGGTAAATTGATGGTGCGGCACAGCCCCCCAAGGCACTTGCAATAAGACCGGAGAAGAGCCACCTGAGAAGAGTTCGGGCTGCTGCGGAAGTGCAGTGTTGCATCGTTCCCACAAGTCGTTTACTGCTTGGCGACGCGGCGAGCTTCAATTGTCGCCATGATGTTATTCATCATGTTAACGATGGCGGCATCGATAGCCTTACCTTCCAAGGTTGAATCAAACCCGGTAGAGCCACCAAAACCAAGCGTACTGGTAGACGACAGATCAGCCTCTCCGGAGCCTTCCTGTACGTAAAACACCTGGCCGGTCTTCGGATCAACCAGTCTCAGTACAACGCGGGCGCGGGCGCGCTGGGTCTTGCTCCTGCCGATCAGCCAGCTATCTCCCGTCGTGTCTCTTCCCAGCTCAGCCACGGAGCCCATGATCAGCGCATCCACGCCTGTCAGGCTCTGCTTGAACTGTTCGTTGCTCAATCCCATGAGATCAGCTTCGGCTGAGAGCTTTCCGATGTCCGGTCGCTCGACGACATTGAAACGTTGCGTTGCCATCAAATGCCGCGCGAGCAAATCGGCTGCCTGCTTACCGATACGGTCGCCCGCAGCATCGGTAAATAGGCCGCTGCCATAGATCGATTCGTTAGTGAAGCGTGCAATCCCGACCGTCATTCTTTCGCCTACAGGCAAGGGTTTTGCGATGACACGGGGACCAGGGTCCTTGACACCCTCCTGAACTGTCCGGGTGGGAGCACAACCTGCGATCAAAAATATGGAAATGATCAATAATATTTTCTTCATGGTTCTCTATTTAGAGTGATTTTGAAACAACTGCAAAAAGCCGCTGGGTGGGGGCCGGGATTATCTCATTCTCAGCATTATTTTTGCGTACTCGGGGAGCAAATATTTTGTGCCTCATCATTGAGTCTGTGAGGATGCATCTTCCATTCTCGAATCGCCCATCTATTGGTGCGTTGGAAAAACTGTAATTGCTTGCGGGAACGCACCCCGATTAAATCCTAAAAATTGAAAAATTTTGGGGCGGGGTTTTATGAGCATGGAGCGTGCGCGCCAGAAGGCGGGAGTGGGAAGTTGGTAAAGCATAAGGCACCCAAAAGGAAAACGCTATATCTGCATGGGCCGGCTAGAAGTGACAGGCATGTTAACGCTGAACGAGGTAGCGGCTTTCTTCTGCGGGGAAACCCGAGCTAAGCCGGCGGGATCCTTCCTTATTTCCTACAGAGTAGCAACAAGGTAGCAATGAATAGCGGTTTAGAAGTGGAATTCCATCTAACCGATTGATTTTATGGCTTCCCTGTAATGACCCAGTAATTTCCTGCTCAGGTATATTTGCAAGAGGAGATACCGATGGGCATGACAATGGACGAAGAGATCAAACGCTGGACAGCGCGACGCAAGTCGGCGCTGGTTCTGGAAATCATCCAGGGCAAAACCACCATCGCCGAGGCCAGCCGGCAATTTGATTTGCCACCCTCCGAGATTGAAGAATGGATGGATCAAGGCCGGGCCGGGATGGAAAACGCCCTCAAGGCCAAGCCTGCGGATATGCGAGAGCAGTACGAGCGGCAGCTCAAGGAACTTCAGGAAGCCTACGGCGAAGCCATGCTGGAGTTGCGCGCCCGAAAAAAATTGCAGTCCCTGTTGGGCCAGGACGAGTCGTGATCGAAGCGATCCGGCAGGGACTTAAGGAAGAGGGCTTCGAAGTGTCAATCAGTCAGCTGTGCCGCTGGTTGGATGTGCCGCGCCGGACGTTCTACTACCGGCCTGCCAAAGCTGCTCCAAGGCTGCGTAAGGATCTGGTGGAGCCGGTGAAGGCCCTGATCGAGCAGGAACCGTCGTTCGGCTACCGGACGGTGGCCGGCCTGCTCAACATGAACAAGAACACGGTGCAGCGCATCTTCCAGTTGAAGGGCTGGCAAGTGCGAAAGCGTGCCATCGGTCACCGCCCGCGGATTGAGGTATTGCCCTCTGTAGCAAAACAACCGAATGAGCGCTGGTCGACCGATCTGTGCCGTGTCTGGGGTGGCCGGGATGGCTGGCTCAGCCTGGCCCTGGTGATCGATTGTCACACACGGGAACTGCTGGGTTGGCACCTGTCGCAAAGCGGCAAGGCCAGCACCGCCCAAGCAGCCCTGGAGCAGGCGCTGATTACCCGGTTCGGCACCTTGGGACGTGTTCCTGAGCCCTTCCTGTTGCGTTCGGATAACGGCTTGGTTTTCACCAGTCGCAGTTACACGCAACTGGTACGCAGCTACGGCCTGCAACAGGAGTTCATCACGCCGCACTGCCCGCAGCAGAACGGCTTGGTGGAGCGCGTGATCCGGACGTTGAAAGAACAGTGCCTGCATCGGCATCGCTTCGAGACCCGGCAGCATGCCAGCCGGGTCATCAGTGACTGGATCAGGTTCTACAACACCCGGCGCCCGCATCAGGCGCTCGGCATGAAAACACCCGCTCAAGCATATGCATTAGCGGCCTGACCTGAGCAGAAA
>CAWBAF010000021.1:0-21489 GCA_963786735.1 uncultured beta proteobacterium
TAAAGAACATAGACCTTGACTCGCATGTTTTTTGCCTAATTCACGATGCCTTGCGAGCAATGTGGCAGGCCGATTTGTAGGTCAAGTCAAGGTTTTCCCCGAACTGCTCCACAATGACTTTTTTCATATCATGAAATAGCTTGTTTCTAATTTCCGGCGGGAGCGCCAGGTATTTCGAATAGGTGCTTAGCAGCAAAAGATAGTCATCGACTGAGTAGGTAACCCTTACTGTTTCCGAATAGCAAGTCAGATCCTTGAACAAACCGGAATCAATGATATTTTCCCCAAACTTGGTAATGTTGAGGTCCTGTGTTTCAGATTTTCTGCTTCAGGATGAATAAATCCGACGTCATGCCCTTCATATACCGGCAACAGTATTTTGTTGACCTCGTTGGCGGGTAGCAGGCTCATGTTCCACAGCAAAACCAGATAGCCCCGTCGACCAGCGCTGCGGCGGCGTTTGAATACGCAACGTCTGCCGTAACCCAATGAAA
This sequence comes from uncultured beta proteobacterium, assembly GCA_963786735.1. Lineage (GTDB taxonomy): Bacteria > Pseudomonadota > Gammaproteobacteria > Burkholderiales > Nitrosomonadaceae > Nitrosospira. Next base: position 495 of record CAWBAF010000021.1, read on the forward strand.
GGCAGACGCTGCCATCACTGCATCAAAAGACTTTGGTGTTATCGGCCATCGCTCTAATGCAAGATTGTGAACATGACATTAGGAAATGTGCGGCAATTGTGCCGCGCAATTCGAAAGAAAATCTGATTGGGCTCCAGGCATGTTATGCATATTCCATGCGAAGCCAATGCTGTGGTCGCCGTTCCTGGGCCACAGCCAATCTCCAAAAGATGAGAGGCAGCGGTGAGGCGTGCGTGCTCGACCGCATATGCGATGATGTCACGTGAATATTGTGGTCGCACGGCCTCATAAATATCGGCGGACGGTGCATACCACCGTTTTTTCGTTCCAGGTCGCCGGTATATATGTTTGAATTTTCTTGTTTGTCGCTTCCTTATCCATTGTCTCGTCTCACATGACGTGTATCGCCTCGAAGCGCTGACAAAGATGATAATCTCAATGGTAGCGATAAAAAAAAGGACTTTTATGGCCACCTCGTGTTCAGCGATCTGGCCGAGACGCGGCAGCAATCGACAAATTCGATAATGGACGAGCTGATTCCACATCGTTTTCTTTTCGCCCGTGAAACCCGCTTTAGGACAGGCTTATAGCAATATTTCTTCACAAAACATTAACCATATATCCACAATGGCGTGGCTATACTGCTGTGCTTGTACGCTTTATCCCTGTTACGTAATCTGTTCATTGGGAGGTTTGTCATGGGCCTGCTTGTGCCGTATATCCGTAACGCTGATGGATCAATCGTGCACGTCTAGAGATGGCGTCTTTGAAGCTTCAACAAAAGAGATGGGCCCTTATCTTTTGAAGAGCAACTACACGGCTGGCCAGAGCCTAAGGTCTATTGGGCAAAGGACTCAGGCCCATGTCTAGGGGTCGCGCCGTATACAGGCGATCTTGAATCCGCCTCAAGTACCCGCGCCCGAACTTTTTGAATAACAACCTGTCCGCCGCCTAGGGGCGGGTTAAAAATGACCCACCCCTACAAGCGGGTTTACGTTGACTTTTTCACTGTCTAACAATACTTTTCTATCAATGTTTTCTGTAAATCGAAAGCGATGTCATGCGCGTTTTTCATTGCCCTGGCGCAGAGCTGGTAGTTACATTGGGTTAAAGCTAACTCCAGGTTGTTCCAGTGAGCCCTAATCCTGCCAGGAGCACAAGAACATACGCAATCCAAAATAATAAACGGTCCCTCATGAAAGCCTCCCGTCGTCATTAACCAAACACGAAATCAGTACCCCCCGGATCCGGGTACTGTTCCGGGCGTGCCAGACCCTGGCGTAGAGCTCGATCCCATGCCTGTCGGCTGCCCGGTTGTGGGGGACCCTTGTTTTTTGGAGGGAGCTATTGATGAGCCTTTTGCAGGGGGCATTCCTGGGTCGACTGGTCCTCCCGGAGTTCCAGCATTGCTTCCTTGTCCGCTACGAGATTGCCCCGTCACGGACGATGGTTGGCCGGCTCCCGAGGTTGTTCCACTCTGGCCAGACATTCCTCCACCGGGCTGTGCTGCGCCACCAGCGGCGGTTCCGGCACCTGCGCTACCGCCTGTGCTGCCCCCGGCAGCACCGCCTGCACCCGTGCCGCTTTGGGCATGAATGGTACCAGTTATACCAAAGACCATGCCGGCCAGGAGTATGGATCGAGATGTTTTCATAAAAAGTGAAGAATTTTTCATGATATGCCTCATGTTAATTCAGCAAAATTGCTGGTCGAAAATACTACGCTGGCGCCAACATCGTTCCGTACGATAAGCCGCATAAAGAGTGGGTTTCTTCTGCTGGCTGCCCCAGATAAAACATCATGGCCAGCCTGGAATAAGGCGAAAGAAGGAGGACCGCAGCTATTTCGCCTGGCATAGGCTTTTCCATAAAAAAGCTCGAGGGGAATAGGGCCCTCGAGCCAAAATCCTTACACAATGTTATTTATTTTTGTGGCTTTGACTGCCGGCTTTTACATGCTGCTCGTGAGTTCCACCGCGGGTTGAAGACGAAGAGTCCTTTTCGTGGGAGCTACCTTGCCCATGTCCCCCATGAGAGGATTCCCCGCCTTTCCGGCCGGCTGCACGAGCCTCTTCGGATGTGAACTCATGCGCGGTACCTTTCTCATGCCCCGCCTGACCACCCTTGTGGCCGGCTTCGCGCGCCTCTTCCGAAGTAAACTCATGAGCTGTGCCCTTCTCATGAGAGGCCTTGCCGCCTTTGCTGGCTATCTCGCGCTGCTTATCTTCGTCCATGGAAGCAAAACCGCGACTGCTGCCAGAGCCCGTCTGCTGACTGCTGCCAGAATCCTTCTGCTTTCGATCATCATCCTTGTCTCTATTCGGGACCATGTTGATCTCCTTATAAAGGGTTTAACATCTCTAAAGGTTTCGTTTCCCACTGGGAAGCAGGAAGCTTGCGACGGATGTTAGAAGTTAACTTATCGCGCCTCTGTTCGGTTGGGTACACAAACCCAAAATGTCCGTCGATCGAAAGCTGAGACTCATGCCTGATCTACCAAACACTGAAAAGATCGCCTTGCGGCTGAGAAATACACATTCTGATGGTGCGGCTGCGCACCGACCTTGAGAAGCAATATCTCCATAATACATTGAGGAAGCAAAGATAATTTGCCAATCCTTCCGTCACCATTAATCCTGTACAGGAGAAAACGCATGACTCAAGCCAAAAATAAGTCCACAAAGGACAAAACCGCTGATGTGATCCATCTTCTTAAAGCCGATCACAAAAAAGTTAAAGACCTGTTTGAAAAATTCGAGGATATGCAGGATAAACCAAACATAAATGAGAAGAAAAAAGAAATTGTGTTACAAATTTGCCAGGAACTAACCCTTCATGCGCTGGCTGAGGAAGCAATCGTTTATCCAATAGCGCGTAAATCTATTAAAGATGAAGACTTAATGGACGAGGCTGATGTAGAACATGCCGGGGCCAAAGAGCTTATTGCGCAACTGCAAACGATGAGTCCCGATGATAGTCACTACAATGCAAAAGTCACGGTATTGCGCGAATACATCGAGCATCACGTTAAAGAAGAAGAAGGTTCAATGTTTCCGAAGTTACAAAAGTCTGATGCAGATCGTGAGGCGATGGCGGAGGAAGTCATCCATTTTAAAGAAGAGCATGAGGAAGAAGTTAAAACAGACTTCGCCAAGGACCAGCCCGGCAAGGCTGGACACCAAAGTCACAAAAGCAAGTAGATTTCCTGACGAGCAGAAGGATCAATTTTCTTGGCAGTAATGTACGGTGGTGCCCCAGCGTACAGAGCAATTGATAAGGACCTTTTCCTTTTATCACGCCATGCTTTCCCGCTGCCTGCCTCCGGGTTCTGATTCCCGGAAATGGTTCCTACCGTACGGATTAATCTGGTGATCAGCGTACTATCCGAGGCCACCGTTCACTTCGCTGCCGCTTTGTAATCAGTAGCCGCGAGTGATTACGGGAAACGTTCGGCTTTCGTTCGCGTTGGATCGTCAGAGCGTTATCGAGAAATGTTGCGTCCAAGGAGGAAAAAAGAATGCGCGCGTTAACCTATCACGGAAGCCACGATGTTCGTGTCGACACGGTTCCTGATCCGGTAATTCACGAACCAGATGACATCTTGCTCAAAATTACTGCTACCGCGATCTGCGGATCCGACCTACATCTGTATCGAGGCAAAATTCCTGAACTCAAGGATGGGGACATTCTGGGCCATGAATTTATGGGAGTGATAGTGGATGCCGGATCGGAAGTGACAAAACTCCGCAAGGGCGATCGGGTAGTGGTTCCGTTCGTTATTGCTTGTGGTCACTGTTTCTTTTGCGAGAGGCAATTGTTTTCGGCGTGCGAGACCACCAATCCGGACCGCGGTGCCATCCTGAACAAAAAGACCATACGTTCCGGGGCGGCCCTTTTTGGGTTTAGCCATCTTTATGGGGGCGTGCCCGGCGGACAGGCGGAATATGTACGGGTGCCAAAAGCCAATGTGGGACCCATCAAAATTCCGGATACCCTGGCCGACGAGCAGGTGCTATTCCTGAGCGACATCCTGCCGACAGGATATCAGGCAATTGTAAATGCAGATGTCGGCCCCGGCTCGAGCATTGCCATTTTTGGTGCCGGCCCGGTCGGCTTGATGACAGCAGCCTGCGCGCGCATGCTTGGGGTGGAAAAAATATTTCTGGTTGACCATCATCCTTACAGGCTTGAGTTCGCCCGCCAGACCTATGAGGTTTTTCCGATCAATTTCGATGAGGTCGATCCTGCTGAGGTCATCATCGAGAATACTGGTTTCAGAGGTGTTGACGCAGTCATTGATGCGGTAGGGTTTGAAGCCAAAGGCAGCGCGCTCGAAACCGTAATGACTAGCCTTAAAATTGAAAGCAGCAGTGGACAAGCGCTGCGCCAGTGTATTGCGGCGGTAAGGCGAGGAGGCACGGTTAGCGTGCCAGGCGTGTACGCCGGTTTTATACATGGGTTTTTGTTCGGCGATGCGTTTGAGAAAGGCCTGACATTCAAAATGGGTCAAACTCACGTGCAACGCTTCTTGCCTGAATTGCTGGGCTATATCGAAGCTGGAAAATTGAACCCGAACGTGATCATCAGCCATCGCCTTCCCCTGGCTGAAGCTGCACTGGGATATAGGATATTCGACAAAAAAGAAGAGGATTGTCGCAAAGTGGTACTGATTCCCTGAAAATAATGACGTGCCCAGTGCCACCTAATCTCATGATGAACGAAGTTGGGCCGGCGAGCTCAACGAACTGTGCCGTGACGTTCAACAGTCCACGTAGACGAAATAGGGAGAAATAGCTTCGCCCTATTCTCTTACCCTTTCTCGGCGGACTTTAAACGCGTGGCGGATCAGTTTCCCGCTCGAAATGCCGGTGAGCCGCAATAGCCTCAATGAATTGAGGCAGGACATCATCAAGAACCTCGTCCTCAAAGACGAGTACTCCCGGGTCGGGCTCGCCGGAGGGGAGTGTCAGCTTCACACCTGCACTCAGGATCAAATCCTTGCCAAGCCCCTGCGCCAGCATCGGCTTGCAATGGCGATACTGTTCCTTGATGAATTCGACCGCTTGCCCCGCCTTGCATAGGTTTAGCGCATCCTCATGGCCCCCGGGCACTACAAGTCCATCGAAAAGTACGGCAGGCATGGCTTCAAAAGTCACGTCAACTTCAATTTCATTGCCATCCGTACTTTGCACTTTGCCCAAACGAAGGCTCACAAAACGCGCTACAGCTCCTTCCGCAGCCAGTCCAGCCTGCAGCGCCCTTGCACTCGCACCATCCACCCCATCGGCCACCATTATGGCAATCCGTCGCGCCGCAATGCTTCCGTCGCCAGGGCGAGCGAAAAGCGAGAGCCCAGGGGATGAGGCCACTTCCGGCGGGGTTGTGTGCACGAGGGCTTTTGGTTGGGCGGGTGGCAATTCCTTCATTCCCAGACCATACGCTACGCCTTCGGCCAAATCTTCAGCCACGTTTACAAGCATCGATACCACGCGCTCGCGTATTGCCGGGGTTTGAACTCGCGTTAACTCGAACCGGAACGCGCTTATGATATGCGCCTTCTCAATAGGGGTCTGACTATTCCAGAACAAAGTTGCTTGTGTATAGTGGTCTGCAAAACGCTCCGGTTTGCCACGTACCTTGTCCCCAGTCAATGGCTGAGGGAACGAAGTGAAACCGGCTGCACCAGCCTGGAACGGACACCCTCCCGCGAGGGAGTTCGGTTCGTAGGCAACGCGGCCTCTATTTATGGCCTGACGATGCATACCGTCTCGCTGGTTGTTATGGACTTGCGCCACGGGCGCATTGATCGGTATCTCATGGAAATTGGGTCCACCCAGGCGTGTCAGCTGTGTATCCACATAGGAATGAATGCGTCCTGCCAACAGTGGGTCATTGCTGAAATCCAGTCCCGGAACGATATGTGCGGCACAGAAAGCGACCTGCTCTGTTTCCGCAAAAAAATTGTCGGGATTGCGATCAAGTACCATTTTTCCGACGGGTATAATTTCCACTAGCTCTTCGGGCACCAGCTTCGTGGCATCCAATATATCGAAACTGAATTCTTCCGCCTGGGCCTCAGTAAAGATCTGCATGCCCAATTCATATTCAGGATACGATCCGGCCTCAATTGCTTCCCACAGATCACGCCGATGGAAATCCGGATCGGCCCCCGCAATTTTTACCGCCTCATCCCACTCCAGCGAATGGGTGCCGGCCAGCGGCTGCCAGTGAAACTTGACAAACCGCGATTCGCCATCGGCTGTCACCAGACGGAAAGTATGCACACCGAAACCCTGCATCATTCGGTAACTACGCGGGATTCCCCGATCTGAAAACACCCACATCAGCATGTGAGTGGATTCCGGCATGAGCGAAACAAAATCCCAAAAAGTATCATGCGCGGTCGAAGCCTGCGGAATGGCGAAATGCGGCTCGGGTTTCGCCGCATGCACCAGATCGGGAAACTTCATCGCATCCTGGATGAAAAATACGGGGATGTTATTTCCCACCAGATCCCAATTGCCCTCGTCCGTGTAGAATTTGACTGCGAAGCCTCGCGCATCGCGGGCCGTGTCGGCTGAACCACGTTCTCCGAAGACAGTGGAGAAACGCACGAAAACGGGTGTACGTTTTCCAGCTGCGGCGAACAAGGATGCGCGTGTATATTTCGCCATTGACTCGTAACATTCAAAATAACCATGTGCGGCCGATCCTCGTGCGTGTACCACGCGCTCGGGGATACGTTCATGATCGAAATGCGTGATTTTTTCGCGAAGAATAAAGTCTTCCAGCAAGGCCGGGCCGCGGTATCCTACTTTGAGCGAATTCTGATTGTCGCCGACCGCAACCCCTTGATTGGTCGTCAGAGCCTGATCGCTTGAATCAACCCTGACCCGATCGAGCGACTCATTGCCGGGATTGAAGCCCAGTAGAGGATCACCCTCACCCGTTTTTTCCGAAGCGTGGGTCTCGGTCAGCGTGCTGCCTGTGGCAATTGGATCAGATACCTCCACGGTCTGCCCCTCATCTGGGAGGACGGAGACATCCCCATGCTCAAGCGCCTTATTAACGTTATACGGCATGGCCGCAGCAAGCTTCTGCGTAGCGGCAAGCTTGGCGGTAAAATCGTTAGCCGGTGTGCTCTTGTCATGGGTAGGGCCGCCGATAGTTGAAAGCTTGTTACCGCTTTGTTTTTTGATTGGCATACTAATTCCTATTAAGTTGATTTGGCTTCAGGGCGAATCATGCACGAAGCTCCAAGTTCATCCATGCAATCGTAGACCACGAGCATCGGCTGCAACTCCTGCAAAAGAGGCAATGCCATGGGCGTATAAAATCAGGCGATGTGCTCGTCGTCCTCCCCAATAAATTGCCTCATCAACTCGATCAGCTAGGGTAACTGTTCGTCATGAAACCTCGGAAGGGAAAGGGGCGTGTGAGGCTTGAGACGGTAATGTTGGGTCCTGGAAGAGAGCTCTCCAGAAAGCTTCCCTGTTCGCAGAAAACGGGTTCTTCAATGAAAATGATCTTGTAGGTTTCAGCCAGTCGCGAGAGGAGATGTTGTGGGCGCTGATAGACAAAGTCCCAACGAAGATGAGAAAAAACGACAATGGTCCTCATTGTGATTCCTTGAATGATGAAGCTTTCCTTGAGACAGCCTTGCAAGCATTGAGCGCCATGCCCGACTTCTATATAAGTATATGGGCCAGGGATTTGTACGACTGTGCCCCAGCGTACACAGGCTGTGTAGAGTTAACGCTGGGAATAAAAAGAGGGGGGAATATGACTCAGCGAATGGCCTTGATTACCGGCGCATCAAGCGGAATGATCGGGCGAGCTATGGCTCAACTTCTGGCCGAGAATGGGTAGGATGTATTTGCCGGCGCCCGGCGCATGGACTGACTGGAACAGATACGTTCCGCCCGCATCGAGCCCAGTGAGCTTGATGTTACGGATGAAAATGCCATCAATCACATGGTGAACCACGTCCCTCTTCAATAATACTCCTTAGCCGCGGTATAGCTCTCGCCTGTCCGAGACTCAAGTTCCTGACGATCTACGATGGTCAAATGACCCCGCCTGGAGGTGATCGCACCTGTCATTTGCAGTTTTTGTGAGAGGTCCGTTATGGTCTCGCGCCGGACCCCTAGCATGACTGATACCTGCTGGTGAGTAATATGAAGCTCATTGGTAGGCAGACGATCAAGAGTCATCAACAGGAACCCGCAGAGCTGCTGCTCAATCGAATCATATCGCGCACCTATCGCAATGTGGGCCGTTTGGAGAATGAGGGTCTGCGTGAATCGCAGCAGCAGGCGCTGCAATTCGTCCTCGGAATCGAATTTCTTTTTTAACGCTGAGGACTTAATCTTCAGGGCACGGCCTCCACTGAGCGCCACGGCTCGAACGGGGGCTTTCTCAGAGCCCAACAGATAAGAGATTCCTACCATTCCTTCCTGTCCGATCATAGACGTCAGGAGGGTCGCGCCATCTGACAGCTCTGCGATACAGGCGACAATACAGTCGACCGGAAAATATAGATAAGCAACAGGAATATCGGGTTCATAGATGTCTTCTCCGACACAGATGTCAACAAGTTCAAGGTCAGCCAGCAATCGCTCATAAACGGGCCGGGATAAAGCGGCCAAAATCCGGTTTTGAGGCGGGCTGTTCGATAGAGTCGTATCCATTTTGAAAAGGATAGCTCACCATTAACGGGCACGCTTTCCCTTGATTTCGTAGAAAGTTTTCAAGACGGCATGACGAAAATCAAATCTACAGGGGAGCATCGCGGCGACAATCCTATTCCCAGCTCCAGCTTCACGTAAGTTTTAATGACGGGAGCATCAAAATGACATGGCGATATCGATGATCAGCCCTCGTAAATGCCCGATCGATGCTTGCCCGGCCGATGAAGCCGTCGCAGTAGGTACTGATCGGAAACTCCGCAATCGCTTCAAGCGTAAGCGGATGTATGGCCTCCAGTGGATGCCTTGGCGGGACGATGACTGCGTGATGCCACGAGTAATAGGGAAAGGAGGCTAGCTCCTCAGTGTCTTCCACTGCTTCGGCGGTGATCCCGATATCCGCCTGCCCGTCGAGCAGCGTCTATTGCCAACATCTTTCGATCTAAAACCATCAGTCCATATTATTGGCCTGAAGATAGCGGGGTGGAATCACGATCAATCCATGCGCGCGCTTCTGCTTCGGCCGCCTCTTGTGCTGTCCTCTCGTCATCCAAAGGAGTGGTAAAGCTCTCATAAACTACGATTCCGTCTTGATCCAGAACCCTATAACGGCCATTCCACAGGTTGAGGCTGTCATCGTATTCGGCACTGGTAAGAATCCCGTATCCCTTATACTTGACATCTTCGAGAGTCATTTTGGCCTCCTAATAATCTTTTTCGGTTTTATCTAAACATGCGGTAGGGTAAGCAATACAGCCTTGGCACCACTACACATGCGCCGACCTGCGCCGGGAATGTCTGTCGCGCCTCCCCGTAACAACTCAACGCTCCCAATAGTTCGCCGACAGGTTTTTCGGAGTTCAACCAGGTCATAGATTACTTTAGCATAGCTAGTAAAGGCGCCCTTGGCAGCAGGCCCCGCTCGGATCAAAGATAACCGAAGTCAACGACGTTAACTTTCGGCAGAACCTGGGGGAAATGCTCAACGCGGTCCAATATCGCAATGACTGCATCCTCAACCGTAGTAGCTCACCCCCACATTAGCCTAAGTTTTTCAAATGTATGGCGTGTGCTACCGTACTGAAGCTATCTCCCAATCCCTGCAATATTCCTCGGCAGCAAAAGAATAATAATCGGGCGATATGAACGAAAAAGAAATCGACGAGCAGCGTGATACCCCCGTCTGGAAAAAACTGGGACCGGGACTTATAACGGGGGCGGCGGATGACGATCCGAGCGGCATCGCGACCTATTCGCAGGTCGGGGCCGGCTTTGGCTATGCCATGCTCTGGACAACCTTCATTACATTTCCGCTGATGGTGGGTATCCAAATCGTGAGTGCCCGCATTGGGCGGGTCACGGGCAAGGGCCTTGCCGCCAATATTCGGGAGCGTTACCCCCTCTGGGTTCTCTACAGCCTCGTTTCCCTGCTTCTAATAGCAAATATTATCAACATTGCCGCCGATATCGGTGCAATGGCTGCGGCTCTCAAGCTTCTTATCGGCGGCTCCGCTCATTGGTACGCGATCATGTTTGGCTTCCTTTCCCTGATACTGCAGATCTTTATTCCTTTTCCCCGGTATGCGCCTATTTTAAAACTGCTGACGCTGTCGCTCTTTGCGTATGTGGCGACAATATTTGTTGTAGAAATTCCTTGGATGCAGGTCATAACCCATACCTTTATGCCCTCCATTTCATTTCAGACCGAATATATAGTAGCCGTGGTTGCGGTATTTGGCACAACCATTAGTCCTTACCTTTTTTTCTGGCAAGCGTCTCAAGAAGTTGAAGGAGCAACGCGCGGCGGATGGCGAAGAACCGCTGAAGGAAGCCCCGAGCAGGCGCAATCCCACTTGCATCGTATCAAGATCGATACTTACATCGGCATGGGATTCTCCAACTTGATCGCTTTTTTCATCATATTGACAGCAGCAGTAACCATGCACTTGCATGGCATCAAGGACATCGAAACTTCTGCTCAGGCAGCTGAGGCTTTACGACCAATAGCGGGTGAGTACGCTTTTCTTCTCTTTTCCGCGGGGATCGTGGGTACAGGGTTGCTGGCGGTGCCGGTGCTTGCGGGTTCAGCCGCGTATGCGGTAGCAGAATCATTTAAATGGCGGATCGGCTTAGGCCGCGAGCTCATGCAAGCGCGTGGCTTTTACGCAATTCTGGCAATAGCCACCATCTTGGGCGTGGCGCTGAACTTCACTTCTATTGATCCCATCAAGGCGCTGTTTTGGAGCGCTGTTATCAATGGCGTGATAGCTGTTCCGATCATGGCAGTTATGATGCTGATGTCAGCAAGATCCGATGTGATGGGTCCGTTTATCGTCACACGCCGCCTGCAGGTGCTCGGCTGGCTTGCCACGCTTGTCATGACCTTAGCGGTAGTTGCAATGGGCATCACCTCGCTACTGTAAACGAGAACCCCAGGCGATCCTGGTTGCGTAGACATGAACGTTTTCGCAGGTGACGTCCATGCAATGTGCCATACCGAACGGTATGAGTCACAAAAACACTTTAATCTGATTCCCAGGCTGTACCCGTAGCAACGGGAAATTAAATTTAGGTTTTGTAAGCGGAGATCGATCGTGAATAAAGATCAGGTGAAAGGAACGGCGAAAGACATCGCCGGAAAAATTCAAGAAGAGGCCGGCAAGGCGGTAGGAAGTAAAGAGCAGGAAGCCAAGGGCCTTGGCAAACAAGTTTCCGGTAAAGCACAAAAAAAATATGGCGATGCGAAGGAAGCAGTAAAGGACGCGGTGGACAAAGCCTAAACTCCGGCTTCCGATATTTCTCCCCCAACCCGCTCCGGCGGGTTTTGTTTGTCCGGATGTTCGGGTCAACGGCTTGCTTCTCGTCTAGGAGTCGCACCCTATGTAGGCGATCTTAAATCCATCCTACCCGATATCGCCGCGCCCCATCATCTTATTGAATAACAACCCTATCCGCCTAGGGCCACGGATGGGGGATGTTTAAACGACAAGGTGCCATGTGGAATGGGCATTTTGCGTTATAACAAGTTGGACTTATGAGAAATACGAGCGACCACCAGCCAGTCGAGGCGGAATAGGCAATTCTGCAATGGGCTAGACGCCGGTACGATTTGTCCGCCCCAGCATCTTACCCAGACTGAATGTTTGATGCTTGCTTGCCCTTCGGACCCTGCGTAACTTCAAACGTTACTTTTTGACCTTCCTTGAGCGTCTTGAATCCGGACATGCCGATTGACGAGAAGTGAGCGAATAAATCCTCGCTGCCGTCATCGGGGGTAATAAAGCCAAAGCCTTTTGAATCATTGAACCATTTTACTGTCCCACTTGGCATTTTGCTTCCTATACGTATCAGTTAATAAAGGGATCCCCATTTTCGATGGGTGGCCACATTTTGGCAATGTTTAGGCGAGGAATATGTTCGCTACCATACCTACAGATATTCAGTGCATCTCAACAATATTCGTTGTGCCTGAGCCGTCTATTTCAGTTTTGAATATCAATGTTAGAGATGAACATCTGACGATGCTCGTTATTTATTAAAGAGCGTCGTAACCGAGTTTCTGAACAAAACATCGCTACGGAAAATAACTGATTTTATTCAGGGGCGGCATCCAGAAATGGCTGCATTAATGGCATGCGCGCATGCGCAATTTACACATGAAGTAGGAAATCCTATATCTGAGTTCCCATGATAAAAAAAGCACCCAAGGCCCCTCGTCCTGAGGATAGACAAGTAATCCTGCAAGAGAACCGTAACCGAAAAATGGCGCGATCAGCTCATGCGTACGTCCGCGGCAATACCAATAAATTTTACGAATGGTTGGATGGCAGCCTAAGTCATAGTTTGCCAGAAGGTCCCGCTATTTGGATTTGCGGAGATTGCCACATTGGTAATCTGGGACCCATTGCGAACATTCAGGGGAAAATTGATATCCAGATAAGAGATCTGGATCAAACGGTGATTGGTAACCCGGTTCACGATTTAATACGGCTTGGATTATCACTTTCAATGGCTGCCCGCGGATCCGATCTTCCGGGTGTTATAACCGCTCAGATGATGGAGCAACTGATGCTGGGTTATGCGGATGCCTTTGACGAGGAATCAGATAAAGTAGCTCTAGCGACGCCTGCAACTATAAAAATGACGATGCGGAAGGCGGGAAAACGTACGTGGAAGGCGCTTGCAAGAGAGCGCATTGCCGATACTACCCCACGTATACCGCTGGGAAAATGTTTCTGGCCCCTTACGATAGAGGAAAGCAAAGCTATCAATGCCTTATTCGAGAAGCAGACTATTTCTCACCTTGCCACTTCTTTAAAGGGGCGTGACGAGAACGCCACGGTGAAAGTTTTGGACGGGGCATATTGGCTGAAGGGGTGCAGTTCCTTAGGAAGACTGCGTTACGCGGTCTTGCTCGATGTAGGGAACAATACATCTAGTGGTAGAGACCTGTGTCTCATAGATATTAAGGAGGCGATCGTGGCGGCAGCTCCCCGCCATGCAGAGGCCAGCATGCCGCGGGAACCTGGCGACAGGGTGGTAGAAGGGGCTCGTCACCTGTCGCCGTATTTAGGAGAAAGAATGGTTGCTGCACGTCTTCTGGACCGATCAATATTTATCCGGGAACTGTTGCCGCAGGATATGAAAATTGAGGTTAAGCAGTTAACTGAAGAAGAGGCAAAAAAGGTTGCGCGCTATCTGGCAATGGTACTGGGAAAAGCGCATGTTCGCCAAATGGATGCCCCCACCCGAAAAGAATGGTTAAAAGACCTCCAACGTAACCGTTCCAAAGCGCTCGATGCCCCTTCCTGGTTATGGTCCAGTATTGTAGAGTTGGTAAAAAGTCACGAAGGAGGATATCTTGAGCATTGCCGAAAGTTTGCTCTCCGGCCTACTGCTACGTGACTGAGCATCCTTCCCGGACTATTTTTTATCAGACGCCACCTCTTCATTTTATCCGGCGGGAGCAGGAACGCAGCGCCGAAACGGAGGGTATTCGCGCCGCGCTGATCGAAGGCAGAACAGCGGCGAACCGGCGCCTTTTGACGCCACGGCATTCAAGGAATCAGCAGGAAACCGCCTGCGATTCTTCCTTGTCGTGACGACTACTTGATAATGGGTAACAGTGGCCATCAGCATTGCTTCTATTGGTAACGATGGTCGCTTGTATTCAATTAAGCAGCAGTCTTTGTAGCGTGCGTAGAATCGCCTCGCCCGGCCAGGAGCCCAGCCACCGAAATATCTTCGTCAAGCTCGTCCCAATGAATGCCGTTAACCGACAGTTCACATTTTTGGCGATGCTCCGGATCAGCATGCATCAGTCGGGGAAACCACGCTAATGGGATGCCCAGTGTGCGCCCATCCGACAATTCGACCCACATGCTGTTATCGTCAAACCGCACCGATTTAGCAGAAATGCTCATTCCATGCTCCTTCAATAATTGCCGTGTTTTGCTCAACCGCTTCTGTAAGCTCGCGCAAGGTTCGCGCATCAAAACCATGGCTTTCGCCCAAATGGACCATCGGATGCAACCAGAATTTCGCTTCGCCATCGCTTCCGCGAACATGGACGTGTACCGGTTCTCTCGGACTGCCTTCGTTTGAGTAGAAGAAGAACCGGTATCCCTTATAGCGAAAGATGACTGGCATCCCAGTCCTTATTGTGTGTGCGTCATTTCTCGCTGTTTGGCGAGATAGGAAAAAAATATCCGTCGCCCGATGCCAATAACTTTGCAGACTTCGTCGGCTGTTTTCCCGGAATTCTCATAAAGCACTTTGGCGTTTTCCAATTTCACGACATCAGTTCGTGGCCGACCTCCCGTTTTCCCACGCGCCTTTGCCGATATTCGGCCCGCGGAGGCGCGCTCAGCACGCAGCTCCCGTTCCATCTGATGGATAGCGCCCATCATCGACAGGAAACAACGGCCGGTGGCGGTACTGGTATCTATATTTTCGCGCAAGGAGACCAGGTTGACCTGCTTTAGCTCCAGTAATTGTGCCGTTTCCAGCAGGTCGATCAAGGAACGTGTCATGCGGCTCAATTCCGTCACTACCAACGCATCACCCGGTCGCACATATTCCATCAGTTGATCCCAGCCGGGACGATCCATTCGGGAGCCCGTCATCTTGTCGGAAAATATTTTCTTGCAACCTGCCTTTTGCAAGGCATCCAACTGCGAATCCAGATTCTGGCCGACGCTACTGACACGCGCATAGCCAATCCGGTGCAGTGCAGGGTTTGAATGAACGGAGTCAAGAGCTTCCATAGTGCAAAAAGGTAACACATATTGAGGGAAATTGCATTTTGTTTTTCGCAACGGTTTTTGCACTGAAAACCGGATGGCCAGTACAATGAAAAGTATTTTCAACTTGCGGTGCAAAAAGTGTACTTTTTGCACTCGCTGAAAGTTCATCCGCATGGCCACCGACTCCCGCCGCTTGTCGTCTGGGCTATATTTCTGTGGGATTATTTATTACAATTATCTGACTAACATACTTAATCAACAGTGCATAATCATTATGGCATCAGACTACCAAAACCTCGATCATGACAAGCTTTCTTCAACTGCCAAGAAGAATGCTCGAGCTTCGAGACGAGGTATTCCTGGAATGGGTAAAAAGGCTTCGACAGACTGTCACGGAAGCCGAAAAACTGCCACAACCAATCCTGATCGATACCCTCCCCGTGCTATACGGCAACCTTGCGGAAGCTATCACCCCTGGCTACCCGAGAGCCACCGCAAATGAAGGTAACACTGTAGCTGCTGAACATGGCGGCGAGCGGGCGCGACTGACGAACCACGATGTCCCTTCGGTTATTGCAGAATACCAAATACTGAGATGGACGATCCTGGATGTGCTCAAGCTAAATAATGTCGAGCTTAACGATGAGGAATTTTTTTTGATCAATGTTTCTATTGATGAATCGATACGTGAGTCAGTGACTGCCTTTGCTCTTGCCCAAGGGGCGCTGCGCGAAAGATTCGTCACAGCCCTTACGCACGATCTGAGAACTCCACTATCAAATGCGCTTGCTTATGCCGAGCTGATCAAACGTTCTGCAGATTTCGCCAAGATGAAGGAGTTTGCGCAAGCAATCGGCGATAACCTTAGTCGCATGGATGGGATGATCCAGGATTTGCTCCATTCCGTAAAATTCCAAATGGGAGAGCGGTTACCTCTTCGTCTTGAGGAAGTCGACATACAAGAAGTCGTGAAGGAGGTATGTGATCAATTCACGGTCACGCATGGGCCGCGCTTTCAATTTGTTGGCAATAGCGTCAGAGGCTGGTGGGATCGCGAGGCAATCAAAAGGGCAATTGAAAATATTGTCAGCAATGCGGTGAAATACGGCCGCCCCGACACCCCTATCCGGATCAGGACCGATTTGGTAAATGAACGCATGGTACTGAGCGTGCATAACGAAGGAGAACCTATTCCTCCCGAACAAATTGAAGGCATATTTCAGCTATTCCAGAGAGCAGCCGCTGCAAAAGAAGGGGGAAAGGATGGTTGGGGTATAGGCCTGCCCTATGTTCGCAGTGTCGCGGAAAGCCATGGTGGAAGTGTTGGGGTGGATACCGTCGGTGAGCGAGGAACAACTTTTACAATAGACATTCCGCAGGACGTAAGGGTCTATGAGAATGCTCTGGCGCTAGGAACAAATTGGATTGATTGGGATTAGCAGTTGGCGGGCAATAGCAACAAGATGGGTTTCTTTTTCTTTCCTGTTCGGAAATGGTTCGGACACGATCCTGAGAAATGGCGAAGCTTCCGCGAGCGTTATCAAACCGAACTCAAGCATCGCGCCGATCAGCTCGGGTTGATAGACAGCGAGATCAAAGAAGGAACGGTCACTTTGGTCTATGGTGCGCGCGATCGAAGACGCACAATGAAGCGGTTGTCGTAAAGCAGTTTCTGGAAAAAAAGCCTTAGAGACATTCCGTCTATTCCGATAAAAAGCCACGGAAAAAGAAACGCTTGATCACACTTCATCCCCGCAGATCAATGCGCATCGTGTTCGCGGCTCCAGGCTGGCGCTAATGCCGATCCCCTGCCGGAGGAGAAGCATCTCCTTAATCCGCTCGTGCAACAAGCTTGTTTGCCAGCCTGTGTGCGTTATTGCTTTCCGAAGCGTGCAATACCGTAATAGAACAGCAACCTATGAGGTATGACCTGGATGAGGTAAAGCGCGGCAGCGCTACAGGAATACGGATCGGAGCGCGGCTCCTTTATTCTTTTGACATCCCCCTCTCTGATGAATTATGTTGGTGGAGGCAGTCCAATATAATTGATACTTGATCCGGGTGTACTAAGCACTGCATGAAATAGCGGGTAGTGTGACAAGTTAGTCTATGTCAGAATACGAACACGAGCCTGCATGAAACCATCGATCGAGCCCGACATTGCGGATATCAGGTATACGGAGAAAGGGTGCAAACAGGGTGGCGATGCCGCATTGCCGCGCATCGTCATACTCGGTGCCGGATTCGGCGGCTTGACATGCGCCCGGGCGCTGCGCGATGCGCACGCTACGGTCACGCTGATCGATCAGCGCAATTTTCATCTATTCCAGCCGCTGCTTTATCAGGTTGCGACTGCCGCCCTGTCACCATCGGATATTGCCATGCCAATCCGGCGAATTCTGCGGCATCAAGCCAACGCCCGGGTCGTTCTTGGCCATGTCGAGGCGATCGACCGCCACGCATGCACGGTGTGTGTGAGTTTGAAGGAGGGCAAGCGCCTCATCGGCTTTGATTTTCTCGTCATCGCCACCGGTTCGGAGCCGGCATATTTCGGCCATGACAGCTGGAAGCAGTTCGCACCCGGACTAAAGGAAGTCGAGGATGCGCTGGTTCTTCGACACCGGCTCCTCGACGCATTTGAGCGTGCTGAGACGGTTGAGGATGCCGATGAGCGCCGGCGCTTGTCAGCTTTGTCGTAATCGGCGGCGGCACAACTGGCGTGGAAATGGCTGGCGACATTGCCGAGTTGGCAAAAATCGAATTGGCACAATCTTTTCGCACGATACACGGGCTGACTGCGCGCATAGTTCTGGTTGAGGCGGGCCCTCAAATCCTGCCGGCTTTTATCCCATCGCTGGCAGCCAAGCGCAATACTCGCTGGAACAACTGGGGGTCGAGGTATTTACCAATACCAAAGTCGAACGCTGCGATGCCGATGGCATTGTTGCGGGCGACCGTCGGATCGAGGCCCGTACATTGATCTGGGCGGCGGATCGCCGCTTCGCCCGCCGCGCAATGGCTTCAGATTGAGCCAGATCGTGCCGGGCGCGTGCCTGTTGGAAGCGATCTGTCGCTGCCTGGTGATCCGGCGATCTTCGTCATCGGCGACACGGCGGCGGTAGTCCGGCCTAACGGCAATCTCGTGCCCCGGCATTGCGCCCGCCGCCAAACAGGAAGGCAACTATGTCGCCGAGCTGCTGCTGCGCCGGATAAACGGTGCAATGGGTAAATATGACGCAGGTGCTGCGCAACCATCCGCTTTTTACTATCACCATGAGGGCGATACTGGCGGCCATCGGCCGCAAATCTGCAGTATCGGATTTCGGCTGGATCCGGCTCAGTGGCTTGGCAGCCTGGTTGTTCTGGGGCGCCGTTCGCATTTTCTTCGCTTCCTGATCGGTTTTGAGTAATCGAATGATTGTGACGTTGGGCTGGCTATGGGCTTATTTCACCTCAGAGCAGGGGTTTACCGGTTGATTACCGGCAGCGGTCGCGAACTCTCGGAATGAAAGAGAGATAAGGTGGGGCTGGAAGTTTATTGCGAAAAAATAAGAAGCGTGGCGCACTATTGTGTTTTTCAGGGTAAATCCTCAATATCAGATTTCAAATGGCGTCATTGCCGTGGAGAGATCATTCTGAGTTCGGCTCTTTAAAAGGCAATTCAGTATCTACAGCGTATTAATCATCCGATCACGCCGATAATTGCAGCTTGTTTTGTCCAACAGAGCCGACTTGAATTATTTGCTCCGCAAGGCGGCAATGCTCAGCCTCCGTCCGGGAGCAGCGCCGCCAGCGTCTGCAGCGTATCCGCTTCGGCGACCGGCTTATCCTGGCGCCAGCGCAACATTCGCGGAAAGCGCACCGCGATGCCGCTTTTATGGCGGCTGCTCCGGAAATTCCCTCGAAGCCGAGCTCGAATAGCAGCGTCGGTTCCACGCTGCGCACTGGACCAAAGCTTTCACGCGTTGTTTTGCGAATAATCGAGTCAACCTGTGCCATCTCCGCATCCGTCAGGCCCGAATAGGCTTTGGCAAACGGCACGAGAACGCGATCAGGATGTTCCGGCGGCTCGCTCCATACGGCGAAAGTATAATCGCTGTACAGGCTGCGCGCCGGCCGTGTCCCCGTTGCGCATAGATCAGCACGGCATCCACGCTCATCGCATCGATCTTCCATTTCCACCACCTGCCGACATCCTGGTGCGTCCCACGCCGTACGCGGCATTGCGCTGCTTAAGCATGAAACCTTCCGTGCCCTGGCTGCGCGCGCCTTCCCGCAGGATGGCCAACTTTCCACGTACTGCCCTGGACAACCGGACTCAAGCGCAAGGGCAATTGCGACGACTCCGACGCATACTTTGCCAGCAGTGCCTCAAGGCGCGCGCGGCGCGCGTATTGTGGTTGCCTACGCAGATCCTTCCCCTCCTCTTCCAGTAAGTCGTATGCCAGCAGGCCTACGGGCCGCTCCTGCAGAATCCTGCTACTCAAGGTCTTGCGCCCGAGACGTTTTGCAGTTCATTGAAAGGTTGGACTTTCCCATCACGCCATACGACGATTTCACCATCCAGCACGGTGCCGTCGGGCAGGGAAAGGCCTGCCTGCGCCAGTTCGAAACGCTCGCTGACAAGTTCTTCCCCGCGTGACCATATCCAGGATTGACCACCCCGCTTGACCAGTTGCGCGCGAATGCCATCCCATTTCCACTCCACCAACCAGTCGGTAGGGGAACCGAGCAGTTCGTCAAAATGTGCGGGCGGCTGGTTGAAGGGGTGCGCAAGAAAGAAGGGATAGGGGTGGCCGGCAAGTTGCCCGCCTTCTTCCTGGGCATCTTCCGGGCTGATCAGCGCAAGGAAACCGGCGGCGGTCGGTTGCGAACCGATCTGCGTATAGCCCATCAGCCGCTGCGCCATGCGCTTGGCATCGACGCCGTCACCGCCGCCAATGCCTGCGTTACCTGGAGCCTGGAGACCCCGACACGCAGACTGCCCGTCATAGCTGAAATACACCAGGCGATCCGCTGCGGCAATAGTCTGCCCGTGCGCCAGCAGGCGTGTGCGCAGTTGTTCTTCGGGCAACCCCCGCAGGGGCGACAGATGTACGGACAGCCATTCGGCCAGGCTGAGCTCCTGCGTGTCGTCGGTTCGGGCAACAGCAGGGTGATGGTCTCGGCCAGGTCGCCTACGGCTTCATAGCTTTCGGCGAATAGCCATTCCGGCAGCGCGGCAACCTCTTGTGCCAGTACTTTGGAAGCTTGATGGGCACCATCGGCGGGGTTTGCCCCCGGCAAGAAAAATACCGCCAGGCCGCATCCGCCGGAGCGGCACTCCAAAAATAATTTTGCAGCGCTACCTGTTTCGCCAAGTTTGAAGTCGAACTGTCAAGCTCGCGGTACAGTGCGGAAAAACCTTTCATCAGCTCTCCACAGGTCGCGGGCGCGGCGGTGCCGACAAGGCCGGGCTAAAACCGGAAGCGCGTGAATGATCCGATTCCGCAGCTGCATCCGTACCTTTGCCGCCAGAAAGCGCTGTATCAGTAGAGGGGTTTGAATTCTGCTCGTCGGGCGGCAGGCTGGCCTCTATTTGGACGGGATCCGCCTCTTCTTCGCGGCCGTATTCCGTGGCAAAGGTTTGCGCATCGAGGCTTTGCTCACGCAAATAGCGGACCATGACGGCGATGCTGCCGTGCGTCACGAAAACCTGCCCGGCCCCAGTACTGCTGATAGCGCGATGTAGGGCTGACCAGTTGGCATGGTCGTCCTGACGAAGCCGCGATCCACCCGCGCCGGCGGCGCGCACCGCGTAGCTGCATCCAGCCACTGGCAAACGCATCGGAATAGTCGCCAAAGCGCTTGAACCATGCCGTCCCGGCGGCCGAAGGCGGCGCCAGTACCAGCGTTTTGGAAAGCGCCGATTTGTTCATTGCCTCGTCCGTCACCCGAAATGTCCGGGGCAACGGCACACCCGCTGCACGGTAAACGGCATTGAGCAACCCACGGCTGCCATGGCAGACGATAGGTCCTGTGAGGCATTCCAAGCCGCGCAGAATCCGCTGCGCCTTGCCGAACG
>CAWBAF010000022.1:0-327624 GCA_963786735.1 uncultured beta proteobacterium
TCAAGCGTTTCACACTTGGCGTGATGCTTGCGATGTATCGCGGTCCACTCCTTGGTCACCATGCCAGTGGTCAGCCACAACCAGAAGCGGAAAAAATGACTGGGTAATGGATGCAGATCCAGTGAACGGTGAGCCTGGTGGCGGTGCAAGTAGATGGTTATACTCGCGATGGTGACATGAGTGAGGGCTAGAGTGACTACAATATAGCCCCACCAAGGCAAGTCAATAAGACCCAGAGTCATATTAATTGAAGCCCTCTTTTTGAAATGGTAATTATTAAAATGGATCAGCGGAAAAAGATACGGCAATTTAATGGGAAATGAACTTTTAGTCAACAAATTGTAATGGCTTGAAGCGCTTTTCCCACAAGGCCAGCCTGAGAATTTTTTTCCTGTGACTGGAGCAGTCTGCCATGGGTTAGCTGATTACTGGCATGGTATATTGCTCAGCTGAGGCAATATCCGTGGTACCAGAAAGAGTCGCAGGACTGGCTACTCTTACCCGTTAAAACCCATCCGCCAGGCATTATTGCTGGCGGGTAATGTATCAACTGTAATGTACAACTATATGTACAACTATTACGGAACAGAGGAGAAGAAGATGTTATTGAAGCCCTGGCTGAGGGGAGCGGTGGCGGGAGTGGGAGTGCTGTTGGCATCGTCATTTGCGCATGCTGACTTTCCGAGCGTGCCGAAGGAGACGTACAAGGCGCTGAATCTGGAGCAATCGGCCTCGCCCAAGCAGTTTTACGACGCGCTGGTGAAGCGCTACAAGGATCCTGCGCAAGGGGCGGGACGCGGGACGCTGGCCAAATATTGGGAGCCGATCCCGATGAGTATGTATTTTGATCCGGCTTCTTTTTACAAGCCGCCGACCTCGATGAAGGAAGTGGCGGAGCGTCAGGAATGAGTCAAGTGTCACACGGACGATCGCCGGTATGGGTTGCTGCGTGGAAGAAGAGCACGCATGCCAACCTGGACAAGGTGCGCAATTTGAAGCCTGAGGATCCGACGTTCTACAAGAAGGCCAAGCTGGAAGACGTCGAGAAGAACCTGCGCTCGATGGGGCGGCTGGGAGCCAATGAGAAGCTCAAGGAAGTGGGCTGCATCGACTGTCACGTTGACATCAACGCCAAGGGCAAGGCTGACCACATGAAGGACATCCGCATGCCCACGGCGGACGTATGCGGCACGTGCCACCTTCAGGAATTTGCCGAACGCGAATCCGAGCGCGACACCCTCATCTGGCCGAACAAGCAATGGCCGCAGGGACGACCCTCGCACGCGTTTGACTGGAAGGCGAACGTAGAAGTGGCGGTATTTGCCTCGATGCCGCAGCGCGAGATTGCCGAAGGCTGCAGCATGTGCCACACCAACCAGAACAAATGCGACTCCTGCCACACGCGGCACGAATTTTCTGCGGCCGAATCACGGCAGCCGGAAGCGTGCGCGACTTGCCACAGCGGGGTAGACCACAACAACTGGGAAGCCTACTCCATGAGCAAGCACGGCAAGACCGTGGCCATCATGGGCAACAAGTGGAACTGGAACGTACCGCTCAAGGACGCCTACAGCAAGGGAGGGCAGACGGCCCCCACCTGTGCGGGCTGCCACTTTGAGTATGAAGGCAAATACAGCCACAACGTCGTGAGGAAGATTCGCTGGGCCAACTATCCTGCGGTACCCGGGATCGCCGAGAACATCACCAGCGAATGGTCGGAAGCGCGCCTGGACTCCTGGGTCAAGACCTGCACGCAGTGCCACTCCGAGCGTTTTGCCCGCTCCTACCTGGAATTCATGGACAAGGGCACGTTGCACGGCATAGCCAAATACAAGGAAGCGCACGCGGTCGCCGAGAAGCTCTACAAGGAAGGCATGCTCACTGGGCAGAAGACCAACCGTCCGTCACCGCTGCCGCCTGACAAGGAGATGTTTGCGGGCTTCACGCAGCTTTACTGGTCCAAGGACAACAACCCTGCGGCCATTGAGCTCAAGGTACTGGAAATGGGAGAGAACGACCTGCCCAAGCTGCATGTAGGCCTTGCCCACGTCAACCCGGGCGGCTGGACCTACACGGAAGGGTGGGGCCCGATGAACCGCGCCTACGTTGAAGTCATGGACGAGAACACCAAGATCCGTGAAATGGCGGCCTTGCAGGAACGGGTCGCCAAGCTGGAGAAAGGCCGCACCAGCCTGCTCGATCTGAATGGCACGGGTGAGAAACTCTCGCTGGGCGGACTGGGCGGAGGCATGCTGCTTGCTGGCACCCTGGCCCTGGCGGGATGGCGCCGGCGCGAAAAAAGCGAGCGCACGTAAGATTTGACCGCCTCATCCGCTACATCCACCCACCCCGCTCCCGGCCGCGCTAGCATGCGGCGGGGAGCGGGCTCCAAGCTCCTCCCGTCACTGGGCATTGTCCTGGTTGCGGGAGGAATTCTTTTGCTCGCCTGGTTTGGCTGGCTGTGGTTCACTCCCGGCCCCTCGCCCTACCGCTACCAGCTTGCCGAAGAAGGCGATGTTTCAAAGTTTCCCAAGCTCGGCCTGGAAGCCTGGCCGGACCTGACCATCTCCCGCTACGAAATCTACACGGAAGGCATTGGCCAGCCCCTGGCCTCCGGCCATGCTGCCCGGCGTGGCAGTGGTGCACCCGTGCTGCTTGACTGGGAAAACCGCACCAGCGAACTCATCGTCTCCACGGACAGCAAGCTCCCCGAATTGACCAAGCTGGCTTTGGCCATTGACAAGCATGCCCCCAAGGATGCCGTGATACT
The DNA here is from genome assembly GCA_963786735.1 of uncultured beta proteobacterium. Taxonomy (GTDB): domain Bacteria; phylum Pseudomonadota; class Gammaproteobacteria; order Burkholderiales; family Nitrosomonadaceae; genus Nitrosospira. Next base: position 2,771 of record CAWBAF010000022.1, read on the forward strand.
GGCCTGGTGGGACACCTCGCGCCAGATCAACCTCTTGAGCGGGCGAGACACCCTGTTCAAATCCCATGTGGGCGAACCCCCGATCGTGCCGGTACTGTGGCGCGATCGCGCGCAGGCCGTGCGCAACTACGAAAATGAATTCTGGGGGGCGCGCGCAAGCGACGAGGAGCGCAGCCGCTTCCAGCGCTTTGCCGATGCCCTGCTAGCCGAGCCTGAAAAGGGTGCCGCCCAGTTACGCGAGCTTGCCGGCGCACGGGGAGCCTCCGGCGACGCCTACGTGGCCATCCATGTCACCGACCTCTACAAGCTTGGGCTCATGCGGCCCGAACAGTTCGACATCACCTACAAGCACTTCCCCATGGAAGGCAACATGCACGGGCTCATCGGCTATCTCAAGCAATGGATGCAGGACAACCACTTCATCACCTACACCCTGCAATCGTTGGACGACAACATGGTGCGCGCCTATTTCCTGCGCGAACCCAAAAGCGCAGAGACGCTGATCGCCAAGATGCTGCCCTTCACCCAATCGCAGCCCCTGGACCTGCAACCGGTGCAACTCATCTACCAGCAAGGCGGCTACTGGGTCTACAAGATCCCCTCCAGGGAATCCGCGCAAGCCGAACCCGTCGCGCCTTCCTCATCCGCTTCCCCCGCAGATTCTGCAGCCAGCGGGGCTGAGCACGCCGCGAAATAACCGCATGCCGGAAAGCCCGGCGCTTTCAAGCCCTCATCACGGCATCCCCGGACATCGCCTGCCGGCATTCCAGCTTCAATCAGGGCGCTCCTCGCCTGCCGCTTCGGCTCGCATCGTACCCCCCAATTGTGACACCCATCAGCGCAAGGGTACCAGTGGTACCAGAAAGAGAGGAGACACTGGTGCTACCCGCGGGAAGAAACCGGAGATACAGTATGGGAACAAGGGAAAAAGGGTCTGCCTGAAGAAAAAAGTTTCCAGAAAAAGAAACGCAACGGGAAGTACCACCGGCATAGTGGGGAATAACCGGCATAGTGGGCAATAAGCGGATATGGCCGCAAGAAGCCGGGCAGCGGTGACGTCAAGGGGAAAGGCCAAACCTGGAACCTGGGCCGGTTGCCGGATGGGGACAAAACACAACGGATAGAAACACTGTTTGAGAAGAGAAAAAGGAGAAACCATGAGCCATCGCATAACAGTAGTGTTAGCCGCAGCAGCCTTGTTTGCGGTCTTTGCAGGAAGCGCGAGCGCCCAATCATTTGAAGGGCGCAAGAAATGCAGTTCGTGTCACAAGAGCCAGGCCGAATCATGGGGCGAGACTGCGCATGCAAAAGCCATGGAATCGCTCAAGCCCAACACCAAGGCCGAGGCCAAGAAAAAGGCCAAGCTTGATCCCAAGAAAGACTACACCAAGGACAAGGACTGCGTAGGCTGCCACGTGGACGGTTGGGGCAAGGAAGGCGGCTATACCGTAGACGACCCCAACAAGTTCCTGACGGGCGTGGGCTGCGAATCGTGTCATGGGCCGGGCTCCAAGTATCGTGGCACCCACCGCAAGGCGGGGGCGGCCTACGAGAAATCGAAGAAGACCAGCGGGCGTCAGGTACTGGCAGACTCTGGACAGGACTTTGCCTTTGAAGAAAGCTGCAATGCCTGCCACCTGAACTACAAGGGCTCACCCTGGAAGGGCGCGAAGGAACCCTACACCCCGTTCACCCCGGAGGTAGACAAGAAATACACGTTCAACTTTGACAAATACGTCAAGGATGCCAAGGCCATGCACGAGCACTACAAGCTGGATGGCGTCTTCACGGGAGATCCGAAGTTCAAGTACCATGATGAATTCCAGACCTCAGCCAAGGTTGGCAAGAAGGCAGAGGTAGAAGACTGATGGCTGGAAAGCACGCGGCAGGCAGCCTGCTACTGGGCCTGGCCCTTGGGATCGTGATGGTGGTGGTGGTGCTTGCCGGAGAAGCGGCGGTCTCCACCACTGCATTCTGCACCAGTTGTCACTCCATGACCTATCCTGCGGAGGAACTGAAGACCTCCTCGCACTATGGCGCGCTGGGAGCCAATCCTGGGTGCAAGGACTGCCACATCCCGCAGGGATTGCAGAACTTCCACCTGGCGGTGGCCACCCATGTGGTCGATGGTGCGCGTGAGTTGTACCTGGAGATGGTCAATGACTACTCCACGCTGGAGAAATTCAACGAGCGGCGGCTCATCATGGCGCACGATGCGCGCATGAACCTGAAGAAATGGGACAGCAACACCTGTCGCACCTGTCACCGCAACCCCCAGCCTCCTGGAGCGGACGCCAGGGCGGCGCACAAGAAGATGGAAACCGAGGGGGCCACCTGCATCGACTGCCACCAGAACCTGGTGCACAAGGAAGTGCCGGAGACCGACCTCAACGAAAGCCGCAAGGCAGGCAAGCTGGTCCTCAAGCCCGAAAAGAAATCCAAGGATGAGGATGAGGACGACGAGGAATAAAAGTAATAAGAGTCATAAAAGTAATAAGAGTCATAAGAGCAATTAACCTGTCTGATCGCCCAGGCTTGAGTCATCAAGCTTGAGCGGTCAGATTGGATCAGCCCTTGCCAATCCAGTATCGATTCTCCCCCCATCAAGGTATACCACGGCGGTTTCTCCTCACCCTCTGGCTGATTCCCACCTCAGCGTTCACTGACTCTTACTGTCCTCATCAAGATATCCAAATAGGAGGGCTTCGGGCAGGTTGACCTACCCTTCCGCTACTCCTGCGTGACAAAGTAAAATGGGACATCGATTGTCTGAGAGAGCATACAAGACAAGCACTCCTGCTCACTACGTATTTCTTCTGCTTGTCGCAGGATGAATGACAAGGGGGTTACGTTGAGTCCATGAATATGCCAAAATTAGGCATTTTTGTTGCTACCAGGACCCAGGGTAAAGACCGTGCTGCCAAAAAACAACATGGCAATTCCGATTGAGCTTGATCACAGCGGCCGCCAATCACTGCAGGGCCAGATTTTCGAACAGTTGCGCCACCTTATCCTGAAGGGCAGACTAAAACCGGGTACGGTAATCCCGGCAAGCCGAGTCCTCGCCGAGCAGCTAGGCATTTCCCGAAATACTGTCTTGCTGGTATATGACCGGTTAATTGCCGAAGGCTATTTGCAGGCCCGAAAGGCGATCGGAACCTACGTAAACCTCGAGTTACCTGAAACATGCCTCGCCGCAACCCGAAGGGCGGCGGCTTCACTTCCCCCAGATGGAGAAGTGATTGACCGTCCTTTAATTCCATTTATAGATCAACCACAGATCGGAGCAAATTCCCGCCATGTCGATTTCGATTTCTGTCCTGATCGAATCGATCTTGACTTGTTTCCCCATAAGATATGGCGCCGCTGCCTCAATAGAGCCCTTGCTTCGAGCCGCACCTATTTCACCCAATGCTGTGATCCTGGGGGGTTATCGGAGCTCCGAGAGGTAATCGCCGACCATCTCGGAGTTGCGCGTGGAATCAGCGTTTCAGCTGATCAGGTTATAGTCACTGCTGGCTCACAGGAAGGGCTCAACCTCGCCGCTCGCTTACTTGTAAAGGATGGCACCCCGGTCGCAATGGAAAACCCCTGCTATCATGGTGCGGCGTTTCTCTTCCAGAGTTATTATGCAAAGCTGATCCAGGTTCCTGTGGATGAAGCAGGGCTGGACGTTGACCGGTTACCGAAGGATGGGGTCGCCCTTTTGTACGTAACTCCCTCACATCAGTATCCTCTCGGGTTCACGTTACCAATAGAGAGACGTCTCAAGCTCCTCGATTGGGCGCGGCGCTGTGGCGCTTTTATCATCGAGGATGACTATGATTCCGATTTCCGATATCGCGGATCTCCCCTGACCGCTCTTATGGGACTTGATGACTATGGCTGCGTAATGTATCTAGGTACATTCTCGAAATCCATGGGTGCTGGATTGCGCCTTGGTTACCTCGTGGTACCCAAGTCATTGGTGGCTTCAGCCAGGTCAGCCAAGGCGTTACTCAATAATGGTCATGCCTGGCTGGACCAGGCCGCCATGGGGGAATTTATTCGGAGTGGCGCTTATGGCAATCATTTGCGGCGGATGCGTAATATTTACTGTAAGCGCCGGGATTGCCTGGTCGAGGCGTTGCGTGAGCACTTCGGCCCAGTAGAACTTTCAGGCTTGGAAGGCGGCCTTCACCTCGCGTGGCATGTTCCTAAAAATTTTCCAGGTGCATTAGAACTACAGGTGCTTGCACGGCGTAATGGCGTGGCTATTTATCCCATTGGGCCAGGGACCGCGTATGATTTTGGTAAATGTCGCTATAGCGCGCATACACTCGTGCTCGGCTATTCATCCCTTAATGAGTATCAAATACGAGCAGGTATTCGGCGCCTTGCAAGTGCGTTTGGAAACCGTCTTGCGGAGCCTGGTTTTTCCGATGATGTAGACAACACTCGGGTGCCGCTGTCTTGTGTGACTATCAGCTAGCGGTTTTAACTATAAAAAAGATTGACTTATCTTGACGGCTCCGTTTCTCTCAGGTTCTGGCAAATTTGCGGATGGAAAGCCGATGAGATTACAGATTACCGTTTCTAAACGGCGTTTTATAAGCTGATCAAAAAAAACACCGATCCACCTTCGTCTTCAGACGTTGGCGGACCGGTGTCCGTGTTTCCAGTCTCCGTGTTTGCTGCCCGGATTTCTCCCGGGGAAACCCCCGCAGGGGCTCCCCAAGGTTCTTCTTAAAGCTTGGTAAATACCGGTATCACGGCCCCGGCAATACTGTTGATGTTGCGGTCGCCCGATTCGCTCCAGGTCATCACCAGTCCGCCAAAGCGGCTTTCCGGGTCACCCAGCAGCGCCATCAGACGTTGTACTTCCCACAGCGCGTCCTTGGCTTCCATCTTGACTTCGCGCGTCTCGCCCGGCTGGATCGGGGCGTCGTTGTCAAACGACAGGCCCGTGGCCACGAGTTCCTTCGGATAGTTGCGATCCAGGTGCTTCAAGCCTACCTTGTTGATGAAGCGCACACCGGCTGTGGTGAATTCGCCGATGCGGTAGGCAGTGTCGCCACTGTTGGTCACGCTCATGGTCACCCGCAACGCGCGCCCCGGTACGTCATAGTTGGCGTGCGTCACCTTGATGGCGATGGGGTTGGGTTTGACCGGCATGGGCTGCACTTTGGATTCGCCCGCCTGAATCGGCACGGTGTAGGGGTGCTTGGTCTCGGTGTAACGATAGCCGCCCCAGACTATGCCAAACGTCAGGATCAGGACGATCCACGCCATCTTCTTGTCCATCGGATCAAGCAGCAGCTCGTCTCCATAGGCAAGCAATACCCGCGAACGCGGCAGGAACATGGGCCGCGCTACATAGTAGCCTATCCAGAAGATGCCAAGCCCCAGCCACAGGGCGTGCCAGAACATGCCGTTGCCGTAGTTGAAGGTCTCGGTGTCGATGGTCTCGCCCGTCAACAGCTTTATCGGGTTGGTGAAGTCATCCCAGCTGCCGGTGATGTTCATCCAGGCCGCAGGCCCTGCAATCGGGCCGGCATCCTTGATGTTGACCATGGCGTGCATGTGGTGGCGTCCCGGTATGCGCGCCTTGAGCTTGGCTTCAAACGCGTAGTCGCGGCCAATCTCGAGCGGGCCCGAAATCATGGTCGGCTCGCCATTGAGCTTGGTGGAGAGGCGCACAAACACGGGGCTTGGGCTGCCCACGTTGAAGAAGGCGCGCCCAGGCTTGCCCACCGCACGCGGCCAGTCCTCGGCCAGGTGAAACTTGCCGGTCATGGCAGCAAAATCATTGACCTTGGTGGTCTCGGGTCCCCATTTCATGTCATACCACTGGATGGTACGCATGCGCAGGAACGGTTCCTGGGAGCGTTCGCCGTGGGCGGCCGCCGGCTGGATGTCGGCCAGCATGCCCATCGCCAGCGCCGCTGCCGCGCACAGGCCAGCCAGGCCTTGTTTGCCTCGTTTCATCAGGTTCTTCGCTTCCATTATTTGATCCCCTCCGGAAACCCTTCTTCACCGTATGCGGTAACGTCGTTCTTCATGGAAATACGTCCACGCGGTCCTTTTACATAGAAAAAGGCGGTGCAGTAGATCTTGCCAAAATACCACCATACGCAGAACATGAGCATGGAGACAAACGCGGAGAAGAACGCGGCAATCACGGTGGTGTGGCCACCAAAGGTGCGCAACGACCCTTGTTCGATCAGGCGTACGTACTCAGGGGTACCCGTGCGTACATACAGAAAGCCGGTGTAGTCGGCCACCGACAGCAGGACGCCTTCGGCAACCAGCGGCAGGTGGGTCGGCCCAAAGATCGGCCAGTTGCCCGGGTAGAACAGCAGACCAAATGCGCCGCCTCCAACCAGGGCGGTGATCATCCAGTTGCGGGTGAGCAGCATGACGGTGTCCATCACCAGTGCGCCAGGTATCATGGTGGAGGGGAACACGAAGTTGATGGGGTAGTGCGACCACCAGTAAAATCCCCAGAAACGCGTCAGCCATTCGCCTACCAGCAGGCACACGATGCACAGGGTCGCGCCATAGGGCAGTCGGTAGTTCACCCACAGGTAGTACATGATCGCCGCACAGTAGGTGATCCCTACGATGGGGGTGACCACCGGCCACCATTGCCGGTCCTTCCAGTCAAGCCAGAAGTCCCAGTCGCCTGCCAGCAGCATGAAGTGCATGTGGTAGGTCCCAACCAGCAGAATGCATAGAATCGGGAAATAAATCACGTCTATCATCCTGGACATCTTTACTGCTTCAGGCGGCATCTTCGCCGCCCGTATGATTTCATCTGTTCTGCTCATCGCACCCTCCCCTCAAAAGTCTAGGTTCCATTCAATTTGTGTTGCTTCTGCTTTCCGTGACCCTCATCCCTTGGGCTGCCTTCCTCCCTGCCACCTTCACCCCCTGTGGGCCTGTTACCTCGGCACGCTGCGTGCCTTTGCCCGCCAGGGGGTCAGGCCTCGCTCTCCAGGAAGGAGGGCGAAGCCTCTCGTGGCTTTAGCTTATCGTGCAGCCCGGGTCAACCTTCCGTTCCCCCATCTTCCGGTTACGGAACAATCCGGTTGTTGAGGATGACTTTGCTCTGACCGTTCCAGATGACGTCGGTAAGGTTGGAGTAGCGGGTGATGATCTGGGCAGCAATGCCGCCCGAGAACAGGCCGGACCAGCCCAGTATCACGAAGCCCCAGTGCAGGGGTGCGCTAAACAGTTCTTCCATGAACCAGAAGGCATGTCCCCATTCGTTCAGGCCTACATTGGGAAGAATCATGAGCGGACCAGCAATGGCCATCACCAGCGGGAAGGACGTGCCACGCGAGTACAGCGGCAGACGGGTCATGGCATACAGGTAGCTTGCCACGCCACAGACGATGTACATCGGGAACGATCCATAAAACACGACCACATGGCTGGGCGTGAAGCTCGTGTCACGGATGATCACCTGGTGCCAGGAGGCATCCTGTTCGGTAAAGAAGCTGCCGCCCCAGTACACGCCAAACAGGTATACGCCCAGCCACATCATCCAGTAAAAATAACGCTTGATTTCAAGCTTCGGGTCCAGATTGTCCAGCTGATCCTGGGTGTCGCGTGTCTTCCAGATCCACCCCCAGGTCACCAGTGCAAAAATCGGCATGACGATCATGTGCACCCGCCACAGTCCCATCCATACCTTCTCAAACTCGGGCTCCATCGAGTCCATGCCGTGCGAGTACGCAAACGTGCGCTGATACCAGATCCAGAAGATCGCGACCAGCAGCATGGTGATGAGTCCAAATTTGTACCACTTCGAGTCATACCACAGCGACATGTCGTAGTCGCGACCACCAGACTTCGCCTGGCTTGACGTTCCTAGTGTTGTTGCCATTTTACTTTTCTCCTATTGCGTTAATCGGACTGCTAACTTCAAGAACAGCTCCTCTGGCCCCAAACCCGGCCATAAGCCCCGGAGCCTGTCCCGCTATTCCAATACTGACGACTTCCACTTGCCCTTCCCTAAAAACGGTGACGCTTTATCCAGTCCTGCATTGCTGCCAAAAACATGCTGCTATCTTTTTACTGCCCCCAACCAACCAGTGACAAACTTCCCGTCGTGCGGGAACTTCCACCGCCAGCCGTTATCTACTTGGTCTGCAGGGCTCCGCTTGGCAGCGGATCCCAGGCACGCTCAGGGTCAGCCAAATATCCGGTATACCCCAAAATATCCTGTATACCCCACTACCCCAGCTACCCTTGCCTGCCTAGCTTGCCTGCCTACTTTACCTGTCTTCTTGTGAAGAATCTCCTGCAAAAGGCCAATCCACCAAAACCCGTGGAAAAAACCCTTACACAAGCGCCATCACAAGAATCCACCCGTTTGTATTACGGATATGAACCCCTCCCATGCCTAACACACGCGCATTACGGATAGGTTACATTACCCACAACCCTATAAAGACTATCCGCGAAGATCATCCAAGTCAAGCGGTTTGTCTTCAATATCCAGACCCCCTCGCAAGCTGAGCAGTTTCCGCGCCAAATCTTCTGATAGATTGCCCTCATATTCTGATTTCTATCCAGGAAAATTGAAATATTGCCGAGAACGCCTCTCCCGGATTAGTCCCAAACCTTCCTGTTGCATGACCGACAGAATCAGGACACTCACCGATACCTTTAAGGCAGCCGGGGGGTAGCAGATACGCATATAATTGGTATGAAGGGGGTGGCGGAATTTCAAGAAAGACATTAGTAATGTGGCGGATGAAGCTCGCGGTGCCAAACTGCTAAAATCCTCAGAACCAGTTGTCTTTTATTGGCATGCTTAATAACCCGCCCAAGAGGCCGCTTTACCGGGGCCGTTTCGCGCCATCTCCCACAGGACCATTGCATTTTGGTTCTATCGTCACGGCTGTAGGTAGCTACCTTGAAGCCAGAACGCAAGATGGCGAATGGCTGGTCCGGATTGAAAACCTGGATAAAACGCGCGAAGTTGCCGGCGCATCAAAACGTATTCTAAATACGCTTACAACACTGGGTATGGAATGGGATGGAGACGTTCTTTACCAAGATCAGCGAAATGAATCATACAGGGCGGCATTCGCAACTCTTGAATATCAGCAATTGATCTATCCCTGCACCTGCACCCGTAAGGAAATTGCGGACTCAAGCATCATCGGGGAGGATGGACCTATCTATACCGGAATTTGCCGCGCCCGTTCCATCCCAGGAGATCGCTCTCGAGCATGCCGGGTGAAAACGGATAGCCGTATTATCGCGTTCAATGATGTGCTTCAAGGACGAATTCAGCAACGTGTCCAAGCAAGTATTGGGGATTTTATACTCCGCCGAACGGACGGCGTGTATGCCTACCAGTTGGCGGTGGTAGTCGATGATGCCGAGCAGGGTGTTACCCACGTTGTACGAGGAGCCGACCTGCTTAATTCAACCCCTCGCCAGATTTACCTCCAGCAATTGCTTGATTATTCAACGCCGGAATACATGCACCTTCCGGTAGCGGTTAACGCCGGGGGTGAAAAACTCAGCAAGCAAACACAGGCAGCACCTGTGGATCCCCGAACTCCAGTGCCCCACCTGGTCGCTGCGCTAAGCTTCCTCGGCCAGCAACCGCCGGCAGACTTGAGTGAGTGTGATGTGCCATCCTTTTGGGATTGGGCATTGCAAAACTGGAAACCGGAGATAATTCCATCCATAAAATTCCAGTTTTCTGGGCAGTTTAGTGAATAAAGTCGGCGGCCGGGAGGCCAAACGCATATCCCAGGATACTTTACGGTGGCTGTCCACAAACGCGGCGATTGGCCATCTACCCGGCGCCATCTACTATAGGAGGAGTTGTGCTTCCCTTTTTACCCTTTTATATCCCCAGGCATAAGACACTTAAAGTTGCGATCGTGGGTGGGGGCTATGCCGGTATCGCGGCATTAGTCACATTGTTGCGCCATATGCCCGCCGCACACGTGACCATAATCGATCCCGGCCTACATCACCTCAAGATCACCCATTTACATGAGACATTCCGATACCCTCTCGAAGACTTCTTAATCCCATTCCATATTCTGGAAACTCGCTTTAATTGCCGTCATGTTCGTGCGAGGGTAAGTGTTGACGAACAGACTCTGCTTAAATGGCAGAATGACAGGTTTTTCGTGGCCGGGGACGAAACGGTCAGTTTTGATTATCTTTTGATTGCTTCTGGTGCACCTATCGCACAAACGGCCAAGCAAGGCAATATTTTCGATTTGCAGGACTTTACTGTCTTTCCAGGCTCCAGTTTGCTGGCCAGCGCGATTAGTGACTCCGACTCAAAGGAACAGTACATTTCCGTAATCGGCGGCGGGGCAACGGGGATCCAGTTTCTTTTTGAAATTGCCTACTTTTTAAGGAGAAGGAAGATTGACTGTGGACTTCGTTTGATTCATGGTCAAGACCGAGTACTTCAACAGTTTCCGGAAGGTTTTTCCACTTATACGCAGTCACGCATGGCTGCACTGGATATCGACTTCTACCCCGGCGCCCGCTACCGGAGTCAGGAAAGCGGCGATGTCGTGCTGGAGAAAACCAAAACTGGGCAGAAATTTACGTTGCCCTCCTCGATGTCCTTCCTTTTTCTGGGAAAAAAAGTTGAAATTTTGCTTTCTGCTAACTCGTTCGGTCAGGTGATGCTGGGACGAAAGTCGTTGGCAAACATTTTTACGGCGGGGGATTGTTCCACCTACAGTGTTTCCGGTTCCAATACCATGACCGCGCAATCAGCTGTGCGCAAGGGCATCCTGGCTGCCCGAAACATCATACGACATTCGGGAGTCGTGCCACTGCTTGAGCCCTACCTGCACCGCGACCTGGGATACGTTGTCAGTCTGGGGCCAACCGATGCTGTGGGGTGGTTGGCATTAGAGGGAAATGTGGTAGGTGGCATGCCGGCCATGTTGATCAAAGAAGCTGTAGAAGCGCAATATGACTTATTGCTGTCCGGAACAGATACTTATCTGTTTTGAGCGCGGGGATTTCTGCACTTGCCAAGCTCATTAAAAGGCGAATTCCTCAACGTCTGGGCAAAATCGACGACGTTATCAACCCTTCCCGCGACCATCGTTCAATCACATACCGATAAAAATCCTGGTTCGAAGTGATGTTGCAAAGAGGAGCAAGCGCTTTTCCTTTTGACGTCAGGACAACGTGACCAATATCGAGCGCGTTACCCATCTCTTGATAGAATTGTATTTTTGTGGGTCTGCCAAAGTAGAACAAGCGCGTGTGTTTACCAAACTTCCTCTTTACGAAGCCTGCTGGCTCAAAAAGTAGGAGACCAGCCATCTGCAACCTGATCAAGCTCGACCGGTGGATGCCCTGGCTGACGTAAATCTCGTGCTCCAGCTCATAAATTAAGGGTAATGGCTCCCCTTGAATCCAGATAAACTGGCAGAGAGAACTGAACAGTAGCGCATTCCGCTCGTCAATGTCGGCCGTACTCATGGTCGCGATCGCTTGCCAGCGATGCTGTAAATAAACCTGTCGTCTCGATTCGTTATTGCAACCTGACCGCTAACCGCCCGGATCGCGTCGTGGAGGCGGTCAATTCAGATGCTGTCCCCAGTATAAACCGGTGACGGTAGTGGCATCGCTTAGGCCTTATGCCCCCTGCGTGCAAGCTCCTGATCAAGTTTCTCCAGAAAACTGATATTCTTCTTGCGCTGCTTGTCACCCTTGTACCAGGAAAAAAAAGTCAGTGCTCCGAGCAGCAGCAGCAAAACACTCGACCAGGTTATACCACCGAAAAAAACGTCAACCAACCCGGTAAGAAATGCAAATACGCCCAGATACCCCACAATGCCCCAGAAGCGGTTTCCCCATGTCGGAGCTTGGCGCTGGGCGCACCATGAATGAAGTTTTTCGCGTACAGAAATAAGATCGACTTCGGTCCAATCCGCGAGATCCATCGAACAGCCTCATCTGAATTTGATAGTGTTAACCCCGGTTTGGGGCTGCTAATCATTATAATGCCAGCCCATGCTGTGTTCATAAACCCAGAAGATAAAGAATATATTAAATTGACACTACTGCATGTAGAAAAAATGAAAATGCATCCGGGCACATAAAAAAAGCCGGGAATACCGGCTTTTTATCTTTCTCTTTCCATAGCTGAGAACTATGTTTCAACCTTTTCAGTTTCAGACCCGGCGGCTGGTTCCGGACGATCCATCAATTCAACCAGTGCCATGGGCGCGTTGTCCCCTAAGCGAAATCCGTATTTCAGTATTCGCACATAACCCCCACTTCTCGATTGATACCGGGGACCGAGCTCAGCAAAAAGTTTACCGACCATGTCGCGATCCCGAAGCCGATCAAATGCAAGCCGACGGTTAGCCAAGGATGGTTTTTTGCCGAGCGTAATCATTGGCTCGACCACCCGCCGCAATTCCTTCGCTTTTGGCAGGGTCGTCCTGATAACCTCATGACGAAGCAAAGAATTAGTCATGTTACGCAGCATCGCGAGACGATGGCTGCTGGTACGATTTAACTTCCTGAGTCCGTTATGGTGCCGCATGGCTTGCTTCCTTTTTACTTTTATCAAGGTTGGCAGGAGGCCAACTTTCGAGCTTCATCCCGAGCGTTAGACCGCGCGAAGCCAACACTTCCTTGATCTCATTGAGCGATTTCCGGCCCAGATTAGGCGTTTTCAGGAGTTCTGTCTCCGTCCGCTGGATAAGATCACCGATATAATAGATGTTTTCGGCCTTAAGGCAATTGGCGGAACGCACTGTTAGCTCCAGATCGTCCACGGGCCGTAGCAACACCGGATCAATCTGTGGCAACTTTGGCTGCTCCACAGGCAGTGGCGTACCTTTGAGGTCGGCAAATACCGTAAGCTGTTCCACCAACACCTTGGCAGCATACCGCACCGCTTCCTCGGGATCGACGACTCCGTTGGTCTCGATATCCATGACAAGCTTATCCAGGTCGGTGCGCTGCTCGACGCGCGCGCTCTCAACCGCATAACTTACGCGACGAATCGGACTGAAAGAAGCGTCCAGCAGAATGCTTCCTATCGTTCGGCTTTCATTCGCCAATTGCCGCACGGTTCCAGGTACATAACCGCGGCCCCATTCCACCTTGATTTGCATATCCAGCTTCCCGCCTGCGGTCAGATGGGCGATGACATGGTCCGGATTTATAATCTCCACATCGTGCGATGGCTCAATGTCGCCAGCCGTAACTTTTCCTTCGCCTTTCTTTTTCAGAATCAAGACGGTTTCCGTACGGTTATGCAGCTTTAATACTATACCCTTTAGATTAAGCAGAATATCAACCACATCCTCCTGCACACCATCGAGCGCGGAGTATTCATGAACCACACCGCTGATCTGAACCTCAGTCGGCGCGAATCCAGGCACGGAGGAAAGAAGAATGCGGCGCAGGGCATTCCCTAAGGTGTGCCCATAGCCGCGTTCGAACGGTTCCATGGTAATTTTGGCATGGAGAGGCGAAAGGTTCTGAACGTCAATAATACGCGGCGTGAGAAAGTTCGAGGTGCTTGGCATAGCCTGATCCTTTTGCGGAAAGCTTCGCAATGAGTTACTTGGAATACAGTTCGATCACTAATGATTCGTTGATGCTCGAGGGCAAATCGGACCGTTCAGGTCTCGATTTGAAAATTCCTTTCATGGCTTTGACATCCATCTCGATCCACTCGGGAAAGTTTCTCTTTTCGGCCGCTTCCACCGCCGCTTTAATGCGTAAATGGTTTTTCGCCTTTTCGGCAACCTCTATCGCATCGCCAGGTTTTACCTGGTAGGAAGGGATATTGACCCTCTGACCATTCACAAGAATTCCATTATGGCGGACGATCTGCCGCGCTTCCGAGCGAGATGCGCCAAATCCCATACGGTACGCAACAGTGTCCAAGCGGCATTCAAGTCGCTGCAACAGATTTTCACCTGTGATACCGCGCTGCCTGTCAGCCGCCTCGTAATCATTGCGAAATTGGCGCTCCAACATACCATAGATACGACGCAATTTTTGCTTCTCGCGTAATTGCACACCATAATCGGACAGCCTTCCGCTTTTCTGGCCGTGCTGACCAGGCGCGTAATTCCTGCGCTCGATCGCGCACTTGTCGGTGAAACATTTCTCCCCCTTCAGGAAAAGCTTTTCTCCCTCTCGGCGGCACTGACGACATTTGGGGTCAAGATTTCTCGCCACACTCCACTCCTTAGATACGCCGTTTTTTCGGCGGACGGCACCCGTTGTGCGGGACCGGCGTCACATCCGAAATACTTGTAATTTTAAAGCCGACCGCGTTTAATGCCCGCACTGCGGATTCGCGCCCTGGACCCGGCCCCTTGATACGAACCTCCAGATTTTTTACACCTGATTCCTGAGCCAACCTGCCCGCCTGCTCCGCGGCAACCTGGGCGGCGAAGGGAGTGCTCTTCCGCGAACCCTTGAATCCTGCCCCCCCCGAAGTTGCCCAAGACAAGGCGTTTCCTTGACGGTCAGTGATCGTAATGATGGTATTATTGAAAGACGCATGTACGTGCGCGATGCCCTCCGCCACGTTTTTCTTGACTTTCTTGCGAACCCGAGTCGCTGCTTTTACCATTAGAATATTCCTTGAACGTCGTTCCGTTAGCTATTGAAACCCCTTACAAACTCATTATTTCCCGGCTGGTTTGGCGCTCGTGGCCCGGACTGCCTTACGTGGCCCTTTGCGGGTTCTAGCGTTTGTGCGCGTGCGCTGGCCCCGAACGGGGAGACCGCGACGATGACGTAATCCACGATAACTACCAAGATCCATCAAACGCTTGATGTTCATCGAAACTTCACGCCGGAGATCACCTTCGACAGCAAATTTCGCCACATTGTCCCGTAGCTTATCCATTTGCGCGTCCGTCACATCCTTGATCTTGGTCGAAGGAGCGATACCTGCTGATGCACAGATCTCCCGCGCGCGCGCTCGACCTATACCATAAATTGCTGTCAGTGCAATTTCGGCATGCTGGTGATTTGGAATATTTACTCCGGCGATGCGAGCCATACAGGTTTCCTTAAAGTTCCTGAGTATTTAATTACACGACAAGATAATCAACCTTGGCGCTGCTTATGCCTTGGATCAGTACAGATCACTCTGACCACCCGATTCCGCCTGATAATTTTGCAGTTGCGGCAAATTTTCTTCACGGACGCTAATACTTTCATAAGTGCCTCCTTTTCTGCTATTTGGCACGAAAGGTAATTCGCGCCCTGCTTAGATCGTATGGCGTAAGATCTACGGTTACCTTATCACCTGGCAAGATACGTATGTAGTGCATACGCATCTTGCCGGAAATGTGCCCTAATACGACGTGTCCGTTTTCCAGCTTGACCCGAAACGTCGCGTTGGGCAACGTTTCCAGAATCTCACCCTGCATTTGTATGGTTTCTTCCTTAGCCATCCTTTTCCCGAGCGCTATTATCGTGCGGGCAACCCGCCACCGCCCTTAAAATTTGCTTTCTTAAGCAAGCTCTCGTATTGATGCGACATGATATATGCCTGTACCTGAGCCATAAAGTCCATGGTCACCACTACTATAATCAACAGTGAGGTACCGCCGAAGTAGAACGGCACATTCCATTTCAAGATCAAAAACTCAGGAAGCAGACATACGAGAGTCACATAAATCGCCCCCGCGAGGGTAAGCCGTAACATGATTCGCTCAATATAACGCGCAGTTTGCTCGCCCGGGCGAATACCGGGAATAAAGGCCCCGCTTTTCTTCAAATTCTCCGCGGTTTCTTTAGGATTAAACACTAACGCGGTATAAAAGAAACAGAAAAATACGATCATTGCCGCGTACATGATTACGTATATCGGTTGACCTGGAGACAAGGCATTGCTAATGTCCTTCAGCCAACTCATCGATTCCCCGCTGGAGAACCATCCTGCTAATGTCGCTGGGAACAATATGATGCTCGAAGCAAAAATTGGAGGTATCACTCCAGCCATATTGAGCTTTAGAGGCAGATGGGAGCTTTGCCCGCCATAAACTTTCCGGCCGACCTGGCGTTTTGCATAATTTACCAATATTTTTCGCTGACCCCTTTCGACGAAGACCACGAAGCCGGTAACCACCGTCGCTGCGACAAAAATTCCGAGGGCCACCAGGAAATGCATCGACCCTGTCCGCACCAATTCGAGCGTTCCACCAATCGCGCTGGGGAGACCCGCGGCAATGCCCGCAAAAATTATAAGGGAAATTCCGTTGCCGATCCCCCGCTCTGTGATCTGCTCACCGAGCCACATGAGAAATATTGTCCCGGTCACTAGCGTAATGACGGTGGTCAATAGAAACATCGGGCCCGGCTCAATCACCAATCCCGCCTGAGCCTGCAATGCAATGGATATTCCATAACCCTGCACGAGCGCCAATGCCAGCGTCCCATACCGCGTGTACTGGGTTATTTTTCTGCGTCCGGATTCACCTTCTTTTTTCAAAGCCTCGAGGTAAGGAAACGCAACGGTACCCAACTGCATAATGATCGACGCCGAAATATACGGCATGATCCCAAGCGCAAAGATGGAAAAACGGGAAAGCGCGCCCCCAGAGAACATGTTGAACATGCCGAGAATGCCGCCCTGCTGGGATTCGAACAAGTCTTTCAACGCCACAGGGTCTATGCCAGGCACCGGGACGTGTGCGCCAATACGATAGACAATCAAAGCAAGCAACAAAAACCACAATCGGCGCTTCAGATCGCCGAGTTTTCCCGAAATCCCTCGCAGGGAGTCACTAGCGGCCAATGCTAACCCTCTTTAGCTTCAACGCTGCCGCCTGCGGCTTCGATTGCTGCACGCGCGCCTTTGGTTGCTGAAACACCCTGTAATCTTACCGCTCTCTCGATTTTCCCCGAGAGTATTACCTTGGCTTGCAAGGTGGCCGCTGGGATGATCCCAGCGTTTTTCAATATCTTAATATCGATCGTGTCCTCTGATAGTCTGCTCAGCTCTGATAATCTCACTTCCGCGCCGGCTTTATACTTGGGTGAAATGAAACCACGCTTGGGAAGGCGACGCTGCAGGGGCATCTGACCGCCCTCAAATCCAACTTTGTGGAAGCCGCCCGAACGGGATTTTTGCCCCTTATGGCCGCGTCCCGCGGTCTTTCCGAGCCCAGAGCCGATGCCGCGCCCAACCCTGCGCCTTGCATGCGTTGCGCCAACCGCAGGTTTAATCGAATTCAGTCTCATCTACGACTCACTTCTAACAAGATAATAGATGGAATTGATCATTCCCCTGACAGCAGGAGTATCATCAACTTCGACACTGCTGTTTATCCTGCGCAGCCCTAGTCCACGTGCAGTTTGCCGATGCGCTTGTTTCGTGCCGATCAGACTCCTGATCAAAGTGACCTTGATTTTTTTTTCGTTGCTGGTCATTTTCCTGACCCCATGATTTCCTCGACGCTTTTCCCTCGCTTCGCGGCAATTTCCGCTGGGGTGTTCATTGCCTCGAGTCCCTGAAGGGTTGCCCGAACGACGTTATATGGATTGGTAGAGCCTATGCATTTCGCGAGCACATTGTGCACGCCCATGACCTCGAAAATGGCTCGCATCGGCCCACCAGCGATAATGCCGGTACCCTCGGACGCCGGCTGCATATATACGGTCGCAGCCCCATGTCTGCCGATAACGGGGTGTTGCAGCGTGCCATTCTTGAGGCTCACTTTTATCATTTTCCGCCGCGCCTCGTCCATCGCCTTTTGAACAGCTACAGGCACTTCCCGAGATTTACCCTTACCCATTCCAACACCACCATCGCCGTTCCCAACCACGGTCAACGCAGCAAAACCAAGGATACGCCCACCCTTTACCACCTTGGTCACGCGGTTGATTGCAACCATTTTTTCCTTAAGCCCATCCCCACGATCGTCGCCTTGGGGTACCTTTCCTTGCATGCGTCCCTGCATCTTAGCCATTGTCGTTTCTCACTAGAATTTCAGGCCGTTTTCACGGGCCGCATCGGCCAGGGCCTTCACGCGTCCGTGATATTTAAATCCCGAACGGTCGAACGCAACTGTCTCAATGCCCAGGCTTCTGGCTTTCTCGGCAACACGTTTACCAATTATTGCAGCCGCCCCGATCGTACCTCCGTTCGGCAATTGCTTGCGTATCTCCGGTTCAAGAGTAGATGCGCTGGTCAAAACCTTTCCACCTGTACCGTCAATAAGCTGGGCATAAATATGGCAATTGCTACGGTGAACTGCCAGTCGTACCCCTTTCAGTTCTGCTATTTTGGCGCGAGTTCGGCGGGCGCGACGCAAACGGGATTCTGTCGTATTCGGCATATCTACCCCAATTATTTCTTCTTCGTTTCTTTCAAGACAATTACTTCATCAGCGTAACGCACGCCCTTGCCCTTATACGGCTCCGGCCTGCGATAGGCTCGTACTTCCGCAGCTACCTGGCCGACTTGCTGCTTATCTATTCCTTTAATCACGACTTCGGTCTGGGTTGGCGTTTCGACCTTTATTCCAACCGGCATTTTATGAACGACCGGATGGGAGAAGCCCAGTGTCAAATTCAGGGTGTCGCCAGCAGCTTGGGCCCTGTAACCTACTCCCACAAGAGTGAGTTTTTTTTCAAAGCCATTGGTTACTCCCTTAACCATGTTAGCCAGCAGCGCGCGCATGGTGCCGGACATTGCATTGGCCTGCTTTGAGTCGTTCGCAGCTTTTACCAACAGCCTGCCACCCTCTTGCTCAACAGAAACATCGGAAACAAGAAAATGCCGCAGCGTTCCCAGAGGTCCTTTGACCGATACCTCGGACGGAGACAGTACCACTTCAACGTTTGCCGGAAGTGGCACGGGATTTTTACCCACTCGAGACATTTTTATATCCTTACGCTACGATACACAATACTTCACCGCCCACCCCACTAGCCCGCGCTTTGCGCTCGGTCATGACTCCCTTGGAGGTCGATACAATTGCGACTCCGAGACCATTCATGACGTTGGGAAGCTCATTCTTCGCCTTGTAGATGCGCAAACCGGGGCGGCTAACGCGCTCTATTTTTTCAATTACTGGTCGTCCGGCATAATACTTCAGGCTGATATCCAGCACAGGCTTGCCATCGTTTTGACGAACCAGGAAATCTTCTACATATCCTTCATCTTTTAACACCTGTGCAATGGCTGCTTTAAGCCTTGACGCAGGCATTTCGACAGATGCTTTTTCGGAAAGCTGCGCGTTGCGAATGCGCGTCAGCATGTCCGCGATGGGATCACTCATGCTCATCTAAGTACCTCTGGAAATCCGAATCTCATAATAGCCGCAGCGCTTTTCATGATCTGTCAGGTCATCGCTATTTCTATAATTCCGGTGCGCCTTAAGCGGCTCACCAGCTCGCCTTGGTTACACCCGGAATTTCGCCACTCATGGCAATATCGCGGAGTTTGCCTCGGCCCAAACCGAATTTGCTGTATACACCACGGGGGCGACCAGTCAGCGCACAACGATTACGTAACCGTACTGGGCTTGAATTACGGGGCAACATCTGGAGTTTTATCCTCGCAGAGTGTCTCTCCTCATCGCTTAACCCAGCATTATTTATAATGGCCAATAATTCCGCACGCCGCGCAGCAAACTTTTTTACTGTTTCACGCCGCTTAAGGTTGCGGTTAATTACAGCTACTTTCGCCATTGCTATCTCAATTCTTGAATGGAAATTTAAAGGCCGCTAACAACGCTTTAGCTTCAGCATCTGTTTTTGCGGTAGTGGTAATCGTTATGTTCATTCCTCTTAGCGCATCGATCTTGTCGTACTCGATTTCGGGAAAGATAATTTGTTCTTTTATGCCCATATTATAATTACCCCGCCCATCGAAGGACCTGCCCGGAATACCTCTAAAATCCCGAATGCGAGGAATGGCCACGCTAATCAGACGATCGAGAAATTCAAACATTCGGGTACGTCGCAAAGTAACCATGCAGCCCACGGGGTACCCCTCGCGCACTTTAAAGGTTGCTATTGATTTTTTCGCTTTGGTCACCACCGGCTTCTGGCCCGCAATTTTTTGCAGGTCACCTACCGCGTTATCCATGATTTTCTTGTCCGCCACCGCTTCACCCACGCCCATATTAAGGGTAATTTTACGAATGCGCGGCACTTCCATTACTGATTTGTAGCCAAATTGCTGCATTAACTGGTTCACTACCGTATCGCGGTAATATTCTTGTAAACGAGCCATTATCGTCCCCTACCCCTTTCAGGCATCAAGCAGCTGGCCGTTCGACTTGAAACAGCGCACCTTACGTTTATCATCCAAAATCTTGAAGCCTACCCGGTCTGGTTTCTGCGTGGACGGATTATAGATCGCGACATTTGAAACGTGGACGGGTTTTTCCATCTCGACGATCCCTCCGGTGCTACCCTTATTCGGATTTGGCCTCTGGTGTTTCTTGACTTTATTGACGCCCTCGATAACAACCAGATCGGAATCTATCATCCTCAACACTGTTCCCCGTTTCCCTTTGTCCTTTCCCGAGATGATGATGACGTCATCTCCCTTCTTGATCTTTCTCATACCAGCCCCTTGTCGCTTCTTTAAAGAACTTCCGGTGCAAGCGAAACAATTTTCATGAAACGCGCATTACGTAATTCACGTGTCACTGGACCGAAAATTCGAGTGCCAATCGGCTCAAGCTTAGCATTCAACAACACCGCGGCATTGGTGTCGAATTTGACCAGCGACCCATCAGGCCGACGGATGCCCTTCGCGGTGCGCACCACCACAGCATTATATACCTCACCCTTTTTTACTCGGCCACGGGGAGCAGCGTCCTTGACGCTTACCTTGATTACGTCGCCTATGCCGGCGTATCGCCGCTTTGAGCCGCCCAGCACCTTAATGCACATGATGGAACGCGCGCCCGTATTATCGGCGACTTGGAGAATTGATTGCATTTGAATCATTTATTCGCTCACTCTCTCCAACTTTTCCGCTTCGAATAATTCACGGATAGTATTGGACCCGTTCGGGTTATGGTTCCGCCAACACATTAGTTTGGCGACATGACAATTTAAAAGACGTGAAACCTGAAATTTCTGAAGAGGCCGAATTATACGGATATCAAAGAGGAAACACAACAAAACTTCAAGTTAAGTTTCCCGAATTCTTTTGTGCCCGCTAGCCGATAAACGGTGCCTTTTCCATCAATTCCACTACTCGCCACGCTTTTGTCTTGGAATGAGGACGGCATTCTTCGATCACTACCGTATCGCCCGTACGAAACTTGTTATCCTCATCATGAACGTGATACTTTTTCGACCGAACCATAATTTTTCCGTAAAGAGGATGCTTGACCTTGCGTTCGACCAAAACGGTGATCGTTTTTTCCATCTTGTCGCTGACTACTTTCCCGCTAAGAGTGCGGTTTAACTTGGCGTCATTCATGAGCTCTTCACTTTCTGACTAAGAATGGTTTTTACTCGAGCAATGTCCCGGCGTGTGTTGCGTAACAGATTTGTATTGCCTAATTGCTGGGTAGCGTGCTGCATACGCAGACCAAATTGCGCACGCAAAAGCTCCATTAACTCTTGTTGCAGCTCAGCCGGGGTTTTACTCCTCAACTCCTTCGCTTTCATGGTTAACCGCCTACTTGTCTGATAACAAATGTGGTCTGAATCGGAAGCTTTGCAGCAGCCAAACGAAACGCCTGGCGTGCTAGCACTTCATCAACACCATCCATTTCATACAACATTTTCCCTGGCTGAATCTCCGCCACGAAATACTCCGGATTCCCCTTGCCATTTCCCATTCGCACCTCGGCGGGTTTGTGCGAAATTGGTTTGTCCGGAAAAATTCGAATCCAGATTCGCCCACCCCGCTTGATGTGGCGAGTCATTGCGCGCCGCGCTGCTTCGATCTGCCTTGCCGTTAACCGGCCACGCCCTATCGCCTTGAGTCCGTACTCGCCGAAACTTACTTTTGCGCCCCTTGTCGCGACGCCCTTGTTTCGGCCCTTTTGCTGTTTGCGATACTTCGTTCTAGCTGGCTGTAGCATCTTTTGCTCCTGTCTTTCCTCTGGGCCCCGCTCTCCCTAAAGGTTTTCTGGCTGCGCGTTTGCCGTCTATATCTCCTGCTGGCGCCTGCGGCTGAGTGCCCGATGTCCCTGGCTGATCGCCACGCCCTATTATTTCGCCTTTGAAAACCCAGACCTTGATTCCAATTACACCATAGGTAGTCTTGGCTTCCGATATTCCGTAATCAAGGTCGGCACGCAATGTATGAAGCGGGACACGGCCTTCACGATACCATTCGGTACGAGCAATTTCGATACCGTTCAACCGGCCTGAACTCATTATTTTGATTCCTTGCGCACCGAGCCGCATGGCGTTCTGCATAGCACGTTTCATCGCACGGCGAAACATAATCCGCTTTTCCAATTGCTGGGCAATGTTGTCGGCTATCAGCTGAGCATCAATTTCAGGTTTTCTGATCTCTTCAATATTTACATGTACCGGGACGCCGATGAGTTTTTGCAACGCGCCCCGCAGAATCTCAATGTCTTCACCTTTCTTGCCGATTACCACCCCAGGACGAGAGCTGAAAATAGTTATCCGCGCATTCTTGGATGGCCTTTCTATAACAACACGACCGACTGATGCGTGACCCAGCTTTTTTTTCAAGTATTCCCTTACCTTAATATCCTCGTTCAGCATTGCCGCAAAATTCTTTTTATTGGCATACCACTTCGAAGACCAGTTCTTTAATATAGAAAGCCGAAAACCGGTCGGATGTATTTTTTGTCCCATAATATCTCGGTACGCCCCTTTATTTTTTATTGTCGGCTCTATCGCCGACAGTGAGAAAAATATGGCAGGTTGGCTTGACGATGCGGTTACCACGTCCCTTGGCGCGGGCGCTGGTACGCTTCATCGACGGACCCCGTTCGACATATATCCTCGATATCTTCAATTCGTCTATGTCAGCCCCGTCATTGTGCTCTGCGTTGGCAATTGCTGACTCGAGCAACTTGCGGAGAATAACCGCTCCCTTTTTCGGACTGAAGGCGAGAACGTTAAGGGCCCGATCAACCGGCAACCCTCTGATCTGATCCGCCACCAACCGACCTTTTTGTTCCGATAACCTGACTCCGCGCAGTACGGCATTTGTTTGCATATACAGTTCCTATCTCTTCGGTCCGGCCGCTGCTTTTCTATCGCCCGAATGGCCTTTGAACGTCCTCGTGTGAGAAAATTCCCCCAGCTTGTGACCTACCATATTCTCCGTAATATAGACAGGTATGTGCTGCTTGCCGTTATGGACAGCGATGGTCAACCCAATAAAATCGGGCAGAACCGTCGAGCGGCGCGACCAGGTTTTGATTGGACGTTTGTCATTCGTTGCACGGGCCGCTTCCACCTTGGCTACAAGGTGCAAGTCAACAAATGGGCCCTTCTTTATGGAACGTGCCATATTGCATTACCCTTTGGTTGAATAACGACGACGTATGATCATGCCGTCGGTACGCTTGTTTTTCCGAGTCCGATATCCCTTGGCCGGCGTTCCCCATGGGCTGACAGGATGCCGTCCGGCCGCGGTCTTTCCTTCCCCCCCACCATGAGGATGGTCTACCGGATTCATTGCCACGCCGCGTACCGTCGGGCGGATTCCGCGCCAGCGCTGAGCTCCTGCCTTACCAATCGACTGCAGATTGTGTTCTTCATTGCCGACCTCGCCGATGGTAGCCCGGCAGTTGACGTGGACCTTGCGGATCTCTCCCGAGCGCAAACGCAATTGGGCATAGTCACCTTCGCGGGCAAGCAATTGCACGGAGGTGCCGGCAGAACGGGCTAATTGCGCGCCTTTACCAGGCATCATCTCCACGCAATGGATCGTGCTGCCCACCGGGATATTGCGTAACGGAAGCGTATTTCCATTCTTTATCGGCGCATCCGGGCCACTTATCAATTGCATTCCCGTCACAATCCCTTTAGGGGCGATAATGTAGCGTCGTTCCCCGTCGGCATAACACAACAACGCAAGGTTGGCGCTACGGTTCGGATCATATTCCAGCCGCTCTATCTTCGCAGTCACGCCATCTTTATTCCGACGGAAATCAACAATACGATAATGTTGCTTATGACCTCCGCCCATATGGCGAGTAGTAATGTGGCCATTATTGTTGCGCCCGGCGCTACGCGCCTGTTTTTCGACGAGTTTGGGGTACGGGTCTCCCTTGTGCAAACCTGATTTTGCGATCTTGACTACCGCCCGGCGCCCAGGGGAGGTCGGCTTAACTTTAACCAGTGCCATTACTTGACGTCTCCTTGCGCAATATCAGAAAAATTGATTTCCTGACCCGTCTTGATACTGACGTAAGCCTTCTTCCAGTTGGGGCGACGCCCGATGAAGCGACCAAAGCGTTTTTGCTTTCCCTTGACGTTGGTCACCCGCACATTTTCAACCTCGATATTCTGGCTTTTCCACATGAGCTCAACAGCTGCTTTTATCTCAGCCTTGGTCGCATCCTGTATCACGCGAAAAATAATGTGGTTGTGTTTCTCAGCAATATGCGTCGCTTTTTCTGAAATCTGGGGAGCCAGTATCACCCGCATCAGATGTTCGTGATTGAATGTTTGCGCACTCATGCGAAGATCGCCTCCATTTTCGCCAGTGCAGCGCGAGTTATCAGCACATTCGCGAAACGCACAAGGCTTACAGGATCGGCCTGAGCAACTTCGACTACCCGTACCGAAGGCAAATTACGAGCAGAGAGGTACAAATTCTCATCCACCGAGTCGGTGATAATCATGACCTCGTTCAGCTGCATACCTTTCAGCTTTTGCGACAGAGTCTTGGTTTTCGGAGTGTCCACCGTAAAATCCTGCACTACCGATAAACGGTTTTCCCGCACAAGTTGAGAAAGAATTGCACCAATACCTGCACGGTACATCTTCCGATTCACCTTGTGGCTAAAGTTTTCTTCCGGACTGTTGGGAAAAATCTTACCTCCGCCACGCCAAAGCGGGCTTGAAGCCATGCCAGCGCGGGCACGCCCAGTGCCTTTTTGGCGCCATGGCTTACGTGTGGATTTCGAAACATCGCTACGTCCCTTCTGGGCGCGATTGGCACTCCGGGCGTTCGCCAGGTAGGCCGTTACTACCTGGTGCACCAAGGCTTCGTTGTATTCACGTGCGAACAGCGCATCAGTGCCAGAGACACTTGCGGATGACTGTCCATTATCATCTATGAGCTTAAGTTCCATCATATTCCTACTTCTTGCCGGATTTAGTGCCGCTCTTGGCCACTGGCTTAACATCGCCCTTGTTGTTGGCAGGTGCCACACGCGCTTTGGTTACTTTCACGCTGGGATGCACCACGACGTCCCCCCCTTTTGATCCTGGAATTGCGCCCTTAATGAGCAGCAAACCACGCACCGTGTCCACCCGCAGGACTTCAAGGTTCTGGGTAGTGCGCTGCACGCTTCCGAGATGCCCAGACATCCGCTTACCGGGAAATACGCGACCGGGATCCTGGGCCATGCCGATGGAACCCGGAACATTATGAGACTTGGAATTGCCGTGGCTCGCACGATTTGAGGAAAAACCATGTCGTTTGATTACGCCGGCGTAACCCTTGCCAATTGAAGTGCCTGTGACATCCACTCGCTGCCCGGTCTGAAAAATATCAAGACTGATAACGGCGCCGGGCTTAAGATTGTCGAGCACCTCAGGCTTAACGCGAAATTCCTTGAGTACGTGGCCAGCTTCAACGGCGGCTTTAGCAAAATGCCCAGCCGCTGGCTTGTTGACCCTAATGGGGCGACGCTTTCCGAATGTGACCTGCACAGCGGAATAGCCATCCGTATCCGGGGTTTTGATTTGTGTGACCCGATTGTTTGATACATCGAGCACGGTAACCGGCAGGCTGTCACCATCGCCAGTAAAAATGCGCGTCATGCCAACCTTGCGGCCGACAAGTCCTAAACTCATTTTAATTACCTTTCTCAAAAAGGTGCCGATTACAATTGGTCGGCAATAATAGTGGCTTTAAATCAGCCTTAGACAATTAACCAGGAATTGACTACCGAACTCCAGATACATAGCCTATAACTTTATCTCAACATCCACCCCTGCAGGCAGGTCCAACTTCATCAAAGCATCCACCGTCTTGTCCGTGGGGTCCATGATGTCCATGAGGCGGAGATGAGTTCGGATTTCGAATTGGTCTCGTGAGGTCTTATTGACATGAGGAGAACGCAATACGTCAAAGCGCTCAATACGGGTTGGCAGAGGCACAGGACCTTTTACTACAGCACCGGTTCGCTTGGCGGTTTCAACGATTTCCATCGCTGACTTATCAATCAATCGGTAATCGAACGCTTTCAGACGGATACGAATTTTCTGGCTTTGCATATTATAAAACCTCAGGTTGAGGATTCGGATTGCGAATTGGGAATGGATGCCTCGCACCCAATCTTGAATCCGATCCTTGGCCCCTGTTGTTACTCAATAACCTTTGCCACGACACCTGCGCCGACGGTTCTTCCACCTTCGCGAATGGCAAAACGCAGGCCCTCTTCCATGGCAATGGGCGCAATCAGATTGACTGTCACTGAAACATTGTCTCCAGGCATCACCATCTCGGTGCCCGCCGGCAATTCAATCGCACCCGTCACATCCGTGGTACGAAAGTAAAACTGCGGACGATAACCCTGGAAAAACGGCGTGTGCCGCCCTCCTTCTTCTTTGCTCAGCACGTAAATCTCGGCAGAAAACTTCGTATGCGGTGTGATCGTGCCAGGCTTGGCCAGCACTTGGCCGCGCTCAACTTCTTCACGCTTCGTGCCCCGAAGCAGCACACCCACATTGTCCCCAGCCTGCCCCTGATCCAGCAGCTTCCGAAACATCTCAACACCGGTGCAGACCGTCTTGATCGTCGGGCGCAATCCCACGATCTCAATTTCTTCTCCAACCTTGACTATCCCGCGCTCCACCCGGCCAGTCACAACCGTACCACGCCCAGAAATGGAAAAAACGTCTTCAACAGGCATCAGAAACGGACCATCTATCGCACGTACCGGCTCCGGAATATAATTGTCCAGCGCGTCCGCAAGCTTGTATATCGATGGCTCCCCTATGTCACTCTGATCCCCTTCCAGCGCTTTCAACGCAGATCCTATGACGATCGGGGTATCGTCCCCAGGAAAATTGTATTTCGACAGAAGCTCCCGAACTTCCATCTCTACCAGTTCCAGAAGCTCGGCATCATCCACCATGTCCGCTTTGTTCATGTACACCACAATGTAGGGTACACCCACCTGCCGCGCCAAAAGAATGTGCTCGCGCGTCTGCGGCATCGGACCGTCCGCAGCCGATACCACAAGTATCGCTCCGTCCATCTGCGCCGCTCCCGTTATCATGTTCTTCACATAGTCAGCGTGCCCAGGACAGTCAACATGCGCGTAATGCCGCTTCTCGGTCTCGTATTCAACGTGCGCCGTGTTGATCGTGATCCCGCGCGCCTTCTCTTCCGGCGCCGAATCAATCTGCGCGTAACTCTTCGCTTCTCCACCAAATTTCTTCGACAATACCATCGTGATCGCCGCCGTCAATGTCGTCTTGCCATGATCCACGTGACCAATCGTCCCAACGTTCACATGCGGCTTCGTCCGCTCAAATTTGCTCTTTGCCATGATAATCCTCTACCTGGTGACTTATTTCTTGTTGATAATCGCTTCAGCGACATTCCGTGGCGCTTCTGAATAATGCTTGAACTCCATGGTATAAGTCGCACGTCCCTGAGTCGCCGATCTTAGCGAGGTAGCATAGCCAAACATCTCCGACAATGGAACCTCTGCGCGTATAACCTTCAGTCCAGGCAGGTCGTCCATTCCCTGAATCATGCCGCGACGGGAAGACAGATCGCCTACAACGTTGCCCATGAAGTCAGCCGGAGTTTCAACTTCCACTGACATCATCGGCTCCAATAACACAGGGCTTGCCTTGCGCATGCCATCCTTGAAGGCAATCGAAGCTGCCATCTTGAAAGCATTCTCATTGGAGTCGACATCGTGGTAAGAACCGTCAAACAAGGTAACTTTGACGTCAACTACCGGAAAGCCCGCCAATACACCGTTGGGAAGTGTTTCTTCCAGGCCTTTTTGTACCGCCGGTATATATTCACGTGGAACGGTTCCACCCTTGATCGCATCGACAAACTCAAACCCTTTACCAGACTCGCTCGGCTCCATCTTGAGCCAGACATGTCCGTACTGTCCGCGTCCGCCGGACTGTTTGATGAATTTTCCTTCAACCTCGACGGGCTTTTTGATGGCTTCGCGATAGGCCACCTGCGGAGCGCCTACGTTAGCCTCCACGCCAAACTCGCGCTTCATCCGATCTACAATGATTTCAAGATGCAATTCACCCATGCCTGAAATGATGGTCTGCCCCGATTCCTCATCGGTCCGGACGCGAAACGACGGGTCTTCCTGAGCCAACCGGTTCAGGGCGATACCCATCTTTTCCTGGTCAAGCTTTGTTTTTGGCTCGACTGCAACATGGATCACCGGTTCTGGAAAGGTCATGCGTTCCAGAGTAATGACGTCGTTGGGATCGCACAAAGTATCACCAGTAATTGCCTCCTTCAAACCAACTGCAGCCGCTATGTCACCTGCGCGCACTTCCTTGATTTCTTCACGCTGGTTGGCATGCATTTGCAGCAGGCGGCCAATCCGCTCTTTCCGCCCCTTGACAGGATTGTATACCGTGTCACCGGAGCTGACGACGCCGGAATACACGCGAAAAAATATCAGCTGACCCACATACGGATCAGTAGCTATCTTGAATGCCAACCCTGCGAATGGCTCCTCATCCTTGGCATGGCGTTCACCGGGCTCACCGTTTTCTCTTTCCCCATTAATCGCCTGGATATCCAGCGGAGAAGGTAAATAGTCCAGCACGGCGTCCAGCATTGCCTGAACACCTTTGTTCTTGAAGGCGGAACCGCAGAGCATGGGCACAATTTCGTTGTTCAGCGTACGGAGTCGCAATCCCTGCTTGATATCCGCGACCGACAAGTCCCCTTCCTCGAGATACTTGTTCATCAGCTCTTCATTGGCTTCCGCGGCGGTTTCCACCATTTTCTCCCGCCACTGTTTTGCGTCGTCCAGCAAGTTGGCAGGGATTTCACGCTCGTCAAACCTCATCCCTTGGCTGGAGTCATCCCAGTAGATGGCCTTCATCTTGACCAGATCGATGACGCCCTCAAATTTATCCTCCGCACCTATCGGCAATTGGACCGGTACAGGTGAAGCTTTCAGGCGGGACTGTATCTGCTCATGCACCCGCATGAAATTGGCGCCCGCGCGGTCCATTTTGTTGACGAAAGCCAGCCGCGGAACCTTGTATTTATTGGCTTGGCGCCAGACGGTTTCCGTCTGAGGCTGCACCCCGCCCACGGCGCAGAACACCGTGCAGGCTCCGTCAAGGACGCGCAACGAGCGCTCGACCTCGATAGTGAAGTCTACGTGACCTGGAGTATCAATAATATTGATGCGATGAGATGGATAATTATTCTCCATCCCCTTCCAAAAACATGTGGTGGCAGCGGAAGTGATCGTAATTCCGCGCTCCTGCTCCTGCTCCATCCAGTCCATAGTGGCCGCGCCGTCATGGACTTCCCCCAGCTTGTGCGATACGCCAGTGTAAAATAATATCCGTTCTGTCGTTGTGGTTTTCCCGGCATCAATGTGCGCCATGATGCCGATGTTCCGATAACGCTCAATCGGTGTCTGTCTTGCCACAGTGTTTAAATCCTAATTAAATGACCAGCAAAGTAATTAATAAGCTCGGTTCGACGTAACTGCCCCATCAAAACCTGTAGTGGGCAAAAGCCTTGTTGGCTTCCGCCATGCGGTGAACCTCTTCACGCTTTTTGACAGCGCCGCCACGCCCTTCGGCCGCTTCCGCCAATTCACCCGCCAGTCGAGCTCCCATTGATTTTTCAGCACGTTTTCGCGCCGCGTCGCGCAGCCAGCGCATGGCCAGCGCATTCCTCCGTATTGATCGCACCTCTACGGGCACCTGGTAATTCGCGCCGCCGACACGCCGGCTCTTTACTTCCACCATTGGACGAACGTTAGACAATGCCTGCGTGAATACTTCCACAGGGTCTTTGCCCGATCTCTTCTGAATCTGCTCCAAGGCGCCATAGATAATCCGCTCGGCCACTGATTTCTTGCCACGCGTCATCAAAACGTTAACGAATTTCGCCACCTCAGTATTGTGATACTTAGGGTCTGGCAAAATCTCACGTTTTGGGACTTCTCTCCGTCTTGGCATTTTTTTAACCTTGATATCTGATTAATACACGCTTAAAGCAGGGAATTGCTTCAAGTTTATCTTTAAGCTGCCTTAGGCCGTTTTGCACCGTATTTCGACCGGCCCTGTTTACGATCCTTGACTCCAGCGGTATCCAGGCTACCGCGTACGGTGTGGTAGCGAACACCGGGAAGGTCTTTAACACGACCCCCGCGAATCAGTACCACGGAGTGTTCTTGTAGATTATGACCTTCTCCACCTATATAACTCGATACCTCAAAACCATTGGTCAGGCGTACCCGAGCCACTTTTCTCAAGGCCGAGTTCGGTTTTTTCGGCGTAGTGGTGTAAACTCGAGTGCAAACTCCTCGCTTTTGAGGACTGTTCCCCAACGCTGGAACCTTGCTCTTCACTCGTCTCGCAGCACGAGGTTTACGTACTAACTGGCTGATTGTCGGCATGATATTCCTTAAAAAACAGGTCGGATGACGTGCGCCCTGCTGCCATGGATTCGGAATTCCGCTGCACCGGACAAGCATCCGGGGGCGAGGAAAAAGACTGCGAATTTTAGGGGGTTTGCCTGACCGTGTCAAGGTGGCATTTCTCAGACAAACCTAGGCTTCTAGGCTTGCGTTATCGCTACGGCACCCAAGGCGGCTGTTTGTTGATGCCCTTCCCTGGTGAAACGCCGCGTTGCCACGCCAGTGCCGGCTTTCGAGCCCGATTCCGTCCGATTCCTTAAGTCGCTAAAACTATGCGGTAAACAGATTAACCGACTGCGGCACGACCCTCCCTCCGCCTTGCCGTTAACGCATGATTACCCAACTTCTTCAAGACCTCCCATGCAGGGCCGGGAAACTTGTGCAATTTCACCATTACGTCCTCAAGCGCTCCGAGAAACCAATCCACATCGGCCTCGCTGATGTTCAAAGGCGGAAGTATTTTAATTACCGGCATTGCGTGACCGGCTACCTGGGTGAGGATGTGATGATCATCGAGGAGCGGAAGAACAATCGCCTGGGCGAACAGATTCTCATCCATCTTGTTCACCATACTCCAGGCTGCTCTGAGCGATATTGAATCCGGCGGGCCGAATTCCACCGCAATCATCAGACCTCGCTGACGAACACCCTTGAGAAATTCAAAGCGGGGTACCATTGCTTCTATACCACTTCGAAAACGGGCACCGAGTTCCAGGGCACGCTCTTCAAGATTTTCCTCATCAAGGACCTTGAGAGAAGCCAGCGCGGCCACCATCGCCATGTTGCCCATGCCAAAAGTCGAAGCATGAACGATCGCGCGATGCATACCGTCGTAAACGCTATCGTAAACCGCGCGGCGAGTAATAGTCGCGCCAACCGGGATGTAACCGCCCGACAATGCTTTGGAAAGACAGATCACGTCGGGCTCCAGGTTCTCCACCCACTGGCTGGCCAGGAAGCGCCCCGTGCGCCCCATCCCCGACTGTACTTCATCGCACACCATCAAGGTGCCGTATTTCCGGCAAAGCTCTTGGGCACCTAGAAGATACTGATCGCTCGCGATATTGACACCCTTGCCCTGAATCGGCTCAAATACAAAGGCCGCTACATCTCTCTTCGAAAGCCGCGCCTCAAGACCTTCAAGATCACCAAGCTTCACCTCGGAACTGCCTGGCAGCATGGGCTCAAAGCCTCGGCGGAAACTCGCTTCCCCGTTGAGGGACAGCGATCCCATGGTCAGGCCATGAAATGCCTTTGAAAGATGGGCCGTCGATGGGCGTCCGGTGAAAGCCCTCGCAAACTTGATTGCAGCTTCGATTGCTTCAGTACCGGAATTACTGAAATAGACCGTATCGAGACCCGGGGGCATACGTTTCACCAGTTCCTGCGCGAGCGTTGCGGCAAGAGGAGGAGCGTCAAAGCCGATCCAGCCAGGAAATTCGGAGTCCAATACCTGTTGCAATGCTCCTCGAATGGTGGGGTGGCGCCGGCCAAAATTGAAGACGCCCCAGTTGGTTAGGAAATCCAGATACTGCGTCCCCGCTTCGTCCCAAAGATATGCGCCCTCACCTCGTACCCAAGTGCGATTAAAACCCAGCGTGCGCAATACTTTGACAAACACCGGATTCACATGCTCTTCGAAAATTTCGAAGTTCTTACCCCGGGTTTCAGCGACTATTGCATTGATATCAAGCGGCATGGCCTGAACCTCTCATATCTTCATGTGCCTTCATCAAAATCAACGCCGTCGTCGAGCCCAAACCGAATCTCCATTGATCATGCTTACAAAGCCAGTTGCTGATTCCCCGTGTCTTCTTCACGCAGCTCATGATGTTCCTCGACATTCAATAACAGCCTCTGTTTTTTGCGGGCAGTGTGGAAAGTCAGACCGGTTCCCGCGGGTATTAGCCGTCCGACGATAACGTTCTCCTTAAGTCCGCGCAAGTCATCCTTCTTGCCCATAATGGCTGCCTCGGTCAGAACACGAGTGGTCTCCTGGAAGGATGCCGCTGAAATGAAGGAGTCGGTAGAGAGCGACGCTTTGGTAATTCCCAGCAGCATGAATTCGCAAGTGGCCGGCTGCTTATTCTGCAATTCGACCTCTTCGTTTTCAGCCAGCATATCCGCGCGCTCAACCTGCTCCCCAGGAATAAAACGCGTATCCCCAGGATCCACAATCTGGACCCGGCGCAACATCTGCCGTACTATGACCTCGATATGCTTGTCGTTGATCTTGACGCCCTGAAGACGGTATACATCCTGAACCTCATCCGTAATATAGCGCGCAAGCGCTTCTATCCCCAGCAACCGGAGGATGTCATGCGGATCGGCAGGACCATCGACAATGCTCTCTCCCTTGTTCACCACTTGACCGTCGTGGGCGGTGACGTGCTTCTCCTTAGGAATCAGATACTCGTGGGAAACGCCATCCAGATCAGTAATGATCAGACGTTGCTTCCCTTTCGTATCCTTGCCGAAGGATACGATTCCGGTAACCTCTGCCAATACACCGGCATCCTTGGGAGAGCGGGCCTCGAACAGTTCCGCCACCCGCGGCAATCCCCCGGTAATATCCCGAGTCTTTGAGCTTTCCTGGGGAATACGAGCCAGCACTTCACCAACGTTGACGCGCTGTCCGTCCCGCACAGTGATGACCGAGCCCACCTGGAATGTGATATTGACGGAGAGGTTGCTCCCGGCAAGCTTCACTTCCTTGTCCTCGTCATCCAGCAGCTTCACCATGGGGCGCAACCCCTTGCCCTGAACAACACCGCGGCGCTTCGGATCGATCACCACGAGTGTCGAGAGACCAGTCACTTCGTCAATCTGCTTCGCGACGGTTACGCCTTCCTCGACATTCTCGAAACGAACCTTCCCGGCATATTCCGTAATGATGGGGCGAGTATGCGGGTCCCAGGCGGCCAATACCTGCCCGGCCCTTACGACTTCTCCGTCACGGACCAACAACGTTGCACCATAGGGCGCTTTGTGTCGTTCACGCTCGCGTCCGTTGTCATCGTATATCACGATCTCACCGCTACGAGAGATTGCGATCAACTCGTTGCGCGAATTGGTGACATAGCGCATTGATGATGAATAGCGGACGATACCATTTGACTTGCTCTCCACTTGACTGGCCACCGCCGTTCTGGAAGCTGCGCCCCCAATGTGAAATGTGCGCATGGTAAGCTGCGTGCCGGGCTCGCCGATGGATTGAGCGGCAATTACACCCACCGCCTCTCCGACATTCACGGGTGTGCCGCGTCCAAGGTCGCGTCCATAACATTTTGCACACAAGCCATAGCGTGTTTCACAGGTAAGTGGAGTACGAACTTTCACTTCATCTATACCTAGAGACTCGATCATATCAACCGCGTGTTCGTCCAGCAGAACACCTGCCGGGTAGATTACCGTCTGATGCTCGGGGTTGAGAACGTCGATTGCCACCACTCTTCCGAGGATGCGTTCACGCAGCGCTTCGATCACTTCGCCGCCTTCCACCAAGGCCTTCATCACGGCCCCATTACTGGTACCACAGTCGTCCTGAGTTACAACCAGATCCTGAGTCACATCCACCAGACGGCGGGTGAGATAGCCGGAATTTGCAGTTTTCAATGCCGTATCAGCAAGACCCTTCCGTGCACCATGGGTTGAGATGAAATATTGCAATACGTTTAAGCCTTCGCGGAAATTTGCAGTGATCGGAGTCTCGATAATTGAACCGTCCGGCTTGGCCATGAGGCCGCGCATCCCAGCCAGTTGACGAATTTGCGCGGCAGAGCCACGTGCACCGGAATCAGCCATCATGTAGATGGAATTGAAAGATTCCTGGGTCAAGACTTTACCGCTCTCGTCTTTTTTGGGTTCCCCAGTCAAGGGGTCATGGATGGGTTCGACGCCGAGCTGATCCATCATGGCCTTGGCAACCTGATCGCCAGCACGACCCCATATATCCACAACCTTGTTGTAGCGCTCGCCCTGCGTCACCAGGCCGGAAGTGTACTGAACTTCAATCTCCTTTACCTCTTTTTCAGCCGTACTGATGATTTCGTCCTTCTGAGCAGGGGTCAGCATGTCGTCCAGACAAATGGATATTCCAGCCCGTGTGGCGTAACTGAAGCCGGCGTACATCAGCTTATCCGCAAAGATCACTGTCTCACGCAGGCCGCACGTTCGGAAGCTTGCATTGATGAGCCGTGAGATTTCTTTCTTCTTGAGCACCTTGTTGATGAGCGGGAAGGGAAGCCCGGCGGGCAGTATTTCGGAGAGCAGCGCCCGTCCCACAGTCGTGTCGTAACGAGTGACTTTTTCGGAACGCTCACCGTCAGCATTGATCTCATATTCCTTTATCCGGACCTTGATCCTTGCATTCAGCTCGATAACGCGGTTTTCATAAGCGCGAGATACTTCGCTGATGTTGGAAAAGAACATGCCCTCCCCACGAGCGTTGACTTTCTCGCGCGTCGTATAGTACAGCCCCAGCACGATATCCTGTGACGGCACAATGATCGGTTCGCCGTTCGCCGGTGACAGAACATTATTGGTGGACATCATGAGCGTCCGGCATTCCATTTGCGCTTCCAGTGAGAGGGGCACATGAACCGCCATCTGGTCGCCGTCGAAGTCGGCATTGAATGCCGCACAAACGAGGGGATGGAGCTGAATCGCTTTCCCTTCAATAAGTACCGGCTCAAATGCCTGTATACCCAGGCGGTGCAGAGTCGGAGCTCTGTTCAGCATCACCGGGTGCTCACGAATCACGTCTTCGAGGATGTCCCATACGACCGGGCTTTCGTTCTCAACCTCCCGTTTGGCGGCCTTTATAGTACTCGCAATACCCATTATTTCAAGCTTATTGAAGATGAACGGCTTGAACAATTCCAGCGCCATTTTCTTCGGCAACCCGCATTGATGCAGTTTGAGTTGTGGGCCTACCACAATCACTGACCGACCCGAATAATCCACGCGCTTGCCCAACAGATTTTGACGAAAACGCCCACCCTTGCCCTTGATCATATCCGCCAGCGACTTTAACGGCCTTTTGTTCGCGCCCGTCATTGCCTTGCCCCGACGGCCGTTGTCCAGCAATGAATCGACTGCCTCCTGTAGCATCCGCTTTTCGTTGCGGACGATTATTTCCGGCGCTTTTAGCTCAAGCAGCCGCTTCAGCCGGTTATTACGGTTAATGACACGTCGGTACAGATCGTTCAAATCGGAAGTGGCGAAACGCCCACCATCCAATGGCACCAACGGACGAAGTTCAGGAGGTAGCACGGGCAGTACTGCCAGAACCATCCACTCCGGCTTGATGCCGGATTTATTGAATGCCTCCAATACCTTTAATCGCTTAGCGATCTTTTTCATCTTCGTCTCGGAGCCCGTTGTGCCCATCTCGCGTCGAAGATTGTCAATCTCAACACGAACATTCAGGTTGCTCAACAAGTCCCGGATACCTTCCGCCCCCATGCTGGCGCGAAAATCATCCCCATATTCTTCCGTTTTGGCGCGATAGTCGTCGTCCGTCAGCAACTGGCATCGCTGCAAAGGCGTCAGTCCAGGATCGGTTACAACATAGGCCTCAAAGTACAAGACTCGTTCTATGTCCCGCAGAGTCATGTCCAGAACCATGCCCAAGCGTGAAGGCAGCGATTTCAGAAACCAGATGTGCGCGACGGGCGACGCAAGCTCGATATGCCCCATACGCTCGCGCCTGACCTTGGACAACGTGACTTCGACGCCGCATTTCTCGCAAATAACCCCGCGATGCTTCA
This sequence comes from uncultured beta proteobacterium, assembly GCA_963786735.1. Lineage (GTDB taxonomy): Bacteria > Pseudomonadota > Gammaproteobacteria > Burkholderiales > Nitrosomonadaceae > Nitrosospira. Next base: position 39,330 of record CAWBAF010000022.1, read on the forward strand.
GTCGCTTGTATTTTCCGCAGAGGCATTCATAATCCTTTACGGGACCAAAGATTTTCGCGCAGAACAACCCGTCCCGTTCCGGTTTGAACGTACGGTAATTGATGGTCTCCGGCTTCTTTACTTCGCCATACGACCACGAGCGTATTTTGTCTGGCGAAGCCAGGCCGATTTTGATTGAATCGAACTCTTCTTTCTGCGTAACCTGTTTGAATAAATCAAGCAGTGCTTTCATTTGTCACTCCTGTTGATCAGGGGTCGATATTTAAAAAATGATGCGGGCGGCGAGTCCAGGAATGAAACACGCAAATTCCCATACCGACTCGCTAAATTGCTATTGCCGTTCAAGATCAATATCCATCGCCAAGGAACGAATTTCCTTGACCAGTACGTTGAACGACTCAGGCATCCCGGCATCGATCTTGTGATCGCCCTTTACAATACTTTCATATACTTTTGTCCGCCCGTTCACATCATCGGACTTGACGGTCAGCATTTCCTGCAAGGTATATGCGGCGCCGTACGCTTCCAGAGCCCATACTTCCATTTCGCCGAACCGTTGGCCGCCAAACTGGGCCTTTCCTCCGAGCGGCTGCTGGGTTACCAAACTGTAAGGACCGGTCGAGCGCGCGTGCATCTTGTCGTCGACCAGGTGATGCAGCTTCAGCACATGCATGTACCCTACCGTGACTGGGCGATCGAAGGCCTCGCCGGTCCTTCCATCGAAAAGAGCTATCTGGCCCGACCGCGGCAGGCCGGCAAGCTCCAGCATATCTTGTATTTCATGCTCGGTTGCGCCATCGAACACGGGCGTAGCAAAAGGAACCCCATCCTTGAGATTCTCCGCAAGATCCAGTATTTCCGAATCATCAAGCCCAGCGATATCCTCGGGTTTTCCGCTCGTGTTATAAATCTTCTCGAGCATCGCTCGAATGTCGGCAGCCTGAGCATCGGCGCGCAACAGATTACCTATCTTCTTGCCCAGCCCTTTCGCCGCCCATCCGAGATGGGTTTCAAGAATCTGGCCCACATTCATGCGTGAAGGGACCCCCAGCGGATTCAGCACAACATCGACGGGCGTGCCATCCGCCATATAGGGCATATCCTCCACGGGCACAATCTTGGAAATAACTCCCTTGTTGCCGTGGCGTCCGGCCATTTTGTCTCCCGGTTGCAGGCGGCGCTTCACCGCTACGTAGACCTTGACCATCTTCTGTACGCCCGGCGGCAATTCATCGCCTTGCGTAAGCTTTTTTTTCTTTTCCTCGAAAGCCAAATCGAAGGCCTTGCGCTTCTGTGCCAAACCTTCCTCGATCTGCTCCAACTGCAGGCTGGCGTCCTCCTCGGAAATCCGAATGTCGAACCAGTGGTGGGAATCCACGCTATCCAGATACTCTTTCGTGATCGCGGCGCCCTTCGCAAGCTTCTTGGGGCCGCCGGTAGCCGCCTTGCCTACGAGCAAACGCTCAATACGTTTGAACGCATCCGCCTCCACGATCCGCATCTGGTCCGCAAGATCCTTTTTATACCGCTTGAGCTCATCATCAATGATCTGCTGGGCGCGTTTGTCCCGCTCGATTCCTTCCCTTGTAAACACTTGAACATCGATGACCGTTCCGGATATACCTGAAGGCACCCGTAAAGACGTATCCTTCACGTCGGAAGCTTTCTCGCCAAAGATGGCTCGTAACAGCTTTTCCTCTGGTGTCAGCTGGGTTTCACCTTTGGGTGTAACCTTGCCCACCAGCACGTCACCGGCTTCTACTTCCGCGCCAATGTAGACAATGCCAGAGGCATCCAAACGCCCGAGCTGTGCTTCTGATAAATTGGAAATATCCCCCGTGATTTCTTCCGTACCGAGCTTTGTATCCCGGCTAACAACAGAAAGCTCTTCAATGTGGATTGAGGTAAAGCGGTCTTCCGCGACGATGCGCTCGGAGATGAGAATCGAATCTTCAAAGTTGTAGCCGTTCCACGGCATGAACGCCACAAGCATGTTCTGCCCAAGCGCCAGCTCACCCTTATCGGTCGATGCACCGTCCGCGACCACGTCGCCGCGGGCTATCACGTCCCCGACCTTCACCAGGGGCCGCTGGTTGATATTGGTGTTCTGGTTGGAACGGGTGTACTTGATCAGATTGTAAATATCGACACCCACTTCTCCGGCGCGTGTCTCCGCATCATGCACGCGCACCACTATGCGGCCAGCATCTACATAGTCGACTATGCCACCCCTTACCGCCTGAACCGCGGTTCCCGAGTCCATTGCCACCACACGCTCTATACCGGTGCCAACGAGCGATTTTTCGGCGCGGAGGCAAGGAACAGCCTGGCGTTGCATGTTAGAACCCATCAGAGCCCGATTTGCATCATCATGCTCCAGAAACGGAATCAATGAAGCAGCCACCGACACGATCTGTGCCGGCGCCACATCCATATACTCGATCCGCTCCGGAGTCGACAGGGCGAACTCGTTCTTGTGCCGGCAGGAAACAATCTCGTTGGTAAATTTACCGTTACGGTCGAGTTGTGCATTAGCCTGCGCTATTACGTACTGACCTTCCTCGATGGCCGACAAATAATCGATTTCATCAGTCACCTGTCCGTTTTTCACTTTTCGGTATGGCGTCTCCATGAAACCATATTCATTCGTCCGCGCATACAACGCCAGTGAATTGATCAGGCCAATATTGGGGCCCTCAGGCGTTTCGATCGGACACACACGACCGTAATGGGTCGGGTGAACATCCCGCACCTCGAATCCGGCACGTTCCCGCGTCAGTCCTCCCGGTCCGAGTGCAGAGACTCGCCGTTTGTGCGTAATCTCGGATAGCGGATTGGTCTGATCCATGAATTGAGATAACTGGCTGGAACCGAAAAATTCACGCACCGCGGCAGATACCGGTTTCGCGTTGATCAAATCGTGCGGCATCAGGTTTTCCGACTCGGCTTGGCTAAGCCGTTCCTTAACTGCGCGCTCCACCCGAACCAACCCCGAACGGAACTGGTTCTCAGCCAATTCACCGACAGAGCGCACGCGACGATTGCCGAGATGATCGATGTCATCAATTTCTCCCCTGCCATTGCGAAGCTCGACCAGAATCTTGATAACGGCACTGAGATCTTCGTTCGACAAGGTAGTCGATCCGGCCAGTTCGGTTTTGCCGATGCGGCGATTGAATTTCATGCGCCCGACGACCGAGAGATCATAACGTTCCGGTGCGTAAAACAGCCCGTTGAACAGTACCTTGACCGCTTCCTCGGTAGGTGGTTCACCTGGACGCATCATGCGATAGATCGCTACCTGTGCCGCCATCTGGTCGGCGGTCTCATCGATCCTCAAGGTTTGCGAGATATATGCGCCCTGATCGAGATCATTCGTATAAATGGTCTGAATCTCTTCTATATTTGCTTCGTGAAATTTAGAAAGCAAGGCTTCCGTAACCTCGTCGTTCGCAAGAGCCAGCACCTCGCCCGTTTCCTTATCCACGACGTTGTGCGCCAATACCCGACCCAACAGAAAATCTTCCGGCACATCCAACATATCAATACCGGCCTGCTGCATTTCACGAACGTGCTTGACCGTTATCCGTTTGTCTTTTTGAACGATAACCTTTCCGCTTTCCGTCTTAATCTCGAATCGGGCAATATCACCACGCAATCGCTCAGGTATCAGCTTAAAGAGAACAACGCCCTCTCCCGACAACTGGAACGTATCGAACGAAAAGAATTCTGCAAGAATTTGTTCTGACGTGTAACCGATCGCCTTCAACAGGACTGTGATCGGCATCTTACGGCGCCGGTCCACGCGGAAGTAGAGATAATCCTTGGGGTCGAATTCGAAGTCGAGCCAGGAGCCGCGATAAGGGATGATGCGTGCGGAGAAAAGTAACTTCCCGGATGAATGTGTCTTTCCACGGTCATGCTCAAAGAACACGCCAGGCGAACGATGCAATTGGGACACGATGACCCGTTCAGTACCGTTTATGACGAACGAACCTGTGTTAGTCATGAGTGGAATTTCACCCATGTACACTTCCTGTTCCTTGACTTCCTTTACGGTTGGTTTGGACGCTTCCTTGTCCATTATCGTCAACCGGACTTTTGCCCGAAGCGGTGATGCATAGGTAAGGCCGCGCTGCTGGCATTCTTTTACATCAAACGGAGGAGCGCCCAATACATAATTTACGAAATCGAGACGTGCATTCCTGGAATGACTTTCGATCGGAAAAATCGACGTAAACGCAGCCTGCAGCCCCTGATTGACACGACGATCGGGGTCAACTTGAGCCTGCAAGAAAGCTGCGTAAGAGTCAATTTGCGTAGCGAGAAGAAAAGGGATCTGCAAAACGCTGGCGCGTTTGGCAAAACTCTTGCGGATACGTTTTTTCTCGGTAAACGAATAGCTCATGGAATCTCCGGGGAGGTCAGAGGACGGATGGACAGAAAATGGAAGCAGAGTACCTGATTTTAGCTACCGTGCTGCGTGTGCTACCGCACATTAATGCGGGATTCCAAACGTTAAAACGCGCCATGGCAGGGCGGCATCTTTCACGCCGCCAGCCAGGTTGTTGCATGCTGCTTACTTAATTTCCGCAGTGGCGCCGGCCTCGGCGAGCTGTTTCTGTATGGCTTCAGCATCGGCCTTGGGAATACCTTCTTTGACCGGTTTGGGTGCGCTATCCACAAGATCTTTTGCTTCCTTTAGACCCAGACTCGTAATCGCGCGGACGACCTTGATTACATTTACCTTGCTTTCGCCCACAGCGGTAAGCATTACAGTAAATTCTGTTTGCTCTTCCGCCGGGGCGGCGGTGGCACCCGCCGCGGGAGCTGCTGCGGCAATAGTCGCAGCGGCGGCAGAAACACCAAACTTCTCTTCCATTTCCTTGATCAGCTGGGAAAGTTCCAGTACTGTCATATTTGCAATTGCATCCAAAATTTCTGCTTTGGCGATAGCCATGTTTTTCTCCTGATAAATTTAAGCTTATGATCGTGTTAAATTGCCTGCATGGACGGTGTGTAGCTAAGCGGCTTCCCTCTTATCCCGGACAGCCGCAAGACCTCGTACAAAGCGGGTCGGAACCTCATTGAGTGTCCGCACAAAAGTGGCAATGGGTGCTTGCATGGTGCCCAAGAGCTTCGAAATGAGTTCATTGCGACTGGGCAATGCAGCAAGGCTTGCAATGTCCTTACTGGACATTATCAGATTGGGCATTGCTCCCGCCTTGATCACAAACTTGTCATTGCTCTTCGAAAACTCGTACAGCACCTTCGCCGCCGCAACCGGATCACGCCCGATTCCATATGCCAACGGCCCCACCATCTGGTCGGAAAGCCCGCTAAAAGGTGTTCCGTCTATCGCCCGGCGCGCAAGGGTGTTTTTCAGTACGCGAAAATATATCCCCGACTCACGTGCCTTGGCACGCAACTGAGTCATACTTCCGACTGAAAGCCCACGATATTCGGCGATAACGATAGCCTGAGCCTCTGCCACGTGGGCACTGACGTCGGCGACCACCGCTTTTTTCTCTTCTAAATTTAGACCCAAGGTTCATTCTCCATCAGTTAAAATAGATACTGAGCTTTAGTTTCGGCTATCTCCTATATCAGAGATAGCTGCTACTGACTCAATACCACGAACCGGCGACCTAAATCAGGAGCTGAATCTTTCCTGTTTTGGGAACGCCATCTGCGTTGGGCGCGGAACGAGTCAGGAAGAAGATGCCTGATCTTCCCTTCGATTCCGCAATTAAGCTCCTTGGCCCAGTCTGCTCGATCCTTGCCTGTTTGGCTTGAACCTACCAGCGGCCAATAACCCCAACGGTCTTTGATAACCCACCGAATCGGCACACACTTCCCAATTCGACAGCCCAAAGTCTTATAAAACCATATTCCCGATTCTCATCGCATGCTGGTCTGATCAACCCTGACGCCTATTCCCATAGTGCTGGAGATCGAGATCTTCCTGAGATAAATTCCTTTAGATGTGGCAGGCTTGGACTTGTTTAGCGCATCCAGCAATGCAAGCAGGTTCTGGGTCAATGCCTCGGCGCTGAACGATGCGCGGCCGATAGGGCACTGAACAATACCAGCTTTATCGGCCCGATACTGAACCTGTCCGGCCTTTGCATTTCTTACCGCCCCTGCAACGTCGGGCGTTACCGTACCGACCTTGGGGTTAGGCATTAAGCCCCGGGGTCCAAGTATTTGCCCCAACTGTCCAACGATACGCATCGCATCGGGGCTGGCGATCGCAACATCGAAGTCTATATCGCCCCCCTTGATCCTTTCCGCAAGATCTTCAAACCCGACGATGTCAGCACCCGCTGCAAGCGCCTCTTTGGCTTTGTCTCCTTGAGCGAATACCGCCACGCGCGCAGTCTTGCCCGTGCCGGACGGCAATACCACGGAGCCGCGAACGGCCTGATCCGATTTTTTTGCATCAATCCCGAGATTAACCGCCACGTCCACGGATTCGTCAAACTTCGCAGTCGCCGTCTCCTTGATAATCCTGAATGCGTCCGCCAAAGGATAGAATTTGCTGCGATCCGCTTTTTCTTTGATGGCCCTTGCTCGCTTGGATACGTGTCCCACCTTAAATTCCCTCCACTTCAATGCCCATGCTGCGCGCGCTGCCCGCAATTGTGCGAACTGCCGCATCCATGTCGGCCGCCGTGAGATCCGGCATTTTCGTCCGCGCAATTTCCTCTGCCTGATTACGCGTCAAACGGCCTACCTTATCGGTATGGGGCTTGGCACTTCCCTTGCCTACCCCGGCAGCCTTCTTTATCAGTACCGTGGCAGGTGTAGTTTTCATGGTGAAGGTGAAGCTCTTGTCGGCATAAACGGTGATTACCACCGGTACCGGCAATCCAACCTCCATCTTCTGCGTCGCCGCATTGAACGCCTTGCAGAACTCCATTATGTTAAGTCCCCGCTGCCCAAGAGCGGGGCCAATGGGCGGACTAGGGTTGGCTTTGCCTGCAGGCACCTGCAGCTTGATATAGCCGACTATTTTCTTTGCCACAACAATTCTCCTATCGGGTGCAAGCGAACGTACTGTTCTCCCCGTTAAACAAACAAATGTCGTGTTCCAAATCGAACCTCGACTCTGATCTAACTTACCTTCAGGCCTTTTCTACCTGGCTGAAATCAAGCTCCACCGGAGTCGGGCGCCCGAAAATGGAAACTGAAACCCTGATTTTACTTTTGTCATAATTGACGTCTTCTACATTCCCATGGAAGTCGGTAAACGGACCTTCCTTGACACGGACGGCCTCGCCCGGCTCGAAAAGCACCTTGGGCTTGGGTTTCTCCACGCCTTCCTGAATCTGGTGAAGGATATTCTGTACCTCTTTATCACTGATCGGTGTCGGCTTCATCGCCGACCCACCAATAAAGCCGGTAACCTTAGCCGTGTTTTTGACCAGATGCCACGTTTCATCGGTCATTTCCATTTCGACCAGGACGTATCCAGGAAAAAATTTGCGTTCGCTCAGATTCTTCTGGCCGGCCTTCATTTCAACGACCTCTTCCACCGGAACGAGGATCTGCCCGAACTTATCTTGCATACCGGCACGGTTAATGCGCTCCTTTAAGGCCCGCTGGACGCTTTTCTCGAACCCGGAGTAGGCATGAACCACATACCATCTCTTATCCATTACCCCTCCTGACCCATGAGATATTTCACTGCCAGCAACAATCCGGCGTCCACCATCCACAGAAATATAGCCATTAGAAAAACAAAGGCAAACACTATACCGGTCGTCTGTATCGTCTCTTTGCGGCTCGGCCAGACGACCCGACGGGCTTCCTCCGCTGACTCCTTACAGAATGCATAAAACTGTTTACCTTGCGGGGTAAACCATACCATCACCACTGCCAGAACGATTCCCGCCAAAACAGAAATCACGCGAATAACCATGGCGCTGTCGCTCAGGTAATAGAAACCTGCAATACCTGCGATCAGCGGCAGAAGCGCGAATCCCAACTTGATCTTATCCACCACAATATCCCACTCTGCGTTTAAAGTTATCAGTCAACGAAGCGACGCGCATTAATTACAAATCACAATCTTAATGCACGATGCAGGATATCGAGGGGGCATTGCGGCATGTCTTGCTTTCTTCACAAAGCAAGCGGCACTGAAGATTTTCAATGAAACTCCTTGTTTGGCAGGCCAGGAGGGCATCGAACCCCCAACCTTCGGTTTTGGAGACCGACGCTCTGCCAATTGAGCTACTGGCCTGTGTTCCTTTCCGGAAAAACGCTGATGTAATGAGATTCACTCGAGTATAACCATGGGGAATGTCCAACCGGACAATCTCAAACCGGCCCGACAACTACTCAATAACCTTTGCCACGACACCTGCGCCGACGGTTCTTCCACCTTCGCGAATGGCAAAACGCAGGCCCTCTTCCATGGCAATGGGCGCAATCAGATTGACTGTCACTGAAACATTGTCTCCAGGCATCACCATCTCGGTGCCCGCCGGCAATTCAATCGCACCCGTCACATCCGTGGTACGAAAGTAAAACTGCGGACGATAACCCTGGAAAAACGGCGTGTGCCGCCCTCCTTCTTCTTTGCTCAGCACGTAAATCTCGGCAGAAAACTTCGTATGCGGTGTGATCGTGCCAGGCTTGGCCAGCACTTGGCCGCGCTCAACTTCTTCACGCTTCGTGCCCCGAAGCAGCACACCCACATTGTCCCCAGCCTGCCCCTGATCCAGCAGCTTCCGAAACATCTCAACACCGGTGCAGACCGTCTTGATCGTCGGGCGCAATCCCACGATCTCAATTTCTTCTCCAACCTTGACTATCCCGCGCTCCACCCGGCCAGTCACAACCGTACCACGCCCAGAAATGGAAAAAACGTCTTCAACAGGCATCAGAAACGGACCATCTATCGCACGTACCGGCTCCGGAATATAATTGTCCAGCGCGTCCGCAAGCTTGTATATCGATGGCTCCCCTATGTCACTCTGATCCCCTTCCAGCGCTTTCAACGCAGATCCTATGACGATCGGGGTATCGTCCCCAGGAAAATTGTATTTCGACAGAAGCTCCCGAACTTCCATCTCTACCAGTTCCAGAAGCTCGGCATCATCCACCATGTCCGCTTTGTTCATGTACACCACAATGTAGGGTACACCCACCTGCCGCGCCAAAAGAATGTGCTCGCGCGTCTGCGGCATCGGACCGTCCGCAGCCGATACCACAAGTATCGCTCCGTCCATCTGCGCCGCTCCCGTTATCATGTTCTTCACATAGTCAGCGTGCCCAGGACAGTCAACATGCGCGTAATGCCGCTTCTCGGTCTCGTATTCAACGTGCGCCGTGTTGATCGTGATCCCGCGCGCCTTCTCTTCCGGCGCCGAATCAATCTGCGCGTAACTCTTCGCTTCTCCACCAAATTTCTTCGACAATACCATCGTGATCGCCGCCGTCAATGTCGTCTTGCCATGATCCACGTGACCAATCGTCCCAACGTTCACATGCGGCTTCGTCCGCTCAAATTTGCTCTTTGCCATGATGGACTCCCTTAAAGCAACTTTTCTTCTTGCCGTTTCTCAATTAAAGCCTATGGAGCCCATGGCCAGGATTGAACTGGCGACCTCTCCCTTACCAAGGGAGTGCTCTGCCACTGAGCTACATGGGCAAGCCCGTCCCGCCTGAATCACTTTTTGAACAACACCGCGATTCATCGAAACAACTCTGCAATAACCTCGTGTAAATATGGAGCGGGTGAAGGGAATCGAACCCTCGTCGTAAGCTTGGAAGGCTTCTGCTCTACCATTGAGCTACACCCGCGTCTCGCGTCGATGATCGAAGCAGCCAATCAACCCATTACAGATCCGGGCCGCCCTATTCCACCCTATTCGCATGACTGACTTGTCTTACTTCCAAAGCAGGCTTCAGAGTTGATAGCAAGGATGTCCGCTCGCCGCCCGATGGTGGAGGGGGAAGGATTCGAACCTTCGAAGGCAGAGCCGTCAGATTTACAGTCTGATCCCTTTGACCGCTCGGGAACCCCTCCAAACGAAACCGCTTATTCTGAACGTTTCATGCCAATAAGTCAATGTGCATTTTACGTACCTGAACCTTTCCACCGACAGCGCTTCAGAACAGATTGCCTGGCGCGGGATAATAGCGAACGCGGAGGAAAATATCCAATACTCTCCGGGTTATGTGACCACTCCCGGCACTCCCCGACCATTCCTCGGTACTTCCCGTAATCGACTCTTAAACGTCGCACTATTGCAATAATCCATCTCTAAGATACGTCAATTCCAACTGTTCCAACTGTTCCTTTAAGGCCAGCTTTGGCGCGCATCAAAGTAAAATTTGCTTAAAACGGAGGCATAAATGAAAGATCAGAACAGTTTGCTACCTGAAATCGATATGGAGCAAGAATTGGAATATGAGGAGGCAGGAGACGAGTGTGGCGCTGACGAAGATGAAGATAAAGAGGAGGAAGAACTCGACGAGGAAGAGATATATTGTGCCGCCCTCAAAGCGGTCAAGGCTCACCAAAACGAAATGGACCTCCTTTATTCGGCTACCGGGATGTTTTGGCTCGGAATGTCGATGGGGTGGAAGTCATTTCGTGTTCTCCACATCCGAAAATCATACTCGACCATGAAGATCCTCGGTGTTACTAAACATTCACTCGTATTGCCCCACTCAAACTGTTGTCCAGATGTTTCAAGCCCCGCCATCCGGCCGTTTCTGCAAAGCGTTAGTGTGTAGAGCCTTGCCGCAAACCCATTAACTCAACATCAAAAATCAATGCGGCATTCGGGGGAATGACGTTACCCGCCCCGTGCTCGCCGTAAGCCATAGCGGGGGGAATAATCAAGGTGCGCTGCCCTCCGACTTTCATGCCCGCCACACCCCGGTCCCAGCCTTTAATCACGCGCCCTGCACCCAAGAGAAAAGAAAAAGGCTCCCCCCGGTCGCGCGAACTATCGAATTTTGCACCCTTTTTATCCGGCGCCGCTGCATCATACAGCCAACCGGTGTAATGCACTGTCACCATCTTGCCACTAACTGCCTCTTCGCCCATTCCAACCTTTACATCATTCTTTACAAGTTCGGTCACGTTAGCCGCTCCTTTATTGGTCTGCGAAAAAGCAAGGGAAGGTAACAGAATTATGCCTAAAATCGCTATGCTCAACTTCACCAGTACGTTTACTTTAGACATAATTCCCTCAATGATAAACAGAAAGAACTGCGAGCGAAAACATCCCATTATACGCTGAGAAGGCGCGTTACAACGCGCGATATTGCAAGGACGCGGGCAACGACCCGGATTGGATGGTACATTTCAAAAAGCAGGCATGGCGGGATTGAAGAAATCGGCCAGCCATCCGCACAATGAGTTCGACGAAAATACATAGATCCCGACTGGTACGCACCCTCTATCTGGTCGCAGGCTTCACTGCCCTGATCTTGGCTGTGGCGGGCGTTGTGCTGCCCGTATTACCGACAACGCCTTTCGTTCTCCTGGCGGCCGCATGCTTTGCACGCAGTTCGCAGCGTTTTCATGACATGCTGCTGACCAACCGCATTGCGGGTCCAATTATCCGCGAGTGGGTTGAGCATCGCAGCATACCCCGCCGGGTCAAACGCTGGGTATATGTGCTGCTGGCATTGTCCTTCGGCAGTTCCATTCTCGTCATGCCATCTCTTTGGCATAAGGGAATGCTCGCGTTGCTGGGCGCGGTTCTGGCCCTGTTTGTCTGGCGGATACCCGTGCGGGAATCAGCCCCCTCAGTTGAGCGAGACGTGGAGGCCGATCCCAGGCAGGCTTCCAATGAGAACCGATAAGCTGCCAGCAGCTTGGTTGAATGAGGTCATTTTGCTGTGCCCTATTACGCCCCAGCCTGTGGTTCGGCCAAGAGACGCGCCAGCACCGGCACCACCCGCGCGGCCGACGGCCACACACCGGGTTAGGTACTCGTTTTCAGTGTCCCGGCACACCTGTCCAGTATGAAAACCATAGCAAGTGAAACCATCGGCGGTTGGTTACGCGTGATCTCTCCTCGTTTATCAATGATTCTTATTGCAGGGGCCACAAACTCTTCCTTTTAACGTAGCAGCGGAGAATACCGCGCCAAACGGCACTTGTGCTGGAAGGGGTGCTTGCTGCAAGGCACTTCAGAAGGCCGATTCACCATATAAACTCATTATCCACGCGGATGGTGCATTTCATGAATACGCTTCAAACGTTCACGCGCCACGTGGGTGTATATCTGTGTGGTGGAAATATCCGCATGGCCCAGCAGCAGCTGTACAACACGTAGATCGGCACCATGATTGAGGAGGTGCGTGGCGAAAGCGTGTCGCAAGGTGTGAGGCGACAAAGGCTTGATGATTCCCGCCTGGCGGGCGTAGCGCTTGATCAAATACCAGAATGCCTGGCGGGTCATGGCTGACCCCCGAGAGGTAGGAAACAAGGCATTACTCAGTTTTCCGTTCAGTAAGCCCGGCCGCGCTTCTCTCGTATAGCGAACCACCCACTCAAGTGCTTCCTCTCCCAAAGGGGTAAGACGCTCTTTTCCGCCTTTGCCGAAGACCCGAACAATCCCCATGCTCAAGCTGATCTGCCCCGGCTCAAGAGTAATGAGTTCCGACACTCTTAGTCCGCTTGCATATAACACCTCGAGCATGGCGCGGTCACGCACTCCCAGCGGTTGCTTCACATCGGGGGCATCGAGCAGCGCCTCAACTTCCTCCTCTGTCAAGCTGGCTGGCAGGTTACGCGACAGCTTGGGTGAATCGATATTCAGACTGGGGTCGGCCTTGATTCTTCCTTGCTGCAAGAGAAAGCGGTAGAACCGCTTTAAGCTCGAAAGCTGCCGGCTGGTAGTGCTCGCCTTGACCTTGGCCGAGACTTTTTGCGCAAGGAATGCCAGTAGGTCCGAATGGGCTGCAAAAACTAACGTGTTGTTACACGTTCTGTTCTTGGCGAGCCATCCGCCAAACTGCTGCAAGTCGCTGCGATAGCTTTCAAGCGTGTTGCGGGATAAACCGTCCTCGAGCCAAAGAGCATCCAGAAATTCATCCAAAAGAGCGTTGTCAGATTCAGCCACACTCATGGCCCAAAAGCCAGCGCTTGATATCGAGAGGAAACTCGCCATTCGAGTTCATGAATCCGCCCAACCCGCCGTTTTTCGCAATGACACGGTGGCAGGGAATCACGATGGGAAGGCGATTGGCCCCGCATGCCTGTCCGACGGCACGGGGCGCCGAGTGCAATTGCGCTGCGATATCGGCATAGCTGCGTGTTTTACCGCTGGGAATATCCTGAATGGCGAGCCATACCCGCCGTTGGTGCACAGTTCCGCCGATATGAAGGGAGAGATCGAAAGTAAAGCGAGGGTCAGCGAGATATGCCTGCAATTGTCCACAAACCTCCTCCGCGAGACGGGTCTGTGGCGCGAGCGGAGCCGTATCGACGGGAAGGTACTCGATATCCGTCAGCCAGTCTTCTTCGATGCGGACACCCAGAACAGCAAACGGCGTGGCGAGCTTCGCCTGATAGTCAGGGGTGGGTCGGGACCGTGGATTATCCGTTAATTTGCTCATGGAGCGACCTATTAAGGATGTAAAACGATATTTGAAGGATATTCTGTTAAGGAATAGTTTGTCGCGATTTTTCGAGGGAGAAGCAATGCACGCAGGGCCATGAGCAAGAGCGTCCATGCTTTGACTTTGCCCGAGCAGACCAGCGATAATCAGCTATTATCCGGCTTGCGCTATTTAGGGGCAAGACCTCGGACTGAAGCCTCCCCCCAAGCGGGGGAGGCCGATCCAAATCATACCCGGGCAAGACTTTGAATTAAGGAGCGTGCCGTGAAGTTCAGCATCAAAAAAGCAAATCCTGAGAAACAGCGCAGCGCCTGTGTGGTCGTGGGCGTATTCGAGCCACGCAAGCTGACTGAGGCGGCGGAGGCGATCGATAAGGCTGCGGGGGGATACATCAACAGTATATTAAATAGCGGGGATATGGATGGTAAAGCGGGGGCTGTGCGGCTGCTGCATAACGTTCCCAATACGCTTTGCGAACGCGTGCTGCTTGTTGGCCTGGGAAAAGAGGAAGAGCTGAACGAAAAAAGATACCGCGACTCGGTGCGTGCCGCTTTCAGGGCACTGAATCAAACAGGCGCGGAGGATGCAATCTTTTTTCTGACAGAAATACCGATCAGGAATCGGGATTCTGCCTGGAAAGCCTCTCAAACTGCAGTTGTGGCAATGGAAAGCACCTATCGCTTCGACCGGCTCAAAAGCAAGGTCGACGAAACGCCACCCCGTCTGGGCAAGATCACGTTAGGGATAGGAGCAGGTGACGCGGCCGGTATTGCGGCCGCCGAGGCTGCGATGCAACAAGGGGTCGCCATTGGCGAAGCTATGAATCTTGCTAAAGATCTCGGCAATCTGGCGCCAAATATCTGTACCCCCACATATCTGGCTGAGCAGGCTACCCGCATCGCAAAAACCTACAAACTCAAAGCCACGGTACTCGAGGAGAAGGATATGGAGAAGCTCGGCATGGGCGCCCTTCTTGCCGTGGCTCGTGGCAGCAGCCAACCTGCAAAGCTGATCGTACTGGAGTACTGGGGGCGATCAAAGAAAGAAAAACCGGTCGTGCTGGTAGGCAAGGGCATTACTTTCGACAGTGGCGGCATTTCCCTCAAGCCTGCGTCGGAAATGGACGAGATGAAGTATGACATGTGCGGCGCAGCCAGCGTACTCGGCACCATCACGGCAATTGCAAAAATACGACTGCCTTTAAACGTGGTGGGTATTATTCCGACCACTGAAAACATGCCGGACGGGAACGCAAGCAAACCTGCGGACGTCGTCACCAGCATGTCTGGGCAGACCATCGAAATTCTCAATACGGATGCTGAAGGACGGCTCATTCTGTGTGATGCCCTGACGTATGCTGAACGTTATGAACCCGATACCGTTATCGATATTGCGACTCTGACCGGCGCCTGTGTCATCGCGCTCGGTCATGTGGCTTCCGGTTTGCTCACCCCGGACGATGATCTGGCCGAGGAAGTGCTGCGCGCTTCCGGACAGGCGGCCGACCCGGCGTGGCGCTTGCCATTATGGGATGACTACCAGGAACAGCTCAAAAGCAATTTTGCAGACATGGCCAACATTGGCGGGCGACCTGCCGGAACCATTACTGCTGCTTGTTTCCTCTCGCGTTTCACCAGGAAATACCGGTGGGCTCACCTTGACATAGCAGGGACTGCCTGGAAATCCGGTAAGGAAAAGGGCGCCACCGGACGCCCGGTCCCGCTGCTTACACAGTTTCTAATCGAGCGCGCATCTCGCACAAGCTGATATCCGGATGACGGAAATCGATTTTTATTCCGGCGGCGGAGACAGATTGTCTGTCGCTTGCCGCCTCATTGCGAAAGCCGTGAAAAAGCGCTACAAGATCATGATCTACACGCCCGATTTGGGCGTAATCGAACAGATCGATACTCTCTTATGGACGGTTTCTTCAACGGATTTTATCCCGCACTGCCGCGCTGACGACAAACTGGCCCCCGTAACACCGGTAATACTGGGCCATAAATCTGCAAAATTGCCACATGATGAAGTATTGCTCAACCTGGACATTGAGAATCCCGATTTTTTTAGCCGATTCCGTCGCCTGATCGAAATCGCGGGAACGCAGGAGAAAGAGGTGGATGCTGCGCGAAAGCGTTACCGTTTTTATCAGGATCGTGGCTATGAAATTCGCCACCATAGACTTTCGGCGGATGGCCACCTGATCCATGGCTAATAGGATGGTCGACAAGGGTTTCATCCATAACGGGAACTCCTCTAATGCCTGGACTGTATCCACCGAGGTTTTCTCTTCCCCCGCAACCCGCGGGCAGGCGCCTTCATGACAAACAGTAGCAAGATGTCAGGGGAAACGGAATACGATGAGATCGTTCGCAAGCTGGATGCGCTCCTGAGCAGGCACAAACGTGCAACCCCGACCCCGACGGAATCAGGAACACCTGCTCCTGCTTACCCAGCCTCATTCACAGGCAATGTGGAAGCACCCCTCACAGCGAACGACAATATACCGACGCTGACGGAAACGGTTCAGGTTGTTCCTTCAATGCTTTCTCCTCATGCTGACGTTCGATCATTGCTCTGGCAAATCCTGGACTCCGCGCTAAAAGACACAGGGGCCGACCTGGATGCCGCTACACGTCACACACTCGTCAAAGCATTGGAATCACGCCTGTTCGGCCTTTGAACAAACTCACTTCGCTGTTGTTGAAGCAGCCGAAACCTGTGGGCGTGAGCTTCGTGACATCGCCTTGTTCTCCGCTCTATTCCCGTATGCTATTCCGCTATAATCCCCCCGTTTAACGCAAGCCCGTCTATAGTATGGAACTCGAAAAAAGCTTCAATCCCCGTGCAATCGAAAGCCCCTGGTATTCCGTTTGGGAAGCTGCCGGCTATTTCAAGCCAGTTCCCCGAGGCTCCGCTGCGGAGACCGCTCCTGCTTATTGCATCATGCTGCCCCCTCCCAATGTGACCGGTACACTGCATATGGGACATGCTTTTCAGCATACCCTGATGGATGCGCTTACCCGTTATCACCGGATGTGCGGTGACAATACCTTATGGCAGCCGGGAACGGATCATGCCGGGATCGCCACCCAGATCGTGGTGGAGCGTCAGCTAGATCAACAAGGCATTGACCGCCGCGACCTCGGTCGAGAAGAATTTCTCAAGCGGGTGTGGGAATGGAAAGCGGAATCCGGTTCCACCATTAGCCGGCAGATGAGGCGGCTGGGCGCCTCCTGCGACTGGTCGCGTGAGCGCTTCACCATGGATTCCGGGCTCTCCCGGGCAGTGACTGAAGTTTTCGTCCGCCTCTATAAAGAAGGTCTCATCTATCGGGGCAAAAGGCTGGTCAATTGGGATCCGGTGTTGCAAACTGCCGTTTCCGACCTGGAAGTGGTTTCAGTAGAGGAAGAGGGGTCTCTCTGGCATGTCCGTTATCCCCTTGAAAAAACGCCCGTCGATACGCAAGTCGAAGCAGAGCCGGAAGGAGTGATTGTTGCGACAACCCGTCCGGAAACCATGCTGGGAGATATGGCTGTCGCCGTACATCCGGACGACGCGCGTTATAAGCACCTGATCGGCCGGCACGTCCGGCTGCCGTTATCTGAACGAAGCATTCCGATTATTGCCGACAGCTATGTTGATCCCGGGTTTGGCAGCGGTTGCGTAAAAATCACTCCGGCACATGATTTCAATGACTATCAGGTGGGAAAGCGGCACAACCTCATTCCCCTGAATATTTTCACCCTCGACGGAAAGATCAATGATCTGGCACCTGCGGAATATCAGGGTCTGGACCGTTTTGAGGCCCGCAAAAAGGTCGTTTCGGATTTGGAACGGCAGGCCCTTCTGGTGGGTATAAAACCGCACAAGCTGATGGTTCCAAGGGGCGACCGTACCCAGGCGGTGATCGAGCCTATGCTAACCGATCAATGGTATGTAAGTATGGAAGGTCTTGCCAAAAGCGCGCTGGAAGCCGTCGCAGGCGGGAACATCAAATTTATCCCTGAAAACTGGACGCACGTTTATAACCAATGGCTGGAGAATATTCAGGACTGGTGCATTTCCCGCCAATTATGGTGGGGGCACCGGATTCCCGCATGGTATGACGAGGATGGCAATATAACCGTTGCTCACAGTCTGGAAGAGGCGCAACAGCAAGCAGGCACATTGAAGTTATGGCAGGATGAGGATGTCCTCGACACTTGGTTTTCGTCCGCCCTCTGGCCGTTCTCAACGCTCGGCTGGCCCGAGGAAACGCCTGAACTCAAAACGTTTCTGCCAACATCGGTCCTTATCACCGGGTTCGATATCATTTTCTTCTGGGTCGCACGCATGGTGATGATGTCCCTGCACTTCACCGGCAAAGTGCCGTTCCGGGAAGTCTACATCACCGGACTGATCCGCGACGCCGAAGGCCATAAGATGAGCAAATCCAAAGGTAACGTGCTTGATCCACTGGACCTCATCGACGGTGTCACGTTGCCGGAATTGATCTCGAAACGCACGACCGGCCTGATGAATCCAATGCAGGCGCAGTCCATCGAAAGAACCACCCGGAAACAATTTCCCGAGGGGATTCCCGCATTCGGCGCTGACGCGCTGCGTTTCACTTTCGCAAGCCTCGCTTCCCATGGACGCGACATCAAATTCGACATGCAACGCTGCGAGGGCTATCGGAATTTCTGCAATAAATTATGGAATGCGACACGATACGTACTGATGAATTGTGCGGGGCAAGATACCGGCGCGCCACAACTGAGCAAGGCAGACGATAGACCACCTCTGCAATTTTCGAATGCAGACAAATGGATCGTCAGCCGTCTCCAACATGCGGAAAGCGCAGTAAGGCAGGCTTTTCAAGATTACCGCTTTGATATTGCAGCCAGGGAAATCTATGAGTTTGTCTGGGACGAATACTGCGACTGGTATGTGGAATTTGCCAAAGTACAGTTGAATGGCAGCGCCCCCTCCGTACAGCGCGCTACCCGCCGCACCCTGATAACAGTACTGGAAGCAACATTGCGACTCGCCCATCCCATTATTCCGTTTATCACTGAGGAACTGTGGCAGCACGTCGCGACGCTTGCCGAAAAAAAAGGCAAAAGCATCATGCTCGAACCCTATCCCGAAGCGGATCCCGGGAAATTCGACGAGGATGCGTCGCGGCGGATTCGCGCGCTGAAGGAAATGATAAATGCCTGCCGGGCTCTTCGGAGCGAGATGAATCTGTCCCCTGCCGCAAAGATACCCTTGCTGGCGGAAGGGAACAAGCAGGCTCTCGTGGAATTTACTCCATACCTTATGGGATTGGCGAAGCTTTCCGCCGTCCAGATTGTACCTGAGGAATTACCCGATGCCGAAGCGCCAGTCGCTATCCTAGGCGAGTTCAGGCTGATGCTGAAAATCGAAATCAATGTAGATGAGGAACGCGCCCGCCTGATCAAGGAGATCGCTCGTATAAGGGGTGAAATCGCGAAAGCCGAAAACAAGCTTGGCAACCCGAGCTTCGTCGAGCGCGCGCCCGCACAGGTGGTGGAGCAGGAAAAAGAGCGGCTCGCCGGCTTCAACGCCACCTTGGGTAAAGTGCAGGAGCAATTGCGCAAGCTGGGCTGATATATGAATCAAAAGCCGCCAGGTACCGTGGTGCCGCCGCCTCGACTGTCACTCGGCTGACACTCAGCTGTCATTCAACTGTCACGTTGCCTGCGGATAGCGGGATGTACCTAAATACAAGTGCGGAAAGCAGGGGTTGGCTGATAAAAACCACCGGTAAATAATTCAAGCATCTAGCTCGGCTGCGCTATAATTACCGGAAATAACGCACAAATGCTCTAGCTCTGCCTTATATGTGGCGGAGATTCATGAAAAAGAAGGGAAGAATCATAATCATCCTATTAGGTGGACCCGGAGCGGGTAAAGGCACCCAAGCCACTTTTTTAACAGAACATTTTGGCATTCCACAGATTTCCACGGGGGACATGCTGCGCGCCGCGGTACAGGCAGGTACCGAGCTGGGAATCATGGCGAAGAAAATCATGGATGCGGGCGGCCTCGTGTCCGATGAGATCATTATCGCTTTGGTGAAGGCACGAATCGCCCAGCCGGAATGCAAGAAAGGTTTCTTGTTTGATGGCTTCCCGAGAACCATCCCCCAGGCGGATGCGATGAAAGCTGCCGGTGTGCCCACTGATTTTGTCATTGAAATTGATGTGCCCGACGAGGAGATCGTACGCCGCCTGTCGGGCCGGAGAATTCACCCGGCCTCGGGTCGGGTTTACCACATGATATTCAATCCGCCAAAAGTGGATAACAAGGACGATATTACTGGAGAACCGCTCATCCAGCGCGATGATGACAGGGAGGAAACCATAAGAAAACGGCTGGAAATCTATCATACCCAGACCGAACCATTGGTAGAATACTATGCCAGATGGTCGGCTCATGGCGGAACGGGTGCCCCGAAGTACGTAAAAATTGCGGGGATCGGGTCGGTTGAAAATATCCGTGATGCCATTTTCGCGTCACTGAAATAACTTCGATCAAAATTCCTGGCGGGAGAAGCTTTGTTTCCAGTGTTACCCGCCCTTTAAATCGCGAACAAGCAACGATACCGCGCTGGCATCATGCCCGACATGTTGCCAGCGCATGATGCGGCCGCTAGCCACTTAGCGCCCAGGGAGAAAGGCTTGCCGGCCCGCACCCGGAGTAACAGAAGATTCTAATCATCAAGGGGAGAAATATGGCAGCAAAAAATGCCTTTTATGCTCAGTCCGGCGGCGTAACCGCCGTCATAAATGCTTCCGCAGCCGGGGTTATCGAGACCGCCCGCAAACAGCAGGGAAAAATAGGAAAGGTCTATGCGGGCCGAAATGGGATCATCGGCGCGCTAACCGAAGATCTGATCGATACCAGCCAGGAACCCGTCGAGTCAATCCGGGCCTTGCGCCATACGCCGTCAGGCGCCTTTGGCTCCTGCCGCTACAAGCTGAAAAGTCTGGAACAGAACCGCCGCGAGTATGAGCGGCTGATAGAAGTATTCAAAGCTCATGACATCGGCTATTTCTTTTATAACGGCGGCGGCGATTCCGCAGATACCTGCCTAAAGGTATCTCAGCTGTCCGATACGCTGGGTTATCCCGTCCAGGCCGTTCATGTGCCGAAAACCGTGGATAACGATCTTCCAATCACCGACTGCTGCCCTGGTTTCGGTTCGGTGGCGAAATACATCGCGGTCTCCACACTGGAAGCAAGCTTTGATGTAGCGAGCATGTCAAAAACATCGACTAAAGTGTTCGTGCTTGAAGTGATGGGACGGCATGCCGGCTGGATCGCCGCGGCGGGCGGCCTGGCAGCAGGAAAAAACAATGAAATACCCGTTGTGATCCTCTTTCCGGAGATTGCGTTTGACAAGGCGAACTTTCTCAAGAAAATTGAAAGTTGTGTAAAAACGTTCGGTTACTGCTCCGTTGTGGTATCTGAAGGAGTAAAAGGAGAGGATGGCAAATTCCTTGCTGACCAGGGTCTGCGGGACGCCTTCGGGCACGCCCAGCTGGGCGGTGTCGCCCCCGTCGTAGCGAATATCGTCAAAGAGGGGCTGGGGCTCAAGTATCACTGGGGGGTGGCAGATTATTTGCAGCGAGCCGCCCGTCACATCGCATCGAAGACAGACGTGGAGCAGGCTTATGCAATGGGCAAAGCGGCGGTGGAGTTCGCCATTGCCGGGCACAACTCGGTCATGCCTACGGTGGAGCGAATTTCCAATACGCCTTACCAGTGGAAAGTTGGAATGGCACAGTTATCACAGGTGGCCAATGTCGAGAAAATGATGCCGAAGGACTTCATTACCGAGGATGGCTTCGGAATTACGGACAAGTGCCGGGAATATTTGGCGCCCCTTATCAATGGGGAAGATTACCCCCCGTACAAGGACGGCCTACCCGATTATGTGCGCCTGAAGAACGTGGCGGTTCCGAAAAAGTTGGGTGATTTTGCGCTCTGAAGCTCCTAGCCGAACGCCTTCAAGCACAGCGGTATTATACCTAGCACTGTTGACCACGAAACCATGAATCCGAATGCTGCATCGGGGTTCAGGCAATATGACTTTAACTGGAGATTTGAATGGCTAATGGTTTAATCATCGCGATCGGTTGCGCGATGGCGGCACTCGTGTATGGAGTGCTTTCGATAAAGTGGATTGTAGCACTGCCTTCGGGCAATGAGCGCATGCGTGAAATCGCCCTAGCGATTCAGCAAGGTGCCTCAGCTTATCTGAACCGTCAATACACCACCATCGGCATCGTGGGGGCCATTTTGCTGGTTGCCATCTTTATGGCTCTGGGCTGGCAGACCGCCATTGGCTTCGCGCTTGGTGCGTTCTTGTCGGGTTTGACCGGCTATATCGGCATGAACGTGTCGGTGCGCGCCAACGTTCGCACTGCGGAGGCCGCCCGTCATGGCCTCAATGCCGCGCTGAATGTAGCGTTCAAGGGCGGCGCGATCACCGGCATGCTGGTTGTGGGATTGGGCTTGCTCGGCGTGGCCGGCTACTATGCCGTCCTCACCGGCATGGGCGCCACCGAGTCGCAAGCAACTCATGCCCTGGTAGGCGTGGCCTTTGGTAGTTCGCTCATTTCCATCTTTGCCCGACTCGGAGGCGGCATTTTTACCAAGGGCGCCGACGTCGGAGCCGATTTGGTCGGCAAGGTGGAAGCGGGAATTCCGGAAGATGATCCGCGTAATCCTGCAGTGATTGCCGATAATGTCGGGGACAATGTCGGGGACTGTGCCGGGATGGCTGCGGACCTATTTGAAACCTACGCCGTCACCATTATCGCGACCATGCTGCTGGGCGGCCTCCTGATCACTGATGCAGGCCCCAATGTGGTGCTCTACCCGCTAGTGTTGGGTGGAGTCTCCATCATCGCTTCCATCATCGGCTGCTACTTTGTCAAGGCGCGCGAGGGCGGCAAGATCATGAATGCGCTATATCGCGGTTTGGCCGTTGCGGGCGGATTGGCGGTAGTCGCCTACTATCCTATCACCACCATTATGCTGGGCGAGGGTGTAATGATCGATGGCAAACTGGTTTCATCGATGAATCTTTACCTCGCTGGGTTAGTCGGTCTGGCGCTGACCGCTGCCATGGTGTGGATTACCGAATACTACACTTCTACCGAATACGCCCCTGTGCAGCATATCGCGGAAGCATCCAGCACCGGCCACGGTACCAATGTGATTGCGGGTTTGGGTGTTTCCATGAAGTCTACGGCCGCGCCCGTGATTGTCGTTTGCCTTTCTATCTGGAGTACCTACGAACTGGCGGGACTTTATGGCATCGCTATCGCTGCGACGTCGATGCTTTCAATGGCCGGGATTATCGTGGCGCTTGACGCCTATGGCCCGATTACCGACAACGCCGGTGGTATCGCGGAAATGTCCGGATTGCCGCCGGAGGTGCGGGATATAACCGATCCGTTGGATGCCGTAGGCAACACGACCAAGGCGGTAACCAAAGGCTACGCCATTGGCTCTGCCGGTCTGGCTGCTCTGGTGCTGTTTGCCGATTACACCCACGCGCTCGCCAGCGGCGGAAAAATCGTGAACTTCGACCTGTCCGATCATATGGTGATCATCGGCCTCTTTCTTGGCGGGATGGTGCCCTACCTGTTCGGCGCCATGGCAATGGAAGCGGTTGGCCGCGCTGCTGGCTCAGTCGTCGTGGAGGTTCGCCGACAGTTCAAGGAGATACCGGGCATTATGGAAGGTACTGCCAAGCCGGACTACTCAAGAGCGGTGGATATGGTAACCAAGGCTGCTATCAAGGAAATGATCGTTCCCTCGTTATTGCCGGTGGCGGTGCCCGTGCTGGTCGGCGTTCTGCTTGGACCGGTAGCCTTGGGGGGCGTGCTGATCGGCGCGATCATAACGGGTATTTTCGTGGCCATTTCCATGACCGCCGGCGGCGGGGCATGGGATAACGCGAAGAAATATATCGAGGACGGCCATTTCGGCGGCAAGGGCTCGGAGGCGCATAAAGCGGCAGTGACCGGGGATACCGTCGGAGATCCTTACAAGGACACTGCCGGGCCCGCGATTAACCCGCTTATCAAGATCATGAATATCGTTGCGCTGCTCATCGTACCACTGATATAAGCATACTTGTATTCCCGAAGCACGCCGGTTGCCGGCGTGCTTTTATTTTTTCAAGCCGCCCTCACATGAATCAGTCTTTCCCCCGGATTCTCTGGATGTTTGTATGAACAGCAAAATAACCCTCACGCTGGATGACGCCAGAGCTATATCGGAGGCGTCAGAAGCAGAAGCCAGACGCAACGATTGGCCCGTCGTGATTGCTATCGTCGATGACGGAGGCCACCTCATCCACCTCTTGCGCCTCGACAATACGCAGTTCGGCAGCATTGACGTTGCGATTGAAAAAGCGCGCTCCGCAATAGCCTTTCGCCGTCCGACCAAGGTGTGGGAAGACCAGATTACGGAAGGCCGCTTGCGATACCTCAACCTGCCTGGAGCCCTGCCGGTTGAAGGAGGCCTGCCCATTTATGCGGGTGGGCAATTCATCGGTGCTGTAGGCGTGAGTGGCGTGAGATCCCATCAGGATGCGCAAATTGCGCAGGCCGGGCTGGAAGCATGGTTGAATGCCCGCTGATGGCGTTATATCTCGCGACAATGGGAATCGGCGACCGGGCAACCCCTTCGCTGAAAGTATCAACTTCTCCGACCGCTTTCACTGCCTCTTGAGTTTGATTGGACGTTGAGCGACCCTGGAAAATGCCCCCCCTTCTCTCCTTCTCCGATTTTCCCTGGATTTCCTGAAGAAGACCTTCTCGGGCACTGCTGCGGAAACTTGCTCTTTTCACGCGCCCTCGCTCAACTTGAGGTAGGATGGAGCTAAAGGCGGGGGTGCATCCCCTCCTCGTCCCCCCTCTTCTGTGGCTGAGTATGAATATTCCGGAGCTTCAACAAAAGACCTTCCTTCTCATACTGATCGCCGTTTCCCTGGCGTTTGGATGGATACTCCTGCCATTTTACGGAGCGGTATTCTGGGGTTCTGTTCTCGCTATTATATTTGCCCCTTTTTATCGCAGGCTGCTGGCTGTCATGGACCAGCGCCGGAATCTTGCGGCCCTTACCACCCTGCTGCTCTGCCTGATCATTGTTATCCTTCCGTTGACGCTCATCATGGCTTCCTTACTAAAGGAGGGATTAGCCGTTTATCAGCGGATCCGTTCTGGCGAGCTGAATTTCGGCGCCTATTTTCAGCAAATAATGGACGCTCGGCCACCTTGGATGGTTAGCCTCATGGAACGGTCCGGGATCGGAAACCTTTCCGAGCTTCGTGATGCGCTGTCAAATAGCGCTCTCCAGGGAAGCCAGCTTATCGCGACACAAGCGCTGAGTATCGGGCAGAACACATTCGAGTTTATCGTCAGCTTCGCCATAATGCTCTACCTGCTCTTTTTCTTGCTGCGGGATGGCGCTGCTTTAACTGCAAAGATAAGTCAGGCAATACCTTTGAGCTTGGATTACAAGCATCACCTGTTCAGCAAATTCACCACCGTCGTTCGTGCGGCGGTAAAGGGAAACATAGCCGTAGCAGCCGCGCAGGGCATGCTTGGGGGATTGATATTCTGGTTTCTTGGCATTGAAGGAGCCCTCCTTTGGGGGTTCGTGATGGGGATCCTTTCGCTGCTTCCCGCGGTCGGCGCAGGACTGATCTGGGCGCCCGTTGCCATCTACTTTCTGTTTACGGGGGCTATCTGGCAGGGCGTCGTCCTCATCCTCTTCGGCGTGTTGGTGATCGGGTTGGTCGATAACCTCCTGCGGCCCATACTCGTCGGTAAGACCACACAGCTGCCGGACTATGTGATACTCATTTCAACGCTTGGCGGAATGGTGCTGTTCGGGCTTAACGGTTTTGTCATTGGCCCCGTCATCGCGGCGATGTTTATTGCAGCCTGGGATCTTTTTGCCACCGCAAACAACAGCAACGGGAGTTAGAATTCTCCCTCGTTCTCTCTTATCTTTGGAAGGACAGGGAGGTGTCCGCAGTGCTTGAGGCAGATCATCGTCACGCTGCCGGGCCAGGCAAAAGCAATGTCAGGCAAAGTCAGAACTTCATTTGCTGCCTCGCGCCCCAGGCGAAGAGGCGTCCACCAAGCAGCCATCTGGCAATAATGGCAAGTTTTGAATCGAAAGGCAGCGCATGCCGCACCGGCGGAAAGGCGGCCCTTACTGCATCAAGCACGGACTGGGCAATGATTTCGGGGCCGGGAGCCTTGGGTTCGTCCGCCAAGAGCCGGCGCACTCCGGCAAGCAGCTTGTTATAAGCCGGTGGATGCGCAACCTTTTGTAACGTTCTCAGCTGGTTGGGCACAAACTCCGTTTTTATCAAGCCGGGGGCTATAAGCACAACATCGATTCCGAACTTCATCACTTCGCCGCGCAATGCATCGGTCAGTGCTTCGATAGCATGCTTTGAGGCAGCGTACCAGCCAAACCCTGGAATCGATACCCTGCTCAGGGCGGAAACGATATTAACGATGCATCCGGATTTCTGTTCCCTCATGTAAGGTAAAACAGCTTGCATGAAGCGGGCATATCCAAAAACATTCACTTCGAACTGCCGATGGGCAGCCTCCATCGAAACACATTCTATGGCGCCTAATTGGCAGAACGCCGCATTGTTAACCAGCACATCAATTCTTCCCTTGGTAGAAATGATGTGCTGCACGGTTGCTTGAACAGCTTCAGCGTCTGCCACATCCATCCTGACCGGCTCAATACGTTCGGAACGTATCTGTTCCAGCCTGTGCATGCGACGCGCCGCCGCAAACACATAATAGCCATTTTTCGCCAGAAGCTGCGCCGTCGCCCTTCCGATGCCGCTGGACGCGCCTGTGACCAACGCAATCTTTTGGGTCATATTCTTCCTCCTCCTCATTATGCTCAACGCTTGTCTCAATGTTTGCCCGCTACGGCTGGGCCCAGTCTGCAAGGTGTATTTTGGATTTTGCTTTAAATACCGTGGCTGTTCGAGTTCCAGCAGTTGCTCCCGCACTGTCTATAATTCTAATCAAGCTGCTCTGCCGCGCTCGTCAGTAACCGTGCGAACGGGAACAAGTAAAATTGGGAACAAGGAAGCGGTAAAAGAGACTGTAACAGAGGGGAGATGGTGGTGGGGGAAGATATGAATACGATATTGGTAACGGGCGCAAGCCGCGGGATAGGGCTCGAGTTCGCCAGGCAATATGCTGAAGATGGATGGCGGGTAATAGCCTGCAGCCGCAGGCCGGAAACGTCGGAAGCGCTCAGCAGTCTCGCGGCGCGGTACGCTGATCGGGTCGCTATGCATGCGCTCGATATCACCGATCACGCAAGAATTGATGAATTGGCGAGATCCTTGTCTGGAATAACGATTGATTTGTTGATCAACAACGCGGGGATTTATGCCGATTCCCACGCGGCAGCACTCGATGAAATCGATTATGACGCGTGGGCCCAGGCATTCCGAGTCAATACCATGGCACCGCTCAAGATGGCTCAGGCATTCCTGTCCCATATCGAAGGCAGCAGGCAGAAAAAGATTGTGACCATCAGCAGCAAGATGGGCAGTATCGCGGAGAACACCAGTGGCGGCAGTTATTTGTACAGATCCAGCAAGGCCGCCGTAAACATGGTTACAAAGAGCCTTTCGATTAACCTCAAGCCTGCTGGCGTCATCGCCATGGTTTTTCACCCAGGATGGGTAAAGACGGACATGGGTGGCCCAGAAGCGTTGATTACGGCAACCGAAAGCGTATCCGGCATGCGCCGGATTATCAGCCGCCTTTCCATGGCCGATTCAGGCACGTTTCTGACTTATGGCGGCCAGCCAGTCTCATGGTGACTGGCCCTCGGACCGAAGGGGATATCACGGACGCGCAGGCGTCATATGGCGCCTCTCAGGGGTTTTATTCCACAACCACGGCGGTTCCACTCGCAGAAACCATCAGCATGCCATTTTCCTTGCCCATGATTTCGTAATCGAGATCAATTCCAACAATCGCATTTGCACCAAGATCCCGGGCGCGTTGCTCGAGTTCGTCGAGCGCAATCTCGCGCGCTCGCTGCAGCTCCTTCTCGTAAGTTCCGGAACGCCCGCCCACCAGGTCACGGATGCCGGCAAACAGATCCTTGAAAAGATTAGCGCCGAGGATCGCTTCACCGGCGATGACGCCGCAATACCTTGTGATGCGTTTCCCTTCAATATTCGGTGTGGTGGTAAGTTGCAATTATCTATCCTTCTTTAAGACTCCAGACAAAAGATCAGTTCGGACGAAAGAAGGAGTTTCCTCTTAAATGAACGGCCGATCCGCTCTGGATTCCGATATTCAATCTGGCTAAAGGGTGCTCCCACCCGTATTCCCCCCGGTACCCCCCCCTCTGGGCGGCCTTTTACGCGGCTTTTTAACTGCCTGCTTCGCGTGGGCCCCCTCTCTCGATTTCGGCTGAGCGGTGCTTGGAGTCCCCTTGCGCCTGAGGTTCTGCTCCTGCACAACGGCCCGATTGATTGGGGTTAGCGTAATCTCGAGTTCATTGATCTCTGCCCATTCGGTTTCGGTGCGGTTCCTCTCGGGAATCGCCAGAAGTTCTCTTAAACGGTGGTGAGATGGAGCCATTTTTGATTTTTCCATGACGGCCAATATGTCAGTACGCTATTTTAGTGATTATTATTATCATTTATAATAAAAAGATTTCGTAATTACCAGGAGAACAAATGACGCACCACTTTTCCCGTTATCTTTGCGCACTGTTTTGCTGCGCCAGTATCTTTGGTTCCGGCACAGCTCATGCAGAACAAGTGGTCGTCTATTCAGCCAGAATCGAACAACTCATCAAACCCATGTTTGATGCTTTTACAAAAGATACTGGAGTCGGCGTGAAGTTTGTGACCGACAAAGAAGGCGCATTGCTTGCGCGGCTCAAAGCGGAGGGAAAAAACACACCTGCCGACCTGCTCATCACTTCAGACGCGGGCAACCTCTGGGAAGCCGCCAGGGAGGGGTTGTTACGTCCAGTCGAATCAAAGGTACTGGAGACCAACGTTCCCGCCTATCTACGCGACCCGAACAATGAATGGTTCGGTCTGTCGGTTCGTGCGCGAACCATTATCTATAACACCCAAAAAGTAAAGCCATCCGATCTTTCTACCTATGAAGCCCTGGCCGACCCCAAGTGGAAAGGAAGGCTATGTCTGCGCACTTCCAAGAAAGTATACAACCAGTCTCTGGTCGCCACCATGATTGCCGAGCATGGCGAGCCCAAAACCGAACAAATCGTGAGAGGCTGGGTAGCCAACCTTGCCCTCGACCCCCTCTCCGATGAAACCAAGGCGATGGAATACGTTGCCGCCGGCAAGTGTGACGTAACCATCGCAAATACCTATTATTTTGGTCGCCTGATGGAAAAAAATCCATCCCTGCCATTGGCAATTTTCTGGCCCAACCAAGAGGGAAGCGGAGTCCATGTAAATATTTCCGGGGGTGGCGTTACCCGATACGCGCATAATGTTCCCGGGGCAATCAAATTGCTCGAATTTCTTTCCTCTGAAAAAGCGCAGAACCTGTTTGCCGATGTGAACATGGAATACCCGGTTAATCCCAAGGTCAAGCCCGATCCGGTTGTGGCGAGTTGGGGCACCTTCAAGCAAAACCCCATAAATGTCGCCAAAGCGGGGGAGCTGCAAGCCGAAGCGGTAAAATTGATGGACCGCGCCGGCTATCGATAAGGTACAAGGGTGGAAAGTGAGGCAGTCAACCCCACGGGAAATAATGTAACTTCGAGGGACGATTCTTCCCGTTTCTCGACTTCTGCACGCCGCCGCAGGCCACTGCGCTGGCACCTCATCCCTGCCTTCGTCGCGGTACTTGTCCTTGTTCCGATTGGCACCGTCATCTCTTCGTTCTTCGCTCCAGCCACGGATGTCTGGCAGCATCTCATCGAGACGACGCTCCCAGGCCTGCTGATCAACACATTCTGGCTCGTGATGGGTGTCGCTTGTGGGGTATTACTGCTGGGAGTCAGCTTGGCTTGGCTTACTGCCGTCTGCGAATTTCCCGGAAGAAGATTTCTTTCCTGGGCTTTATTGTTGCCCCTTGCTGTTCCCGCATACGTTACCGCATTTGTAGCGCTCGGGCTCTTTGATTATGTGGGCCCCGTCCAAACCATGCTGCGAGCATGGCTGGGATCGAACCTGCCCTGGTTTCCTGACATTCGCAGCAGGATGGGCGTAATCGTGGTGATGGTCCTGGCATTTTATCCCTATGTCTATCTGCTCGCGCGCAACGCCTTTCTCACCCAAGGCAAGCGTTCGCTGGAGGCAGCCCAATCGCTGGGCTTAAACCGTGCCCAGGGGTTTTTCAAAGTCGCACTCCCTATGGCACGACCATGGATTGCTGGCGGCCTGATGCTGGCGCTGATGGAAACGCTAGCGGATTTCGGCACGGTGGCAGTGTTCAATTACGACACGTTCACCACCGGAATTTACAGAGCCTGGTTCGGTATGTTTTCATTATCCGCAGCTTCTCAGCTCGCGTCCCTGCTGATTGTGATCGTGTTCGTGGTGATCATCATCGAACAGCAGGTTCGTTCCCGCACACGCTACGCGGAAACCCGACCTGGCGCACGGGCTGAGAGAGTCAAGCTCAGCGGCTGGCGAGCATGGTTAGCCGCCGGTTTTTCTTCATGCGTGTTTTTTCTGGCGTTCCTGCTGCCGGTACTGCAATTGAGCATTTGGGCCTCTGATGTATTTGCGCGCGATTTCGACCAGCGCTACCTGGAATTCCTCTTGCATTCGCTACTGTTGTCGTCCGCCGCCGCCCTGCTTACCTGTTCCGTCGCCCTGCTCCTCGTCTATGCAACGCGCCGCCACCCTGATCCTTTTACGTACGCGGCAGTGCGGGTGGCCACGATTGGCTACGCATTGCCGGGTACAGTCCTTGCGGTTGGCATCTTCATTCCGATCGCATGGCTTGACAGTCGGCTGAGCGACATGGCAACGCAACTCCTTCATATCGATACAGGACCGATAATTCAAGGTACATTCGCCACCATGCTTATCGCTTATCTTGTACGCTTCCTGGCGGTAGCCCACAGCCCCCTCGACAGCGCCATGCAGCGCATCACGCGCAATCTGGATGAAGCCGCAATGGGATTGGGCCTGGATGGCTGGTCGATTTTACGCCGCGTCCACCTGCCGATGCTGAAAGGTGGTCTGTTCACCGCCGCCACCTTGGTGTTCGTTGATGTAATGAAGGAGATGCCCATCACTTTGATGACCCGGCCGTTCGGTTGGGACACTCTGGCAGTGAGAATTTTCGAGCTGACCTCTGAAGGGCAGTGGGAACAAGCCGCGCTGCCCTCGGTTACCCTGGTGCTGGCAGGCCTGGTTCCGATTGCTTTTTTTATGCGGCAAGCTGATAGATAAGTGTGAACGCCGGCATGAGTACGCTGCTCGATATACGCAACATCCGCCATGCTTATGGTCAGCAACTGGTTGTTAATGACTTGTCGCTGTCGCTGCAAAAAGGCGAGATCGGCTGCTTTCTGGGTCCCAGCGGCTGCGGCAAAACAACGGTGCTCCGCTGTATTGCCGGGTTCGAACCCATCGCCGCTGGCGAAATCATCCTCAAAGGAGTAGCGGTAAGCAGGGAAAATCTGTGCTTGCCTCCGGAACAGCGGCACATCGGAATGGTATTTCAGGATTATGCGCTGTTCCCACACTTGACCGTAGCGGGAAATATAGGTTTTGGTCTTCAACGGATATCGAAAAGCGAGCGCGAAGCCAGGATCTCCGAGATGCTGGACACGGTCGGCCTTACCGAGGCATCAAGAAAGTACCCTCATGAGCTCTCGGGAGGCCAGCAGCAACGCGTGGCGCTGGCACGGGCATTGGCGCCACGCCCGGATCTGCTATTGCTGGATGAACCATTCTCCAACCTTGATGTGACCCTCCGGGAACGCCTGAGCCTGGAAGTACGCGATATTTTGAAAAGCCAGAACGCTACGGCAATTCTCGTTACGCACGATCAGGATGAGGCGTTTGCGATGGCGGACGAGATCGGGGTTATGCATCACGGCGAAATCCAGCAGTGGGACACGGCTTTCAATCTTTATCACCGGCCCACTAACCGCTTCGTAGCGGATTTTATAGGCCAGGGAGTCTTTCTTCCGGGCAAAATGCTCGACGCGAAAAACGTAGAGATTGAGCTGGGCGTTTTGTCGGGGACCGTGGCGCACGAATGCACCCCGGACCACTGTTTGTTATGCAGCCCTGGGTCTTCGGTGGAAGTACTCATACGCCCGGATGACATTGTGCATGACGACGCAAGCCCCCTGCGAGCGGTGGTCTTGAAAAAGACGTTTCGAGGCGCCGATATCTTGTACACGCTGTGCCTGCCCGGCGGCGCCACCGCCCTCTCCCTGGTGCCCAGCCATCACAATCATGCAATAGGAGAGAAAATAGGTATCAGGCTGGAGGTTGACCATGTAGTAGCGTTCAGCCAACCGGGATGAACATCTCTCATGCTTGCCCTGTCGAGCGGATCCATGCTACCGGCCCCTGTTTTACACGCCGGGGAGATGAGGACATCAAGCTGTTGCTCTTTCGCTGCCTTTTATGGTTACCAGCATGGGTAAACCTGAATTTCTCGCTATCCGGATTTCTTCCGCCAATTGCAGCACTGACATGGCGTAATTCACGCTCCGGTTATAACGGGTAATAACGTAGAAATTGTTGAACCCGAGCCAGTACTCGTTCCCGTCCTTATTTTCCAGTTCGATCAATGTAGCAGGACGATTGATCGGCACGCTCGTCTGCGGGACGATACCCAATGTTCTCAGGTCCGCGACGGTATATGCGGGCCAATTTCCGGTGAAGAGCGCCTCCCGGTACTTTTCACTGTTAACCAGAGCGGGTACCGCTACTGCCTGTTCTGTTTCCCAACCGTAGTTTTTCAGGTAGTTCGCCACGCTACCTATTGCATCCGCTGTGCTGCCGGACAAATCGATTTTGCCATCACGATCATAATCCACGGCGTAGCGCCGGTAACTGCTGGGCATGAACTGCGGGATGCCGATAGCGCCGGCGTAGGAGCCATTGACATTTAGCACATCCGAGTTTTGTTCTCGGGTCAACAGCAGATACTGTTCAAGTTCGTCCCGAAAGAATTCTGCCCGCTTTGGATAACCGAATGCCAGTGTGGTCAAGGCGTCCAATACACGGTATTTGCCGGACTGAGCGCCATAAAATGTTTCCACGCCGATTATCGCCGTTATGATTTCCTCGGGAACACCAAATTCCATGCGTGCCCGCTCCAGTGTTTCGGCATGGCTATTCCAGAAAGCGACCCCTCCGGCAATACGCTTCGGGTTGACGAATATAGGGCGAAATTCGTACCACGACCTCGATGTAGCCGGCTGTGAAATTGCATTGATAATTGCCGGCTGAAACTGTGCCATGCCGAGAATACGTTCAAGCTCGGCTTGAGCAAACCCATGCCGATCCTTCATTTGGCTGATGAAAATTTGGATTTCGGGCTGCATTTCAGTCGCAGGAACCTTTGCGCTCGCCAAACAACCGGCAAGCGCAAGGAACCCGAGGGCCCAAGTCAACAAACGCATGGCTTTGCGAAGTACAACGGCCATAGATTATGCCCTTGTCTGTTAGCGTGAACGATCATCGTTATCATCGTGACCTTCGTTACTTTAGCGCGGCAATTGAACCGAATGGGCCTTTTCCAGGACTATATTTCATCGCCCCATTCACGCCATCCTCTTAGCAGCGGGAAATAAAGGCCCCGCCTCACCGGTTTGCCACCGTTTCGCATCAAGCCGGCGTAACGGTCGAGCTGGTTGCGGTAGCGGTCCTGCTCCTGGCTGAGAAAGCCTTCCAGGTCGGCGCCTTCATGGCTGCTTGTTTTATAATCCACGACCCACCGTTGACCATTCGCATCACGAAAAGTGCGGTCAATGACGACATCCTGCGGCTGATCTTCGATAATCGCTGTCATGCGCAGCTCGTTGAAGGCATCGCATTGCGGGCCGAGCAGCCATCGCCCGCGGGGATCGCTTATGGCGTGGATGAGTGCCTGCATCACGCGACCGGACGCCGCATCAGTATCCTCGTTCCTCTGATCCATTCCTTCGGCCACGAGGTGATACCTGAAGGTATCGTGGAGGGACCGTATTCTCGCTACAGTCCAGTCCTCGAGCTCCCCCTCGGCAATAATCCTCAACCAGCGATGGACGATATTTCCGACATGGCGAGCCGTTTCTCCGGCCCACGAATACTCGATATCAACCTGCTTCGCACTTGAAGCCAAATTTGGCTTCCACCGTACTGCTTGAGGCGGCGTCGGAAGCGCCCACCCTGGCGCCAGGCGGCGCATTGATTGATCAATCGGGCTACCCCCTAAATCTTCCGGGCCTGCACGCGTTCTCGGGGAAACTGATTGAGCCGCTTCCTCATAGACAGGCTGGACCACAGGCCAGATTTTCTCCAACAAGGATTTTCGTGGTGGAACCCTGAGCTCGGCGCGCCCGTCCTGGTTGAGGACAAGGCTTGTGCTTCCCAGCAGATGGAGCCGTTTTTTAGCACGCGTGGCGGCCACGTACAGCAGCCGCTCGTCTTCAAAGCGTGCTTTTTCACTGTTCAGCTTTTCCAGCCATGCGTAAATGCGATCCGGCTCTCCACCCGTTTCCTGGATCGGTGCGAGCAATAATTCATCGCCTCTGTTCATCTCGTCCATGGATGACGAAGTGCGCAAGTTTTCCATCCATATGAACAGTTTCCTGGTCTCGTTACGAGGGGAGCGCCCGAGGCCAGGTAAAATAACATGATCGAATTCCAAGCCCTTCGCCTTATGTAGGGTCATAATCTGCAACATGCCGTCGGCCTTCAGATCCGGCAACGCATAAAGTTTGGCCAGACCTTCCGCGAGTGCATCAATCTGGATCTGGCCGGCATTCTCGTATGCTTCAAGGTGATTGAGATAAGCTTCCGCATCGCCAAGATCTGCTGCATCCTCGGCACACGCCGGACCCCCTAGCGCAAGCCATGCCGCTTCGACTGTATCCCGCAGGGACTGGCGGCAACGGTTGCTGATACAGGCCTTGAGCACATCCCGCAGGCGGCACAGCCGGGCGCGACCATCAGTGGAAATTGCGGCTATTCGTGAATCATCGTTGAGCAATTCCCAGACGGTTCGATCGTCTGCAATATTTCTTGCTTCAGCATCATCACCGCTCCCTGCAGCGGACCCCATCCGGACCGTTGCAGCGCTCGCCGCCACGAGCGCGTGGATATCCGCAAGTGTAAGCCCGCACCACGGCGCACGCAGCAGAGTGACCCAAGCCAACCTGTCACCCAAGTGGAGAAGTGCGCGCGTAAGAGCAAGCAGGTCCTGAACAACTGGCCGAAATGCCAACCCCTCAATATCTATCGCGCGAAACCTTAATCCCGCATCTCTCAGCTTTGGTGCGATTTCATGAAGGTGGCTGCGGTTACGCACCAGAATCGCGACAGTGGCAGAGGGATCGTCTCGCGCCGCCTGCGTGGTTATCTCCGCGACCCTCGCCGCCTCGGCAAGATGATCGTCATTAAAAAACGGATGTATGGCTACCGCGATACCATTAAGCGCATCGTGCACTGCGATTGAAGGTATGTAGGGGGTTGCCCCCAGAGCGATATCCTCATGCTCCGGCATAACGTACGCAAAAACCTGATTCACCCACTCGACGATCCCGCGCTGGGATCGGAAATTTGCTGAGAGAGAGATCGGGTGAAGAGAAATATCGCCGATTCCCCCCGTGCGGACGCGCAGGAAAAGACCAACTTCGGCTTCCCGAAACCGGTAGATCGATTGCATGGGATCGCCGACAGCCAGCACGCTGCGGCCATCTCCAGCCTCCCATCCGGAAGTAAGTTTTTCAATGAGTTCGTATTGGCTGATCGACGTATCCTGAAACTCGTCTATCAACAGGTGGCGGACACTATAGTCGAGTGCGAGCGCAAGATCGGTAGGGGAATCTGGGTCGCCCAGCGCCTGCAAGCCGCCTTGCGCGATCTCGCTGAAATCCACCTTATTGCGGGACTGAAAAACAAGCCGGAGCTGCGCAACTGCGCGAGGCAGCAGTCGGGTGATCGCACCCAGCACTTCCCACTGATTTTCACTGTACGATGCCGACGGCAGCAGGCGGACATCCCGCAACGCATGGCGCAGCAAATCCTTGACATCGTCCGTCGCCAGCGAAAAGATAAGGGCGCATGCTCGTTCCTTCCACTCTTTCGCAGTGTCTTTCCTGCCCTTGGTAACAGTAGGAAAGCCATCATTCACCGTGTGCTGCTTGCGCCATGTGCCTTCCTTTGAAAGGAGCAGCTCGGCAATGGCGCACCAGCCGTTGAAATCCTGCTCCTCGTAGCCCGGCAGGGCATCAAGCGTATTGAGCGATTCATGCCTAGCGCTAGGCGGGTTCCTGCCGCCGGCTGCAAGGTTCCCCGCTGCATATCGAACCAACTCAACGAGTTCCTGGCGTACAAACTGCGGATACAGCTCAAACAGCTCGCGCAAGCTTTTCAGCGCGCCACGCCGGATACGCCTCAGCGCAGCCTCCAGCTCGTCCCGATCTCTGCCATGAATGTGGCGCAGCCAGTGGTCGCGCCGCGCGAGCATCCCTGCAAGCAGCGATTGGACACGGGCCACATCGTTGTCAAGATGCTCCAGCAAGCGGCAGACGTCCGCAGCGACAGCCTCTTCAGTTTCCGTCAAATCGACGGTCGCGCTGGCCGCCGCAAGATATAGCTCAGATGCGTCTTCAATGATCTCCGGCTGATGACCAAATCCCGATAAAACGGGCATCTGTCGACTCAGCGAGGCGCATAGCGAATCGAAAGTTACGATGCGCAGCCGACCTGGATTTTCGGCGAGCCGCCAGCCTGCCTGGACGTCGCGCACTGCCGCCGCGCATGCCAGTTCGTGCGTAGTGCATTCATGGTCCGTTTGGAGCGCGTCCGGCTGGTCGCGTAAATTACCGGCCTGCGCAAGTGCGTTCGTGACGCGCTCGCGCATCTCTCCGGCCGCTTTCCGAGTGAACGTGATTGCGATGATCTCTTCGGGCTCGCTCACACAAGTGAGAAGCTTGAGGTAACGCTGAATCAGAAGTCCTGTCTTTCCCGACCCGGCCGGGGCCTGAACGATATAAGACTGCTCGACATCGAGCGCGCGACGACGCTCGGCAAGATCAGGGGCAGCAGAAGCTTGCAAGGCATGAGGCCCATCGCATGGGCTGACGGTATCAGGCATATCCGACGCACTGGATGTGGCGCGACCAGCAAACGGGCCGTTCATTCGTCTTCTCCATCTTGCCCAAGCCTTGCGCCGACGCGCTCATCAATGCGGCAAAGAGAGCGAAATTCGCAATTGCGGCAGGTCTGGAGCTGTTTTTTGGGATTCGTCCTGGCACTGCCAGCCGAGAAACTGGTTGCAATGCGAACCAAATCCGTACGCCACCCTTCGATCAGCTCATCCCAAGAAGCATACTCCACCCTCATACGCGGCCCAGGAAATGCAACTTCCCCGGGAAGCAAGTCGTCGTCGCGCGCAAGCGCGACAAAACGCATGTCGCCTGCTTTGATCTGGGCGAATGCGACAGCTACGGCCTTGGGTTCGGTTGCGATAAGATACAGCGGCAATTGCGGTTCCTCCGGCTTTTCATCCAGCATGGCGCCGACCAGGGGAGACCGCGTTTTATAGTCGATAATGACGCGGCGCCCGTCCGCAAGTTCATCTACGCGGTCAAGGCGCGCCACCAGGACGAGTCCTCCGATTTCAATGGTCCGCGTCTCTTCCACGGCCACGACGGAAAAGTCGCCACGCTTTCGATCCTGGTTCAGCCATTCACGGGCCAATCGCATGAGCCGGTTTCTTTCGATTTGGGAGAAACGACCGGACACCGCGACCGGACGATCACGGCGAAGGCGGTCGATGGCATCTTTGGCCGCACGCGAGAGAAGCATTTCGAGGTCGCTTTCACTGATGGCGTCGAGCGCGGCTTTCTTCCCGAGGTGGCGCCACACCTGCGCCATTACATGGTGTATGAGGGTTCCACGTTCGGCTGGTCCGAGCACCAAGGCTGGTCTTTCAGGATGCTTCGCCTGTAATCTATGCAATGCGAATGAGCGGAATTGGCAGGCCGCATGGTCTTTTATAACTGCAGTTCCGCCGACAATTTCAGCCTTGGTGCCGAGACCAGGCGGTATCCTGAGAGGCGGGACGCTGTCATCGTATATACGCTCAAGATCGCGCGCCTCATGGATCACATCACGGTAGCGCGGGTATACAGGAAGCACAAGCTTGGCAGCGTCGGTGTTTCCGATCAGCGAGCTGAAAGAAAGTGTATGAACGTCACGGCCTTCGCCATGCCGGGGATGGCTTAGAACGACCTCGTCAGCAGACGAAAGCCAGCCGTTCGTAAGCTGGCGGGCAAGCTCGAGCGAGGCTTGGGCAGAACCCCAAGGCAACCCCGCCGCCCGTTGCAGCCCAATCGGAAGAAATGGGTTAGGCCGAGGCTGAGGCGGCCATGCTTCATTGGATAATCCCATCACCCAGAGGTGATCAAACACCATGCCGCCGGATTCGAGCGCTCCCAGTATTTGTACGGGAACGTCCGGTGTCTCGGGTTGAAAGATAACGTCCGTGGCCATACGGCGCAGACGTGTCACGGCTTGGCCGAGGCTCATGCGAGATATGACGGAATCGAGAGCAGCAAAGTCCGCGAGAGCTTCTTGCCATTTTTTCAATGCCTGATACTCGGGTGAATCGAGTTGCCGTTCACCAGGAAAACCGGCAAGGCGCAGTGCCTCGGCTATCGCCCGGGCCAGGGCCGAAGGTTTTTGCGAGTCGGCCAGGGCGGTCTTACTGAAGCTGGAAAATGCCGATAAGACACGGATAAGTTCCGGACATTG
Organism: uncultured beta proteobacterium; assembly: GCA_963786735.1. Taxonomy (GTDB): domain Bacteria; phylum Pseudomonadota; class Gammaproteobacteria; order Burkholderiales; family Nitrosomonadaceae; genus Nitrosospira. Next base: position 77,950 of record CAWBAF010000022.1, read on the forward strand.
CGCCTTGTTATGCTCACGCCCAGACAAAACGAGAAGCTGATCGAGCGTTATGGTCGCCTCTGCATGTCTACGCAACCAGGTATCCAGCCGGGCACGCTCCGCCATTTCAGTCTCACCTCCACTGAGGAAAGGTGATCGAAGCAAAAGGCTCGCACGCTCGAACTCGATCTTGCCTTCGGCCAGGCCGAGCAAAAGAAAGGCGTCGTTGACGATTGGATAAGAAATGAGCGGCTCGCCCAACGAAATATTGAACGGTAGCTGCCTGTCCGGCTGCGCAAGCGCTCGCTGAACATTGGGCTCCATGACCGAACTGAAGATTCTGGCGATAACACTGCGACGGGCAGCCAGATCGGGAACTACGATCCCGATGCGCCTGGTGCCGGCAGACTCGAGCCTGGCGCGCGCCCATGCCGCAGCCTGGCGAAGCTCATCGTGAATGTCGTCGCACTCCAGGCGCTGGGCGTTACGCTTACTCGCCAGCGCCCAAGGCTGAGGTCGGGCAACGGCCACCTCGCAACCCAACTCCCGGAACCTGGTCAGCAATGCAGCCTGCTGGGGCGTAACGATATCGAAGCCATAACAAACCAGCCGTCCAGGTTTAGCGATCTCCGGGCGCGCCAGCAACTTGAGCAACAGTTCGCCAAGTCGGGCCCTATCGATTCGGCTAGCATGACGAGTCGTTTCTTCATACTGCCGGGACCACCCACGGAATGCCTTTGCATCTTCATTCAAAATATAACCGCTTAACGGCTGGATGAGATTCCACGCGTGAGCAAGCTGCCAGGCTTCGCCCGCAAGCCGGGCGGCTTCCCCGACGTCCAGCAAATCGCGGCCCGTATCGGAACAATTGATGGCGTTCTCCCACAAAACCTGCTCCTGAGCGGGGGTGAGAAGAACAGGCAGCGCCCACGCTTTCCCGAAGTGGAGCGCTTCGCGATAAAGGCGTTCGATAAATGCCGGGAACGGTAGAACATCGGCAGAATCCCAGGCCGCCATACCTCGGGCAGCGCAGGTTCTGTCGAATTCGCTTTTAACCGCTCTGGCGAGTCGCCGGTTGGGAGTGAGGACCGTAATACCTGCCTGTAAGCCGCCGGCAAGGTCCTCAAAAATGTCGGAAAGAGGGATAGAGGGAAAATTCAGTTGGGAGGACATGCGGCGATAAAGCTGGCGCGCCGAAGGGTTGACCGAGGGGACCCGTGAAGCGCGGTGGACTGCGGAGTGGATGCTTGATCGCATCTGGACATACCGCCAGGCGGCCGCTCCCCCGCTATGGGAGCGCCCCAAGCGTTGCCCGAGGGACCCTGAAACGGGATCGGGGAGCGAAGGGGGACGCTACGACCGCGCATGATCTATGGGGAGCACCGGCATCCCGCTGCAGGGGTCGCATCTTCCTGGAGAAGACACTGCTCCTGCCGACACAGGTCGGCTACCGTGTCAGCGTTCCAGCTTATCCAGCTTGTCTGTTACCTTCGCCCACTCGTCTGCTTCGGGCGGGGCGTCTTTTTTCTCGATAATGGGTTTCCAGGCCTTGGACAGTTCGGCATTGAGCGCAGTAAAGTGCTGTTGGTTCACAGGGACGTCATCCTCTGAGTAAATAGCCTCAACCGGACACTCAGCCACACAAAGGGTACAATCTATACACTCGTCCGGATCAATCACGAGAAAATTCGGTCCCTCGCGAAAGCAATCCACTGGGCAGACGTCCACGCAATCAGTGTATTTGCATTTGATACAGGCTTCAGTTACCACATAGGTCATGACGGATCCCTTGCTGAACTCTTGGAGAATTCGCGATTTTACCAGAAATATTGCAGTCCACACTATAACTGTGCCGACCCTGACCGCCGCGCCAGCGGCCCTGGATGAGTGCGCGCAGGTCTATTTATCGGGGCGCTTCATGCGCTCGAATAACACACCGGCTCAGCATTTATACGCGTGATCCGTGATTGTTTGCTCCTGTTTCCTCTTTCGGCCTGACCTCCAGCGTAACAATCAGCTCTTTAATGGATCTCGTCCATTCCAGGGAAAGTGTTACCGCCTGCATGATTTTCTCAAAGCCCGCTTCTGATTGCGAAACCGAATAATAGGGTCGCGCACGCAAGAACGCCGGATGCGATACTTTCAGCGCAACACTTCCGCCAAGCTCATCGTCATCCAAGGTTATTTCGGACATATCGTCGAGCTCGAGCGTTTGCCCGAAACCTCCAGGTATACCACCCTGATAAATATAGCGCCCACCCCAGCCATCACAACTTGGCATGGCAAGATTGATTTCCGTGCTGAACACACCTTCCACATCCGGTGCGAAATGGTATGACACGCGCAATTGATTATCGATCAGATCGAAACTCTTTACTATTTGAGGTGAAAGCACTTCCGCATGACAGTACAGGCCGTGCTTCGCGGATGGTTCATGCCGATAATCCACGATTGCACCATTCAGCCAATCCATGAACAGGGCGCGCGCATGCTCGTCGATGGCGATATCCTCCGCATCTATCTTATGCTTGAAGCTTACCCGTTCGTGTGCTGAAGCGATGCCGCCGCCGGCGTGCTCCCTGTTCTGCCCCGCATGAATCTTGTGGTAATAATGTTCTGCCTGGCGCCGGAACGTATCGCCAAAGTTGTGCTTGAGCAAATAGGAGTCCAGCTCGCACACGCTTCCACTTCCATCGAGTTTTAGCACGGCCTGTATCAATCCGTTCTGCAGATACATTTCGTCCGATCCATCGAGATCGGTATCCTCGGAAAACCGTGCTGGCCGACGTTCACAGCCGTCCAGCATCGCTTCCAGCTCAACGATGGCTTTATATACCGCACGTCTCAGATGGGGTAAATAGAGTCCTCCGAACAGACCATGCCAATATGCATCGTTGGCTTGGGCCTCATAAAGTTTTTTCGTCATTGCAGCGCTGCGGTGGTGATCCGGCAGTGATTCGAGGCGGTGGGAAAGACTCAACATGCGCTTGTGCATCCAGTTGGATTCGGGATATCGGGAAAAGAAGTTCTTCCATATACCTCCCCGAAGAAATGCTTTTTGGGGCTCGTACCAGCCTAAAGACTTTGCCTGGCTTACAAGCGTGGCATAAGCATGAGCAGGCCCGGCGGGCAACGTCCACCCATTCATTTCTATGTAGGAAGTGGTTGGCAAGTAAACCACTCCGCGGGTTTTTTCCGTGGAATGATATTCGCGGTAATGCTGGGCGTGGATCATTGGCGAGCCCAGTATTCCCTGGATAAATTTATCAAGCCACCCATTCTCATATACCCACTGATAGGTCTCCGGCCAAATCCCGAATTTTTCGATGTCATCAAAATAAATCGCCGCGCTACGTCTCCCAGCCAATGCATCTCCAGCTAACGATTCGATGTACGCAATGACATCCTCAGCTGGAGAAAACGGCATTCTGTAACGCAGGGCTTCCGAGATTGGAAAAAGATCCAGCGTGCGCCCATCCTCCTCGGTTGTGTAATAACTGTTCAGCTCGGCCGTGGTTTTACCGGCGCATAGAAAATGATAATCATCCACTATCACGTAGCGAATCGCGCAATCCACGAGCGCAGGGACCACCGTCGCCTCCCACACTCGCTCGGTCAGCCAGGCTCCCCGCGGGCGCTGTCCCAGTTTCATCTCCAGCTTATCCGAGAACATCTGGATCTGCCCGATCCGATCACGATTCGGTATCGCGGCCAGAACAGGCTCGGTGTCCCCCGCGCCGAACAACTCGACCTGGCCGCGTGCAACCATCTCACGCAACAGCGCCATATCTTCCGGATAATGTTGGAGAAGATATTCCAGCAGCCAACCGGAAATATGAAATGCGAAGTGGAAGCTGGGGTAGCGGTAAACGACATGAAGAAAGGGCTTGTAACAACGACGGTGCGCATCGTCCAGCACTTCCGGAAAGTTTCCGATTGGCTGATGGGCGTGCACGCCGAACAGCAGGGAGACGGGGTGAGGCATGAAACTATCCTTTGGAAAGAGCTTTGCTCAATTGATGGGAAGTGCTATGTTTCAGGGAACCCGCGAACCTCGCCTATGCGGATGGTATATTTGCATGGGTTCTCCCGCCCGGCAACTGGCTTCGGACACACCCAGCCGACTGTATCGGTAGTTACCCGAGTTCTACATGATGTTCCAGCAGATCAGAGGCACGGCCATCCTTCATGAGGCACGGCGCATTGTGCCTCCCGATTCGGAAGCGCCGCCGCCATGACTGATGGGTTCGAGTACAGACACTGGCACAGGCAGCTTCAGCAGAGCGTATAGATTAGCGAGATTGGCGCGGAACAACTTATCAAAACTCTCCACTATGTGCGGAGGATTGTAATCGCCCAGCCACCAGAACCAGTCAGAGCTTTCGCATGAAGCAAGTTGCCGGTCAGCTTTAGCAGTTTCCTCAGCCGTCAGGCGACCACTCTGAACTACTAGGTCGTAGCTGTGCTTTACCGCGCACAACAGATCCCAGGCGCGGTTTTTGTCCTTGTCGCCAATCCATGTTGAAAACGTCCCATACACCCAGCTTCCCGCGGCCAGAATCGGCAGGCCAACGATCTCGGCCTGCTTCGTGGAGGCAATATAGTCCCGGTACGTGGTGGGCTGTATCAGCTCATGATTTTCGATAATTTCGTAAAGGTCATTGAGAAAATAATAGCCATTATATGGATAATACTCCCAAGCATTTTCGCCATCGAGCACGATGCTCACCACAGGCGTTTCATCGGGTTGCGCCCTGCGGCTGATATCTTCCAGAGAATGCACCAGATGCTCGGCGGCATCACGCCCGAACCATTTCGAATATTCGAAGCCGATCATATCCGAAAGCCGCTCATCCCTGAAAAAACAGATGAGACCGTCCGCTTTGCTCTTGACGCGGTATCCTCGATAGAGATAATGGTCCCGCTCGGGCAATGGTTCAGCCGGGTAGGACCTGCGCAGGCTGTTGACCAGAACCCCTTCCCCGCTGGCCGACCATTGGCAGTCTTGCTCGGCAACAAGCTCCAGGTACGGCGTCGATATCGCCCCTTCGGCTGGCCAAACACCATGAGGGCGTGCGCCAAAGCGTTGCGTATGAGTGTGTATTGCCGAGCGTAACTGGGATACAACACGGCTCTTTCCACCCGGATAAGCCGGTTCTCCCGGCAACTCAACACCTGGCATGCTGTCGCGTGCAGAAGAAAAGTCTATCAGAAGGGGCGCCAGGGGATGGTAATGCGGGGTAGTGGATAATTCGATCTGTCCAGACTCGGCAAGCTTGCGGTAACGCGGGATCAGGTCACGGATCAATTGCCCGATCAGCTCAAGCAGCAGAGTCCTGTCGGTGTAAGTGAAACCTGCCCCTTGAGTCATCAGACGGACAATGGTCTCGTTGCTTCGCCGCACGCTCTCGCCGGTCCATGCAAGGTGATACCATACAAGCAGGTCTGACAGATATTGACCGGAAAGATAAGTCAGCTCAGCTTCGCCGCGCTCTCTTAATCTCTCGTGCATCTCGTGGAGCCGCCTGTATGCGGGATAAGGCTGCATCATGGTTGTATGATTGCTGCGGAAACAGCTATCCAGGATCCGCAGGCGCTCATTCATGGACAGATTGTCCAGATCCGGGGTACCGAGTAGCCGCAGGAGGGGGTCGCGCAGTTGACCTGATGCAAACTGCGCCGAGTAGTCCTCAATCTGGTCCAGCAGCACTGGAACGAAGTTAACCACAGCCCTCATTGCCGGATGCGCTTCGAGGTGATATGCCATATCGGTATAGTCCTTTATGGCGTGCAGATATACCCACGGAAGCATGAATTCGCCCGTCTGGTAATTGCGGTAATCCGGCTGGTGCATATGCCACAGAAAGACCAGTTTTAATGGGTTCATGCTATACGACCCGCTGTATTTTTTTCATCTGATAAAATGTATTTTCTGGCCCAGCATTTCCGGAGTGATCAGCGTAACGCCATCGTCAGTCACATGAAACCGTTTCCGATCCTCGACGGGGTCAAACCCGGCTACCAATCCCGGGGGAATAACACAATTTTTATCGGCCACTACCCGCTTCAGGCGGGCGTTCCGCCCGATGTCCACATTCGGCAGTATCACCGAGTCTTCAATATTACTGTAGCTGCGCACCTGCACATTTGAAAACAGCATGGAGCGGCGCACGGTCGATCCGCTTATGATGCAACCACCTGAGACCATCGAATCGAGCGCCTGGCCGCGCCGGTCATCGTCATCAAAAACAAATTTGGCCGGGGGCAGCTGTTCCTGATGTGTCCATATCGGCCAATCCCGGTCGTACAGGTTGAGAGCCGGGGTAACCTGGGTGAGGTCAAGATTCGCCGCCCAATATGCATCGACTGTACCAACATCTCGCCAGTAGGGGACCCCGGAGGCCATGTTGACGCAACTGTCCGTGAAGCGATGAGCAAATACCCGGTGGCGCGGTACCGAATACGGGATCAAGTCCTTGCCGAAATCGTAAGATGTTCCCGGCTCGTCATGGTCACGAATCAGTTGTTCATAAAGAAACGATGCGTTAAACACATACACGCCCATACTGGCAAGCGCATGCGCAGGCTGACCGGGAATAGGGGTAGGACGCGCCGGCTTTTCGATAAAATTCGTGATGCGCCAGTCGCCGTCCACGCTCACGACACCAAACCCGCTCGCCGACTCCAATGGAACGTCTATACATGCGACAGTCATGTCTGCGGATTTATCCACGTGATCGGCCAGCAGTTTGCTGTAATCCATTTTATAGATGTGATCGCCCCCCAGAATCAACACGTATTCCGGCTTGTGGCTGCGCAGGATATCAATGTTCTGGAACACGGCGTCGGCAGTTCCCCGGTACCAGCTTTCCTCGGTGCGCTGCTGCGCGGGAAGCAGCTCGACAAATTCCATAAACCGGCCATCAAGAAAACCCCATCCGTGCTGTATGTGACTGATCAGGCTCTGCGCCTTGTATTGCGTCGCCACGCCAATCCGCCGGATCCCCGAATTGACGCAGTTGGAAAGGGGGAAATCGATAATGCGAAACTTGCCGCCAAAAGGTACGGCGGGTTTGGCACGCCAATCGGTAAGCTGACGCAAGCGGCTCCCTCGCCCGCCAGCCAGGATGAACGCTATCGAATTACGTGTGATATGGCTGTAAAAACGCGCCTCCGCCTGCCGTTTCACGGGCAGCCGCGCACGAAGAATATCGCTGAACGCCAATATGTCTCCATGGCGCGCCTCTCCAATAATTGATGTATTAACTCATCCCGCAAAATCATGGGTTTAAATAAGATATCTCGATTCTTCCGTCCGCATGCAGGCTATAATCGCCACATGCAAAAGACTATTGCGAAACAGGCTCCGCCAAATGGAATCGATCCCGTGCTCAAGGCGCTGTTGGCCGGGCGCCTGCACAACCCATTCAGCTACCTGGGTCTCCACTCACAGGAGAATTCCAGCCTTGTAAGAGTATTTTACCCCTACGCCAACAATGTGGAGATCAGTATAGCAGGCAAACTCGAGCCGATGGTGCGAACACATCCATCCGGAATTTTCGAATGGCGAGGCGCGACAAATCCTGCCTTGCCTTATCTGTTGCGTATCGAGGATGACTTCGGTACATCCCAGCTCGGCCCAAGGGAAACCCATGATGCTTATGCTTTTTTACCGTGTATTTCCGAGTATGACCTGTATCTGTTTCATGAGGGACGTTTGTCCCAGGCTTATCTCACGCTCGGTTCGCACGCGATCGAAATTGCCGGGGTCGCCGGGGTTCGTTTCGCGGTTTGGGCGCCAAACGCTGCACGGGTCAGCGTTGTAGGCAGTTTTAACCGATGGGATGCGCGAGTGCACACAATGGCTGTGCACGAGTTCAGCGGTGTATGGGAACTGTTCATTCCCGGCATCCCGCAAGGGTCACTCTACAAATACGAGATACTCAGCCGCAATAGTAATGAAATCCTTCTTAAAACCGATCCCTATGCGGGACGTTATGAATTGCGCCCGAACAACGCGTCGCTCTCGCCTCTCGCGGACAATGCGGTCTGGCACGACGACGCCTGGATGGTCAATCGGGGGATGTCAGAGTGGCTGCAAGCTCCGCTAAGTATTTACGAGGTTCACGCGGGTTCATGGAAGCGCAATCCCGATGGAAGTTTTTTAACTTTCCGCGAACTCGCTGTTCATCTCATTCCCTATGTCATGGACATGGGCTTTACCCATATTGAGCTTCTGCCTATTACCGAACATCCCCTGGATGAATCCTGGGGTTACCAGACGACCGGGTATTTTGCTCCAACGAGCCGCTTTGGTACTTCGGATGATCTCAAGTTTTTTGTTGACGCGTGCCACCAGGCAGGAATCGGCGTGATTCTTGACTGGGTGCCCGCGCATTTTCCCAAGGATGCGTTTGCCCTGGCACACTTTGATGGAACGGCGTTGTACGAGCATGCTGATCCGCGAATGGGACTGCATGAGGATTGGGGAACGCACATCTTCAACTTTGGGCGTAATGAAGTGAAGTCTTTTCTGCTATCAAGCGCCCACTACTGGCTCTCTGAGTTTCATTTCGATGGGCTGAGGGTAGATGCAGTCGCGTCCATGCTTTATCTGGACTATTCCCGCAGGCCGGGCGAATGGTTGCCGAACAAATATGGAGGCAGGGAAAATCTTGAAGCAATTGATTTCCTGCGCGAACTGAACATCATGGTTCACCAGGAGTTTCCTGGAGCATTGACGCTGGCGGAAGAATCGACAGCCTGGCCGGCCGTCTCCCGGCCCACCTATGTTGGTGGCCTGGGTTTTTCGATGAAGTGGAACATGGGCTGGATGAACGACAGCTTGGCGTACATGCGCAACGATCCCGTCTATAGGCGGTTTCACCACGACCAGCTTACTTTCGGTCAACTGTATGCTTACAGCGAAAACTTCATCCTCCCGTTTTCCCATGATGAAGTCGTGCATGGCAAAGGATCCCTCCTAGGCAAGATGCCCGGAGATGACTGGCAACGGCGTGCGAACCTTCGGCTCCTGTTTTGTTTTCAAATGACTTGGCCCGGCAAGAAACTGAATTTCATGGGCAATGAGTTTGGGCAGCAGTTGGAGTGGAACTCGGGGAAGGAACTGGACTGGGATCAGCTCGAACAACCCGAATACCAGGGTGTCAGGGGAGCATTTCGTGACCTCAGCCAGCTTTACAGAGGCCGACCTGCGTTGCATCAACTGGATTTTTCACCTGAAGGCTTTGCCTGGATTGACTGTCACGATGCGGACAACTCGGTGATCAGTTATCTGCGCCGGGCGAGGAATGGATCGTTCGTCGTGGTTGTCCTTAATTTCACGCCTGTTCCCAGGAAGGAGTATCGGATTGGAGTTCCCGCCGGAGGGATTTACCACGAGATATTCAACACTGACTCCTCGTTTTATGGTGGAAGTGACATGGGCAATGGAGGTCTCGCTCACGCTATTGACGACCCTTGGAATGGATTGTCGCATTCTATGGCAATTACGCTGCCGCCGTTAGCCGGCTTGATTTTTTCGCTTGAAAGTGCACAAACCCTTACAGTATTGACGGACGAGATTTAGGTGCCTGCAAGAAAGCCTCGACAGAAAAACAAGGCAGGTTTAGTGGTGCCATCTGATTCAGATGATCCTACCCTCCGCGTTTTGTTTATTACGCCGGAAATTCATCCGCTCAACAAAACGGGCGGCCTGGGCGACGTAAGTGCAGCCCTGCCTGCTGCACTGCGTGAACTCGACGTCGACGTGCGGGTACTTATTCCCGGATACCCGCAGGTTATGGATGGGCTTAAATACAAGCGCAAAATTGCGGAGTTTGCCGCTCAGGGCCCGTTCCCCCCATCGGTGCTGTTTTCAGCCAGGCTGCCAATCAACAGCTCGGCCGAACTTCCCTTGCTGGTCGTAGACTGTCCGCCTTATTACCAGCGCGATGGCGGTCCTTATTCGGACGCGACTGGCCGCAACTGGCATGATAACGAGCTGCGTTTCGGCCTCCTCTCCAAAATCGGGGCCATGCTTGCAAGCGATTCAAGTCCAATCAGCTGGCGTCCCGGCATAGCCCACTGCAACGATTGGCAGACAGGTCTGCTGCCTGCATACCTCCATTTTCATGGGGGAAAAAGAGCAGCTACCCTGATGACAATACATAACCTCGCTTTCCAAGGTGTGTTTCCCCCGGACACCGTATTTAAACTTGGATTGCCTGCCTCGAGCCTTGACGTAAATGGAGCGGAATATTATGGAGGCATGTCTTTCCTGAAGGCAGGCCTGTATTATTCCAATTATATTTCCACTGTGAGTCCGACCTACGCCCGGGAAATTCAGACCGCGCCCTTGGGTTTCGGCATGGAAGGTTTGCTGGCTTACCGCCATGACGATATTAGCGGCATTCTGAACGGTATCGCGACCGAGGAGTGGGATCCCGCCAGGGATCCGTATCTTGCACGCCATTATTCAATTTCCAATTTGGCCGACAAATCAGCTAACAAAAAAGCGTTGCAGCAATTGCTCGGCTTGGCGGTCGATTCGGGTGTTCCGTTATTCGGAGCGGTAAGCCGGATTGCCTATCAGAAGGGTTATGACTTGCTGCTTCAGGTTTCAAAAGAGTTGATCGGGATACCGGCTCAACTGGTCATCCTCGGCAGCGGGGAAGCCGTCCTGGAGCGAGAACTCTCCACGCTGGCAAAAAACAATCCGGGAAAGGTTGCCGTGTGTACGGGTTTCGACGAGCAGCTCGCGCATCTGATCGAAGCGGGGGCAGATAGCTTCCTGATGCCTTCGCGTTTCGAACCGTGCGGGCTGAATCAGATGTATAGCCAGCGGTATGGTACACCCCCTCTTGTTCATGCAACCGGAGGCCTTGTGGACACGGTGGTGGATTTCACCCTCGACACGGTGGCAGCTGGAAACGCCACTGGCTTCCTGTTCCGGGACATGACGCCGGAGAGTTTTCTCGCCGGAATACGAAGAGTCGTGGATGCTTACCACGATAAACCCAACTGGCAGCGTTTACAGCTTAATGGAATGATCCGGGATTTCAGCTGGCGTTCAAGCGCCGCTGCTTATCGCGAGATCTATTTATCTCTCTCATCTGCCTCGCCTCTCTCGCACTGAAAACAGCTCTTCAGGCCCACACCATCATCCCCATTTCAAAGCGATGCGTCAGCAACGGATGATATGGGTAAGCACGCATAAAGTACTCCAGCTTTCCACATAAGTCGGGAGTGAGATTCAACTGAAAAATTTGTTCGCCTGACTCCTCGCCCGCGGGCTCGAATGTATAGTGCTTGAATTCGCGTAACCTGGACTTTTTAATTTGACGGGAGACGAGCAGTTCTACGACTATATCCTCTGCTCGTAAGCCATTCAGCCTCACCGCTACCTTGAACTGCAAGGCATCCCCGAAGCTGATCCTTTTAGCAGGCGAATCAAGTCGGCGAATCCTGACGCCCCCCCATGCCTTTCTGACAAAAACTTTCCAGTCGGCGATTTTCTTCGCCGGATCGAAACCATTCTCTGCGTAGAGCCTGCCCTGCTTGCTGGCTGGCATATAAAACTTATGGGCGTATTCGTTGACCATGCGAGCTGCGTTATAACGCGGCAACAGCGAAATCATCGAGTCTTTCGCCATTTTTACCCATCCCGAAGAGTAACCTGCCTTATCGCGGCTGTAATAAAGGGGCACGACGTGATCCTGCAACGTTTCATAAAAGTCTCTACTTTCCTCCTTGTCGCGAAGCACGGGGTCCATGTTCTCCGGCCCGGGCTTGATAGCCCAACCGTTTTTCCCGTCGTAGCCTTCCCCCCACCATCCGTCAAGCACGCTCAAGTTCAAGGTTCCATTAATACCCGCTTTCATGCCTGAAGTACCGCTCGCTTCAAGCGGATACACAGGGCTGTTAAGCCACACATCAACTCCGGCCGCCAGCCGCCTTGCCAGCCGCAGGTCATAGGCCTCGATCAGAAATATCCGGCCTTCAAACTCAGGCATTCGTGCGATCTGACTCACGCGACGAATCAGATCCTGTCCAGGAACGTCAGCCGGGTGTGCCTTCCCAGCAAAAAAGATCAGTACAGGCCGCTCCTGGTTGAGCACAATCCGACGCAACCAGTCCAGGTCTTCGAATAGCAGTGCCGCCCGCTTATAGGTAGCGAAGCGGCGCGCGAAGCCCAGGGTAAGGATGCTTGCGTTAATCGGATCAATGAATTTCTGCAAACGGTCCAGATGCGCTTCCGAGCCATGATTTCGGGAATTCTGCGTCGCAATGCGCGCGCGTACCCCGTAAAACATCTGCGCCTTGAGGGTTTGCCGAACACTCCAGAACAGATGATCCGGGATGGCACTGATACGGGACCAATAGTGAGTATCGGAGATATTGTTGCGCCATTCATAGCCCAGGTATCTGTCAAACAAGTCAGTCCATTCCTGCGCGAGAAATGTGGGTACATGAACACCGTTAGTGATATAAGCCATCGGGTTTTCCTCTGGCTCAATCTGGGGCCATAAATCCTTCAAGATGCGCGCGGACACAGTGCGATGTATCTTGCTCACCCCGTTCTGGTGACGGGAGGCCTTAACGGCAAGAGCCGTCATATTAAAATCGGGATTACCCGGAACGCGGCCCAACTCAAGGAATTCTTCCCGGCTGATTCCGAGGTCACGGTAAAACTGCTCAAAATGGGTTGTGATCATTTCCGCGCTGAAATGATCATGGCCAGCGGGCACGGCAGTATGCGTCGTGAACACCGTATTTGCTGCCACGGCTTCCAGCGCGGTGGCAAAGTCCAGTCCTCCTCGCACCAGCGCGCGCATTCGCTCCAGCATCATGAAGGCCGCATGACCTTCATTGATGTGCCATACCGTCGGTTTGATTCCCATCTCGTGCAATGCTCGGACTCCACCAACGCCGAGCAGCATTTCCTGCTCGATACGCATCGTCCTGTCTCCACCATAGAGCTGATGCGTGATATCACGATCATCTGGCGAATTCTCGGCAAGATCCGTATCCAGGAGGTACAGCCTGACATGACCGATTTTTGCTTGCCAGATCTTTGCCTGCACACTGCGGCGTGGCAATTCAACATTAACCCGCACCTCCGAGCCATCGCCCCGCAATACGAGCGACACCGGCAGATCCTCAAAATCTGAATCAGAATAGGTAACCTGCTGGTTTCCCCGATTATCAATTGTCTGGAAGAAGTATCCCTCGCGGTAAAGCAGTCCGATAGCGACCAAAGGCAAGCGCAGGTCACTGGCTGCCTTGCAGTGATCCCCGGCGAGAATACCGAGCCCGCCCGAATAGATGGGAAAGCTTTCATGGAAACCAAATTCGAAACAGAAATAGGCAACCTGATCGCTGGGCTTGAGGCCCGCCGCACCTTCATGCCGTGCCGGCGCGGCCTGATATGAATCGTAGGCCGAAATTATGCTATGGTAATTTGCGAGAAAGACCTGATCTTCGGAAGCCTTCATAAGCAAGGATTCATCCACTCGCTTGAGAAATGCTTTCGGATTATGGCCCACCGCGCCCCAAAGATTGGGATCAAGGCGCGAGAACAGCGAGCGGGTCGACCGGTCCCAGCTGTACCAGAGATCATTAGCCAGCTCTTCAAGACGAGAAAGGTTTGGCGGAAGCTTGGGATTGACGGTGAGGGTAAATACTGTGCCGATCGTCATGCGATAACCTTTGGGTATGGATCAGGGAAAAATATCATGGGTACCATGAGCTGATTAATGGATTGTCTAAACTCTAATGAAGTGCTCGCGGTAATGCTTCAACTCGGCAATTGAATCATAAACGTCCGCCAACGCCTCGTGCCTCGACTGCTTTGTCAGACCTGCCAGAACTTCAGGCTTCCAGCGCTTTGCCAGTTCTTTCAAAGTACTGACATCAAGATTCCGGTAATGAAAATAAGCCTCAAGCCGCGGCATCCATCGCCCCAGAAAGCGCCGATCCTGGCAGATGGAATTTCCGCACATGGGCGAAACGCCAGGTGGGACGTAAGGCTGAAGAAATCCGATCATGGATGCTTCAACCTCAGCCTCCACGAGCCGTGAAGACCGGACTTTGTCGGTCAAGCCTGATTTACCGTGAGTGGACCTGTTCCAACTGTCCATGGCGTCCAGGACTGTATCCGGCTGGTATACAACCAGTACCGGCGCTTCGGCCAAAACATTCAGTTGCGAATCGGTCACCACAAGGGCGACTTCGATAATGCGGTCGTTCTCGGGACTGAGACCACTCATTTCCATGTCTATCCAGATGAGGTTTTGGCTGTCTTGTGTCATAATTTGGAGTGGTCTGGATGAATTTTCAATGCGTCATTGTGTCATATCGACACCAGTCCGTCATCTGGCGATTCCTGACGCCAACTCGATTTTATGCAGATTTTCACATCCATTTTTCTTAGCGCGCTGTTGCTTACGCTTGTGACGCGGGTGTGGCTTTCAACCCGGCATATCCACCACATTCTTGCGCATCGCGACACGGTGCCCGACAACTTTGCTTCAGAGATCACATTGGAATCCCATCAAAAAGCGGCTGACTATACCTGTGCCAAGACTCGCCTGGGATACGTCAACATGATGCTCGGGACAGCCCTTGTACTGGTATTGACGGTCGGCGGGGGGCTGAATGTGCTCTCCGAATTCTGGGCGATCCGGCTGACGGATCCCCTGATTCACGGCATGGCACTCATTCTCAGCACTGTTTTCCTGATGAGTCTAGTTTGAGCTACCCATAAGCTACTACCGGACCTTTGTGATCGAGCATCAGTTTGGGTTCAACAGAATGACGCCGGCGCATGTTCGTCACTCGATCTTGTAAAACGCAGCATTCTTACAATTCTGCTTGGCGCACCACTCTTGCTCGGGATGTTGTGGTTGATGGAGAAAATGGGTTCGAACTGGTGGTTTTATGCCTGGCTGGGATGGATGGGATTCAACTTGCTTGTTTTGGCCGTTTTCCCTACTTGGATAGCGCCGCTTTTCAACAAATTCACACCGCTCGACGATTCAGCTCTAAAGGCCCGCATCGAGAACCTGATGAGGAAATGCGGGTTCAGAACCAGCGGCCTGTTTGTCATGGATGGGTCGCGCCGGAGCAACCACGGCAATGCCTATTTCACCGGCTTCGGCACTTCAAAGCGCATCGTATTTTTTGACACGCTGCTCGCCCGTCTGGATGCGTCTGAAATAGAAGCAGTTTTAGCGCATGAGCTGGGACATTTCAAAAGACATCACGTCACCAAGCGTATCGCCTGGACCTTTGCGGTAAGCTTGTTCTTCTTGTGGTCCCTCGGCTACTTGATGCAACAGGACTGGTTTTACGAGGGCCTGGGCGTTCATGTGGGATCCGGATCTTCTCCGGCGCTGGCGTTGCTGCTGTTCTTTCTGGTCATGCCTGCATTTACTTTCCTGCTGCAGCCGCTTGCCAGCCTGTATTCCCGTAAACATGAATTTGAGGCGGACGAATATGCTGCGCGTAACGCCTCTGCGACGGACCTTATCCGAGCCCTGGTCAAGCTCTACCAGGATAATGCCGCGACGCTTACGCCGGATCCCCTGCATTCCGCATTTTACGATTCGCACCCCCCGGCAACGCTGAGAATTGCGCATCTGCAGAGGTTGGCCCACAATTGAGTCTCACGGGCGAGAATGGATTTATACTAACGGAAAGGAGTGCCGATGGACACTAATGTCAATGAGCTCACCACAAGAACATGCCGGCCCTGCGAAGGCGGAACCCCGCCGCTTTCCCCCAATGAAGTCGCGGAACTGATGCAACAGCTCGATGGATGGGAATTTCTCGAAACCAGACTCCGCAAGGATTATCAATTTAAAAATTATTACCAGGCAATCGCCTTCGTGAATGCGATTGCCTGGATTTCGCACCGTGAAGACCATCATCCTGACCTTGAGGTCGGCTACAACAAATGCCGCGTCGAGTATATGACTCACGCTATCGGCGGGCTTTCCGAGAATGATTTCATTTGTGCGGCAAAGATAGACGCCCTGCTCAAGATTTGAGACCCAATATCCATTCTGGCTCCGCGCCTCTTATTAAAGGACAGATTATCGCCAGTTTCGGCAGGCAGTTCCTCGTCAAAACGGGAGCGGGCGCCACTTTCTCATGTGTTGCGCGTGGAAAAAAAGGTGGGGCAGCATGTGGAGACCGGGTAGAAATTCGAACCACTGAATCGGGCGACCAAGGGGTTATAGAAACAATTCTCCCAAGAACTGCGCTGTTACACCGGAGTGATGCTTATCGCGAGAAGGTGATTGCGGCGAATATTACACAGGTGGTTATAGTAGTCGCTGCGGTGCCGACATTCAGTGAGGAGTTGATAAATCGATGCCTGGCCGCCGCAGAGAACCAGGGGCTCCAGGTACTCATCGTTCTCAATAAAGCGGATCTCGTCTCAGCTACCCAAGTCGCGGCCGGTAGGCTGAATCTCTATCGGGGCTTGGGCTATGCGGTGCTGGAAGTGAGTGCCGCAAGCGACGCGACGCCTCTGCTACCTTTTCTATCCAACCAGCTGAGCGTTCTCGTGGGCCAGTCCGGCATGGGCAAATCCACTATAATCAACGCCTTGTTTCCTGGGGCGAAGCGGGCGACAGCAGGCATTTCCGTTGCCCTTGATACCGGACGGCACACGACTACGCATGCCCGACTTTACGAACTCGATGAGCAAAGTGGCATTATCGATTCGCCCGGGTTGCAGGAATTCGGCCTGTACCACATGAATAATGAGGAATTGGCCTGGGGGTTTGTCGAATTTCGACCGTACCTCGGGCAATGCAAATTCGCTGACTGCCGCCACATGCGAGAGCCTGGTTGCGCTCTTCGGGATGCAACAGCTAAGGGAAGAGTAGATAAGCGGCGTCTGGACTTTTTTCAGACGCTGGTTACGAGATCCGGCGCCTCATCCCCGGCGTGATGCTGCCGGGAACGGGCACCTCTTATAAGCTGCAACAACGTACTTAAATTGCTCCTACGATTTGGCTGGATTATAGCAAACCGTTAAACCTTGTTCACCTCAGCCTGGCGTATTGGCATCTCCAGCTGGAAGCGGTCTAAAGCTAAATCCCCGAATAGTAGTGACTCTCTCTTGGAACGACGGTCGGTATTTGCATCAGGTTGCGCTTCAAATGTGCGCAGCCATTCGATATATTCACTTGGCAAACCGTGTTCCGTGGCCCCGGCAATAACCATAGCCCTGTACCACTGGTAGGGCCGAAGCGGTGCCTCTTTATAGCTTGCCACGAAGGTCATCGCAGTTTGCGTGCCCGTTGCGGTAATGATTTGAACGTTTGCTTCGCTATATCCTATTCCCAGCCCTTCCGCTTCTCCAAGATCGGATTTTTCCTTGGCATTGATTCTGTAGAGCACTCCATAAGCCCGGTCTTTCGCATTGTTGGTTGCTTCGATATCGCATTTCCCGGACCCATCCCGGCTTACTTTGCCGAAGCTGAACCGGCGTCCTTGAACAAAGCCAATATCTATTGCTACTGCTGATGGCGCGATGGTCTCCTTCAATCTGCGGGAAAACATATTCGTGCCGTATGCGAAGTAAAGAATTGTATGAGGCGATTTGTCTAGCATGGTTTTTCCAATATAAAAGGGTTCAAAGAAGTTTAAGTTGCATAGGTGGCTAATAAATAAAGCCGAACACTTGCTACACGACATCAGGAATTTCGCCTTCGCTTTACGTCACGTCTCAAGTGTGTGTGTAATTGCGTACCAATTGCGTACCACATACTGAGAATGATCGTCCCTACGGCACATCCCCGTTTTCTTTTTAAATTGGCGAATCCCTTACTTTTCTTGTTGCAGGCAATAAACTTTTATTGCCCGATCTATCACGTGGTCTCATCGTTCCGCTTCAAAGCGTGAAAACGGCAACCAGCCGAAGAATGACTGGAGTGGTATTCACAAATATATCACATTTATTATACATATTTCTCACAACTTCACAAGTATTTGACAATTAGTACACATATTCTTCACATGCCTTACAAAATTTTTTTGCCGTTTGCCAATGCGCCGTTAATGCGGACGAACCAATAAGATTGAAATTTCCACCGTTTGAACCAGTTTCTCGGCGACAGAACCGATAACGAGGCGCTCCAGGCCACGGCGGCCCTTCGTTCCCACCACGAGGAGATCGGCGCCCCACTCCGCGGCCGCATTGGCAACGGCTTCGGCAGTGCTGTTCAACCCGAATCCCCCTTCCGCGTCGAGCAAACGTGTTTCCACTTCTGACGTTGTGGCTGCTGACGACTTCGCCCGCTCCAGCAAATTCGCTCCAGCTCGCCGTTTGTCATTTTCATCCTCATCCCCTTTCTCGGCAGCATGCACAATGCAAAGCCTGGCTCCGTCCCTGGAAGCAATATGCACAGCCTCCTGCAGAGCCGCCCGAGAGATTTCATCATCGGCGATTGCCGCCATTACACTCTTGAACATTCACCACTCCTCAAGATATTAAGGCTGAAGGCGGACAGCTTAATGTCCGCCTTCAGCAAGTTATGTACCTTGCCTCAGTCGGCGCCGCCGCCGGGCGAAAATTTCTCGAAGTACTTTTTGACAATAACTTTGCTGGGAATTTTGCCGGCTTGGTTAAAGACCAGATAATTGACCAGTCCGTGCACCGCCAGGGCAACCACCATGCCTTCAAAGATGCCGATTTTGAAAACAAGCAGCCCGGTGACAGTGGCGAGTATTAACGCATATTGCCCGTAGTGCGCCACGTGCCACAATCCCATAATCATCTTCCAACCGGAGAAAATCATGATGGCTGCCAGCGAAAACTTCGGGAGATACTCGAGATAATGCGTGTTAGTCACAAAGAAAGTAATGACCGCCCCGACGATAACCAGGGAAAACTTGGTGTATGCGCCGGCAAGTTTGTTGGTGGTACTTTTTGCCAAGCCGTCGAGATTGGTCATGCCGCCAAAGAAGCTGGACCCCATGTTAGCGATCCAAATCGCAAACAAGCTGTTGTTGGTGTTGCACTTGCGGCCGAGGGGATCGATTTTTTCGATCGCCGCATTACTCATCACCTGTTCAATCACATCGATCGTTGCAAGCATGAAGCAGAACCCGATCATGTAAACCCACATCATCGCGTTTTCTACATGGGGTATCGGGAGCGCAAGCTTGAGCTCTACGTCGTCCACGTGCAGCATGGGAACAGACATGAACTGCGCGAGGACAATGCTCGCCGCTATCAAAATAAAATACGGAACCGCGGGCTTCGTATTCTTGAATTTAGAGAACAAGTACACAAACATGGCAAAACCGGCAAGCGATATGAGCACCATCTGTATGCGCGCTCCGTTCCAGAACACTTCCGGATCCTCTGCCCCAGCGGGGAGCTCATAGGTAAAGGTCAGGAACTTTAGTGCGATTTTCAAGCCTATCCCTGCCAGCAAACCTTCAACTAGATATGCCGGCACTGCAAGCATGATGTACCGTTGCCAGTTGAATTTCCACACGACGGCTTGCATCACCGAGGTGAGGAAAATACAGAATGCCATATTTTCGACGCCGAAGGTGTGCACGCCCAAAGCCAGTGCGGGAGCGAGACCAGCGGCGACCCCGGGCACCCCGATATAATTGCCTGGCCTGAAAAATGAATTGATCCAGCCAATAAAGCAAGCGAATACGACAGTTGCGAGCGCCATCTTGATCGGGTATTCCGACATCATGGCAATGCCCGTACTCAGGGGAATCGCCATCGCTCCGCACACGATCCCGGCCTGGATGTCTCGGGCCACATACTTGGCTTGAAAACCGGCCGAGCCCGGGGCAACAACCGGCTCCGCTGTTCCGCTGGATGCTTGGCCACCAGTGGAGGATATCGGCTTATCTGGGGAATATGAACTCATACCAATCTTCCTTTTAAAAAAAAACAAAACAATAAAAATTTTCGAAGAATACCTGGCGCGGTACGCGCTTTCACCGATTGCTTTCCACTCTCGACTGCTTTCGCCACAAGATTGGAAAGGGTCAGATCAAAGCAACTTCAAATACTTTTAAAAGCTCTTCTTGCGCCTTCCAGAGGCAATGGCCGGAGAGAGTTGCCCGACACCCAATTTCATCATTATTTCCGGATTTACACACATGAAGTTTTCGGCGTTTTAAAGACGGCGCTAACATAACATCGGTGATGTGAAGAAGATGTGTGGGAAATGTCAAGAATTTGTGAAGTTTTTTGGAGTTCTTCACAATTGAATTTGCGAAAAATCTTTAATAAATTAAATTAATTTTATTAATCAATCCATTGCGTAGTTATTTTCGATAAGATGAAACACTCTCGAAATGGAATATCTATGACCTATGTGAAGTTTCTGTTAACTTTTACGTTTTGATGGAACCTCTATTAGTGATTTATCAAAGGGGGAATTTAAGACATGTACAAATATCAGGGGATACATCGCAGGACTTGGGGACCCAGACTAACGGGCGGAGGAACAAAGGTAGCGTCACTCAAGCTCGAATGAATTCGCTTGAAATCAAGTCCTGCGACCCAAATTTCAGTGGCAGGCTGATATCTAAGGTAACGGAAGAGAGTCAGGTGTGAAAAAAAGAAAGGCAGCAGTGTCATTCTGCTGCCATTTGAAGGAGGAGCCCAAGCTGGGCATCTGGCCCGAAAGCAAGGGGTGAAGGATGCGCCCTTTGCATGCCTCTACCATTTACAGGTCAGGCGAGCGCACCTTATTCCTGCTTATGTAGAGTTATGTTTTTGTCCCAATCTTTCCCATGCTTGAGCCACAGTCATGTCTGTTCTCGGGTGCTGTGCAAGTTTTGATAACCCGTGGCGTCGAAGCAATTGATAAACGGTGGATGTGGAAACCTTTCGTCCTACCCTTTGCTCAAGCTCGGCCTTTAACTGGGGTATATGAAGTATGCCAGAGTCTTTTGCACCGTTGACGAACGGAGAAAGAAACTTCACCTCTTCGTCAAGACTCATGCGAGCATGGTTTCGTAGACCTTTTTTTGTTTTTACCTGTTCAACACCTGTTTCGATGCGCTGGAACCGCGTCCGAAGCTTCCCCGTACGACTCTTGGATAACCCGATGACCATGGCTGTCTGTTCCAACGATAGCCCAAACTCCAGTGGCAGGAGCAGTGCCTGAGCGGCACGCAAGGCATCAACCGTTTTCGCTGCTGCGATTCGTTCCTTCGCAGCCTTTACAAATTCTCGTCCTGTAGCAGGTCTCGCCATTTTTTTGCTCGATCAAGTTAAATAGTTAAAAATTTTCCCAGGCTTTACAGCCCGGTTCGGTTTGACTACAACCTGTATCCCTGCTTGAACCCTTAGACCCTTGGGCCGGTAATACTGCTTGGCGCAGAAGCAAGGAGGCAGGAGCAATTGCCCTAATGAACCAGCCCATCAGCGGGATTTAGCCGGGTACAATCGACCTACCGCGTATAGACAGTGAGACGGTGGCCATCACATCCAGACGCATCACACTGGCATCCCGCTGTCAGGTTGCACGGTAAGGATAGAAAGCGCCGTTTTACGACGCGTACACTTACTACCCTACCGTACCTGACAAACTCCGACTCTAGTTTTCCCAAAGCATCTATTGCGAATATCCAGCCCGCAACGGTTCAGTAAGAAACTGCCGGCCCAACAACCCACAGGCAATCTGAAACCAGGCACATGCCACCAAAATCCTTCAGCCTGGGACGCAGCGTGGCAATCAGTCTTTCCGCCTGAGCTTCCTCGCACGCAAGAATTATTACCGCATTGTCTTCTTTGAGAAACGATTCATCCGGATTACGCTCGCCCCGCGACCCGAGTCCGCCCGCCTGTTTGATAGAGGTGTAACCCCGCACGTTGGCTTCCCGTAAAAGTGCAGTCAGGTTTTCGAACTCTTCCTGTTCGATCACGATTTCGATCCGCTTCATCGGTATCGTATCATCTGGTCTTAACGTCATCATTTTTCTCCCAAGATATTCCCGCGACAGGCCAGACATGAATTCTTCCAATCAGAGCCAACCGGCCGCGAGCAAATTGATTTTCAATCGGACTCTTGACTCCTCACCCTTGTCCTGCCAGATATTGCGCTATCGCATAATAGGTGGGAATACCGATCACCACATTGAACGGAAAGGTACATCCCAGCGATAAAGTCAGGTAAAACGAGGGGTTAGCCTCAGGTATCGCCAGGCGCATCGCGGGTGGTACCGCAATGTAGGAGCAGCTCGCCGCGAGCACGGCCACCAGCGTAACCCCGCCCACCGAGTAGTGCAGCAGGTAATGCCCTACGAACAGCCCGCACACCGCGCCGATGAGGGGCATCACGATGCCAAAACCGACCAGGAAAACACCGACGGTCTTGAATTCCGAGAGCCTTTTGCCGGCTTCCATACCCATGTCAGCCAGGAACAGGCACAAAGCCCCCATGAAGACGGTTTCAAAGAACGGCTCGATCTTCTTGTAGCTGGGCTCCGACACCACTGCGCCGATTGCCATCGAGCCGAAGAGCAGCAGAATACTGCCGTTGGTGAAGGCCTCGCGTATCAGGTGACCATACATCCCTTTTTCTCCCTTGACCGCCCCTCCCATGATTTTCCGGGAATAGCCCGCCAGGACCAGGCCGATCATGATAGCCGGCGATTCCATGATCGCCAGCATGATGACGGGATAGGCTTCGTAGGTCACGCCGATACCGCCCAGGAAAGCCACTGCGGTCATGTATGTGCCCGCACTGACCGAGCCGTAATGCGCCGAGATGGCGGCGGCATTCAGCGGATCGATCTTTCCGATGGCTCGCAGGATGATGTAGGCAATGATAGGCAGGCCGACACCAAACCCGAGAGCCGCCCATACGGCAGGCAGGGCATCCCCCATGTTGGATGTCGCCAGTGCCTTGCCGCCGTGAAGCCCGATCCCGATAAGCAGATAGATAACGATCATCTTGTGCATGTCGGGCGGAAACTTGAGATCGGACTTGATCACACACGCAAACATGCCAAGGGCGAAAAACAGTATCGCCGGTACGAGTAGACTGGAAACTGACATTTTTTTACCCCTCTTATACAGAAATAAGTTGAATTGGAATCCGCATTACTGTCTCCGCCGCTTTAGGGACAGCTTCATACCACGGAACCCGACGATCGACCGGTGCTGAATATCTTGAGCAGAAACCGGCCAATCACTAAGGACAGAAAGGTATACCCCCCTTTTTTTTTGAAGATCTGGCGGCTTTCCAAGAGATGCCTCCTGCCCGACTGACCGGAATAGGTTCTATTAAAGCTTTCAGATTCCTTTCTCATCCCTCAACGAATAAATAATCTTTCGTCATATGCCATTCTCCGATGATAACGAAAACCCGCGAGTGGAAACGGGACTTAAATAGCGTCTCGCACCACCAGGATAGAGGGCGATCCGCATCATGCTCTTCACGTCCATTTTTTTAAATCCCCTTTCCTCTCGCAGAGCCGCTTTTTTCCCGTTAGATGCAAATTCTCCTGAAATTAAGTCTCCATCACCAGCTTCCCCACAACTCGATTACTCATAACCCCTTGAGCAACAGGGAATACTATAGTTACCGTAAGGATCCGTTTCGTTATAAGCGATGCGAATTACGAGTGGAAAAGAAATTATCACATTGCTTGTGAAGAAAAGATTTCGTATTCGTGATGAATTTGTGAATCGGATATCTGCTAGAAGAATATTTTAAAAAAGTCTTAATTCCCGAGCGTAACTCAAGAATAAGCAGCTCCGGGGATTTCGACCTACAATATGACAAATAACTTCTTCGCACTGTATTCTGACTCTCTGCCTTCAATTCGTTGTGTTTTACTGTTGAGATCCATGGCAGCGATGGCTAAGCCTGCTTTCGTGTGCTGTAGCAGCAACGCCACCACCCTGACTGCCCGGCGTGACCATGAAATCCTTAAGTAAGCGGTACCTTTTGTCTTTATCCAGGTTAATTCCACCCGTCCAACAAAAGGGACATATCCGGGGATTCTCGCGAGGAATGCTTGCGGCGCCGTTTCGGCCGTTAAACAAGGTCTGCGGAACTATTCGCGCCTGTCTACGTTATTTTGAGTAAAACGGTAGAACAGGGCCGACAAACAACTGGACGAGCTTGACCGCTTTCGCATGGCGACCGCGGGTCAGCACCTCGATGAACGATACGTGCGCGAGGCCAGGGAAGGCAGGGATAGAACCTCAAGCATTACCATGCAGACGCCGAATTTAACGGGCGTTGCGCCGCAGGCATTGCATTCTTAATTTGGGTCATCCCTTAAAAGGAAGAGGGCGAGACCTGAACCCCAATCAGCTCGATGCGGAACAGAATCATTGCGCCTGAACCGGGTAACACTATTTCTTACGCAATCAATTCAAAGAGAGCATACAAAGAGAGCATACGTCGAGGATATAAGTACATTGTCATTAATGCGACCGTTAATTCTATGACGGGAAAAGTTCAATTTCTCTGCCGATTGTTTGCCCGTTCGACGCTCTCGAAGGTTTCTTAATTGCTTGATTGTCAATAAAACATTTCTTATCTGTGATTAATTTGTGATGAACGTGGCGAAAAAAAAATATTTCATATTTGCCATATTTTATGCTTTATCCATGCCTATTATTAATCATAGGGGTATTAGCCATAGTTGACTTGGCGGTGCAAAAAATCCAGTCCTTGCTCCACTTAAGTCTATTTTTGTCGATGGTCTGCAGCTAGGAGACGGAAGTGCGCGAAACATGGAACCGGTAGTCCCATGAACATTTTTACTATCGTCTGCTTGGTTCAAGTTGCGGCCCAGTGGGAACGTCCTCCGCGATTTGCGAAGATTTTGCGATTCGCCTGGATTACCTTCGTCCTCGTGCCCGAGCGTCAGGCAGTGGGGGCCTACGGTAGCGATGACAAGTCCGTTTGATAACAGCTGACGGTGAAATAGTTTCAGGCTCATATATTCGCTGTGGCCTGATGAGTCAAGAACCTTGTGTAAGTCTTGTTGGGGAAGTTGTGATGTTTTAAATAAAGGAGATTTCAAAAAAGTCGCGCTTCGCCCCTGAATCGCTTACCATAATAAAACTTTTGCTTCCTTAGATAGAATATCTAAGAACAAACGTGCATAAAACGGGGTTATTAAAACAAATATAAATGGGGATCTTAAGCGCTGTTCTGTGGACTCCGGCGATTGGTGCTTTTCTATTGGCACTAATGCCGGAGCGCGATCAAGAGTTTACTCGTAGTCTTGGCAAGCTTTTTTCGGGAATTACTGTTTTACTTACCTGCTATCTGCTTTTTAGTTATGATCAGCGTGACGCGGGTTTACAGTTCAGCGAGTACTTCTCGATCAACCCCAAGATAGGCAGCGCCTATGCATTAGGCGTTGACGGCTTATCCCTCCCGATGGTGGCACTGGCCACTCTCCTCACTCTCATAGCACTACTCGCTTCCTCCGGCATTACCAACGGGGTCAAAGGCTATCACATCAGCATATTGCTGACAGAGTTCGGCATGCTTGGCGTGTTTCTTTCACAGGATTGGTCTCTCTTCTATATTTTTTGGGAAGCGACATTGATTCCCATGTTTTTTTTGATAGACCGGTGGGGAGGCAAACGACGGCAGACCGCGAGCCTTAATTTTGTGCTGTACACCATGGGTGGGTCGATTTTCATGCTGGTCAGCCTCATCGCGGTTTATCAATATGTTCCTGAACATGTGTCGCTTATGAGCGCAATGGAAGATGTGTCAGAAAATATGCCTAAAGACCAGCAGATATGGGCATTTCTCGGCTTCCTGATCGGCTTCGGGGTCAAAATGCCGATTTTTCCCCTTCACGGCTGGTTACCGCTGGCTCACGTCGAGGCCCCGAGCCCCGTCAGCATCCTGCTCTCCGGTATTTTGCTGAAGATGGGCGCTTATGGCCTGCTTCGCGTAGTGATCATCCTGCCCCTTGCCGCCGAGGCGCTGCAATCCGTACTCGTATTTTTGGCGCTGTTCGGCATGATATACGGGGGCTTGCTTGCCTGGCGGCAAAGCGATCTCAAAGCCATGGTTGCCTACTCCTCGATCAGCCACATGGGTATTGTCTTATTGGGCATCTCGACATTAAACCAGACCGGTTTTACAGGTGCCGTATTGCAGATGAGCGCGCATGGGCTGATAGCCGGTGCGTTATTCATGGTAGTGGGCCTGCTTTACGAACGCACCCATACCCGCAACATACAGGACTACAGCTCATT
Source organism: uncultured beta proteobacterium (assembly GCA_963786735.1). GTDB lineage: Bacteria > Pseudomonadota > Gammaproteobacteria > Burkholderiales > Nitrosomonadaceae > Nitrosospira. The sequence goes on from CAWBAF010000022.1 coordinate 104,171, forward strand.
GGTTCAGGTGATGCCGAGATTTGCATTTTTTACCACCATTACGTTGCTGGCAGCGATGGGAATGCCTGGATCGGTGGGGGCTGTCGCAGAATTGCACACGATAGTCGGGGGCTTCCAGCAATGGGGCGTCATTATGGTGTTTTTTAGCTTGGGTCTCCTGATCAGTACGGCGTACGCCATCCGTACCATTGGGCTGTTATTTACTGGCCCAGTAAAGCCACAGATGAAAGATATCGAAGACTTGAGAACGCCCGAGCTTCTTGCACTTGGAATCCTGGTTGCCGGGATCGTGGGATTTGGCCTGTTGCCCGCATCGCTGGTTGATCTATCGGCCGCCACCACTGCTCAAATGAACAGCGTGGTCCGGCTACGAATTTCGGAGATGTAACAATGCATGCACCCCTTCCCCAAAGCCATGGCAGTGCAAACAGCTTACACGAGCAAATCAAAACCTCGCTTCATCATCTGGACCACGTTCTCCCCGGGCAAGCACCGATTCTTAACTTTGTGCACCACAACACGCTGCATGGCTTTCAGCATCTCCCGTTTGAGGAAGCCCTGCAGGCAGTCGAAGCATTAACCGGTATCAGCGGATACCTCCCGGAACGACAGAATCGTAGTTTGTACGAGCGAGGCCGTATCAACGACAGCGATATCTTTGGCGCGCTCGCGCATGATCCGAATTTGCAGGCGGAACAGATCATTTGCACGGCGAAAGACAGAGTCATCACCCGCAAGGAACTGTATCGGGTCGCACTATTGTTCGATTTTCAACCAATATCTGCCAGTCAGCTGAATTGGCAAATTGAAGAACTGGATGCGCTGTCTGCGGTTCAAGCAGACGTGCCCGCGCCCGCCCGTGATCAGTTGCTTGCCGGCACCGCGCCTGCAGGCGCACTTAGAAACCTGTGGGAAGCCATTTTAACCAAGCTCGATATGAAACAGGTGGGACTACACCCGGAGAACTTGCTCGACTTGACCCTGGAGCAAGCCGAAGAGTGGCTGGAGCGCGCCAGCGAAAGAAACGATGGAATGTCGGTTCATCAGCAAATGCAAAGGCAGTCAAGAAAAATGCTGAATGATTGGCTCAACAGGCTGGGTGACACGATCACTTTACGCGGTTTCATAACGGCGTTGACTGGAATCGACATTCTTGACTTCACCCGTCCGCAACTGATCAGAATTTGCGCGTCCTGCATGGACGAAGGAATAGCAGCCTGGCATACACCGGACCGGGGCGTGCTTGGCCTTTATGCGGCTTGGCGGGAAGGTGTTCAATATGACATAGATCCTTTCCTTCAGGACTTACCCGAGTGGCGCGAGGTACTGACGGAACTTCCTTTTGACGCGATCGACGCCATCATCTTCCAACTAACATGGCTCGAAATACCCCAGCCGAAATGGGACGGATACCTACGTCGCCTCGCTCTTGAATTGCCGGGCTGGTCGGGACTCATCAATTGGCGCGAGCACAACCCCCGCTACCATACGGCCGATGACGCAAAACCTCGACTGGCGGATTATCTGGCCATCCGCTTGACGCTAGACCGCCTCTGGTTAAACCAGGTGTGTCGGGAGAATTGGCGCGTAGACGCCAAGCTGGGCAGTTTGCAAAATTACTTTAGCAAAAATCTCTCTGAATTCATGGTACGCATCCGTTTATGCCAAGGCAACCTGCCAGAGTATCTCGCTCAACGTGCGGGGTCACTGACCGTTCTAGCGGGCTCGGAGCGGAATGCGCGTCCTGATTGGCAATCGCTTGCCGATCTGATCCTGACTTGGCAACTCAGTCCGTTGGCTGAACAACAAGGGCGGTATCACACTATTTACGATGGCGGCTGGCGGTTATTTCGCTTATGCCAGCACTTGGGACTGAACGCTGGGTATGTCGAGGCCTTGCAAAAGGAGGACTTGTTGCAGATGTTGGCGATACTGGATCGATTTTCGGCATCTGAACGTGGCAAAGTCTGGTTGGACGCCTATGAGCGCCATTATCGGGACAGTATTTTCCAGGCCATACGGGCTAATCATAATCAAGGAACCTGGGCTAAACGTGACGCCCGTCCTGACTCGCAAATCGTTTTTTGCATAGATGACCGCGAGGAAGGTTTTCGCAGACATCTGGAGGAACTCAACCCTGCGATCGAGACCTTCGGCGCTGCCGGGTTCTTTGGCGTGCCGATAAATTACAAGGGCCTTGATGATGCCACGGTTACCCCGTTATGCCCGATAGTGGTAAGGCCCGCGCATGAAGTGAGGGAAATACCTCGGGCAGATGATGAAAAAGCCTTGCCGAGGCATAACAGTGGACGCAACTTGGCTCAGCGCACAGCTAATTTGTTGCATCAAAGCATCCGCCGGAACGTCCTGCTCTCACATCCGGTTATCGATGCAATTGCCCCGCTTACGTTCGCCGGGCTACTGGCTAAGTCGTTTTTACCCAAGCGCCAGCAAGAATGGCTTGCGAGTATCCGCGAAATTGTTGCGCCCGCCGTCCATACCCAGCTGATGTTTACTTCCACGGATGAAACCGTTATCGCCACCCCCGACCGACCCAAGCTCGGCTTTACTGATAGGGAACAGGCCGACAGGATTGCGGGTTTATTGCGCAATATAGGCCTGACTTACGGCTTCTCTCAGTTGGTCGTATTAATGGGACACGGTTCCATCAGCCAGAACAACCCGCATTTGGCGGCATATGACTGCGGCGCATGTAGCGGGCGTCATGGTGGTCCGAATGCAAGGGTATTTGCCGCGATGGCTAACCGTCCGGAAATACGCAAACTTATAGCTGAACGAGGCATTGAAATTCCGTCCGATACCTGGTTTATCGGCACTGAACATAACACCTGTAATGAAGAAATTATCTGGTATGACCTCGACGAGGTGCCTTTGGAACGACGAGCAGTTCTCACCAAATTGCTGGGCGAATTGCGTCATGCGCAACAAATGTCCGCGCATGAACGTTGCCGCCGCCTGGCATCAGCACCACGCCAACCAACCCCAACAGAAGCATTAAAACATATTGAAGAGCGCGCGACCGATTTTTCTCAGGCCAGACCGGAACTCGGTCATGCGACGAACGCTTCGGCACTGGTTGGTCGCAGATCAGTAACGCAAGGCGTATTTTTCGATCGCCGCATGTTCCTGATCTCCTATGATCCAACCCAGGATCCGGAGGGCAAGATACTCGAAGGTATTCTACTGGCGGTCGGACCCGTCGGTGCCGGTATTAATCTGGAATACTACTTCTCCACTGTGAACAACGAACGTTTTGGTTGCGGAACAAAAGTACCACACAATGTCGTCGGAATGTTCGCCGTGATGGAGGGCGCATCCAGTGATTTACGCACCGGGTTGCCACGTCAAATGATAGAAATTCATGAGGCGATACGTTTACAGATTCTGGTCGAGGCAAAAACCCAGATTCTGGAACAAATCTATGCCCGCCAGGACAGTTTGCGTGAACTCATATCCGGAGGATGGATACTCCTTAGCGCAAAAGACCCCGATAGCGGCGAGCTATTTGTCTTCGAGCGCGGGATCGGGTTCGTTCCCTGGCAAGCCGAGGAAACCGTTTTGCCGGTTTGCAGAAAGTCGCCAGAGTATTACCGCGGCAACGTTTTACCCCTGGACCCCGCCCTGATCCGGGAGACAGAACAGCTCGAGGCATAAGACATGACAATCGACGTGCTAGTTGTTTTAATTCCGCTGCTTCCGCTGCTCGCGGCGGTTGTTATCGGTGCAGGTCATCTATCAGGTGCGCTCGATGGTGAAGCGGATGAGAATACGACAGCAGCTATCGCGAACTGGGCCGTAATGTTTTCCTGCCTGCTGGCGTTAACCTTGCTGGTCGCCGATTTACTGGGCAAGAGTGCCGGCGCATTCAAGTTAGGACAATGGCTGAGCAGCGGCGACCTAAATATCGGGATCAGTTTTATTACTGGCGGTTTCAACATCGCCCTGGCCACGCTGTTCGCCATCCTGCTGTTCATCGTTATACGTTTTTCGGTTAATTACATGCATCGGGAGCCGGGATTTCACCGCTTCTTTTTCATTCTGAGCCTGTTTGCGTCAGCGATGCTGCTACTGGTACTGTCAGGGAACATTGTCGGCACTTTTGTGGGGTGGGAGATCGCGGGCGTCTGCTCTTATTTATTGATCGCCTACGCCTATGATCGTCCCGTCGCGGCCACCAATGCGACACGTGTATTTGTAACCAATCGCATCGGCGATGCAGGCTTCATGCTTGGTATCGGCCTGAGTTATGCCTGGATCAATAGTCTGGACTGGTCACAGCTCGATTTGCTAGCCGCTCAGCTATCCACCGGGCAGGCCGGCGTGATCGCGCTATGCTTCTCGGTAGCCGCATTTGCAAAATCGGCACAGCTGCCTTTTGCTCCTTGGCTGGCTCGAGCAGCCGAGGGCCCCACGCCATCCAGCGCCGGATTCTACGGCGCAGTTATGATCCATGCCGGGGTGTATCTCATTCTTATGCTGCAGCCCCTGCTTGAACGAGCACCGGTGGTAATGTTCATCGTCGCAGCCGTGGGATTTCTAACCGCCGTATACGGCTTTTTCGTGGGGCTCACCCAGACAGATGTGAAGAGTTCCCTGTTTTTTGCAACCACCGGACAACTGGGCCTGATGTTTCTCGAATGCGGGTTAGGCTGGTGGGAGCTGGCACGGTGGCACCTTTGCGCCCATGCCGTAGTTCGGGGTTATCAGGTGTTAACCGCGCCATCGCTCATGCATAACATACAGGGCAATCCCATAAAACCCGTTGCACCCTTTATCGCCGATGTACGCTGGATGTATGTTGCTTCTCTAAATCGCGTCTGGATTGATCAGATTACCGACTGGATTTTGGTCAAACCGATACGACGCCTTGCCCATGATCTCGCCTATTTCGATGACTATATCGTTGATCGCGCTATGGGAATTCCTCTTCCCTCCGGGCGCTCAATCTCTACGCTGGCACAGGTGGAAAAACGGAAGATCGCCTCGCGGCAGTCTTTATTCAGTTCATTGGGAGTGCTTGGCAACGTCCCGCTGGCAGATAGGCCGAAGTCCGCCAGCGTCATTAAGCAGGACACTTCAGATGAGGAATTCGCCCGCGGCACTGGCTTCGCGGGGAATCTAACTCAGCGGGTCACAGCGATTTTATACTGGTTCGAGGACCGTCTGGTAATACGGGGCGTGGGCGAAGACATGATCAAGGTCGGTCATCGCCTCGGACTCGCGGCCAACAAGATCGAACAGTTGCTGCTTAATCCCGGCTATCTCGCGCTGTTCGTCCTGACCATAATATTGGTTGCACTCTGAGTGCCCTGATGGTTACCGATATGACTTTCTGGTCCGAAACAATAGCATTTCCGCTACTGTCCATGCTAACCCTGGCTCCTCTCGCAGCAATGACAGCCATCTTCTTCACGCGTTCCACGAACATCGCCATGACCCTCGGCTTTGCCGGAACGTCGATAACACTAATTTTAAGTTTTTACCTGTTATCTGTGTTTGACCCGGAGAAAGGAGGTATTCAGCTCGCCGAACAGTCTAATTTTTTGGGCGTTGCCCATTATAGTGTGGGCGTCGATGGACTGAACGTTCTCTTTATCCCAATGGTGGCAATCCTAACTTTGCTGGTTCTGGTTTACAAGGCGATCACCCGGCGAACGCTGGACTGGAAATTTATTGCGACTGTGCTTGGGTATGAGGCGATTCTGATCGGCGCCTTTTCAGCGCTGAACGTCATCCAGTTCTGGTTCTGGAGCTTGCTGGAGCTGCTGCCGGTAATTTTATTAACGGTGTACGGCGGAACCGGGCAGCGAAAACGCTGGGTAATCACGCGTCTGGTCCAATACTGGGGCTGGGGGCTGTTAATGACTTTGGCCGGTTTTCTTTTACTTGGCTTCGGCTTAACAGCGTCGGGCCATGAACTGAGCTTCGACTGGCTAACGCTAAAGAAAAATAAGACCTTGCTGCTGGATGAAACGCTGATCTTTATTCTTCTGTTCTGTGGTTTTGCCATTCGGATGCCTTTATTTCCTTTCCATGGATGGTTACCCATCCTGGCAGAGCAAAGCTCCGTGGCAAGCGTCAGCATTTTCATTGTCGGCCTGAAATTGGGTATTTATGCCACGGCCCGATTTATCCTGCCCATACTTACGGAGGTTGCGGAACAGTGGGCAGGGTTTGTGGTTTCGCTCGGCTTGATCACCATTTTTTATGGCGCGTTGCTTGCGTTGATGCAAATCAACATTCGGCGTTTGTTGGCTTTTTCTGTCATCAGCCATATAGGAATGATCGTCATCGGTCTTTTTTGTTTCAACGAGCACGGGCTGAATGGAGGTATTTTCCTATCGCTGGCTTGGGGGTTGGCATCCGCAGGCATGTTATTCAGTATAGGGCTAGTGTACGAACGGACACATACCGCGTTCACGCCGCGCCTGGGTGGTCTTTTTGACACCAACATCAGCGTGGCGCTGCTTTTCTTCATTGGCGCGCTGAGTACGATGGTCATGCCGGGCACGCCTGGGTTTGACGCGGCCCATTTGCTGATTGAAGGTACCATCGAAGAATATGGGTGGGTAATTGCTATCGCGATTCTGGTTGGCAACGTGCTGGCGGCCGCCTTCCTCCTGCTGGCTTTTCAAAGGGTATTCATGACAACGTCCACGCGCGCCATACAGCCTGCCCGGACTGATCATTATATGATCAAAATGGAGCCTGTCATCGCTATCACGATTTGCTCCCTGCTTATCGGTACCGGCTTCAATACGGCGCCCTGGCTTAATTATATCGAGAGGGACCCGAGCGGAATGAGCGCCTATTATCATCAATATAAGCATTTGGAGAGCCCGAACGGTAACAAAATACAGCTCGAGAAGCATTCCGCTCCAAGAGAAGACCATGACTGAAGCAAATTTCCCAATATTAAGCCTGGTAATTCTATTACCGATTTTAGGCGCCATTGCAGCCGGCATCACCCGCACCGTTGGTCTGTCGAAAAAAATCGCGCTCCTCGTGGCAACTCTTGAGTTAATCGCTACATTGGTCGTGGTGCAGTGGTTTGACGCCACCAGGGGCGATTTTCAGTTGGTCGAACAACACGCCTGGATACCAAGCCTCAATATTCAGTTCCTTATCGGTATCGACGGCATTTCCGTGCTGTTTTTACCCATGTCGGCTTTGCTGACTCTAGTAACCATCGCAGCATCTTGGAATTCCGTACAACATTTGGGCCGTTTCCATTTTGCTCTCCTGATGGCAATGGAAGGCGCCACGATGGGCGTATTTGTCGCGCTTGACTTGATGCTGTTTTTCTTGTTTTGGGAATTGATATTGCCGCCCATCTTCTTTCTGATAGGCCTGTGGGGCGGCGGCCCCGAGCGCCGCGGAGCGGCGATGAAATACATGCTGTACATGCTATTCAGCGGCGTGCCGTTATTGTTCGCTCTCATCATGCTGGGGGTGAATCATGCTACCCAATTGGGAGGCGACATCCCCCACGATTTGTCTTTCAGTTTTCCCGTACTGCTACAAACGCATGTTCCGCGGGATTTGCAAGTCGTGATTTTCCTGCTGCTTTTTGCCGGATTCGCAGTCAAGGCTCCTCTGGTGCCGTTTCATACCTGGCTACCGACCACCGCCATGGAAGCTCCTACGCAACTGACCGCATTATTGATCGGTCTGAAATTGGGAGCGTTTGGCATACTGCGATTTGCCATGCCGCTAACGCCCGATGCGTCGGTGGAGTATGCCTGGGTGCTCGGCATCTTCGGCGCGATAACTTTCATTTACGCCGCAATGATCGCGATGCAGCAAACCAATCTGCGACGGCTGCTGGCCTACGCCAGTATCAGCCATGTCGGCCTCGTAATAGTGGGCATTGCAACACTCAATATGCAAGGGATACAGGGCGCGATTTTCCAGTTGCTCAACTTCAGCCTGATCGCAAGTTGCCTGATCCTGATTGCTGGCTTCATACAACATCGCCTGGGCAGTACGGAACTCATTCATCTCGGCGGTTTGGCAAAAATAATGCCCCGCCTGACCACATTCTTTTTCCTATTTGCCATGGCCAGTATAGGTGTCCCTGGAACCAGCGGCTTCCCTGCGGAATTGCTCCTGATTGTCGGGGCGCTAACGGCCCACCCTGGGCTTGGAATTGCCGCGTTATTAGGCGCTATTCTCGGCGCGGCTTACATGCTCTCCTTTATTCGACGTGCATTTCTTGGACCCGTCGTTCACGCCAGATTAAGTCAATTGCATGATCTGCGGTACAGGGAATTCGGGCTACTATCTGTACCCGCGCTGCTGGTATTGTTTTTTGGATTCTTTCCGGATGTAATTCAGGATATCAACAAACTCGCTGCAGCGGCATGGCTAAGCCGGCTGGTTAGTTGACAATGAGGGTGGTCCTTCGGTTGTTGTTGGATCGAGCGCGAGTCACATTCGCCCACAAGCGTAACTCGAGCCAAAAGAAGTCAAGATCCGCCATTCATACCGGAAGGTTCTGGGGAATATAGGTAATGGACATAAATCCGCCCTAAAAGAGTATTTTAATCCTCTCAAAGGGCGGGATTGTTGCAGGAATATCAGAAGGAGGCGGCAGTCATTTCACTACGGTCCTTGGTGGGCAGAGTCTCCGTAATTCTTTCCAATGTCCGCGATTCCCAGTCGAGTACGGCAGTGTGCACGTGCATCTTATCCGCAAGTGCCGGGTATCCCTGACGCAGCACCTCGGCGGCAAAGCGGGCCAGGAAAAACGATTTTTGTTCGGCACGCGCCCGATCCATACCTATTTCCGTATATGGAACGGAAGCCAGCAGAGCGAAGCCGTCATCTGGAATACGGCCACTGCGCATATTGGCTTGAATGATACCGCCCGCCTTGCCGATGGGTACATCCAGGTTCGGACTATAAGGTCCAATTATCAAGGCGAGGTTGGGTGTATGCAGGAAGTCGAATCCGCGGCCCACGCATATCATCCACTCCCGGTGCTCAATGTCGAGAAGCCGCTCTTTGCGCTTGGCCTGTTCGCGTACCCGCGCAATATTGTCCAGATTGCCAAGCAGCAGTGGTAGTAGATCCGCACGCATCTGGGGCGGCATGTCAGGCAGCATCTGAGCGAGACGGGGTTGAAGCGTCACCTTGTCCTCGGGTTCAAGCAGGGAAAGATCGAGTTTCTCGCCGTTTGAACCATGCACTATTATTGTGTCCTCGTCAGTTTCTATCCCACAAATAAGGGGATAGATAGTAGCGTGTCCGGCCCCGAAGATCTGCTCCATCTGACGTCTGATGACCTGGGTATGGGCCATTGCGGCCTCTGTATCGTAGTTGAAGCCGGCGCAGCCACGGTGCGGGTCACCTTTTGAAAAGTGGTAGGTCACCAGAAACAGCACCCTGCGCCCCTCACGTACCCAGCCTTTCACGTGATGCGCGAGTACTTCGCCAAGATAGGGCCACCCTAGGTCGAAGGCGCCGCCAAGGTTACGAAACGGCATCAGGATACCAGGAGGTGTATTGGTCATCACGGGAAGGTTAATCCGTCCGTCCATGCACTTCAACACGGCAATGGCCGTCGGATGCTTGGCCAGATAACGCTGCCGGGCCAGCCATGCCTCAGGGCCACGGAAGGTCTTCCCATGGCGGTCAGCCAGGTCGAACAACCAGTCTATGCGCTTTTCTATAGGTAATCCTGTTATGTTGCTGTACATACTTTAGACTCCGGTTAATGATTGACTTGGGGTGAAAAATATAACATACAAGCGATCAAGAATATGTGAAAAACGTGTCATTCGCACCGTCACGTCCTCGACACACGGATACATGGCGGATATATGGAAAACAGGGGAAAATAAAACCGACCAAAGAGCAATGCTGCTCTCTTAAATAAATCGCGGAGAACTGGCGGCCCCAGCCTGAGAACCAGGAAATGTAATGTGAAAAGTGGATCCTTTACCAGGAGTGCTCTCCACATCAATAAGCCACCCGTAGTGATCGCATATCCGCTTAACGATGGCAAGACCGATACCCAAGCCCTCGCCTTGCGTCGATCCGCGGAAAAACCGCTCGTAAAGGAGAGGCATATAAAATGGCTCGATACCTATGCCAGAGTCGGAAATCGAAAGACGGCTCTGGCTGAAGTTGACGCGAATGAACCCTCGTTCGGTATACTGCACAGCATTGCGAAGCAGATTTACGAGCGCGGTATGCAGGGCCTGACGGTTCAACGTAAGTACGGCTTTCGGCTCTATCGCGACCTCGAAATTGAGATGTTTGCGATAAATCTCCGAGCACACGGGTTCCACTGCCTCATAAACACATTCGGCCAATGCAACGGGCTCCATGATACCCAGCGACTGCTCGCGGGCAAGAAAGAGCAATGCCTGTAATTGCTCACCCATCCGGGCTGCAGCTCCTTCTATCATCCCAACACGCACTCGAGCTCTTTCTGACAGATGGGGCTCGGTCGCCAGAAGCTCGCAACTGGTCAGTATAGTCGTAATAGGCGTGCGCAGTTCATGACTGACATTGGCGGTAAACTCCTGCTCCCGCCGCAGCATGCGCGTTATGCGATTCTGATAGTCGTCCAACGCATGCGCGAGCTGCGCCACCTCCTCATCCTGGCCGGGCTGTATCATTGTTGCGCCTTGCCCGTCGCCCGGCGCCAGATGCCGCACCCGTTCAGCAAGATCAGTCACCTGCCTGACGAGTACACCCGCAAGCAGATATCCCACCACAAGCGCAACTCCGACAACGGAAAGCAGCGATAGAACGATGAGAAGCCTGAGTTCCTGTTGCCGCAGATCATGGAGCCCGACTTCATAAGCAACGAGAAATTTTATGCCATCCCCGTGCCGGACAGCCACCCTGATCTCCTCGGGCCCCCGGAAGACCTTATTGCGCCTGTAGTTTAGGCCCTGCAGATAAGGCGGGAGCTTCGATTCCTCGGAAGGATCGTGAATGATGTATTTCTCGAGTTTGGAGCTTACCTGCGGTATAAAATTATGGTTATCACGATAGCGCTGGAGCAGATAATCCATCTCGGTTTGCATGATCTGCTCGATATGCGCCTCTTCGATATCATCAGAGGCTATATACAAGCTGATACCGAGGGTCCCGACGACGATAATGCAAAAGATGGCGAAGGCCAGCGCGACACGCAGGCGAAGGCCGCGCTTAAGCCCGGGCACGAGAAATTAAACGATAGCCAAGTCCGTGAACCGTCTCGATGGGATCGTAGCCTCCGGCCCTGCTCAGTGCGCGCCGCAATTCGTGCATGTGGCTGCGCAGGGTGTCACTGGTGCCCTGCGCATCTCCCCATACTTCCGATTCAAGCTCCCTGCGGCTGAATACGCGCCCAGGCTCGCCCATCATAAGAGCAAGCAGGCGAATGCATTTCGGGGGCAGCTTAACGCCCGTGCCCGCGAACTGTATGGACAACGTCTTTGGATCGAACGTCAGATCGCCCGTTTCCAGCGTACGGCTGGTCACCTTTGCCCCCGTGGCGCTTGTGCATCGCCACCAGGCGCGCTTCAACTTCTTTCAGGGCAAAGGGCTTAACCAGATAATCATCCGCGCCACAATCAAAACCCTTCAGCTTGTCGTCCAGGGTATCGCGCGCAGTAAGCATGAGAACAGGCGTGTCCAGATTCGCTTCCTGGCGAAGCTTTCGACATAAGGTGATACCATCCATTCCCGGAAGACTGAGATCGAGCAAGATTCCATCGAATTTTTGGGTTACAGCGAGATGTAGCCCGGTTATGCCGTCTGCCGCCGCGTCGACGCTGTGGCCGCGCGCTTCGAGGAAATCGTACAGGTTCGTAGCAATCGCCGGATCGTCTTCAATAATAAGGATATGCACGAGATGATCCCACCAATATTACGGAACAACAGAGATTTAACAGAAACTTAAGGGGCTTAAATAACCCTTAATAACCCTTAATGACCCTTCAATTTAGACCCGCCCTGGTTTCCTTTGTTCCGAAGGAAACTCCCTTGCTTTCCGACAAGTACAGCTTGTTTATAACCTTTTTTATCTGTGAAGCCAAGGAACCGAACAATCACATTCCGATTCTACCAGTTCTCCGGCAACCCGGCGGATCAAACGAATTTTCCCGATCTGCCAAAAACTACTCATGCTCCCGCAGTTTCCGGCTGATGCTGTGGACGGCTTCAACCAGCGCCAGGGCGTTTTCCGGCGGCGTGAACTGAGAAATTCCGTGACCAAGATTGAACACGTGTCCGCTTCCCCTCCCGTAGCCGGCAAGGACTTTTTCCACCTCCACAGCGATCACCTCGGGCGTGGCAAATAGTACAGCCGGATCAAGATTTCCTTGCAGGGCAACCTTATGGCCGACACGCCGGCGCGCTTCAGCGATATCAATGGTCCAATCGAGACCTACCGCATCGCAACCACAATTCGCGATGTGCTCCAGCCATAGCCCCCCGCCTTTGGTAAATACGATGTTGGGAACGCGCGCCCCGCCGTAATCACGCCTCAAGCCGGCAAGTATCTGGCTGATATAACGCAAGGAAAACTCCTGGTAAGCGGCATGCGACAATGCGCCACCCCAGGTATCAAAAATCATGACTGCCTGGGCACCTGCTTCAATCTGAGCATTAAGATAGGCAGTCACCGCCTTGGCATTGATGTCGAGAATATGATGCAGCAGCTCAGGTCGCTGATACAGCATTGTCTTGATCTGACGAAAATCGGTGCCACCGCCACCTTCCACCATGTAGCAGGCAAGCGTGAAGGGGCTACCGGAAAATCCGATCAGGGGAACGCTGTTGTCAAGTGCCTTACGTATCTGGGAGACCGCGTCCAACACATAACGCAGGTGCACGGTGGGGTCGGGCACCGTGAGTGCCCGGATCTCCCATTCTTCCCGCAAGGGTCGCTCGAATTTCGGCCCCTCGCCCTCAGCGAAATAAAGCCCCAGCCCCATCGCATCGGGAATGGTAAGAATATCCGAAAATAATATTGCCGCGTCGAGCGAAAACCGCGCCAGCGGCTGCAGAGTAACTTCAGTCGCAAAATCCGGATTCTTGCAAAGCGCGAGAAAGCTTCCTGCTCGGGCGCGCGTCTGGTTATATTCGGGCAGATACCGTCCAGCCTGGCGCATGAGCCAAACAGGCGTATATTCCGTTGGCTGTCGCAGCAGAGCTCGCAGCAATGTGTCGTTCAGTGGCTTTTTCATTCGTATACAGTAAATCGAAGCCGGCAACCATGTTCGACGGATGCGACGGGTGCCTCGGGGCGGAAATTATCTCTAAATGACGGGGTGCCCGCAATCCTCCGCTCAGCCATGCGCCAGCCTGGCGATATTACCAGCGATTGCCCTCGGGGTGTGGGCGATGTTACGGAAATGAAAACCGTACCGGCACCGGCGAAGACCGGGGTTGGTCGTCAGTGTTCCCGGGCCTCATCGATGGCGAACAGGCGACGGTATTCACCAATCGCATAGCGGTCTGTCATTCCTGCGATGTAATCGGCGATGGCCTGATGGTCGAATTGGTGGTATTTCAGCTGATGCTCAAGAGGAAGCAGGCGGACGTCCGAGTGAAATGCCTTGAACAGCATTTCGACTGTATGCCGCGCCTTGGCGCTCATGCGGACGACTTTATAATGGCGGTACAGATTGTCGTGAAGAAATTTCTTCAGTTCCTGCTGCTCCCGACGCATTTCAACGCTGAAATCAACAAGAGACGGCGCCGCACGCACGGCGGGCAGGCTGTCAATCCTGGCATCTTGAATATTCAGCGCGCTTTGCTTGACGAGATCTCCCACGAGCGTGTTGATCATGCGCCGTACTGTTTCATGGACCAGGCGCCGCCCCGAAATGCCGGGATACTCGTTCCTGGCCATACCAAGATGTCGGCCAAATATCTCGACCTCCTGAAGCTGTGTGAGCGATATCAGTCCGGAACGAAGGCCATCATCCACATCATGGTTGGTATAAGCAATTTCATCTGCGAGATTGGCAAGCTGTGCCTCCAGTGACGGCCGCTGGTTTATTAGAAACCGCTCACCTACATCGCCGAGCTTTTGCGCATTTTTCCGGGCGCAATGCTTGAGTATACCTTCGCGTGTTTCGAAACAGAGGTTTAATCCGTCGAATGCACCGTAATGCTCCTCCAGGACATCCACTACCCGTAACGATTGCAGGTTGTGTTCGAACCCGCCGTACTCGCGCATGCAATCGTTCAGTGCGTCCTGGCCCGCGTGGCCAAATGGCGTGTGTCCCAGATCGTGCGCCAAGGCGATGGCCTCCACCAGATCCTCATTCAGCCGCAGGTTGCGCGCGACGGAGCGGCCTATTTGCGCCACCTCCAGGCTATGTGTCAGGCGCGTCCTGAACAGGTCCCCTTCATGATTGACGAAAACCTGGGTTTTATATTCAAGCCGGCGGAATGCCGTCGAATGGATGATTCGATCGCGGTCTCGTTGAAAGGAAGAACGCCCAGGGGCGAGCTCTTCCGTACTGCGGCGACCGCGCGAATTCTCCTGACATACGGCATAGGGCGCCAGCTCATGCATTTCCGGTGCATTCCCCAAGAGTCTCTGTCAATATTGGCAGGGGCACGTCCGATCTGACGGCTGCCCCACCGAGGCGCTCGAGCAGCACGAAACGGATGCTGCCGTCCATTACTTTCTTGTCCAGCCCCATAAGGCGCATATATTCCGCTGTGCCGAGACTGGGCGCCGTCAAAGGCAGACCCGTCTTTTCGTAGAGCTTTCGGATGCGCTGAACATCCGCGTCATCTATCAGGCACATCCGCCGGGAGAGTTCCGCCGCAAGTATAGTGCCCATGGCCACCGCTTCTCCATGAAGCCAAGTCCCGTAGCCTGTTGCGTTCTCAATAGCATGGCCAAAAGTATGACCCAGATTGAGCAATGCACGCATGCCGCTCTCATGTTCATCAGCTTCCACTACCTCCGCCTTGTTGATGCAGCTGCGGCGTACTGCCTCAATGAGCGCATCACTCTCCCGAGCCAGAATCCGCATGATATTTTCCTCGATCCATTCCAGGAACGCCAAATCCCGGATGAGACCGTATTTGATGATTTCGGCAATACCGGCGCGCAGTTCCCTGTCGGGCAAGGTATCAAGGGTAGTGGTATCCGCAATGACAGCCCTGGGTTGGTAGAAGGCGCCGATCATATTCTTGCCCGAGGGGTGATTGATGCCAGTCTTGCCGCCTACTGATGAATCAACCTGTGCCAATAAGGTGGTGGGAATCTGAACGAAGGGAACGCCCCGCAGATATGTTGCGGCGGCAAAGCCCGCCAAGTCTCCTATGACGCCTCCCCCCAACGCGATAATGGATGTGCCACGTTCACAACGATGGGCCAGAAGCGCATCATAAATGAGATTGAGTGTGCGCCAGTTCTTGTGTTCCTCTCCGTCGGGCAGAACAATGGGAAGCGATATGACGCCATGCTCACCAAGCGCACTGCGCAGTACGTCCATATACAACGGCGCCACAGTCGTATTGGAAATAATAGCGACCCTTTTCTGTGGCAGCCGGTCAAGGAAAAGCCCGGGTTGCGTCAGAATTCCTTTTCCTACATAGATCGTGTAACTACGGTCACCAGGCCCGGAGCCGAGGTTAACATCAATTGTCTGCATCTTTGACGCCTGATGCCGCAAGCAATCAATCTCTACCAGAATTTCCCCCTCATGACTTTTAACCACTCCAGGGCTTGACCACTACGAGTATTACTACCGCGAACAGGATCACTACCGGAATCTCATTAAACCACCTGTAATAGACATGGTTGCGCCGGTTGCGGTCATCCCTGAAATCCGCCAGGAACTTGCCGCAGTAAAGGTGGTATACGACAAGTGTAATCACTAAGGCAAGTTTGACATATAGCCAGCCTCCGGAAAACCCATAGCCAAGCCAGAGCCAGAGCCCGAAAGCAACGGCCAGGATTGCGCTGGGGCTCATGATGCCATAGTAAAGCTTGCGTTCCATGACCTTGAAACGCTCGATTCCCGGCGGGTCGGTGGTCATTGCATGGTATACGAAAAGACGCGGGAGATAAAACAGCCCGGCGAACCAGGTCACCACGAAAATGATGTGCAGGGATTTGATCCAGAGCATCCGGTTTTTCTTTTTCGGCCGGTTCGACAATCTATCGAACGGCAAGACGCAAGCCGCGGCAGCTCAATCGACAACCGCGGTATTAAAATCCTGTGTAAGGGTTTCAGCTATGAATGGACGATTTCACGCTTCAGACGGCGACAATCTCGAGGTCCGGCTCGACTGACCTCAACATATTTTGTATACCTCTGAGTGTGCCTGTGATCGAGCTTGGGCAAGTCCCGCAGGCACCTTGATAGTGTACGCTGAGCTTGTTACCTTCAAGACTAAGCACATGCAGGTCACCCCCATCATTTTGCAGGTAGGGCCGAACCTCTTCGTCGAGCAAAGCGTTGATGATTTCAAGGCGTTCCTGATCCTCGGTGCTCAACCCCGCCAACGCTGTGCTTGCAGCGGCAACGGTGGCCGCCGACTGACGATCGGCAGCGGGTGCGGCACGGATGGGATCAGCTACGTCGCGCGCGAGATCCTGCCAGTCTGCCCCGCCGTCCTGGGTGATCGTAATCCAGCGGTCAACATAAAATACGTTTGTCACATGATCGATTTCGAACAAGGCGGCCGCCAGCGGATCATCCTTGGCCTGCTCGGCATTGTCGTATGAGCGGGTAACACCCCAAGTCAACGGTTCCCTGAGGATGAACTTTAAAGCGTTGCGATTTGGCGTACCCTCTATTTCGGCTATTTTGGGCATGTGTCCTCCTACAGGGTCAGGCATCGCCGATTGCGGCGTGCATCGGATCATCCTCGGCCTCGGTCGAGGTAGCGGTAACGGAATGGAGCGCCGCATGAAGCGTATGCCAGGGCAGAATCGCACATTTCACCCGTGTGGGAAGATCCCGCACTCCCGCGAATACCGTTAACCGACCCAGGTGATGCGGGACATCAAGGTTAAGCTTGCCGACCGCCATGTCGCGGAATTCCTGGATCAAGGTTTCCGCATCCGCCCGCGTCCTGCCTTTAACAGCTGTAGTCATCATTGACGCTGAAGCCTTGCAGATCGCGCATGACTCACCATGAAAAGCGACTTGATCGATGCGATCACCTTCGAGATGAAGCGCAATGTCGAGATGGTCGCCGCACAAGGGGTTATGGCCAACCGCATGATGCGTCGCGTTATCGAGCGTGCCATAGTTGCGCGGCTTCTTGTTGTGATCAAGAATGACTTCTTGATAAAGTGATTTCGGATTCATTACGTAAAAATCTTTTGCACGGTGCGAAGCGCCGCGATAAATGCGTCGACCTCAGCCAGTGTATTGTAAAACGCAAATGAAGCGCGCGTGGTTGCCGGAACGTTAAGACGCAGCATCACTGGCTGAACGCAATGATGCCCGGTGCGTACCGCGACCCCTTCATGATTCAGGAGCGTGCCGACATCATGCGGATGCACCCCCTTCACCTCAAACGATAGCACTGCAATTTTGATCGCAGCGGTACCAATGATGCGCACACCCGGCAAATCACCCATCTGTTCAGTTGCATAGTTGAGCAGCTGAAGCTCATGCGCGGCGATTGCATCCAGACCTATCGCCGATAAATAATCAACCGCTGCCCCCAACCCGATCGCTGCCGCTATCGGAGGCGTGCCAGCCTCGAATTTATGCGGGATGGAATTGTAAACGGTTTTTTCAAATGTTACAGACAGGATCATGTCCCCGCCGCCCTTGAAAGGCTGCATCCGTTCAAGAAACTCTGCTTTGCCATAGAGAACGCCAATACCCGTGGGTCCGCACAGCTTGTGGCCTGAAAAAGCATAAAAGTCGCAGTCGAGGTCCTGAACATCTACCTCCATATGGGGCGCAGCCTGGGCCCCGTCGATGAGTACCGGAACTCCTCTTGAGTGGGCGAAGGCGATCATCTGCTTGATGGGATTCACGGTGCCGAGAGCGTTCGAAGCGTGCATTACACTGACGAACCTGGTGCGTTCGTTAAAAAGCTTCTCGTATTCATCGACAAGAAGTTCACCTGCATCGTTGATAGGCACGACACGGATCTTCGCGCCCTTCTCTTCTGCAAGCATCTGCCAAGGTACGATGTTTGAATGATGCTCAAGCGTCGTCAGGATAATTTCATCACCGGCACGAATAAACTTCCGGCCGTAACCATGCATGACCAGATTGATCGAATCGGTGGTGCCACTCGTAAAGACGATTTCCCTCTCTTCGCGCGCATTGAGGAAATGCTGCAGCTTGCCGCGGGATCCCTCGTATTCAGCCGTGGCGGTTTCAGACAGGTAGTGCACGCCACGGTTGATGTTGGCATGTTGAGCAGTCTGATAATGCACCAGGCGATCGATCACTTGTTGCGGCATCTGGCTGGATGCCGCATTGTCGAAATAGACCAGCGGATTTCCCTCGACCTCAAGTTTGAGTATCGGAAAATCCGTGCGAATGCGTTCGACGTCGAACGCCGCACCGAACCGGGATTGCAAGGCGGGCTCTACAATATTCATTGTTCAGTTTCTCTGAGTCTGCTCCAGAACGACTCTCTCAAGCCGATGTTTGAGCGAAGCCACGGGTATGCGATCGATGACCTCGGCGCCGAATGCGTAGGTCAGCAGATTGCGCGCCGCGAGTTCGGATAATCCCCGGCTTTTGAGATAAAACAACTCCGCGGCATCGAGCTGACCAACCGTTGCGCCATGCGCACATTTTACGTCATCCGCAAAAATTTCCAGTTGCGGCTTGGTATCTATATGAGCCCTGGGATTCAGCAGCAGGTTGCGGCTGGATTGGGACGAGTCGGTGCGCTGCGCCCCGGGGCGCACCATGATCTTCCCGTTGAACACTGCATGTGCAGCGCCGTCTATGATGCATTTATGCAATTGCCGGCTTGTGCCGTCCGGTTTCGCGTGATCTATCGAAGTATGTGTGTCAGCCAATTGCCGCCCTTTAATCAAGGCAAGCCCATCGACATGACACTCGGCTCCCTCGGCAGCGATAAGCACGTTCAGATCATAACGGGAAATACGCCCGCCAAATGTGGCGCTCACCGATTGATATCGACTTGAGCGTCCGAGCCTTACCGCGCAGTTTGCCACATGAAAAGCCTGCGTACTGTCGCGCTGAATCCTCGTATGGCTGACCTGGGCGTTGTCTTCGATTGCGATTTCCGTTACGGCGTTGGTAACATATTCGCCTTCCTGCAAAGTTACATAATCCTCGACAAACGTTACGGCACTACCGGGCCTGGCAATCAGTAAGCAGCGGGGGTGATTTGCAGATTCAGCCTGCGTTGAAACGAACAGCAAATGCACCGGCCGCTCGACCGCACTGTTACGAGGCGCTATGATCATTGCTCCATCATGCAGAAATGCAGTATTGAGTGCGGCGAAGAGGTTGTCATGGAAATCCGCATATTGCCCGAGATGGGGCTCTATTTCCTTCGCGTATTGAGTCAGTGCGTGGCGCAGATTGGTAACGATCAGCCCCGCGCCACTTCCCTTAGACTCCGTGGATAGCCCGGGCATATAGTGACCGTCGACAAACACGAGCGTTGTGAACGCTTCGTCCAGGTAAAAGCGCTCGATATCTTCCCTTTGCAGGGGAGATATCTCTCGCACCGGTTGAAACGAAAGCTTGGCGAGGGGAGAAATGTCGGTAAAACGCCATTCTTCGTCACGGGTAGTCGGCACCTTGAGCGTTCCCGCGCGCTCCACCGCGGAGGCACGCATCTTGTTTAACCATCCCATCGAACTCGGCGGCATGTTCGGTTCGCCCTGAAGCAGATTGTCGAGAAAGCTCTTGCCGGTCACCATATTCGTATTCATGTTCATGCGCCAACCGGAGCTGGGGCATTCTTGCCAGCGCTAACCCAATCATAACCATCTTTCTCAAGATCAAGCGCAAGGTCCTTCCCGCCCGTCATGATGATGCGGCCCGATTGCATCACGTGTACGAAATCGGGAGTAATATAGTTCAGCATCCGCTGATAATGGGTAACCAGGATGATGCCATTGTCCCTGTTGGCAAGCTTGTTCACGCCATTCGTAACGATTCTTAGCGCATCGATATCAAGCCCGGAGTCAGTCTCGTCGAGAATGGCAAGTCGCGGCTCCAGCAGCGCCATTTGCAATATCTCGTTACGTTTCTTCTCACCCCCGGAAAACCCTTCATTGACCCCGCGATCCAGGAAATCCGGCTTCATGTCGAGCAATTTCATCTTCTCGCGGACGAAATCCTCAAACTCGAGCGGGTCAAGTTCTTCCTTGCCCCGTTGTGCTTGTACGGTGTTGTAGGCGAGGCGTAGAAATTGGCTGTTGGCGACACCCGGAATTTCAACCGGATATTGGAACGCCAGAAACAGGCCGGCCCGCGCACGCTCTTCGGGTTGAAGATCGAACAGGTCCCTGCCCTCGAAACTTACTGAGCCGCCGGTAACGCGATACGCGCTGTGCCCGGCAAGCACCTTGGCGAAAGTACTCTTGCCAGAACCGTTCGTTCCCATGATCGCATGGACTTCACCGGCTCGCACGGTCAGGTCTATTCCCTTGAGTATCTCGATGTCATTCACCGTGGCGTGCAAATCACGCACATCAAGCAATACTTTGCTGTCGGGGTAAATCATCCCACGCTCCCTTCGAGCTTGAAGCCAAGCAACTTGGTTGCCTCAACCGCGAACTCCAGTGGCAATTGCTGAAACACATCCTTGCAAAATCCATTTATGATCATGGATACCGCTTCCTCGCCACCAATGCCGCGTTGGGCAAAGTAAAACAGCTGATCTTCCCCAATCTTCGACGTTGACGCTTCATGCTCGACTTTGGCTTCCTGATTGCGAACCTGAATATAAGGAAAAGTACTGGCACTGCATTGGTCTCCGACCAGCATCGAATCACATTGAGAGTAATTGCGCGCGCCGGTAGCGGTAGGTGCAATTCTGACCAGTCCGCGGTAACTGTTGTTTGAATGCCCTGCGGAAATGCCCTTGCTGACTATGGTGCTTCGTGTATTTTTTCCGATGTGGACCATTTTGGTGCCGGTATCCGCTTGCTGATAATTATTGGTTACCGCGACGGAATAGAACTCTCCGACCGAATTCTCGCCCTGGAGGATACAGGAGGGGTATTTCCAGGTAATTGCCGAACCGGTTTCAACCTGTGTCCAGGAAATCCGGGAATTGATTCCCTTTGCGAGGCCCCGCTTGGTTACAAAGTTGAAGATGCCGCCCAGGCCATTTTCATCGCCCGCATACCAGTTCTGCACTGTCGAATACTTGATGTCCGCATTGTCGAGCGCCACAAGCTCGACCACCGCAGCGTGAAGCTGGTTCGTATCGAATTTCGGTGCCGTGCACCCTTCAAGATAAGAAACGGATGCCCCTTCCTCCGCGATGATCAGCGTGCGCTCGAACTGCCCCGATTCCTCTGTATTGATCCGGAAGTAGGTGGAAAGATCCATCGGGCATTTCACCCCCTTCGGGAGAAAGCAGAACGTGCCATCCGTAAACACCGCGGAGTTGAGAGCGGCGTAATAGTTGTCTCCCACTGGAACTACAGTCCCAAGGTACTGCCGCACCAGGTGCGGATGAGTGTGGACAGCTTCTGAAATCGAGCAGAAAATAATTCCTACTTCAGCCAGTTTTTGCTTATAGGTTGTCGCGACCGATACACTGTCAAAGATCACATCAACCGCGACACCCGCTAGCGCTGCCCGCTCATTCATTGGCACCCCCAGTTTTTCGAACGTGCGCAACAGCTCGGGATCGACCTCATCCATGCTGTTCAGTTTCTTTTTGGGTTTGGGTGCAGCGTAATAGCTGATTGCTTGAAAGTCGATTTTCGGATATTTGACGTTTGGCCACTTCGGCTCTTCCATTTTCAACCAATGCCGGTATGCGTTAAGCCGAAACTCAAGCAGCCATTCGGGCTCGGCCTTTTTCTCCGAGATGAGTCGGATGATGTCCTCGTTCAGCCCTTTTGGCGCAACATCGGACTCGATGTTGGTCACGAAGCCGTGCTTGTAAGGCTGATTGACAAGATTTTGTAATACAGTACTCATCAGATTGCTCCAATATCTTTCATGTCGAGATTGTGTAAACCAACGTGAAATTCATGCACTTCCAACTTATCCATGTGTGCCCACTTCCCTGGGAGCATGGAGTCACGCCTTAAGCGCCTCTTCACGCCTTGACCGCCTCTTTGACGCTAAAGCTTTCTCCGCAACCACATGTGTTGTCAACGTTGGGGTTTCCAACCCTGAATGAATCATTGAGCCCTTCCCTGACAAAATCGACATTTGAACCATCCAGGTAATCCAGACTGGCAGCATCGATCACCACATTGGCGCCGAAAGACTCGAACACCTGATCGTCCGCCCCGAGTTCATCGGCATAATCGAATGTGTACGCAAATCCCGAGCAGCCTTCTTTTTTTATTCCGATACGCAACCCCAACCCCTTGCCACGCTTGGCAAGCTGCTTCCGGATTTGCTTTGCCGCATTTTCGGTTAATGTAACCGCCATTCCTATTTCTCCAGTCCTCATTCTCCTGTTACATCACGCCCATGAGTAAACTGAACGTAAACCGCTACCTGGGTCAAGCTGTCGCGGCGGAACGCTGGCGTTCCTGCAGGTTACGTTCCCGCTCGGGCATGGGCTTTCGCATATCGAGCATTTGAACGATCCCACTTTGTCTCGTCTTCTGCTCATCCACCAATTGCTTGAGCGTAATCGATCCAAGATGGTCGAAAATCAGAGCATTGAGCCTTACCCACAAATCGTGCGTCATGCATTTCTTGTCATTATGGCAATTTTCCTTTCCATTACATTGCGTCGAATCGATGGGTTCATCGACAGCAAGGATGATCTCGGCAATGGAAACTTGCCCCATATCCTTGGCGAGGCAATAGCCCCCTCCCGGCCCTCGTACGCTGTCGACCAGCGAGCGTTGACGAAGCTTCGCAAATAATTGCTCAAGATAAGATAGAGAGATTTGCTGACGCTGACTGATTTCCGCAAGCGTCACCGGTCGGGTGGTTCGTTGCATCGCAAGATCCAATAACGCCGTTACTGCAAACCGCCCTTTCGTTGTAAGCCTCATGATTAACTCCTTTCCACTCTCGTCATACGGTTAATAGACAGATCGATGAATAGCCAGTTCAGTCAATACACGACTGATTTAGTCAACTATAAGATACTTGATAGATTTAGTCAACTATAGCGACACGAGGTCATACGCGCGATAGCGGAATCTGGACAGGCAGAAAAAGTGGAACACTGGCGCGCGATGCACTCCGAATGATGAGGTGCGGCAAACGTGCCTACGGCCGCAGTGGCTCGAATTCATGAGGCGATCGTTACTTTCGCCGGATATGCATATGGGCCCTGACCAATTCGATTGCCCGGCCGCGGAACTGATCGCCAGTCATATCCTTAACCCACATATGAAGCAGGCCAATAAAGAACAGATGCGTATCGACAGCCAACTGGGCGGGCTGGTGTGAAACGTGAAGCTGGCCTTGAGCCTCAGCGCGCTCATACACCTGCTGGAGCTTTTGGAGAATGGCAGAGCAATTGAGCATGATCTGCTGTAAAACAGCGGCGAATTCACCCACGTATTCGCACTTGATCATCATGATTTCGTAGATCTGCCGGGTCTCGGCGCTATCGGTCAAGACATGAATGGTGCCGCAAAGAAAATTTTCGATGCACGTAAGAGGGTCTTCAGAGCCCTCGACCAGCAGCGTGTCATCCATGCGATCGATCAGCGGCAGGAATACCTGCTCCCGCATTGCCTGAAAAAGATCGAGTTTATTGTTGAAGTGCCAGTAGATCGCGCCGCGAGTGACGCCGGCCTGCGCGGCAATATGCGCCATCGTCGTGCGGCTGACGCCGTGTTCCAGAAAAACCTGGCGCGCCGCCTCGATCAATCTCTGGCGTGTCAACTCTGCGTCTTCTTTTGTTTTCCGGGCCATTTAATCAGTTGCACCATAGTATTTACAAGGAGAATGCTTTAGCCGATAATTTACATACATACACGAATGTATGCAATAGATTGTTCTCAGGAACGGAGCTTACAATGCGGGCGCGCGGGCGAGATAACCACAAATACTTTGGCTCTCTGTCAGTAATGGGAGTGAGGGCAGCGGCGCTGATCATAAGTCTGGCAATAACAGGCTGCAATAAAAACAGCCAGGCGCCCGATC
Source organism: uncultured beta proteobacterium (assembly GCA_963786735.1). Taxonomy (GTDB): domain Bacteria; phylum Pseudomonadota; class Gammaproteobacteria; order Burkholderiales; family Nitrosomonadaceae; genus Nitrosospira. The sequence goes on from CAWBAF010000022.1 coordinate 128,434, forward strand.
AATCACAGGCAGGACCGGCTCTTCCTGTTAGTGTCATTCAGGTACAGCCCGTGTCCGTGCCCATTAGCGCGGAGGCCGTTGCGCAGACAGAAGGCGCGAAAGAGGTCGAGATACGACCTCGCGTCGGCGGCATCCTGCTCAAGCGCCTGTATGAGGAGGGAACGCGGGTAAAAGCGGGTCAGCCCATGTTTCAGATCGATCCCATACCCTATCAATATGCGCTCGATCAGGCAAAAGCCCAGCTGGCGGAGCAGAGGGCGCGCATCATACAGACCGAACGTGAGGAGCACCGTTTACGCGAACTCCTCGCCACACAAGCCATCAGCCAGCGAGAATATGACAACGCAGGATCCGATAGCGCCATTACGCGTGCCGCCCTGCAAGCAGCAGAAGTTCGCGTGCGCGACGCGGAACGAAATCTCTCCTATACGTTGGTAACCGCGCCAGTGAGCGGCGTATCGGGCCGCTTCCAGTTTTCCGAGGGAGCATTGGTCGAGGCAAATAATAGCCTGTTGACCACGATTGTCCAGTTGACTCCCATATGGGTACGCTTCAGTCTGTCAGACAACGAACTCGCCCAGCTTGGAGGTCCCCTGACTGAGCAAAAGGTCAAGAAGGTCACGCTGATACTGCCGGACGGCACCGAGTACGGGAAGGAAGGGGAATTGAATTTTGCCGCAAGCCAGATAGATCCGCAATTGGGTACACAGCAGTTGCGGGCGACATTCGACAACAGCGACCACCGGTTATTGCCGGGGCAATTCGTTCGCGCACGCGTTATCACGGGCGAGCGCAGCGGTGTCTTCCTCGTGCCGCAGGTGGCGGTGCAGACCTCCGAACTGGGCAAGAGCGTCTACGTTGTCAACGATAAAAGCGAGGCGACGGTACGTCCGGTGGTGGCAGGCCACTGGATCGGCGCCGACTGGGTCATCCTGGATGGACTCAAGGCGGGTGACAAGGTCATTGTCGATAACCTCATTAAATTGCGCCCGGGCTCTCCTGTAGCGCCCCACGCAAAGGGAGATATGCCCACCGAAGTACCTCCTTCTTCACCCGCCGCCGACAAGCAGGCGATAAGACAAAGATTATGGGCAGCTCGTTTTTCATTACACGGCCGATTTTTTCATCAGTCATCTCGATCATTATCGTTTTGGCCGGGCTGGCTGCCGCCATGCAGTTACCCATCGCCCAGTATCCCCAGATCGCTCCCCCTACTGTCCTGATCACCGCAACCTATCCGGGCGCAAGCGCCGAGACCCTGATCAAAACAGTAGCCGCGCCTATCGAGGAACAACTCAGCGGGGTCGAAAATCTGCTGTATTTCAATTCCAGCGCTGATTCCAGCGGCACCCTCACGATCACCCTCACCTTTGACATAGACACCGATATTGACCAGGCGACTTTCAATGCCAGCAATCGCGTCAATATCGCCTTGCCGCGCCTTCCGGATATCGTGCGGCGGACCGGTCTGATCATACAGAAGCGTTCCAACGACATACTGCTGGTCTTCATGCTGATCTCGAAGGAGAAAGGAAAATACGACCCGGTCTATTTAAGCAATTACGCCACCCTCAATATACTGGATGAGCTTAAACGCACCAAAGGGGTAGGTGATGCAGTCGTTTTCGGGGGGCAGGACTATTCCATGCGCATCTGGTTGCGCCCGGATCGGATGGCGCAACTTGGCGTGACCACAACCGAAATCGCCGCCGCTATACAGGCGCAGAATGCCCAGTACGCGGCGGGCAAGCTCGGCCAGGAGCCTGCGGCTTTGGATCAGCAACTGATCTTTACGGTCAATGCTAAAGGCCGGCTGCTTGAACCGGAAGAGTTCGGAAATATCGTTTTGCGGGCCGATGGCCCGCGAGGCGTTCTTTATCTGCGCGATGTTGCCCGGATTGAGCTCGGTGCCCAAAGCTACGATGTGCGTACTGCTCTGAATGGCGAACCGGGCGCGGGCATCCCCATCTTTCTCCAACCCGGTGCAAATGCGCTTGAAACAGCGGAAGCGCTCATGGCAAAAATGGACGAGTTGAAGCAGCGCTTTCCGCCGGGAATGGATTATGTAGTGCCTTACGATACCAGCAAATTCGTCAAGGCATCGATGTGGGAGGTCGTCAAAACGTTTGGGGAGGCGATGGTACTGGTCGTTTTCGTCGTCTATCTGTTCCTGCAAAACTGGCGCGCCACGCTTATTCCCATCATTGCGGTGCCCATTTCCCTGGTGGGCACCTTTGCCGGCCTGTGGATTTTCGGTTTTTCCATCAATACGCTCACGCTTTTTGCCATGATCCTGTCGATCGGGATCGTAGTGGACGACGCCATTGTCGTGCTGGAAAACATTGAGCGTTTGATGGATGAGGAGAAATTGTCTCCATTCAAGGCGGCCATTCGCTCGATGGAACAGGTTGCGCGCGCGGTGGTTGCCATCGTCCTGGTACTGTGCGCGGTGTTTGTGCCGGTGGCCTTCATTGGAGGCATCGCGGGTGAACTATATCGCCAGTTTGCGGTAACGGTTGCGGTCGCCGTTACGATTTCGGGCATAGTAGCGCTGACGCTCACCCCGGCGTTGTGCGCCATTTTGCTGAAACCCGCGCACAGTGAATCCGCTTTCTTCCGCGCGTTCAATAGCGGATTCAAGCGTCTGACCAATTTTTATATCACCATGGTTGGCACGACCATCCGTCATGCCATCATCGGTGCGATCGTATTCACAGGCATTATCGGCATTTCGATATATCTGGTGGAAACCGTTCCCGGCAGTTTCGTCCCGCCGGAAGATCAGGGCTACGTAGTGACCGCAACGATCCTGCCCGATGGAGCCACGCTGGCGCGCACCACGCGAACTGCCGAAGCAGTCCGCGCAGCCATCGCGGAAGACCCGGCGGTAGCTCACCAGTTTGTGGTCAATGGTTTTGATTTGATCGGAGGAGGAAACAAGAGCAACGCGGCTACCATGTTCGTAGCGTTCAAAGACTGGTCCGAACGCACAGCCACAGCGGACGACATCGTCAACAAACTTTCGGGCATCGGGATGCAGCAGGCTGACGGCATAGCAATCGCCTTCAATCCGCCTTCCATCCGGGGTCTGGGTACGGCAGGAGGCTTCGAAGCGTACGTGCAAAGCCGGTCGGGCGCCGATCCCTTGCAATTGTCGGCTGTCGTGAATAATTTCATTGCGGCGCTGAATCAGGAACCGCGCCTCGCGGGCATTGCCACTTTTTTCCGGCCGACTGTGCCACAATTCTTTATCGAAGTGGATGAAGCCAAGGCCATTTCGCAAGAAGTGAATATTGCCGATATCTATGCGACACTGCAGAGTACGATGGGATCGTTCTATGTCAACGACTTCAACCGGCTCGGGCGCACCTACCGCGTGCAACTGCAGGCCGAACCACAATACCGCATGAAACCGGAAGATCTCGGCAGAGTCTATGTGCGGTCGCAAGCCGGTGCAATGGTGCCGCTGTCTGCATTAAGCAGGGTCAGCACGGTAGTCGGGGCGGAGCAACTGGAGCGATACAATGGCCTCCTTTCCGCAAAAATCCTCGGCAGCGGGGCGCCGGGCGTAAGTTCGGGCGACACGATCGAGCTGGTGGAACAGATTGCGGAGAAGAATTTGCCGGACAATTTTCAGCTTGCCTGGACAGGGCAGGCCTACCAGGAAAAACGCACCGGTTCCGCAGCGGTCTTTGCCTTCAGTTTCGCTATCATCATGGTGTTTCTCATTCTGGCGGCACAGTTTGAAACCTGGGCGCTGCCGCTCGCCGTCATCATGGCGGTGCCCTTTGCGCTGGCCGGTGCGCTGATCGCGGTGCTGGTGCGCGGAATGCCCAATGATATTTATTTCCAGGTAGGCTTGATTACACTCATTGGCCTTGCCGCAAAAAATGCTATTCTGATAGTGGAGTTCGCCAGTCAAAAAATGAGGGAGGGCATGCCCGTTGCACAAGCTGCTGTCGAAGCCGCGCGCCTGCGCTTTCGTCCTATCGTCATGACATCGATGGCTTTCGTGCTCGGAATACTGCCGTTGGTGTTTTCAACCGGAGCAGGGGCGGCGGCGCGCCGTTCCATGGGCACCGGTGTATTAGGCGGCATGTTGCTCGCCACGTTCGTGGCGACGATATTTATTCCGCTGTTTTTCACCTGGCTAAGCCGGAAGCGTCTACCGAAAGCGGATGAAAGTGCGCAGGAGGGAGTGGCATGATAACTTTGGGTACCGTTGTCTCACCTGTCCGGGGGAAGCTCGGATTGTGCAACAGAATTCTGTTGCTGCTTTCAAGCCTGCTGCTTGCATCGTGTGCCTTGGGTCCGGACTATTCCCGCCCCCCGATTGACCCCTCCGATCGTTTCCGTATGGCGGAAATGGAGGGGCAATCCATTGCCAACCTTCCCTGGTGGGAGCTTTTGCATGACGAGCAACTGCAACGCCTCATCGAGCAAGCCCTGGTGCAAAACAGGGATCTCAAGCAGGCGGTAGCGAGCGTCGAAGAGCTCCAGGCCAGACTCGGCATCGCGCGCTGGGATTTCATGCCCAAGTTTGACATCAGTGGCAACGCTCCGGTTTTCGGGAGGCACGGTGGACTCCCCCTTCCCGGATTCCCGACGCCTTTTAACTATTTCGGTCAAACCACTTTAAATTGGGAACTCGACCTCTGGGGCAGAGTGCGGCGCTCCAACGAAGCTGCCCGGGCTGATCTGTTGGCGCGGGAGGAAAACCGCCGCGCCGTGGTGCTTACCCTGGTGAGCAGCGTGGCGCAATCCTACTTCGACCTTTTGCAGTTTGACGTGCAAATGGATGTTGCGCGCAACGCCCTTGTGTCGTGGGAAGAATCGGTGGCCCTTGCCAAGGCCCAACTTCAGGGCGGCATCATTTCAAGAATTGATCTGGATCAGTTCGAGGCGGAACGGGCCAGAGCGGCAAGCCGCGTCGCGGAGCTCCAGCGTAATCTAGTACAAAAGGAAAATGAAATAAGCGTCCTGTTGGGGAACAATCCGGTAACCATCACGCGGGGCGCTTCATTGACCGAGCAAACGCTTCCCCCTGAAGTACCGGCGGGCCTCCCTTCCGAGTTGCTGGAACGGCGCCCCGACATTCTCCAGGCGGAAAAAACCCTGGCGGCGGCAACCGCGAGAATTGGAATGACTAAAGCGGCACGTTTCCCCAAGATCACGATTACCGGCATTCTGGGGGTGGCCAGCCCGGCCCTGTCGAATCTTTTGGTTTCCTCCCATGCCCCGTTCGGGGTTGGCGGGCTCGGGCTTGCAGGGCCGCTGCTCAATGCGCAAAGTCTGGGCTTGGAACAGGACGCTTTCGAGGCTCAGGCGAGACAGGTGGTGGCACAATACGAGCAATCAATCCTTGTTGCGCTCAAGGAGGTGGAGGATGCCCTGGTGGCTGTGCGCACGGCATATGATCAGCGCAATGCGCAGCAGCAGCAGGTCGAGGCCTTGCGCTCGGCATTGAATGTTTCAAACCTTCGTTACCAGGGTGGCATTACCAGCTACGTGGACGTGCTCCTCGCCAAGCGCACTCTGTTTGACGCTGAATTCCAGCTGGCCGCCATACACCGGTTTCACCTGGGTTCCATCGTCCAGCTCTACAAGGCCTTGGGCGGAGGATGGGCGCCCGTATAAATAGCGCGCGGGACGCAGGTCTGGGACGAAGATAAAGAGGACAGCAATCAGGAGAAACTACGAAGAGAGCGTCAGCCGGTTTTGCTCCCTGGTGTTGCAGCAATTTCTCCCAACGTCTTAGCAGTTTCTCCAACGTCCTTTTACTCAGGTCATCGTTGAGTTTTTATCGTTGCGTTTTTATCGTTGAGTTTTGTCGGCGGCGAGCTTATCCTTATCCATGGTTAGGTTCTATTGATTCAGTCCAGTACTTCTCTCATTCTTATCCATCCCGCAGCACTCCTCCATACACCTCCCGGTACTCAAGTCATTCCTGGGTAAACCGGTGATTCATGAACTTCGCCAGCCTGATGCGTGCTGGAAATCAGCGGTCCTTCATGGGAGGAGCGTCGGCTGTATTTCGGCTGTATTTCGGCTGTATCCCCATCTGTCCCGCCCGCGGCGACTTTGACAAAGACGAGTTTGCGAAAGCTGTCGACTTGACCTAATCTCATTTAAGCGATCTTCTTTTCGAAATAATTTGAGAGCGGTCTTATGACGGCGGCAACAGGTGCTTGAGCAAAGTGAAAGTCGCTGTTACTGACGTAAGTTGCCTGGCTCACGTGAGTACGGGGTTGTCGCTTGTGCTTGTTCTGTTGGCCGGCTGCTCGAAGGCGCCTCAGGAACCGACTGCATCTATTCCCGAGGTTGAGGTAATTACCGTCACTACACGAGCAGTCCCGGACGAGCCGGAGTTTATCGGACGGACGGAAGCCTTCCGGCCCGTGGAGATCCGGCCGCAGGTAACCGGGATCATTCAAAAAATCTTCTTTATCGAAGGCCGGAATATCCAAAAGGGCGACGAGTTATACCTTATTGATCCCACTCCCTTCAGAGCCGCTTATCTCCAAACAAAAGCCAGAGTGGCCGAGTCTGATGCGCGGCTGTTTCAAGCTGAACAGGATCTGGCTCGCGTGAGGCCGCTGCTTGCGGCACAAGCCGTCAGCAAAAAGGATGTCGACGATGCCGTGGCCCAGGCCCGGGCAGCCAAGGCGGCGCTGGAAGCCGCGCAAAATGATCTGATCAAAGCAAAGTTTGACCTCGATAATACTCTAATCACCGCACCGGTAAACGGGCGGATCGGGCGCAGCAATTTTTACGAGGGTCGGCTGGTCTCCGCTCAGACGACGCTTCTGACCACCATCGATCAGTTGGATCCGATGTATGTCAATGTGAGCGTGCCCGAAAGCTATCTGCTGCGCAGACGGCGTGAACTTGCCGAGCATAAGGTCGAGAGACCGGATATTTTTCTATTGCGCGGCGTGATGACCTTTGCGGACGGAAGTGTATACCCTTGGGAAGGGCAACTGGACTTCGCAGAGGTCACCTTGCGCCTGGAGACAGGAATGCTGCAGGGACGGTTTGTGTTCCCCAATCCCGAAGGTAAATCCGCTCCCGGAAAATCCTATTTTTACCCTGGGCAGTTCGTCAAAGTCCGCCTCAAGGGTTATATCCGCACGCACGCCATTCTCATCCCGCAACGGGCAGTTCAACAGGGGCCTACCGGATCATTCGTGTATGTAATCGATAGTGAGGACAAAGCCGAGCTTCGACCTGTTCAGGCCGGCCCATGGCGCGGTGACGAGTGGTTGATCGAGGACGGGCTTCGTCCGGGAGAACGCGTGGTCGTGGGGGGAGTTCATCGGGTCCGTCCAGGAAAGCAGGCAAAAGCAATTCCTTACAAGGGAGAAAAAGGTGAAAAGGGTGAAAAGGCTTCGTCTGTGCAGGAAAAAACGGTACCCGCGGCACCATGAGCCCGCATTTTTTTATTGATCGCCCCATTTTTGCCTCCGTTTTGTCCATCATCATCGTGGTGGTGGGCCTTGTGTCTTTACGTGCTTTGCCAATCGCGCGGTTTCCCCAGATCACCCCTCCCCTGATACAGATCGACGCGGATTACCCCGGCGCGAGCGCGGACGTGGTCGCCGAGGCCGTGGCCCGACCGATAGAGGTACAACTTCCCGGCATCGATAACCTCCTCTATTACGATTCCACCAGCACGAATGATGGGCATATGACAATGAGGCTCACCTTTGAAATTGGAACCGACGTCGACATCGCCCAGGTGCAAACACAGAACCGGCAACGCCTTGCCGAGCCCCAGTTGCCCCAGGAGGTCCTTCGGCAAGGGGTGACGGTAAAAAAGACTTCTCCTGATCTCCTGGCGGTGATCGCGCTGAGCTCCACTGATCCTGCGCACGACACTATTTTTCTGTCGAACTATGCCCTGCTTCGCGTTCTGGATAACGTAAAACGGCTTCCTGGCGTTGGAGACGCCACCATCTTCGGCGGCCAGAATTATTCCATGAGGATAATCCTCGATCCTGTGCGCATGGCGCAGCTCAACATAACACCAACTGAAATAGCAACTGTCGTTCGCGGACAGAATCGGGACTTTCCGTCCGGAAGAATAGGCCGCGAGCCTACGGCGCACGGAACCGAACTCACCATTCCGGTGATTACGCGCGGCCGAATGAGCGAAGTCAAGGAATTCGAGGACATGATCGTTCGCGCTTATCCGGACGGCTCCATGGTTCGGATGCGGGATGTCGCGAGTGTGGCATTGGGTGCCCAATCCTACGACCTCCAGGGGCGATGGAATGGAAGACCCAATACACTTCTCTTGACCTTTCTCTCCCCCGGAGCCAACGCACTCGACACGGTTCGACGAGTCCGTGAGGAAATGGATAGAGTGGCAAAAACCTTTCCCGCAGGGGTATCTTACGACATCCCCTATGACACGACCATATTCATCGAAGTGTCCATCGAGGAAGTGGTAAAAACGCTCACCGAGGCAATGTTACTGGTTATCCTGGTGGTGTTCCTTTTTTTACAGAGCTGGCGTGCGACCCTTATCCCGGCCGTCGCCGTTCCCGTTTCGCTTATAGGAACGCTTGCCGGCATCGCATTCCTGGGATTTTCAATTAATACGCTCACCCTGTTTGGGATGGTTCTGGCGATTGGAATCGTGGTGGACGATGCGATTGTGGTTGTGGAGAATGTTGAACGGCACATGACCCAGGATGGCCTGTCGCCGAAAGACGCGGCGAAGAAAGCCATGGATGAAGTGTCCGGCCCGGTAATCGCAATCGTCCTGGTGCTGGCTGCCGTGTTTGTGCCGGTCGGATTTTTGGGAGGCATTACCGGCGAACTGTATAAGCAGTTTGCGATCACCATTGCCCTGTCCGTCGCCATTTCAGGGTTCGTGGCGCTCACCCTCAGTCCCGCCCTGTGTGCGCTGGTCCTCAAGCCAGGCCACGGTTCTCCAAATAGATTCTGGAACCTGTTCAACCGGTCTTTCGGCTGGATACAAGCACACTATGTCGCAACCGTTGGCATCATCATTAAACGATCAGCGATTGCTCTGGCGATATTCGCAGCACTGATTCTCGCCATCCTCGGCCTGTTCAGGACCATTCCAGGAGCATTTCTTCCGGAAGAAGATCAAGGCTATTTCATCACGATCGTGCAGTTGCCGGATGGCGCCTCCCTGAAACGGACGATTGAAGTCGTCAGTAAGCTGGAAAGCTATTTCCAGTCGGTTCCGGCAGTTCATTCGACGGATACCCTTGCCGGCCAAAACTTTGTTTTTAATACCCGGGGAACCAATCAGGCGACGATGTTCATCCCCCTGCAGCACTGGGAGAAGCGCACGCATCCGGCCGAACAGGTTCCCGGCCTGATCGCATCCGCCTTTCAGGAATTTGCAAAAATTCCCGAGGCCCTTATTCTAGCCTTCAATGCTCCCGCGATCAGTGGACTTGGCTCTACCGGGGGTTTCTCCGTCCAGTTGCAGGATCCCAGCGGTGGAGATTTTTCCGCGTTTGCTGCCGTTGCCCAGGAATTTGTCGCGAAGGCCGTGGAGCATCCGGCAATTGCGGCGGCCAGCACCAATTTTCGCGTGAGCGCTCCGCAGCTATATGCCGAGGTGGATCGGGAACGGGCCGAGGCACTTGGGGTGCCCGTTTCCGAAGTGTTTGACACCATGCAGGCTTATTTCGGCAATCTGTACATCAACGATTTCATTAAATTTGGGCGCGTTTACCGGGTTCAAACGGAGGCGTTGCCTGAATACCGGTCTAGTCCTGATGATATCAGCAAGATATACGTGCGCGCGCGTGGCGGGACCGATCAAAGCATGATTCCCCTGGACTCGGTTGTCACCACCCGGTTTAACAGCGGGCCGGACCCGGTCACACACTTCAACGGATTCAATACGGCGCTTGTATTGGGCGGCGCGGCGCCGGGATACAGCTCCGGCCAGGCGCTTGACGCGCTGGAGCAGGTGGCCGACGAAGTGCTGATCCCCAGAGGTTATGCGATCGACTGGAGCGGGATATCTTTTCAGGAACGCAAGGCCGGCGGTCAATCCATCGCGGTGTTTGCGTTGGCCCTGCTCATGGTCTTCCTGGTGCTTGCCGCTTTATACGAAAGCTGGTCGATCCCCTTTGCCGTCATCCTGGCCGTGCCCTTTGGCATCCTGGGAGCGTTGCTGGCCATCTGGATACGAGGCCTGACCAATGATATTTATTTCCAGATCGGTTTGGTCACCCTGATCGGGCTGGCCGCTAAAAATGCTATCCTGATCGTCGAGTTCGCAAATCAACGCTATGCTGCGGGCGAACCGCTGCTGGATGCCGCGATTGAAGCGGCAAATCTTCGCTTCCGCCCAATTATCATGACGTCGGTGGCCTTCATTTTGGGAGTATTTCCTCTCGTTGTTGCCACCGGAGCCGGCGCGGCAGGCCGTCACTCCATCGGGACCGGCGTTTTCGGCGGAATGCTGGCCGCCACATTTCTCGCGATCTTTTTCGTACCGCTTTTTTTTGTGGTTATTGGAAAGATCGCTCGGCGAGCGAAGGGTACGTCTGGCACCTGAGTTAGTTGGGCGAAAACAGTTCATTTTCCAGCAGGAAAAAAATCCGGTTTGTCTTATACCGGCATCAAGCCAGTCGCCTCCTTCAGCAAAAACACCTTGAATGCCTGCGCCACGCTGGAAAGCCGCTTGTTCTTCCGGTGCACCACATGCCAATGGCGCATGATGGGAAAATCCTGCACATCCAGGACCTTGAGCCTTCCGGTCTCCAGCTCCAGCTCTGTGGTATGGAGTGACATTATTGCCAGACCCATTCCCGCCTGCACCGCCTGCTTGATGGCTTCATTGGTGTCCGTTTCCATACCCTTATTGATTGAAATATGATGGGCGGAAAAAAAACGTTCCATCGCGCTGCGAGTGCCCGACCCAAGTTCACGCACCAGGAACGTTTCCTCTTCCAGCCTTTTAACGGGTATCTGGCGCATCTTGCATAGCGGATGGTCCGGCGGAGCAATAACCACGAGCGGGTTTTCCATAAAAGATTCACTGACGATATCCAGGTCATCCGGCGGCTGCCCCATAATTGCGAGATCGGTCAGATTATCCGCCAGGTGCTTGAGCACCGTTTCGCGATTGGAAACATTGAGACTTACGGTAACACGGCTATAACGCTGGCAGAATTTTGCCAGGAGATGAGGTGCGAAATAATTGGCAGTGCTGACCACGGAAATATTCAGTTTTCCCCGCTCCAGGCCCTTCAGCTCATCCAGTGCCAACTCCATATCCGCCAGTTGTTGGGAAATCGCCTTGCTGTAGTGATAGAGCTCGCGACCTGCATCCGTAAGGTAGATTCGTTTGCCCATCTGCTCGAAAAGGGGCAGGTCTACGTTGTCCTCGAGTTGCTTGATTTGCATCGACACTGCTGGCTGGGTGAGGTAAAGTTCTTCGGCCGCACGCGAGAAGCTCAAGTTGCGCGCAACAGACTCGAAAACTTTCAATTGCCGCAGGGTAATGTGCAACATGGCGCTTGTGGGAAATTGAGTTTGTGATTCGTGTTACAGGATGTTTTGATGATCGATGATTCTATAACGGAATTCTTATCCATAAGGTAAAAGTTATCATAACAATTAAAACATATGACTGTTATTTATGATAAATCGGATTACAATCGTCCCGTAGTACTTTTTATCTACCCTTATCAGGAGAACTGACATGAGTGAAACGATGGCGGCAAAGGAACGCTATAAATCCGGCGTAATTCCGTACAAGAAAATGGGTTACTGGGATTCCGATTATGTTCCCAAAGATACAGATGTTATTGCGCTTTTCCGTATCACACCCCAGGAAGGGGTGGACCATGAGGAAGCCGCGGCTGCTGTGGCCGGTGAATCTTCCACAGCAACCTGGACAGTGGTGTGGACCGACCGGCTTGACCGCATGCGAACTCTACCGTGCCAAGGCCTATCGCTCTGAACTGGTACCCAACACGGGGCCTGGCACCAAGACCGAGGCACAATATTTCGCCTACATTGCCTATGACCTGGATTTGTTCGAGCCGGGCTCCATCGCCAACCTGACTGCCTCGATCATCGGGAACGTTTTTGGCTTCAAGGCGGTGAAAGCGCTGCGCCTGGAAGACATGCGCATCCCTGTCGCTTACCTGAAGACTTTCCAGGGGCCAGCCACGGGTATCGTGGTGGAGCGTGAGCGCCTCGACAAATTTGGCCGGCCATTGCTCGGCGCAACGACCAAGCCGAAACTGGGGCTTTCCGGACGCAACTACGGACGCGTGGTGTACGAAGGGCTCAAGGGCGGTCTGGATTTCATGAAGGACGATGAGAACATCAACTCCCAGCCCTTCATGCACTGGCGCGACCGTTTCCTGTACTGCATGGAAGCCGTCAACAAGGCTTCCGCTGCAACGGGTGAAGTCAAGGGCCACTACCTTAACGTCACCGCTGGCACCATGGAAGACATGTATGAGCGCGCAGAATTCGCCAAGTCGCTCGGTTCCGTTATCATCATGATTGACTTGGTAATAGGCTACACCGCGATCCAGTCGATGGCCAAATGGGCGCGCAAGAACGATATGATCCTGCACTTGCACCGCGCAGGCAACTCAACCTACTCCCGTCAGAAAAACCACGGCATGAACTTCCGTGTGATCTGCAAGTGGATGCGGATGGCGGGGGTGGATCATATTCATGCCGGCACGGTCGTTGGCAAGCTCGAGGGCGATCCGCTCATGATCAAGGGCTTCTATGACACCCTCCGCGATCCACACACTCCGCAAAGTCTTGAAACCGGCTTGTTCTTCGAGCAGGACTGGGCTTCCCTGAACAAGGTGATGCCGGTTGCTTCAGGCGGCATTCACGCCGGCCAGATGCACCAGTTGCTCGATTATCTCGGTGAAGATGTGATACTGCAGTTCGGCGGCGGGACCATTGGGCACCCGATGGGCATACAGGCCGGTGCGATTGCCAATCGTGTTGCATTGGAAGCGATGGTTTTGGCGCGCAACGAAGGCCGCGACTACGTGAAAGAAGGTCCCAAGATTCTGGAAGCTGCCGCCAAGTGGTGTACGCCGCTCAAGCAGGCGCTGGAAACCTGGAAGGATATCACCTTTAATTACGAGTCCACCGACACTGCCGACTTCGTGCCGTCCACAACGGCCAGCGTTTAATAGCACAAGGAGAAACCAAACCATGATGACCAATTTTGAAAACCGTGTCACGCAGGGGCAGTTTTCTTTTCTGCCGCCGCTGACGGATAAGCAGATCTCGGCGCAAATCAAAGTACGCGCTGAAGAACGGCTGGGCGATAGGTGTCGAATATACCGACGATCCCCATCCGCGCAACACCTACTGGGAAATGTTCGGTAACCCGATGTTTGACCTGAAGGACCCCGCCGGGATTCTGACGCGAGATCAATGACTGCCGCAAAACTTTCCCGAATCATTATATCCGGGTGACTGCGTTTGACTCGACCCGGGGAGTGGAAAGCCCGAAAATGTCGTACATCGTCAACCGCCCGAAGAAGGAACCGGGCTTCAGGTTGATTCGTCAGGAAGTGGAAGGCCGTCAGGTCCAGTACACCATTCAACCCTACGCAACCGACAAACCCGAAGCCGAGCGGTATTAAGCGGTATCTAAGTAGTAGTAGCAGGTTTGCCCCTTCCCTCCGGGGAAGGGGACAATCCGGGGATCGGATGCGTGAGGCAAGGGTGGGTGACGGGGTAAGCGGCTGAGCTGCCTGTAACCTGATCTTTAGCCTGACCTGTGCCTGATCTTGAACCCGCACTGTAAATCTGCTGCTATAAATTGAAATATTGCCGAGCACGTACCGCCGTTTTTACGTTCCTATTGTGAACCTGATATGAAAAAAAGCTCGAAAGATATCGTCGTCGACGATACAAGTCCAGTCGATATGGACGCGGAGTTTCGCGCATCGAACATCAAGGAAGTGCTGGATAAGCTTGATCTTGAATTGATCGGCTTAAAGCCTGTCAAGACCCGCATCCGGGAAACTGCCGCACTGCTACTTGTCGACCGGCTGCGAAAAAAATTGGATCTGACCGCTGGCGCGCCCAGTCTGCACATGAGTTTTACCGGCAATCCAGGTACCGGGAAGACGACTGTGGCGTTGCGCATGTCAGAAATCCTGCACCGCCTGGGGTATGTGCGTGAAGGACATCTTGTTTCCGTTACACGCGATGATCTGGTGGGCCAATATATCGGTCACACCGCACCAAAGACAAAGGAAGTCCTGAAGAAAGCGATGGGTGGCGTGCTATTCATCGATGAAGCCTATTATCTCTACAAACCTGAGAACGAACGCGATTATGGCGCGGAGTCGATAGAAATCCTGTTGCAGGCGATGGAAAACAATCGTGAAGATCTGGTTGTAATTCTTGCGGGCTACAAGGATCGCATGGAAAAATTCTTCCGCAGCAATCCCGGCATGCGTTCCCGGATCGCCCATCACATCGATTTCCCTGACTATACCCCGGATGAGCTGGTGGCAATCGCCAGGCTCATGTTGGCCGCGCAGAATTATCGCTTCAGTGCCGAAGCCGAAAAGGCTTTTGGTGAGTACATCCGGCTAAGGATGAAAATGGAGCATTTCGCCAATGCGCGCTCGGTTCGCAATGCCCTCGACCGGGCACGGCTGCGGCAGGCCAATCGCCTGTTCGAAGGAGCAAAGAAGAATCTCTCCCGAACCGACCTGATGACGATCGAGGCTGAGGATATTCGCGCCAGCCGCGTATTCAAAGAAGGCGCGGTGGATCTGGACGGTGACGAGGGTGCGAACGAGTTGGTGTCCGCCGGCTGATTTCCCCAGTGCTCTAAAAACGCTACGCCAGGCTTCGAGCGAAAAGCATCGCTGAATTTGACTATTCGATGAAGGGCGTCCAAGTTTGGGCGCCCTTTTTCATGGGAAGGAAGATCAGGATCAGGCGGAGAGGTCTGATAGGATCTGTTACCAGGTAGTGCATACAGCCCTCATACCACTTGTGCTTGTGCTGCTGCTTGTTCAGGGATTAGCGCCAATTATGGCTATCAGGGCTATCAGGAACCCGAAACGCCTGGCCGTACTCTTCCCTTTGGTTTTTCTCCCATTCTACGGCCCCACGCGTCGCAACGAGTCCATATCATCGTCGGTACTTATATCCTTTGTACCGCCGCCGCCCCCACCTGTATAGAGACACCAGCAATCCATATTTTCAAGGACCAGACACCCATCAGCGCCACGAGTCAAGCATGTCGCGCAGCATTCTTCAGCCGGGGAAGGCGGCAAAGGTCCGGGACCCCCTCCACCGCCTCCTTTCCTTTTTCTACTTTCCTTAACCAGATCGATATTCTGAGTAATTGCAAAGATGGATTTCCTGTTTGCCTCATCAATCGCAAATACTGTCTTGAAAGGAGAGGTCTTTACAACTGCCAGGCCATCCTTGATTCGTGCTTTTGATCCGATCGTAAAAGATGAAGATGCTATTATCGATGCCGGAGCCTCAATCCGAACGAGGTCAAAGAGAGGGCACTTAAGAAAGAAATATTTCTCCATTTTTTTCTCCAGTTAGCTTGGAAGGCGATCGGCTTGGCGAAATTGCTGCTGACTATCATGTAGGCCCGAAGAGCTCTGTAAATTAGCGTCACTTTTACTATAGAAGGCTATGTCAGCATTTCAACCCTTATTTCATGTCAGAGCTCATATAGAAACATCAGGAAAATATTTATCCAACCTATCCCTAATACTGCTCCCCGAGCTTTAACCTGAGCAATTAATGCGCGCTACCCGCCTGGAAAAACCCCCGGCTAAGCGGAACGACTGGAAAACGATCCGCGCCCTGATTCCTTATCTTTGGGAATTCAAGGGCAGGGTAATCGCGGCACTCACGCTTCTGATCCTGGCCAAACTTTCCAATGTGGCGGTTCCGCTGGTGCTGAAGGAAATCGTGGACGCACTCGATCGCCCGCGCGCCCTGCTCGCCTTACCGGTTCTCCTGCTGGCGGGTTATGGCGCACTGCGTCTGTTCAGTACGCTATTCGGTGAGTTGCGCGACGCGGTCTTTGCCAAAGTCACGCAACGCGCCATTCGCCGCGTTGCGATCACGGTTTTTAGTCACCTGCACGCCCTCTCGCTGCGCTTCCACCTGCAACGGCAGACAGGCGGGGTCTCCCGCGATATCGAACGCGGGTCGCGGGGTATCTCGTTCCTGCTCAATTTCATGCTGTTCAATATTTTGCCGACGCTGGTGGAAATAGGATTGGTAGCGGCGATACTGCTTTCCCGATACAACGTTTGGTTTGCGGTGATCGTCTTTGGCACCTTGGCTGCGTATATCGCACTCACCCTGATCGTTACCGAATGGCGCATGATTTTTCGCAGGACGATGAATGACATGGATTCCAAAGCCAACACTCAAGCTATCGATAGCCTGTTGAATTATGAGACGGTCAAGTACTTTGGCAACGAGTCCTGGGAGGCGCGCCGCTATGACGAGCACATGCGCAACTGGGAGGTCGCGGCAGTGCGCAACCAGACATCGCTTGCCTTTCTGAACTCGGGTCAAAGCGTGATTATCGCCATAGGAGTGACCTTACTGTTGACCCTGGCTGCGGAAGGCGTGATCGATGGGACCATGTCCTTGGGCGACCTGGTCCTGATCAATGCATTCATGCTGCAACTCTACATGCCGCTGCATTTTCTCGGCTTCGTTTATCGCGAAATCAAGCATTCCCTGGCGGACATGGAAAAAATGTTCGATTTGCTTGAACAACACGAAGAAATCAAGGATAAATCCGGCGCGTTGGATCTTATTGTCGACAATGCGGGCATCCACTTCGAGCACGTCGATTTCGCCTATGAACCCAATCGGCAAATCCTCTTCGATGTGACCTTCAACATTCCGCCCGGCGCGAACGTCGCAGTGGTGGGACATAGCGGCTCGGGCAAATCGACGCTGGCGCGCTTGCTGTTCCGTTTCTATGACACCACTGCGGGACATATCCTGATAAACGGACAGGACATTCGGGAAGTTACCCAAAAAAGCTTGCGCACCGCCATTGGGATCGTTCCGCAGGATACCGTTCTTTTCAACGACAGCATCTATTACAACATTGCCTATGGACGCCCTGATGCCACCAGGGAGGAAGTCATTGCGGCAGCGAGGGCTGCGCACCTCCACGGCTTTATAGAAAGACTGCCTGATGGATATGAAACGACTGTGGGCGAGCGTGGCCTCAAACTATCGGGGGGCGAAAAGCAGCGCGTCGCGATCGCTCGGGCAATTTTGAAAAATCCGGAAATCCTGGTCTTTGACGAAGCTACGTCAGCACTGGACTCAAAATCGGAAAGAGCCATTCAAACAGAATTGAAGCGTATCGCCGCGAATCGCACCACCCTGACAATTGCCCATCGCTTATCCACCATTGTTGAAGCCAACGAGATTCTGGTCATGGAAAATGGCCGGATTGTGGAGCGTGGCACCCATCACCAGCTCCTTGCTACAAATGGCTCGTATGCGCAAATGTGGAAGCTCCAGCAGCAGGAAGAGCAGACACGGCTGCAATTGCTGGAAAACGAGCCGGGCCAGGATGCCATCGCGAATCTCAGTTGATCTGAGTCCTCTTCGTCCTCTTAGTCCTCTCTTAATCCTTCTTTGCCAGCTTCGATTGGATGAGCTTATGGAGCACCTCCGGGTCTGCGGGCTTCACCAGATGATGCACGAACCCCGCCTCCTTGCTGCGGTCAATATCATCCGGCTGGCCATAGCCGCTGAGCGCAATGAGTAGCGTATTTTTTGTCTCCGGCATTTGCTTAAACCTGCTGGCCAGCGCCAAGCCATCGGGCTCCGGTCTGCTCAGATCGAGCAAAGCCACCTGTGGAGCGAACGCGGCCGCTTCGCGCACCGCTGTTGCGGCATCATAGGCCGTTCTTACCTCATATCCGTACGTGGCCAGCAGCATTGCGGTCGCATCGGCGCTATCGACATTGTCATCCACGACCAGAACATGTTCTTTCTCCGAGGGGGCCGCGTGTACAGCTACTGGAGCCGGCTGGGCACGAATATCCACCAAAGGAAGCCGAATGACAAATTTGCTCCCCCGTCCCGGCCCTTCGCTCAATGCCGTAATCGAACCACCATGCAAGGAAATGAGTTGTGAAACCAGGGAAAGACCAATGCCGAGCCCGCCGCTGGATTTTCTGATAGCGCGGTCTTCCTGCGTGAAAAGCTCGAAAATCTTCGGCAGCATATCGCGGGGTATGCCGATTCCGTTGTCCGCAACCTCGATTATTACCTCGTTCCCATCGCGGTGGACGTCCAGCGATAGCTTGCCTCCTTCGTCGGTGAATTTTGTCGCGTTCGTCAGCAAATTCTCGACGACCTGTGTAAGGCGGACCGGATCTCCACTGACAATCAGCGGCTCATCTTTGATGCTAAGGGTTAAATTGTGCCGCCGCATCTCGATCTGAGCCTTTACGGATTCAACCGCGTGATGGATGACTACGGCGATATCTACCGTTTCCTTCCGTAGTGTCAGCACGCCACGGGTCAGCCGGGCTACGTCAAGCAGATCATCCACCAAACGGGTCATATGGTCGACCTGCCGGATAATGAGCGCTCTTGCCCATGAAAGCCGCTTATCGTCGGAATTGATGAACCGCAATGCCTCGGCGGCGTTTCGAATGGGAGAGAGTGGATTCCGAAGCTCGTGCCCCAGTATCGCAAGAAACTCATCCTTGCGGCGATCAGCATCGCGCAGCTGCTGTTCGGCATTCTTGTGGTATTGAATGTCAATACTGGAACCGACAAACCCTACCAACCTCTCGTCCTCAATACGCGGCTCGCCCACAAAACGCATCCAGTGGTAGGCCCCGTTCGCCTTCCGCAATCTCAATTCGTGGTCATATCCCTGCCGAGCGGCCTCAGCCCCCCTGCATTTCGCCAGGTAGCCCACTATATCGCCGGCATGAATAAGATCGTGCCATCCGGTGCCGAGCAGGCTTTCGGGCAGGCGCCCCGTCTCGTCCGCGAAACGGCGATTCGCAAATTCGAGCTTGGCCCCCAGGCCACCAATCCAGATGAATACCGGCGCGCTGTCCGCAAGCGTGCGAAAGCGCTTCTCGCTTTCGCGAATTTCATTTTCCGCCTGCTTGAGCGCATCGATGGGAATAAACGTAACCACCACGCCTTCTATCCGGTCTTCGGTGCGGTAGGGCAGTACCCGCCGCAAATAGCAATGCCCTTCCGGTGTATGGGCTTCAGTCTCCATGGTTGAGCCCAAGGTCTGCACCTGTCTGGCTACCGCTTCAAGGTCCTGGGGCCCGATTTTGAGTGCAAAATCGCCGATGGGACGATTAACATCGGACGGAAGAAGGCTGAAAAGTTTGCGGGAAGCCGGTGTAAAACGTTTTATCCGCAGTTCGCTGTCGAGAAACAACGTTGGCAGATCATTGCTTGCCAACAGATTAAGAAGATCGTCATTAGCGGTACGCAATTCGCAAACGCTGCGCTCCAGATCACTGTTGACTGTGGCCAACTCCTCGTTGACCGATTGCAGCTCTTCCTTCGAGGTCTCCAATTCCTCGTTGGCCGACTGCAGTTCCTCATTCATGGACATCACCTCTTCATTGGCGAGGTGCAATTCCACATTGTTCGCTTCCAGTGCCTCGATCGACGCTTCAAGATCGAGTTGGGTCGTTCTCAGGTCATCCTGTAGCTGGCGCCTCGCCCAGGATTCGGAATCGAGCGCCGCTTGATCCGCGGCATGACTGAGTGGCTCGTACTCGAACGTCACAAGCAGGAGCCCGTTTTCTTCCTTATCCGCCCGAACGGCCCGAACGCGCAATTGACGATATTCGTCAGGCGGGCACTCAAGGATAATCTCGCCCGTCTTGCCTTCGTTCCGGGCTGCGTGAATCACCGCGCGGAGCGCGATGCGCAGCTTGTCCGGGACCATGGATAAAAGGTTGTGAGTAGCTGCCCCTTCAGGCTGGGCCAGGAAGTCCCGGGTCGGTCCATAAAAGTAGAGGACCTCCGAATTCCCGTCAATAAGCACTGCGGTGGCCAAACGCTGCTTCAGCAAAAGTTCTCGGACCAGCTCGGCATATTCAACGCTGCGTGGTTGAGCAGCTCCGGCGACGTGGTTCACACGGGTCACTTGTGTGTCAGGTATCAGGGGCAGCCTGACCGGAAGTTTTCGGGGGACCTCCTTGCTTTGGTAAAGACGGAATTTTTTTGAAACAGGGGTAAATAGCTCGTGATGCACTCCTACGGTTTCGGCTTTACCGAGGAACAGATAGCCTCCCGGCTTGAGTGCAAAATGAAACATTTTAAAAAGCTGATCCTGCACCTCCGGCTTCATATAGATAAGCAAATTTCTGCAACTGATCAAATCCATGCGCGAAAACGGAGGATCAGCAGTCAGATTATGTTGTGAAAACAGGATCGATTCACGAAGAGTTTTCCGGATCCTGAACTGGTTGCCATCGATCCTTGTAAAATAGCGAGCCAGAAGCTCGGGAGTGAGCACATTTGCAATACTATTCGGGTAGACACCCCTGCGCGCAACTTCAAGGGCGGAATGATCCAGGTCTGAAGCGATGATATGCAGCTCCATATCCAGGCCGGCCTTCTGACGCATCTCAAACAAAGCCATGGCCAGACTGTAAGCCTCCTCGCCTGTCGAGCATCCCGCAACCCAGGCCCGCAGCCCTTCACCCGGCTCGTGGTTATCGAGGATCCTGGGGAGCACGCTTTCTTCCAGCGCCCGCCAAGCCTCGGGTTCGCGAAAAAACTCGGTAACGTTGATCAGCAAATCCTTTCTCAGAGCTTCGATCTCTTCCGGACTTGTTTGCAAATGTTTCAAGTAGCCAGCCAGACTTTCCAAACCACGCAACGCCACGCGTCGCCTCACGCGTCGCGTGACCATCCCTTCCTTATAACCCCGGAAGTCGGCGCCAGTGCGAGTGCGCACAAGCACCATAATTTCCTTCAGGGCCTGCTCGTTTTCTTTCGATGCCTCCGAAGGCGCAAGCGCACCGCCCCACAAGCTGGAACGATCGATATATTGCGTAAGTATTTGCGCCATCTCTTCGATAGGCGCGACGTGATCCACCAATCCCGTCTGGATTGCGCTTTCGGGCATATCCGGATGCTGCGCCGTCTCGGGGGTCTGTGCCATGACCATGCCGCCGGCAGCCTTGATGGCCTTAAGGCCGATGGTGCCATCGTGGTCTGCGCCGGTGAGTACAATGCCGATCGTCCGCTCTTGCTGTTCTTCCGCCAACGATGTGAATAAAAGGTCGATGGCTTTGCGCAATGGACGGGGCTCGGGTATCGGCTCAAGGCGCAGATATCCACCGTCGAATATCAGGTAGTGGCCCGGGGGGATAACGTAAACCCGGTTAGGCTCCACGGGCAAACCATCGTTAACCTGAACAACCGGCATGGAGGTGACTTTTGCCAGAATACTGGCGAGATGGCTGGGGTGGTCCGGCGCAAGGTGTACCACGACGATATAAGCGATGCCTCTCGTCGGTGGCAGGAACTTGAACAATCTTTGAAGGGCCTCTATTCCCCCGGCGGACGCCCCGACTCCTACTATGGGAAACGGCAGCGGTTTACTCTCGGCAATACTCTCGATCGATTGGGCATCGGGCAAGCCGCTTATCGGCATGGGTAAGTCACTTGGTAATATCAGTAACCGGCTCGGATTTTTTATCGTCGGCTTGTGTCATAACTGAAAAGAATAGAGAACGAAATCTGGTGTCGGGCCGTAGAGCGATATTTACTTCCAGAACCGTTATGACAATAGTTTATCCTTATCTCACCTCCTCCGGGAGTTGTAAAAATATGGATGGGCTGCGTCTCTTCGCGCGGAGCGAGACTTTATGGGCATGAACAAATATAATCTAATTGGTTTCTAATAAGGATTTCAAGTGTTCAGCGCATCTTTCTCGGTATTGCCCCAGTACTTGATGCCAAAGCAGGCAATGACGGTGCTGGCTGGCCGAATTGCCAACGCCAGCGCGGGCTTGGCGACCACCTTCATCATTCGGTGGTTTATCGGGCGTTACGGCGTCAATATGGACGAGGCGGTAAATTCGGACATCCGAAGTTACCGCACGTTCAACGATTTCTTTACGCGTTCCTTGCTTGCCGAGGCGAGACCTGTCGACGACGCCGATTATGTCTGCCCGGCCGATGGAACCATAAGCCAGCTCGGGATTATTTCCGGAGACCGGATATTCCAGGCTAAAGGGCACAATTACTCCACGACGGCGCTGGTGGGGGGGATAGTGCGCTGGCTGAAAATTTTTACGGCGGGAATTTCGCCACCATTTACCTGAGCCCGAAGGATTACCACCGGGTGCACATGCCCTGCACAGGCCGCCTGATTCGAATGGTCCATATCCCGGGCAGCCTCTTTTCCGTCAATCCCGGTACGGTGCGCGGGGTTCCGGGTCTCTTCGCCCGGAATGAACGCGTGATTTCTTTTTTTGAATCTGAGCACGGACCATTTGTAATGATTCTGGTCGGCGCCACGCTCGTCGGCAGCATTTCCACCGTATGGCACGGCGTGGTAAACCCCCCGCGTTCGGGAGAAAGTCGTCATTGGCAGTATGATTCAAGCAGCATAATGCTCGAAAAGGGCGCGGAAATGGGACGCTTTCAGCTCGGCTCAACGGTCATCATGTTATTCCCCAAGGATACGTTGAACTTCAATCCGCTCTGGAAGCCGGGGCGGACTGTCCGCTTCGGGGAAAGGATGGGCATGAGCAGGATGGACATGACCAGGATGGCCATGAATAGAGGAAGTGCAGGAAATCCGGGAAGCGCAAGGAACCCCGGAGGAGTAGCCATTGCGGAGGAACACCTCTTCCTCCCGCAGGAGCAGGAGGAATGTTTGAATCAGGGCCGCTCAGGCCCGAAGGATAGCGGGAACCGGTGTATCCAGATCCGGTGCTTCGAACTCCTTGGCGTATTGATCAGATTCCATCTCCCGCGACCTGGCTGAGCTCCTGACTCACCCTCAACAAGATTTCGCGGAATTCCGCACCCACTTCGGGATGCTGCAAGCCATACGCAACCGTGGCCTCCAGGAAACCTGCCTTGCTTCCGCAATCGTAATGTTTTCCCTGGTATCGATAGGTCATTACAGACTCCAGCTTAAGAAGCCGTGAGATGCCGTCCGTAAGTTGAATCTCGCCCCCCACGCCAGGTTCCAGGGTTGCCATGCAATCGAATATAGTGGGCGACAGTACGTAACGCCCTACAATTGCCAACGTGGATGGCGCCGTCTCCGGTGCCGGCTTCTCCACGACACCTCGAATTTTCATGCTGCGGCTTTCCGGATCTTCACTGGAGGCATCAACAATCCCGTAATGGTGAGTCTGCTCGCGCGAAACCGTCCGAACCGCCACAAGGCTGCTGTGGGTCTGTTCGTATTCGGAAACCATCTGGGCAAGGACGGGAGGCTGGCCGTCGATCAGGTCGTCGGGAAGCAGGACAGCGAATGGTTCGTTACCCACCAGATGTCGGGCGCACTGGATCGCATGCCCCAGCCCTCTCGGCTCTTCCTGCCTCACAAAACTGAAACGCATTCCATGGGGGATCAGTTGCCGAAGCATCCGGAGGGAAGCGTGCTTCCCCTGAGTTGTCAGTTCACTTTCCAGTTCTACAGACCGGTGTAGATGATCCTCGATGGCACGCTTGCTGCGATGAGTTACGAAAATGATCTCTTCAATCCCGGCAGCGGCGGCTTCATCCACTGCATACTGGATGAGGGGCCGATCGACAATGGGTAGCATTTCCTTGGCCACCGCCTTGGTTGCCGGCAGAAAGCGCGTTCCCAGTCCAGCAACCGGAAATACCGCTTTTCGTACTGCCTTGGTACCCTTTCGGAAAGATGTGCCGTTCAGTGAAAACATATCTTTCCGTGGCTGAGTGGCAGTTGAGGTGGAAATGCTCATGAGTAGTCTCCTGTACTGAAGTGCTGCATTAGTAAAATAATTAGGTGCTAGAGTTGCCGCATATAGGCGACAAGATCCGATTTCTCTTCATCGGTAAGCTTGAGCTGTAATACCAGGTTGAAAAACTCAACGGTGTCCTCCAACGTCAGTAACCTGCCATCGTGAAAATAAGGCGGACTGTCCTTGATGCCCCGCAGGGTAAATGTTTTCATCGCACCGTCGCCCGGCTCATTGATAAACCGTTCCAGTTTCAGGTCATGCATCTGATGATCAAGAAACGCGGGCGGCTTGTGGCAACTCGCGCACTGGCCTTTGCCGAAAAAAAGATTCTCGCCGCGCAGCTCCTTTTCGTTGGCCTTGGTGGGATCCAGCCGCCCCTGACTATCCAGCTTGGGTGCAGGTGGAAAATCGAACATGTTCTGCATTTGCGCCATATGGCTCACATGGATTCGATCCAGCACCGGAAAACCTTTTTTCATTGCGCGGATTGCATCCCCATTGAAATACGCTGTGCGAAACTCGAACTCCGTGAAATCTTCCACCGACCTCAGGCTGCGCTTCGAGCCGTGAATCTGCTGGTTGTATAGTCCGCGCAGGCTGACTGTATCAAGGCGAAAGCGGCGTTCCTCTGGCCGGGTGTCCGGATTAAGGTGGAACTGGCCGGTTGTATGGCCATTGATGTGGCAATCAAGGCAGGTGACGCCCAGACTCGGTCTGGGCGCTCTTACGGTCATCCGTCGGGTTGAACTCTTCCTGCGGCAGGGGTGTAGCAGCATCTGGAGCCCATTAAGTTGCACCGGCGTCAAGATATCCTTGAAAAGCCTGTGAAAATTATTAATGGAAACCACTTCGCCGCGCGAAACATCTCCCAGCTCAGGTCTGTTCTGAAGGAATATTGCCGGAGGAAATTCGGGCAGGAATGCGTCAGGCAAATCGAAATCGACATCGAACCGTTGCAAGCGAGGGAACATCTCAATTTGCATCTGGGGAAAAACCTGTCCGCCCGTGGCCTGTTTCGGGTGTGGCAATGCTGGGTAGGGAAAAAGATTCTGGCTGCGGATCTGCTCGGGCGTCATGCTGGCCAGCTTTTGCCATGTCAGTCCCCCTTGCAGGCGCGCGGTCGGACCCACCGCAAGCGGCTTTCCCCGGGACATTTTCGCTTCTCTATCAAGTCGGGGTGTCAAGTCGTAACGCCGCATGAGCAAGTCGCGCTGCGTTTTCATTACCTTGGGACGCTCCGCGATATCGGCCTTCATCGCCTCCTCGAAGGTCTGCATCGGCTTTTTCGCATTGAACGGATCGCGGGCAAAATCAAACCCCAGGACTTTTCCTTTATCGGGTTGATTGTCAAACGCCGGGGAAGAAGGTTTTGCATTGGTCGGGGCAAAAATATTGGACTGGTCATGCTCGTTTTTTCTTTGCTCCTGCCGGGTTACCGGAACTTGACGGGGAGTTTGAGCCTCCGTGATTGCATCACGGTTCGGGCCTTGAGAAGGGCCTTTGGAAGAAGGTGTCTCCATGTCGCTCTGGCTGATGGCGGTGTTTATTCCTGCACCCAGGCCTGCCATACCCATCACGAGAACCAGTATATTTTTTGTTTTCATCCCCCCCCCATCGACTTCGCCGCCTGGAAAACTCAATTGTTTCTCCTCGGCATTTCACGGCTTATTGTTAATGTCAAATCATAGACGCAGCCGGTTGCATAATGATGACGTTCACAAGACCTTCGAACCGGCACCGAAATTTTGATCATGCCCACTTACAGCATAGGAGTCTGTACGAAAGCGCACACTTCCCCTCCTATATCTCATACGCGGGCGCGCGCGATGGCCAAACATCCCGAGGTTGCAGCGACACGAAGCCGTTTATTTGCGAGCAGCGAAAGGCCTGGCCTGTTCGGCAACTACTCGAGCAGGTGCTTCCGGCTTATTGTTCATGCGGGGAAGAACAAACCATAAGGCGATAAACAAGCCCCCGACGGCGACAGCGAGCGGAAATGCGATAAGGCCTCCTGCAATGATCCTCGCAATAAGGTAAAAATCGACGCATAAAGCGATCAGCAGAGGTATCATGCCCCAAAGCACTAAACGGCTAGCGAGATGAATAAACCGCTTGGTGACCTTTTCCGCCCCCGTCTGGCGGTGAAAAGCAGCCGGAGCCATGACAAAAGCAATGGAAATCGCCGTCAGGGATAAAGCGAACAGATGCAGCGCTCGCTCAGCCGAGGAAAGCAGTTCAAAAAAACCCGAATTAAAGACAGTAATCAGCTGAAAACCAAACAGCGCCTGGATGCCGGGCAAGACCATCCGGCACTCCTCCAGAAGGAAACCGGCTGCCTTGGCTAATGGAAGATCTTCTTTCTGAAGCTCTTCTTTCTCTTTCGTGACTCGGTCTACGTCGGTCATTATTACATTTTGATGACTGCGCAGCCCGGATTCTGTGCGCCCGCCCACATAGTCCTCAGACATGGGAGTGAAGGCTAAGGTACTGTCCTCATTCTGTCCTCTTGCTATCTTTTATGCCCGTGACAGGCAGAGTTCCGTCGATTAGAGGAGAAAGGCGAATGGCTGAACGGCCAATGGTCGGCGGGAGTGCGCGCCTCAGAATGAAACGCCCACCCACTGCCTTGAACGGTATCAGACGCTACCGGTACAAGCGTGGTATGGGCGGGAACTGCTATTGAAAATCAGGTGATGAAGATGAAGCCAAAAGGGGAACGAACGGTTGTTGATCGTTCCCCCCGAACAGCTTAACGATTACCTAAACCTACCTGATGCTCACCTGCACGATTGTCTCCATGCATCCAGAGAAAGATTTTTCTTGAGGGAATCAAGATTCATTGTATTTGCCTGAGGGCAAAAGCTGGAGGTTGAGAGCGTGTATTCGATACTGAAAACAGCCTTACCGGAATCGATAAATGGTTTGAGCATATCGCACTCGCTGTACTGGAAACATTCTTCGTTCACGGCAAAGTCGAAATGGCTCACGAGATCCTTGATTTGATCAAGATCGTTCTTCAGACTTATTGCCAGTCCCAGACTGTGTGCTGCATCCGCCAGCGCTATGTTGTAAGCCAGCTGATCGTTGTAGCTGAGAGTAAATCCTGTATTGTTACTGTAACCGTCCACGTTATCAGGATCAACAGCATGGCAGCCTTTTTGAACGGCTTGTTCCATCCTGACCCTCATGATGGGTATCAGAATATCGAGCTGTCGTACGTCCAGCCATTTCTCGCCCGCCCAGCCATCAAGGTTACGACCAAGAACCGATGCCGGAAAGGCGGCAGTATCAGGACGCCAGTTTTCATAGCTGCCCGCGCTGAAATAGCAAATGACGTGCTTGCCACTCGATTTCAGTGCCGAGATAGTCGCGGCGCTGGTATCAAACAGGTCGAGATTATAAACGTCGACGTTTTGAGTGGTATCAATAGTCCCGGTATACTGGATTTGCCACTTTAACCCCGGGGTCGGCTGCCAGCGACCTCCGCTGCTCGCAGGCGGCGACTGCGTGCCGCTACCTGATCCTGAAGCAGGGGGGGGAGTCTGAGGGGTTCCCGAACTTTTTATATCAATCGCCAGGAAGTCAAGTTCGCTCTTGCTTCCACCATTTCGCCCTACGTAGCGCAAATTTATCTGGTTTTTGGCATTAATAAACTGAGCTGGGTTTGCTGGCGTTGCAATAATGTCACTCCAGGCCCCGTCAGTTACACCGCCATTGTCCGCGATAGGCACCCATTTTCCGGTTTTGACATTCAGCAACTGAAACTCCCACGCCTGCAAGGATTTCGCCGGGCCGCGATAGTTAGCCTGGAATACGAGTCCCTGAACCGTGCTGCCGGGCGCAGCCGGCAGATTGAACCTGAAAGTACCGGAATATCCAGTTTGATTAGCATCAAGTTCTATGTAGCTCTGCGGGTTGTCACTCGAACCTTGCTGATCTTTTACAGCAAGAACCTCCAAAGGCTGTGACGTGGCCGAACCCTGTTTGGTTGTCAAATTGGATGGATATAGGAGTCCGGCAAAACTCACGTTTGCCATTAACAAAGTCATGCCTGAGAGCAACTGGATACAGTTCTTTACTTTTTTGGATAAACACATCTTTAAACTAAACTCCTTCTAGTAGTGGGTTAATGATGGGGTTTTATCGCCCGCCTGTCGCCCCGAAGAACTCATGCCTATGGGGCCGGGCTGGTGGATAGCTGATCTGAACCGGATACTGTCAGCTGGATTACCATCTTTAAACCTCATCCTGGATGAGGCCGAAGGCCTTCCCGTTGAGGTTCAACTTGTGTCCGACTGCACGCCCTTCGAACAAGCCGACACTCTTGTCTTGTACCCCGACACTTTTGGAATGGGAGACAAGCCAGGAAGGTGCAAACAAAATTAGCAGAACGAGTTGCAGGGCAATCGAAGGAAAAGACACGGAAATGACAATGGTTTACCCGTTTACAAAAATTTTTCACGATAAACGGATACTTATACAGCGGGGACATTTACACAGCTCTATCTTGGCTATCCCGTTATCCTAAGCACATCTTATGCCAAGGTTCTAAATCCTTTATATTCATGAGCTACCGCACGAACGCCCGGCGCCATTGTGTCGCCATTCGTCGACATGAATTTTATAAATTCGGGTAAGAGCCTGAAAACTCAGCCTCAATCTTGTCTGTATACAGCGACAGAAAAATCGCCTCGCGTGAAAATCCACAACGCTCCCATGGAAAAGACTCAATAGTCTTTGCAGTCTTTGCCGTCTTCCATGCTTCAGCAGAAATGCTCTTCAGTTGAAAAGGAACAGACGGGTGGGGGACTTGACGGGCCATGGGGACGTTACCGACCAGGAGATGGCTACTGGCGGCACTCCGTATTCCGACGGACTCCTTTGTGTAGGATCCGTATGTGCTGCTCTTGCACGTCTGTGCAGTAATTATTGAGTAAGGGTGGTAAGGGTGGTCACGGGATGAGGTGGATTGTCAAAATCGGCTTTGACCAATTCCCTGAAAGTTTGAGCTTGGGCCGCTCACGCTGACCAGGAAGAAACAAGCGGAAATTGGTCGAACGAAATCCCGCCACCAGGACGACTGGTCCTAAAACTTCCTATCGCCCGAACAGCGCCGATATTTCAGCGCCAACATTTCCAATGCGGCAAGCAAACAGGCGGCCTTTCTCTCCACCCATACGCTGACCGCTGCTTTCAAGCTGGATTTTGCGTTCAACGGTGCTGGAGCAGTCGTCAATAACGAAAGCCGGCATACTGGAACTGGACCTGACGGACGACCTGGTCGCCTTATTCGGATCTGCAAAGCAGCCGAGCAGCCTCTACAACCATTTTAGGGATACTGGCTCCGGCTGGACTTCTCCTTGAAAGCCCGTATTTTGCGGTAATAATTTTTTACCTCGTTATGTGGCTTATCGAACAGAAGCACCCTCCAACCAGCCTCAAGCTAAACCGGCCCAAGACAACAAGAAACAAGAAATCTGAGACAAGAAATCTTCAAGAAAAGGGATTCAACGTTTGCAGTGAAGTGTTTCATCCGCAGTGTTCAAGCCGACAAAGCGTCTTTTCTTTTTATCCTGTAAGTGGGGGTCTTAATCATGAAAAACAATAGTTTGCGCACGAAATGGTCGTCGCTTGTCCCCGTGACAATGTGTCTGGCCTCGATGGTAGTGGCGGCGCCGGCATTTGCCGATAACGCCGTCAAACTGAAGGTTCTGGTTATCGCTGCCGGTGATCCGACACAAGATATCGGATATGCCTATATCAAGCCCGTCCTTGATGAAATGGGGGTGCCGTATGACGTCCTGAATGCCGATACGCAGGATCTGACCCCTGCGATGCTTGCCGCTTCTGCGGCGGGAGCTGCCTGCACCGCCGCCACGGCAGGCTGCGTAGGCAATTACAATGGCATCATCCTCACCGATTCCGACCTGACGGCCAACTTTACGCCTGCAGAATGGGACATCCTGCACAACTACGAAAAGGATTTCAAAGTCCGCGAAGCGGTGCTGTCCGGGTGGCCCGCCACTTATTGGGATCCGAACACTCCGTTTGGGATCTACCTGGATTACGGCCTGGTCTATTCTTCCGGTGCAAGCAACTACACGGGGCAGTGGACACGTACCTGCGGCCTATACCAAGCAGGTTTTCGAGTACGTGAAGACAACAAATCCCGATGGCACGGCAAATCCCTTCCCCATCACCGATTGGGCCTTCGCCGCCAATCCCCGCAATGATACGACGGCCATGAGGGACGGCTCTATCGCGAGCGTTATTCCGCTGCTGAAGACCCAAAATGGGGAAGCACTGGTCTCCATCGTGCAGTACAAAATACCTCCGCAGACCACGGCGGTGCGCGAGACCCTCATCTCGACCATCAGCAACGCTGACTTCCTCCTTCATTCCAAGCTTCTGGCATACGAGTTCGTCAATTGGGCAACGCAAGGAGTCTTCGTCGGTGCGCGCTATATCCATATGGCGACTCACCTGGACGATCTGTTTCTGGAGAATGATCAGTGGGATCCGGCCAGCAGGACCACGAACCCTCTAACACTCTATCGGCTGAACAGCGCCGCTATTGCCAACGGGGTGAGCAAACAGGCCGCCTTCCGCTCCGCTCATCCAACAGCTGGTGCTTACAAGCTGGACTTTGCATTCAACGGAACTGGGGCGGTGGTGGATCCGGAGGCCGCCACACTGACGGCAAACCTGACTGAGGATTTGGTAGCCGCCGTGGTGGCCAATAAGGCCAATTTCCGCTTCATCAGCCACACCTTTACCCATGCCGACATGGATAAGGCGCCCGTTCCCGCCAATGCGCCATGCGCTTATGACACCTTTACCACCCTTGCACCGATCCAGCAGCAAATTACGAAAAACCGAACGGTCTGGGGGCTCCTGGGTCTCCCTGAGAAAAGCCAGAACAACGGGACGCTCGTAAGCGGCAACCACTCCGGCCTGAAAGATCGCAAATGTACAGACGATCAAGCCGATGATGTGGCATTTGATCAAGGGGGCGCGAATCCGCTATTCCTGCAAGCAATGGCTAACGTGGGCGTGGACTACCTTGCTTCCGACTCATCCCAGCGGGCACAAAACATCGAGCAGTACATCAGCCAGTACAATGATGGGAGCACAGACGATCGCCTGATGCTGCCACGCTGGCCGACCAATGTTTTCTATAACGTGATCAACCCGACGCAGCTGGTGGATGAGTACAACTATATCTTTCATGACCGGTTCGTTGCTGCCGGGACAAGATCCCTGCCAGATACCCGGCGCCATTTGCGCGACGCGGGACTATGCGCAAATCCTCCAGGCCGAATCGGACATGGCGGTGCGCCATATGCTGACCTTCAACAAGTGGCCTCATTATTTCCATCAACCCAACCTGGCGCCATACGACGCGAGCGGAAATACTCTCCAGTTTGACTGGCTGAGTGCTGTCTTCACGGCATACGAGCAACTGTTCAAGCTGCCGGTCAAGAACTTTCCCTACTATCTCATAGGCGATCGTACGGCAGAACGTCTCACCGCCAAATCGGCCGTTATACAGGCGGTCTGGAATCGCACGACCAATCAGGTGACGCTGTCCGCGAACAAAGCCGTGCCCAATCTTCTCGTTACGGGTGTCGCAGGTGGAGACTCGTATGGGGGTCAACTTATCCGCGAAATTGCGGTAAACGCGACGCCGAAGACGTTCAGTGTCAATCAGGGGCTGACTCAATAAAAGCATGCCAGACTTTTCTGGTCCTCGATTTTCGTGAAGAATTAATGAATTAGGAGAATCTTAAAATGAAATATCATATTCCCTTCCAGGAGTATCACCACTTCGCTGATTGTTGCCATGGCCTTCATAACCGCCGGGGTGCCAGCGCAGATACAGGCCGCAAGCACCCGCGGCAACAGCCGCAACCGCCAAGGTGCCCTTGAAAGCCGATGATAAAAGGAAGATCGGAGAGGCAAACGATCTTAAATTAAAGGCAAGGGATCCGGCGTATGCTGAACAGGCCAAAGCCTTGGCCGAGCAATACAGGGAAACAGCAGACATGGTCGCTCGCAATGGAGGAAACGCCCAACCCCTGATTGATGCTGCTGCCAAGCTCGAGAATCAGTCCGAGGTGATATCGAAAGCTCGTCAGGCTCATCCGCTTCCTATCCCGATTCCCGAACCCGCGTTCCATACTCACAAGAAGCCTCACTAATTACTGGAGCCCCCTCGGCGCAAAGCCGAGGGGATTCAACTGCATATTCCCCCAGCTCGTCAGTCGAAATGAAGCTGATGATGTTAAAAATCCGGCGTAATAACCCATTGTTCAGCATGGTTATTTCCGATCATTTTCAAAAATATCCCGATGATGTGATTGTCAATCGATTGATGAAGCTGACCTCAAAGCTGCCGGAGTTCATTCCGGTTTTCGTTCACGAATAGGAGATTTATTCATGAAAAACAAAAGCTCAGGCACGAAATGGGCACTGATTGCCTCGACAGCAGTGTGGTTGTCCTCGACGATGGCGACGGCACCCGCATTTGCCGATAACTCAGTCAAACTGAGGGTCCTGGTACTCACGGCCGGTGACCCGACGCAAGATATAGGATATGCCTATATCAAGCCCGTACTGGATGAAATGGGGGTGCCATATGACACATTGAATGCCGATGCGCAGGACCTG
Organism: uncultured beta proteobacterium; assembly: GCA_963786735.1. Classification (GTDB taxonomy): domain Bacteria; phylum Pseudomonadota; class Gammaproteobacteria; order Burkholderiales; family Nitrosomonadaceae; genus Nitrosospira. Next base: position 161,073 of record CAWBAF010000022.1, read on the forward strand.
ACCGCCGCAATGCTTGCCGCTTCTTCTGCCGGGACGGCCTGCACCGCTGCCACGGCAGGCTGCGTGGGTAACTACAATGGCGTCATCCTCACCGATTCCGACTTGACGGCCAACTTTACGCCCGCAGAATGGGACATTCTGCACAACTACGAAAAGGACTTTAAAGTCCGCGAAGCGGTGCTGTCCGGGTGGCCCGCCACTTATTGGGACCCGAATCCGCCGTGGGGAGTGTACCTGGATTACGGCCTTGCCTATACCTCCGGTGGAAGCACCTATACTGGCCAGTGGACGCTACCAACCACGCCTGTGAACTATACCAAGCAGGTTTTTGAGTATGTGAACACAGCAAATCCCTTGCCCATTACGGACTGGGCATTTGCGGCAAACCCTCGGAATGACAACCTGGGCCTGCGGGACGGCTCTGTCGCAACCGTTGTGCCACTATTAAAGACTCAAAACGGGGAGGCGCTGGTCTCCATCGTGCAGTACAAAATACCTCCGCAGACCACGCCGGTGCGCGAAGCCATGATCTCGACGATTACCAACGCCGATTTCCTTCTTCATTCCAAGGTCCTGGCTTATGAGTTCGTCAACTGGGCAACGCAAGGGGTCTTCGTCGGCGCGCGTTATGTCCATATGGCAGCGCATCTGGATGACCTGTTTCTCGCTGACGAATTATGGGATACGACCCTGAGGGCGACCAATGCCCAGACGACCTATCGGCTGAGCAGTGCTGACATTTCCAATGGTGTGAGCAAACAGTCTGCCTTTCGGACCGCACACTCCACCGCGGGCGCTTTCAAGCTGGATTTTCCTTTCAACGGGGGTGGAGCAGTGCTCGATCCGGAAGCAGCGACATTGACCCCAAACCTGATCGATGGACTTGTCGCGGCCGTCATTGCCAACAAAACGAACTTCCGTTTCATCAACCACACCTTCACCCATGCGGACATGGATAAGGCGCCTGTTCCCGCCAATGCGCCATGCGATTATGAGACCTTTACCACCCTTGCAGGCATACAGGCGGAAATCACTAAAAACCGTACGGTCTGGGGACTACTGAGCCTTCCAGAGCAGACTGAAAACAACGCCGTGCTGCTAAGTGGCAATCATTCCGGCCTGAAGGATCGCAAATGCACCGATTATCCTGCGTTGCATCCAGCGATGTCTAACGTTCAGGCGGATGACGTGGCATTCGATCAGGGCGGAGCCAATCCGCTATTCCTGCAAGCTTCTGCTAGCGTGGGCGTGAACTACCTGGCCTCCGATTCATCCCAGCAGGCGCAAAACATCGAGCAGTACATCAGCCAGTACGATGATGGGAGTACAAGCGACCGACTGATGCTGCCGCGCTGGCCCACCAATGTTTTCTATAACACGATCAACCCCACCCAATTAGTGGATGAGTATAACTATATCTTCCATGACAGGTTCGTTGCTGCCGGTCAGGATCCCTGCCAGGTACCCGGCGCCGTTTGCGCCATCCGTAACTACTCGCAAATCCTCCAGGCGGAATCCGACATGGCGGTGCGACACATGCTGAGCTATAGCAAATGGCCCCACTATTTCCATCAGACCAACCTGGCAAAATATGATGCGAGCGGGAATACCCTGCAGTTTGACTGGCTGAATGCGGTCTTCACAGCGTACGAGCAGCTGTTCAAACTGCCCGTCAAGAACTTTCCCTACTACGTCATAGGGGATCGAACCGCGGATCATCTCAATGCCAGATCAGCGGTCATACAGGCAGTCTGGAATCGCACGACCAACCAAGTGACGCTATCAGCGGACAAATCGGTGCCCAATCTTCTCGTTACCGGCGTGGGTGGGGGGAGGGATATGGCGGGCAGCTGATAAGGAGCATTACCGTGAATACAAGCCCGGGGACGTACACGGTAGACCAGGCGCTCAGCCAGTGATGACGATGGCTCCGATGGCTCCGATGGCTCAGTTTTGCTACTCGGTTTTGCTACTGGCTCGGTTTTGCTGCTCAGTTTGCTGATAATTGAGAAAAGTGATTTTTCCAGGTACGTGCGGGTTACTCAGGCAATAAGCCCCAAGCTTGATGACCCGCACGAGGGACCGGTGGATCACCTATGCAGGGTCTGTTAGGCATCTCTGTAAGATCATCCTCTTTATGCATGCCTATACAACCCCGGGTTCGGAAGCACCTGGACACGCCGAGTTCTGGTGGTGGGAAACCCTGCCATTTCGAGCAGAGCTTTGCCATTGAAGCTCTCGGAGCATGAGGAGAGCGGGAACGCACTAAAGAGTGTGAACGCACTCAAGCGTAGCCGGGTAGTCTTGATACGACAATCATCCCCGCCCTGACAAGCGCGCTTGGGCTCTGTTTCCCTGTTTATTTGGCATAAGATCCCCCCCGAGCAGTTTATTCGGAAACCAGTTAAACCGGGCTTCGGGAGGTTCAGAAACGAAAGGAGTATTGAATACCTGCGCCTGCAAAAGGCTGGTTGGTCCGGCCGCCTTGGACATTACTGTAAAAAGCCCCGGCGCTCAGTATGTCGGGGCCCAATAGTGAAATCCCCATTGAAAGCCGCCCGTTATACCCCACGGCATCTGCCGGCCACACATATCCCGCCCAGATATCCGCGAGAACAAACGGGCGCCTCACGATACCCTGATCAGATGGTCCATAGCGAAAACTCGTGCCCATGCCCAACATGGCGAATCGCTCCGGGACGATCGTTTGAGCTTCTGCCACAGAGGGGCTTAACAATCCATTCAAATCGGGAGGAAGCGTCTGCGCGAGCTGGTTGTTCTCAACCGATCCCTGTAATCGGACCTGCCAGTCCTGCATGCCTGAAAGCAGACTATGCCCCAGGATTCCCTGGACTTTGTAGCCCTTACCCAGAAAACCTCCTCCTCTGCTCGCGTAGCGGTGACCGTCGACCTCAAGATTGACAAATGCCTGCGACGATACCTGGGCAGAAACGCCAAATAAAAGTGTATCTTTCTTTCCCAGTGCCCGGAGCGCTCCGGTCTCATGACTGAGCTCGTTAACCCCGACGCGAAGGATCGTTCTCAGCTTGTTGGTCACATCGTGACTGACTCTGGCGGAGCCGTAGGGAATGGGGTTTACGTCTCGAATATTGCCCCCAACGTTGGCCTGGAACATTCCCTGGCGCAGAGAACGCTTATATTCCGTAGAGATATCTACTTCATCAGTTGCCGGCAGGCGGATGTTGGGATCGGTGGAATGGAGATGGATGTACTTAAGGTCTGTCGCCACCACTCCATCCCGGAAAGGCATATTAAACCGGGTTCGACCTTCGGTAAAATTGATGTTTCCAAGGGTCTTGTAATCAAAGGTTGCCGCTACTTGCCTGCTGGTTTTGACTACCAGTTCGTCTCTTAAATTGAAAAGGCTCGCTTGCAATGACGACGGCTGTTTATGCGTCTCAAGAAGCTTGTAGGTTATGGCCAATGCCTCTTCGTTTCTGCCTAACCGCTTGAGCGATTCCATTTTGTTGAAATCGGAAAGGCCCTCATTTTCCCTTTCAAGGATATTTGCAACAGCAGCCAGATCAGTTTCACCTAAAGCTAAGGCAAGCCGCTGCCATGTCGGCGACTTTTGTCGCGTGATATGCTCCTGCAATAACCAGTAACGTGCTGCCGGGTAGTTCTCCTGGGACAGATATGCGGCGACAAGCAATTCCTGAACGACAGGATCATTGTATCCTTTGGCAAGCAGGTTCTTCAACAGAGTGACATCCGAATTTGCGCCTTCCAGGTCGCGGATCAATGCTAAATATTCCGGCCGCAATAATTCCTTGATCTTCTTGCTGGGCGCCTTTTCAAGTTCACTCAGACGGGATCGCAAGTTAAACAGGACGTATTTGCGCAGCTGCCACGCCTTATCCGCATGCCCGGATTTGCTCAGTGCGTCCGCATAGGTAAGCAGCCAAAGATAGTCATCAGGACTTGCTCGTGTTTTACGCTCAAGCCAGGGCAAAGCTTCCTTGTTCTGACCAACCTTGGTCAGGGCGATACCATAAACCCCCCATAACGACGGGTTTTTTGACGCGTCAGCGCGCCAGTTCTTAATATGCGTTTGCAGGGCTTGCTTGTCGTTCGTCCCGATAAGGTTCCATAAAATTCCTTCCCTGGCAGTAGATGATGCCGGATTGACTTTCAAGGCTTGCTGGTAGCCCTTTAAAGCCGTTTCAGGTTCCTTCTCGTGAAGATTAAGCTGAGCGTGCATCAACCAGTACATCTCGGAGTCCCGGAACTGAGACTCGTTTTTCACCGCGATTTTCAGAAGCCGCTTCAGTTGTTCCGACAAGCCTGCCTGATTGGCGACATCCATGGAAAGCAATAACCAGCGGGGCTGATCAAGACGCCGATAAGCCTCCTCGCCAACTGCAATAGACTCCCCCCATTTGCCCATGTCACGGGTCAGCTGAATCAGTCGTTCTGCCACGATTCCGCTGGTGCTTCCCGATTTCCAAAGAACGCCATAAGCCGCTAAAGCGTGTTCCGGTTTTTTCAACTCCCACGAGATCTCACCCAGAACCTCCCAAAAGGGCAGGTCTTTCCCGGTTACCTTATCCTTACTCGATAACAGTACAGACAATGCCTTCTCGGGTTGGCCATTCTTCGACATTAACCTGGCCTGATGGGTCAGGGCCTCCGGCAACTGATTGAACTGTCCTCCGATATGTCCCCACGTCGCGATGGCTCCGGTTAGCTGTCCGGCATTCTCCTGGGTTTTAGCCAAGGCCTCCCACACCTGGGGATTATCGGGATAACGATCCAGGTAGGACTTCAGGAAATCGACATGATCAGATAAACTGCCTGCCTCTTTATAAGCAGACAACAAGCTGTTCATTTCCTCGCTGGTCAACCTGCGCTTATTTGACAGCTGTATCAGCATCTCCAGGGCAGTGCCCATGGAATACAGAGCCTGTGAAAGTCTGATCGTATTGTGGATCGACTGCTCGTCCTTTCTGTTTCTCGCCAACCACAGCCATTCATTTAACGCGACTTCCCGCATTAAAGCCCAGTCAGCGACACGGGCCAAGTTCTCGCGGGCATTTTCATCGGCGGGAGCAAGCTCAACGGTTCGCTGAGCTAATGCAACAGCGGACCGGAGCTCTCCCACTGCAAGAGCGCGATCGGCCTGCTTCCTGATTTGTTCAGGATTCTCGGGGTCGAGTGTCAGTCTCTGGGCGCCCATTTCATAGGCCTGCCTTTGATCATTGCTTGCCAGATAAATGCTGATCCCCTCATCCAGCAATTCGCGATCTTCCGGAAATTTCCGCTGATAGTTACGCAGGTATTCGAGAGCGGTCTGAGTTTCTCCGGCTGCCCGTAATGCCTCGAGAGTTAGAAACGCAAACTGCCGAGCCTGCGTGGTATCCTCGGATAACTCGTAGCATTCCTGGTATATCTCGGCCGCCTTGCGCGGCTGCTCGGACGCCATATGCCATCGCGCTGATTCTGTCAGTTTCGCCACGCGTTCAGAGGAATCGTCAACGTTGGCAGACCAACGGTAATATAAATCCGCCACCACGGCAGGTTGTTCAAGTTCCAGGTTGAGCTTGATAACTTTCGGTAACAAGGCTACCGGAACCTGGTTTCTGCTGATCTCGGCAATGCTGTTTTGCAGGTTGGCAAGCTTCGTGTTCCTGCTGAGGTTGTCTTCCCCTGTCGAATAGTAATCCCTGAAATCTATTTCCAACGCCAACAGCCGGGTATCCAGCTCTTCCGGGCCATTCCTTGCTAACAATGGTTCCAGGGCAGTACGAGCCTGTGCCAGTTCGCCCATGTTGATGTAGTGCCGGGCGAGCTGAACCCTTAAATCGACGTCGTCAGGATTCATGTTCAAGAGAAGCTGTAAATAGAGTACCGAAAGGTGATCCGGCCTCTCTACCTTGAGCAATTCCTTTAACCGGTCCTCCTTGTAAAACAAAAGCGCAAAGATAAGGGTCACCCCCAAACAGAAAAGAAAGATTGTTTTTTTTAAGCTGCCAAACAAGTTCATGATTGGATTCTCTTTAAGGTTTCATCCATTTATATACAAGAGTTAATGCTGGATTTCCACCAGCCAGAGACCAAACATCTCTTGAGTAGCAAGCTTTGATGCAAAAAAACGATTTTTACCCCCACACCTTCCGCGGTAACCCAACAGTCCATTTTTGAAAGAAGCTTGATATCGCGCGCCGGGCGCGTCCGTTCGTTCAATAACATAATGAGGCAATTGTTACAGCCTGCTTCGAAAAATACAAACTTAAAAGATGTTTGCTCAAGCACTGCGGTATCCCGCTAATAACATACCAGGGTGGCATTGCCCGGATTGATCATTGGAAAAACAAATTTCCACCCCAGATTTCCTGGTTGCCCATCCAGCCTGCCGCCTGACCAGGTCATATAGCATTTCTGTTCGAGTGGTCCCAAGACTACTTCCAATGGCGTGTGAGCATGCATTAAAAAATTGAAACCTTCGGCCGTCCTCTGCCATTCATCTATCTCTCCATTACTGTGTAACAGGTAAGTGGAGGTTGGGGGGTCGGTCGTCGTATACAGCAGAGCTCGACCGTGATCGGGAAAAAGATGCACATATCGCCCTTGATTCAAATCGCGAACCCCAACAACCCCCTCGGACCTCTGCAAATCAGGCCATCCTGCCGCAACCGGCAGGCGCAACGTTCGTAATTTGTCAAGCCCACGAATATCCCAAGCCCCGTCCATACGCCGGGACAGCGTAATATTCTGGAATTCATTGACCTTCTGGCTGTATTCACTTACCCATATCGCCCTGTGCTCCTGTTTAACGCTCCAGTCATAGACAGATTTCAGTGCGTTAATGGAAGCCATCTTCATTCCTGAATAAAAATGATAGTGAATATGCAATGGTTTAAGGCGGCGTGGGCTGTCAGTAAGCCGCATCGTTTCGATGACTCCCGGAAAATCCGTCAAATGGCCCTTGCCACCGGTTTGTATAAACATGGTCGCTCGCAATGGGAGCGTATACCTGAACCTGATCATTCACGGAGTAACCAAGAGGAGGCACGCGCGTCATTGTTTGCTCGGCGCGGGATAACGTGGCGCCGCCGCCATTCATGTTCTCCAGTCCAAGCGAACGGGCCAAAGCCAGAGCCTCCGCGCCGGCCAGCCCGTCCCCCGTCCAAAAGAAGGCGCGTACATGCTTTCCCTCAGGCGCCAGCGTCTTATTGAGATATTCCACTGACCCGGCGATTTCCCGGTGTAGGTCAAACCCATATCCATCAATGGAAAGATGAAAATCGTCACCGTTGGCGAGAATATTATTCTTTTGGAACCATGCAGACGGATGGCTATAGGAATGACTTGCGATTTCCACGTTGTCCAGTGTAAAAATGTCTCTTGCTGCTTTCTCCGCCTCACTCAACCCGCCTGACAAGCCCCCACTCGCTATTTCCCCTTCGATGATGGAAACAGTTGAAGGCAGCCGGTATTTTTGCAGGAAGTAATCATGAACAATTTTTATCGCCAGCGGCGTCCCGGGAATTTCTGCTCTTGCACCCGCGCCATCACCATCGATCTGTACCAGCAACAGGCGGCGGCCATTCTCGGTCGTAACATCGGGTATCGGGATTCCTGCCAGGTCAAGAGCCCTGGATAAAAATTCAAACGGATTGATGATCCACCGTTGACGGCCCTGGTAGCCGCGTTCAATCACATAGGGATGCAACGCCACACCTCCCCATTGGCCGGAAAAAACAGCGACCAGCGGAGCATCGGGCTGCTCTGCCCAGCTCAGATGCTTCTCGATACGACTGTCGAGTGCTTGCCAACGCGGAAGCTCCGGTGTGGTGGGGCCAGGCTTTGCTTCATAGCCAATAATTGTGTCGCTCAGTTCGCTCCCGCCCGGCTCTCCTGAGGATCCTGACTGGCTCAACCTGACCCCGAGATGTTGCAAAAAAGAATTGTCGGCTTTGAAACCAAGATTCCCCAGAATGGCCACTTTTACCCCTGAATCCATCTGTCGCAAGAGCCATTCTTTGTAAACTTCCGGCCTCCATAATTCATCGCTGTTGAACCAGGTTACGATACCAGCATATTGACCGGCGAGCAGATTACCTGGTAATCCGGCATTCACATCCAGGTAGTCGAGCGTATAACCCATATATTCCAGAGGCATGGCCACTAATTTGTGAAGATCGGTCTGCTGCAGCCCTTCCGGATATTGCTGCCCGTCATAAAGCGCCAGAATCCGCCTGGGGAAAACCTCCAATGCGCCAAACCCGAGAATATCCAACGACGGATTTGCCACCCACGGCGTGAACCCCAGGTCAGATATTTGTTTGGCAGTACTTCGACCCAGTTCCTTCTGCCTTGGGTCAACGTAGTCAACAACAATCACCTGTAATCCATATTGATCCCGCACCTGCCTTAACTTGTCGAGCAACCAGTAATGATCAGGCTCGATAACTTTCAGGTAAATCTGGCCAGACGGTTCCCAGCGCTGAAATAGAGATTCAGCAGCCAGCGCGACTGCGTATTGGCCAACTTCAGGCAAAATTGCGAATCCGCGATTAAATATCAGGCTGACCCCGGGAAAACGCTCATGCAGGCGTTTAATGAGATTTGATAGCGCTTTTTCCTGAAGTCGCCGGCTATCAGGGTCAACGATGAGTTTCTGGTAACTTTCCAGTCCGTCGAGAAAAAATCCGCGGTAGCCTTGATCCCACAATCGGGGCAAATAATTATCGATCAGGTAGTCATGCCATCCTTGCTGGGTCAGGTCGACGATACTGCTTCCCCATTCACTGTCGGTGGCCAGAAACCAGCTTTTCGGGATTTCCGAATACCACGGGCGCGTCCAATTGACTTCGCCAATGCTTGTGTAAGCAAACACCTTGGTCCCCTGACCATGAAGATAACTCAGATCATCCATGTTCCCAGGCTCTACCACGACCTGCTTGAAATGCGAAAGTAGTTTTACTGGAACAGGTCGGCCATAGAAAAACGCGGTGCTGGGATCAGCAGATGCGGGCGAGCAAATGGAGGATAGCAACATGGCCGGAATAAGCCCTATAAGGGCATAACGATTAAAAAAGGAATACACGGACTTTTAATTCCCGTGCGATTGGCATGCCGCTGCTTCCAGGTATTTCTGCCCATTCTCTATGACGACAGTCTTTTTCATCTTCGGCTTCAGGTTCCAGGTTTATTGGAACCTTTTATCAACATCAGAACGGCCGGGTTCGAGCATCCAAGAGAACTCCACGCAAGAGCTCAGTTCATCCATCATCCGCCTGTCTGCCTAACGAAGCATGAAGGTCCGGTAAACCAGACGGTTAAGCCTTCTTGAGACAACAACCATTCCGACCAATGTCGTCAATACCATTGACAGTGCGAAACCATAACCGTAAAACGCAGGTCCCAGGTGTTGGCTCAGGATTGTGAGTGCAACATTTGAGGCAAGGCACAGCAGACAGAGATACAGAGCATCTTTTCTGTAGTCAAAATAGAACAGTACGTTAAGAACAGCCAATAATAATACTTGAACGCCCACCGCAACCAGGTCGATGTTCAACAGCATTCTGTAGAAAGGCGATATCCCTACCCAGGCAAGTAATTTATCTCCTATTGCCAGCAGTATTACGATGGTCATTCCCTGCACCTTGAAGATTTCGATAAATCCTCTTTGAATCGTCAGAACCATCTCTTCATATAACTCCATGATGAGCTTCAGCGAACCGCCACCGTTGATGGCCTCATAAAAATTCTTATACTGTTCCGCGAAGTCCGTCTCCATCCGCAATAAGAACACCGCCATGCCGGGTATGATGGACAGATACGCGAGAAATATGGGAAGGTCGTAGATGTGCGATGCTCGCAGGGGTGGAATGATCGCAACGCTGGTTTGCGGGTTAAACCAGAAAATAAATTTGTCTGCCCAGATGGCGACGTTATAGACAAGTCCGGTAATGGCAAGGCTTGGGAATATCTGACTTCGCCGCAAAAAGTCAAATGCAATGAATTTAACGCTGGAATAGGTGCGGAAAACCACAACCAGGAGCATAAACAGCAAAACCGCTTGACCCAGGACGAAACCGGAAAGCAGGCCTTCAAGTCCAAACTTGCCAAGCTCAATGGCAGCCAGCACCGTTATTCCATACCCCAGCAGAAAAGCTAACAAAATCTCCCGGTAGGCCCTCACTCCCGATAAAACAATGACCACTATCCAGATGGTGGAAAGGATAACCAGACCGCTCAACATCAACACCCGGTACAAGACTGATCCTGTAAACAGGTAAACCAGGCTGATTCCCGCCAGAGTCCCCGTGATCGTTATTACAACAAGGATCGCGCCTGTCAGATTTGGCAAGACATGTTCATCCTGTTTTTGATATATCCTGTCTGCAATAAATCTTGAAATCATCAGTTGCAAGGGGCTGGTCAGAATCAAGGAGATCGCCATCAGGTAAGTGACCGAGACCTGAAACTCACCGACATAGTGAGGCGTAAACGCGTTCTCCATATTCATGATGCCGATCAGCAGGATGCCAACAATTGACAAGACCCACGGTCCGGACCCGATTATTCCAGCAAACCCGTAAGCCAGCAGGAGTCCCGATAACGCTCCGGTTTTCGAGAGATCGCGTAATCTGAAACCGATGCCAGCCATTATTGTGAAGTCATGGGAAGTTGTGCAGGACCGACCCTGCGCAGATGAAGCACTCTCCGTCCCGTGACGGCGGGGTGGCAAGTCTGTCCGTATCGGCTAAGAAAGGACTCAGGGATGGGCGTGAGCAAGCGAGAAGCGCGCAAATTCCGACATAATCGACCATGGACCCCTCGCTCAGCGGAAGGCTGTAACAACAACAGGAAAACGCGCCCCATGTGGATTACAGGGTGATTTGCAATGGGTCATTGCACCAACACGCTGTCATAAACCTGCTTATAGCTGTCAAGCATCTTTGACTGCGTGTAATATTTTTCAAGCCGCTGAATGCCAGCTTGCGTTGCAGCATGCCAGCGGCGCTCATCACTGAGCAGCGTGATTACAGCCTCGGCTGTCGCTTCCGGATCTGCGATCGGGGTCACGATGCCTGCGCATCCCAAGGCGCGGTCCTCGTCACCGTTACCTTCAATGATTTCCCGGCAGGCACCGACATCCGTTGTGACGACGGGCAGACCACTCGCAAAGGCTTCGAGCAACACCAACGGGAACGCTTCACTGATCGATGTCAATACCAGAACGCCAACACGGGGAAGGATATCGGTAACCCTTTGAAAGCCCATAAATATTACTTTTCCTTCCAGCCCCAGTTCCTGAATCAGGCTTTTGCATTCCTCGACGTATTCCGGATCTTCTTCTTCCGGGCCAATCAACCAGGCTTCAGCTTCAGGCAGTTGAGCCACAACCGTACGCATGGATCGAATAAAAGTCTTGATATCCTTTATTGGCACTATTCTTCCGAGCAAGCCGATCACGAGCGGAATTTTTTCGGGCCGTTGCGCACGAGCAGGAAGAAAACGCTCCATTTCCATGCCGTTTGGAATCACTTGTGTCCGGGTAAGCTCCGCCCCATCAGCAATCTGCCGCTTTCTGTTGCTCTCATAGAGACTGATAATGGGATCAGATGCTTTATAAATAAGCCGTCCAAGTGATTCAAAATATCTTATCCATAGCGACTCCTGATATTGCATACCCATATCAAGAGCGTCGCTTAATGAATCGCGATGTTCTTTAATAAAAAGGGTCTGCAAGTCCACTTTTCGTTCCTTGGTATAGATGCCGTGTTCAGTCAGGATAAGTGGCCGCCCCGTTCTATAATTCAGCAATACACCAAGAAAACCTGCGAACCCGGTGGAGATGGTATGGAAAGCTCCGGTTGACATCGAAAAGTTATGTGCAATGCTAGCAAGTACGAATAATGGAATGTGTGTCGATTTAATCGCCCACAGATAGTGTATGAATGAATTCCCTTCGTTATACCGGCTGTAATATTCACAGATATACCGCCAGGAGGCATTGCTGAAAGAGAATTCCTCTGCCGTGAAGCCGGACGACTCGCCCAGGGAAACCAGCAGTCTTTTCAGGTCAGACTCATCGTAAGCCGAACATGGATTGCGAAACCAATCGTGAAGTTTGCTCGCCTCTTCGAGATATGCCTCGTTACCTTCGCAGGCCTTTGGCGCTGAGGAAAAGAAGGGGTCCCACAAATAATGGCACTCCAGATGAACGACGTTGGGACCCAGATTATATTTTGGCTCATCATAATCGCTCTTGCGGGATCCCAGAAAAATTATGGAAAACGTATACTGCGGCAGGCCTTCAATTATTTGATGTACCCAGCTGGAAACCCCGCCGCGAATGAAGGGATAAGTGCCCTCCAGCAGGAGGGTGATATCAGCGGACTTCGGTTGCTGTTGCATCGGACCTCATCCGCCAGAACCGTGCTGCCGTTGTCAACAGGGGATAAGCTGCGGGAAGTTCTATCGCCGTCATTAATTGCTTCACTTCGTGGAAACGACGGTTATGAAAGGCTATTTCGGCATAGTAGGTCAGCAGGCTGACGTGTTCGATTCCGAGAATCTCGGCCTTCTGAAATTGGTCAAACGCCAGCTGATATTTTCCCAACCTGAGCAAAATCTGGGCGTACTGGAAGCGAAGCCCGATATCCTCCGGAGAATACTCCAGGCCTAGTTCGATATATTTGTAGGCCATGCTGAGAACGTGGTTTTTCGCCTCTCCCTGGACCAACCCAAGATGGGCTAACTCCCAATAGTAACTGGCGATCTGGCGATATAGTCGTTTTTTTCCGGAGTTTTCTTCTTTTTCAAGATCCTGCTTGCATTGTTCGATGCGTTTGCTCAATCTGTATTCCTTACGGTCGAGTAAAGCGTACGCAAGCAACCGAATGTCATCAACGGAATCCGCAAGAGCGGTGCGCAATAGCGGGATTGCGTCCCTGTCCTTTAATTTTAAGGTTGCATACACCGCTTGCAGCCGCCTGTCAGAGTTCCTGGATCTGTATAAATCGTTGAGATTTTGCAGGTTAACCGGCGTGCCACCGGTGACGGCGGATTCGGTAGGAAAGTCCCGTATTTTATTTGTTTGCGTGAACGAGCCTTGTTTTTTCGATTTACCCGAGCGCAATGCCCGTAATGGCACGGCGAGGTATAGTCCGATCAATCCCAGGACAGGCAAATAAAAAATGATCACAAAAAAAAGAAAATAAGCCTTCCATCGCTCTTCAACGAGGCCAGGCATTATGCTTTTGGGCAAGGCGAAGGCGGCGATAAAACTGGCGCCAAAATGGATAAACAGAGCGGTCAGCAGGCTCTCTCGGGATACAGACTCATTCAAGACTAACTGCAGCGTATGTATTTCCAGCCCTAGGGCAACGGCAAGAAGAATCGATTTATACAGAATTAAAGATACCATCATTTTGATTCTCCCCAATTTTCGTAGTGGTGAGCTCTCCCCTGCAAAACTCATTTATTCCTGACAAAATCTTTGGTAACGAAGTCTTGTTATCCAGAACCCACATGCAAACCCTGACATTGCTATCGCCAAAGCTCATGACCGCTCCCGACGGGTGACCTATGACGTCAGCAGGTAATTTCGATAATTCAATGCGGTTTAAAAATTCCCTGGCTCCATTCTCATCCGTGGAAGGCAATAACATCAGAAAGAGCCGATGCTCCGGAGTATCATTAACGATAAGGATTTCATCGACGCCCCTCAACTCGGTCTGAAATTTAGCAAGAAATTTGCTTTGCATCTCTTCAGAGGTGATCACTGTTGCAAGCGCCACCGCAGAGGTCTTTAAATCCCTGACCTCTTCCAGTGTCCTGCGCAACTTGCTTTCGAAGACCTTTATTCCGTCCTCATTGCAGTTGCAGTGGGATTCTGCGCGCCTCTTGATGAGATCGCCCATTTTCCCGCCGAGGACAGCGAGAAAATCCATGTTGCTTTCTTGCAGCGCGAACAACGGCATCTCATTCACCACGACCATACCCCAGATCTTCTGGTAGACATCCACGAGGGGGATGGCCACCAGCGCTTCAGCAGCCGCAGTCGGGCGGTCTTTTTCCGCTTCAACGCTCGCAACGTGCCCGGTTCTCAGCGCTTCTCCTATTACCGGATCGAAGGCGGACAAATGCGGGGTTGCCCAAGGCACGCAAGGGGGTTGCTGCCGATTTCCCGTCGTTCATTTACCTCATAAATTCCGGCGATCTGAACATTCAAATAGCTTCCAAGAATTTTTAGAATATTCTCACCGATGCCTGCCAGTGGTTCTCCCGCATTGTTTTCAAGCGACAAAATTTTCTTTTTCAGGTCAAGCAAAGATACCCGCAAGCTTTTCACCTGGCTCGCCAAATGCTGTTCCATCTGATAATGCGAGCCTTTGATAAAATGATAGATGCGGGCAAACTTGTCCATCCTCACTTTGAGCTGGCTATATTTGTGATCAAGAAGTTTTATCCTGCGAACCCACGATTCGTTGAACTCAGCCGATATCACCGTGAGCAGCAGCAAGCCGACGATCATCTCATTCGGAAAAAATGGAACTTGAGGCAATCCCAGGTAATAAGCACTTGAGATCATGCCTATCAGCAGTGCGCAGGAGGTTACTCCGGACACAAACCCATACCGGAGACTGGCGAAGACAGGAGCAAGAATCAGCCAGGGAAACCGATAATCGATGTAAAAAGGGTCGGCAGGGTCAATGACATAACCTGTCGCCGGCAGTAGAAATGAGACAGCGATGGGCTCTGCCCATCTCATTTTTGCTTCTTTATCACGCATTTGCTTTTAATAAGGATTTAGGATTTGGCGATCTCAATACTCGAGATCAGTTCTTTAACCAATTTCTGGGCAGTGCCGCTTAGCGACGCCGCGCTCCAGCCCGATCGTGCGCCACTTGCGGACCAGACAACTTTCCCGGACGAAACCTCAATAATTCGAAGCGTCAGCCCAACAGCCGGCTCGCTGCCGACGCCGAGCTTGTATTGCCATTCATCAACACTTCCAGTGATCGCATAAGAAACATTACTTTTAACAGCTGTAGACAAAGCTTTTTCCAGGCGACGACGGTCGTTGAATTCGAGCAGGCCGCTCCTGTCTTCCTCTGGCTGCTGGTAAACGTCCAAATCCGTAATCCCTCGAACTCTTAACAGCGTCGCCACGAGTTCCTCTACTTGTTCGCCTGCCCGGGGATTCTGTGAATAATTCTGAAACGGTAGAACCATCCAGCGTCCAGAAGAAAATGAAGCGCCCTTCTGCGCGCTAATTACAGAACATCCCGCTAGAAACGCAACCAAGGTAACAATAAAGAAGAGTCCAAGCCTCACCGAAACAGTCTCCCGCATTTTTTTGTTATTGATGAACATACCCCGCCTCTCTTTTTTTAATAAGTTGCCCGTCTATTTACGTAAAGCATGGTGTGCAAATTCGCCCAGCCGTTTCATCCATTTGATTCCAGAGCGGGAACAATTTTCCAGTCTCAGGAAATGATGAGTTTTGGGCATACGGCCTGACTGAATCTGTGCGTCAGCCCACATAACGCACACAGCATATTTTGAACAGCAGGGAAAGAAGCCTGAAAAAAGCGGCTCAGTGACAGCTGCTTAGCCAGCGTTCGGGCTCAGGCGGCGTTCAGTGACAAAAACCTGAAAAACAACAAAAAAATGGGGAAACTGGTTAAACCGGTATGGAAAAAAGCTTCCAGGAAGAAAGCTGGATATCGCACAATCGAATGAGCGGTTCATGCGCGCGATTTAATCAGTCGCGGAACAGCTGGCAGGGAACGATATCGGCAAGAAACGGAGCGTAAAAAAAGGTTAATGACGCGCTTGAGCTCGAAATGTGATGACAAATATGAAGGGAAGGGTGTCGAATTAGTTGCCCACGCCCGTAGAGTTCGCTGGCATGGCTCGTCCCTCATTCAGAGCGATCCATCCGCGCAAGACCCGGTAAACCACCCACAAGCCCGCGCCTACTGCAAGAATGTACGCAAGCACGATACCAACAACAGTGGCGAAGAGAGCGGCTGCAATGACCAGCCACAAGAGCGTGTACCAGAACGTGCGAATTTGCCAGCCAAAATGGGAATCAAGGTAAGTACCGCGCACATCGTTTCGCTTGATGTAATTGAGGATGACGGCGATGATTGAGGGCCAACCGGTAAGAAAGGTCGTGATAATAAGCGCGGGTCCGAGAATACCCATCAGTACGCTAAAAGCGTGTAGCAGGTAGATAAAGTGCGTCAGGCGGACGAGGCCCGGTCGAGGATGGATGGAGCCGACTCGTGAGCGGTATTCGCTCATGTTCATCTCCCAGGGATCGACAAAGGGTCGGCAATTTGACAGGGCAGGAAAACCCCGAAGCAGGGTGCCGGGTAAAGCGTAGCCCGGGTAAGCCCCGGCCAGTACTGTTCTCTTTCAGCCTTCGTTGTGCGTGCTACCCTGCCACGCACTACTTCGCCGGAGGTTCGTTTTTCGGGATTTCTTTTTCCGGGGGTTCTTCTTTCGCTGGGGATTCTGCTGGGGATTCTTCGTCCGTAAGGTCCTCGTATGCTTCAGGAGGCATGTTGCCGTCATATACCAGGTGCTTACGCTGCTGCAGGTAGGCGTCGCGTACAAACAGATAAGGCTCCAGGGCAGCTTCGTCTCGAATCTTCATGGGGCCGGACAGCCGCGCGCGTGTGTCGATCGCATCAAGAATCCCGAGCGGTACCGTTACAGGCAGGCCCACCCCGAAAAGAAAACTATAAAACATGACATTGGTCAGGACTCTGACGGGAATAGCTGCAATATCCCGATTACTGCTGGGTCCGAGCAAGGGGATGAACACGTAAGTGTTAGCATCAACACCCCACACCCCCAGGGTTTGCCCGAAGTCCTCGTCATGTTGGGGCAATCCCATACGTGAAGCAACATCAAAGAGCCCGGCTATCCCAACGGTCGAATTGACTAAAAAACGTGCGCTGTCCTCGAACCCCTGGCGCACTTTACCTTGCAGAAAGACATTCAGAACGACATTCGGATAGGAGAGATTATCGTAAAAATGGCTAACCGAACGTTGCACCTTTACCGGGATATAGTCTATATAGACATCCGCAATCGGCTCCATTACCTTACGGTCAACCCAGTCGGTGACTTTATAGGATTTCCGGTTGACTTTTTCGTAGGGATCGTTTTTTTCGAATGAAGTATCCGTGTCCGCGTCGCGCGGGCGCGTCGTCGCACAGCCTGACACCAGCACGATACTTATAATCAGAAGCAGGAGCTTTGATTGGCCGATCAGCTTCGAATGACTGCCCCTTACCGATCGGTAAAATGGGGCAATGTAATCAGCCAGATTCAGGCCCTTCTTTTTTTTATTCATGCTAAAGAGCCCTCAAGCTGTCGCCATGCTCATTTGCCTCAATTCGTGCACCACTTTCTTCAAGGCTGCGAGAAAATTTTCCACTTCAAGCATGGAATTTTTGCTGCCGAGGCTTATGCGTACTGCGCATCGGCTCAACATCGGGTCCACCGCCATCGCTTCGAGCACATGACTGCGGCCGGGATTGACGCTGGAGCATGCAGCGCCGCTGGCTACCGCAAAACCTGCCTTGTCCAGCCGAACAACCAGTGTATCTCCCTCTATACCCGGCAATGCAAAATAACAGGTATTTGGCAAACGGGGCGCGCCAGCCCCGAAAATAACGGCGCCCATCTCGATGAGCCCCTGCTCCAAGCGGTCCCGCATGGGCAAAATATGCCTCGCGCCGTCAGCCACTCGTCCTCCGACCAATTGGCAGGCCATGCCAAACCCAACAATGGCAGGTACGTTTTCGGTTCCTGAACGCAGTCCATTTTCGTGGCCTCCTCCGTAAATCAGCGGTTTAAGAAGCAGGCGCTTATCCACAATCAAAGCCGACGCTCCCTTCGGACCGTAAACCTTATGCGCTGATAGAGTCATGGCGTGCACGTTGAGCGATGGGAAATCCACAGGTATCTTGCCAAACGCCTGCACCGCATCGGTATGTATCCAGGCACCGCATGCCCGTGCCTTCTCAGCAATGACCGCCACATCCTGGAGTACGCCAGTCTCGTTGTTCGCCAGCATTACGGAAACAAGGCCCGGCTGTTGTTCCCTCATTGCATTTTCCGCATCACCACAATCAACACGCCCACGCCCGTCCACCGCTAACAGGCGCAGATTCCATCTTGAATTCGCGTTTCGTGCAAGTTCCCTGGCGGTCTGCATTACGCAAGGATGCTCAACTGAGCTCACGATGATTCGAGACGGCTTCATATAACCTGCCGTGCCTTGAATGAACAGGTTGTTCGATTCCGATCCCCCGCTCGTAAAAATAACCTGGGAGGCCCGGGCGCCGACCGCTTCCGCTACCTGCTCGCGCGCGTGGTCAACCGCGCGGCGTGCGCGTAACCCCTGCGCATGGCGGCTGGATGCGTTCCCGAACTTATCCTTGAAATACGGAAGCATTGCCTCAAACACCGCGTCATCTACAGGTGTCGTTGCATTATGGTCGAAATACGCGTAAGCCATTACCGTTTGCTTTAGATTGCCGAGGTTATCGATCTGGAGAGGTGAACAACAGCCTGTCTGATTTCAAAAACTCGTCACGGTTAATATTATCAGACTATCACACAAAAACTGTTTGGCCTGACTGCTTGTGTGCACGCATATCCTGCAACACCGCGATATCCTTTACCTTGGGGCTGGCCACCAGTTGTTCCAGCGTAACAAGCGCGAGGTAATCGCGAATCCTCGCGTTGAGATTCGCCCACAAATCATGCGTCATACAGCGCTGATCATTGTGGCAATTTTCCTTGCCACCACACTGGGTCGCATCAATCGGCTCATCCACCGCGAGAATGATATCGACCACAGATATATCACTCATCGGTTTTGTCAGGCAGTAGCCCCCGCCAGGACCGCGCACGCTGCCCACCAGTTTATTGCGCCGCAATTTCCCGAACAGCTGCTCAAGATAAGACAGGGAGATTTTCTGGCGCTCGCTGATGTCCGCCAGCGTGACCGGGCCCTCCGCGCTGTGCAGGGCAAGATCAATCATTGCGGTTACCGCGAACCGTCCCTTGGTCGTCAATCGCATTTTCGGCTCCAATAAAAATTCATATTTTTCCGAGACAGACATTCTAAAAAATACCGGCACGACCGGCATTAATACCCGACAACATTGGTCAAGTATATAAAGCCCCTTTATTAGAGTCAACTAT
The DNA here is from genome assembly GCA_963786735.1 of uncultured beta proteobacterium. Taxonomy (GTDB): domain Bacteria; phylum Pseudomonadota; class Gammaproteobacteria; order Burkholderiales; family Nitrosomonadaceae; genus Nitrosospira. The sequence continues at coordinate 180,285 of CAWBAF010000022.1, forward strand.
TTTGTGTTCACGCTCTTCGAACATTACAGCCAGTCCGCAAATACCGACTTTCACCGGTTTTCGACAAGGAACAGAAATTACAGTGCCGGGCGACCTGCATGAGCTGACACACCGCCTACCGGGCTATCCAAGCCTATCTGAGGCGGTATCCGTTTATATCTCGTTTCGTATTTGTTTTTCACAGGCGCTGAGAATTCCTCGCAGAATATTAAGTTCTTCCCTTTCCAGTCGGGCACGGGCAAACATCCGGCGCATCCTTTGCATCAAGCGCTTCGGTTCCGCAGGATCGAGAAAACCGCTCCGTGTCGCCACCTTTTCAATATGAATCAGCAACAACTCAATGTCATCGAAAGTCACGGGCGTCCCGCCCGATACCGTCTGACGAGAAGGATTCGCTTCCCCCAAAGCCATGCGTAATTCGTAAGCCAACACCTGCACGGCGCTCGCCAGGTTGAGCGATGAAAAGACGGGATCTGCAGGTATATGCACAACAATCTGACATCTGCTTACCTCCTCATTGGTGAGGCCAGAAAGTTCCGTGCCAAACACCACCGCTACCCGGTTTTTTGTGGCGTAAGAAATCAGATTCAACGCGCCTTGGCGGGCATTAAAAGCCTCATGCGAAAGATCACGTCGGCGGGCAGTGACGGCTGCCGCGAACACCGTTCCGCTCAAGGCTTGTCCAAGATTCTCGCAAACCTGCGCTTTTTCCAGTATGTCCCCCGCGCCGGCAGCGCGCCTTTCCGCATCCCTGTCTGGAAAAAACTTAGGGTTTACCAGATAGAGGTCGCTCAAGCCCATCGTTTTCATAGCCCGCGCCGCGCCACCGATATTGCCGGGATGGCTGGTATGGCTTAGCACTATGCGGACATTGTCAAGCGGTTCGAGGCTATTCATATTAAAATCCCAGCCTGTTTAATTTTACGACCCCAACAATGCATCCCATGCTCACCATTGCGGTGAAAGCCGCAAGACGCGCAGGCGGTATTATCAATCGTGCTGCACAGAATCTCGATCTACTGCACGTCTCCAAAAAAGCGCACAGCGATTTTGTCAGCGAAGTGGATGGCGCGGCAGAGGACGCAATTATCAGAACGCTGCTGGAGGCTTATCCCGGCCATTCGATTCTAGCAGAAGAGAGCGGCGCTCGAGGTGACTCCGCCAAGTCAGAGTATCAGTGGGTAATCGATCCGCTCGACGGAACCACAAATTTTCTCCATGGGTTCCCCCATTATTCGGTATCAATCGCGCTGATGCAAAAAAAGGTACTGGCGCAGGCTGTCGTTTATGATCCCTTTGCGAATGAACTGTTCACTGCCAGCCGCGGGGGGGAGCTTACCTGAACGATCATCGCCTTCGGGTAAGCAAGCGCACCCAACTTTCAGAATGCCTGATCGGCACGGGCTTTCCTTTTCGGGAATTTTCGAATGAGGAAACCTATATGGCGATGTTTCGGGATATCATGCCCAAGGTCGCGGGTATCCGCCGCCCAGGTTCCGCCGCCCTCGATCTGGCCTACCTGGCCGCCGGGCGTTATGACGGTTTTTGGGAGTTCGGACTCTCGCCATGGGACATGGCTGCCGGTTGCCTGCTGATTACCGAAGCCGGAGGGTTGGTTGGAGATATGAACGGAAATCCGACGCACATGCAGAGCGGGAATGTTCTCGCAGGTAATCCGAAAATCTACGAGCAGTTGCTTCAAGTGTTTTCACCCCATCTGGCAAAAAAAGCGAACACCGCAAATAAGCCGGCTTAGCCTGCTGGCCTGATTGAAGGGCTTTTGCTGGCATGCAGCCATAATGACCCGGACGGCAGCTTCTGACAGCCTGGACATGCCGTATCGAAAATAAAAGTAAAAGTATGGAAACGCCGGACTTCATCCGTTTCGGCCGAGCAACCTGCTGCGACCTTGAGCAAGCCAGCCGGCGCGAATGGTGGCTGGCGGACGGCCTTGGCGGTTACGCCGGTGGCACCATTGCGCAGTGCCTGACCCGCCGCTACCACGGACTCTTGACCGCGCCGGTCGGTTCCTCTCTGGAGCGAAGCCTTTTGTTCGCAAAGGCTGATGCAACTTTGCATGACGGCGAGGAGAGTTGGCCCCTTTTTACCAATTGCTGGGGCAGCGGCGCAATCGAGCCAAAAGGACTGATCCACATTGAGTCGTTCCAGCTTGACGGCAGTATCCCGACATGGCGTTTTGCAATCGGTGACCTGATCCTGGAGCAATGCATCTGGATGGAACAGGAACAGCATTCCACCTTTATCGCCTGGCGCCTGGCGCACCCGTCAGATCGTCCAATCCATCTTGGCGTCGATCTGCTGGTCAATAATCGCGGCCATCACGGTGCGAACCTTTCACATGAATTCAGCCCGACAATCGAGGGCGAGGGAAGCCATGTCACCGTTCGTCATGGCGACAATTGCGCACTGTATTTTTATGCCGAGGACGGCCAGCTCTTTGGAAAACACCAGTGGATCGATGATTTTTATCTCGCCCGCGAACACGAGCGCGGCCTTTCCGACCACGACGCTCACTTGTGCGCGGCCCACTTACGTCTAAAATTGACCAATAAGTGGAACGGGTTGATCGCCACGCTTGCAATGGGTTCACAGCCTGATTCGCAGCCCAGTATCGCTGAATCACTGAGTCTCCGCCGCGCCCGTGATACGTCCTGCCTGGAGGCCGCCGCGGTAATGACGCCCGAGCTGGACGAGGCTCCCGACTGGGTCCGGCAACTCGTTCTTACCGCCGAGACTTTTCCTGTAGCAAGGTCCGCCGCCGGACAGCAGGAAGCCCATGAGCCGCGTGAGCAGCCAGGCGCCCAGGGCGGCGAGTCGATGATTGCCGGCTATCCCTGGTTTGGCGAATGGGGACGCGACACAATGATCGCACTGCCCGGTTTGCTGTTAACTACCGGCCGGCAGGCTGCGGCTCGCAATATTCTAATGACCTATGCCCATTTCATGTATGAGGGCATGCTGCCCAATACCCTGCCGTGCAAGGCGAAAAATGTTGTTCCGAGTTACAACGCCGCCGACGCGGCTCTGTGGTACTTCGAAGCCTGGCGGGCCTATCTCTCTGCCAGCGATGACGTAGGTGCCCTTCGGGAGATTTATCCCTTGCTTCGGGACATGGTTGATTGGCACGTCCGCGGCATGTCCCATGGTATAGGCATGGACTCCGGTGACGGGTTATTGCACGCGGGTGAGCCCGGGGTCCAGTTGACCTGGATGGATGCAATGGTGGACGGCCGCGTAATTACTCCCAGGCGAGGCAAGCCGGTGGAAATCAATGCGCTTTGGTTCAATGCCCTCATGTGCATGGCGCAGTTCAGCCATTTGCTCGGAGAAAAGGCCGAATTATTTACGGCGCTGGCAGCACGGGCGCGTTCTGGATATCAGCGCTTCCAAAAGCCGGAAGGCGGACTTTATGATGTGCTTGATGGACCGGAGGGTAATGACTCAAGCATCCGCCCCAATCAAATCCTCGCTGTAACATTGCACTATTCCCCGCTTCCTCCGGCGGCCCACGCAAGAATCGTCGCGGAAACGAAAAAGCATCTGCTGACCTCCTATGGGCTTCGCTCGCTGACCCCGCAGCACCCTGGCTACCGTCCCCGTTATCAAGGAAGCATATGGGAACGGGATTCGGCCTATCATCAGGGAACAGCGTGGAGCTGGCTGCTCCCCCACTACGCGATGGCGGAATACCGGGTGACCGGCAACGCCGAGCTCGGGCAATCGCGCCTCGCGCCGATGCGCGATCACCTGCTGGATGCCGGTCTCGGTACTATTTCAGAAATTTTCGATGGTGAGCCGCCTCATGAGCCACGTGGCGCCCCGTCACAGGCGTGGAGTGTTGCAACCGTCCTGGAAGCGTGGGTCAAGCTGGAGCGGGTTCGGCGCGTAGCTCAACAAAAAGAGGAGGCTTGACGCGTGTCAATTCAAATCGATGCGGAGCGTCAGCGGCTAAGGAACCAGCAGCATCGCGAAGAGAACTGGCGCTTATGGGGCCCGTATCTCTCCGAGCGCGCCTGGGGCACTGTGCGCGAAGACTATAGCGCAGGGGGCAATGCCTGGGAATACTTCGACCACGATCAGTCCCGCTCACGCGCCTATCGCTGGAACGAAGACGGCCTCGGCGGCATCTCGGACGAGTCGCAATGGCTCTGTTTCGGGATGGCATTATGGAATGGCGCGGATTCGATCCTCAAGGAGCGCGCCTTCGGCTTGTCCGGCAATCAGGGAAACTCAGGGGAGGATGTCAAGGAATGCTATTTTTATCTTGACGCAACCCCTTCGCATGCCTGGCTCCGCTATCTTTACAAATACCCGCAATCCGCTTTCCCCTACCAACAGCTCATCGCAGAAAATTTACGCCGCTCGCGTCAGGACCCGCCGTTCGGCCTGATCGATACCGGGGTTTTCGCGGGAAGCCGTTATTGGGACGTGGAAGTGTCCTATGCAAAAGCCTCCCCGGAAGAATTGCACATCCGCATCAGTGTCAGCAACCGCGGACCCGAGCAAGCGACATTATGGGTGCTGCCACAGCTGTGGTTTCGCAACACATGGTCATGGTCGGACGAATTGAACGAAAAACCGGTCCTGTACGCCGAGCCCGATAGTGGAAATCGCGTCCCGCCGGCTTCCGGCGATGGGCCCATCAGCACCGGTGACGCCAATCGAGCCGCCTGGACCATCACGGCCAAACACCCTCTGCTGGGGAATTACCATCTCTACGGCCGGCAGGACGCCAACCTTCTCTTTACCGAAAATGAAACCAACAACGAGCGATTGTGGGACATGCCTAACGCCAGACCCTATGTCAAGGATGCGTTCCACCGCTATCTGATTGATGGCGACCGGTTCGCCGTGAATCCCGGGCAGCATGGCACTAAATTCGCGGCCGCTTACGGGCTAACGGCCGCGCCCGGCGAGTCGCGCACAATTGAACTGGTGTTATCCGCGAAACGCGAGCCTCATCCGTTCGCCGCGCATGACCAGGTTCTTGCACAGCGCCAGGCTGAAGCCGATGCGTTTTTTACGGCATTACTGCCGCAAGCCAACGCGCAGGATCAACGTATTCTCCGGCAGGCACTCGCCGGAATGATATGGAACAAGCAGTTTTATCATTACGATGTACTCACCTGGCTGGAAGGCGACCGTATGCGGCCGCCTTCTTCCAGATTGCAGGGCCGCAACCACAATTGGACCCATCTCAAAGCTCACGACGTGATTTCAATGCCGGATACGTGGGAATACCCCTGGTTCGCCGCGTGGGATCAGGCGTTCCATTGCGCCGCACTGGCACTCATCGATGTCGATTTCGCCAAGGATCAGATCGAGCTGCTGCTGCGCGAAACATACCTGCATCCGAATGGCGAGATCCCTGCTTATGAATGGGCGTTCGGCGACGCGAATCCTCCTGTTCAGGCCATGGGTGCGCTGAAGGTGTTCCGCGCGGAACGGGTACAGCGTGGCCAGGGCGACATTGCATTTCTCAAACGCGTGCTTCACAAATTATTGCTGAATCACACTTGGTGGATCAATCGTGAAGATGCAACGGGCATGAATGTGTTTGAGGGAGGCTTTCTCGGGCTGGACAACATCTCGGTTTATGACCGCTCGCGCCCACTGCCGCCCGGCTATACATTAAAACAGGCCGATGCTACCGGCTGGATGGCCATGTTCTCCCTGCAGCTTACCGTCATGGCTCTTGAAATCGCAATCGAGGACCCCGCCTACGAGGAGATCGCGATCCAATCCTACAGCCAGTTCCTGGCGATTGCCAATACGATGGCCGGCCACACCGGCGCGCACGTATCGTTATGGGACGCGGCGGATGGTTTTTTCAAGGATCTCGTGGTCAATCCGGACGGCAGCACGCAGCGTATCGACGTTTTTTCCTGGGTGGGGATCATTCCGCTGTTTGCCTGCGAAGTCGTGGATGCGCGACTTCTCGAGGGCCGAACACGCTTCAATGAACTGCTCTGGAAGCATGAGGATGGCATGTTCAATGGCAGCATAGTATGTGCCTGCCCGGTGACCACCAATCATCGAGGTGAGCATTTACTGTCGCTGATTAACGTGTCGATGCTGGTTAAAATGCTGCCTCGGCTTTTCAACGAGGAGGAATTCCTGTCTCCTCACGGAGTGCGCAGCGTTTCCAAACGTCACGCGACCCAACAAGACCTGGGGCAGATCCCTGGCATTGGCAGGGCCGTTATCGAATATGTGCCAGGTGAATCGAACTCAGGCCTCTTCGGCGGCAATTCCAACTGGCGTGGGCCGGTATGGATGCCCACCAATTATCTACTGGTCCAGGCTATCGAAAAAATGCATCGCTACCTGGGGGATAGCTTCACATTCCCGGCGCCCTGCCTCAATGGCTATGAAATCAACCTTAAATACGCTGCCAATTTGCTGGCGGAACGGCTGGCGGATATTTTCCGCAGGGACGAATACGACCTGATTCCCGCCTTTCCGCCGGAGAGCCCGCACCAGGCCGACCCTCACTGGCGCGACCTGCTGCTGTTTCACGAATATTTTCACGGCGAAACCGGGCGGGGGCTCGGCGCCGCCCATCAAACCGGCTGGACCGGGCTTGTGGCCAACCTGGTGATGCGCCGTTACCATACGGATATTCCAGAGTACTGGAGGCGGGCGGGTCCGGATGACGAGGCAAACGTGACGACTCAAAGTGAAGGTTAGCCGTCCTCTTTACAGGCAGCCCAAGGCTTGAAGCAAGAGTTGGGTCAAGCCAATAGCCCTCGATACCTTTACTTTTTAGATCAAGTGAGCTGGTCCGCCCGTTTTCGGGAGCACAACGCCTGTTTTTTTCCTCTGATACGCCGCTTACAACAACTTCAATATCTGAAAGTTGCTTAGCGTGCTTGTAAGCGTCCCGAGCTGCACTCTGGCAAAGATGGATTACGTTCCTCTGGCACTACCCCGCGGTGACGATGGCTGCGAATCACGGTTTGCCCTTGGGGATCAGTGCGAAAGGTTTATCAATTTTTGCCATCCTCACGTTTCCCTGTTTTAAAAACATGAACGGACCCACCACAGTTTCGAGCCGCACACCGTACCTTTGCCACAGACGATGCATTATATTGACCTTTCTGAAAGATGAGCATGACTACCGGATATGAAAAACATACCCCCATGATGCAGCAGTACCTGCGCATCAAGGCGCAGCACCCGGATATGCTGATGTTCTATCGCATGGGGGACTTTTACGAGCTGTTCTTTGAAGATGCGGAAAAAGCTGCTCGCCTTCTCGATATTACCCTGACCCGGCGTGGAACATCGGCGGGCGAGCCGATCAGGATGGCGGGCGTGCCCTATCATTCCGCTGAGCAGTATCTGGCAAAGCTCGTCAAGCTGGGCGAGTCGGTGGTGATCTGCGAGCAGGTAGGCGATCCGGCAACCAGCAAGGGGCCGGTGGAGCGTCAGGTGACCCGTATCATCACGCCGGGCACGCTCACCGACTCGGCCCTGCTGGAAGAAAAGAATGAAAGCCTGCTGCTTGCGTTGTGCATGCAAGACTCGATACTGGGGTTGTCGTGGCTCAATCTGGCCGCAGGCGACTTTTGCGTCATGGAAACTGATTGTAATAGCTTGGTAAGTGAGCTGGAGCGGCTCAAACCTGCAGAAATTCTCCTACCGGAAGCGCTGGAGCTTGCCGGGATCGGCAGCATGCTCGCATCGAGGAAAATTGGCTTAAAGCGCCTCCCCGCGTGGCAATTTGATGTGGAAGCTGGGGTACGCCACTTGTCTTCCCAATTTGGTACCCACGACCTTTCCGGCTTTGGTTGTGAAGGTTTGCATACGTCGCTTGGTGCGGCAAGCGCACTGCTGGACTATGCCCGTCTGACACAAGGCAACGCCTTTGAAGGAGTGACGCAAAAAAAGGGCTTGGCACATATTCATACGCTTCGGGTGGAACGGAGCAACGTCCACGTGCGCCTGGACGCCGCAACACGGCGCAATCTTGAGATTTCCGAAACCATCCTGGGTAATACGTCACCAACGCTGCTTTCTCTGCTGGATACCTGTTCCACCAACATGGGCAGCCGCCTTCTGCGACAGTGGCTGCATCACCCGTTGCGGGACCACGAAACCATTCAGAAGCGCCTCGATGCGGTTGCGTTTCTGATCGGCGAGGGCGGAGCGGGGCCGTACCTCAACGTGCGCGACACTTTGAAACGCACTGCTGATATCGAGCGCATCGTTGCCCGGATTGCGCTGAAATCGGCGCGTCCGCGTGATCTTTCCGGGTTGCGCGACAGCCTGAAACGATTGCCGGCGATAGCAACGGCCATTGTTCCGGCCAATGCCGTTTCCCCGGAAATATCCGCCGATGCCGACGAACATGTCGCGCGGCTGGCTCGATTGATGACGCCAGACCCAGCGCTCGTCTCGCTTCTCGATCGGGCTTTGCGCGAAGAGCCCGCGCTCGTGTTGCGTGAAGGCGGAGTCATCGCGGATGACTATGATGCCGAGCTCGATGAATTGCGCGCCATCAACCATAACTGCGGGGAATTCCTGCTGGAACTTGAAACGCGGGAAAAGGCGCGCACAGGGATAGCAAACCTGAAGGTGGAATACAACCGGGTGCACGGCTTTTATATCGAAGTTACCCACACACACAACGAGAAGATTCCTCTTGATTACCGGAGACGGCAGACACTGAAGAACGCCGAGCGTTATATCACGCCGGAACTCAAGGCTTTTGAAGATAAGGCGCTATCCGCGCAGGATCGCGCACTCGAACGCGAAAAATTTCTATACGACGGCCTGCTGGATATGCTCTCGCCTCACGTGGAGCAGTTGCAACAGATTGCCCGAAGTGTCGCCGAGATGGATGTGCTCGGGACGTTTGCCGAACGCGCGCTCGCACTCGACTATGTCGCGCCCGTATTTTGCAATGAAGCCACAATCGAAATCGAATCGGGCCGTCACCCCGTGGTGGAAAAACAGGTGGAGAGTTTCATCCCCAACGATGCGCGGTTGGGTTCAGCGAATGGCGGCTACCGGCAAATGCTCGTCATTACAGGCCCCAACATGGGAGGTAAATCCACCTACATGCGGCAGATCGCGCTAATTGCCCTGCTGGCTCACTGCGGGAGCTTTGTTCCCGCGAAAAGCGCCCGTTTGGGCCCTATCGATCAGATTTTCACCCGCATTGGCGCCTCCGATGACTTGGCGGGAGGCCGTTCCACGTTCATGATGGAAATGACCGAGGCCGCCAATATCCTGAACAATGCCACCACTCAAAGTGTCGTGCTCATGGATGAAATCGGAAGGGGAACATCGACCTTTGACGGGCTGGCGCTAGCCTTCGCCATAGCCAGATACCTGTTGGAAACCAATCGAAGTTTCACCCTGTTCGCAACGCATTATTTTGAACTGACCAGGCTCGCCGAAGAATTTCCTCAGGTGGCGAACGTGCATCTTGACGCTGTAGAGCACAGGCATCACATTGTGTTCCTGCACGCAATCAAGGAGGGACCAGCGAGCCAGAGCTATGGCCTTCAGGTGGCGTCGCTGGCTGGAATGCCTCAGGCGGTGATCAAAACTGCGAGAAAATATCTGGTAAAGCTTGAGCAGGAAAGTGTCAGCGGACAAACCGGTAAAATGGGCTGGCAGCGTGATCTATTTTCGGAAGCGGCGCACTCCCGAGAGGAAAGTCCGAACAGTCAGCCGGATCATCCCGCAGTCGTCAGATTGCGCGCGCTGGTTCCCGACGAATTAAGTCCAAGACAGGCTCTTGAAGAACTATACGCGCTCAGAAAAACACTGGAACCGTAGTCTCCGCTTCCCGTCCGTAATGATCCTGCCGGTATCCTTTTGGTTCTTAATGATCATGAGCATGTCCATGCGCCCCGTGCGCATGCCCGTGAGACAGCTCATCGGCAGTTGCGGGCCGCACGTCCGTCACCGTGCAATCGAAACGCAATGCCATCCCGGCCAGGGGATGATTGGCATCGACGACTACCTTATCGTCGGCGATGTCCGTCACAGTATAGATAAGCGTATCGTCGGAACCTTCCTGGGCTCCCTCGAACTGCATACCCACCACAACATTATCTGGAAACAGCTCGCGTGGTTCCACCCGCACGAGTTCGCTGTCATATTCGCCAAAAGAATCTCCTGGCTCCATCAGGACCGAACAACTATAACCGACTTCCTTGTCGTTGAGGCTCTGTTCCACGGCGGGAAAGATAGCGTCATAACCTCCGTGCAAGTAACTGATTGGTTCGCTGGACTCTTCCATCACCGTTCCCGTCAGGTCGGTCAGCTTATAATCAAGCGATACAACGGTGTCTTTTTCGATACGCATAGTTGAGCCTCATTCTTGGTTGATGGCAGGCAATGGAAATGAATAAACAAGGTAAAAAGAAAAATTCAGCAGGAGCGGCATGGTACTGCAAACCGGGCTATTACGCTGACCGATCCGCTTCACCCTTCCTCACGTTTTCACGGCCTCTCCCATCAATTCCCTGACAGGAGCGAAACTGCGCCGATGCACGACGGAGACACCGTGGACGCGTAATGCTTCAAGGTGCCGCTCGGTCGAATACCCCTTATGCCTATCAAATCCATAATAGGGAAAACGCCGGTGCAATACCACCATTTCTGCATCACGGGCTGTCTTGGCGATAATTGAAGCTGCCGAAATTTCTGGTATCAGGCTATCTCCTCTCACAATTGCCGTCACGGGGCAGCTCAGACGAGGGCTCTGGTTTCCATCGACGAGAACCCTGGCTGGAACCAGTGAAAGTGCTTTGACCGCGCGCTTCATAGCCAGAAGGGTCGCCTGAAGAATATTCATGCGGTCAATTTCCTTTACTGATGCAAACCCTATGGCCCAAGCGAGGGAATATTCTTTAATGATGAGTGTCAGCCTGTCGCGCTCCTGTTTGGAAAGCGTTTTCGAATCCGCGAGACCTTTGATCGGTCGTGCCGGGTGGAGCATGACGCAGGCAGCAAACACGGGGCCCGCCAGTGGACCCCTACCGGATTCATCAACCCCGCAAATCCGGTTGAACTCGTCGGGCACCATTCTGATATTTCCCCTCTTTTAATATGTCCCGCTTTGACTGGCACGACCAACTTTTACCTTGCCGTCCCGCTTCACCCCGGGGTCGTTCCGAGATACACACGACTGTGCCTGTCCCGGCTGCTCCCTTTGCCTGGAGTGATCGATGTACTGATGCGCACATGCTGAGGCGCATAACCAGCCACGCCGATCTGCCAAACTGTCAATTCACGCATGCAGGCTACTGCTTGCTTCGAACGGTGCACATGAGCTCAGCCTCTGCCGCAACGCGGCCATCCACTTCCGCTCGAGCAGCGTATTTCCATATCCCCACGCGTTCCCGCAATATCGTTGCCTTGAGGATCAACTGATCGCCAGGCTGGACCGGCTTTTTAAAGCGTGCCGCGTCTATGCCCACGAAATAAAAAATGGAGTCCTCGTCCGGTTTGGCGTCCACGCTCTTCAGGGTGAGAAGGCCGGCTGTCTGCGCCAGCGCCTCGATTACCAGAACGCCGGGCATCACAGGATAATTTGGAAAATGCCCGTTAAAGAATGGCTCGTTTATTGTTACATTTTTCAGAGCCGTGATGTCTTTTCCCGGCTCACAGGACAACACGCGGTCCACCAGCAGAAATGGATAGCGGTGTGGCAAGTATTTGAGTATTTCATGGATATCCATGTAGTGATTCCTGGGGTTTTTAGCTGGGCATGACGTTTCAGATGGGAAACTGTGAAGACGTCAACAGCAAATGGCGGTGCAGGCAGGACTGAAGTTCCTGCAGGAAAAAAGCTATTTGTCAGCCAGCGCCTTGAGTACCTTTTCTGTAATATCAACACGCTGACTCCGGTAGACAATGTCGCGCAAGGGCAGTACGAGATCATACTTTTCTGCTTCCGCGATAACCTGGATTGCTTTGGTGGCAGTCAACTGCAACGCCGCGACTTCGTCATTCTGGCGCAGGCTGAGATCTTCCCTCATTTGCCGTTGAGCTCGCTGGTATTCGCGATTAACATTGGCCAGATCACGTTCCTTGTTGCGCCGGTCCGCTTCCGGCATGGTTTTTCCTTCTTTTTCAAGGGTGTCTTGAAGTGTCTTGGCCTGAGACGCCATTTTTCTGAGCTCCTGGTCGCGCGGTAAAAACTCCTTTTCTATTTTCTTGAGCGCCCTTACAGCTGGGGCGGACTCAGCCAGGATTCTTTCCGTATCTACGACGCCGATCTTGATCTCCTCCGCCCTCGCCGAGGCGCCCCCCCACGCGAAAGCGGAGATGACCAGCCCCGTCGTAAAAACCCGCCACAAAACATGTTGCTCCAACGTTGCCTCCGAATTATGCACAAGAACTTATGAGTACGCTCGTACCTGGCAGGAAGGCGATATTCGTTCCCAATCAGAACTGCTGTCCAAACTGAAATTGAAACCGCTGTATATTATCGGTCGGCTGACTATTCAGGGGCTGCGCAACGCTGATTTTAAGAGGTCCCATGGGTGAAATCCACATGACTGCGATACCCGCGGAGTAACGCAAGCCCTCCGCCTGTGGGTTTACGCCGTCGGGCCCCCAGACAGACCCAGCATCGAAAAATGCGCTCAGGCGCACCGACCTGTCGTTTTTCATGCCTGGCATGGGGAACAACACCTCTATATTGCCGACCGCCCGCTTGTCTCCGCCGAGCGTCCGGTTATTGATGTCTCTGGGACCGAGCGAACTGACGTTGTACCCTCGCACAGACGTGTTGCCGCCCGCGAAAAAATTCTTGAAAAACGGAAGGGGCTTTCCATGATACCCGGCCCCATATCCCAATTCACCATTCAGCATCAGCGTGAACCTTTCCGTAATGGGATAATACCATCTCAGATCATAACTCAACTTGTAGTAGGTCAGATCGCCTCCCGGCAAACCAGCCTCGGCAGCCGCGCGCTGAGTCGTCCCGGAGGTCGTCCATATGGCGCTGTCGCGGCCATCGCGCCGCCAGTTGAAGGTCAACGGTATGTTAATGGTGCTTTTTCCAAATTCATTCACAAAGTCGATATTGCGCTGCGGGCTGTCTGGACCCAAGTGAATGATGACATTCTCCACGCCGAGACCCGTCATGATGCTGTCGTTCTCGTTGATCGGAACGCCGAAGCGCAAGCCCGCGCCGGTCGTATCCGTATTGAAGCTATTCACCGCAACAAGCGTGCTTGTATTCAGGGTCCTCTTGTAAATGTCAAACCCCCCGGTTATACCGTCCTTCGTGAAGTAGGGATCGGTATAAGACAGTGAGTAGGTCTTGTTGACGCTCCCGGTGTTCACCATGAGGTTGAGGAACTTGCCGGTACCGAATATATTGTCCTGTGCAATGGAACCGCTCAGTATCAGGCCTTCCATATTGGAATAGCCCGCGCCAAACATGACCGCGCCTGTTGGCTTTTCCTTGACTTCGACGTTGATGTCGATCTGGTCGGTCGTTCCCGGGACTGCCGGCGTCTCGACGCTTACCGCGTTGAAATAGTTCAGCCTGTCCACACGCTGCTTCGAGCGGTTGATCTTGCTCGTCGAATACCAGCCGCCTTCGAACTGACGCATTTCGCGGCGGATTACTTCATCCCGAGTGCGACTATTGCCCGTGATATTGATCCGCCTGACATAAACCCTGCGCCCTGGATCTATAAAAAAGGTAAACCCTACGTTTTGCTTTTCCTTGTCGAGTTGCGGCGACGCGTTAACGTTAGCGAATGCATAGCCGTCATCACCCAGTCGATCGGTGATGAGCTTGACCGACTCTGTCAGGCGCTCGCGTGAAAATACATCGCCGACCTTCATCTTTATGAGCTTGCGCAATTCGGCTTCCGGCACGAGCATTTCGCCGGCAAGCTTGATGTCAGAAACGGAATATTTGGGACCCTCCCCGATATTTACCGTAATGTAAATATCCTGCATGTCGGGAGTAATTGAGACCTGGGTGGACTCTATGCTGAATTCAAGATGCCCGCGGTTGAGATAATAAGACCGCAGCGACTCCAAATCGGCCCCCAGCTTCTGCTTGGAATACTGATCATCCTTGGTGAACCAGGTCAATAAGCCAGGAGTCCTTAACGTGAAAGCACCCAGGAGCTCCTTTTCCTTGAATTCTTTATTTCCGACAATATTTATTCCGCGTATCTTTGCGGTCTTTCCTTCGTCAACATGAAAATTGATGGCGATGCGGTTGCGTTCCAGCGGCGTTGTCGTCGTCGTTACCTTTACGCCATACTTGCCGCGGCTGATATACTGTTGCTTCAGTTCCTGCTCGGCCTTTTCGAGCATCGAGCGGTCAAAAATCCTGGATTCGGCCAGACCGGCCTGCTTCAGGCCTTCCTTCAGCTTGTCCTTTTCAAATTCCTTCGCTCCGACAATGCTGATCTGGGCGATTGCCGGCCGCTCTTCCACCACCACGAGTAGCACGCCGTTATCAGACTCGAGCCGCACATCCTTGAAGAACCCGGTTGCATAAAGTGCCTTGATTGCGGCGGCGGCCTTTTCGTCATCGAGCGTGTCGCCAACCTTAACCGGCAGGTAACTGAAGACGGTACCTGCCTCCGTACGCTGTATGCCTTCCACCCGTATGTCTTTGACTACAAAAGGTTCCCGTGCCCATGAAATCGAGGCGCAAAAGACAGAAACGAGCGCAACGAGCGTTCTGACTTTCATGCTCAATTCGGGATGAGTCGACTGATATCGTTATATATTGCAAAAACCATCAGGGCAAACAAGAGCGCCATCCCGACCTGCTGGCCGACCTGCATGGCTCTGGCAGAAAGTGGACTGCCTTTGATCATTTCGACCACATAATACATTAAATGCCCTCCATCCAGTACGGGTATGGGCAACAAATTCAGAACACCGAGACTGATACTGATGACAGCAAGAAATCCAAGATATGAAGCAACACCCATCTGGGCCGACTTGCCCGCATAGTCCGCAATCGTGATGGGGCCGCTTACATTCTTCCACGACATTTCCCCCATCACCATCTTGCCTATCATACGCAGCGTGAACAGCGACATTTCCCAGGTCTTGCCTATCGCTTTCGCCAGGGCGGTACCGGGCGAATAGCTGACCTGGGTCAGCAGTTTTTCCAGCGCCGCGTGGTCAACCTGCGGCGCGATTCCAAGTTTTCCTGTTTTTTTGCCGCCTTCACTCACCGTGTCGGGCACAACGCCCAGGCTTATGGTTCTGCTACTACGCAAGAGCTCCAGTGATAATCCCTTGCCCGGACTTTCCCGAATATCTTGCACCAGATCTTCCCACAGCGTGACCTTCTTGCCATTCACCGCAAGAATTTCGTCACCGGGGAGCAAGCCCGCGCGCTCGCCCGCGCTACCTGGTGATACGCTCGAAATGATGGGCTTTATCGCTGGCTGGGAAGGAACCAGGCCCATCTTTTTCAGGAAATCCCCTTCCAGCTCATCCGCGCTGATTTGGCTCAGATCCAGAACTCGCTCGGCAAGCTGGCCGCTAACGTTTCGGGTTTCGATAGCGACTGACGAAGACCTGTCCGCTGCCTTCGACAGCAGCAGCCAGCGAGCATCCTGCCATGTCAATACCGGCTCTGTTTCGATGCTCAGAATAGTTTCACCCGGCTGGAAACCAGCAAACGCCGCGGAAGACGCGGGCTCAACGGGACCCAGGATAGGTTTCAGGCCGCTTATGCCAACTATGAACAGTGCCCAGTAAAGAAGGATCGCCAGCAGAAAATTGGCCAACGGCCCGGCTGCTACGATGGCGAAGCGGTAAGCCACAGGTTTGCGGTTGAATGCGCGGGACAGGTCCTTGGGCTCTACCTGACCCTCATGCTCATCCAGCATTTTCACATAACCTCCCAGAGGAACAGCGGCCACGACCCATTCCGTCTGGTCTTTTCCGAGTCGCCTGGCTAACAAAGGCTTACCGAAGCCAATTGAAAACCGCAACACCTTTACCCCGCTCCAGCGCGCCACCAGGTAATGGCCGAACTCATGGAAAAGGATCAGCGATCCCAGGGCAACAATAAATGCGGCTAAGGTAAAAAGTAATGTGGTGCCCATGCGGGTTGGTTAAAACCGGTTTAAAACTTGAAACCTGATAATGGAGTTATCGCTTGACACGGCATCGTCCTGCGCTGTCCAAAGCAAGGGGCAGCGATCAAGCGAACGATGAAAGTAAATGGAGGTACCCGAGATATAAGCAGGCGATATAAGCAAACATGCTGCCCCTGAAGTAACATATTCGTACTTGAATTCCAGCTTGTGTAGGAGTTCATACCGGGGCATGGAGGGCTACAGGGCCGGCAACCGATATGAGAAATATCTACGGCTGTAAAATCTTTTCCGCGCTAACGTTTGCCAGGAATCGTCGGCTCCCGCGCTTCACGCAAGGCACGCCAACCATTCGTATGCCGCTTCACGCGCCGCCCTATCCGCGGCCAGCACATCACTGAGAGTGGCGATATCCTTGTGTCCAACCGTTTGCATGACCTCTTCGATCATGCGAGGAATGGAGGTAAACGACATGTGGCACTTGAGGAAGGACTCCACCGCCACTTCATTCGCGGCGTTGAGTATTGCCGGCGCGCTGCCTCCAGTTGAGAGAGCCTGGTATGCAAGTCTGAGGCAAGGGAAGCGCTTGAAGTCCGGCTCCTCAAAATCAAGCCGGGCTACTTTAAAGATATCGAGGGGCGTTACCCCGGTTTCGATCCGTTCCGGAAAAGCCAAAGCATGAGCGATGGGCGTGCGCATATCCGGATTTCCAAGTTGCGCCAATACCGACCCATCCACATATTCAACCATGGAATGAATAATGCTCTGGGGATGAATAACAACCTGGATCTGTTCGGGCCCGGCTTCGAACAACCATCTGGCCTCGATAACTTCCAGTCCCTTGTTCATCATGGTCGCGGAGTCAACCGAAATTTTTTGACCCATTACCCAGTTGGGATGAGCACAAGCTTGCCCCGGCGTTACATGCTCCAGCATTGCCAGGGGTGTCTGCCGGAATGGCCCACCGGAAGCCGTCAATAAGATGCGGCGGACGCCCACCCTGCGCAAATCCCCCTTGAAATGATGGGGCAGTGATTGAAAAATGGCGTTGTGCTCGCTGTCGATAGGCAACAGGGTCGCGCCATTTTCCTTTACCACATCCATGAAGATCCGCCCGGCCATCACCATCGTTTCCTTGTTCGCGAGCAAGACGTGCTTTCCTGCATGAGCGGCCGCAAAGGTAGGACGAATTCCCGCAGCACCGACAATCGCCGCCATGACGATGTCAACCTCAGGCAGTGATGACACTTTCTCAAGCGACTCCACCCCCCAGAGCACTTCGGTGTCAAGCCCTGCCGCCGCGACCTCTGCGGCCAGCCATTCTGCGCTCGCCTGATCGAGCAGTACTGCATAACCGGGGTTGAAGTAACGGCACTGTTCCAGCATTTTTTTTGCGCTCTTGTTCGCGGCAAGCGCAACAACTGAAAACCGGTCCGGATGGCGAGCGACCACGTCCAACGTATTGATGCCAATGCTTCCGGTAGAGCCAAGAATAGTGAGATTACGGCGAGCGGTCATAATTCGGGTCGGAAAAATAAAAGTGAGAGAACAGCGACGGGCAGTGTTGAAGTCAGTGCATCAATGCGATCAAGTATACCACCGTGGCCCGGCAAAATATTGCCACTGTCCTTAAGCCCCGCCTGCCGCTTCATCAGGGATTCAAACAGATCCCCCAAGATGCCCAGTACTACAATGACCAGCAACAATGGTATCAGGAACTTCGGTTGAACCTCCTGTCCCGCAAAATGGCTCCATAGCAGTGCGTAAACAAAAACCACTCCCAACGCTCCGGCCACTCCTTCCCAGGTCTTCCCCGGACTGATATTAGGCGCCAGCTTATGCTTGCCGAAAGCACGCCCGATAAAATATGCCGCTGTGTCAGATATCCAGACGGTTGCCATGAATCCCAGCAGGAGCAGAGGATCGACCGCCCGCAACTGGTATAGAGCAAAACTGGTTGGCAGCAGTACCAGCCAGCCCGTTAGCGCCAGCAATAGAGGGTTTTTGATCGCGTATTTCGATTTCAATAAAAAGGGGGCGATAAGCGTCCAGAAAATCAGGGATGCTGCATAAAAGCTCAAAAATGCGTTGCTATACGGATCAGTATTGACTGTGCGGCTCAGTATGAACAGGAGTTCTCCCCCTACAAGGGTTGTGAGCAGTAAATAAATAATGGATTGCCTTGGGGAAAACCTGGCAAGCCTGCTCCACTCCCATGAACCCGTGACGGTTAGCGCCAACAGCACTACCATCCAGAAAACCGCAGGCAGGTAAAGCACTGCCGCCAGGAACAGGCATAGCATGACAATGGCCGTGATGACTCTCGCCCTAAGCATGCCTGCTACAGGCAGAGAAAGACGGCGGGAATACTGAAGAAGCGAGGTTACGCTGTTCTCTTGACCGCAACTTCTCTTCCCCCATGAAGGGATGACGTAGTCTGAAGTTGCTCGCTGGTACGCCCAAACCTGCGCTCGCGTTCCTGGTAGGATTTAATGGCGAGGTCTAATGCGTGAGCGTCAAAATCGGGCCAAAGGGTGTCCGTGAAGTACAGCTCGGTATAGGCAAGCTGCCATAACAGGAAATTGCTGATACGTTTTTCTCCACCAGTCCGAATGAAAAGATCGGGTTCCGGAGCATGATTCAAAGCGAAATAGGGGATCAAGTCCTGCTCATCAAAATGGTTTGCCAGCTCCGGCCGTTGCTCGAGCATTCGCCGAATTGCCTGCAAGATGTCCCAGCGGCCCCCATAATTTGCCGCCACGGTCAGCGTGAACCGCGTATTTTCCGCCGTGAGCGCTTCCCCGTTTCGAATAAAGTCGATGATCCTCGGCTCGAATTTTGACAAATCACCGATCACTTTGAAGCGAATGCCGTTCTCGTGCAGTTTGCTCACCTCCTGCTCCAGCACATGCATAAAGAGCTGCATCAGGAATGCGACTTCATCCGATGGCCTGCGCCAATTTTCGCTACTGAAAGCAAACAGAGTAAGGTATTCGACGCCCCGATCGACGCAAGCCCGGATAGCGGTGCGAACCGTTTCAACTCCGCGTTTATGGCCAGCCACTCGCGGCAGGAATCGTTTTTTTGCCCACCGTCCGTTACCGTCCATAATAATGGCGATGTGCCGGGGAACCGAGCTGATTTCAGGTATTTCTCGAGTTGAACTGGTGTGATGGGGCATTGCCACAGTTGAGTACGCGCAGTTGATTACGTCAGGTGCTGGGGAATATGGATCAGGGCGCTCGTGGGTTTAGCTATAGAAGATTCCGGGAATTGGCAGTGCTTTTATAGATAGCGCTGATATTCAGATCGCCATCAGCTCGGTCTCTTTGGTCTGCAATATCTTCTCAATCTCCGCGATGTAACGATCGGTAAGCTTCTGGATTTCATCCTGGCCCCGGCGTTCCTCGTCCTCGGCGATTTTCTTGTCCTTGAGCAGTTCCTTCAGATGAGCATTTGCATCACGGCGAATATTTCGCATCGCTACCCTCGCGTCTTCCGCCTCATGCTTGACGATACGAGTGAGGTCACGCCGCCGTTCCTCGGTCAGGGCGGGCATCGGCACGCGGATAAGCTCTCCCACCGTCACCGGGTTTAACCCCAGATCTGAAGTACGGATGGCTTTTTCGATGGCGGCAAGCATTTTCTTTTCCCACGGTGCAACGGTGATGGTGCGCGCGTCAGCAAGGCTGACGTTGGCCACCTGATTGATGGCAGTAGGTGCGCCATAGTAATCGACTGTAATATGGTCGAGCAGACCGGTGTGAGCTCGTCCCGTGCGAACTTTGCCCAAGTCCAGCTTTAGCGCCTCGAGGCTTTTCTGCATTTTTTGTTCGGCTGATTTTTTAATATCCGAGATCATGATATTCAGTGAACGGAAGGGTGCACCTGATTAAAGGAATGATATGGAATGGGCCGGATTGGAAACCTGATTAAAAAGTCATGCGTTAAACCTCTACCATTGTCCCTTCGTCTTCCCCCATTACAACACGCTTCAACGCGCCGGCTTTAAAGATACTAAAGACATTCAGTGGCAGTTTCTGGTCTCGGCATAAAGTGAGTGCGGTAGCATCCATCACCTTTAGATTCCGCGCAATGGCCGTATCAAATGATAATTTCTGGTAACGTATGGCGTCGGGATTCAACTCCGGATCGGAGTCATACACCCCATCAACCTTGGTGGCCTTCAGCACGATATCGACATTCATTTCCATACCCCGAAGTGCAGCCGCGGTATCGGTGGTAAAGAAGGGATTGCCCGTACCGGCGGCGAAAATGACCACCTTGCCTGATTCAAGATAGCGTATGGCTTTACCGCGGATATAAGGTTCCACCACCTGGTCGATCCGAAGCGCTGACTGCACCCTGCTTATCAACCCACCGCGGCGCATGGCATCCTGTAACGCCAGGGCATTCATCACCGTGGCCAGCATCCCCATGTAATCTCCGGTGGCACGATCCATTCCGTCTTGAGCAGAAGACATTCCCCGAAAAATGTTGCCGCCTCCAATGACGATCGCCACCTGAACGCCCAACGCGCTCACCTCGGCGATCTCTCCGACGATCCGGTCGACCACCTCGCGATTGATGCCATAGCTGTCATCGCCCATGAGCGCCTCACCCGAGAGCTTGAGCAGGATACGCCTATAGGCTGCGGTCGTCATGGAGCTATTTGGACTGGGCTTTGTCTTCTTTGGCCTGATTGACTTGAGCCATCACCTCAGCGGCAAAATCATCCGTTTTCCTTTGGATGCCCTCCCCTACCACGTATAGCGTGAAGCCATTCACTTTCGCAGACTTTGACGCCAGCAATTTTTCCACCGTCTGATCGGGATTCTTGACAAAGGATTGGCCGAGCAGCGTTACCTCGGCGAGGTACTTTACAATACGACCGTCCACCATTTTGGCGACGATATCCGAGGGCTTTCCGCTTTCAGCGGCCTGTGCGCTATAGATCGCGCGCTCGCGCGACAGCAGCTCCGGCGATACCTGGTCCGCTGAAACACAGATCGGCTTGCTGGCCGCGATATGCATCGCCAAGTCCTTGCCCAGAGCTTCGTCCCCACCCGTGAAATCAACCGTCACGCCGATTTTTGCTCCATGCAGGTAGGAAGCAAGCTGCCCCTGCGTGTCATAGCGTACGAAACGGCGAATACTGATGTTTTCGCCCAGTTTCATCACCAGCGCTTTTCGTAACTCCTCAACCTTTTCACCGCTGGGCAATGCCGCAGCGGAGAGCGCCTCCGGATCTGCCAGATTTTCTGTAGTCAATAGCTGGGCCATGCTGCGCACGAAATTCACGAAGTCTTCATTTCGGGCAACAAAATCGGTTTCGCAATTGACCTCTACCAAGGCACCGTGCTTGCGATCAGCGGAGATATACGCCCCAACCATACCTTCAGCTGCTGTGCGTCCCGCGGCCTTGCTCGCCTTGGCCCCACTGCGGACACGCAACAGGTCTTCCGATGCCTTCATATCCCCACCGGTTTCCGCCAATGCCTTTTTGCATTCCATCATTCCCAGCCCGGTCAGGTCGCGCAACTCCTTCACCATTTGCGCGGTGATTTCCGCCATACTTTACTCCAGATTATTGATCAGACTGCCGGCCGGCCAATTACTCTTCCGTTGCCACCGCCTCTTCCGCGCCGGAGAACTCACTCTTGATAATTTCCTGTATTCCCTGGTGGCGCCCTTCAAGAATCGCATCCGCTACCCCCCGCGCATATAGACGGATCGCCTGGCTGGAATCATCGTTTCCCGGGATTACATAATCCACGCCTTCGGGGCTGTGGTTGGTATCCACGACGCCGACAATCGGGATGCCGAGCTTTTTGGCTTCAGTGATTGCGCCCTTCTGATATCCGACGTCAATTACGAACATCGCATCGGGAAGCCCTTTCATTTCCTTGATGCCTCCGAGGCTGCGGTTGAGCTTTTCGAGTTCGCGCTGAATATCCAGGGCTTCCTTTTTTGAAAGTTTATCAAGCGTGCCGTCTCCCGCCATCGCTTCCATATCATGAAGACGTTTGACAGACTGCTTGATCGTCTTGAAGTTGGTCAGCATCCCACCAAGCCAGCGCTGGTCTACATATGGTGAGCCGGACCTAATAGCCTCCTCCTGCACGATATCACGCGCCTGGCGCTTGGTGCCGACAAAAAGAATAGTACCCTTGTTTGCCGATAATTGACGCACGTAGTTCATTGCGTCCTGATACATCGCAAGGGTTTTTTCCAGATTGATGATGTGTATCTTGTTTCGGTGGCCGAAAATATACTGGGCCATCCTCGGGTTCCAGAAACGGGTCTGGTGTCCGAAATGAACACCCGCTTCCAGCATTTGCCGCATTGTGACTGACATGAAATGTGTTCTCCTATAGGGTTGAGCCTCTATCCGCCACTTTGGCTCCATCGGAGCACCCTTATGGAAGGGCGGATATGCGAATTGAACCGGGCCTGTACACGACCGGTGTACGTGACCGGAATGTTTCAGGAACTCCTGAAAGCAACCGGAAAAGCCAAGTCCCGGCAATTATATCATCTTTGGCTTTGCCCGCTCAATTCGAACCGTGCAGAAGCCTCTTGTTCTAATTCTTCCGGCCTTTAAGGCATAACCGCGTAAATCGCTAGACTGAGAAACGGTGACATGTGACATATGTGTGTCAACGTACATACACTCTGGGCTAATTGCGGAGAATGGGATGAGGTTGAGCAGGTGGCCGAAGCAGGTGGCCGATGTACCGAGGAGAGCAGGCCTGAGCTGCACAGTTCTGTAGCTGTTTTTTCTAATTGAACAAAGGAGCTCATTATGGAAACAGGAACTTCCACGAACAAAACAGGTGATGCACAAAGAGCTGCGGCGGATATGGCGCATCGTGTAGGGTCAGCCGCCGAGCGAGTCAGTGAAGCGGCAAAATCGGCTGGCAAACAGGTGGGCTCTGTCGCAAGTGAAGAGTTGGCCAATCTCAGGGCTGATCTGGATGAACTCATTGCACGGATTTCTACGTTATCCGATGTTGAGCTGGAAGAAGCCAAGGAAAAATTGATGGAAAAAATTGCCGCGGCGAAGGAATCGGCAAGAAACATTGCCGATGATACTCGTGAACACCTCCGTCACGGGGTCGAGTGTACAAGGGGCTACGTAAAAGAACGTCCGCTGGAATCAGTCGGATACGCGGCCGCGATCGGCTTTCTTGTCGGCCTGCTGGTTCGCCGTTGATTGTTTTCCCTTAGCTCAACCGAGAATCGCCATGTCTGCTAGCCTCGAAAAAGCAAAACAGCTTGGAGTGTTTGCTCTGGAGCGCCTGGGCGAGTACGTGGAATTGGTTAAGGTGTCAACGGAGATTGATGGTCAGAATTTGATCAGGCGGGTTATCGGTGCCGTGGTGGCAGGACTCTTTGCCCTCTTGAGCCTTACTTTCCTTGGCGTGGCTGTGATCGTTACCTGCTGGGATACGCCTTATCGTGTTATGTCCGCCTGGGGGGTTGCAGGCGTTTATGCGTTGATAGCTTTCGCCATCTTTATCAGCGCTCCCAGACGGACAGATTCAGTTTCAGCTCTTGATACCCTGCGCAACGAATTGCAGCGGGATGTGAAACTGATAAAGGAAGTGATATGAACCATTCCCTCGAGGAGGAAAGGAAGGCGATCCTTGAGCGAATGGATGCCAGCCGCAGGAGCTTGCGGCAAATGCTGAGCGATGAAGAAGAGCACAAGCGTCCTTTTGCTGCCAACACATTCCCCCGCAGCCATACCTTCAAATTCCTGACCCGCCATCCGTATCTGGTCGGTCTCGCGGTTGTGGCTGTCGTAGCCGCACTGCCGCGGGGATCGCTCAAAAAGGCGGCCAAAGGCAGCGCCGCGGTCACTGCCGGGATGTTGCGCCACCAGATGAAGGCATCGGTTATCAATCATATCCTGCCCTCCATGCTGCACCTCATGCGGTCGGGTGAGCGCTGAGCCGGAAGACCTCGCTGGCTGGCATTTGGGGATAAGGCGATGTTTCCACGCGCATTGTGGCATTTGAGCTACAATTGGCGCAATGGAAACGCTCAACATAAAAATAGCGGCGGGTGACGCATTCGACGAGACGAGCGGGAATATCTTCCTTGTCGGAATGATGGGTGCGGGTAAGACAACGGTAGGCAGGCTTCTCGCCCATTTTCTCGGGAAGACATTTTATGACTCGGATCGAGAGATTCAAAAACGAACGGGAGTGGGTATACCCGTCATTTTTGAGATAGAGGGCGAGGAGGGCTTTCGCAAGCGCGAAACAGACATGCTCGCAGAGTTGGCTAAAATGGAAAACATCGTGCTGGCGACCGGCGGCGGGGCCGTATTGAGCATGGAAAATCGCAGGCTTCTGAAGCAAAGGGGAATAGTCATCTATTTGCGGGCGGCCGTCGAGGATTTATGGCGCCGCACCCGGCAGGATCAGAACCGGCCCCTGTTAAGGGCGCCGGACCCCCGAAAGAAGTTGACTGAACTTTATGGCCAGCGCGATCCACTTTATCGCGATACTGCTCATATTATCGTGGAAAGCGGGAAACGGAGCGCACGCCATCTGGCTCAGCTATTGGCACAGCAACTGGCCTGCTCCGATTTCAAATCTCCCCATGGATGAGGTCCCGCTGGAATAGGATAGAACCGAGCCTTCCCTCACTCTTCCGTCAATTTGCTGAAGCGGCCCGTTTAAAGGCTTCCTTGATCCAGCTTACTCCTCGATCGGCGCGTGGACCGGAAACAGCACCTCCGTAAAACCGAACGTGCGAAAATCCGAAATACGCATCGGATAGAGGATTCCCTGCAGGTGATCACATTCGTGTTGCACAACCCGGGCGTGAAATCCTTCTACCGTTCGATCGATAGGCCTGCCGTACTGATCCGATCCTTGATAGTGCAGCTTGGCGAAACGTGGGACAATTCCGCGCAGCCCGGGAACGCTCAGGCACCCTTCCCAGCCAGGCTCCATCTCGTCTGTGAGCGGCGTCAAGACAGGGTTCAGCAGCACGGTGTACGGCACCTCCTCGGCATCGGGATAGCGACGGTTGTGCTTCACGCCGAATATCACAACCTGAAGGCCCACCCCAATCTGCGGCGCGGCCAGTCCCGCGCCATCCAACGATTCCATGGTATCCCACATATCCTGTACGAGGGTATGTAGCACGGGTGTGCCAAAATTCTTGACTTTCTGTGCCACCTCCAGCAAACGGGGGTCGCCCATTTTCAATACCGGTTTAATCGCCATCGAACTCCACCATGCGTTCAAGAATATTCCGGACGCCTCCCATTGCCCTTTCGAGCACAGCATGGGCATCCTCCAGGCGGATGGCATGGGCGCTCGTCTTGCGGCCGGCGGCATGGTTCGCAACAACCGCGATAGCGGCGTAGCAGAGACCCAGTTCCTTGGCCAGCGATGCTTCAGGCATACCGGTCATCCCCACCATATCGACCCCATCCCGCTCCATCCGGTTGATTTCAGCCGCAGTCTCCAGCCGCGGACCTTGTGTTGCTCCGTAGACACCGCCATCAATGACGTGTTCGTTGGCATGCTGCGCCGCGCTCAGGAGGTGATTTCGGGTTAAGTGGCAGTAAGGCTCCGTGAAATCGATGTGGGTGACGGGCCTGTCTGTGCCTTCATGATAGGTGTAATGACGACCGTGTGTATAGTCGATAATCTGATCGGGCACCACGACCACGCCCGGTGTCAGATCTGGGCGTATTCCTCCTACCGCGGCGACCGCAATTACACGGGTGAGGTCCAGTGAATGCAAGGCCCACAAATTCGCGCGGTAATTGACCTCGTGCGGAGGAATGGTCTGGCCGTACCCATGACGGGCCAAAAACACAACCTTATTGTCGTTTATGCTTCCAAAAGTGAGCGGACCGGACGGTTCGCCATAGGGGGTCCTGATAATCTGCCTGTGCGATATTTTCAGGCAGGCGAGCTGGGTCATCCCGGTGCCACCTATGATTGCGAGCATAGCTGTGTATCAGTTGATGAAGAATTATTCGGCCTCAAGCACCGGGAAACTGGCTGGCCGTGAGTGTTACAACTATTCGCTTCGCGTTCTTCACAAAGCCCCTGCCTTCAAGGCGTAGATCGCCGGCAAATTTCTCCATACGCCGTTTATATCCATTCCAAACCCAAACACATAGCGGTCCGGCAACACTACCCCGATGAAATCTGCCTGGATAGGCTTGGGCCGGCCGATCTCCTTTTCCACTAAAACTGCACTATAGAAGGCTCCGGCCCCATGACCCATCATCCAATCCCGTATCGCGTCCAGCGTAATCCCTTCGTCCAGGATGTCATCCAGCACCAGCACGACTCTCCCCCGAATATCTGCCTGGGGCGACATTTTCCAGTTGATCTCCCCTCCATGTACCGCATTCCCGTAGCGGCTCACGTGGAGATAATCGAAGGTCAGCGGAAATTCCAGCAAGGGCAGCAGGTGGCCTGTAAACACGACCGCGCCTCCCATAACGCTCAGGACGAGAGGATAATCGTTTGCCAGCACTGCGGTAATTTCCCCCGCCATCCGTTTTACCGTCTCCGCTATCTCTTGAGCTGAAAATAACGGTTCCGCCACGCCCAGCAGGTTATTGGCTTCGTCAAAAGTCAGCATTGATGGAGGATGGAATGCAGGAACACAACCGGGACAAGTATTGCAAACAATGTAGATGCAAAAGACTCAAGTTAACAACGCCAGTATGAACGTTCATGACTGCTGAGTCAGTAAGTAAAAAGCTCGAGTATTATCGTCAAGCAAGCGATCGGCGGCATGGCAGCGTACTCAGGTACTCGGCAAACTCGAGCGCTACTTCCGGATGCTCGAGCGCCATTGCAACGGTAGCCTTGAGGTATCCAAGCTTGCTTCCACAATCATAACGGATGCCACAAAACTCATAAGCTAGCGCTCGCTCCTCCTCGAGCAGCGAAGCGATGCCATCCGTAAGCTGTATTTCTCCCCCGGTGCCCGGTTTGATTTTTTCGAGATGATGAAAAATTCCTGGAGTCAGGACATAGCGACCTACCACCCCCAGCGTTGAAGGCGCATCCGCGGGAACGGGTTTTTCCACAATACCCGTTACGGGATGCACTCTCTCCATTCCAGGCCCGCATTTTACGATGCCGTAACTCGACGTTTCCTCAGGCTCGACATTTTCAACGGCAAGTATCGAGCAGTCATTTTGTTCATAAATCCTGATTAATTGCTGCATTACCGGAGGTTCCCCTACGAGCAAATCGTCTGCGAGCAGTACTGCGAACGGCTCATTGCCCACAACGGGACGCGAGAGATATACGGCATGGCCCAATCCCAGGGTTTCGGACTGACGTATATAGATACATGAGACGCCTTTGGGTACGATACTGCGTAAAGTAGCCAACGTATGGTACTTGCACCGCGCTTCCAGCTCGGCCTCCATTTCATAAGCTTTGTCAAAATGGTCTTCTATCGCCCGCTTATGACGACCTGTTATAAAGATCAGTTCCGTTATTCCTGCCGCAACAGCTTCTTCCACCGCATACTGGATCAGGGGCTTGTCCACGACCGGCATCATTTCCTTGGGACTTGCCTTTGTAGCAGGCAAAAAGCGAGTTCCCATTCCCGCAACGGGGAAAACAGCTTTGGTTATTTTTGGCATGACTGCCTCATTTATTAAACAGGTGTCCTCAGGAAACTTGCAACAGTTTCAACAGCCCTTCCTCATCGAGAACCGGTATTCCCAATTCCATTGCCTTGTCATATTTGCTTCCGGGTTCGTCGCCAGCCACAACATAATCGGTTTTTTTCGACACGCTACCCGAGACCTTCCCTCCTTCCGCTTCGATGCGCTGCGTTGCCTCTTCACGGGTCAAGGTTGGCAGTGTTCCGGTCAACACGAAAGTCCTGCCTGCAATTCCGACTGCGCTTGACCGCGCCGCCCCAGCGGTAACCGATTGCTGTATAACTTCCCTTTCTTCCCATCGTACACCGCGACCGGCACCCCCATGGTTGCGCAGTTGATTGATCACCTCCAGATTATGCTTTTCGGCGAAGAAATCGGCCACGCTTTGCGCGACGACGGGGCCAACATCCCGAACCTGCTGCAAGCTTTGGGCATCGGCAGCGATCACCCTGTCAAGCTGTCCAAAATGCCGCGCCAGATCCCTGGCGGTTGTCTCGCCGACGTTGCGAATTCCCAAGGCGTAGATAAACCTTGCCAGCGTGGTTTCCTTGCTCTTCTCGATCGCATTTATCAAGTTGACCGCGGATTTTTCCGCCATGCGCTCCAAGGCGGCAACCACGGTTGAGTCGAGTTTATAAAGATCGGCCGGCGTTTCAATAATGCCGTGGTCGACGAGATGATCCACGAGCTTTTCTCCGAGGCCCTTGATATTCATCGCCCTGCGCGATGCAAAATGCAGGATGGACTGTTTTCGCTGTGCCGGACAAAATAATCCCCCGGTGCAGCGCGTATGCGCTTCACCAGGCAAGCGCACGGTCCTCGAGCCACATATGGGGCAGCGGGAAGGCATGACGAACGGCTGGGCTTGCGGAGGGCGCTTTTCCTTTTGTACAGCCACGATCTCAGGGATTACGTCACCTGCTCGCCGGACGGTCACGCTATCACCGATCATTACATCCTTGCGCCTGATTTCATCCTCATTGTGCAATGTTGCATTGGTGACGGTGACCCCGCCCACGAATACCGGTTTCAATCGCGCAACCGGCGTAAGCGCGCCTGTCCTGCCCACCTGAACGCCAATTGTCAAGACCTCCGTTACCGCTTCCTGAGCCGGAAACTTGTGCGCGATGGCGAACCGGGGAGCTCGGGAGACGAACCCAAGTTTTTCCTGCTGCGCCAGGTTATTGACCTTATACACGGTGCCATCGATGTCATAAGGCAGTGCTGCACGCATTTCGCTGATCTTGCCGTAGTATTCAAGCAGGGCAGGGAAACCACGCACAACATTTCGCTCGCGCGCGACTGGAAATCGCTGGGATACCAGATAATCCAAGAGATGGTCGTGCTTGCCCCGTGGAATTTTTCCTCCCTCGCATGCACCAATCCCATACGCGAAAAATGTCAACCGGCGGCTTGCAGTGATCGCCGGATCAAGCTGACGTAGCGATCCGGCCGCCGCGTTGCGGGGATTTATGAATTCGCGTTCGTTCTTTTCGCGCTGTCGCCGGTTAAGTTTTTCGAAATCCGATCTCAACATCAGCACTTCGCCGCGCACCTCCAGAAAGCTCGGAAGCTCATGAGTATCAGCATGCAGTTGTAAGGGAATGGATTTTAGTGTGCGCAGATTCCGCGTCACGTCTTCACCAATATATCCATCGCCACGAGTTGCACCAGCGACCAATACGCCATTTTCATAGCAGAGACTCACCGCAAGACCATCGAACTTGGGCTCTACCGCATATTCAACCTCATCAATGGATAGAATTTGGCGCACCCGCCGGTCAAACCCCTCCACTTCCCCTGCGGTAAACGCATTGGCAAGCGAGAGCATCGGTGATTTATGGCGAATCTGGGAAAATTCCTTGAGCGCCGCAAAGCCCACCCGTTGGGTGGGTGAGTCGGGCGTGGTGAGCTGAGGATACTGTTGCTCAAGCTCGAGCAACTCGCGAAATAACGCGTCGTATTGCGGGTCAGGAATGGTCGGCGCGTCGAACGCATAATAATTATAGTCATGCAATTCGATCAGCTTGCGCAATTCGCCTGCGTGACGCGCTATGTGATCCGGAACCGCGTTCACGCAAACAGCCTTAGCGCGACCTCGCTGCCAGCAGGAATGTGGTGCGCCGCCATCATGGATTCTATAGCCATCAATTGCTGCTTGATTTTATCGATCCCGATCGCATTCAGGGGAACCTGATTGTCATCCACCGTGATACCCCCAACCGAATCGGCAAAGGCCTCCGCAACGCGCACCATTTGCTCGAAAACCATTTCCCCGTTCGCTACTCGGGGGACGTCGAGCAGAAAGGTTACACCGCGGGTGGTGAGCGTTCGTAATGTATCGGGCAGAAACGGATGCGGTTCAAGATTGCCGAGGGAAAACAATGTCATATTGTTTTCGTCACGTAAACTGAACATGCCGTCCGTTCCGAGTTTCAAGCCAGATATTTCCGCCACCACACGAATCTTCGCTCCGGTCAGCAGACCGCCGTCCCTGCTGATAATATTGATTCCTATCATGACATCGACTTCACTGCAGAATTCGTCCAGCGCCAATGCCTGTGCATAGGCTTCATGCACATCGGGGCAAGTCGCGCTCGCATTTATCTGTGCAGAAAAATTTTCGGCCATGTCGCGAAATCCGGACAAATGAACTTCACTTATTGGACCAGCCCGGTCGGCCAGCTGCAGGCAACCTCTTAAATTAGAATAGCCGGGTTTCCCGCTTACCTCTCCCGCAATCTCTTCCCAAGGCGCTTCAGCCTCTCTCTGGCCCAGCCAACGGAGTGGTTTGCTGAAATCGAATTTACGCTGGAATAACCCTCCAAGACTGGAACCTTCAATCTTTTTTTCAGAGCTGATATTGACCACGTAATCCACGCCTCCCCTAAGCGTGCCCGGAATCTCCCTGCGTGGCTTGTGAGCCGACCGGGGCGGCTCTTCATTTGAAGCAGCAGGTCTGGATACAGGCTCTGGAGTTTCAGACGACATCTCAGCCACTTCACCTAAATTTGGCTCCGTCACAAACTCGTGCAATATCTCTTCCTTTCCAAGCTGTGGCTCTATCCTGCCCTCTTCTTGAGGCATGGCTGTCCGCAACAACACATCCTCATGTTTTTGTCCAAAGGCTTGTTCCGCGTGTCTCCGGTAACGCCGTTGCTGAAACCAGTTAAAGAAAATGACACCCATGACCACGACAACGCCGATAGCAATCAGGCTGACCTGCAGCTCACTCATGTTCACCATGCCTGCCCGGCCCTCGGTGGGCTACTGCTAAGCCTGGCTGCATCCGCCATTTCTACCGCGACCACTCGTGACACGCCTTTTTCCTGCATGGTTATGCCGATCAATTGCTGTGCCATTTCCATGGTGATCTTATTGTGGCTGATAAAAACAAACTGGGTTTGGCGCGACATTTTTCTTACCAGGTTGCAGAAACGCTCGGTGTTACTATCATCCAGCGGAGCGTCCACCTCGTCGAGCAGGCAGAATGGCGCAGGGTTGAGTTGAAACAACGAGAACACAAAGGCCAGCGCAGCCAAGGCTTTTTCACCACCCGACAACAAGTGAATCGAACTGTTCTTCTTGCCTGGAGGCTGTGCAATGATTTGCACGCCGGAGTCGAGAATCTCGTCACCCTTCAGCAACAGCTTTGCCTGTCCTCCCCCGAATATCGTGGGGAACATCTCGTTCAGGTTGGTGTTAACTTTTTGGACCGTTTCCAGCAACCGTTCACGGGTTTCCACATCCATACGGCGGATGGCGTCTTTTAATGTGTCGGAAGCCTCTTGCAAATCCTTGAGCTGCGAATCGAGATAACCCTTGCGCGCTTGAGCCGACTCCAGTTCCTGGAGCGCGCCGAGATTAACCGCACCCAGCGAGCTGATCTCATTATCCAGGCGAACGATCTCGGCCTGTAGCGTGGAAGGCCGGGTTTTGCCGAGGATCTGTGCCAATTCCTCTTCGGAAAGGCTCGATTCCTTCAGTTGCTCGTCAAACTGATTCTCGATAATGCGGGCCTCCTGCTCCTTAAGGCGAACAGCATTTATGGACTCGCGAAGAGGATGCAGCTTTTGCTCTGCAGCGAGCCGTTCCTGCTCGGTATTCCGCAACGCATTCGCAGCATCCTCCAGAGCATTCCGCGACATCATCAGAACTTGCTCGCGCTCTCCACGCCGGGTCAACCATTCATACAGACGCCCATTCAATGCCGTTTCGTCAAACCCGCTCTGCTCGGCTTGAAGTTGTTCCAACTGTGCCTTGAACTCAACGAGATCCGCTTCAATGGACCTGAGGGCATTCTCGGTCTCGGCGATCCGGTTCTGGCATGTCTTCTCGCGGAATAGCACTTCCTGCATTTCACGCACAGAATTTTGCGCCAACTGCCGTTGGATATTCAAAAGCCGTTCGGCCTCTTGGCTGGCCTGTTTTTCATCTTTCGTTTTCTCTCGCTGAGCTTCAATTTCGGCAACAAGTTTAGCAAGTCTCGATTCCGCACCGCACTTTCCTGAAGCTTCTGACGCGGCTTGCTGCTCGATCTCCGCCAATTCTTCGTTAATCTGGCCACAACGTGCGCCCGTGCGCTCAGCGAGTTGTGCAAGCTTCAAAGTCTGCATTTGGATATCGTGATTCTGTTGCTGAAGCTGCCCGATATCGAAACGCAAACGCGATACAGTTGATTCGAGTTCCTGGCGGGATTCTTCCGCTTCCTCCAAAGAGGATTGCTCAAGCGCCAGGTTGTTCTTCAAAATGCCGAATTCGAGCTTGATCTGGGCTATTTCACGCTGGCGCCCCAAGACACCGTGCAACTGGGAGTCAGGCGAATAATAGCTGAGGCTGTGATAGGTGATAACGTGACCTTCACGCGTCACGAACATTTCCCCGGGTAAAAGCCCCGTTCGATGCACAAGGCCTTCCTGTATGCTCTCTACCGCAAAAACTCCACTCAACCATTCGTCAACGACCCGCTTTATTTTCGGGCCATCGAACGTCAGATAGGATTGCAGCATCCTCCATTCGCGGCGCAAAGGGAAATCCGCCTGCCCGGCTGGCGCGGGGCGGTTGGTTGGCTCGTATAGCGCCCACTTCCCAGGAGGAGGATCGTCAGCCCAAGCGGAGGCTGATTCCAATTGCTCAAGCTGCGCGGCATTGAGGCGCTCGCGAAGCACCGCTTCAAGTGCGTCCTCCCAGCCATTCTCAATCTGGATGCTTTGCCACAGACGCGGTAAAGCGTCCAGCTGATGCTTTGCCAGCCATGCGCTAAGTTTATCGCTGCCTTCGAGCCGATGCTGCAGGCGCTGCAGGGCGTTTAACTTCGCTTCGGCCTGCATGATCCCTTGCTGGGCCATCTGTACCTTGCCTGCGCATGACTGTGCTGCTTCCTCTGCAGTTGACAGCAAACTCTCCGCCTCTGCCAGCGCTTCCTGTTTCGCACTGAGTTCGGCCGCACTATTCTCTGCTTCGCAGTGCAACTGCGATAACTCTTCCATTTCAGGCTGAGGCAAAGCTTTCAGCTCGGTCACCAGCTTCACATGGCGAGATTCGAGTTGCTGGATGGTTTTTTCCGCGTAAGCCCGATGGTTTCCTTCCAGGCGCCCAGCCTGCTCGGCTGTCAATAGCGCATGCTCTGTTTGGGTTAACCTTTGCTGGCAAGCCCGAAAAGCCGACTCCGCCACGGGCAATTTTTCATTCTCCAGCGCAGCTTTGCTCTTTGCCTGCTCACAAGACCGCCGGGCCTCTTCGAGCTCAGTGCTTAATTGGACCAGTGTTGAGGCGGATTCCCTTGCCTGGTTTTCTCGATAGTCAAGGCGGTTATTAACCGTCGAGATTTGTTGCGCCACGCGCTGCCTGTTCTCGCGTAAATGGAGGAGCTGCTGCTCGGTGTGCGCAATTTCCGCATTGACTGAATAAAGCTCCCCTTGCGCCTGGTGCACGGCATCGCCACTCGCGTAGTGTTGGGCACGCTTTTCTTCCAGGCATGTTTCAGCGGCTCGCAGGTGAGCTGTTTCAGCTTCAAGCAGGATCTGCAGCGAGTTGAGTTCTTTTTCGGCGGACTCACGCTGTGCGGCAGCTTCCTGTCTGCGTGCATACCACAAGAGTTCTTGCGCTTTGCGCAGCCGGGCTTTCACATCCCTGAATCTGCCTGCGATGCGTGCCTGTTCTTCCAGACGCGCCAACTGCTTCTCCAGTTCTTGACAAACATCACTGACTCGCAAAAGGTTTTCGGAAGTATCCGCCAGGCGCTGCTCGGTCTCCCGTCGGCGCTCACGATATTTCGATATCCCGGCGGTTTCTTCGAGAAACACGCGCAGCTCTTCCGGCTTCGCCTCAATAATGCGAGAAATCATTCCCTGCTCTATGATGGCGTAGCCCCGCCCTCCGACCCCTGTACCGAGGAAAATGTCGGCTACATCCCTCCGGCGCACGTGAATGTTATTGATGTGATAGCTCGATTCACCGTTTCGCCGCAAAACCCGCTTGATGGAAATTTGCGCATAGCTCGACCATTGCCCGGCAGCCTTTCCCAGGCTGTTGTCAAAGATCAGTTCAACGCTGGCACGACCCACGGCCTTACGATTGACGGAACCGTTGAAAATCACATCCTGCATTGACTCGCCGCGCAGCGCCGACGCCCGTGATTCGCCCAGAACCCAGCGAACTGCGTCAATTACGTTGGATTTGCCACAGCCATTGGGTCCTACGATGCCGACCAGATCGCCGGGAGTGGGTATTTCCGTTGGATCGACAAAGGATTTAAAACCGGAGAGTTTGATATGGGAAAGGCGCAATTTTTCGTTGGCAACCAGCCATAGTTCGCAACAGCTATAATATGCGACCCCCGAGAGGTGCATTCGAAAGGGAATGTTTTTGAAAAAACAGCAAATACCATTTTAACCGATTTGGCCGACATAAGAGAATGCCGACTACGCCTTCAAAAGAGCTGGAAACATTTCAAAATCCGACACCAGAACGGGATTACCTTATCCATATGGAAATTCCCGAGTTTACCTGCATCTGCCCAAAAACCGGGCAGCCGGATTTTGCAACGCTGGTTCTCGATTACATCCCGGACAAGAAATGTGTGGAACTCAAAAGCCTCAAGCTCTATATATGGTCCTACCGTAACGAAGGCGCGTTCCATGAGGCCGTTACCAATCGGATTCTGGATGACCTGGTTGGTGCCTTGAGACCGAGGTATGCCCGGCTTATCGCAAAATTTTATGTGCGGGGGGGAATCTTCACCACCGTCGTTGCCGAGCATCGAGAGACCGGATGGAGCCCTTTGCCTGCAGTAGAGCTCTCAAGATTCCAGAGCCAATCCTCCATGCGCGAATAATGAAGGGAGCAACAATTTTCGCCGCTCGGCGGCGACACACGCCGCGAGTCTTCATCCGCTTTTCTGCTGTGATGAGTTTTCGGAGCTGAGCGACTAAAACTTGGCTCAGAAGGTCACAAGAACACTAACAATAACAATAACAATAACAAGAAAGACTCGTAGCTCCTTTGCAGATGCACACCCCATCAGTTCTCCTGCCGATTTTGGGCCTCGCCATGCTGATCCCGAACTTCGGGTCAGCTGCGGTCGACTTTTCTGGCTCTGCTGAACTGGTGGATGCCCCAGTTACACACTCGGTGCCGGATGAAAAATCTGATCAAGGTGGCGATTCTCCGGCAGAAGATCAGCCGGCGCGCCCCGGCGATATTGAGAACCAAAGCGAGGTCAAACCGTCGCCACCTCTCGATCTTTGGGAGCGCCTGCGCACAGGGTTTGCCATGGACGAGCTAAGTGACGAAGAGGCCCGGTATAACAAGGACTATTTCGCCCGACGCCCTCATTACATAAAGCATATTACTGAAAGGAGCAAGCGCTACCTTTTCCATATCATGGAAGAGGTGGAGCGTATGGGTATGCCTGCAGAAATCGCCCTGCTTCCCATTATCGAGAGTGCATTAAATCCGACAGCACATTCTCATAGCCAGGCTTCCGGACTGTGGCAGCTTACCCCATCAACCGCAAAGCGGTACGGCCTGAAACAAAACTGGTGGTACGATGAACGGCGAGATGTTATTGCTGCCACCAGCGCCGCTTTGAATTACCTGAAAAAACTGCATAACCTGTTTGGCGACTGGAAGCTGGTACTCGCTTCTTACAATTGGGGCGAGGGTGCGGTGGGGCGCGCACTCGTCAGGAACCGAAATACCGGACAACCGGCCGACTTTTACAGTATTACGCTGCCTCCCGAAACCCGAAATTTTATTCGCCGGCTGGTTGTCGTGAAGAATATCATTTCCGATCCCGCAGCCTTCAGGATCGAACTGGGCTTAATCCCCAACAAGCCCTATTTCGAGAAAATCACCACCACCCGGGATATGGACATCAAGCTGGCGGCACAGCTCGCGGATATCTCGCTGGATGAGTTCAAGGCTCTCAATCCTGCTCACAATCGTCCGGTGATCAATATTGATAACTCTGCACAGATACTGATCCCCGCCGATAAAGTCGATGTTTTCAATGAGAATTTGAAAAACTACGATAAGGCACTGGTATCCTGGCAGGTATACCGGGCAAAAAGCGGAGAAACACTGGAGACCATCGCAGCGCGGTTTGGCGTAAGTGGACGCGCACTCATGATTGTCAATGATCTGGACACTGACATCATCGGGTTCGGAGAGACTTTGCTCGTCCCGATACATGGTAACAAGATTGGAGAGGATATCTCTGTCATGAGTAATAAGCCGGCCCCGTTCAAGGTACCTGAACGTTTTATCGTTTACGTCGTAAAAAAAGGTGACGCACTATTCAATATCGCCAAGCGTCACGGTATTACAGTGGGACAGATAAAGTCGTGGAACGGCAGCACAGATCGTCTCTCTATCGGGCAAAAACTCATACTCAAGCAGATCTGAGATTCGCTCTACGTCCCGCGCCGACCTTATTTTCAATGACGAAGTCTCGTACGTTTATCGCTCCGTCTGCGCGTGACACAAAGGCCGGCTAACCCAAGCACAAGCAAAGCAGCTGATCCTGGTTCCGGGACTGTTCTTGTTCCGCCGGGATCAGCCCCCTGTAATTCCTCAGACAATTCCTCAGGCTCTGAATCAAGACTACTTGGATCGTTCACGCCGTCGGGCTTGCCACCATAAAAATCCCCCCCCCCAGTTCCTCCATTGTTTCCATCCCCCGGGCTGCCCCCACCGCCTCCTCCAAAAGGTATGCCACCCGCGCCGCCGCCGGTATCATTCCCCGGACCTGAAGCACTCCAAGCCGAATTATTGTTGACCCCAGTCCCACGTCCGGTGGCACCCCTCCCCCCATTTCTACCAGGCACACTCGCACCGGTCTTTCCCCCCGTAATTCCTGAACTATTGCCTTCATCGCAGGGTTCCCGCACCTCACGCTTTTGCGATCGCTGGGATTGCAGGCACGCGCGCGAATTCCGCCGAACGGTCGCAGGAACCGGAGAAGCAGGTGACTGCTGAGCCGAGTGCGTGGAGGAATTTAAATGTTCGTGCAAGTTGTCCGTGGAAAAACTTAATATTCCCTGGAAATCGGCCAATCCATCCAGCCCGCTGCCAAACCCGGCAACAAACGTTGCTTCGCCTTTGTTTTCTGAAGATTCGCCTACTAAACCCGCAATTTCAGGCGTGTGAAAAGGCTCCTGTATATATCCGCGCAGCAAGCTATTAAGAAACCCGGGAGCATGGAAAAGCGTGCTGGCCGACAGATCGGTCCCGGGGCGAGTCTCACTCTTCAAACCCGAATTTTCAAATGGCCATGCCCTCCCCGCAGAATCAACGTGCTTATGATCAAACAACTTCTCGCCGTTAATAGCACCTGATGCCTGCCCATAGACAGGACTTAAACCATTGTTGAGCTCGACTGATATGGCGTGGACGCCAGACGAAAACGAAAGCAGTAAAAATACAAGGGAAGTTCGCGCGCAATCAATCTGCACTGTATTGATTTGCCGAGGTTCACCGTTCCGGGCCGGGAAAATCATTCGCGTCGTCCAAATGCTGTTATATCGTGGCCGCATCATAAACAGCGCGGGCTACGGTAACAATTGGACTTGAGTACACCTTATTCCAACCGACTTGGAAATCTGCGCAAATGGAAAATTTTTACTCTTTTTGCCTCAACCACGAGGGGCGGATCAATCTCTCACCCCATCAGCTTCTCTCACTCCAGTGATCGGCCAAAAGTTAAGGTGAGCTTAATTCGCGGCGGATGTGGAAAATATATTCAGAACAATCACGCCCGCGACAATGAGCGCCAATCCAATAAGAGCAGGCATATCCAGCTTCTGCCCCAGGAAAAGCCAGCCGATAATTGCGATAAGCACAATCCCCACACCCGACCATATCGCGTACGCGATGCCTACGGGAATGGTGCGTAAGCTTAAGGACAAAAAGAAGAATGCGGCGCCATATCCTGCTACAACGACGAGTGACGGCCACAACTGCGTAAATCCATTACTCGATTTTAATGCCGAGGTTGCCACCACTTCACTGAGGATAGCAATCGAGAGGAAAAGCCACTGACTCATGGAAAATTGGGAACGTTAAATTAGGACGTATTTGGGACTGTATTTCGCACTGCAGATCACTTTTGATGTGATCTCTGTCGATCATACAGCCTGCCAAGCGTGGGCACTACCATTTCTAGAACTCTCGCGCGGAGCGTGAGAAGGCGGACTTCTTGATGGACATCCTCGAACCGATGCCCCGCGATCAAAAGCGCAAGCTACTCACTAGGGCCTGCCCGGACCAGCCGTCCGCTTGCGCGCAAGCAGTACAGTACCGTTCAGATTATCAAGCTTTAACACATGCCCGACACTTTCGCCCGGCCCTATCCCCCGCAGGCTTTCGATTCCCTGACCAAACATGGGCTTCACCCAGTGCTGGCACGCGTCTATGCCGCCCGCGGCATAGAACAGCCTGATCAACTCGAGGAACGCTGGACTCAGCTGATTGAATTCTCGCACCTCAAGAATATGGCAAGGATGGCAGCGCATCTTGCCCAAGCAATTATTGGCCGTAAGCGCCTGCTGATCGTTGCCGATTATGACTCGGATGGCGCCACTGCTTGCGCCGTTGCCATACGCGCGCTGCGGCAATTCGGTGCGATCGTGCACTATCTTGTGCCCAATCGCTTTGAATATGGTTATGGCTTGACACCCGAGATCGTGCGCCTCGCGGCGAATACAATTCGCCCCGACATTCTTATCACTGTTGATAATGGCATCGCCAGCGTGGAAGGCGTGGCGGAAGCAAATCGCCTTGGCATGCAGGTATTGATTACGGACCATCACCTGCCCGGCGACAGACTGCCCGACGCGGCCGTTATTGTTAATCCGAATCAGGCTGGCTGCAACTTCCCCAGCAAGCATCTCGCCGGAGTCGGCGTCATATTTTATGTAATGCTCGCGCTTCGAGCAGAATTGCGTGCCCAAGGCTTTTTTGCTCCTCCTCAAAGAGAACCCAACCTTGCGCATCTGCTCGATCTGGTCGCCCTTGGCACCATCGCGGATGTCGTCAAGCTCGATCACAACAACCGTATTCTTGTGAATAAAGGCCTAGAGCGCATACGCAAGGGAATGAGCTGTCCAGGCATTCGCGCCCTCCTTCAAATTACCCGCCGAAATTTTCGTAGCGCGTCGACGTACGAACTGGGCTTCATTCTCGGGCCGAGATTGAACGCAGCGGGCAGATTGAAGGATATGTCGCTTGGAATCGAATGCCTCATCACCGATGATGAATCCCGGGCTTTTGAAATTGCTCTGCAGCTCGACGCGCTTAACCGCAAGCGTCAGGAAATTGAAGTGGGTATGCAGGCTGAGGCGCTGGCTATGCTGGAAAGTAGTGCGCTCCCGGCGCAGTCCTCGCAAGAAAGCACGTGCGAACCCGATCGAAACAGCCTCTGCCTGCTCGACACCCGTTGGCACCAAGGAGTGATCGGCATCCTTGCATCGCGCCTCAAAGACAGGTTTCATCGCCCGGTAATCGTATTCGCACCCGGGAGCGAGACTGAATTGAAGGGATCCGGAAGATCTATTCCAGGATTTCACCTGCGGGATTCTCTTGACTTGATTTCCAAGCGCCACCCCGGCCTTCTGCTGAAGTTTGGCGGACATGCCGCCGCTGCCGGCGTGACCATACAGGCTCACCATTTTGAAGAGTTCCGCAAGGCTTTCGAAGAGGTCGCCCAGACGTTACTCACTCCGTCTGATCTCAAGCGCACCATCCTAACCGACGGTGATCTTGATGAATCAGAAATAAACCTCGAGCTGGCCCAGCTGCTTGAGAAAGGGGTTTGGGGGCAAGGCTTTTCCCAGCCGAGCTTCAGCACGCGCTTTGTTGTCCAGGACCAACGAATAATCAGTGAACGACACCTTAAATTGAAGCTTAAAAAATATAAAGCCTCAACTACAGCGACCGAGGCAGGACAAGCGGCATGCTCATATGATGCGATACTGTTTGGCCACAACGTCCCCTTACCCCCGGTGATAGAGGCCGTGTACCGTATTCAAGTAAACGAGTTCAATGGCAACTCGACTGTCCAGCTTGTCATCGCCCACTATTGTCATTCTGATCCATCCTGACGCCTGAACGATCGTAGTAATGCCCCCGTCCAAGGCACGTTGACGAGAACCGCCGAACCGCCGAACCGGGTTGCCACGCGACAATGTGTCGCCCGCCGATGCTGTCCCTCCGTTTCCAATTCTCCATTCCCCCGCTCCTCTCAACAAGAAAGCATCGTCAATTTGTGGCATATAATGTCGCCCCGGTTTGTTTAAACAAAGTCCGTCATGCATAGCGACAAGAACATGCCGTTCAAGCTGACTATTCCTTCCCCTGGTGCAATCATCCGGTATGAGCCTTTCGATGGCTCTGGGGATGCGCGTGTTCTTGCGGAGCTGGCTCGCCAGTCAACGCCACTTACAATCATTACAGGGAGCGCGCTGGCAGCGCAAAGACTGCTGGAGGAAATACCTTTTTTCGCACCCGAACTGAGGGTCTACTTGTTGCCTGATTGGGAGACATTACCTTACGATGCCTTCTCGCCGCATCAGGATCTGGTTTCGGAAAGACTTGCGACGCTCTATCAACTCATGAGCGGAAGTTGTGATGTCCTTATTGTCGCCGCAACCACGGCGCTATATCCCATGCCTCCCCGGGAATACCTGGCCGCACATACTTTTTTTCTCAAAAAAGGTGAAATACTTGATCTGAACGCCTTTCGCGCGCAGATGACCCTGGCCGGTTATGACAACGTAGCCCAGGTGCTTTCTCCTGGCGAATATAGCCTGCGCGGCGGGTTGATCGACCTGTTTCCAATGGGAAGCCCGCTGCCTTACCGGATAGATCTGCTGGATAATGAAATCGATACCATCCGTACTTTTGACGTCGACACGCAAAGGAGTGTGTACCCTGCCAAGGAAATACGCTTATTGCCGGCGCGCGAATTCCCCCTTGATGAGGAGGGCCGCACGCGTTTCAGGGGCAGTTTCCGGGAAAAGTTCGAGGGCGACCCTTCC
Source organism: uncultured beta proteobacterium (assembly GCA_963786735.1). Lineage (GTDB taxonomy): Bacteria > Pseudomonadota > Gammaproteobacteria > Burkholderiales > Nitrosomonadaceae > Nitrosospira. The sequence goes on from CAWBAF010000022.1 coordinate 221,576, forward strand.
AAAAGCCGCATCTACAAGGAGATAAGCAAAGGCTCTACTCCGGCAGGAATTGAATATTACCTGCCACTCTTTTTCGAACACACCGCTTCGCTCTTCGATTACCTGCCGCAAACAACGCTACTTTGCCTGCATCAGGATATCCATTCAACAGTGGAGAATTTCTGGCGGGATACTCAATCTCGTCATCAGCTATTGCGCGGCGATAATGACCGGCCCGTTCTGAAGCCCAGCGAACTATTCCTCGCTCCGGAGACCTTCTTCAGTGCGTTAAAATCGTATCCCCGCCTGGCCATCGACACCGGTACCTCGAATACCAAAACCACGGGCCAGCATCTGACCAGCCCCTTGCCCCCTCTTCAGATCGATCGTCGCGCGAATAATCCCGCAGAGCGACTTGCGTTCATTCGTCGACAATTTTGCCGCGGAATATCCATCCGGCGGCCGAACGCTACTATTGGCCGAAAGTCTGGGAAGAAGGGAATTAATGGCAGAGCATTTGATGCAATTCGGGCTCCATCCCGAGACCTGCGAGAATTTTTCCGATTTCCTTGCGAGCAACAAACCTTTCATGCTGGGCATAGCCCCCCTGCATAACGGATTTATATCGTCAGACGGTTTGGCTTTTGTTACCGAAAGTGAACTCTATGCGAGGCATCTGCACGGGCGGCGCGAGCGCGACACCCGTAAAGCAACCGCGATAAGCGAAACAATGCTGCGCGACCTCTCCGAGATTAAGCCGGGGGACCCGGTCGTGCATGAACAACACGGAATTGGCCGTTACCTCGGGCTCGTAACCATGGACATGGGTGAGGGCACCACGGAATTCCTGTGTCTGGAATATGACGGGGGAGACAAACTCTATGTTCCCGTCTCCCACCTGCATCTCATCGGCAGATACAGCGGGGCAGCGCCCGAAGCCGCGCCACTGCATAAGCTGGGAAGCGGCCAATGGGATAAAGCCAAGCGCAAGGCGATGCAGCAGGTGCGCGACACTGCCGCCGAACTGCTGAATCTATATGCGCGGCGCAACGCCCGGCCGGGCCATGCATTCACCTTCACGCAGCAGGATTATGACGCGTTCGCCGAAGGCTTCGGCTTTGAGGAAACTGCCGATCAGGCAGCCGCTATTGAAGCCGTAACCGAGGATCTTAAATCGGGTAAGCCCATGGATCGGTTGATTTGCGGCGATGTCGGCTTTGGCAAGACCGAGGTGGCGCTGCGTGCCGCTTTCGTAGCCGTAGCGGACGGGAGGCAGGTGGCGGTTCTTGTGCCAACCACCCTGCTGGCCGAGCAGCACTTTCAGAATTTTTCCGATCGCTTCAGTTTGATTGCGAACGAGTGGCCGATAAAAATTGCAGAATTGTCCCGCTTCCGCTCCGCCAAGGAACAAGCCCAGGCCCTTGCAGGACTCGCAAACGGGCAGATAGACATTGTCATCGGTACCCATAAGCTCATCCAGAAAGATGTGAAATTCAAAAACCTGGGCCTGGTTATTATTGATGAGGAGCATCGCTTCGGGGTACGGCACAAAGAACAACTCAAGAATTTGCGCGCGAACGTGGATGTATTGACCCTTACCGCCACGCCCATTCCACGCACACTCGCGATGTCCCTTGAAGGCTTGCGTGATTTTTCGGTTATAACGACAGCACCTCAGCGCCGGCTTGCAATAAAAACGTTCATAAGCCGTTTTTCTGACGGAATCATACGCGAAGCCTCCCTGCGCGAATTGAAACGCGGCGGTCAGATCTATTTCCTGCATAACGAGGTCAGCACTATTCAAACCATGCAAGAAAAGCTTACGCGCCTTCTGCCGGAAGCGCGCATTAATGTGGCACATGGGCAGATGCGTGAGCGGGAGCTGGAGCACGTCATGAAAGACTTTTATCAGCAACGCTTTAATCTGCTGATCTGCACGACTATTATCGAAACCGGTATCGATGTTCCTACCGCTAACACCATCATTATCAATCGCGCGGATAAATTCGGCCTCGCACAATTGCATCAGTTGCGTGGGCGCGTGGGGCGCTCACATCATCAGGCGTACGCCTACCTGCTCGTTCCCGAGGAAGAAGCTTTGGGCGCGCAAGCCAGAAAGCGACTGGAAGCAATACAGTCCATGGAAGAACTGGGGGCAGGCTTTTATCTGGCCATGCACGATCTCGAGATTAGAGGCGCGGGAGAAGTTCTGGGCGAGTCTCAAAGTGGTGAAATGCAGGAAGTCGGTTTCAGCTTATACGCCAGCATGCTTGATACTGCCGTTCGCTCGCTGAAAGAAGGGAAGGAGCCCGACATGCAGCATCCCTTTGGGATTACAACCGAGATCAACCTGCACGTGCCAGCACTCCTGCCGGATGAATACTGCGGGGATATTCATGAGCGCCTGATACTGTACAAACGCATGGCAAGCTGTACGGATGAAGAGCAACTGGACGATATGCAGATTGAGCTGGCTGACCGGTTCGGATTGCTACTCGATCCCGTCAAAGCACTACTGGACTGCCATCGCCTTCGAATCGCGGCAAAACCGCTGGGTATCACTCGGGTCGATGCCAGCGCTGACAGCATACAGATCCAGTTTGTGCCGAACCCTCCAGTGAATCCAGCGAAAATTGTCGCACTCGTTCAGGGCAACCGCCAGTATCAGATCTCGGGGCCTGATCGCTTGAAAGTAAAGATACAAATTGCGGGGATCAAAGATCGCGTCAAGCGCATAAAAAGCCTGTTTGTCGAGTTGAGCGCCTAAAACCCGTGCCTATTCGTGAAATTGGACGAACGGGCATGCTTGTACGATAGGGACACCTGAATTCGTATCCAGATATTGTAGAATCAGTCTTGGGCTACCAGCGCTCGGTCAACTTGCTTAACTTTGCCGGGCTGGTACCACGCATTTCAGGCCGGAGTGGCATTCCCTGGGCGCATCCTGTTCTTCATTTTTTCGGGAAAGAACCATTCGATAGACCTCTCAAGAACAATAACGTTTTCGGGCAGAACCGGGCCCTTCGATCCCTGCCGCGCAATCATTTCCGATGGTTAGCATAAACAGCATTAAAAGCCAGATAATGGTATTTGCCATGCTCGCTACGCTTATTCCATCGCTCGGGCTTGGCCTGCTGTCATTCCGCCAGAACGAAATGCAGACTAGCGAAAATCTGACCCGGCAACTTCACGCATTGACCGGATATGCGAGCCGGGAAATCGGACTCTGGAGGGATAGACGCGTTCACGAAGCGCACGTAACAGCCACCTCCAGTGCGGTCATCGATACATTGGCACAAATTACCCGACGCCGCACACCAGTGAAAGATCCCCGCGCACTGGCTCATTACCTGAATTCGGTAACACAAAAGCTCGATACCATACTCGAGTTGACAGTAGTGGATGCTGTAGGGCAAACGGTGGCAAGCAGCGCGCGAAACGCCGTTGCGGTGGCGCTTCCGACCAACTGGCCCGTTAATGCTGCCACAGAAGGCATTGTGGTTCTGCCACCCCGCTGGGACGAGAGGTATGATACCGCTTCAATTGCCATCGCGGTCCCCGTGCTTTCATACGACAACCTTATCATGGGCGCCGTAATAGCGGTGCTTAACATTGGGGCGCTCCAACCCCACCTTAAAAGTCCTACCAAATCCCCTCCGGGGGAAGTGCTATTACTGGATTCCAACGGGAGAATCCTGGTGAGCAGCCAGGCTCGGGCGGCCAGCCCGCTGCATCTGGACGCAACATTGCTGCAACCGTTGGTTGAGCAGCCCGGCGAGTCCCGGATATTCCGGGGAGCAACCCATCGAGAGGTCGTCGGTCTGGCGGATGTGTCCAACGATCTGGGGGTCACCATTCTGGCCGAACGTAGTCTTGCTGAAATCCACACTGCGTGGAGCGAATTACGCGACATGTTTCTGGTGCTGGTTGGCTCACTGATTCTCATAGTGGCCGCAGTCGCTTTCAAAATGGGCAGTTCGATCGTTTTGCCACTCCAGCGCCTCATTCGAGCGGCGGACCGGATTGCGGAAGGTGACCTCGACGTGCAGCTCACGCCAACACGGAATGATGAACTCGGCCATCTGACCCGGGTATTCAATCAAATGGCCGATCGGCTGCGCCGAAGTCACGCCGAGATCATGGCAGCAAATGAGGCGACGCAGAAACAGAACCAGATGCTGGAAACTCTCTCCGTTACCGATAGCCTCACTGGACTCTATAACAGAAGCAAGCTCGATGCGATCCTCACCGATCAGCTTGCGCGCTATAAACGATCTCAACGCCCGTTCAGCCTGCTGATGCTGGACATCGATCATTTCAAGACACTCAATGATACCTATGGACATGTCGCGGGCGACGAGATACTGGCAGCCGTCGCACAGATCCTGCTTCAATCTGTCCGCAGTATTGACTATGCCGCGCGCTATGGTGGCGACGAGTTCATAATTATTCTGGTTGAAACACCTGCTGATCTGGCACGAAAAACGGCAGAACGGATCCGATTGCAGGTGGAAAAAATGGGTTACCGCGTGGGCGGGTCGGAGATTCCCTTAACGGTGAGTATCGGTATTGTCGAATGTCAACTGCAAGATGACTCGCTAACAGCGGTGCTCACTCGCGTTGATAGTGCCCTCTACGAGGCAAAACGTATGGGACGCAACCGCGCATATTGCGCTCATAAGGAAGTCGCAGGAACCACAGCCTAAAAAAATCGCTGGACGCGGTACACCTGGTTACTGACCACTTTTTTTCAGGCTGTCTCGCTGCCAGGCTCAGGTTTCCCTAAATAAGCCTCTACTAACTCGCTGCCAGGCTCAAGGTTGCCCTACATAAGCCTCTACTAACGTATTGAGAACCCATCCCGACTCCCCGTCAGGGGTGTGAATTTTGAACCAATCCCCCTGATATGCTTCCGCTGTCACGGTCGAATCGTTTTTCAATTTTGCGAGCACAGCGGATTTTAAACTTGGGCCCTGGCGCAGATTGCTGTTGGGTGCGGCGCGGAGCGGAATCGGGGTCTGTAATGAAATTGACGTCTGGTCCGCCTTGCGGGTTCGGTTATTCTTTACCATCTCAACAAGCGCGTGAGCCCGGGCGGCGTGGTCCATGGCGCCCGCATAATTATCTTCGGCGTATGATGTGGTGGCGGCTTGCAGAAGGCGTTTTGCCTGGTTTTGCAGCGATTGCTCAGCATTCGTTACCGGTTTCAAGCTTTCCATTAACATTTCAGCCTCAGCGATAGCTGAAGCAGCAGCCGGGCGGGTCGCCAAACGCCGGAGCTTTATCTGGGCATGTGCCGCCTGAGTGGTGGTTTCCTGCAAAGTCTTCGCCTGATCTTGCTGGCGCGCCTGTTGACTGCGAATATATGTTTCTTTCTCCGCCAGCAACTTCTGCAAGCGTTCGATTTCTTGTTGCTGTGCCTCCTTTTCCGCCAACCACCTGCCACGCTCGGCTTCATGATCGTAATTTAGCCGATGCTCGAGAGCGCTCAATTGAATAGCAGGATCGGGAGCGGATACGGGAGGAGAGGGTGCCTTCGAAAGTCCTTTACAGCCCGTCATAGCCAGACTAAGAAACCCTATCATCGCCAGACTGGCGATGTGTTCACACCGAACTTTTGACGATTTTTGCGAGATCCGCAATTTTTCCGGCAAGAGCATAGAGTTTTTTTCTTTTTTCTTCAGAGGCAAACAAAGCTTTTGGAGGCAATGGGTTTCTCAACCCATCCCGACAAAGGGATGCTGCGGTAACTCCTGTTCGCGCAAGGCGCCAAGGGGCACTGCTGGATACCCTCGAGAGATACGCTTTATTTTATTTAACGGCTGCTTTTACAGGAACTACACGACTCGCCGCCAGTTTCGCGCGGGCCCTGGCTTCATTGGTATCCCTACCGTTGGCCAGCGCGACGCCCATCCTGCGCCTGGGGAATGAAACCGGCTTACCAAACAGCCGAAGATCGCTTTGGGGCACCCGCAATGCATCGGCCACACCGCTGAAAGCAAGCGCCTGCTCCTCCAGGCCGCCATAAATCACAGCACTTGCTCCGGGCTCGCGTAATCGGGTATCTACCGGGAGGCCGAGTATCGCGCGTGCATGCAATTCAAACTCGCTCTGAATCTGACTGCACATGGTTACCATGCCAGTATCGTGCGGACGAGGGACTCACCTCGCTGAACCATACCTCATCTCCACTGACGAAAAGCTCAACACCGAAAACACCTACTCCACCCAGATTGTCAGTAACCTTCCTGGCGATGTCACGAGCAGACTGTAGCGCAAGAGGGGACATCGCCTGTGGCTGCCAGCTTTCCACATAGTCGCCTTGAATCTGAAGGTGGCCGATGGGTTCACAGAAATGTGTTTCAATTTTGCCAGTCGAATCGACTACACGTATCGTCAGCTGGGTGATTTCATAATCGAATCGAATAAACGATTCCACAATCACGCGCTCCTGGCTTACCCTGGCGGCACTGGCGGCGTAATGCCATGCGGCCTCGACTTCTTGTGCGCTGTCGATTTTTGATTGACCTTTGCCCGATGAAGACATTACCGGCTTTATCACGCAAGGGTAGCCAATGCCATTTCTTATCGCCAGCCGCAGTTCTTCCAGAGAGTTTGCGAACGCATATCGTGACGTGGGCAACCCAAGGGTTTCCGCTGCAAGCCGGCGGATCCCCTCGCGATTCATCGTGAGGTGCGTGGCGCGTGCTGTCGGTATGACTCGCGCGCATCCCGAACGCTCTATTTCCATTAGCGTCCCCGTATCGATCGCTTCAATCTCAGGAACGATCACGTCAGGTTGCTCACGTTCGACCAATGCCCGCAGGGCGACGCCATCCGTCATGGTGATAACATGCGAGCGGTGCGCCACCTGATGACCTGGCGCATTGGGATAGCGATCCACAGCAATCGTTTCTATACCCAGCCGCTGCAGCGCAATAATGACTTCCTTGCCGAGTTCGCCGCTTCCCAACAGCATGACTTTTGTCGCTGAGGGGCTAAGGGGGGTGCCAATAATGGACGATTTATTATTGTTCATGCTTCATCAGCAAAACTGGCGACGGGATCAGAATTTGGTTTTAAATGCGTTCATGGGATTTAAAGCAGATTAATCGCCTTACACAATCGGGTTTCAAGATAAACAAGAGGATAAAACAAACTGCTTGTGGAAGTACTCAGCAATTAATGGCACAATTCGGGCGCTTTTCCACTGAAGGATTGTATATGAATCTCATCATTCAAGGGCTCGACGTTGAAAACAACGACTTACGTGAGCTTGCTAAACTCTCGGGAGCCAATCAGATCGAGCGTATCACTGGTGAGGCGTTTCGACTGAAAAATGCAACTCGGCACGAGCACGTCGCCGACTATTGTGCAGAGGCCAAGCTGGATTTTGCTTTCGTCGATCCCTCACTGCAGCTTTCGCACTTCGGGCTGGTAGCAATGGACATGGACTCCACGTTACTCGCGATCGAGTCGATTGACGAAATAGCCGATATGCAGGGCATCAAACCACAAGTGGCGGAAATAACGCAGAGAACGATGCGGGGGGAAATTGTCTTTGAAGAGAGCTTGAGGCAGCGTACCGCGCTTTTGCGTGGATTGGATGAACAAGCGCTGGAGGAGGTGTATAACCACAGGGTTCGATTGAGTCCGGGTGGAGAAAGGATGTTGCAGCAGATGAAGAAAGCCGGCGTCAAGACGATGGTCATCTCGGGGGGATTTACATTTTTTACCGACCGGATAAAGGCAAGGCTGGGGTTCGACTATACCGCTGCGAATACACTTGAAATCGTGGATGGAAAACTTACCGGAAGCGTATTGGGAAAGATCATAGGTGCGGAGGGGAAAGCGGAAGCTCTAATAAAGGTCCGCGAGGAACTGGGCTTGCGGAAGGATCAGGTCATCGCCATGGGGGACGGCGCCAACGACTTGAAAATGCTAGCGGAAGCAGGAATCAGCGTCGCCTATCACGCCAAGCCCATCGTGCAGGAGAACGCGACCTACGCGATCAATAATGTTGGTCTGGATGGCGTAGTTAACTTATTTGGATGAACTTCACCTGATCCGCAAGCGGAACAGTTCCTTCGCAATTTTACATCTCGACAAGTGAGCCATTAATCGAGATTAATAGCTCACTTGATTAATAGCTAAAGGCCCCCAGACCGGGGACACTCACGAGCAGACCCGTCAATCCGAGAAGAATACCCTTCATACGCAGGTCGGATCACTTGGAGTGTCTTGCGGCTACACGTTCCATCCGGAGTATGCGCAAGCCGTCTTTTGCCGTGTTCCACACCACCAGCACTTTTTTTGCATCGACCAGTGGAATGGGGTAGTCCGACCCCCCGGCCGACTCCATAAGGGGAATGGACTCACTCCATGTTGAGCCAGCGTCAGCCGAGTGCATCAATTTCACAGAATAAGCGTTACCATCGAATTCCCGCCAGGTGAGCAGGACAGTTCTGTCCAGTGCAGCAACCGATGCATGATTTGCCTGAACCGAGGGATTTCCAATACGTAAAGGCGGCGAGTCCCAACCCTCATCAATGTATTTGTAGAATAATCCCTGGCGGACAGTTCCATCTGTAGGCCATGCCAAATGAAGCCGGCCGTGATGCCCGATTGCTATGCTGCCTCCGTTATGGGGGCAGGCGTCGATCTGCCACTCATCGTCGGTCGCGCGACGGATTCCGCCCTTATCCAGATTTTCGACGGCGAAATCACGGGTGTTGGAACCAAAAATATGTCGCCACAGCACCACTGGCCCGTCCGACCCCCAGGCAAGCCCAATGCGACAGCATTCACAGGTGTTTACTTGAAGCCGCCTGTTCGGGCCAAACGTTTTGCCGTTATCAGAAGACCGCGCGGTATACAAAGACAGGCCCTTGAATTGCTCCCCCGTCGCTTTTGCCGCATCCCGGTCGCGCCCATCCAGCCATGCAACCACAACGCGGCCCATGCCATCTATTGCCGTTTTAGCAAAACTGTGACTGGTAATACGGCCATCATCATTAAGCGTGATGGGGTCTGAAAAGCTTTTGCCCGCGTCAGTAGATCGCGCAAAGCGCACATTGCCGGAATATTTCTGCGGCAGAGATTGTACCCAGGTTAAAAGGACAGTACCGTCGCGCGCGACGGCGATGGTGGGACGATTTTCCCCATCCGCTAATATGGTTTCCGGTTCGGGGGTGACCGAAACTGGAGCAGAAAATGTGCTGCCTTCGTCGTCCGACCACGAAACCAGCACCCGCTGATTCTCAACCTTGGCAAGCCACAGGCGGCCATTCTCATCGAGAGTGGCACCGACGGCCAGCGTTGGTTTTTCGTGCTTGTGTGCTCGGCTCCCCTGCCCCTCGCCCACCGCACTTTTTCCGGCCGAACCATCGTGACCGGCGAACGCCATGGATGCGGTCAGACCGAAACCAATTGCGATATAGGAAAAAAGGCGCATCTCCAGGTTCTCATCACACTCTCAGCCGACGATAATAGTTCATTTGCCTTGCCATGAGAATGCGACAAATTGTCGCACCTCGCGGACCGATTTTTACGCGAACACGCGATATCAGGAAGGTGCAACACAACATCAGGAATAATTCAGGCTCCGCTTCATTTCCTGCTTATACCGCTGCCAAGCCGCCTCCTTCTTGAGAACAAGGTCAACGGTTCGAAGCACTCCCGTTAAACGCGGGCGGGAGTTAGCTCTCGCGGGGATCGCCTTTCACCAGCTTCTGAACCACGAGGCTTCCAATCATATCGCCTTCCACATTCACCGCTGTCCGGAAAGTGTCCAGAAGGCGATCGACCGGAAGTAACACGGCAATGGCTTGGGCCGGCAGGCCGACCGATTGCAGGACCACCACCATCGTCACCATTCCTGCGCTGGGTATGCCGGGCGCGCCCATCGCAGCAAGCATCGCGGTAATGAATATGATCATTTGCTGCATGAGATTCAGCTCTATCCCAGCCAGATTGGCGATAAACAGGGCCGCGGCAGCTTCATATAACGCGGTGCCATCCATGTTGAGCGTGGCGCCGAGTGGCACAACAAAGCCCGCGATCTCCGGCTTGACATGCAGATGCTGCTCCACGCAACGTAGCGTTACAGGAAGGGTCGCAGAACTGGAACTTGTGGCAAAAGCCGTAATCAGCGCCTCACGTGCCCCGCGCCAGAATTTCAAGGGGGACATGCCCGTGACGAGGTAGAGGATCAGCGGCAGGACGACGACGCCGTGGAGTAGAGTGGTTGCAATGACCATGGCGACGAACTCAGCCAGATTCGCAAGCAGCGCGGTATCCTGCGTTGCCGCCAACTTGAACAGCAATGCCATGATACCGATCGGAGCCAACCGCATGATCCATCCCACCAGCATCAGCATCAGTTCGAGCACTTCCTGTAGCAGAACCAGAATATTGGAATAACGCTCTCCGCCAACTACCAGGGAGATCCCGAGCAAAAGCGAAAAAACGACGACTCCCAGGATATTGGATTGCGCCATGGCGGCAACCGGGTTTTGAAAAAGCGAGTGAAGCAGATGGGAAACGAACTCCGACGGGGCCATCTCCTTTGCCTGGAAGTCCTTCACGGAATCCTGGAACATCTCGAGTTGCAGTCCTTCACCCGGACGGAGAAGGTGAGCAGCCGTCATTCCCAGAGTGATCGCCAGCGCCATCGAAAGTACAAAAAAACCCAGCGTTGCTTTCCACACCTTGTGCATCTGCTGATGCGCACGCAAATTGGCGACACCGACAGCAATCGACGTAAGCACCAGCGGAACAAGCACCATTTTCAGCAGATCGATAAACAGCGTGCCGATCAGTTCGGCCAGATATAGTCCTGTCTGAGAAATTCCTGATTCAGCTCCCAGCCACGGGATACCCAAGCCAAGGAGCACGCCGGCCGATGCCCCAAGCAAGATTTGCGCGTTAAGCGATGCTTTTCTCATAATGGCGTGCAACCACGGAATCCCGTTATACTTATTAAAGAACCTCTGAATACTCTTCCATCATTTTTGGAAAAGCAATGATTGAATAGCCCGTAGCCGGTTTTCCTTCGCCATTTGTTGGCCGGCGTCGGAAGGAAACTGATGCGGAGTCGGATTGGGTCAACCGACCTTCTCAGCAATCGGGGTGAGATTCGGTCATTATAAGCTTCCTTGGCGCGTGTAATACTTAAGCATATTCCACGCAATTACTTTTGCGCCGACCGGTGCGATATTCTCAACAGTTGTAAGCGGGTACCATGGCCACCGATCTTTCGCTTTCGATTGCCATAGCTCCACTGGTAGCATTTACAGTGACGCTCGCGTTGGTTCGATATCTGATCCGCAGCTCTGGCGTTCTACGGATACTCGACCATCCGAATGAGCGTTCGCTGCACCGCAACGCGGTGCCACGAACGGGAGGCTTGGGAATAATGTCGGGTATTTTGGCGTCCTGGGTGTTCATACCCCACGCGCTACCGTCAATAATATGGACGAGTGTCTTCCTGCTCACCGTGGTATCGTTTGCTGACGACGTTTTTGGTTTGCCGGTCTGGGTGAGACTTATTCTGCATGGAGCAGTCGCGTCCTGGCTGTCGGCTTCAATGCTTTCGGATACCCATGGGTGGATGGCTACAGCAGTAGGGGCTATTGCAATCACCTGGATGCTCAATCTTTACAATTTCATGGATGGTTCGGATGGCCTGGCCGGGGGAATGACACTGATCGGTTTCGGTTGTTATGGGTTGATTGCATGGTCGGGGGGAAACACGCCGCTTGCAATGATAAATTTCTGTATTGCCGCCGCTGCCGCCGCTTTCCTGTTGTTTAATTTTTATCCTGCACGTATCTTCATGGGTGATTCAGGATCAATTCCCCTCGGGTTTCTAGCCGCAGTGCTTGGCCTGGTAGGCTGGAAAAACGGAAATTGGCCCTTCTGGCTGCCATTGGTCGTGTTTTCTCCTTTCATTGCAGATGCATCGGTTACCCTTGCCAAGCGCGGCCTGCGGGGCGAAAAGGTATGGCAGGCCCATCGCGAGCATTACTATCAACGCATGGCCCGAGGGTTTCTCGGTCACCGCAATACGGCCCTGCTAAGCTATGGTCTCATGTCTGCCAGCGGTGCCAGCGCCATATGGGCAATGAAGCAGGACACTTTCGTCCAGCTCTCCGTCTGCATTACCTGGATGGGGGTTTATGCAGCCATCATGCTTCTGTCGGATCGCTGGTGGACGCGCCACTCAAGCAGCTCCTGATATGGTTATCCACAAACCGAACATACGTGCCGTAATTGCGTTTGTCCATGATGTTTCTGCGGCTGCCATTGCCTGGTGGCTGGCTTATGCCTTTCGATTCAATTTCGAGATACCTCCCTCCTTCCTGGAATCGCTGGAGCGGATTCTGCCCTGGGTAGTACCGATCCATGCGTTTGCATTCCTGGGACTCGGCCTGTATCGCGGACTTTGGCACTATGCCAGCTTGCCGGATCTGCGCCGTATTCTTTTGGCCGTGTTAATTTCAGCACTTGTTGTACCGCTGGCTTTATTCATGCTTCAGATTTACTCGGGGATACCGCGTACAGTTCTGGTGCTCGCCCCGATTTTGCTCCTATTCATCATGGGCAGCAGCCGGATTTCTTATCGATTCTGGAAAGAACACCGCCTCTACGGCCAGACGAGGCTTGAAGGCGCTCCCGTACTCGTTCTCGGAGCAGGCGATGCATCTTACAGCCTGGTGAAGGAACTATCGCGAAGCGCTCAATGGAGAGTTGTCGGGCTCCTGGACGACGATCCAGCCAAACTGGGCTTGATGTTGCACGGTTTTAAAGTGCTGGGCGGTATCAGGGAATTGCCCGGCATAGCCAAAAAATATGATGTCAGCCACGGTATCATTGCCATGACGTCATCAGCTTATGACCGTCGTCGATCCGCGCGCAACCAGCCCGACCGACGGCGGCCGGATCGCCTGCACAGAGACAGGCGCCGGGCGCTTCAATTGTGCACGACCGCCGGAATCAAGGCGCTGACCGTTCCCTCCTACGATGACTTGATCAGCGGAAAGATCAAGATCTCTCAGATACGAAGTGTCGAGCCAGAGGACTTGCTTGGCAGGGATCCGGTAGTACTCGACAATGAAGGATTACATGGCCTGCTGGAAGGGAAAACCGTACTCGTTACCGGGGCTGGCGGCTCAATCGGGTCGGAATTGTGTCGGCAAATCGCCAGGTTCGAGCCTGCGCGACTCGTACTTTTCGAACTGAACGAATTCGCGCTCTACAGTATCGAGCAGGAATTCAAATCGATATTTCCCGACCTGCCCATGGCGCTTACGATAGGGGACGTCAAGGATCAAGCCAGACTAACCCAGGTTTTTTCGCAATACCACCCGACAGTCGTATTTCATGCCGCCGCCTACAAGCATGTTCCGCTCATGGAGCAGGATAACGCTTGGCAAACGGTGCTCAACAACGTATATGGAACATATGTCCTAGCCCAGACTGCGATTCAGCAAGGGACGGAGAAATTTGTATTGATTTCAACCGATAAGGCGGTGAATCCAACCAACGTCATGGGCGCGAGCAAGCGACTCGCTGAAATGGTATGCCAGGCATTGCAAGGTTCTGCGTCTACCCATGATAATTCGAGTGACGGAACGCGAGAGACAAGCTTTGTTATCGTTCGCTTTGGCAATGTGTTAGGCAGCACAGGCAGCGTTATTCCAAAATTCCGAGAGCAGATTGCGAACGGTGGCCCGGTTACCGTAACACACTCTGAAATTACGCGTTATTTTATGTCCATACCTGAGGCGGCGCAGCTGGTGCTACAAGCTGGACTGATGGGAGGAGGAAAAAAAGGCGCGGGAGAAATTTTTGTACTGGATATGGGTGAGCCCGTTAAAATCGCCGACCTTGCGAGAGACATGATACGTCTCTCCGGATTGAGCGAGGACGATATCAAAATTGTTTACAATGGATTGCGGCCAGGGGAAAAGCTATATGAAGAATTATTGGCGGACGATGAAAGCACGTTGCCCACGCCTCATCCAAAGTTGCGCATTGCCTTGGCCCGCGAGGTGGACAAGCAATGGCTTATCAACCTCCTGAGATGGCTGAGCGAGAATCCTGCAATGAGCGATGCCCAGACCAAACAGGAACTCGCGGAGTGGGTTCCCGAGTACTCGCACCACGGACCTATTCGTGCAGAAAGGTGGACCACGCAAGAGTTTATCGAAGATATTGAAAATATTGATTCAGCCTACACTCAGACGCCCTGATATTGAGACGTATGACGTCAACAGGAATTTCGTTCAAATAAACGATCGTGCCAGCCGCCCATAAATTTCATTCGTGGCTAACAAGTCGATGTGGGTCCCGATCGCGGCGATGCGGCCCTTATGCAATAGAATCACCCGGTTTGCTTTCTTTACTGTCGAAAGGCGGCGGGCAACAACCAGGGTAGTGCGGCCCCGCGTTACAGCGTCCAGCGCTGCCTCTACATGGGGCATTGATTCCGCATCCAATGCTTCTCCCGTCTCGTTCAGGATAAGGACGGGCGAATCTTTCAGCAGAGCACGAGCGACGGCAATACGCAATCTTTGACCAGAGGTTAACTGCAAGCCGGGACTGGGCTTGTCTTCCATGCCGACGGGGGTTTGCATCCCCTCGGGCAATCCCCGTGCAAATTCCGATACATGAGCCGCGTAGGCTGCCGCCATGATTCTGGCTTCCGTTGCCTGGCTCAAGTCTCCATATGCAATGTTAGCCGCCAGGGTGTCGTTGAATAAGGGCGCATCGACAGACACCACCGCAATGTTGGCGCGCAGGCTGGCAAGACTTATGCTTTTTAGGTCTTGACCATCGAGAAAGATTTTTCCGCCAGCGGGGTGGCAAAATAGCGGCACGAGATTCGCAAGCGCGGTGATACTGCTTTCCTGAAAACTTACCAGAGCGACCATCTCGCCGGAATGTACAGTCAGGTTGATCTCCCGCACTACCGAATACCCCTTGGCCACCTGTTCAGCGCTCATTTCACGACACTGACCCAGGGAATCAGCGAAACTGATGTTCTCGAAACGCAGTTCTCCACGCGAACGCGCGATTAAAGCGGTTCCAGACTCGGGTTCAGCCTGCTCATCGAGTAATGAAAGTATGCTCTGACCCGCAGCCAGCCCCTGCTGCGCAGATTTACTCAAGCCGGCGATTCGCCTCAAGGGAGCTGACAACATGGCGAGCGCTGTAGCGACCGACGCGCAACCGCCGGAAGTGATCGCATCAGCGGAGAGCTGCTGGGCAGCGTAATAGATGATGAGGCCCAGGGCGACTGCAATTGTCATCTGCCACAATGGAATGCTGAGTGCGGCGATACCGATTCCCTTCATCAGGAAACGATGTATTTCACCAGCCTGCTCCGTGGCTCGGTGACTTTCATAGCGTTGGCCCCCGTAAAGCTTGAATGCCGCGTAATTTTCAACGGATTCTTTCAGCACGAGCGTGGTCCCTTCCACCGATTGGCCCATCTCTGGCCCCATTTTCTCCAACCGGGCCGCCATGGGGCGAATGATCAGCAGGATAAAGGCTCCCATTGATAATGCGATCGCCGAAAGTCGCCAATTGAGATAAAACGCCCACCCCAACAGGCCGAGAACCGTAAAGGTATCCTTCACCGTGATAGTGACCAGCGCGACAAAAGCGCGACCAACCTGGTCCGTACTCGAAATGACCAAATAGATGAGGCTGCCCACGGAATGGAAGGCGAAATACCTGGCAGGCAGGCTCAACAATTTATTGAATATCTCTACCCGCAAGTCCTTCATCAGTTTGCTGCCAACCCAATTGATCGAATAGGTCGCGACATATCCCGCCAAGCCCCGCACGGCAAACAGGGCGGCGACTCCCATCAGGACCAATTGCAGCATCTCTTGATCTTTGCCGGCAATGGCCCCATCCAGCAGGGGGCGCACAAGTGCGGCCAATATCGGCGCGGTTCCGGCCATTACGATCATGCCCGCAAGCGCAAATGCAAGCACCTCCCAATAAGGCGAGACGTACTTTGCCAAGCGCCAGCACAGCTGACGGCTCATGAGTTACTCATTGCGGTTTGTGAATGAGCTGTGGGAAATCAAGGGACTTTAGCAGCGAGAGCGCGACTAGGCAATGCGCGCCGGCAGCGCCCCTGATCAACTTTTGCTATCGAAAGGGGCTTTTGCCACGACGCGCCACAGACTGATCAGAACGTATGGGAAATGCTTGCCCAGACAGTGCGCGGAATTCCATTAAAGCCAATCGCTGGCTGGTATTTTTTATCGAGAAGATTGTCAATCTGGACTTTAAGAAAAGTCTCTCGCCGGATCCTGTATGAGGCACTGAATCCCACGAATATCATGGAAGGCAGCTGATCAAGGTTTTCAGTGTCGTCATACCTCACCCCTTCACCTCGCACGTTGCCTTCGGTTGAAAAATTTCCCGCTGCGTATCTGAGGACTCCCGTTCCAAATATTCTTGATCTGCGAGGAAGAATAGTACCCAGTTGCTTGTTCCGTGGGTCCTGGATGGTCAAATTTGCGCGCGTGGACCATCCTTTGCCCAGCGGTTGAATTCCAGTGAGCTCGAACCCATCGATTCTTGCCTCCGAGACGTTATCGGGTATGAAAAACGGACCTGAAAGGACAATTGCATCCTTGATATTGTTGATGAAATAGCCGAAGCGATAACTTGCGCCGCCCGACCCGTCATAGGATACGAATGCTTCGTGCATGCGGCCCCGTTCGGGTTGGAGGCCTGGATTACCGCCACAACATACAAAACCAGGGGCAACTACTTGAGGCGGAAAATAGAGATCATTGAAAGTCGGCGCCTTGAATGACAGGGAAGTAAGCACCCCCACCCGCCAGGATTCACCCAGCTTTTGTGCCAAAGAGAGGGAATAGGTGTTGAAGTCCCCGAACTGGCTGTTGTGGTCATGCCGGAACATGGCCTCGGCAACCTGCTGTCCCAGGTCCATCTGAGTTCCAACAAATCCCGCTACGTCCGTCCGGCTTTTCCTGGTAAAGTCGGTCGTGCTGTTCACGTCTTGAATTTCGTGATCCATTCCCGCAAAAATGCGCCCGGACGTGAGCTTTCTTTCCAGTTGCAGTGAGCCCTGCAGCGAGCGGCTGTTGAATATCGCCGGGAAAGCACCCTTGACATTGGAGCGGTCCAGCGAGACGCCGTATGTCCCCATGACGCTGATATCATAGGGAAGGGAATATATTCCTCTTACGTTTGTCATGGCGATGGACTGCAGATTCACGTCATCCGTTATCGGAGAAGCATCGAACGCTGTCTTGACTTGGGAGCCCAACGCCGTTCCCTCCAACTGAAAATCTGGTGTTAACCATCCCCCCGCCTTCGCCACCATCCCGACGCGCATGCGCGGATCCTTGTCGGGATTGAAGCTGAACAGGTTGGCGTTGTTCGTGGCTGAGCCCTGGTTGATGAGATCCTGCACGATCCGGACACCTGCGTAGAAAGACTCTCCCCGTATTCCGAGACTTCCCGCTGCCCGCTCCGAGTATCGTGACCCGCCGCCGGCGGATAACAGCGCTCCCTTGGGAATATCGATGTTTCCGCGTATCACGCCGCCAATCGCGTTGGATCCGAAGGCTGCGGACGTCCCCCCCTGAATAACATCAACGGATGACAGGAGGCCCGGCGCCATAGCAGCAAAATTCGGCGAACCCGTTGTGTTCGAGGACATTTTTACGCCGTCTACCAGAAATACGACCTGGTTTGAATTGGCCCCGCGCATGAAAAGCGATACCGGTCCACCCGGGCCAAGCTCGTTGATCTGCACCTGCTCCTGCAATACCGTCTTCCAGTCGTTATCTTCGACTTTCAACTTGACCGTGTTAATCCGAATATTGGTAAGCTCCCGGTTTGTGGGGATACGATTTCCGCCGTAAATCGTCAATTCCGGCAGGGAGGTCTCCGACACATCATCTGCGGCGGCCAGACCGAGCGGATTCAATATCAATATCAATCCCAAAAACAGCATTTTTCCCAATTTCATACTTGACCTTTCACAATCAAACTTCTCGCAAACTGCCCAGCCTTAGTCCCTTAACCCCTTAACCCATTAGCCCATTAGCCCTCCTACTCTTACGATCGCTCGCACAAGGACAGCCGGTTCGCGGATCACTTGATCCACGACTTACTTACCGGTGGATAAGATTTTCAAACACCGAAGAGTCCAGCAGGCAAACCGGTATTTATTTGTGGAAACTACATGGGGCAAAATAAAAAGTCGAAAACCGCGCGAGACATCACACGGATGTTGATAAGCAGGCAGACAATCAGCATACCGCCCCACGCGGTATTTCCAGATGCGCTTGAGGCCGGTATCCGGGCTTGCAGGGATTTGATGTATCGCCTTCCCATGAATTGGAGGATTCACAGTGGCTCCGCGATGCCATACTGGATGGACATCCGATACACCCACACCTGCTTACCGTTGCGGGGGCAGCCCAGGCATTGCTAGGAATCTCCGAAAAGAACCCGAATATTCAGAGTATTACCTAACCTGGTTCCCATTTAACCCGGCCGATTTTATACGGCCGGGCACCTCAAAACGAGGCCCGAATTCTACCAGAACCATTCGCTGGGAGTTGAAAATGGGAGTGACACGAGCGATAACGGAACCGGGGTCCAGCTTTGTGGGAACGAAGAGAAGTACTCAAACCGGAGATATGCTCGAAACTACTTTCAGAAAATCGCCTTACCAGTTGACGCAGCAAGGAGACACGAACTATAGTGCGCCAGCAGAATAGAAGAAATATAAATAGATGGAATCTGAACTTAAGGCTCTCGAAGATAAAATTCATCAATTCGTACTGTTGTGCCAGCAACTGCGTTCGGAAAACATGAGTTTGCGCCAGCAATTGGTAGAAACTGTAGGCGACAACAAGCACTTGGCGGAAAAAATCAGCGCGGCAACCAGCCGACTGGAAGCGATACTGGCACAGTTTCCTGAGAGCGAGGAATGAAAAGCAGTAAAGCCGTTGATGTCAGCATCATGGGGCGCGATTTTTGCATCACCTGTCCCGATGAAGAACGCGAAGAATTGCTGAAAGCAGTTGCCTATCTCGATAAAAAAATGCGTGAAATCAGGGACGGCGGAAAAGTGCTCGGATCGGAGCGTGTCGCAATCATGGCAGCTCTCAATATCACGCATGAACTATTGATTGCCAGAGAAGCAAGGAAGGCTTTGACACGGAAGAATTTAAGCGTAGAATCGATCGCATGCAGGCTGCGCTTGATACCGCGATGTCAGGACAGGACAAGCTGTTCTAATCTCCAGAAGGTGGGTAAATTTCAATCCAGCCCAGAAGGTGGAAGCCCAAACAATTTTTCGTTTTTCATCGGTCATTTGAAGCGGTGAAGATGGATAAAAGTTGTTCCCTGCGGTGTTCGTTAAGACTTATATTCTTTGAACCAACTTTGCAGTATTGGTTACGAACCATAGTGATGCTGTTGTGCGCGTCCTATATGGAAGCGCCTGATGCGTCCGGCTAGTGACCACCTTGAACCCTATGGTTCAAGATAAACAGTCTGACGGCATTTGCGGGGACTTTATTTTCGAAATAAAAAAAGCGGCTATGCCGCTTTTTTTGTCTGTGGAATATGGTCTTGAAGTATTTCGTTGCCTCCAATCGGCTTGGTTGCGATTTGTGGTTTCGGTGATTTTGAATATATCCCGCTGTCCCGCCGGTATAGGGCTCGAAAAATAGGAAAGCTCCGTATCCCCTCGAACCGTAAGCCTGTCGGCTTTCTTGAAGAGGATACTACATGAAAACATCCAGTAAGGTCTACGTAATGAACCCAGTCAAAATCCCGATAGATCCGGATGGCGCCCGCCTCCCAATCAAGCTCGATACCACATCGAACGGAGAATTTGAGCCAGTTCCGCTGACACCTGCCAATCAGGCAGCAAACCACCTCGCTCACCAGGCAGCCAGCAACAATGCAAAGCGTCTGGCCTATCCCGAAGAGAATTTCTGATCTCCGCCTGCGGTGCCGCCTCCACCCTGCTTGCGTTCAACACTGCCAACGCTGCGGCCGATAGGACGGGAGGCTTCTTCGATCTCCCCGCGCAGGCTGCGCTCGAGCCAGAGCTTGCACAATCGCGCCTCGGGGGTGAAAAAAATGAGTTTATCTTTCGACGTGCAAGGGCATTTTGTCGATCCGAATGGGGCTTGGATAAAAAAAATCCCTCCTGGCTCGAAACCCCTCAGCCAAATGCCCAAAGCGGGCTGCGGGCTTGCTTCGGAGCCAGGATCGCATACCTATTTGCGCTGCCTCGGGCCTGACGAATTCATCAAAGACGTGTTTCTCGATTCAGACACCGACATGATGGTGCTCTCGTTCGTGCCCTCCAGACCTGACGCAGAGCCACTCACAATACAGGCGGCAGATGCGGTCCGCCGAATTGTCGATCGCATGGAAGGAACGCATCGTTTGCTTCTCCACGGCCGGGTAAACCCAAACCAGCCGGAGGATCTTCAATCGATGGACGAGCTGAAAGAACGCTGGGGGGTGTCCGCCTGGAAAACCTATACGCAGTTTGGACCCGGACGGCAAGGGTTACTTTCTCTCGGACGACATCGGACCCAATTCATCGAGAAGGCGCGCAAACTTGGCGTAAAAGTCGTCTGCGTGCATAAGGGCCTACCCTTCGGGAAGCAATCCTACGAGCACAGCAAGTGCACCGACATCGGGGTAGTGGCAAGCGCTTTCCTGATGTTGCTTTTCTTGATCTATCACTCGGGTTTCGTCACCGATGTACCTGAGCGTGCCTTCACGGGGAGAGGAGCCGGCGATGGCATCGATACGCTGATCCAGTCGCTCATCGACAACGGCGTGCCTCCGAATAGTAATGTGTACGCTGAGCTTGGAAGCACGTGGCGCTTCCTGATGCGTGATCCGGAAGCTGCAGCGCATGCATTGGGCAAGCTCTTGAAATACTGCGGCGAGAACAACGTCCTCTGGGGTACCGACTCCATCTGGTATGGATCGCCACAGGACCAGATCCAGGCATTTCGTACGTTTCAGATAGCGCCCGGATTCCGGGAAAAGTATGGATATCCTGAAATCACACCCGCCCTTCGCGCAAAGATTTTTGGGCTCAACGCCGCGAAGGTTTATGCGATCAGCGCAGATGAGGTAAAAAAATATAGCGGACACGACCGTATTGCCCGAGAGCGACAGGCGTATCTTGAACAACCCGAACCGCATTTCCTGACCTATGGACCCAAAACCCGACGGGAGTTTCTTCGACTCACCGCGGCTGAACGATTCTGATTTGGGAAAGGCAAAGGACTGGGCCCTCCGAACGGAACCCTGAACGGATTCCTGACTATTAGCCTTGGCCCTGTCAGGATCGAAAAACGCAACCATTCAAACAATCACCCCAGGAGCGTATATGGACGAGAAACCGAAACCCCATATGGTTGGTATCAATCACGTCGCGCTGGAAGTCGGAAATATCGAGGAAGCCTTGGCGTTCTATAGCCGCATCTTCGACTTCAAATTACGGGGCCGTAGCCGAGGCGCCGCCTTCATCGACATTGGCGATCAGTTCATTGCGCTGATGGAGGGGAGATCGCAGTCTTCCGACGACGGCAGGCACTTCGGCCTGGTCGTTGACGACCGTTCAAGGGTAAGAGAACTCGCTATAGCGGCGGGGGCAACCATGCTGGAAGGCGCGAGGCTGGACTTTCTCGATCCGTGGGGCAACCGGGTGCAAGTAGTGGAATACCGCGATCTGCAATTTACGAAGACGGAGCCCGTGCTGAAGTCTATGGGACTCAAGCTGGATAAAACCGAAGCCGCACAAGCAGAACTGCGGCAAAAGGGAATCGAGTCCTGAATCAGCCCTGAGAACGGTCCTGAAACGGGCGATTTTAATAAAACCTGAATAAAAATTAGAGTTGAGCCAAAAAGCTTTGGACAGGATCCGGGCCAAGGGACGCTGACGCTGCTGTATTGCTACCATCGCAGCAGCATCGTGCTGGAAACAACTTCCACT
This sequence comes from uncultured beta proteobacterium, assembly GCA_963786735.1. GTDB lineage: Bacteria > Pseudomonadota > Gammaproteobacteria > Burkholderiales > Nitrosomonadaceae > Nitrosospira. Next base: position 243,597 of record CAWBAF010000022.1, read on the forward strand.
CCAGTCCCGAATTTTTCCCCTTCCCTGTTCAAGACGTCTTTGAGCCAGACGACATCTTTTTCCAAGGCGCGATTCAACCTGAAGCGTTTCATTTGCATGGGAACCATGGTCAGCTTGGCCAGCTTGCCGCTTGCCGGCTCCACATTGACAAAATACATCAGGGCGAGATCACCTCGAAAAGTCTCATGCCCCGAAATACCTTCATAGTCATTCAGAAAGTCGCCGCAGCCGTAAAGGATAAGCTTTCCTTGATAAACCTCGATCCCCTTTACGTGATGAGACGAATGGCCATGAATGATGTCGACGCCCGCTTCATCAATCAGCCAATGGGCAAATTCCTGCTGTTCACGAGGAACCTGATATCCCCAGTTGCCTCCCCAGTGAATTGAGGCAATCACAACGTCGCCAGTCGCTTTTTCCTGGCTAACCTGATGGCGAATTTCCTTTACCGTTGCAAGGGAGAAGTCGCGCAACAGCCTTACTCCTGGCTTATCTGCCGTAGCGGCCCAGCTCCATGGTATTCCGCTTGTTTCCGAGCCGAATGAAAAAACGAGAACTCTTCCCTTCCGGGAGACCGGTAGCATTGCAGGAGCTTGAGCTTCTCTCAGGTTCCGGGCAGCACCCGCCGTTTTTATACCCGCTTTTTTCAACGTATCCACGGTTTCCGTGAGTCCGGAATATCCCCAGTCGAGGATGTGATTGTTCGCAAGGGCGCAACAATCTATTTTTGCCGCCAAAATGCAGGCGATATTGTCCGGATTCATCCGGTAATTGACTGCCTTGTCTTGCGCATCGTTACTGCGGGTTACCGCGGTTTCCAGATTGATGATGCGCAGATCGGGCTTGCGATGCTCGAGTTCGGTAAGAGCATCTCCCCAGATATATGAAAAATTCACCGGCTTGGGAATCGCGCCGTTCGCGTCTTCGGCCAGCTGGACGTATCCAGCCGCATTTTTCATATAGTCTTCGTAGAGAGCAGGATTGCCCGGATGGGGGAGTACCTGATCGATTCCGCGCCCGGTCATCACATCTCCGCAAAGAAATACATTGATCACCCGCAGGCCGCCTTGTGGGAGAAGTTCGAGCTCATCCTGTTCGTTCATGACATGAGTCGTATTTTCTTCCTTGATGGATTGGGCACGAGACGGATGAGCCGTCATCGCAAACCCGGATGAAATCATATAAAAAATGAATTTGCGCCGACTAAGCTTAGGGATAGGCTCGCTATTCTGTTTTGCGTTTCCCTTGGATTTTTTATTGGATTCTTGAAAAGAAGACATGCTTCAATCCTAGACCATATTCAGAAGAAACACCGCTTACGATGCGACTGTGGACTATTCACCCACGTTATCTTGATCCCCAAGGCCTCACTGCAGCATGGAGAGAGGCGTTATTGGCTCAAAAGGTGCTTTGCGATACAACCAAGGGCTATCGATTCCATCCCCAGCTTGTCCGCTTCAGATCGCATTCTCAGCCCCTCCGTGCAATAGCCATGTTTCTATTCGGCCTGACCGAGGAGGCCGAACGGCGCGGGTACCACTTCGATGCAACAAAGATTCTGGAGCAGGGCCCGGTAGAGCAGGTAGAGCAAATAGAAGAAACAGAGGGGCAATTATTGTACGAGTGGGCTCACCTGAGAGAGAAACTGCACAGACGGACGCCCGATCTTCACCGCCAGTTTCGCAGTATTGTTGTTCCCCAGCCCCATCCGTTATTTCGTATCGTCCCCGGCGGAGTCAGAGAGTGGGAGAAATTACGGCCCGTACGGGCGGGGGGTTAAGAAACAAATGCACCTCGCGTTGTACAGCAATCCATCGCTGAGCTAGACTGTAAGGGAATATCAATCTCTCTGGCGGCCCGGTCGGCAAACCCATTGTGGAGGTGCACATGAACGCGAATTCTCTTTACACAGGGAACGCCACCTGGAGACCATGACACTTGGGAGAAAGTAGAGATCACTCACATTTTAAAAACGTTACAAGACCATATTGACCTCCTATTGACCTCCTATGCGTTACTGGCTCATGAAATCCGAACCATCCGACGTCAGCATCGACGACCTTGCCTCGATGCCCGACCAATCCGTTGCTTGGTATGGCGTTAGAAACTATCAGGCTCGTAATTTCATGCGTGATCAGATGCGTGTTGGCGACCAGGTTTTCTTCTACCACTCGAGCTGCAAACAACCAGGAATCGCAGGAATTGCCGAGGTTGGCAAATTGGCATACCCCGACGCCTCCCAGTTCGATCCGAACAGCAAATATTTTGACCCGGCAGCGACCCCCGAGAAACCCCGCTGGTTTAACGTGGATGTGCGATTTCTCAGGAAAACCCGTCTGGTGGGCATCGGTGAATTGCGCGGCCATCCCGAACTTGCCACCATGCGCATTCTGCAAAAGGGCAACCGCTTGTCCATCACACCCGTGGATCCGGCGGAATGGAAATTCATCATGGGCATTCTCTAACAGTCGCTGACGGATTTACCGCAAAGGCCGACGTGGAGTGGTGGCCCGCTTATGTGATCTTAGGTGCAGTTGTCGGCTTCCTTGCCGGCCTGCTGGGTATCGGCGGCGGCTTGGTCATGGTGCCGGTGCTTAGCTTCATTTTCTCTGCTCAAAATTTCCGTCCTGACCACATCCTGCACCTTGCCCTCGGTACAACCATGGCGGCAATCATATTTTCTTCCGTTGCAAGTTTGCGTACTCACCATCTCCACGGGGCAGTCGACTGGAAAGTCGTGAAATACATTACGCCGGGTATAGTGGCCGGAACCTTGAGTGGCGCCACGCTTGCGAGTTTGTTGCCTAGCCGACCGCTGAGCATTATCTTTGTTGTGTTTATTTATCTCGCCGCTACACAGATGCTGCTCAAGGTTGCCCCGAAGCCCAGCAGGGACCTGCCGGGCAAGCAGGGGTTGCTCGCTGCGGGCGGCATCATTGGATTCATATCCAGCTTTGTCGCAATCGGAGGGGGACTGCTGACTGTTCCGTTTCTTTCCTTTTGCAACGTGCGGTTTCAGCATGCGATAGGCACCGCCGCGGCAGTAGGCTTTCCCATTGCTGTGGCAGGAGCGGCCGGCTACATTGCTAATGGACTGGCGCAATCTCCGGCTTTACCAGACTACAGCCTCGGTTTTGTCTACCTGCCTGCCCTGGCGGGGGTGGTACTGGCAAGCACGATAACAGCACCACTTGGAGCGAGGACAACGCACCTCATAAAGACAGACACACTAAGAAAAATCTTCGTGATACTGCTCTATTTGCTGGGGACAAAGATGCTGATGGGGCTGTTTTAAACAACAAGTTTCCGGCTCAGAAAAGCTGTGAACAGCATACGCATGAGTTATTGGCCATACCATCGTAATCAACTAATGGTTATCTTATTGCTGCACGCAACCCGTCAGACGGCGTAGCGCTTCCTGATATTTTTCAGCGGTCTTGGCGAGGATATCGGGCGGCAATGCCGGAGCAGGCGGTTTTTTATCCCAATCCTGGGTTTCAAGCCAGTCGCGCACGAACTGCTTGTCATAACTGGGTGGATTCTTTCCCGGGATATACTGGTCAGCGGGCCAGAACCGAGATGAATCAGGCGTAAGCACTTCATCGATGAGATAAAGCTTGCCGGAGCTGTCCTGGCCGAATTCGAATTTTGTGTCCGCGATAATGATCCCCTTGGTGATCGCGAAATCCGCCGCTTCGGTATACAGAGCGATTGCCTTCTCGCGTACTTGCAGGGCCAAATCACTGCCCAGCTGATGTTCCACCTCAGAGAACGGGATATTCTGGTCGTGAGCGCCCTGCGGTGCTTTGGTCGAGGGGGTAAAAATCGCCCCACCCGGCAGTCTGCCAGCTTCCCTCAACCCGGGCGGAAGCTGAACGCCGCAGATTGCGCCTGTCTCCTTGTAGTCTTTCCAGCCGGAACCGGCGACATAACCGCGAACAATGGCTTCAATCGGCAAAGGCTTCAACCGCTTGACGACAAACGCGCGGCCCGCCACTTGATCGTGCTCACTGGTATCGACGACGGATTCGGGTTGAATCCCGGTGAGGTGGTTGGGAATGATATGAACCAGCTTTTCGAACCAGAAGCCGGATAACGAGGTGAGCAATTTGCCTTTGCCCGGTACCGGGGTCGGCAGAATCACATCAAATGCGGAAAGCCGATCCGTCTGGATGATTAACAGCTTATCGTCATCCACTTCGTAAATATCGCGCACTTTGCCGCGGTGAAGCAGCGGCAGGCTTCGCAGCGAGGTCTCGAACAGTGGCGATGGATTATTCACTGCCTTGTTTCTCCGTCATGCTGCCTTCAAGCGAATGCTTGATTTCCAGCGCGAGCTGCAACGCAGTTTCGACCTTGCCGTTGAGCACCGTGTAGTGTCCCATCTTGCGGCCCGGGCGGGCGTCGAACTTTCCATACAGGTGCAGTTTGACGTCGGGATGCCGCAGGACCTGTTCCCACTCCGGCTCACCGCGACGCCACAGGTCGCCCAAAAGATTGACCATGACGGCCGTGCCGCGCATGGCGGTGCTGCCCAGCGGCATTCCGCACAGGACCCGCACCTGTTGCTCGAATTGGGATGTGACACAGGCGTCAATCGTATAGTGACCGCTGTTATGAGGCCGAGGCGCGATTTCGTTGACGAGCAACCCCCCGTCCTCAAGCACAAAAAACTCTGTGCACAATACCCCGTGATATTCAAGCCGCTCGGCGATTTGCATGGCCGTTTTTCGCGCCGCCTCAACAAGTGGCGTTGCAAGTCTCGCAGGGGCAATGCTGACATCGAGAATACCGTTGCGATGCCGATTCTCGGGCACAGTAAAAGTCGCCACCTCGCCATTGAAACCCCGGGCCACAATGACCGATATCTCGGATTTCAATGGCACCCGTTTCTCAAGGACACATGGCTCCCCCCGCATTCCCTCGAACGCGTTCTTCAGTTCGTCAAGATTACTTACGACTACCTGGCCCTTGCCGTCGTACCCGAACCGGCTCACCTTGAGTATGCCGGGAAGCAGGTGAGCAAGCTCCCCGGTCTCTGCCCCGAAAAGTTCACCACGTGCGTCATCCGGAGTACCCGGACCATCAATCACCTTGAAGGGAGCGACCTCAAATCCGTTGTAACTCAAGAACTGCTTTTCCCTTATGCGATCCTGCGCGATCGCCACGCTGTCCGCGGCGGGGCTGACCGTGCAGTATCTCGCCAAAATATTGAGGGCTTCGGCCGGCACGTTTTCGAATTCCGTGGTGACACCCGCGCAGGTGGACCCGAGCTCGCGCAACGCGCTCATGTCAAGGTAATCAGCAGCCAAATGCCGGTCGGCGATGCTGCTTGCAGGGCTGTTATCGGCGGGATCCAGAACGGTGACGCGATAACCCATGCTTTGCGCGGCCATGGTGAACATACGGCCAAGCTGGCCTCCACCGAGGATCCCGAGCATTGCGCCAGGGTTGATGCTCATGATTCCGGCAATACCATTGCCTCAACCGTGGCTTGCTGAGCGGCACGAAACTCGGCAAGACGTTGCGCAAGACCCCCGTCTTCGACCGCTAGCAGCGCTATAGCAAACAGTCCTGCATTCGAGGCGCCGGCGTCGCCTATTGCAAACGTCGCGACAGGAATACCCTTGGGCATCTGAACTATGGAAAGAAGAGAATCAAGACCTTGAAGCTGCCGGGAAGTCACTGGCACACCCAGCACCGGCAGAATGGTTTTGGCCGCAATCATGCCCGGAAGATGGGCAGCGCCGCCCGCCCCGGCGATAATGCACTTGAGCCCACGCGTGGCGGCGGTCCCGGCATATTCAAACATCCGGTCAGGGGTGCGGTGGGCGGAAATCACCCTGGCTTCCCAGGAGACACCGAAGTCCTTCAACACCGCCACTGAGTGCTTCATGACTTCCCAGTCACTATGGCTGCCCATTACCACGCCAACCACGGGTTTTCCCATTCAATGGTCCTTTTTTAATCTGACGATACTGCTCCCAACGCTTATCTCGCGAGCAGCATACGACGGGACTAAATACATACCCTCTTCTTTAAAGCTTGAACGCCGGGAGAAAAATACACCTCGGGAAAAACACCTCAGGCAAGCCGGAGCAGGCTAATCGCGAAGCTTGCTATTTCCCGACGGGCTTTCCCCGATTTCTTCCAGGTCTTCCAGGTAAGGATAGCGCACGTGCCCATAGCGTATGACGAGTACCGCCACTGCAATGAGTACGATCGAAGCGGATACGCCAAGCAACCGGATATTATCCATCTCCTTGATGTCCACAATCACGTAACGCGCCATCGCCACCATCGCAATGTAAAGAGGGAATCGTACCGGAAGCTTGCCCGACTCGAAATAGAGCCCGACCATGGTCAAGATTTCCAGGTAGAGAAACATCAGTAGAAGGTCCGCCAGCGTGACTCTGGTAGACTTGATCATGGACAGGGTTTCCTGATAACCCGCGAATATCGTTGCAAGGGCAATAACAATGAGCCCGGCGCCCTCAAAGACATAAAGGATCTTTCGGGAAACTAAGGCGGCGCGGGGATGCAGCATCTTGTTTTTCTTGTCCAGGCAATAATCAGTGAAGCAAGGATAATAGTTTTGTAAGGTGACAGCCTGATTTCGATTCAGTTTTCTGACAAAAACCCATAACCTCCCGGTTACTCCAGGCCTGCCGTGTCAGCCTTTGAGTGCTGAAAGCAGCTTCGCATCCACCCACCCTCCTCCACCTTCGGGCGCGGCGCCTTCAAGCAGAGCGAATGGCCGATTGGGTTCGCCAAGATCGGATACTACCAAAGAAGCTCCGCTGAAATTCTGTTGCCGGGTGTAGTCGTTCACGGTCACCACGGTATCAAGCCCTGCCGCCAGCGATGCCCGCAATCCGTTTTCCGAGTCTTCCACTGCAATACACTCATGAGCCGCCAAGCCTAGCTGCCTCAGCGCCCAATGATAAATATCCGGCTCGGGTTTCTTACCCGGCACTATGTCGCCAGCCCCGATAACATCGAACCAGCCGAGAGAGTCCTCTCCCAGGGTCGACTTCAACAGAGCTGTTACATTTTCTTCTGTCGTCGTGGTTGCAATCGCAATTTTAATTTTTGCGCCGCGCAGTTCCCGAATCAGGCGCTCAACGCCCGGGCGTAAAGGAATGCCTCCGCGCGCAAGCAAGCTCACGTAATGTTTCGTTTTTATCTTATGCAGGCTCGCGATCCAGCTGTCCAGTTCCTTACGCTCCAATTCTGCTGGATTGTAATTTCTGATGTAATGATGGATGCGCTCTTTCCCGCCCGTAATCTCCAGCAGATCGCCATACAATTCGACGTCCCAATTCCAGTCAAGGCCGGACTCTTCAAACGCGGCATTAAAAGCGACGCGGTGGCCATCGCGCTCGGTATCGGCCAGCGTGCCGTCCACATCGAAAAGCACAGCCCTCACTGTGCCATTTGATGTCCCGTTTTGTGTCGCGTTGGGTGTCCCGTTTTGTGTCCTGTTTTCATTCACCATGCAACGCCTCGGATTCAATATTGGTATCGGTATTAATATAGCTTGCCCGACGCAACCGGTCCGCAACAGCCATCCATTGTGGTTCATCCGGCGTTTCTTCAACCAGGAGGCGGTCGAAACCGGCGTGGTCGAGCTGGCGCAGTGTCCCATACAGCACGCGGCCATAAGTTTCCGGTCGTTGTGGCATGGAAATATAAACGATATTTTCGCTGGGTGAGTTTTTCATGTGCTTGTGGGCTTGTCCGCACAATGTGAGGACTGCAAGACGAAGCCCCTGCGGTCCGAGATCGCGTACACGGCTGTAAAGATGTTTTTCGGGCCAAAGCTCCAAGGGGGTAGCCGGAGCGTAATGAGATGCCAGAGCGCCGGGCACGCGCGGCCTTGACTGAGTTCCTGCCTTGGAAATGATTTTGCTACCCAGCACTTCCTCCAGGCTTGCCTGGCTGATGCCGCCCGGCCGCAATACCACGACTCGATTGGCCTTGCCGTCACCCTGATCTTCAAACCCGACAATGGTGCTCTCCAACCCCACCTCGCAAGAACCGCCATCCAGAATCATATCCACAGCTTCGCCCAGCTCTTCGCGCACATGAGCCGCAGTTGTAGGGCTTATGCGTCCGAACCGATTGGCCGACGGCGCCGCAAGCGCTTCCTCGGGACCAAGTGCATCAAGCAACTCAAGCGCCACGGGGTGGGCGGGTACGCGCAGGCCCACCGTACTTTGCCCTCCCGTTATGTTTTTCGGCACATGGTGGCTGTGCGGCAATATCAAGGTGAGCGGACCCGGCCAAAAGCGCTCGGCCAATTGCCAGGCTTCCTGCGGTATCTCGTTGGCCCAATATTGCAGTCTCGACGCATCCGCTATGTGAACGATGAGCGGGTGATCGTAAGGACGACGCTTGATGTCGAATATGCGCTTGATAGCCGAAGGACGGGAGACCTCCGCGCCCAGACCATAAACCGTCTCGGTAGGAAAGGCTACCACGCCGCCCGCCTTTAGCACGGCAGCAGCGGCGGCAATTTCCCCATGGGCAGGCCGCGCGCTCATGAACGAATCACCCTGGCTGACAGCACGGCGTGGTCGGAAATTTTCGACCATGCCCGGCCCTGATGAACCTGTGCCTTCTCAACCTGAAAGCCGCGCACGTAAATCCGATCGAGCCGGAACAGAGGCAGGGCGGAAGGAAAGGTACGTGCGGCCCTGCCCTCGGTCAGCTCAAAAGCTTCTGAGAGGTTAAGCCGTTCCACCAAAACCCGACTCGCCATTTCACGCCAATCGTTAAAATCTCCTGCAATAACCAGGGGAGCCTTCTGGGGCACCAATCGCTCGATGTGCTGTTCCAGCGCCTGTAGTTGCTGGGCTTGTCCCCGCCTGAACAGGCCCAGATGGACACATATGCAATGGAGTTTTTCCGGCCAGTCCGGCATATCGATTTCGCAATGAAGCAAGCCCCGGCTTTCGAAACGATGCGCCGATACATCCACATTGTCCCACCGGGTGATGGGATAGCGGCTCAGGATCGCGTTGCCGTGATGCCCTTCGTCGTAGACGGCATTTTTTCCGTAAGCAAAATCCGTCCAGACTGAACCCGCTAAAAATTCGTGTTGAGGACTGTCTGGCCAGTTCGCGAAACGAGAAGCATGCCCCTTATGATGGCCAACCACCTCTTGCAAAAAGACGATGTCGGCATCGAGAGCGCGTAAGCTATCACGCAGCTGGTGCACCACCATGCGGCGCTTGAAATGTGAAACACCCTTGTGGATGTTATAGGTTGCTATATGCAGCGCCGAGTTATGCGTTGAGCGAGAAGTCATAAGGCGCTTAAGGAAACGCGGTATTGTTCACCTGAAAAGCGCGCCCGGACACATTGACAAAGTCCCGCTCGGCCGCTATTTCCAGTTGATTCCACTCTCGTCAAGGCGAAACCGCCAGCATGCGCTCCAGGGCAAGCTTTGCCAATTTTGCGTCTGCGTCAGGCACCTTGATCTGGTTCACCACTTTGCCTGCGACGAGATTTTCCAGTGCCCACGCCAGATGTTGAGGGTCGATACGCGCCATCGTGGAACACATGCATATGGTCGAAGCCATGAATTGTATTATTTTACCCTCGGGTTTGAATTCCTCGGCAATACGACTGACCAGATTCAACTCGGTGCCAACCAGCCAGCGAGTGCCAGGTTCGGCTGCACGGACGGTCTTGATAATGTACTCGGTAGAGCCCACGTAATCGGAATTCCTGCAAACCTCGAAGCTGCATTCCGGGTGCGAAATTACTTTTCCATCGGGATACTGGTTTCTAAAGCGCAGTATGTGCTGCGGCTGGAACATTTGGTGAACAGAGCAATGTCCTTTCCATAGAAGAATCCTGGCCTTTCTGATCTGCTCCGGGGTCAGCCCACCCATGGGCTCATCAAAGTCCCACACCACCATTTCATCGAGGGGGATCCCAAGCTTGTATCCGCTCCAGCGCCCCAGATGCTGGTCGGGAAAGAACAACACCTTTTCACGGCGGGAAAAACTCCATTGCAATATATTCACCGCGTTGCTCGACGTGCAGACGATCCCGCCGTGCTCGCCACAGAAAGCCTTCAAGTCTGCCGCGGAATTGATATACGTGACCGGGGTAACCATCTCGTCGGGCTCAAGCACCTCTGACAGCTCGCGCCATGCCCGTTCCACCTTGGAAAGGCTTGCCATATCCGCCATAGAGCAGCCTGCAGAAAGGTCCGGCAGGATCGTAATTTGCTCGGGCTTCGAAAGAATGTCAGCAACTTCCGCCATGAAGTGGACGCCGCAAAACACCAGGTATTCCGCGTCCGTCGCGGAAGCAAGCCGCGAGAGTTTCAACGAATCGCCGGTGAGATCAGCGTGTTTATACACATCCGCACGCTGGTAATGGTGCGCAAGTATGACCGCGCGCTTTCCAAGAGCGGCTTTGGCCTCGACAATACGCTGTTCGCAATCCTCGTCCTGCAACGTGTCGAAACGTTCAAAGTCAATGGCTTCTGCTTGCATGACTGCTCCGTTATACCGTCAAAAGATGAACAAATATACGACAAAAATTCGAACCAAGGGTTCGCCTCGAGCTCCAGGTTCAGGTTCGTTTAGCCGGGCTACAGCGACTCAAAGCCAGTATTCGTATTGCCTCGGCATTACTGGGGGAAAAAACCTTTTCCGCCGCCTCGCTCCAGGGCAGCCAAGCAAAATTGAGATGCTCCCTGGGCGCAACCGTCACCGGAACGGGCTCAGGAACAATCAGGCCGAACACATGCTCAGTGTTATAAGTCACCTCAGGCGGATAGCGCCAGCGCCATTCTTCGTAAATCTCGTACTCGTTCTGAATTCCGCAATCGGTCAACAGGTAGCTATTGGCGTGCAGTCCTGTTTCTTCGGCCACTTCGCGAATAGCGGTTTCCTCCAGTGTTTCGCTCTCGTTCTGACTGCCGGTAACCGATTGCCAATAGCCGGGATGGTCTGCCCGTTCGAGCAGCAGAACCTGCATGTCAGGGGTATGAATAACTACCAGGACCGAAACCGGGATCTTATACACTGACCAGCAAAAAAGTTGTCATGGGTTTGTCGAGAATTCACCCATCTGGCGCATACTTATGCTGCAAAAGCATAGGCTAAAAAAGCGTCCGTCGCGACTTCCCATGGACTCAGTGGACTCATGGGGCTACGATTGGTCATCAATTCGAGAAACGCTGGAGAAACATTTAATACCGAGACTGAGTAATTAGGCTCGCAGGCTGCCGCAAACTTTACAGAATCAGGCTTTTGCCGTTTGAGCGTGCCGCAACTTGATGTGCAGTTCCCTCAACTGCTTGTCGTCCACCGCGCTCGGGGCGTGGGTCAGGAGACATTGCGCGCGCTGAGTCTTGGGGAAGGCAATAACATCGCGGATCGATTCCGTACCCGCCATCATGGCTACCACGCGATCCAGGCCAAATGCGATGCCTCCGTGCGGCGGCGCGCCGTATTGCAGCGCTTCCAGTAAAAAACCGAATTTCTCTTGTGCCTCTTCGGTTCCGATATTCAAGGCCCGGAATACTTTCGACTGGATTTCCGTGCGGTGAATACGAACCGAACCACCGCCGATCTCGGAACCATTCAGCACCATGTCGTAGGCCTTCGACAACGCTTTTTCCGGATCGGTCTCCAGCAAATCCTCGTGGCCGTCAGCCGGCGACGTGAATGGATGGTGCAGCGCCTTCCACCGATTTTCTTCCTCGTCACGTTCAAACATTGGGAAATCGACAACCCAAAGCGGCTTCCAGCCGGACTCCGCGAGACCGCGATCGTGCCCGACCTTGGCGCGCAGCGCGCCCAAGGCCTCGCTCACCACCTGGGCCTTGTCCGCACCGAAGAATATGAGATCGCCATCTTCGGCGGCCGTGCGTTCGATGATGGCAGTGATCACGGCTTCCGGCAGGAATTTGAGTATCGGAGACTGCAAGCCGTCAATCCCGCTGCTCAGGGAATTAACCTTGATATAAGCAAGCCCCTTCGCCCCGTAAATGGCGACAAAGACCGTGTAGTCATCGATCTCCTTACGTGTCAATGCACCGCCGCCTGGCACCCGGAGTGCCGCCACACGGCCACCCGGCCGCTGCGCCGCTTCGCGGAAGACCTTGAATTCGACATCCTTCATCACGTCGGTAAGCTCGGTCAAAACCAGCGGGACGCGTAAGTCCGGCTTGTCCGACCCGTAAAGCGACATTGCTTGCGCATGCGTCAGGCGTGGAAAAGGAGCAGGAAGATCCACGTTTATAGCGCTCTTGAATACATCGCGGATCATCCCTTCCATCATCTCCATGATCTGGGCTTCATCCAGAAAAGATGTTTCGATATCGATCTGCGTGAATTCGGGCTGACGATCGGCCCGCAAATCCTCGTCGCGGAAGCATTTGGTAATCTGGTAGTAACGGTCGAACCCGGCGACCATCAATAGTTGCTTGAACAACTGCGGTGATTGAGGCAGTGCGTAAAAATGTCCGATGTTGACGCGGGAGGGCACCAGATAATCGCGCGCGCCCTCCGGAGTCGACTTGGTCAGCATGGGCGTCTCTACATCGATGAATCCATGTTGATCGAGAAACGTGCGAACCGCCATTGCCACCCGGTAACGCAATCGGAAATGAGCCTGCATCTCGGGACGCCGCAGGTCCAAATAGCGGTGCTCCAGCCGCACGGCTTCGCTCAAATGTTCCTCATCCATGAGAAACGGAGGTGGCAGGGAAGAATTCAGGATTTCGATCGACTGGACCAGGACTTCGATTTCCCCGCTGACCAGATTGGAGTTGACGGTGCCCTCTGGCCTGTGACGCACCAAACCTGAGACTTTGAGTACGAACTCATTGCGGATTTTCTCTGCCACCTCGAAAGAGGCCGGATTATCAGGATCGCAGACAACCTGGACCAGGCCTTCGCGGTCGCGCAGGTCGATGAAAATAACGCCGCCATGGTCGCGGCGCCGATGCACCCAGCCGTAAAGTGTTACCGTCTGATCGAGATATCTGGAATCAATATGACCGCAGTAGTCAGTACGCATGAATGGGGGTCTTGCAAAAGAGAGTGAACCGAGAGTAACAGTCAGGATTTTCCGCCCGAAGCGGACTTGCTGGAGCGATTACCATTCAACAACACCGCGTCGTGAGGAACCGGGTGCTTTCTCCCATTGCTTGGAGCGACCACTCCCATGGAGATGATGTACTTCAGCGCCGCGTCAACGCTCATATCGAGTTCAATGACATCGCTTCTGGGCATCATGAGGAAGAATCCGGAGGTAGGGTTGGGGGTGGTCGGCACATAAACGCTCACGTATTCCCCATCCAAATGATTGACGACATCGCCACCTGGATACCCGGTCATGAAAGCGATCGTCCAGGAGCCTTCACGCGGGTACTGCACCAGCAGCGCTTTTCGGAAGGCCTCGCCCTGACTGGAAAATAATGTATCGCTGACCTGCTTGACCCCGTAATAGATCGATTTCACTACAGGGATACGCCATAGAACGCCTTCCCAAAATATGACGAGCCGCTGGCCGATAATATTCGTCGTCGCCACACCGGTCAGGAACACCACCAGCAGGGTAAGCACCGTGCCGACCCCCGGTATATGAAAACCGACCCAGTTCTCGGGTTGAAATCCGGCAGGCAAAAGCAGCAGGGATTGGTCCATGGTACCGATCAGGAACTTTAACGCCCAGGCGGTGATACCTAAAGGTACCCAGATTAAAAGCCCGGTGATGAAATAACGTTTCATGTTGAGCGGTACCGGCGGCTACTCTCCATTTAGTCGGCAGTGCAGGCAGGACAGGATGACTCGGGCGAAGAGGGAGAAGACGAAGATGGAGAAGATCCTGCCGCGCAGGCAGACTCACCCGCCTCCGGCTTCGGCTGGGAATTTGGCTTTCTGATTTCGGGTCTGATTTTGGGTCTGATTTTGGGTCTGATTTTGGCTCTGATTTTGGCTTTTGGCCATTCTTGAAATCGGTCACGTACCAGCCGCTGCCCTTCAGCTGAAACCCTGCGGCGGAAATAAGCTTTGCAAACGAATCACTGCCGCATGCAGGACAAACTGCGACTGGCGCATCATTTACCTTTTGCAGATATTCCTTTTCCAAACCACACGATCCACAGCGATACTCGTAAATCGGCATAGCAACCCTCCAATAAAGCAAAACCTAAAAGAAAATTATACCCTAACCCACTGGTTACCCGGAAAATATGGGCGATATCGGGAATTGCAAGGGGATTGGCGCGAAACCGGCTCAAAATGGACTCAAAATGACATCAGGAAATCCGCATTTTTTATATCCGGTCGGGTGGCGGGCAGCGGTATGCGAAGTCTTATTCAAGGTGAGCTGATGGCAGCGTTCCAAGTCTTGCACAGACTCAGCACCATCAGCAGTTGGCCGCGCAAGCCAACCACGCGCGAATATCACCCCACCGTTACCGTGTAATCATCCCGGTTGAGTGAGCGATAGGGGGTTTCCTCGCAAAACCTCGTGAATGCCAGATCCTTGGCCACTGCTTCCGACGTAGCCTCGATCTCATACGAGGCAAGAATCCCGCTGAAATTGGGTTCGTCATCTATTGACGGTTCGACGGGCGCGATAAAGACTTTATATTTCATTTTGAACCTCCTTTTTTATATTTTATATTCTAGCTCCCTCGATTGCTTTGCAAGAAGGATGCATTGATTTTTCGTTCATGAAAAAAATTCTGTTGTTGCGAATTCTCATCCCATCATCCCAATACTCATCCCGTTAGCGGCATGCACTAGCCCGAAGGCGTTGAGGGGATTCGATAGTGAATTTGACAGCGACAAAACCTGGGCTGAGCTGGAAGTACAATTGCCAGCCTACCCCAAAACAGGAAACCTGCTGCCGTTTGACGCGGGGCCCGCTACCAATAATCTTCATTACATCGATGCGCCTTCCATTGCGGTGGGGGGTGATGGCATCGTGCGGTACACGCTGGTAATCACGTCACCTACGGGAGCGACGAACATAACCTACGAAGGTATGCGGTGCGCGACCGATGGAAAGCGAGAGCACCCAAGACTGGACCTGTTGATACTCAAGTTTCAGGTCACCGAGAAAAGACTGTACGCCATTGGGCGGAAGGATGGGACTTGGGCGCCGATGCGAGGATCGAAATGGGAGGAACTCGAGGAAATATCGCAGCATTATCCGCAGCAGGCACTTGGCCGATATTTCTTCTGCCCCGCCGATATCAGGGTAAAAAACGAAAAAGAGGCTATTCAAGCGTTGAAGAGCGGTATCCATCCACGCGCCGTCAGCCCCTAGATGCCATAAATTCGCACCAAATCCGACACATAAATGAAAACGAAATTTGATTTACACCGAGATTGTCGGGAGCAACGACGACGCTATGAACTGGCAACCGTCAATCCTTCGTGCACGATTTCGAGGGTTTCGATAGCCACTTCACTGCCTTCCGACTTGAGGTCCGTGCCCGTGATCTTTGTCGGCCAGGCGTTAGTCAATGTCCAGACCATGGTCGGCGACCCCGTTTCGTCGAGCAAGCTGATAGTGACAGGGAGGCGTTTGATGGTGTTCATCTTGATCTGGTTGAACCAGTCCCAGAACTTGTTATCCGATTTGAAAGTGCCTTTCCTCATTGTCACGTTGCCCACCTTTTTCATCCCCGGCATCTTGATAGCCGAGAACTCGGGGCTGTCGCCATGCCGGTATTTGATTTCTTCCGACTGCGCATCCAGGCCGCTGACTTCTTGAAACAACATGACTTGGGAGTCCCATTTCACTTGAAAATAAAATTTGGGAAGCGGCCATGCGGTCGATTGTTTTGATCCATCATCTGCCATATTGAACCTCGTCAAGTGATACGAAGCCAAGGAAAAATTTTCGTTTCGCTTAAAACAGACCGCCGTCACGATTTCTGCATTTGCTCACACTGTATGTACGGAGAACCACAAATGAGCGTCGAGTAAAACACGAACGGTTCAAATCGGATGGAACATGGGTCGTCCGATGGTTACCTCGCGTTAGGCATCGCGACGTGAGTCAAGCTACGCTCGTTCTAGTCCCCGACTCATCAAACTGAAGTCGATGTTTGGGGAGCGTACCGATGAAGTCGGTAACGTTCGGTTTGGTAGAAGTTTCTCAGGATGAATTCGACAAACCAACGAGGTGTGACGGGTGCCGATACCGGTCATCCGGCAGCATTCAACTTCACCTAAAGTTAAGTGACTTTTTAGGGTGAGAAACATCGAAGTCCAACTTTTCGATTTCGAAGTCAAAGCGAAGGAAAGGAGACAATTCGGCGAGAGACGTCTCCCGGAACAACTCATCGCGGATGTACGCTTCAGGATCGTCCTGAAACGCCTTAGGCTGAGGCGAAGGGTAAAACGCCAATCGATGCTGCAGTAGGCGATCATCTTCAAATCTATACATTCGCTGAAGCAATCCGACCATACTAAGTCTGAGGTTGCCGGCACCTCATGTTCGTCAAGCTCATGGTGATCATCTCCATAGTCCAAGTCTCCCATTGCCATCGAGAGTATCTCCGAACTCGAGCTCGTTATATCCCAGTCGGAACCAGATGCCGCCTAAGAGTGGAGAAGTTTTGGTCATCCCCAATTCGTCGCTCAATTAAGCTAGCGATACGGCATCCAATCTGATTGGACTGAAAGCGGCCGGGCGAACGACTTCATCTTGTCGCACTAAAACTTCTGCAGCATATTCTTCGTTTCCTCATCAAGATCTTCCGATGGTTAGCATAACCTTTATCCAACGCCTCCATAAATTCGGCTGACTTACCGTTTTTTTCTCAGGCTTCTGCTTCTCTTGCGAAGACAAATCGCGGTGGACAACCCGCAGTTTACTTAATAGCCCATTATCCGGATAGGTAAAATCCAGTTTAAATGTCTTCTTCTTTAACTCCTCAAACTCGCGGAGCAGATTGGACATCCTGAGCATCTAACCGATTACTCTTACCCATGCCTTACTTCGAGTTATAGCTGTGAAAAGCCTATTGCAAAGACTCGCCGCAAGGCCAGCACCAGTCCCATCACAGTCTTGGGCGTTGATTACATATACCATGCCAGCTTCATTTCCTTTAGCTCGAAAAATCTCCAGTAAACGTAACCGAGGGAGTCTCTGTGCGAAAAAACACATCCGCATTCGTGTCCACCCCAGCCAGGTGAGTCTGTACACCTTTCTCAAAAAGCAACTTTCTTATAGGTCCAACCCCTTCTCGTGCGGAGATTGCATCAGGGTGAATTACGACGATGTCGTCATGTCGAAGCTCGTCATCTTTAAGGTTCCGTATCATCCGATTAACGAGCCACTCATTCTGAGTTGCTTCTTTCTCGAAGTGCTTCAAAGTGTATGAGATCTTTATTGAGGAGTATTCCTCGAGGAAAGTAGAACTAGCTTCGTTAGTCCTCTCAAGGATCACCTTACGTCCTTTTGCCAGAAGCCCACCGCTCACGCTGTAGCCGATTTCTTCCCAGAGGGCTGGGTGGTCGAACATCTGTACAAGGCCCGTGTCCCCACCCTTCGGAATAGGACGATAAATACCAAATCCTAGCGCGTGTGCTGTAACTAGAACCGGACGAGAGTTCCGATAACACTTTTGAAGTATCACGTCCCGCCCAAATATTGCCCCCAAGAGTTACAAGCGGAAACTCCTCGTGTGTCACTACCAAAGTCCCTCAGGGGACGGCAGAGATGTGCCGGAAAGGCTTTGTAACTCGTCATATGCGTACACGAGCCTTTTTAGGCTCGCGTAGCATTGTATAGCAAACCCTCAAAAAACTTGGAGAGAAGTCTTGAGCCTCATCCACAAGGATCGCATCGTACACGTCAGGTGAACCCGATGCTTCAGATAACGCCCGTTGGCATGCACCATCAAAAGCCTTGTCATTTCCTCCAAAACGGTGAATCGCGTTACTGAAATCAAAAAACTCTTGAGATGTTGTACGACAGAATTCATAATAAATTCCATCACGCTCAGTCTCCCCCGGGGGCTCCCCAAGCATTCACAATTCTAATTTTTGTCCAATCAGGTTCTTCTCCGCTCTGCTCAATGCAGAAAATTGTTGATCAACCGCTTAAACTGGCCTTTTAAGGAGCGAGTATGGAAAGTGACTGCAATACGCCAGAGACGGATGCTGGGTATGCAAGTACGCGGCCTTAAGAGCGAGTATGATCGTTTTTCCCGAGCCAGCCAATCCTCTGATCCGTTGACTCGATCTTACTGTCTCAATTACTGCACTGTTTTGGCGATGGTCTAAAGTGGCGATCGAATCCTCAAGCCTACTTTAAGTTTCGCACCACTCGAATCCGGCTTAGTTACTTCCCTCTTCTGAACGACTCTTGCGAATTGACGAAAGATTTTCAATAGCTGAAAGTACCATACGGAACATTTCATCATTACCGTCTTCCCACTCAATTTCCGAGAGTACGCGGTCGAAATTCTTCTCGTTTGCCAGCGGGTAGTTTTCAACGGCCGATGATTCTAGATTCAGCACAGCAGGGGCAAATGTGACAACGTTAAGAGGAACTTTAAGATCGCGGCCCGCCACTAGTTCGCGGTGCAGGTTTAATCTTACCTCAATTTTATTGGCCAAATCATCTTGGCGAGCACTGTAGTCGCCCATGTTAGTACCCTCGACCAAATCAAAGAGGACGACACCCTTTTCCAAGCTAACCAAAGTAGCATCGATTGAGTATTTCCCATCAGGAGTAGCAATCAATGAGTAAACGAAAAAAGCACTCTCCAGTCAGCTCTCCTGTAACAGCCGATAGGGATTGCTCAATTGCGTCGGTTGCCGCTGGCTTGTTATTTAATCCCCTAGTAAAGTTAAGCGTACTATCAGGCATTGCAATCTCCGTTCGATTCTTGAGTCCGATTTTATATCACGTGTGCAGTACTAGCAGTCGCCGGCAAACAGCCTATTTTTTACACCCTTTTACTTATAAATGAAGCGTGGAAAATCTAGTCTCTGAAACGCAAGCTGCGGAGTTCCATAGCTTCGTGTGGAAGTTTGTTCTAGAAGCGACAAATGTGTTGTCCGGCGAGGGTTTCAAGGATGAAGGTCTGCGTATCGCAGAGGCGATCTCCAAGTTGACAAAATTAATCTTTCTTATGGTCCGGTGCTGACAGTTCTTAGAGCGGAACGAGCGGTGGCAATTCTGTTCAATTAAACATTAAACCTGAAATGCATCACATCCCCATCCTTGACCACGTATTCCTTTCCTTCCAGCCGCATCTTCCCGGCCTCCTTCGCGCCCTGTTCGCCTTTGCAGGCCATGAAGTCATCATAGGAAATGACCTCGGCTCGGATAAAGCCTTTCTCGAAATCGGTGTGGATCACTCCGGCAGCCTGCGGGGCGGTGTCGCCCTTTGATATGGTCCAGGCGCGCACTTCTTTTACACCCGCGGTGAAATAGGTTTGCAGGCCAAGCAGCTGGTAGGCGGCGCGAATAAGACGATTTAGTCCCGGCTCGTCCAGGTTCATGTCGGCAAGAAAGATCTGCTTGTCCTCGTCAGGCATCTCGGCAATCTCGGATTCAAGTGCTGCGCAAATGGGAACCACAGGGGCGCCTTCGCTAGCCGCGTACTCCTGTACGCGCGCAATAGCGGGTTATCGTTAAATCCTTTTTCGTCAACGTTGGCGACATAGATCGCCGGCTTGGCGGTCAGCAGGCAGAGCGGCTTCACTAGATGCTGCTGTTCCTTATCCAACCCCAGGCTTCTGACGGGCTTGCCCTGGTCGAGATGCGCGCGCACCGTCTCGAGCAAGGCGACGAACTTGATTGCGTCCTTGTTCCCTGATTTGGCAACTTTGGTCTCGCGTTGCAGTCCTTTTTCCACTGTCGCGAGATCAGCCAGTGCCAGTTCGGTTTGAATCGTTTCGATATCCGAAACGGGATCGACATTCCCGGCCACGTGCACGACATTTTCATTGACGAAGCAGCGCACCATGTTGATGATGCCGTCGGTTTCGCGAATGGTTGCGAGGAATTGGTTGCCCAGGCCCTCTCCCTTGGACGCGCCGGCAACGAGACCGGCAATATCGACGAACTCGACGATGGCCGGTTGCACCTTCTGCGGCTTGACGATGGCGGCAAGTTCACCCAGCCGTTTGTCGGGCACTTCGACAATGCCGACATTTGGCTCGATCGTGCAAAAAGGGTAGTTTTCGGCAGCGATACCCGCCTTGGTCAGGGCGTTGAACAAGGTGGACTTGCCCACATTGGGCAAGCCGACAATTCCGCATTTCAGGCTCATGATTTATTCGTGTAAATAGGTCAGCCCGGGGGCCAGGTGAAAGTAGAGTGGAATTAAGCCTTGTTTCAATCGGCTCGATGAACTGAGCAAATAATTGAAGGTTCTTTCATTGTCAGGCTTGGGTATGCAGCTTCATCATGGCGGCCTGGTAATCGCCTTCCGCAATAAGCGGCCATACTTCCAGGCTGCGCTCTATCGATTCCTCTATCAAAACCGCTTCTTCCTTGCGGGGCGGCTGCAAGACATAATTGATTACCGCATTCTTGTCGCCGGGATGTCCGATGCCGATGCGCAGGCGCCAGAAGTTTTTAGTGGAAAGATGGGCCGAGATATCCTTCAGACCGTTATGCCCGCCCAGCCCGCCATCCAGCTTCAGCCGTGAAATACCGGGCGGCAAATCCAGCTCGTCATGCGCCACAAGAATCTGCTCAGGCTCGATCTTGTAGTAATGGCATAAGGCCGCGACGGATTTGCCGCTGGCATTCATGTAGGTCTGGGGATTGAGCAGCCACAGCTCCGTCTCGCCCCTTCCTGCGCGCGCGCACAAGCCATGAAACTTGGGCTCCGCCTTCAGGCTGACGTGCAAAACATCCGCCAGCCGCGAGATCCACCATGTCCCCGCATTATGGCGGGTAAAAGCATATTGTGCGCCCGGATTGCCCAGACCGACGACGAGCCTCATTGGATGGAAGAAAGATTGATCCGTTCTTGTTCTCTAAAATAAACAGCCCGCCGAAAATAAAAAACCCGCCGGGAGCGACACGAATCCGGCGGGCCGCATCACAAGGATGCCTCAGGAGGATAGGTATTATTTTTTCTTGCCGGCTTCTTTCTTTCCAGCGTCCTTCTTTTCGCCTTCCTTGGCGACGCCTTCCTTCTTCTGAACCGTGGTGGGGACATCCGCCGCGGACGTAACCCCGGCCGCTTCCTCGGCTGCAACCCCACGAGGAATAACAATGGTCGCTACCGGCAAATCCTCTCCCTTGAGAAGCGCGGGAATTTCAACGCCTTCGGGCACTTTAAGGTTGCTCAGGTGCAAGGTATTTCCAGCGGTCAGATCAGCCAGATCCACCGTAATAAATTCGGGCAGGTCCTTCGGCAGGCAGGAAACAT
This sequence comes from uncultured beta proteobacterium, assembly GCA_963786735.1. GTDB lineage: Bacteria > Pseudomonadota > Gammaproteobacteria > Burkholderiales > Nitrosomonadaceae > Nitrosospira. The sequence goes on from CAWBAF010000022.1 coordinate 264,994, forward strand.
CGAGTTCCGTAAGGACATGGCTGACAATGCCGGCGGAAAGTTTTACGCCCGGTGCGATGTCGGCATTGATGAAGTGCAGCGGCACCTTCATGTGTATTTTCTTGTTCGGATCTACTCGCTGAAAGTCGATATGGAGCACCTGCACCTTGAAAGGGTGCATCTGAATGTCCCGCAGCAGGACCGGCTCTTTTTTACCTTCCACATCCATGGTCAGGATGGAAGCATGGAAGGCTTCCAGCTTGAGCTGATGGTAAAGGTCGTTGTGGTCAAGCTCGATGGACTGCGCTGGATTCTCTCCGCCGTAAACGATGCCCGGCACTCTGCCGGAACCCCGCAGGCGGCGGCTCGCACCTTTGCCCTGCAATTCGCGCTTTTTTGCGCTGATTTCTATTTGCATTGTTTTCTCCAAAATATGGACCATCCGCGACCAGATGACCCGGTTGATAAAAAAACTGAACCTCTAATATACCGTGAGTGCGTGCTGATGCTGCGGCTACCTGCGTACTGTCCTCCGTATTACTGTGCTGCACTGCGTATACTGTCCTGCATATTGCCTTGGCATCGATTCTGGCATTACTCCATGAACAATGAACTCACCGAATCCTCGTTACTGATTCTCAACATCGTCTCCGCCAACAAACTGGCAACACTTAATTGATGGATGCGGCCGCAGGCCTTGGCGTCTTCCCGAAGGGGGATGGTATCGGTAACCACGAGCTTGTCCAGCGCGGAATTCGCGATTCGCTCCACCGCGTTGCCCGACAATACCGGATGAGTACAATACGCCATTACGCGCTCCGCCCCGTGTTCTTTCAAGGCATGGGCGGCCTCGCATAACGTGTTTGCGGTGTCCACCATGTCATCCATGATGACGCAGGTACGCCCGCTCCACGTCTCCGATTATATTCATGACCTTGGCGACGTTGGCCTTGGGGCGGCGCTTGTCGATGATGGCCAGGTCGCATTCCAGCCTTTTGGCCATCTGCCTGGCCCTTACCACCCCGCCCACATCCGGCGAAACGACGATCAGATTCTGATAGTTGCTTTTCCATATGTCGCCCAGCAGGATGGGCATGCTATAGATATTGTCCACGGGAATATCAAAAAACCCCTGGATCTGGTCCGAATGCAGGTCCATGGTCAATAGCCGGTCCACGCCGACCGTCGTCAGCATGTTCGCGACCACCTTGGCGGTGATGGGCACGCGTACCGAGCGCGGCCTTCTATCCTGGCGGGCGTATCCGAAGTACGGTATTGCCGCGGTGATCCGTCCCGCGGAAGCCCGCTTCAGCGCATCCACCAGCACGAGCAGTTCCATCAGGGTGTCGTTGGTGGGCATGCAGGTGGATTGCAGCACGAACACATCCTTGCCGCGCACGTTCTCGAGGATTTCAACCATTACCTCGCCATCACTGAAACGTCCTACCGCTGCGCGCCCCACCCGAATATTGAGATGACGCACGACCTCCTGCGCCAGCTTGGGGTTGGCGTTGCCGGTAAAAACCATCAAGCTATCGTAGGCCATGGCTGGAGGCTAACCAAATATGGGAATTTATGGAATTCAAACGGAGACCGAGGAACGTGACCTGTGGCTAACCTGTAGCTATGTGTGACTCGATAAAACCGGGAAACGGAACGCCTGGAATATGGCTGGGGAGGTAGGGATCGAACCTACGAATGCCGGAATCAAAATCCGGTGCCTTACCACTTGGCGACTCCCCAGAATTACTCTTCCACAAAATCATGCAGGGGATGGCGGCCCAATCCCTGCGCAACAAAACCGTTCATGCCGGGCGGAACCTGTGTCAGCGCCGACCTCGCTGCCGTCTCGGTGGCAAATTCTGCAAATACGCAAGCACCGGAACCGGTCATTGCCGCAATACGTGGGCTGTCGAGCTGCCTGAGCCATTGCAGGCTTCGTGCCACCTCGGGGTATATGCGACATACCACGGGCTCAAGATCATTATGTCCGCGCTCGACGGAAAAGGGCGGTATTTTGATGGGAATCGTATTTCGTGTCAATTCCTTACTGCCAAAAACCTCTGCGGTTGAAACATGCACGGGCGGCGTGAGCACGAGATACCAGGCGGGCGGCAGATCGATTGCGCGAAGCTCTTCGCCTACCCCTTCCGCAAAGGCGTTCTCCCCGAATATAAAGACGGGGACGTCCGCCCCCAACCCCAGCCCCAGCTTCAGCAATCGCTTTCTCTTCCAGCCCAGCGCCCATAAACGGTTGAGTGCCAACAACGTCGTGGCCGCGTCGGAACTGCCGCCTCCCAATCCGCCGCCCATTGGAATACGCTTCTTCAGAAAAATGTCCACACCCAGCGAAGTACCGCTCTCCCGCTGCAAGAGTCTCGCGGCGCGCACGCACAAATCGTTTTCCTCCGGCACTCCGGGAAGGGGCGTGCACAGCCTGATCCTGGCATCCCGACGCGAAACGAATTCCAGTTCATCGGAAAAATCAAGGAAGCGAAAAACCGTCTGCAAGAGGTGATAACCATCCGCTCTTTGGCCGACGACATGAAGGAACAGGTTGAGTTTGGCTGGCGCAGGGCACACCAGCGTGTCATTTTCGCTCATGGCTAAACTCCATCCGTGCGAGGCGGATTCCAGGCGTCTATGACGAGCTTGATTTGCAAACCGCCACGTTTGAGCCGCAGAAGCCTTGGTTGCCCAGCCCGAGCCTGAAAGGGTTCCTCGGCGTTTACCGGAGCAGCGGAGGACGTCGACATCGGGAAATAATCGAGATAATCGATATTCCACCCATCCTGCCGAATCGCCAGGATCCTCCCATCCCTATCCACATCCATTTCAGCTGACGTTGCAGGCGAATTGATCCCCTGGACCCAGTATTGCAAGCCCATGAGCGGCAGGCGCCACCCCAGCACCTGCTCGGTCAGACTTTCGACATCAGGAGCGTAATAGCTCTGGTGTTCCGAGGTGGTTAAATACGCGCCATCCGGGTCGAGCTGAATCTGTGCCAATGTCTGTCCCAATGGCGAAAGCAGGAGTATTTCGTCCGCACTCTCCGAATGACGCCACTGCGCTGCGCCTGAGAAGCTATCCTTTCCGCCGGTTACTGAAATCCTTCCCACCAGCAGGAAATTTGCGGGCGTCGCAAGCGCAGCTTCCGTGCTCGGCTCGGTCCGTATCGTTACATAGGCTTCTTTATGAGCGGGAGCCAGCGCGGCACAACCAGAAAACAAAGGCGGCGCGCATAAAAACAGGCTCCACCAGGGAAATGCAAAGCGCCGGCATTGGCGCGGCCTTACACCCGCATTTATTCCCATCCTCGTTCTACTTCATGAACTTCTTCATGGTATGGAGCAGTGCCTCGTTGCCGGGGTTGTTCTTGAGTGTCGACTGCCAGATTTCTTTGGCCTCATCCTTCGATCCCTGCACCCAGAGAACCTCCCCCAGGTGGGCCGCGATTTCGGGATCGGGATTCATTCCATACGCTTGTCTCAGGAAGCTGGTTCCCTGGTTCAAATTCCCAAGTCGATAATGTACCCAGCCCAGGCTATCCAGGATGTAGGGGTCGTTGGGGGAAAGGTGAATTGCCTTCTCTATGAGCTCCAGCGCTTCAGAAAGTCGATTGGTATGTTCCGCAAGGCCGTAGCCCAGCGCGTTGTATGCGTGCGCATGATCGGGCTTGAGTTGGATCAGCTTACGCAAATCGCGCTCCATCATGTCGGTTTTGCCGACCTTTTCCGCCGACAGCGCATGGTCGTACAGAAGCTCCGGTGAGTCGGGAAATTTTTCCAGCCCGCTACCGAGTATCCGGAATGCCTTCTGGTGATTTCCGGATTCCCTCAACAACTGGGCCTCCGCAACAATTAATTGCGCGCGTTGCTGGTCGTTGGTAACCGGCAGACGCTCCAGGTATTGAAGCGCCTCGTCCATTTTCCCGTTTTTGCTCAACAGCAACGCATACCGGATTTGAGCGGGAATATATTGGCTGCCGCTCGTCACCGAGCGGTATGATTCCATAGCTGCATGATACTGCTGCTGTTTTTCATAAACGCCGCCGAGATAAAAACGCACCATGCCGGGATCCCTGTAATCGAGCTCCAGGGCTTTCTTGAAATTCGACTCGGCTGCGTCGTAATCGCGAAGCTCCAGCGATAACAGACCGACCGCTACCACGATGTCGGCATTTCCGGGGTTCTCAGCAAGCAATTGCTGGAACTGCTGGCGCGCCTTGGCGTAATCTCTCTCTGCAAGCAACAGCCGGGCATAAGTGATTCGCGTATCGTTGGCTTTCGGATAGGATTTGAGGTAGCTTTCAAAAAATTCGATGGCGCTCGCATTGGAATTACGCGCCAATATGCGTCCCTGGTATATTGCGGCAATCTCCCAATCCGGCCTGAGCGCGAGCGCGCGTTTCATCTCTGCCAACGCGATATCGAACTGGTTTGCAAACCATGCCGCCTGAGATATGGCAAAGTGAGCTTCCGGAAGATCGGGATACGGTTGAGCAAGCTGCTTCACCAATTCGAACGTGGCAATTTTATTGGGGTGGCGCGCCAGGAGACCATTCAGTTGCATGAAGGCCTCGTTGACATTCGCGCCCTCCGAGGCCAGCAGTTTCTCAAGATGAGGCCGGGCTTCATCCAGACGGTCGACGCTGACCAGAAGCGCGGCGAGGGTCTGGCGGGCAGTTACCGAGTCCGGTTCAAACTCAACCCACATCTTTGACGCTTCGAGCGCCGGGGCGGGCTGACGCGATTGAAGCGCAATTTCGGTAGCACGCTGGGCAATGCGCGGATCACGAGTCGTCCTCGCCAGTTTCAGGTAAGTCCGAATGGCAAGTTCCTGATCTCCTCGCTGAAATGCGGTTTCAGCAAGCAGGAAATCAAACAGCAGAGGGCTCGTTAGATCCTGGTTGGGCAAGTGCGGATGCTCCGCGTTACCCTTCGCTACTGATTTGTCGGCGCTACCCTTGGCATCGGGTTTGCCAGGGAGGTGCGTGCACGCGGCGCAAAAAACCAGCAGCAACAACGCGCCGGGAAGTTTATGGATCATGTGGGAAAATGCAGGCAAGTTTGGGAAATAAGACAAGGCGGGGCTGAGTCCTTCCGACACAAATACCACATATTAGGTATATTTTGCCCTTATCACAAGTGCACAGCCGTATGACAAGATTACACAGCCGTATGACAAGATTAGTGAACAGTTGTCCATCCTCGTGGAATGAGAAGCAACGCAACAGATAACCGGCATGTTCGAAAGGGAACGTCGTTTACCGGCACCGCCACTAGGGCAGAGCAGCTCCTTCCGAAGGAAGATGCGACCCTGTAGCGGGATGCAGGCGCCCGCGGTAATGATAATGTGGTCGAGGCATCCCTTACCCCCTTTCGGAGCCCCTCGGGCGATTGCAACGCCTTCTGACGAGGCTGTCCGTAAACAAAAATCATGCCTGAGCTACCTGAAGTAGAAGTTATCCGTCGAGGTATCGCGCCTTATATCGAGGGTCGCCGCATCGTCGGCGCTACGGTAAGGAATGCCGCGCTGCGCTGGCCCGTGCCGGCCGATCTGGAGCAAAAGCTCAATGGATTTTTCATCGCCAAGGTCTCTCGGCGGGGGAAATACCTTTTGCTCGACTCTGGCGAAGGAGCTCTCATCCTGCATCTGGGCATGTCGGGCAGCCTCAGGATGATTCCCTTCCCAGCGCAAATCCCGCCGGGCAAGCATGATCACGTCGACCTGATGTTGGACAACGGAATGGCCCTTCGCTTCAGGGACCCCCGCCGCTTCGGCGCCATTCTCTGGGAAACAGGCGATGTCATGCGGCATCCCCTACTGGCTAAACTCGGGCCAGAGCCTCTCGCCGAAATGTTCACGGCAAATCTCCTGTACAAGGAAACACGGGGGCGTAGCGTCAGTATCAAGCAACTGCTGATGAATAGCAGCATCGTTGCGGGTTTGGGCAATATTTACGCAAATGAAGCACTCTTTCGCGCAGGTATTAATCCAATGGCTGCGGCAGGCCGTATCGGATTGGGGAGGTATCGCAAATTGGTAGAAGCAATAAAGGACACGCTTAATCTTGCGATTGAAGCCGGCGGCAGCAGCCTGCGCGATTTCGTCAATAGCGAAGGCAAACCCGGCTATTTTCAGCAACAGTACTGGGTATACGGGCGCACCGGGCAGCCCTGCCGAAAGTGCGGTACACCTATCGTCCAGATCAGGCAGGGGCAGCGTTCAAGCTTTTATTGCTCGCGTTGCCAGAAATAGACTAGAAATAAACCAAACGGAAGAATTAAGTTTATGGCAGCCGTCTTGAGAAACCTCATACTCGCTCGGCTTCGAGCGACTCACGGACGTCGAGGTCTGTAACCTTGATCGAGTAACAGTAAATATAGTAATAATTAATATGTCCGAAAACTCAGGCTCTATACCCTATCCAACCCTGATTCCCCGCGAAAAGTATCCAGGCTGAATGCTATCCTGCAAAAAAATTTTGCGGCAATCCCGATTAAATGCCGGATAGAAGAATGGGGCGCGCCTTCAGGTTTCAGAAACTTCAGATGGGGGCAAAGCTTCTATTCAAGACCATTCTTCTCTTCCACCTGATGTTCTCCATGTTACCGGCGCGAGCCGCGGTTAGCGAACCGGACCCGCGCGCTGAGGAAGCATTCGATTTCATGAATGTACTGGCGAAAAAGGGGTTACACGACCTGAAGGATGAACGCTGGAACGCGTACGGTCAATTCACCTATATTTCCAGCTGGAAAGGCGCATTCCCGGCCTCATATACCAACCTGAACGGTAGTCCCAATTCATTATTGCCAGGAAGCGAAAGAAGCTTTACCGGAACCGCCACGCTCTATCTGGGGCTGAAGACCTGGCAGGGCGGCGAAATTTATTATGTGCCGGAGATGATATCCTCGCGGCCTTTATCGGACTTGAAGGGTTTGGGCGGGGCGATACAAAACTTCGAGCTGCAGAAAGGTGGCTCGGAAACCCCTATCTATTACCGATCCAGATTATTCTTCAAGCAAACTTTCGGATTTGGCGGGGATCGCATACAACTCGACTCTGACCCGATGCAGCTCGGCACAACCGTGGATAGCAGGCGTCTTGTTGTCAGGGTGGGTAATTTCAGCGTGATTGATTTCTTCGACAAGAACTCATACTCGGGCGATCTCCGCAGGCAATTTTTGAACATGGCCTTCCTGACGTATTCATCCTTCGATTTCGCCGGCGATGCGAGAGGATATACCTGGGGCGGGATAGCCGAATACTTCCACGATGACTGGACGATGCGCTTCGGCCATGTAGCCGTTCCTGTCGATCCAAACCAGCTCCCGATCGATACGCGAATATTCACTTTTTATGGGCAGCAGGCTGAGCTTGAGCGCAGGCATTTGTTACATGGCCGACCTGGCGCTATCAGGATATTAGCTTATCGGAATCATGAGAATATGGGCAAATTCAGCGATGCGATTGCCGCCTTCCAATCCGACCCCAACAAGAATGCCACAACTTGCACCGGTTTCAATTATGGATCAGGAAACACGGGGGCCCCGGATTTATGCTGGGCACGCAAACCCAACAATAAAATGGGCATAGGGATCAATTTAGAGCAGCAAGTGCTGGACGATGTCGGCTTATTCTTTCGAGGAATGTATAGCGATGGCAAAACCGAGGTGTTTTCCTACACCTCCACCGATAGATCGGTCTCACTGGGAGCTTTGGCGAACGGTTCCCGGTGGGGACGAAAAAAAGATTTGCTTGGAATCGGGTTTGCCGCGGGCTGGATTTCGAGCCAGCATGCCCAGTATCTGAACATGGGTGGCATTGATGGGTTTGTTGGCGACGGCCGGATTAAGGACCGCCCTGAGCATGTGGTGGATATTTTTTATAGCGTCAATCTATTGAAAACCCTGTGGGTCACCGCCGACTATCAGCATATTACCAACCCCGGCTTCAATGCTGATCGCGGCCCTGTGAATGTTTATGGAATGAGAGTCCATGCCGAGTTTTAGCTGTTTCAGCTTAGTCCGGTGCAGGATTTTTGACATTCGACAGGGAGAAAGATTTGATGCCGCTTTCAAGCAATATCCGAAGGTGGTCGGTGTATCATCTAAATCCAATTTTTGCTCAGCTACAAGATCGCTATGAATATCTGTTTCATTGGGGGCGGCAATATGGCCGGGGCATTGATCGGCGGACTGCTCCAGCAGGGTTATTCAGCCGCCCGGATAAGGGTGGTCGAGGTTAATGCGGAACAGCGCGAAAGGATACGGCGGGAATTTAATATCGAGGTGGACGAGGAGCTTGCCAAGGGCGTAGCCAACAGCAATATCGTCGTGCTTGCGGTGAAGCCTCAACAGCTTTCAGCGGTGTCCCGCGAGCTGTCGCCACTCCTCGCCGATCATCTTGTCGTTTCCATCGCCGCAGGTATCCGAGCCGCAGATATATCGCGATGGCTGCACGGGTATCCGCGAATTGTGCGCGCAATGCCGAACACTCCTGCTTTGGTTCGAGCGGGCGTTACAGGCCTGTATGCCCTTCCAGGCGTGGATGATGAAGGAAAACGAAATGCCGACGCGATACTTGCCGCAGTGGGCTCGGTGCTATGGTGCCCCCATGAAGAGATGCTCGATGCGGTGACGGCGATTTCCGGCAGCGGCCCGGCTTATGTGTTTTATTTCATCGAGGCTATTCAGAAAGCGGGCCTTGAACTGGGACTGGATCCAGCCCAGGTACGGCAGTTGATCATCGAGACGTTTCTTGGGGCGGTGAAGCTTGCGAGCCAGAGTGGCGAAGATGCCAGCGTGCTGCGCGCTCGGGTAACATCGCCGGGCGGCACCACCGAACGGGCAATTCGCTCGCTTGAAACTGACGAGGTACAGAACGCGATAGTCAGGGCGATTCACTTGGCGCACCAGCGATCGCACGAACTGGGGGACGAATTTGGCAAGGTTTAACCTGTCTATGGATATCGGGCTTTAGGAGCGGTTATGCTCAACCAGATGCTCATATTTTTGCTCGACACTTTACTGGGGCTGTTTTCCCTTGCGCTGTTGCTTCGTTTTTACATGCAACTGATGCGCGCGCCTTACCGCAACCCACTGTCACAATTTCTCATCAGCCTGACCGATTTCATCGTACGGCCCGCCCGGCGGATCATTCCCAGCTTCAAGGGTATGGATGTTCCGACGCTGTTGCTGGCGTGGCTTACACAGTTTGCCCTGCTGACGGGAGTGTATATGCTCCAGGGTTACAATTTCAGCTCGACCATCGGGATCGCTACTGCAGGCCTGGGTCTGCTTGCGGTCGTCGAAATTATCAAAACGACGCTCTACATTGTAATGGGGGCTGTAATCATGCAGGCGGTACTTTCCTGGGTCAACCCACACAGCCCGATCGTCCCTCTTCTCGACAGTTTCACCCGGCCCTTTCTTGGAGTAATCCGGCAGCGCATCCCGCCTATCGGCAACGTTGACTTGTCGCCACTTTTTGTATTGGTCGTGATCCAGTTGCTGTTATTCGTGGTGACGCGAGTGCAAAGCGAGATCTCCCGTTTGTTCTGATGGCCTTGTGATCATCTCCCCGATTTTGACAGCAACGCGAACCGCGGAGGGTTTATTCAGAGGTTCCTGACTTGGTGCCGCAGCGAAGCCGATAGCGGGGGTCGCCGTCTTATTCTTACGCTGCACATTCAGCCGGGCGCAAAACGGACCGAGGCGGCTGGATTGCACGGCGACGCATTGAAGATCAGGCTCGCTGCCGTGCCAGTGGATGGTGCCGCCAATTCCACGCTGATCGAGTTTCTATCCAATATCTTTGGCGTGCCGCGCCGCCAGGTGATCTTGAAGCACGGGCTTAACTCGAGGCGCAAGGTCGTTGAGATTCACGAACCGGTCCGAGACGCGGATGCCTTATTCGATGAGCTGTGATAGGTAAGGGCAGGTAAGCGCCCCCACGAGGCCCGTTTTCGACCAGTCGAGTAACTCTGCCGCGAAGCTTATTTCGCGATCGTAATGCTCGGCACGCCGACACGCGGCAAATCGGTGATGGTCATCTGAAACAAAAGGTACAGCATCTGAAAGGCGCTGCGGTTCCATCGAGCAAGCGGGCCGGCCGTATTTACCGAATAATACTTGCCATGCGATTCGACAGCCAATTCTTCTCCTTTGAGAGGCGGCGCTTCCCCAACCATAAGCTCCATTGTGGAGACCGGATTCTCATCGCGTTCAAGAGGAGAAGTGCGAGGGTCCGGAGAGACGTCGTACTCCGGCTCGCTACCAATCGAACGACCCAGGAAATCGAGAATTGCGTGGAAACTTCTAAGGCGGAACACGCCTTTGAGGGGCCATTCTCCACCCGGATGACCTGACCGGATATCGAAGGCAACATCATTATTGATCCAGTCCCCCAGCTCTCCGTTGATCCATTTGTTTTCGTTCGCAGGCAACTTGCTGGGGTCATAATTGGTAATGAGGATGGGTCCCACCGATTGCTTGCGAAGCGTATAAGTACCGTCCTGCTTGTTATAGGAAACCAGGTATTCCTTTTGCAGAGCCTGAAAACCTTCGGCGGATACCGAGCCGGCCGGAATAATCCAGGTACGTTCCACCATCATCGGTTCTACATAGAGTAGATTCTGATCCTGGATGGCCGAGAGATGCAGGACCACCCGACGGAACATCTCGTATCCTGAGGGATCAGAGGGTCTGTTTCGATAGGCCATTTCACGTGCCGGATCTTGAATATGTACCTCCCCCGCCATCAGTCTCAGCAAGAGGTCGATGTCATAGTGCTGGCGCAGCAGAAGAGTAAGTTTGCTTTGGTGAAACGGGGTGAGGAGGCGTCGCGTGAATTCTTCCCCCTCGATCGGCACAATGCTTATGGTCGGATTTTCCGCAACGCTGCCCCCGAATGTGGGCAAAATCATGCCTCCGACGTTTCCTGTCAATGCGGGTGTACCGCCCGCACTGAAACGGAAATCGAAAGTCGCTGCGACGTTCGACACACCGGTAAAGTGTACCGGCTGGTTGTGATGGGCGCGCGCGATGTTCATCAGCAGCTGCTTGGCGCCTGCGCTGACAATCGCGTCGTCATAGGCTCCGACCGCGCGGTTAAGCGTGATGGGTGATAAACATCCGGACAGCGCAAGCACCGGCATTATCCAGACAAGAGAGTGAAGCAACCGAAGCGGGCGCCCCCCGAAAAAACTATTGGAATATCCCGTTTTCATCTGGAGGAAAAAATGAGGACATGCGAGTATTCTAATGATATTCAATCTCTACAATTTCTCCTTGCCCAGTGTATCACTATCACCTCTTGATCGCGCCTGGTCATAGAAGAACTTCATTTAACGCACAAAGTGTGACGCGCGACGCCTGGCTCTGGAACCAAAGGGCGGTTCCCCAAGTCTATCTCGAGCGTAATATTACAAGATTACAGGACAAGTCCGGCTCGAAGTAATCCCCGAGTAAACGTGAAGTAAATAAACAAATACCTTCTATAAATTGGGCGGGGAAAGGTTGGGCGGGGAAAGGTTTTTTGTTATATTGTGGGGAGGGCGGTCGCTAATTTTCGACCGGGAGGAGGACCAAATGAAGAAGGTTGTGCTCATATCTGCCTTAACGCTATGCCTGGCCTCTACCGTTGCTTTTGCAGATGAGGAAAGCGAAGCGGGCGGAAGCCCAGGTGATCCAAGCAAAGTGTCGCGTACTGTCGAGATAACAATGGTCGATAACCGATTCGATCCTTCCGAAGTAAAAGCAAGGGAAGGTGAAACAATAAAATTCCTGCTCAAGAACTCCGGTAAGAAAAAGCATGAGATGATGATCGGTTCATCCGAAGAAATTGATAAACACGGCAGGACGATGAAAAAATTTCCGGACGCGGAACATCATGACCAACCCAACATGATTACCGTCGAGCCGGGCAAGACCGGGGAACTGGTATGGCAATTCACGAAGGCCGGAACAGTTGATTTTGCCTGTCCGCTGCCAGGACACTTCAAAGGCATGAATTTTCCCGGAATGAAAGGAACCATCAAAGTAGAGTCCAAATGAAAATATCTCCTTACTCGTTATTAGCGCGATCAATTCTAATCAGTATGCTGTCGGGCGGCGTTGTTGCCGCCCATGCCTCAACAACGGTCGAAGTCTACAAAAGCTCTACCTGTAAATGCTGCGCAAAGTGGGTTGACCATATGCGTGCAAACGGCTTCACGGTGAACACTCACGATGTCGGCAACAAGGAGGCACGCGAGCGTGCAGGGATTTCGACCCACCTGGGCTCCTGCCACACCGCGTTGGTGGACGGCTATGCAATCGAGGGGCACGTGCCTGCCGACGATATCAAGCGTCTCCTGCGGGAGCGTCCTCGAGCCATCGGCCTGACCGCACCTGGCATGCCGCATGGTTCTCCAGGGATGGAAGGCGCGCGCAGCGATCCTTATGACGTGCTTCTGATCAACAAACAGGGCGACACAGCGGTTTATAGCCGCCATCTGCCATCCGATCCTGCGGGATCTGTGATGAAATTGAAGTGAGGCGCATCGGTATGACATGTGCGCAGACGCCCACTGAAAGATCGCAGACTTCGAACATCGCCCGTTTCTTTAAATTCGACCTCAAAAAAGAGGACGTCGCCGCGGGCATCCGTAGTTTTTTGTTGTTAGGTGCCGTGATGGGACTTGCCGCGGGCTGTGGTGAATCGAAGCCCCCGGCAACACCGGGCGTCCCTGCCCCCGTTACCAAATCCGAATCGGCCGCTGGCAAGGAAGCTGCTCCCCTTGCGATCGAGCCAGCCAAGCCTGCTGTCGATCCGGGGTCTCCGGTGTCAGCTACGGCAGCACCTCCCCGGAATCTGGCCGCACGGAAGCTGGACCCTGAAAGAATCAAGCATGGTGAGTCCGTTTACCGCAAAAATTGCGCGAGCTGCCATGGACCAAACGGCGAAGCGACTCCAGGTTGGCGCACCCCTGCCGCTGATGGCAGATACCCGCCGCCACCGCTTGATGGCAGCGCTCATGCATGGCACCATTCAACCGAGACCCTGGAAGAGATGATCAGGAAAGGCAGCCCGGGCGGTGCCGGGGGCATGCCTGCCTGGGATGGCAAGCTGACGAATAAGGAAATCGACGATGTGATCGTCTGGATCAAATCGCTATGGCCGGACGATGTTTATGAAGTGTGGGACAAGGAAATAGAGCATAAGCCGGAGCCCAAGCAGCAGGCCGAACGGCAATAGAGACCGGAATAGAGGTCGCAATAGCGGCCGGTAGCGACGGTGGAACAGATTCGAGGCTACGCGGCGCTTAATGCAGAGCTGGGATTCAAGGCCAGGACGCGTGCTGAAGGCGCAGTTTCGCAACAACTGCTTTCCGGTGTTTTCCGAGCGCCTTGTTAATGGATAACCTTGCTTAATAGATAATCTTGAGGACAACAATCTCTAAAAGAAGAGGCTCAACCCCTTGCTCTCGCAGCCCCTCCCAAAGCCCCTTTACCGCGCAAGTTCTAACGTTTCAGTCGGGGCAGCAATCAGAAATTGGTACGAAAGCGGCAACATCCCTGATTGAAGTCGCCCCAAGTGAAACGGCCCGAGCTGAAATCGTTTCGCCGAGGTTTCCGCCCCCGCAGTGCTAGCCCCCGTAGTTGCTACCCACGCAGTTACTACCCCTTGCCATCCTGTAGCGGCTTGGCAGCTTGCAACGGAAACCCAGGGAAGCAGGGAATTACTGTGTCTCTTTTTTACCGGAAGCGCGGGCGGGAAGCTTCTCGCGAATGCGAGCAGCCTTGCCGGAACGATCGCGCAGGTAATAAAGTTTAGCTCGGCGGACATCCCCGCGACGCTTGATCTCAATACTCGCGATAAGCGGAGAATAAGTCTGGAAACGTCCGTTCCACGCCCTCTCCACTGGATATCTTCCGTACCGTGAAAGCCGAGTTCAGACCCCGATTTCTTATGGCAATCACGATCCCTTCGTAAGCCTGGATTCGTTTACGGTCACCTTCAACAACCTTGACGTTGACGACAACTGTGTCCCCTGGAGCGAAATCCGGGATTGTTTTGCCAAGGCGGCTTATTTCTTCGTTCTCGAGCTGTTCAATAAGATTCATTACGACTCCTTCTATGACGCTTCTATAACCGCTGTACCTGTTTATCTTATTTCGGTTTTCAGTTGCCTTCTTCCGAAGTTGGTTCAATCTGGTAGCTTTTCTTGAATTCTTCCAGCAACACCCGCTCCTCACTTGTCAGGCCGTGTTCCGTTTTTTGGGCCAGTAAATCGGGCCGCCTCAGCCAGGTGCGCCCCAGGGATTGCTGCAAACGCCAGCGCCTGATGCTTGCATGGTTACCCGAGGTTAAAACGTCCGGTACCCTGCTTTCGCGATAAACTTCCGGCCTTGTGTAATGTGGACAATCGAGCAGCCCTTCAACAAAGGACTCCTGGTTGGCCGATTCGGCATCACCTAAAGCACCTGGCATCTGCCGGACGAGACAGTCTATGAGGACCATGGCTGCCAGTTCGCCACCGGAAAGCACATAATCGCCAATGGAAATCTCGTCATCTACGTGGCGCGCGATCAGTCGCTCGTCCACCCCTTCATATCGTCCCGCAAGAAGCACCAGGGCCGGCTCTTCGCAGAGCTCCATCACAGTACGGTGATTCAGTAGCCTTCCCTGGGGAGAAAGATAGACAACCCGTGTCCCGCTGACTCCCTTGGCCATTTGCCTCCCCCGTGCCGCTGTGATGGCTTTTTCCAGCGGTTGCGCGAGCATCAGCATTCCTGGCCCTCCACCGTATGGACGATCGTCGATCGTCCTGTAATTATCCTCGGTGAAGTCCCGTGGGTTCCAGGTGTGCAATTCGTAAATTGCGTTTGCCTTCGCCCGGCCAGTTACCCCGAACTTCGTAACTGCATCGAACATTTCGGGAAACAGCGTAACGACGTCGATCAGATGGGTCATGGCTAATAGTCCAGCCCCCATTCCAGGATAATCTGCGAAGCCGCCAGGTCGACCTTGACAATAACCTGGCTAATGAAGGGAATCAGTATTTCCTTTGCCGTCTCGCTCTGCACCTGAAGGACATCATTCGCCCCGGTCTGTAGCAGACCAACCACTTTTCCCAGCCGCTCTCCCTGCAGATTGACAGCTTCAAGACCGATCAGGTCCGACCAGTAGTAACCGTCGTCACCGTTTTGCGAAAGAACGGGAAGTCGACTACGGGGAACCGCAACCTGAAGGCCCTTCAAAGTCGCCGCTGCGTTCCGATCCGTATAGGGCTCAAGCGAGGCGACCAATGTGCTGCCATGAACAGCGCACTCGTTAACTTTTATCTCCCGCCACTTGCCGCCTTCCCTGCCCAGCCACCACGACGGATATTCCGCCAAACCGTCGACATACTGGGTATAAGGAATAATCCTGATCCAGCCCGATATACCATAGGGGTCTGCAATGCGCCCCATCACGACCATTGGTTCAGGTGCTTGGCTGTGCTGAGCTTCCTGCGTCTTTTTGTCTTGCACCGAACTGCCTGACCAGCCTTGTCACGGTCTCCGACAGCTGCGCCCCCTGTGATTGCCAAAACGTGACACGATCCAGTTGGACGCGCAGCCCTTCCTCGTTTTCACCCGCTCGAGGGTTATAAAACCCGATTCGTTCGATAAACTTGCCGTCCCGTGCGTTGCGCGAATCTGCAACCACCATATTATAAAATGGGCGTTTCTTGGCACCGCCTCGCGCCAGTCGAATGATGACCATGTGCCCTTTGAGCTCCTAAACAGAAAAAGGGAGTGATTTTAAGGTAATTTTTGCCTGCTTGGCAAGAAAAAATTACCAGCTGAACAAGACCTGGCTCGGAAAAAATGGGGAGATCGGCGGTACGGTGCCTCGGGACGCGGGAAAGACGTCCCTCCGGAAGGCAACCTTCTCCCAGGGTTTGCGCAACTCTCACGCCTTTCATGCTGGCATGTGCAATTTTACTCCACTCTGCTGCTGAGCCCCGCCTCGGCGATTTCCGCCGCGCGCACCAACGCTCGGGCCTTATTTTGCGTCTCGATCCATTCATTACGCGGCACGGAGTCAGCCACGATGCCGGCGCCCGCCTGTACGTACAGCCTATTCTCCTTGATAACGCCAGTGCGAATCGCAATGGCTAAATCCATGTCACCATTGAATCCCAGGTACCCCACTGCGCCAGCGTAGATTCCACGCTTTGAAACCTCGAGCTCATCAATGATTTCCATCGCACGGACCTTCGGTGCGCCGCTGACCGTGCCCGCCGGAAATGTGGCCCGCAATACATCCATGGCGCTCAGACCGGGCTTTAGTCTGCCCTCGACGTTTGAAACGATGTGCATGACGTGCGAGTAGTGCTCGATCTGCATGTTTTCCGTAACGGCCACGGTACCTGTTTGAGCCACCCGGCCCACATCATTGCGCCCCAAGTCCATCAACATGACATGTTCGGACCGCTCTTTTGGATCCGCGAGCAAGTCGGCAGCGAGCGCCACATCATCCTCCGCGGTTTTACCGCGCGGGCGGGTACCCGCAATCGGACGCAGCGTGACGGTCTCACCCTCCAGCCGAACCAGTATTTCGGGCGAAGCTCCCACCACATGAAATTGGTCGAAGTTATAGTAGAACATATAAGGCGAAGGATTCAGGCTGCGGAGAGCACGATAGAGTGCCAGAGGCGAGGCTTTATAGGGCTTGCTGCTCCGCTGGGAAAGCACAACCTGCATGATGTCGCCATCGAAAATGTAGCGCTTTGCCCGCTCGACCGCCGTGATGAAATCGCTTTCGCAAAACTCGGCAATCAGATCGCCCGGTTCCGAAGGAACGTCGACGGGTATTTGCAGGGGATTGCGCAAATTCGCCAGCAGTTCTTTCAGCCGGCTTTTAGCTGCGGCAAACGCGCCAGGTTTTTCGGGATCCACATAGACGACGAGATGGAGCTTGCCCGAAAGGTTATCCACAACCACCAACTCTTCGGACAGCAGTAATAATATGTCCGGGGTGTGTAGTGCATCGGAAAGTGCTTGTGCAGCCAGCTTCCTCTCAATGTAGCGGACCACATCGTAACCGAAATAACCTACCAGACCACCACAGAAACGAGGCAAACCGGGATATGACGGGACCTTGAAACCGGCCAGATAGGTTTCTATGAAAGCCAACGGGTCGTCTTCCTCTGTCTCTTGAGTCTCGGCCCCGCTTATAAGGCTGACATGGTGGTCCCGCACAGCAATCCGTGTCGCAGCGGACAGGCCAACAAAAGAGAATCGGCCGAAGCGCTCACCCCCCTGCACGGACTCCAGCAGATAAGAAAAAGGCTTATTGGCGAGCTTCAGGTAAACCGAAAGAGGGGTGTCGAGATCTGCCAAGGTTTCCAGCACGACTGGAATGCGGTTATAGCCCTGCGCCGCAAGCGCGTTGAATTCGGCTTCAGTCATGGCTCAACTCCAAAACTCAAAGATGGAAGAATGCGGCGGCCTGTTATCAGGCATGCCAACGAACAGTTTTCTGGCGGCAGGTGCGCCAGGTTCCGCTCGCATATCTTTTAATATCCGTGAGCTTTGAAGTCGCGACAGCTTTCATGGCGTTTTGCAGATCAGCTTCGTCGCTTCATAAAGAGAGGAAACGAGCGCGTCGCAATCGAGTTCATGCACGTCCCTGCCTTCGTTGTACCCATATGGGACGCAAAAGATATGGCAGCCAGCGGCGCGCGCGGCCTGAGTATCGTTGAGCGAATCTCCAATCAACAGCATCTCGTTGGTTTTAATGCCGAAATGATTGCACGCATGCAGCAATGGCAACGGGTCAGGCTTCTTTCTGGGCAGACTATCACCCGACAAGACAATGTCGAAATAATCCCGCAGACCGGTGGCTTGAAGCAAAGGCAGAGTAAAAGCTTCGGCCTTGTTTGTTACACAGGCAAGCCGAAACCCGCTTTTATCAAGAGCCTCCAACCCATCCACAACACCTGGGTAAGGCCGTGTTTTGTCGCAAAGGGTTTTTGCATAATTCCGCTCATATAGGGGCATCGCGCGGCTGAACAACTGCGGGTCGGGTTCCCCGTCGAGAGTGCCGCTGAGCGTGCGCTTGACTAATCTCTGGATACCTTTGCCGATATAAGACTGGATGACTTCCAGAGGCAGTTCGGACCTGCCCAACTCCCGCAACATCATGTTGGCGGCCTCCGCAAGGTCCGGCGCGGTGTCAAGAAGAGTACCGTCCAAATCGATCATGACGGCCTTTACCTTTACCGGCAAGGGAACCCTCACTTCAGCCACGGCGTTCCCAGTCACTGCTGAGAGGGCCTTATCCACGGATCAGCTGTACCTTGTCCAATTCAGCCCGCAAGGCCGCTACAATCGTGTCGTACCGATGGGGATCACCATCCCTCCCCGCGCTGAAAATGGCCGAACCTGCAACAAAGGTATCGGCGCCCGCCCGAGCGATTTCCGCAATGTTATCGACCTTCACTCCCCCGTCAATTTCCAACAGAATGTCCTTGCCTGACGCATCGATACGTTGGCGCACGGCTCTGAGTTTCGGTAATGCTTCCGGAATGAATTTCTGCCCTCCGAAGCCGGGGTTGACGGACATGATGAGCACCAGGTCCAGCTTATCAAGGACATGATCAAGATAATTCAGGGGTGTCGCCGGATTGAATACGAGACCGGCCTTGCACCCATGCTCCTTGATAAGCCCGATAGTGCGATCGATGTGGCGGGTCGCTTCCGGATGAAAGGAAATAATGTTGGCGCCTGCCTTGGCGAAATCCGGCACGATACGATCAACCGGCTCCACCATCAGATGCACATCGATGACAGCGTCGGTAAGAGGGCGGATGGCCTCGCATACAAGCGGCCCGATGGTAAGATTTGGAACATAGTGATTATCCATCACATCGAAATGGATAAAATCCGCACCGGAGTCGATCACAGCAGTAATCTCCTCACCCAGCTTGGCAAAATTAGCGGAAAGAATGCTCGGAGCGATGCGGTATTTAGCCATCAGGACTTCCTTATTTTCTGGAATTATTAAAAAGTCGAAATTTTAACCTAAATCGGGCAGCAACCTATTAATGAAAATTTAGAATCGATCGAAGAAGCCCCTTCAAACCGCAAAAACGGCCACTACAGATGCGCATCGTTTCCGACGCGATACTTTGGCGTTCTACACTTTTGTAGGCTTCACACTTGCCGTAGCACAAAAATTAGTGTGCAATTGAGCTATGGCTGAAACGAAAAAATACGAAGTCGCAGTAAAAGTGCAGACTACCTATCTTCCCGAGCAATCGGATGAGGCAGTCGACCGGTACGTATTCGCATACACGATTGTGATCAGCAATACCGGCTCAATTCCTGCACAGCTCATCAGTCGCCATTGGATTATCGCCGACGGAAGCGGTGGCGTTCAGGAAGTGCGGGGGTTGGGTGTTGTAGGAGAACAGCCGCTCCTCAAGCCTGGCGAGAGTTTCGAATATACCAGCGGTACAGCTATTTCAACGCCCGTAGGATCAATGAAGGGAAGTTACCAGATGGTTGCGGAAGACGGGTTGCGTTTTGACGCACCCATCCCGGAATTCATCTTGAGCGTTCCAAGAGTACTGCACTAGACCGAGGCGTCAGCTCTTCCGCCAAGCGGTTTCGTTACATCCCCTTGAGTCGCGTTTGAGTCGCGTTCTCAGTCGTCAGTTTGCGGCCACCGAGCCGGACGGTATCACAATCCTGTTGCCCGCGCCTAACCGTATTTTTTACGTCCGAACCTCCGACGGCGGTGCGCGCGCTCAGCTTCAGCGGCGGTAAGCGGTGCGGGTTGCCTCCGCGCATACGGGTTTTCGCTTGTCTTAAACTCGACCCTCAGGGGCGTCCCCTCGAGCTGGAAAACTTCGCGGAAGGTATTTTCGAGATAACGCTGGTAAGTCTGGGAGACACGATTCAGCCCGCCGCCGTGAATCACGATTATGGGAGGGTTTGAGCCTCCTTGATGTGCATAGCGCGGCTTCGGGCGAAATAATCCGGCGCGGGGCGGAGGCTGCTTCTCTACCGCTGCCAGAAGCGTGCGGGTAAGTTTGGGGGTGGGCAAGCGCGCCATCGCTGCGGCATAGGCTGCGTCTACTGCCGGCAGGAGTGCTTTGATGCCGGTTCCGTGCAACGCGGAAATATAGATTACCTTGGCAAAACTGAGCAGAAAAGACAGCTTTCGAGCCATTGCCCCCTTGATTGTCTCGCGCTGATGTTCATCCAATCCGTCCCATTTGTTAACCGCAACAACCATCGCTCGCCCCGCCTCCAGGGTAAATCCTGCAATGTGAGCATCCTGATCTGAAATCTCGTCTTTCGCATCCAGCATCAGCACGACCACGTTGGCATCCTCTATCGCCTGGAGGGTTTTAACCACTGAAAATTTCTCGATGGTCTCGATGACCTTACCGCGGCGCCGCAGCCCTGCGGTGTCAATGAGGGTGTAACGTCGGCCATTTCGATCAAAATCCACATAAATACTGTTTCGTGTTGTCCCGGGCTGATCGAATGCAATGACCCGCTCCTCCCCCGCCAATGTATTTACGAGTGTTGATTTGCCCACATTGGGACGGCCTACGATTGCAATTTTGGGATGCTTGCCTTCCTGGTCTTCTTCGGAGAGATCAGCGGGAAAAGGAAGATCGGCCAACGCCAGCTCCACGAGCTCATTCACATTGTCACCATGCACCGCGGACACAGCACATGGGTCGCCCAGGCCCAGCTCATGAAACTCGGCAGTTACGGTGGCAGGCATTCCCTCGGTTTTGTTCACTACCAGTAGAATTTTCCGCCCTGTCTTGCGGAGCTGTTCCGCAATGATTTTGTCTTGGGCAGCCAAACCTTTTCTGCCATCGACAATAAACAGCACGATGTCAGCCTCATCGACAGCCAAACGGGTCTGCTTGGCCATCTCGTGCAGAATCCCCTCGGTAGCCTCGGGCTCAAAGCCGCCTGTATCAACCACGAGGTAAGGCTTATCGCCCAGCCTGCCGTGACCGTAGTGCCGGTCTCGCGTCAGGCCTGGTATGTCCGCTACAATCGCGTCGCGGCTGCGCGTCAGCCGGTTGAACAGGGTGGATTTACCGACATTTGGTCTTCCGACCAGCACGAGAGTGGGTTTCATGGTTTTTTCGGCTCTGATGGAGAAACCCGATCCTCAGCTCGCGGCCGTTTTCTCCAAAAACTGGTTCTCTCCGTTTTAAAGGCGTCAATGCGCAAGCTCTCGCACATTACTTGCAAAACGGCACAAACCCACAGAAATAGTTGCCCATGGGTGATCCTGCTGATGAGGCTGACTGGCCTGGTACGGATAATGCCGTGACGTCGGTGCTGAACGCATAAAGTCCCCCTTTCCTGGTTTGTACGGCAACGCCATTTGGCAGGGGTACAGGACGTGTGGCAATTGCAGTCTGGTCGGTTGCCGCCCGTCCCAGGATATTGCCGTCATTTTTGCTGATGACATTCACGAATCCTTGCGAATCCGCCACGACGACCTGATCGCCTCGGACAAGCGGCGGAGACAGTTTCAACCCTACGAGCAGTTCCTGCCTCCAGACACTCGTTCCGTCATTTTTATCATAGGCGGTGACGGCGCCCCGATCTTCGCTGACATAAATATAATGGTCATCGACCGCCAGACCGGCGTTGCTCGATACGTCCCTCGCCCAAACCTGATTGCCCGTGGCAGCATCGAAGCAGGCGACCCGCCCCTGATAGGCTACGGCGCAGACGCGCTGGCCATCTATAACCGGCAAACTCGTGACATCTGTAATCCGTTCCAGTTCAGTGGCGCCGCGCGGACGGGAAACCACTGCCTCCCACTTAACGGCACCGGTGTTTAAATTAAGGGCAATAAGCTTACCGCCGGCAAAGCCCGCAAACACCACCTCCTCGGAAATCACAACACCTGCGAAGCTCCGCACGGTAAGTGACGGCGTTGCACCCTGATAAACCCACTTGCGCTTGCCGGTGGCAGCC
Organism: uncultured beta proteobacterium; assembly: GCA_963786735.1. Lineage (GTDB taxonomy): Bacteria > Pseudomonadota > Gammaproteobacteria > Burkholderiales > Nitrosomonadaceae > Nitrosospira. The sequence goes on from CAWBAF010000022.1 coordinate 286,977, forward strand.
TCCAGGCCGAAAATCCTGCCGTCCCCCGTGCGAACCACGACGACGCCGCCATCAGCCCGAGGCGGGCTGAGCACTTCAGTCGATACCTGTGCAGTCCAGAGCGCCTTCCCGCTTTTCTCGTCATACGCGAGAATCTCGCCCTTGAACGTTCCAACCAGCAGCATCCCCTCCCCCGCGCCCACCCCGCCCGATAGCCGCCGGTCCGTATCGACGCTCGCGGTTTCCTTTCCGGAAGCTGCGTCAAACCGCACGAGCCGGCCGTTCACGCCCGCCCCGTAGATCGCTCCATCATCAAATATCGGAGAAAAAGCGGTCGCCGCGCTTTCGTCGATGACGTTCTGCCATAGCGGGCGAGCGCCGGGAAGTGAAGCCAACTTGGCAGCTTGCTCCGGGGCCATCTCCACGCCGGTGTGCAAACCGAACACATCGGTAACGCCAGACACATCAATGTCCGCGAGCGAACTTACGAGATCCCGCGCCATTTCTACCGTACCTGCGCATCCGGAAAGGAAGAATGATGCAATCAGTAAAAGAAACCGCCTGCGCGTGCGAACAAACCCCGGATACATTCTGATCAGGACCTCCGGACGCAACGGTTTATGAGTGCGATCAAACCTCTGGTTCATCAGGACGCCGAGAGGGCATCCATCTTCATTTGAACGATATTATGGTAGGTTCCTTTTCCTCCGATCTTTTCGAGCGCAATCTGATACGCGGCTCGCGCATCCGCAGGCTTGCCCATCGCGCTGAGGATATCGCCCTTAAGATCGGCGTAGAGGCCGTCAAACGATTCACCATGCTTGGTTTCAAGCAGACCGACCGCCTCGCCGTATTTTTTCTCATCCAGCAGGACCCCCGCCAACCGCAATCGCACAAGGTCTTTCAACTCATCTTCCTTACTGTTGTCGAGGGTCCATTGCAGGCGGCTTTTCGTGTTTTGCAAATCACCGGTATCGAAACTTGCCTGGGCCGAGATAAGCGCCGCGCGTGACGCGTATCCGCTGGATGGAAAACCTTCCATGAGCAAACGGGCGGCGTCTCCGATCTTTTTCGCGTCGCCGCTTCCCTGCGCCTTAAGCACGTTGTCATAGAGTTCCGCCGCTTGTTCGGTTTTCTGTTTCTGATAATAATTCCACGCCTGCACGCCCGCTATCCCGACCACAAAAGCTGCAATCAAAATGAGAATCAGCGTGCCTTGGGCTTTCCACCAGGCTTTAATTGAATCTATCTTCTCCTGCTCTTCCAGATCATATACGGCCATCTTTTTTCCTGAAATTCCAGTTAAGCTCTCTTGAGCAAATCGACTGCTTCCGCTAACCCGACCCTGACTTGCATGGCTGCTTCCCGCAAGGGTTTGATGCTGATCTCACCGGCCTGCGCTTCATCTTCACCGATGATGACAGCGAAACGCGCCCCGCTCGCATCGGCTTTCTTCATTTGAGACTTGAAGTTGCCGTTGCCGCAATGAAGAATCGCTTTCAGGCCCTGATCACGCAAGTGTCTGACCGTTTTCCACGCGAATCCATCCGCAAGCTCGCCCTGATGGATAACGTAAGCATCCGGCGCTTCACGCGGGATTTCTCCCCGGCATTCGACCATCAGGGCAAGGACCCTCTCCACTCCCAAGGCGAAGCCACAGGCCGGCGAGTACTTTCCGCCAATCTGCTCCACCAGTCCATCGTAGCGGCCGCCGGCGCATACCGTACCCTGCGCGCCCAGCTTGCCGGTAACCCACTCGAATACGGTACGGTTGTAATAATCGAGGCCTCTCACAAGCCTTGGATTGATCTCAAACTCTATTTCCTGTTCACGAAGAATTCGCTGCAGCCCTTCAAAATGTGCGAGGGAGTCTTCGTCCAGGTCGTCCAGCAATCTGGGTGCAGTCTCGATAATCTCCCTCATTTCTGCGTTCTTGCTGTCGAGTATCCGTAGTGGATTACTATGCAACCTGCGACTCGCGTCATCGTCCAGTGTCCCGAGATGTCTTTCCAGATGTGCAATCAGTCTTGTCCGATGCACCGCTCTCGATTCCGCACTCCCAAGAGTGCCTATTTCAAGCCGCACGTCAAAGATCCCCAGCTTTTTCCATAACTCGGCACACATGACAATGAGCTCGGCGTCGATATCCGGGCCGGCATACCCCAAGGCCTCCGCACCCACTTGGTAGAACTGCCGGTACCGGCCTTTTTGCGGCCGCTCGTGGCGAAACATCGGTCCGGAATAGTAAAGCCTCTGGGGTCCCGAATAGAGCAGATTATGTTCAAGCACGGCGCGCACACAGGAAGCCGTTCCTTCGGGCCGCAATGCCAAGCTATCCCCATTCAGGCTGTCCACAAAGGAGTACATCTCTTTCTCGACGATATCGGTGATCGCGCCAATCGAGCGCACGAACAAATCGGTCTGCTCGACAATTGGCATGCGGATGTTGCGGTAACCGTATTCCGCCATCCAGTCACGCACCATCTGCTCAAAAAACTCCCAAAGGTGAACCTGGTCAGGCAGGACATCGTTCATCCCGCGGATGGCCTGTATGGTTCGAGATGTCATTGAGCTATTTTCTTAGGGTACTTCGTCTGCACATATTCGTCGACGATCTGGCGAAATTCGCCCGCGATGTTATCTCCCTTCAACGTTACCGATTTCTGACCGTCCACAAAAACTGGCGCAACTGGCCGTTCTCCCGATCCGGGAAGACTGATACCGATATTTGCGTGCTTGCTTTCCCCGGGACCGTTAACCACGCATCCCATTACGGCCAAGGTCATGTTCTCCACGCCGTCGTATTGCTCCCGCCAAACCAGCATCCGCTCGCGAACGTAGCCTTGTATGCTTTCAGCAAGCTCCTGAAAATAAGTGCTGGTGGTGCGACCGCAACCCGGACAGGCTGCAACGAGCGGCACGAAAGCTCGCAATCCTGTTGTTTGCAGGATTTCTTGCGCAACGATCACCTCGCGCGAGCGATCCCCGCCGGGTTCGGGAGTCAGGGATATGCGAATGGTGTCGCCTATGCCTTGCAGCAGCAGAACAGATAAGGCGGCGGTGGAGGCGACGATTCCCTTGGAACCCATGCCTGCTTCCGTCAAGCCAAGGTGCAGCGCATAATCGCACCGGGATGCGAGATCGCGATAAACGGTGATCAGGTCTCGTACCCCGCTCATCTTGCAGGACAATATTATCTTCTCTCTCCCCAGTCCAATCTCTTCCGCCCGCGCGGCGCTCTGCAAAGCAGAAGTAATCAGCGCTTCGTGCATCACGTCCGAGGCGTCCTTTGGCTCGGCTGAGCGCGCGTTCTCGTCCATCATGCGTGCCAGCAATTCCGGATCGAGACTGCCCCAGTTCACCCCTATGCGCACTGGCTTATCGTATTCGCAAGCCGTCTCGATCAGGATGGAAAACTGCTCGTCCCGCTTCCTGCCATGCCCGACATTGCCGGGATTAATGCGATATTTGGAAAGCGCTTTAGCGCAAGCAGGATATTCCGTAACCAACTTATGGCCGTTGAAGTGGAAATCGCCAATCAACGGTACGTCACATCCCATATCGTCGAGCCGCGCCCGGATTGCCGGAACCGCCTTGGCCGCTTCCGTGGTATTTACCGTAATACGGACCAGTTCCGATCCCGCCCGCGCAAGCTGTTCCACCTGCGCCGTGGTAGCGACCTCATCTTCCGTGTCCGTATTGGTCATCGACTGCACCACTATGGGGGCACCGCCGCCGACAGTGATGGAACCTACACGAACACCGACACTGTTTCGGCGCGGCGGAAAGGAATTGTGTGACATAGTCATAATTGGAGTAAGAGTTCTATAAAGTGAAATTATGCAGGAATCATTCAAGCGAAAGGCGGGCTGTTCCGCCATAGGCATTGGTATAACGTGCCAGATCGATCGGCTTGTTATTGTAGACCAGCTTTACTCCCGCCGCGTTACCGATCGTGAGAGAGAAGGGAGGCTTCCCGCGAAGAACTTGCTGGGTGCCAGGACGATTGACCCGGGACAAAAGCAATTTTCCCCTGCCGTCCTTGACTTCAGCCCAGGAGTCACCTTCAAACGTCAACCGCACGACATCGCCCGTATCATCGGCCGATTCCGGCGTTGTCGGCACGCTCGTCGCATTCGATGATTCACCGCTTTCCGATTTTGGCGGAACGGCTGGCAACGTTTTGGGCGCTGGTTTTGAAGGAGGTGCAAGGACTGGAGCTTGTGTCACGGGAAGTGGCGGAGCGGGTTTTTTTCCAACGACTGGCGTTTCCGCCACCCTCGATGAGGGTCTGCCTGCCTTTTCGGTTTGACGAATATTTGCTTCGCGAATATTTGCTTCGTTTACCTCGTTCATCGCCCCTGGTGAAGATGACTGCGGTTTTGGCGCGGCTGGAGGTGGCGTATCAGCCTGATCTTTGATCTCGGTCTTCACCTCGGTCTGCCGCCTTTCCGGATTTGTTTCATTGCCGCGATAAATTTCATAGATCAGCAGCAACAGAGCCACCACGATCAATGCACCTATGATGATCGCGCGCTTTCCCTGGCTCCGCCCTGAGGGAAACGGTATTCCCTCAATTTGATACGATATCGTCTGAGTTTGCGGCGAGGGCATCGATTGCTCTATTCGGCGCAGCAAGGGTGCCGGGTCCACCTGCAACAGCTTGGCATAATTGCGCACGAACCCACGTAAAAACGTACCGCTTGAAAGCTTGCTGTAATCATCCTCTTCGAGCGCGGTAACCTGCCTTATAGATAACCGTAATTGCCGCGCCACTTCTTGTACACTCAAGCTGCGGGCCAGGCGGGCGTCGCGCAAGATCTGACCGGCACTTTTTTCCTCAGCGGCTGACTCCGTTCCCACGGGACCGTTACTGCTCTTGTCCATGACTTGGATGAATCATTGCCTGTACAGGATAATCTGCAAGGATCAGAACAACTGACAAGAATCCGCGCACGAGAGCGGTAGGACTGGTACTGAACTGGGCAGTACTACGAAACAACCCGCGCATTGGGCTCACTTTACTGAGCCTGGCAATCCGCGGCCGCTCCGGCGAGTCCTGTCAAGTACTTTTCCGGCAAGTTGCCCGCAGGCAGCATCAATATCATCCCCACGCGTCTTGCGCACTGTTGTAACCAGTCCCGCTGCCATCAGCACATCCCGAAAGCGCAATATGACGTCCCTCGGTGAACGTTCGTAGCCGGAATTTGGAAAAGGATTGAACGGGATCAGGTTGAATTTGCAGGGGATATCAGCTGTCAGCTGTATCAGTTCCCGAGCATGCGCGGGACTGTCGTTGATACCATCCAGCATGACATATTCGAACGTGATGAAATCGCGAGGCGCGGCCTGAAGATACCGTTTGCATGCCGCAAGCAATTCCCTGAGCGGATACTTCCGGTTAATCGGGACCAACCGATCACGCAGCGCGTCGTTGGGAGCATGCAGCGATACCGCGAGAGCCACAGGGCAGCGCTCGCGCAGTCGATCCAATGCAGGCACCAGACCGGAGGTGCTTACCGTTACGCGTCGCCGTGATAACCCATATGCATTATCATCCAGCATCAGGTCAAGAGCGGTAACGACATTTTCGAAATTAGCCAGTGGCTCGCCCATGCCCATCATCACGACATTGGTAATGACACGCTCGGTCCGGCTCGAAGCAGATCCCCCTTCCGGCGCTTCTGCCAACGCCTTGTTGGCCCACCACAACTGCCCGATGATTTCCGCTACTGTGAGGTTCCGGTTAAAACCCTGCCTGCCCGTAGAGCAGAAGTCGCACGCCAGCGCGCAGCCGACCTGGCTGGACACGCATAATGTGCCACGGCTGATCTCGGGTATGAACACCGTTTCAATACCGTTCCCGCCACCCACGGACAGCAGCCATTTTCGGGTGCCGTCCGCAGCAGTATGATCCGAAATCAGGCGGGGCGGTTCAATCACCGCGGTTTCGGAAAGTTTTTCGCGCAGTCCTTTGGCCAACTCGCTCATCAATGAGAAATCTGACTCGCCAAACCGATGTATCCAGCGCAGCAACTGCTTGGCGCGGAACGGCTTCTCGCCGATTTCGGCACAGAAACCGGCAAGCGTTGTTGCATTGAAATCGAGAAGGTTGACGCTCATGTATCAGCCCGCATGGGCTTTATCGGGAATAAATATGAAGTGACGGGAAAAAATAGGCAATCTCTACCGCGGCCGTTTCCGGAGCGTCCGATCCATGAACCGCATTGGCGTCAATGCTCTCGGCAAAATCTCCCCGAATCGTTCCTTTTTCAGCCTTTTTCGGGTCGGTCTCACCCATCAGTTCACGGTTCTTTTTAATCGCGTCCTCACCCTCGAGCACCTGGACCATTACAGGGCCGGAAACCATGAATTTCACCAGGTCGTTGAAGAAAGGGCGGCCACGATGCACGGCATAAAACCCTTCGGCATCTTCCTGAGAAAGTCGACGCATCTGTGCCGCGACTATTTTCAAACCACCAGCCTCAAAACGGGAATAAATTTCCCCAATCACGTTTTTCGCCACCGCATCGGGTTTTATGATGGACAGCGTTCTTTCCACACCCATTCAATACTCCAGAAAAAAGACAAACTTCTATAAATTAATGAGTATTTTAACAAAAAACCCATTTCCAAGCCTGAAAAAAAGAAGCCCGGCGACTGGCCGGGCTTCAGTGTGATATATGCGCGGCCCAGTTAGTTCCGTATGGCGTCCTGCCATGCTCTGCAATTTTTTCCCTGATGCGCGCAGCTTTTTCACAGGGACCCGAACAGTCATCTTGCGACCGTTCGGTCCGGAGAACGCTCATTGCAGCGTCACAGCTTGCGCGCGTGTTGGCCATGCGCCACGCCCGATCACCTTTGCGCCGTCAAAGACAACATAACTCTGGCGCCCGTAGTGCGGCAGCGGCCGGGTCAGGGCCGCGAGGGATGCAAGATCACGTGCAGAAATCACGGCAAGCGTAATGCCGTCCGGTCGCCTCAGCGTCCACGCCTGAGCCGAACCCTCCTTCCCGTTGACAATTTCAGGCCGTGCGGGCAACTTGTGCCTGGAGAGCCATACATCCACCTGATCCTGGAATCCGATTACGACTGAGGAGACCTCGGGCAGCTTGTCTGCCGTAACCAGTTGCGGTGCGCGATTTTGGAGTTTCATTGCCAGTGTTTGCGCGGCATCGCGCGACTCGCCGCTTTCAGGAAGAAGCACAGTTACAGTGTTACGGTCCACCATGACCTGGCGCAAAATCGGAGGCGCCTCGTCCGGCATCAACCGTCGGAAAATGCGCAGATCCGGGTCGAGGGTCACTTCCAGCGGCCTGCCGTGCAGGTTGAGCGTAAACGTCTGGCGTGTACCTTCCAGATCCAGCGTGCGGAATTCTTCGCCCTTATCGGTACGAATAGTGACTGGCACCTTCAACCGGTACTCGGGCGCTCCTTGCTCCAGCGTGACAGTCACTAAGGGCCCGGAGTCCGAATTCGAGTACTTTGCTTCGGTAAGCTGCACAGCCGGCGCACCTGGACGCTTGAGCCACTGATCAAAGAAAGCATGTAAATCGCGACCCGAAGCTGTTTCGAATGCACGCTCCAAATCGGCCCAGGATGCAATTCGGAAGCGCTGCTCATTCCAAAATGAATGGAGCCCCCGATCGAACACATCCTTTCCGAGCAAATCGCGCAACATCAGAAATACCATTGCCGCCTTGTTGTATCCTACGATCTGTGTCGCCCCATGCGTACGCGAGGTAAAAGCTGCAAGTGGCGCGTCTTGCCCTGGCGCCAGCGCGACAAAATCGCGCAGCCAGCCCCGCCGCATCTCCAGCGCGGCCTCCTGGCTTTCCCGCTCCTTGTAGGCGTAATCCGCCATGAAAGTCGTGAGCCCCTCCGACCAGTTGCCGTGCGCGTAATCGGGGTAGACGCCATTTCCCCACCAATTATGAAGCACCTCGTGACCAAGGGACGTCGACCGTATGAATGGCAAGCGCAGCACCTCAATTCCGAGATATGTCAGCGTGGGCATTCCAAAGCCTGTCGGGGTCGGGCTGGAGACCACACTGAACTCGGTAAAAGGGTATGCGCCGATCCAGGACTCATAGAGCTCGATATAGCCCTTTACTGCATCGAGATAGGCTGGCGCGAGATCGGCAATCTGGGGATGAAAATACGTGCGCAACCGTATCGTTTTACCGCCCGTGCCCCGCATTGCCCGGGATTCCACCGTGTAAGGACCGGCCATCAGATCGATGCCACCTGTCGGCGACGGAAACTCGAAGCGCGCACGGTAGCCCTCGCTCGAGTCGGACTCCTCGACAAGGCCACCCGCGACAAGCCCGCGCTGTCCCGCGGGAAGATTTATCGTTACGCGATAGCTTGCAAGCTTGTCCGCGAGATGGGGATACCAGCCACTGGAATCAGGCAGGAACGTGCCTGCTTCGCTGCTTGCCGGTTCATTCCTGCCCAGCGTCTGATGATGATCAAGCGAGGTATCCAGCGCGGCCAGTTCGCCTCTCCAATGCATCTCGATGCGGCGAGGCAATTGCTTTTCACCCGCGATCCGCCACCCGCGCATACCGCCTGCCGTCGCGGAAGGTCCCAACGAAGAGTCATCAACGCTCGCGCTCATTACCTCGAATCGCCGGCGGAGCATCAGTGTCAGTTCTTCGGACGTGTTCGCAATTATTACCGTGCGCCCTTCTATTCTTCGTGCTACGGGATCAATCTGCACAGTAATGTCATATTGAACCTCGGGAGGCGCCGGCGCTTTGGCGGACGAAGACTGCGCAAATGCCGCAACCGGGACAAAACCGGCAAGAATAAAGAGCAGAACAGTCCTTATGGCTCTCGCACCGCCCATCGAGCATAACAACGCTTTGAAATATTTGCCCGAATTCATTTGTGCACCGCCGGAAACTTGGCAATAAGCTCGATGATATCCCCACCCCGCTTGAGCTTGAGTGGAAGCCACGTGCCGGGAGCCTGCCGCTTGACAATACCGGTGATGTCATCCAGGCGCTTGAGCTGCGTGCCAGCGGCTTCGCTGATCAGATCATTATCGCGGATGCCCGCCGCCTCGGCAATGCTGCCCTTCTCCACCTCCAACACGCGTGCACCACCATCCTGCACCATTTCAAAGCGGATGCCCAGCCGCTGCCGCGGTGGCTCGTTCGTAACGGCCGCCACCGAGGCGCTGCCGAAGACCGCGTCGGCTGTTCCGCCAACCAGTTGCCCACAGGAGCCGCCCGGCGTCCAGGGCAGCAAGGTACCGACCTCGGTAACCTTGAGATCCTTCAATTGATGGGGTACGCCGTAACCATGTTTGATATGGCCTGATCCCATGATTCCCACAACGAGCGGCTTCTCCGGCCGATCAGCCGCCGAATGGATTGCCTGCGCCATCGCGCGATCCCACAGCTGCTGGGCCTCTACAAAACGGCGAAAATCGGGATCATCCTTCAGCGCCTCTCCTTTCTTTTTACCGTCGCGTTCATGCTCCGCGTAGATCGGCAGCAGGTAATCGAGATACGCTGAGCTTGGGGCAGCGGGCGCTGTGATACCTTCCCTCTCATTTTCAGGAACACCGCTGAGGCCTTTTTTGGCGACTGCTCGCCTTAAAGAGGTATCGATATTGAGGGCAACCATCGGAATCCGGTTCATGCGTGCAAAATGGAAGAGGGGCAGATAAAGGCTCGCATCGGTGCTCCAAACGGTGCCCCACTCCGACGCCGAGAGAAATTGAGACTCCGACAGAGCGCCCGCGACCCACTGATCGAGTGCTTTCTGCACTCTGCGGGGAAACATTTCAAAACCGATCACCATATCCGGACGGACCGCATGCAGCGCAGCCAGTGTTTGCAATTGCCAGCGGTGGTGGTCAGGATTGTCGTGAATCTCCCCCAGGAGTACTACCGACCGCCTGGCGGCTCGGGCGACGACATCCGCTTCGCTTATGCTTGCCCCTCCAGGCACGGTCCATCTTCCGAACGGCACGCAGTCCGTATCTGCCCTTTCCTTGCTGTCGGCTCCCAGTGCCGGGAGGCTGTACGGAAAAGCGGATAACAGGCACGCAAGGAGCAGCAGGTTTCGTGGAATAGAATACATTTTGGGAAAAACTTTCAAATCATCCTCTTTAAGCTATATGGTGGGCTTACCCCACCCATTTTCGGGCATTCCTGAACATTCGCATCCATGGCGCATCTTCACCCCATCCGGGGTGCCACGAGTGCTGCACTGCGCGAAACCCGCGCTCGGGGTGAGGCATAAAAATACTGAAGCGACCATCCGGCGTGGTCAGGCCTGCGATGCCGCCGGGCGAGCCGCTGGGGTTCAACGGATAGAGTTCGGTCGCCTCTCCCCGGTTGTCCACGAAACGCAGGGCAACCAGAGGCGCAACCGCTTCAACCTCACCCTCCCCCGAGAACTCGGCACGCCCCTCACCATGCGCAACAGATACGGGCATACGGCTTCCGGCCATACCATCAAAAAATAGCGATGGAGTCTTCGGCACCTCCACCATGACAAAACGCGCCTCGAACTGTTCCGATTTATTTCGCACGAAACGAGGCCAGTGCTCAGTCCCAGGAATGATCTCATGCAACCAGCTCATCATCTGACACCCGTTGCATACGCCCAGGGCGAACGTATCAGTTCGCTGGAAGAAGGCCTCGAACTCGTTCCTGGCGCGCGCGTTGAAAAGGATCGATTTGGCCCAGCCTCTGCCCGCACCGAGTACGTCACCGTAGGAAAACCCGCCGCACGCAGCGAACCCCTGGTAACCTTCCAGAGAAACACGGCCAGCAATAATGTCGCTCATGTGCACATCAATCGCAGCAAATCCAGCCCGATCAAATGCCGCCGCCATCTCAACGTGGCCATTCACGCCTTGCTCACGCAATACCGCGATTTTCGGACGAATACCGCTCGCAATATAAGGCCCGCAGATATCGGCGGCTACGTCAAAGCCCACCCGGACGTGCAGCCCGGGGTCGCTTGAATCGAGCAGCCGGTCGTATTCCTGTTGAGCGCACTCCGGATGATCGCGCAGCTTTTGCATGTGATAACTCGTTTCCGACCACGCGCGATGCAAGTCGATCCGTTTCTCGGCAAATACTGGTTTATTGTTGCGCAAAACACGGATTTCATCCTTATTGTTAAGGCCGCCAATGACAAAACACTGGTCGCGCAAACCTTCTTCCGAAAGAATTCTCAGTACTTCGGAATGATGCTCCATCTTTACCTGGATTACGGCTCCCAGTTCCTCGCTGAAGAGAACGGAAAGGAGGCGTCGCGCAAATCGACCCCCCCATGCTTCGGGCCGCAGTTCACTCCCATCGATATCGGTTGCCAGAGGATCGAAACACAACTGATCAAGATTGGCTGTGACGCCCACGTGACCCGCAAAAGCCATTTCGCATAACGTGATAAACAACCCCCCATCGGAGCGGTCGTGATAAGCGATGATTTTATTTTCGTTATTCAGGCGCTGGATGGCGGCAAAGAAACCCCGCAGCATCTCCGACCCCGTTGATGCCGAGATATCAGGCGCCTCATCCCCCGTCTGTTTATAAACCTGCGCCAGCGCCGAACCGCCCAGACGGTTTCTACCGCACCCAAGATCGATCAGGATGAGTTCGGTCTCACCGCGATCCACGCACAGCTGTGGAGTCAGCGTTTTGCGGGCATCCTCTACTCTTGCGAAAGCGGTAACAATTAAAGACAGCGGTGCAATCACCTGTTTTATTTCTTGCACGCCATCAAGGTCGGATTGGGTCTGCCAAACGGTCTTCATCGACATGGAATCTTTGCCGACAGGGATACTGACTCCCAGCCGGGGGCAAAATTCCATGCCTACCGCATGCACTGCATCAAAAAGTGCGGCATCCTCGCCCGGATGCCCGGCCGCAGCCATCCAATTTGCGGAAAGCTTGATTTCCCCGATATGGCGGATAAATGCCGCGGCGATATTTGTAATGGCTTCGCCGACCGCCATGCGCGCCGAGGCAGCGGAATCAACCAGCGCAACAGGCGTACGTTCGCCCACGGCAAAAGCTTCGCCGCGATAACTCTGGAATCCCATCAGTGTCACGGCCGCATCCGCGACGGGAACCTGCCACGGCCCCACCATCTGGTCGCGTGCGGTCATGCCGCCGATGCTGCGGTCGCCAATACTGATAAGAAACGTCTTGTCCCCTACTGTCGGCAACCGCAACACCCGGTATGCCGCCTCGCGAAGCTTCAGGTCGGATGTTTCAAACGGTCTCAGTGCCTTATGAACATGTGTCCCCATGCGGATCATCTTCGGCGGCTTGCCCAGCAATACCGAAAGATCCATATCGACTGGCCGGTTTTCGAATTCCGGATCATTTACGACAAGTTGCTCGACTAGGGTCGCCCTGCCGACCACGGCATAAGGGCAGCGTTCACGCTCACAGATTGACCGGAACAACTCCAGCGACCGGGGCTCGATCGCGAGCACGTAGCGCTCCTGCGCTTCGTTACACCAGATTTGCAGGGGCGTCATGCCCGGCTCTTCGATTGAAATATCGCGCAGGTTGAATATTCCCCCGCGGTGAGCACCATGAAGCAATTCGGGCAGGGCATTGGACAATCCGCCCGCGCCAACATCGTGTATAGAAAGTATCGGGTTAGGCGCGCCGCGCCTTTCCATTTGCCAGCAAGAATCGATCACTTCCTGGGCGCGCCGCTCCATCTCGGCGTTGCCGCGTTGTACCGAATCAAAATCGAGGCCGGCCTCGTTAGTGCCGGTATCCATGCTCGAAGCCGCACCACCGCCCAGACCGATCAGCATGCCGGGACCTCCCAGGTGTACCAAGAGCGCTTCGACTGGAAAAATTTCCTTGAACGCGTGCCGGGACGCAATATGTCCTATCCCCCCGGCCAGCATGATCGGCTTGTGATAGCCCCGCATTTCGCCCGCCACAAGCTGCTCGAACGTCCGAAAGTATCCGGCCAGGTTGGGCCGCCCGAACTCATTATTGAAAGAAGCGCCACCAATGGGCCCTTCGAGCATGATCTGCAGAGCCGAAGCAATTCGCTCGGGCTTTCCATAACAAGGGGTGTCACCCGATTCCGGGCAAACTTCCCAAGGTTGAATAAATCCCGGAATATTCAGGTTGGATACTGAAAAACCGCTGAGTCCTGCTCGCGGTTTAGCGCCCCGGCCGGTCGCCCCCTCGTCCCGGATTTCGCCACCCACTCCGGTGGCTGCGCCGGGATAAGGCGAAATCGCGGTGGGATGGTTGTGGGTTTCGACTTTCATCAGGACATGTGTTTCTTCGTCCGCATAACCGTATACGTTGTCCTTGCCCGCATAGAAACGCGGGATTTCCGCTCCCTCGATGATTGCGGAATTATCGGCGTAGGCCACGACAGTGCCTTGCGGGTGCTGCTGATGGGTATTTCGAATCATCGAGAACAGCGACATCTCGCGCGGTTGGCCATCGATGAGCCAGCTCGCGTTGAAAATCTTGTGGCGGCAATGCTCCGAGTTAGCTTGCGCGAACATCATCAATTCCACGTCGGCGGGATTTCGACGAATGTCGATAAAGTAGGCTGCAAAATAGGCGATTTCTTCAGGAGATAACGCGAGGCCCATCTCGTCGTTGGCTTTTTGCAGCGCGCTGAGCCCTTCCGTCAGCACGTCCACTGTGGTGAGTGGACCAGGCTGGAAAATGCCTGAATAGCCATTCCGCTTCATTAAATGAACTGAAGACCGCCTCCGTCATGCGGTCATGTATCAGGGCAAGCAATGCCCCTTTCGCAGCAGCGGATAAGTCCGCGCAAGGCTCATCCCTGGTTTGAATATAAAATGCGGTTCCTCGCTCAACTCGCTCCACCGCCCTTAACCCGCAATGGCGGGCGATATCCGTGGCCTTCGTTGACCATGGAGATATTGTTCCCGGTCGAGGCACAACCAGCAGCAGTTCTCCCCCGGCGCAACCTTCCTCCTGCGCGTCGCTTGTTGGCCGTTCTTTCGCGGCACCATCAAGCAGGCCCTCGAGAATGACAATTTCGTGCTGTTCCAGCGTCCGGGATGTCGCGCAAAAATACCAATGCTCCGCGCAAATATGGGAAACTTGCGGAGCTGCAGTTGCCAGGGCGCCCACCAGTTTTTCGAGGCGAAACGACGAAAGAGCATTGCGCCCTCGGAAACGGAGAAGCATCAGAAGTATTCGAAAAGTCGGAAAAATCACAATTTTACACGAGAAGCCAACCCAGCCGCAGGCAGACCTGATGAGCGAAGGCATAAGAAATTCCACTGCGGTTTATACAACCGCTGAGATTCGGGAAATCGAGCAGCTTGCGGCAAAGTCCCCCCGCTCGCCCGGCTTAATGGAAAAAGCAGGCCTCGTTGCTGCAGAAGTCGCTCGCGACGAGTTGCTAAAGCATGACCGGGTCAATGTGCTGGTGTTGGCCGGCCCCGGTAACAACGGCGGTGACGCGTTCGTTGTCGCAAGGTATCTTCGCGCGTGGTGGTTCAAAGTTACACTGGTGTTTGCTGGCGAACGCGCGGGCCAGCCTGCCGATGCCAAAAGCGCGATGGAATCATGGCTCGCCTCGGGCGGCGAGATCTACCCTGAAATACCCCCCGATAAAAAATGGGATGCGGCGGTAGACGGGCTCTTTGGCATAGGTCTCGACCGAAGTGATGGACGTGAGCTCGCGGGTGCCTATCTTGATCTGGTTAATCAAATTAATTGCATGAATCTCCCCGTGCTCGCAATCGACATTCCCAGTGGCCTGGGCAGCGATACAGGCAATATTCGGGGTGCTGCGATCAAGGCGGCTATAACGGTCACTTTCATAGGCCTGAAGCAGGGACTGCTCACGAATCACGGCCCTGACTATTGCGGGCAGATTTTCTTGCGCAGTCTCGATCTGGACGCGGCTTCCCTGAAGCAGCCGCACGCGTGGATGATGAATCTTACTCGCGCAAAAGAACTGGCGCCCCCGGCGCGCCCCGCGAACAGCCATAAAGGCATGTTCGGCAGTATCGGCATTGTCGGGGGATCAGACGGGATGATTGGCGCAGCCCTTCTTGCCGGAATTGCCGCATTAAAGCTGGGCGCTGGCCGTGTCTATCTGGGCATGATTGCCGCTAATGCGCCGGGCGTTGATACCGCGCAGCCCGAATTGATGCTGCGGCCCATCGAGGATATCTTCAAGCTCGGCCATCTCAATTGCCTGATCGTCGGCCCTGGGCTTGGGACGTCCCCCGATGCGAAATTCTGGCTTCTGCGCGCATTAAAGTCGCCGCTGCCACTGGTGTTGGATGCCGACGCCTTGAACCTCATCGGTGACAACTCGGCGGTGTCAGCCGCGCTGCGTGAACGCACAGCATCGTCCATATTAACACCCCACCCGGCCGAGGCCGCACGGCTGCTCGGCAGGGATGTCGCATTCATTCAAAAAGACCGCCCGGAAGCCGCCAGGCAACTGTCGGCCAGATTCAACAGTTGGGTAGTTTTGAAAGGCGCAGGCAGTATTTGCGCCATGCCCAACCACCGGCTCTACTTCAACCCAAGCGGCAATCCCGGCTTGAGCAGTGCGGGAACGGGAGATATATTGTCGGGTATAACTGGCGCCCTGCTGGCGCAAGGCATGGCCCCGGAAAACGCGCTGGTGCTGGCCGTTTACCTGCATGGCGCTGCAGCGGACTCACTTCTCCGCCCGCTTGGTGGCCCGGTGGGGATGACTGCCTCCGAAATTGTTGATGCGGCACGAGGCCTGCTCAACAGTTGGGTATACCGTGACCGCGGCACAACCCTTGGTGGCTGCGGCTGAAGCGCACGCTTCAGGTAACTGCTGTTAAGGGTTTTCTTCAGTACTCTTGCTGTGCGGTGGCGCACAGAACGCGTCCGTGCATCTGGGTTACAAGATTGGATTCAAGCTAACCCAAAGATTGAGGAAAATGAGACGGGCAGAGATTATCGAAGCTCCTCATATCTGATAGCCAGAAAGGCTAGTCGGCCTGAAAGGCTGGCCCTGCCGAATTAATGTCGCGTTCCTCATTACTGCCAGTATTCCTATCAATCAAACAGGAGAAGACTTATGACCGTACTTGTCACGCATTTTGCCCCCGATTTTACCAAACCTGCTGTTATGCCCGATGGCACAATTAATGACACGTTTAATTTTCGCACCGCGATCTCTGGAAAATATGCCGTGCTGTTTTTTTACCCCCTGGATTTTACCTTTGTGTGCCCCTCGGAAATTCTCGCTCACTCCCACCGCGCAGAAGAGTTCCGCAAACGTGGCGTAGAAGTCGTTGGCGTCTCGGTCGATTCTCAGTTCACCCATTACGCCTGGCGAAATACTCCGATAGACAAAGGTGGTATCGGCCCGGTCGGCATTACGCTGGTGGCTGATGTAGGGGGAGAGGTCACCCAGGCATATGGGGCCATGCATCCAGACCATGTTGCGTTAAGAGCTTCGTTCCTCATAGACAAAACCGGCATTGTGCGTCACGAAGTGATCAACGATCTGCCGCTGGGGCGGGATGTGGATGAAATGTTGCGTATGGTTGACGCGCTGCAATTTCACGAAAGCCACGGAGAAGTCTGTCCGGCCGGGTGGAAGCCGGGCGAACAGGGGATGAAGCCAAGTCCGGAGGGCGTGGCGGAATATCTCGGTGAGCATGCTGACGCACTCTAACCGCAAGCTTTTCGTGAGGTCATTGAGTCATTAACCACGGCAGTGTTTGCCGGTTTGCAAAAACTGGTCTCCTCTGCCGCATCAGGTCGCGCCATGGAATAGGAGAAAAATAATGAATTTCGATAAAGACAAGGCGATTGCGCTTTTGAACAGGATAATGGAACTGGAGCTCGCCGGCGTTGTGCGTTACACGCACTATTCGCTGATGGTCTATGGTTACAGCCGGATCCCCGTCGTGGAATGGCTCCAGGAGCAGGCGGAGGAGGGTTTGGTTCATGCCCATAAAGCCGGCGAGCTGGTGACCTTGTTGGGGGGATATCCCTCGCTCTCAATTGGACCATTGCTGGACAAGCATCTGCATGACCTCGGCGATATACTCCGGGAATCTTTAGCGAATGAAAAAGAGGCGCTTGCGGCTTATTATCAGTTACACGAGCTCACGCAAGGAAAATCCGTGCTACTGGAAGATTATGCGCGCAGCCTCATTGTCCAGGAAGAATTACACGCCGACGAGGTGAACAAGATGCTTCGCCGGACGGGCACGACAGGCGTATATGAACCCCCGCATAACCCGAAGAGCGGCGCTGCCTAGCTCGCCCGTTTAGCTGCGGAATGCCCGGTTGCGCCGCGAGAACCAGGATTTGTTTACGTGGGTAGGCTTGAAAGGCCGCCTCTTCTGTCGAATGAAGCGTCTGCCTCACAAGCGTCTACTCACTCTGGTCCGGAATATTCGAATGTAATCGGTTCAAGTGCTGGCCGTTCGACATCGCGCATCAGCGCAGCAAATTCACCCAACGCGATTTCCTGCAGGCGGCAGCGCATATTCAGCACGCCGTTGTCCGACTCGAAAACTCCGCAGGTATGCAAACCATTGCGGACGGGTTCATGAATTTCCGAATCGGCTTGCCCGACGCTGTTCATCACCAGTACGGGCACATCCGAAAAACGCCGTTTGGCCTTTCTAATCCATTGGACAAGGTCTACCTGTTGGGCGCAACCATACACGGCGCCGTCGACAAGTACCATGTCGTAGGCCTCCAGGTCCGGCTCGGGAAAGCTTTCCAGGGATTTGCACTCCAGCCTGTGTTTCGACTTTTCCAGCAGAAGCTGCACAATGTTGCCCGTGTCCTGCCTTTCGCCCACAAATAAGATATTCATGCTGCTTTCCTTTGCGCGTGTTCGGGAAGTGTGCCAAACAAGGCAAACTCGGTGATCGCGTCGATTTCTATATTGCAGGCCACCGTTAAAACGCGACCGATCTTTATCGGCGCTCCGATTCTCGAAATGTTGAGCCCAAGATGGCGTAGCAGTCGCTCCACGGCAACAGTCGTCACGGTCACGTAGCGCTTGATCCCATTTTGTTGCGCGAAGAGAACTACTGTTTGCATCATCTTTACTGGTGTCTCGCTAAAACCGTATCCCGCACTCTCGGTTCTCGCCGCTGTCACGGCAAAACGGCTCAGCTCCCACACATCGGCCTGCTGGGGCGCCTGCTGGCCATGCAATAACTGCGGAAACGTATCCTTCAGCATATTTGGCCCGGTGGTAGGAAGAAGCCGCCAGCAACCCAGTACTTCATCTTCATCCCCTTTGGCGAGCACATAAACGGGATCGGCGTCGATCAAACTCGTCGTGCTCCATTCCGTTATCGGTAGTAACCTCCCATCCCAGCCGGTCATGGAAAACTTCGTGTCTCAGGCGGTACATTCCCATTGCCGCATGCTGGTCCAGCGAGCCATTCCCGTGTTTCGCAAGCATAATTTGTCCCATAGTTGGCCCCGTCGTAAGTTGATGAGGGTGCTATGAAACAACGGAACGGAAACTCCGAATAGCTGTAAAATCTTACAGGACGGGATGCGCAATACTGGCTGAAATCCTTGTGCTGCTTAGGTTTCAAGGATTTCTGCAGTTACCCGTTGGACATGCTTTTAGGGAAGAATTGGGGGTAAAAAACTGCGGAACGGATCAATATGAGATAGTTTCCTCATCCTGATCCGGCTATTGCTTGGGAGAGCCACATCCAGCCGAAGCCGTCCGAACCTGACTTTCGATTAAACGGTTGCCAACTGCGCTGATTAAATGCCCGACTCGAAAGTAGCTCAGAGAATCATGAAATTCCTACGGCGAGCCAAGCAGATGAGCGGCGCTCTCAACACAAGCCAATGCCGCTTCCCGGCGAATCACTATGGAGGTCAACGAGGTGCGATGAGGCGGTGTTACGCAACGTAGATGGGATGGGAGACGCTCAGTTCTTAATTAGGGCCTGTTAAGCATTTATTTCGCGCCCGCGTTGCTGCAGCAAGAAGTGGGGGCAAGCGCGAAGCGCAGGAAATTGCCATGGCCAAGCTTTGCAACGCGGCACCCGCGTTTTTCGTGCGCAACCCAAAGGGCTCTCCAGGGAGCTCTCCTGCAAAGACTGAGGCGGGAATGTAACAAAAAACGGCTATGCATTTTTTGGCCTGGAGGAGCCGAGCTATCCGCTTCTATTTTCTCCAAATTGGCGCGAAGGGCATCATGATAGCGACAGAGCCGTAAGTGTCAGCACGATCGAGGCGGAAAGCGTTGTGCCGATCAAACCCGCAGCCAGGAGGCGGGGTCCATGCAGGCGGCTCCAAAGCAGCGTTCCGGTTATCGCCAGGACCAGCAGACCACCGGCGAGCGTGTCGGTAAGCAGTATCCAGGCATTGGACATTCCGCTTCCCTTGTGGAAGTTTGTAAGTGTTGCCCATGCATTGGCTTCTTTTTGCTCTATATGAGTCTCGGTGTCCCCTTTCCAATATTCCGCATTGATGCTGAGATTGGGGGTAATGAGGGTGATGCGCCAATTTTCGGGCTGTTCTATCTTGCCCCCGCCCCACGGGGCCGCCCCAGCGGGTTTCTTCTGAATACGTGATTTCGCCTGAGGCAATTTGAATTCCGCACGCAACCATGATTCCAGTTTTTCGGGCGATTCAAGGGTGGAAACAGGGGGGGTCAGCGTATGGCGGGATTCGTGCTGTTTGGCCAACGGAATTTTCATTTCACTGCGATGATTGAGCAGAATGCCCGAAGCACCAAACAACAGTCCAAGCGCGGCCCCCCATAATCCCATCCACGCGTGTGTCCGGCGCAGCCAAACGAGAAAGCGGCCTCGTTTCACGCCTTGCGATAAAAACAGGTATCCTCGTGGCTCAACAGGCGAGTGAGGACGCGCGGGTGGCGAGACTGCATGTGCCTCGGTCCCTGCGTCAGGTTGCAAAGTGCTCATTTTGGCGAGTTCGCTGGTGAAGACTCATTGTGTGAAAATCCACTGAGGGTGATTCGAAAGTAGTCCTGCATTACTTGTAAAGGCTGAGCGTCATCCTGTGGACCTCGACGGTATACGGCTTACCCTCGAACTCGCCCGGCTTATTCAGATGGTGAGCCGCCTCGATGACATACAGGCCCGGTTCGGGCAAGGAAAAAGCCGCCTCGCCTTTTTCATCGGTATGCAAATGTTTTTCCCAGCCATTAGGGGCGATAACGATAATCTCGGCCTTGGCGACCGGCTTACCCATGAAACTCAGGCGCAGCACATCCCCACCATGATGGATATCGAGCGGCAAGCTGCCACTTTTACCCAGGCGTGCGTATAGAAAGCGCCGCTGCGCGGGAATGGCCTCTCCTTGTGGCTCTCGTATCGATTGTTCGCGCACGGGTTGCCTAAGCGCCTGGACAAGTACCGTACCGCCGCCGGGTATTGCGAAGTGATTGCCCTCACGACGAGCTGTCACCTGTCTTCCCTCTCCTTTGGCGTCCATTACAGTTATGAGTGGCTCAATGATGCTGTCGAGCCTGCCAGGCGACCGCTCACGCAGGTTTTCCGCATATTCACCAAAGTAGAGCTTGGCAGCCGCGGTATTGGAACCGTCGCCTTCCAGCCATAACGCATGCGCTGTAACGTTCAAACTAAGGGAACTGCCGATGATAGCAACAGCACCGACAGCAATATGCATAAGCTTCATGAAGCTTTTCCTTCCGTATTTATTTTGATTTTTGAATATCTTTCAGAGGCGCTCCGCCGCTGCTACGGCAGGACGCTCCAGCGAGTGGACATGCCCGCCATCATATGATCGTCGACATGGCAGTGAAAGAGCCACTCCCCAGCCGAACGCGGGATCATATCGACAGAAGTCATGCTTGCAGGCAGCACTTCAACCACATCGGTCCGGCGGCCACGCTCGAGTGCCGTTTGCCCATGCCAATGCACAGTATGGTTATCCGTTTCATTTCCCAGCGCGACAACATGCCAGCGGACCCGCTTTCCCAACCTTGTCTTATAGCCTTCCAGGTTGCCGAAAATGCGGCCGTTGATCGTATGCTTTATCCCGCTTTCCTCGCCGTTTTCCTCGTTAAAGATCATGAACAGCGAGGTGAATTCCTGATCGACGTCCCGCGGCGAGGGATCGCGCGCGGACCGACCCATTCCTTTACGGGTAACGACGATCGTGCCCACCAGGCCCAGATTCGCCTCTTCGTCTTCCATTACATGCGAATGGTAGAGCCATGCAATCGAAGAAGGATCCGCAGGACCGGGGCCAGCGGCCTCGTCCGCGATCCAGGTGTACGTGTAGGATTTATTGGGTCCAACGCTCGCTCCTTCGCCGCTGCCGTCCGCGCCTTCGTTGTTCTTGTCGTAAAACACGCCGTGCGGATGTATTGAAAGCGGCCTGTCAGTCTTGTTCAGAAAGTGAACCTTGATGGTATCTCCCACCACAGCCCGCATCTGGGGACCCAAGATTCCCATCCATGACGGCTGAGCCAACGGCTTGGAATAGCTCCCATCGGAATAACCGATGTAACGATACTTCGGGTAACTCAAAGTCTGTCCCCACACCCCAAGCCCAGCATCAGGCTTGATTACGTTTTTCCCAAGCGGCGCGTAATTCCAGGTCACTTGTTCCGCCGCAATCCAGTATTCCCTTATCGCCGCCTGTGCGACTTGTATTGAAAAAAAGCACCATATGACAACAATTGCCCGTATGGTGCTTATGCCTTTGTTACCCGGTTTCATGTTTTCTCCAGATCTTGATTGCTTTTTTCCGCAACCGGCGTGCTGATTTAATCCCTTATTCAGCGTATGGGAAGCCGAGCCAGCTCATAAGACGGAATTGCGACAAAGCTCTCCACAAAGGTAGGGAATCACGTCAAAAAACTGGCGGCATTTGGGCAAAAAGACTGATCGGGATTTTAGATTTTAGTGTGTGGAATCGAAAGACGGCAGGATAACGTCACGATGTCGAAAATCGAATGGGAACTGATATTTATTTCCCCGCGAAGGCAAAAGCAGACCCTGCTGCTGCGGACGACCGAACCGGTCGCCTGGCAGCACGCCTCTGCGGCACCAATGACGTCAGAATGTTTTTACATCTGACTTTGCAGCCAGTTTTGCAGGCCGACCTTTTGCATTACGCCGCGCTGCGTTTCCAGCCAGTCGATATGTTCCTCCGTATCCTCAAGAATTTCTTTCAGAATCTCTCTTGAGACATAATCCTTGGCTGCCTCGCATGCAGCAATCCCGCCCAGTAGCGTTTCCCGAGCGGTCACTTCGAGACGAAGATCGCAGTCCACGCACTCTTCCGGTTTTTCTCCAATCAAAAGCTTGCCCAGCTCCTGGAGATTTGGCAATCCTTCCAGAAACAGAATGCGTTTTATTAACGCATCTGCATGCTTCATTTCTTCTATGGATTCATCGTATTCATGCTTGTTCAGACGGGTCAGCCCCCAGTTTTCATACATCCGCGCGTGAAGAAAGTACTGATTGATCGCTGTCAGCTCGTGCTGCAATTGGCGATTCAGCCACTGGACAATGTCGGCGCTGCTTTTCATGTTATGCCTCCTTAGTCGACTCTCGCAGCGTACGACGACTGCGAGTAATTAGGTGGAATGGCGTTGCGCCAAGGTCTTTTGCATCAGTGCTTTCTCGAGTACCTCCTTCGCGTGGCAAGCACATATTCCGCATTGCTCACTCACACCCAGGCAGGTCTTTAAGTCCCGCATCCGGTCGGCGCCCCGATGGACAGCCTCCCGAATAGCAGTATCAGTTACACCTTTGCATACACAAATATACATGATAAGCGCCCTAAGTCTACTATCCTCTAACGTTCCTTCACTGTTTTAAACTATTTGGTCAAAATCAATTTGCCGTTGCGCGTACGCCGCAGACGATATTCCTCGCCCTGATGGTGAATAAAAACTTCATCACCGTGGGAAAACAGGGAATCGCTATAAAGACGTCTGTTCTTATCCAGAATCAACGAATCCCTCTTTTCAACGTTAGCTTTCGATACCACAAGCAATTTATCCACCGCCGCTCTCGCAATTATTAATGAGAATGATTCGTAATTATATTCAACCCTAAATCAAATGCAAGGGGTATGAACAAAAAATTTGGATGGGTTTGCTGATGCAGCGGCTGGGCTAATACGATCATCGCGCTATTTCCGGCTCCGCTTGCGTTCCAGTACATCCCTTTTAGGCGCGGACCCTGTGTTTGACGCCTTCCGTGAGGAGCAGAAGACGTTACTCCTCCAGGCTAACCAGTTCGCGTCGCCCCATCGATCCCGAAGGCGAACGAGAGCAATTTGAACAGCATGGGTATGCATTACCCCGGATCGATTTTCCTTTGCGCCTACACGACGGTAACGATTCTATTCTCGGGTGTGCTTTAACCGCTACCTCGGCACTTTTTCTCATATTTCGTGTCCGAGGAGTCTAGCTCGCTTTCGCAAGTTCTTATGGGAGGCGGATGCAAACGCACATTGTCGAGCAAAAAATATGGATCGCACACCTACCTTTCTTTCAGGCCGTGGAGAACTGGCGTCCCTCATCCAGGCTTTCGACTGGGCAGCCACGCCACTGGGGCCAGCCAACCAATGGCCGGACTCGCTTAAGACACTGCTCAATGTAGTGCTGGACTCCAACCACCCCATGATGATCTTCTGGGGGCCGGATTTAATCCAGTTTTATAACGATGCACTTCGAAAGACTATGGGACCGGAGCGGCACCCAAGCGCACTTGGCCAGCCCGTGCGCGAGTGCTGGGGGGAAATCTGGCCCATCATTGGCGTGCAGATCGAATCGATCATGGCCAACGGTCCGGCTACGTGGCATGAAGATCAACTCGTCCCGGTAACGCGACACGGCAGACGCGAAGACACGTGGTGGACATATGGCTACTCGCCAATCCGGGACGCTATCGGTGTACGCGGGGTACTGGTCGTATGCAATGACGTCACCCAGGAACATTTAGCGAGGGACGAGCTAAAACGCGTAAATGAGCGCCTGTCCCGGGAAATACTGCGCCGCCGGCATGAAGCCGACCATTTAAAAGTCTTGTTCCAGCAGGCCCCTGGGTTCATGTGCGTCCTCCGTGGTCCGCAGCATGTTTTCGAGTTTGCAAACAACGCGTACATGCGGCTTGTCGGCCACCGTGACCTCCTGGGCCGGCAAGTCCGCGATGCTTTTCCCGAAGTGGAAGGGCAAGGTTTCTTTCAACTTCTCGACCAGGTTTTTACGACGGGGCAGCCCTATTTTGCAAACGACGTGCCGCTTTTGCTCCAACAAGGTTCAGGCGCCCCTTTAACGCAATTATTTCTCGACTTTGTCTATCAACCCATCATTGAGTCTGATGGCTCCATTTCGGGTATTTTCGTCGAAGGATCGGATGTTACCGAGAAAAAATATGCGCAGGATGCACTTCGAGAAAGCCAGGGACGCCTGGAGGAAGGAATGTTGGCGGCTCGCATGATGGTTTGGGACTGGAACCTGGCTGACGGGGAATTAAGCTTTCCTGCGAACGTTCCGGAAATATTCGGCGTGGATTCGGAAAAACTTGCCCGGCCATGGCAATTGCTGCATCCCGATGATCAGACGACCATGAAGAACGCATGTAGACAGGCAATCGCAGAGCGGGGAAAATTTCATGAGATCGTACGAATTATTCATCCCCAGAGCGGCGGAATTTTTTGGCTGGATGTGCGCGGAAAAATCATCTTCGACGAGGCAGGTCCAGCCCGTGCGATCCGGGGTATCGCGTTGGATGTCACGGAACGCAAGCGCGCAGAAGAAAAACTGCAGGAAGCCGACCGGCGTAAAGACGAGTTTCTGGCTATGCTGGCGCATGAGCTGCGCAACCCGCTGGCGCCCATCAGGGCGGCGACCCAACTTCTTAAAATGGACACAACCGATAAGGACCGCGTAAGGCGGGCGAGTGAAATAATCGGCCGCCAGGTCGAGCATATCACAAGCCTCGTGGATGACCTCCTGGACGCAGCCCGGGTGACACGGGGCCAGGTATCCCTTGACAAGCAACCCGTGGACCTTGGAAGCCTGATATCCGACGCCGTCGAGCAAGCAGGCACGGCGATCGAGAGCCGAGGCCATCGACTTGTATTACCCCGGCCGACAAAATCATTTCCGGTGCTGGGAGATCGCAAGCGGCTGGTGCAGGTAATAGTCAATCTTTTAAACAACGCCGCTAGATACACTCCCGAGGGCGGGAACATCCTGGTTGGCCTTGAGGCGCATGGTGATCAGCTGATGCTCATCGTTGAGGATGATGGAATTGGCATTGAGCAAGAGCTGCTTCCGCATGTGTTCGAACTGTTTACGCAGGCTAACCGGGCTGCCGACCGGTCGGAGGGCGGCCTGGGAATCGGTCTTTCTGTGGTCAAGAGCCTGGTGGAGTCTCACGGCGGCAGGGTAACCGCAGAGAGCAAAGGGACTGGTGCCGGAACCAAATTTACTGTTGTGCTTCCCCGTTACAATGATCCTCAAGCTTCTGCATCTCATCAAGACGAGGATACGGCGGTTTCGTCTCCTGCGAACGCGCTTCGCATAATGATCGTTGATGACAACGAGGATGGGGCGCTTATGCTGTCCATGTTACTGGAGGCCACAGGGTATGAGACAGTCATAGAGCATGATCCCTGCCGCGCTCTCGAACGCGCACCTGTCGAGGCGCCTGACGTATGCCTGCTCGATATTGGGCTGCCCAACATGGACGGAAATGAACTCGCGCGCCAGCTTCGGTCGATTCCAGTCACGGCGCAAACCGTCCTGGTCGCAATAACCGGATATAGTCAGGACAGCGATCGTAAAACTTCATTTGACGCGGGCTTCGACCATTATCTTGTGAAGCCCGTGAATGTGGAACAGCTTGTCACCTTGCTTGCCGGACTTCGGAGGAGTGAAGCATTGGCACGGAAGCACGTCTTTCGCCGCAGCAGGTTTTGACTGTTGTACGAGTGCCGAAACAGGGTTGGTTGATTTTGGGGCGGAGCCAGCCGCCAGGCCAGTAGATTTGACTGGCACCAAGGGGGTCAGCTGTTTCGGGCTGTCGACCGGAACAATGCCAGATAGCGGCCAACCCGGCTAAGCGCCACAGTTATTTCTTCCCTCTTTCCCCGCTCTGGGGGCTGGCCTTCTCTCCTTTCTTGACAGCCTGCCTGCACTGCTGGTACACGTTAGGCGCACTGCAAATCACCGGATAGACTATGCAGAATTTTTCCACTTCACCTCGCGAAATGGCGGCAAGCCTCTGGCGGAACAGGCAGCTGATAAGTGTAATGGTCAAACGCGAAGTGATCGGGCGCTATCGAGGTTCGGTAATGGGCATGGCATGGTCTTTCTTCAATCCCCTGCTTATGCTCGTGATTTATACTTTCGTGTTTTCAGGGGTATTCAAGGCACGCTGGGGAATGGGCGGAGAAGAAAGCAGGGCCAATTTTGCGATCATTCTTTTCGTCGGTATGATTGTCCACGGGCTGTTTGCTGAATGCATCAATCGCGCTCCCGCGTTAATCCTTTCAAATGTCAATTATGTAAAAAAGGTCGTTTTTCCGCTGGAAATACTTCCCTGGGTCGCTTTCGGGTCCGCACTATTTCATACTGTCGTCAGCGTCATTGTTTTGTTGCTGGCCCAGCTCATCCTGAACCATCAAGTGCCTTGGACCGCGATTCTATTCCCGTTTACGCTGCTTCCATTGGTATTTATTGCAATCGGTTTTGCCTGGTTTCTTGCCGCATTTGGCGTGTTCATGCGCGACATCGGGCAGATAACCGGAATGTTTACCACTGTACTGTTATTCCTTTCACCCGTGTTCTACCCTCTAAGCGCTCTGCCGGAAAGATATCAAAGCTGGCTACAGCTCAACCCGCTTGCTTTTATCATCGAGGAAGGGCGAAAGGTTCTGGTCTTTGGGCAACTGCCTGACATTGAACGTTGGGGCATCATGATGGGAGCAGGAATGCTGACTGCCTGGTTAGGTTTTGCGTGGTTTCAGAAGACACGCAAGGGATTTGCCGATGTTCTCTGAGGGTCGAGACGCTGCGCAATCGGCAGTTATTTTCGCCTCTTCCGAGACAGAAGAGCGAGAGCACCAAGGCCAGGATAAAAATATCGAAGACAAAGCAGTTGCAGGGAATTCCGGCGATACCACCATCCGGGTGCAAAGCTTGTCCAAGTGCTACCAAATCTATGACACCCCACGCGACCGCCTCAAGCAGTTTGTCGTGCCACGCGTTCAGCACCTGTTAGGGCGACCACCCAAGCAGTATTTCAGGGAATTCTGGGCGCTCAAGGATGTCTCGTTTGAAATCAAAAAAGGCGAAACAGTAGGCATTATCGGACGTAATGGCTCGGGTAAGTCAACCCTGCTGCAACTTATCTGCGGCACGCTTGAGCCTACTAATGGTAGTGTTGAAACCAAGGGCCGCATTGCAGCCCTGCTGGAGCTGGGCTCGGGCTTTAATCCTGAATTTACGGGCGAGAGAACGTTTATATGAACGCTTCGATATCTCGGACTCTCCGAAGCAGAGATTGATGCGAAGTACGATGAGATTGTGGCCTTTGCAGATATTGGTGAATTTATCGATCAGCCGGTCAAGACATATTCTTCCGGGATGTACGTTCGTCTTGCATTTGCAGTCATTGCACATGTAAATGCGGATATTCTTGTAATTGACGAGGCTCTCAGCGTAGGAGACGTTTTTTTTGTCCAGAAGTGCATGCGCTTTCTGCGTAAATTCATGGAAACGGGCACCGTACTTTTCGTGAGTCATGACGCCGGGGCGGTTCTCAATCTGTGCCAAACTGCGGTATGGCTACACAACGGTGCAATAGCGGCAGTAGGGGCACCTAAAGAAATTACCGAAAGTTACCTTGAGAAGCTATATGAAGCTCAGCAAGGTGAGAGCATTAACCCCCGACGCCAAACAAGAGCCAGAAACGGATCGGGATCAACAAATGAATCGATGCGAAAACAAGCCAGAGATATGCGGCTCGATTTTATTAATCAAACAAAATTTCGTAATGATATTGAACTGTTTACCTTCTCGCCGGAGGCAGAGAGCTTCGGATTAGGGGGAGTGTCAATTATCAATGTTCAATTAATAGACAGCGCGGCAACTCCTCTGGCATGGGTGGTTGGAGGCGAGGAGGTCTCGCTAACTATCAGTTGTCTAGCCAACAACGATATGTTTTCCCCTATAGTTGGATTTTCCTTAAAAGATCGCTTAGGGCAAACGTTGTTTGGAGATAATACTTATCTTTCGTACGCATCCGCCCCTTTGAAGGTAAATAAGGGAGACTATTTCCAGGCGACTTTTACATTCTCGATGCCTATTCTTCCGGTTGGGGAATATAGTTTTAGCGCTGCAGTAGCCGAGGGAACACAACAAGATCACATGCAACATCATTGGATCCACGATGCACTGATCGTGCGGTCTGTTACTAGCTTTGTGGCCAGCGGTCTAGTTGGGATACCGATGCATATGATAGAAATGAAACTGAATAAATGATGGAAGACATATCCAATCATGGTAGTGGCCTCGATTTTACGGGAGAGCGGTATCTTCCGAAGTTCGCGGGAACATCGAGCTAGAGCATCTTCATCGCTACCTTTTGGCCAAGCAGGCGGTGGTCGGGAAAACAGTGCTGGATATTGCCAGCGGTGAAGGTTACGGCAGTGCTATGCTTGCCGAGTCCGCGCACAGAGTCACTGGTGTCGATATCTCTCAAGAGGCGGTATCACACGCACAGGCGAAGTATCGAGCCGAAAATCTCGAATTTGCCTGGGATCGTGTTCGGCAATTCCCCTTGGCGATGCCAGCGTCGATGTGGTCGTGAGTTTCGGACCATCGAGCATCATGATGAACATGAGGCCATGATGCGAGAAATAAAAAGAGTCCTGCGATTCTGCGGGGTGATGATCATTTCCATCCCAGACAAACTGGAGTATTCGGACAAACCGGGTTATAGCAACCCCTATCACATCCAAGAGCTTATATGTGATGAATTTAGAAAGCTTCTCGACTTATATTTTAAGAACCACAGCATCTATGGGCAGCGTGTCGTTTGTGGTTCTGCAATTTTTCTCGAGAATGGTTTTAGCACGGTCAAAGCTATGAGCTCTCGAGCAATGCATTATCGGCTATTGCTGGAGTCCCTTACCCGGTTTATTTAATCGCCGTTGCCTCGGATGCGGAGCTTCCTGTTTTAGGTAGCGGGATTCTTGAACAACCCATTAACGAAACGGATCTGGTGAAAGGATGGATGGGTGCGGTAGCTGAACGAGACGTGCAAATTGCAAGCCTCAATCAGGCTATAGCCGAGCGTGATATACAAATTGCTGAGCGTGATATACAAATTGCTCAAATCATCTCTAGTAATTCATGGAGGGCTACGTTTCCGCTGAGAGAGGGTAGAAAATGGTTGACTCACTTTTTTTTTCGAACCAAGTGATACTTAGACACAACTGTATGCGCAAGATTATTTCGCCGCCAGAAATTTCGCACATTTAATTATTTCTTGGGCCACTATGAACCATGAAGCGTCACGTAAAACGAGTTAGACATACAGCCACACCGGTCGTCAGACTTGCGGCAAGCTATTTGGTGAAGCAATATGCCTCCAACCCTGCAATTCGACGCTGCTATGCTTCAGCCAAGAATATTTCCAGTAAGGCGATATATCCTCTATCTCCAAAATTACATGACCTGCTTTTCGTCAAGCTGAAGCTGTACTTGAGAAAACACTATTTAAACCGAGATCGTTCCTCTTTTATTTTTTCTTCTGAAAGTCTCTATTGGTCTACGAAATCTGTTTCCGCCGATTTTTATCCTAAAGTATCTGTAATAGTACCCAGCTATAATCACGCCCGCTTTCTTCGGCAGCGGCTAGAGTCAATTTACCAGCAGACATATTCGAATTTTGAGATCATTCTTCTGGATGACGCTTCCACGGATGAGAGCCAACTTATTCTCGAGGAATATCGCCAGCGCTACCCAAAGATAACCCAATGCCAGTTTAATGAAATAAATTCTGGGGCCGTGTTTAATCAGTGGAAGTGCGGGCTTGAGCTCGCAAGTGGAGATTTGGTATGGATAGCCGAAAGCGACGATTATTGCTCCGAGAATCTTGTCGCAGATCTCACCAAATATTTCGTTAATGACGCGGTAATGCTTGCTTATTGTCGAAGCACTCTTGTTGAGAGAGAGTCTGATGAGCCGGTCTGGAGCCTGGAGGAATATCTGGCGGAAGTGGACCCGACCTGTGGCGGGATTCATTTGTTATGTCCGCGCATCACCTGGTAAACAAGGCATGGGCTTTCAAAAACATCATACCGAATGTCAGTAGTGCGATATTCCGTCACCCGGGAAAACTGCCATTACTCGGTAGTGAAAAATGGAGGCAGATGAGAATATGTGGAGACTGGATATTCTATCTGCATATTGTACGAGGGGGGTTGGTAGCATACACTCCCGAAGCCACCAATTTCTATCGGCTCCACCAAACGAACACTTCACTGCGCACATACAGCCAGGATGTCTATTACCAAGAACACGAACAAGTGGCAGGAGAGGTAATCAGTTTATATAAGGTTAAGGATGACGCGCTTGAACCCCTTCAGCAACTCCTAAAGTCACATTGGCGCTTGTTCCGCACAGATTACTCGGATGAATCATTTAGAAAATGCTACAACTACGAGCGAATTCATCATCTCTCCTCGCAGCGGAAACCAAACTTGTTAATGGTCTCTTATTCATTGATAGCAGGAGGGGGGGAGACGTTTCCCATCAATCTGGCCAATATGTTCAAGACAGCTGGCTATGGCGTCACGTTTTTCAATTGTCATGAAGAGCCTACCGAACAGGGCGTAAGACGAATGTTGAGGCGAGACGTACCCTTGCTGGAATTGGATACTCTTGAAAAACTAAGCGCTGTAATTGATGACATGGGGATCGAGCTTGTGCATTCGCACCATGGATGGGTTGACGTAAATATGTGCAATTTTCTTGAGCATAATCCAAACGCTCAACTGATAGTCACCACACATGGAATGTACGAAGCAATTCCATCTGCAGAGCTAGTACAGGTTCTTCCTCTGCTGGAAAAAAGGGTGGGGAAATTTGTTTATATTGCTGACAAGAACCTGGTGCCTTTTGCTTCCAATTCTTTTGATATGACACGTTTCGTCAAGATCGGCAATGCATCGAACCCCGTCCCAATATCGCCCGTTCCTCGCGCTGAGATAAATGTTCCTGCAACCGCCTTCCTGCTTTGCCTGGTCAGCAGGGCCATTCCGCAAAAGGGGTGGCAAGAGGCTATCGAAGCGGTGAAATTGGCGAGAGAAATCAGTCAGAAAGACATCCATTTACTTCTAATCGGCAATGGTCCTGAGTACGAAAGGTTAAAGCGCGTCGTAAATGAGGAATACGTTCATTTGCTAGGATTCAGGCACAATACCTGTGATTATTTTGCAACCTCTGATTTAGGCTTTCTTCCTTCGCGTTTCCGAGGCGAAAGTTTTCCCCTTGTTTTGATCGACTGTTTTTACTCCAATCGCCCGGCACTGGCGGCAAATATTGGGGAAGTAAAAAATATGATTTCTACTAGAAACGGACCTGCCGGATCAGTATTTGACCTCGAAGATTGGAAAGTACCCATACGGAAAGTCGCTGAACTAATTGTTACGTACATCGAAAATAAGGATTTATATCGGGAGCATTTGGAGCGTGTGCCTGCCGCAGCGGCCAAGTTCGATCCTGCGGCTTTACTCAAGAATTACGAAGCCGTTTATCTCGAATTACATAAGAAAAATATGTTGAGCCAACCGCTTTCTGCTGTACATCCGCCCATAACGGAATAATCGGATAATTCTTGTTTCCGCAAGCAGATCTGAAGCAGAAGGACTCGGCAGGTGAGGACTTTATGAAGCACCTGATCATTATTCCGACGGTAACGCGGAATAAAGGTTTGTGACACATCTGCATAAAGACAAGCTGCTCAGCGGGGCTTATTTGACATCTGTTACCGTCATAATAGTGAATTGGAACGGCGGCACTTTCCTGGATGAGTGCCTAACGCGTCTAACACAACATCGCTACAACCAGCTCGCATCCTTGTCATGGATAATGGTAGTACTGATGATTCTGCTCATCGGGCAGCGGAGTGCCGGGGTGACAGTCAGAATGCTCGGGGCTAACCTGGGCTTCGCTGCAGCAAACAACAGGGCTTTAAGAGAATGTGATACGGAGCTGGTAGCCTTGCTCAATCCGGACGCCTTCCCGACATAAATTGGCTAAAGTGCCTTGTCGCGGCTGCCCATTTCATCCTGATGCGGGATTCTTTGGCTCAAGACAGGTAGTGCATGGACTTCCCACCATATTGGATGGTAACGCGAGATGTGTACCATCTTTCGGGGTTAGTCTGGCGGGATGGGCATAAGCGTTCTCAAAACGTAATGGACGAACTTCCCTGCGAAGATATTCTCTGCCGTGCCTCGCCAAGCGCTTTATCGTAGAGATGTTTTAACAGGAGCCGGCGGATTTGCGGACGAAGACTTTTTTTGTTACGTCGAAGACATCGATCTCGGATTTCGCCTGAGGCTTGAGGGTCACACTTGCCGATATGTCCCGGATGCGATAGTGCATCACGTCGGCTCGATGAGTTCTGGCGGGCAGAACAGTGATTTTTCGGTATACCATGGACACCGAAAATATTGTCTTGGACGTTTGTAAATAATATGCCTTGTGCGTCTCTGTTTTGGATGCTACTCCCCATCCACGTCCTTTTGAATCTTGTATCTGTTGCATATTTCTCTGCACGTGGGCAGAGAAAAGTGATCTGGCGAGCAAAGCGGGATGCGGTGAAAGGTCTTCCTGAAATGTGGCGTAAGCGGCGCAAGATTCAGACCGGTCGTCATGTGGTAGTTATGGATGATGGCGCACGCTGGATAAACGGCTGTTCTCGAGGAAAACAGTCCGCCCCAGTTGACGAAGCAGTAAATCTATGAGTACCCAGGTTTAGACAGAACCGGAAAGCGATATTGCCCTAGATTTACGCTGAAACAGATATCGGGCTTTGGGATTACCCGTAATAAGCTCAGCTTTTGGGGAGATGGCGTTTAGGGGCGAAGGTGACGGTGCCTACCTCATATAGCAGAACTCGGATATAGTAAAAACAGTCAGCCTGACTCTAAAAAATTCCACGCCTGCAGAGACTACGGTTAAATCACGGTTAAATTTTGCGAAAATAATTCATGGAAGAGCCGTTTTGATCGGGCGGGTATCTTTGCCATTTAAGCCGCCATAAAACTTTGGTGCAGCATCTTTCGCCTGAGCTTTAATGAAAAACACCTGCACCGATCAGTTAAAAGTCTCGACTGTAATTGTCAATTACAATGCCGGCTGGCATCTGTCGGAGTCGATACAGTCCGCACTATCTCATGTGAGCGAAGTGCTCGTAGTAGATAACGCATCTTCTGACTCCAGCCTCGAACTTTGCGCTCAGAATTTTCCCGAGGAACCCAAGCTTCGCATCATCCGCAATAATTCAAATCTCGGTTTTGCCGCCGCCTGTAATATCGGCGCCAAGCAATCCACACAACCTTATGTTTGTTCCTGAATCCGGACTGTATCCTCGGGGCAGATTCATTAAACCGCATGATTCAAGTGCTGCGGATGAACCTCCATGCCGGCATGGTGGGAGGACTATTAATCAATGCTGATGGCACTGAACAGGCGGGTGGCCGGCGCGCCGCGCCGACACCGTGGCGCTCATTTGTCCGGGCGTTTGGACTGTACAGGCTGGCGGGCTATTGGCCCCTGCTTTTTTTTGATTTTCACCTCCACAAACAACCTCTTCCAAAAGATCCTCTTGAGGTGGAGGCTATTTCCGGCGCACTCATGCTGGTACGTCGCGAAGCAATCGAAAATGTTGGGCTCTGGGATGAAGGTTATTTTCTGCACTGCGAAGATCTGGACTGGTGCATGCGTTTCCGGCAAAGAGGGTGGAAAATCCTTTTCATACCGGATGCCCCGGTTGTCCATCACAAAGGGACATGCAGCCGGTCCCGGCCGGTGTTTGTGGAATGGCACAAACACAAAGGCATGATGCGGTTCTACCGCAAGTTTTTTCGGAGCCAGTACCCGGGCGTTGTGATGTGGCTGGTCACCTTGGGGGTGTGGCTGCGTTTTAGTGCGGTTGCGTCGTATCATACCGTCCGTCGTGTTGGGCATGCGCTCAGACTGGGACGAGGATAGGGGGCAACCGTTACCGCAACCGTTACCCGCGCTAGCCGGTCCATGCTGCTCCCATGACGACTGCACGGGCTTCCGGCCACCGCGCGAATGAGTGTATGTCAAATGCTTCTTCTTCCAGACGAATCATTGTCACTGGCGCGACCAGCATAATCGGGCGCTTCCTGCTGCCGCGCCTGCAGGAAACCGGCTGGGAGGTGCATGCAATCAGCCGCAAGGGTGGTGAAAATTCCTCCTCGACGGGTAACCTGTCATGGCATCAGGCTGACGCAAGCTATCCAGAGCAGTTTCCCGCGGTGGAAGCGACAACGCTTATCCACGTTGCGCCGCTCTGGCTGTTGCCGCCCCTGCTCCCGGTGATAAAGTCGCTGGGGGTCAAACGGGTGATAGGGTTCGGCTCAACCAGCGTATTCAGCAAGGCAAATTCAACCGATGTGGGCGAACGGGAGCTGGCCGCCCGCCTTACCTCGGTTGAAGAGGCTATCGGTGAAACATGCGGCGCCTTTGGCATCAACTGGACCATATTCCGACCGACCCTGGTTTACGATTGCGCGCGGGATAAGAATGTTACACAGATCGCCCGCTTTATCGAACGCTTCGGTTTCTTTCCGCTCCTGGGTCAAGCCGGAGGCCTGCGCCAACCAGTCCATGCGGATGACCTGGCCGAAGCGTGTATCCTGGCGCTAGATCACCCAATCACATTCAACCGTGCTTATAACTTGAGCGGCGGTGAAACGTTGAGTTATCGCAAAATGGTTGAGAAGATTTTCCATTCGCTCGGCAGGCCGGTACGACTTGTTACGGTGCCTGCTTGGGTATATTACTGGAGTATTCGTGCCTTGAGGTTTACTTCCGCCAATTACAACCTGACTCCTGAAATGGCCACCAGGATGAACGTGGATTTGTGTTTCCCTCACCTCGAGGCAACAAGGGACTTTGGATTTGCACCGAGATTGTTCACCCCCCACCGGCAGGGTTCGCAGAAGTGACCGATGTTCCGGGACTGCGAACAGGCAGCGGCAAGCCTGTCAAAATTGCGATTGCCGAGGAAGAGATCGAGATAAAGGCCATCCGTGCCCAAGGCGCTGGAG
The DNA here is from genome assembly GCA_963786735.1 of uncultured beta proteobacterium. Classification (GTDB taxonomy): domain Bacteria; phylum Pseudomonadota; class Gammaproteobacteria; order Burkholderiales; family Nitrosomonadaceae; genus Nitrosospira. The sequence goes on from CAWBAF010000022.1 coordinate 322,277, forward strand.
GGCAGAACGTCAACAAGGTTTCCAGCGCAGTCCATCTGCGCTTCGATATCCAGGCGTCTTCGCTGCCCGATATTTACCAACAGCGCCTGTTAAAACTGCACGACCATCGGATCACCAGCGAAGGCGTTATTGTCATTAAGGCTCAACAGTTCCGCAGTCATGAAAAAAATCGGGCGGAAGCGCTCAGGCGCTTGCATGAGCTCGTCGACAGCGTAGCTGAACTGCCGCGAGAAAGGAGGCCGACCAGGCCGTCAAACAGTTCGCAGGGACGGCGCCTCGATAGCAAAACACAGAGGGGGCAGCTTAAAATAACGAGAAAAAAATTTCCCGGCAGTTTTCCGCCAGATTAATAGCGCTGTTGCCGAGCTTGGGTACTCCGTTATTATGCGTGGGATTCAGCCCGACCCACCGAACTCGGCAGCAGAGCGGCAGCTTGCTGCACGAGCTTTCCCGGAACAGGCGCGTTTTTGGCGCCCGGAAAGACAACGGAAAAGGTGGTCCCTACATTTTGTTCGCTGGAAACCTTGATATTCAGCTTGTTATTTTCCGCCACCGTTTTAACAATCGATAACCCTATTCCGCTGGACGTTCTATTGTGCAGCGCGGCTTGAGGGGTATAAAAATACTCATCAAAAATGTGGGGCAGGTCTTTATCTCCGATCCCGATCCCGTGGTCAGCCACCAGTACAGTTGCGGATGAGCTGTACCTGTCGAAGACAGATGAAATTTCCACCGAGGTACCGTCATATGAATAGGCAATCGCATTCGAGATGAGATTCTCGAACAGTATTTCAAACTGACTGGGGATGCCTTGAACGACAAAATCCCCGATTGAAGCACTGATGGTAATGCGCCGTGAGCTCGCGATCGGTTGCAATTTGTCAATGCACTTGCGAATGATCGGTTCGATATTCACCTGCTCCAGGTTAGCGCTATCCCGCGCCGCGGCTTTCAAGCGCTCCAGTTTCAGTACATCCAGAATCAAGCCCGCCATTCCCGAGGCCCGAGTATCGATTTTTTGAAGCACATCCCTGATTTCGGGCGACGCTTCTCCGCAATAATTACCTTTTATCAAGTTGATCTTGCTGCGGATGGCATCTAGCGGAGCCTTGAGCTGATGTGTCATAAGCACGGCATACCGGTCTTTCTCAATCTGCGTGCGCCTGATCTGGTCGTACGCATCGAGAAGATGCCGCTCGTTGGTGCGCACCACAACCGCTAGACGCGAAACCACATACCAGACAGTAACAAACAATATATCAAGAGTGAGCATCCAGAGAACGGTATCGATTTTGAGCGGGTGCACAGTGGATGTGCCAGGTTCTATCAATACCGACTGAGGTGCAAAAAAAAGCAGGGGATTCTCAATGAGCAGCACGATGCCATACAGGACGCACACCAACGCTGTTACGATGAGGCTCTCAATGGTTGAGAAAAAAATGCACGACAGGGCGATGTGCAGCACATAAAAAAATGGTGCCGGGGTCGCTATGCTGCCGACGAAATGCACGACAATCGACAAACACAGAAGATCGACAATAATTTGAGCCCAGATGTTTATAGAAGGCGAGTTATACCGTGTCTGCTTGCGAAAATCCAAAGCATAGATACAAAGTATATTCGTGAGGCACAAGAGAGCCGTCACGGCAACCGGCCAGCCTTGCTGGTGCGTGATGCCCATCTGTGTGAGAGCATCCGACGCGATGAGCGCAAAGATCTGAAACAGAAGAAGAGCAGCGATTACTGCCCATCGAAAAACGATAAACCAGCGCGCATTGCCAATCAGCACCTGATCGCTGAGCTTTGAACCACCCAACAGCATGCCGGGAAACCCAAGGGGTTTCCCTGACGCGTCCCACGAAAATTCCGCGGCAGCCATGGCAGATTATTTGTTCCTACGCCGAAGCAGCCAACCTTGCCTCCGGCTCGGTACTGTCAAGGCGGCTTCGGATAATCGACAAGAGACTGACGGGCTCGACTGGTTTTTCCACGATCAAAATCCATTCATCGGATAAATTAGTGAAATAAGGACGAATCTCTTGACCCAGCGAGGTCATGAAAATCATGTGGAGTTGAGGAAAACGTTTCCTGATGTCCACGTAAGCCTCAAGCCCTATATCCATTGTTTCCACCATAACGTCGAGGATCGCAAGGTCAGGTGGGCTTGAAGAGTGCAGTAGCGAAACCATGAAATCATTCATCGTCTGGTAGCTCTCTACCGCATACCCATTTGCAGTCAATATACGTTTCACGGTATCGCGGATGTCGGGATCATCATCGACATGCGCTATTCGTTGCGCAGTAAAACGTCCCGCACTGGGTCGCTCGCTGCCTGGCGTCACGTCTTGGGATTGTTCCGGCGGTGCGGCTTTCTCAAGATGCTGAATCGGCGTCGCGGTTGCATTCATTTTTTTCCTCCTGCTCCTGTTATCGCTGATGTAAATATTTCCATGTTCATAAAAGGGAAATATAGCACATTATTTCCCTATTACAAGCAGGGTAATGCAGTGGCTGTGAAGGAACTGTCAGGAGGTGTTTAAAATTTAGGAATCAGAACGTTCCCTTATCCAAACGGTTGTGGAGATATAGGCGAAGCGCGCTGCACTTCAGGCACTCCGAATCGCGAAGTTCGGAGTGGTTAGAGCCGTGAGCGGATTGACCTTCCCACTCCTTTGGAAACCCGTCCCAGGCTCGCTATAGCAAGACCTTTCCGAGCCATTCACCGATGTGGGCCAGTTCCTCGCCGCAGACGCTGTGCGCCATCCGGTATTCGTGCCATTCGACAGCATAGCCGGATTCGACTAACTGCCGCTTCGATGACGCCGCCAATATCAAAGGCACGACATTGTCGGCAAGGCCATGCGCCATGAAAATTGATGTTGAAAGGTTTGCGCGGCTCGCTTCCGAGACAAGCGTGTGGGGCGCAGGCAGATAACCGGAAAGCGCCATGATTCCGGCAAGTTTCTCGGGATAACGCAGCCCCACCTGGAGCGCCAATGCGGCCCCTTGGGAAAAACCCGCCAGGACGATGCGCTCGGGGGGAATGCCCCGCTGACCTTCACGAACTACAAGTGCTTCAATTGCCCGTTGGGATGCAAGCAGGCTCGACATGTTTTCGTGAAGCCCTAAACTTGGGTCAACCATGTCATAGTCATACCAGGCCCGCATCACCATGCCCCGATTGATGCTTACGGGGCGCATTGGAGCATGAGGGAAAAGGAAACGAACAGGGGGAATGCCAGGAGCGGGGGCAAACTCATTCACGATGGGAACGAAATCATGTCCATCCGCACCGAGGCCATGCAGCCATATGACAGTGTGAGCAGGTGCGGAGCCGGTTTCGACTTCGACAGCGGGGAGTATCTCGGGAGAGACGGGCGTCATGGATTGCGTAAAATTCGATAAGGGGAGGTGAGGGATTTGAATTTGACCACTTTTAGTTTTACTCCCTGCCCACCGTTTTGCCGTGAAGGTCCGCCTGTCTTCACTAAAAACGTAAACAATAGCTCCCTTGACTTAACCAGGACGCAGTATTAGATTCCGCACTTGCAATTTTCCAGATTAATTCATCAGCAGGAGAAGATCATGAAACGCAGGGAGTTCATCAAACTGGCCGGAATAAGCGCAGCGCTGCTTCCCGTTGCGCCATCGGTATTCAGTGAGCAGATCATACCGCGGCGCCCGCACAGCTATCGCCTGACCTATCAGGTCGATTTGCCCCAGGAGGGAAAGAAAGCCCGCTTATGGCTACCTTTACCTGATTCGGATGATACTCCTTATCAGCTTACCCAGGGCAGCGTATGGAAAGGCAACGCCGACGTGGCGAAATTTGAAAACGTTCCCGGAACGACCTCGCCCATGTTTTACGCTGAGTGGCGTCACAGCGGTCCCCGTAGCGTCACGGTGAGCAGCGTTGTAAAGACGACCGATCGCTCGGTCGATCTGGATAGCTATAAGGAGCCGGTTGCGGGCCCCATCCCAGCGGATGTAAAGCGTTATGTGCTGCCGACGAAACATATGCCCCTGGATGGCATCGTCGGTAAAACCGCGTTGTCCATTGTAAAAGACGCCAACGCCCAATCGCCCCTTCAGAAGGCACACGCAATATACAATTGGGTAGTCGACAATTCCTCGTACGACCCTGCCGCGCGCGGCTGCGGACGCGGCGACATCAAATCCATGCTTGAAAGTGGCAATCTGGGGGGTAAATGTGTTGACCTGAATACACTTTTCGTTGGGTTGGCACGCGCGGCCGGCGTGCCGGCACGCGACAACTATGGAATCCGCGTCGATGAATCCGCGAGCCATAAAACACTTGGACAAGCCGGCGATATTACAACTGCACAGCACTGCCGGCCGGAGTTCTATCTCGCTGGCTTGGGCTGGGTGCCTGGTGAATCCGCAGATGTGCGTCAGTTAGCACTGGATGAAGCATTGCCGATCGGCCATCCCAGGGTTGTCGCACTGCGCGATAAGTTATTCGGTTCCTGGGAAATGAATTGGATTGCGTTCAATCATGTACGGGATGTCAAGCTGGCGAAAGACAGTGTTATAGGCGAACTGCCATTCTTTATGTATCCTCAGGCAGAAGTGGCGGGACATGCGCGCGATAGTCTGGAACCTCAAGAGTTCGCATACAAGATTATTTCAGGACAGTTGGTTGGCACAGGGATCTGGTGTTCAGTACCGGAATTCTCCGAAATGATCTTCTGCAATTCATGAAATAATTCGCGGAAACCCTTAGGCGGCTTGTTCGCAAGCCGCTCCCCCTTCGCAGTACGCGCGAGCGCTTGAACCCGCCTCAGGTCAGCAGCGGGATAAGCCTCAGCAAGTTCCGCAAGTGCCTTTTCGTCCGACAACAGTCGATCACGCCAGCGTTCGAGCAGGTGCAACCAAGCGGTTTCCTGTACGCCTGCCCGATTGATCATATCAAGTTTTTTCTGTATCGGCTCCGGATCGACGTCGCGCATCAATTTACCGATCAACTGCATCTGACGGCGACGCGCACCGTGCGCCCGCATACACCTCGCTTCACGTATGGCTTCCACCAGGACGTCTGGCAGATCGAACATGGGTAATCTCTTGGGATCGAGCTGGACCAGGCGTTCGCCCAGATTCTGTAGAGCATGCATTTCCTTTTTTTCGACGTGTCTTGCTGAGCAGGACATGCTCTTCCAATCGGTCTTCCTGTTTTTTTTCCATGGTAATGTTGGATATCGCTCGGAACCTTTCTCAGTAGTTCGCCCTGCAAGGTCTCGCATTGGGCCTTACTGGGCCTTACTGGGCCTTACTGGGCCTTACGGCTCTTCCAGCCGCGTAAATTCGATCTGCAAAACCTGCTATCATAA
>CAWBAF010000023.1:0-9893 GCA_963786735.1 uncultured beta proteobacterium
ACTCGGCCGAGCTGGTACGCCGCATTTGCGTTACGGAGCAAACGTCTCATCGTTGAAAAAAATAGTACGCTGATCTGAACACCAATCAGGCAAGACGCCCATGCAACTCCAGGAAAAGAGCGAACGGTCGAGGAAGATGTGACCGAACTGAGCCTGGACAAGGCAATGCTCGAATGCAAGTACCTTATCTGCGGAGCTTTTGTAGCCAACTCCAGAGTTGGGTTGCCAGCTGTATTTTCTATGCCGGATTCCTTTTTCAGCCCGTGCTGGCGAACCGCCAACTCTTTCATTCGCAGCCACAGTGCTGTTTGTGGATCTTGATGTAATTAATCGATTCGCTCCGATCTGGCCAAAATACATACAATACGCACGCTTTGTAGAACGATTGGAATTGATTTGGGGCGATCGAAGTTTTTCTAGGATTTCTGACCCATGCTTTAATGAAAACTGCTGGCACCAATCGATTAAATGTATCGATCATAATCGTCAACTTCAACGCCGGCGAACTTCTGGCAGGGTCGGTTCACTCAGCGTTGCCCGAAGTACGTGAAGTACTGGTAGTGGACAACGCATCTTCTGACTCCAGCCTCGAGCTTTGCGCTCAGAATTTTCCCGAGGAACCCAAGCTTCGCATCATCCGCAATAATTCAAATCTCGGTTTTGCCGCAGCCTGTAATATCGGCGCCAAGCAAGCCACGCAACCTTATGTCTTGTTCCTGAATCCGGACTGTATCCTCGGGGCAGATTCACTAAACCGCATGATTCAAGTGCTGCAGATGAACCCCCATGCCGGCATGGTGGGAGGACTATTGATCAATGCTGATGGCACTGAACAGGCGGGGGGGCGGCGGGCCGTGCCGACACCGTGGCGCTCATTTGTCCGGGCGTTTGGACTGTACAGGCTGGCTGGCTATTGGCCCCGGCTTTTTTTTGATTTTCACCTCCACAAGCAACCTCTTCCAAAAGATCCTCTGGAGGTGGAGGCTATTTCCGGCGCACTCATGCTGGTACGTCGCGAAGCAATCGAAAATGTTGGGCTCTGGGATGAAGGTTATTTTCTGCACTGCGAAGATCTGGACTGGTGCATGCGTTTCCGGCAAAGGGGGTGGAAAATCCTTTTCATACCGGATGCCCCGGTTGTCCATCACAAAGGGACATGCAGCCGGTCCCGGCCGGTGTTTGTGGAATGGCACAAACACAAAGGCATGATGCGGTTCTACCGCAAGTTTTTTCGGAGCCAGTACCCGGGCGCTGTGATGTGGCTGGTCACCTTGGGGGTGTGGCTGCGTTTTAGTGCGGTTGCGTCGTATCATACCGTCCGTCGTGTTGGGCATGCGCTCAGACTTGGACGAGGATAGGGGGCAACCAACCGTCGCAACCGTTACCCGCGCTAGTCGGTCCATGCTGCTCCCATGACGGCTTCACGGGCTTCCGGCCACCTCGCGAATGAGTGTATGTCAAATGCCTCTTCTTCCAGACGAATCATTGTCACTGGCGCGACCAGCATAATCGGGCGCTTCCTGCTGCCGCGCCTGCAGGGAACCGGCTGGGAGGTGCATGCAATCAGCCGCAAGGGTGGTGAAAATTCCTCCTCGAAGGGTAACCTGTCATGGCATCAGGCTGACGCAAGCTATCCAGAGCAGTTTCCCGCGGTGGAAGCGACAACGCTTATCCACGTTGCGCCGCTCTGGCTGTTGCCGCCCCTGCTCCCGGTGATAAAGTCGCTGGGGGTCAAACGGGTGATAGGGTTCGGCTCAACCAGCGTATTCAGCAAGGCAAATTCAACCGATGTGGGCGAACGGGAGCTGGCGGCCCGCCTTACCTCGGTTGAAGAGGCTATCGGTGAAACATGCGGCGCCTTTGGCATCAACTGGACCATATTCCGCCCGACCCTGGTTTACGATTGCGCGCGGGATAAGAATATTACACAGATCGCCCGCTTTATCGAACGCTACGGTTTCTTTCCGCTCTGGGTCAAGCCGGAGGCCTGCGCCAACCAGTCCATGCGGATGACCTGGCCGAAGCGTGTATCCTGGCGCTTGATCAGCCGATCACATTCAACCGTGCTTACAACTTGAGCGGTGGTGAAACGTTGAGTTATCGCAAAATGGTTGAGAAGATTTTCCATTCGCTCGGCAGGCCGGTACGACTTGTTACGGTGCCTGCTTGGGTATATTACTGGAGTATTCGTGCCTTGAGGTTTACTTCCGCCAATTACAACCTGACTCCTGAAATGGCCACCAGGATGAACGTGGATTTGTGTTTCCCTCACGTCGAGGCAACAAGGGACTTTGGATTTGCACCGAGATTGTTCGCCCCCCACCGACAGGGTTCGCAGGAGTGACCGATGTTCCGGGACTGCGAACAGGCAGCGGCAAGCCTGTCAAAATTGCGATTGCCGAGGAAGAGATCGAGATAAAGGCCATCCGTGCCCAAGGCGCTGGAGGGCAGAACGTCAACAAGGTTTCCAGCGCAGTCCATCTGCGCTTCGATATCCAGGCGTCTTCGCTGCCCGATATTTACCGGCAGCGCCTGTTAAAACTGCACGACCATCGGATCACCAGCGAAGGCGTTATTGTCATTAAGGCTCAACAGTTCCGCAGTCAGGAAAAAAATCGGGCGGAAGCGCTCAGGCGCTTGCATGAACTCGTCGACAGCGTAGCTGAACTACCTCGAGAAAGGAGACCGACCAGGCCGTCAAGCAGTTCGCAGAGACGGCGCCTCGATAGCAAAACCCAGAGGGGGCAGCTTAAAATAACGAGAAAAAAATTTCCCGGCAGTTTTCCGCCAGATCAATAGCGCTGTTGCCGAGCTTGGGCATCGGTTATTATGCGTGGGATTCAGCCCGACCCACCGAACTCGGCAGCAGAGCGGCAGCTTGCTGCACGAGCTTTCCCGGAACAGGCGCGTTTTTGGCGCCCGGAAAGACAACGGAAAAGGTAGTCCCTACATTTTGTTCGCTGGAAACCTTGATATTCAGCTTGTTATTTTCCGCCACCGTTTTAACAATCGATAACCCTATTCCGCTGGACGTTCTATTGTGCAGCGCGGCTCGAGGGTATAAAAATACTCATCAAAAATGTGGGGCAAGTCTTTATCTCCGATCCGATCCATGGTCAGCCACCAGTACAGTTGCGGATGAGCTTTGCCTCTCGAAGACGGATGAAATTTCCACGGAGGTACCGTCATATGAATATGCAATTGCATTCGAGATGAGATTCTCGAACAGTATTTCAAACTGGCTGGGGATGCCTTGAACGACAAAATCCCCATTGAAGCGCTGATGGTAATGCGCCGTGAGCTCGCGATCGGTTGCAATTTGTAATGCGCTTGCGAATGATCGGTTCGATATTCACCTGCTCCAGGTTAGCGCTATCCCGCGCCGCGGCTTTCAAGCGCTCCAGTTTCAGTACATCCAGAATCAAGCCCGCCATTCCCGAGGCCCGAGTATCGATTTTTTGAAGCACATCCCTGATTTCGGGCGACGCTTCTCCGCAATAATTACCTTTTATCAAGTTGATCTTGCTGCGGATGGCATCCAGCGGAGCCTTGAGCTGATGTGTCATAAGCACGGCATACCGGTCTTTCTCAATCTGCGTGCGCCTGATCTGGTCGTACGCATCGAGAAGATGCCGCTCGTTGGTGCGCACCACAACCGCAGACGCGAAACCACATACCAGACAGTAACAAACAATATATCAAGAGTGAGCATCCAGAGAACGGTATCGATTTTGAGCGGGTGCACAGTGGATGTGCCAGGTTCTATCAATACCGACTGAGGTGCAAAAAAAAGCAGGGGATTCTCAATGAGCAGCACGATGCCATACAGGACGCACACCAACGCTGTTACGATGAGGCTCTCAATGGTTGAGAAAAAAATGCACGACAGGGCGATGTGCAGCACATAAAAAAATGGTGCCGGGGTGGCTATGCTGCCGACGAAATGCACGACGATCGACAAGCACAGAAGATCGACAATAATTTGAGCCCAGATGTTTATAGAAGGCGAGTTATACCGTGTCTGCTTGCGAAAATCCAAAGCATAGATACAAAGTATATTCGTGAGGCACAAGAGAGCCGTCACGGCAACCGGCCAGCCTTGCTGGTGCGTGATGCCCATCTGTGTGAGAGCATCCGACGCGATGAGCGCAAAGATCTGAAACAGAAGAAGAGCAGCGATTACTGCCCATCGAAAAACGATAAACCAGCGCGCATTGCCAATCAGCACCTGATCGCTGAGCTTTGAACCACCCAACAGCATGCCGGGAAACCCAAGGGGTTTCCCTGACGCGTCCCACGAAAATTCCGCGGCAGCCATGGCGGATTATTTGTTCCTACGCCGAAGCAGCCAGCCTTGCCTCCGGCTCGGTACTGTCAAGGCGGCTTCGGATAATCGACAAGAGACTGACGGGCTCCACTGGTTTTTCCACGATCAAAATCCATTCATCGGATAAATTAGTGAAATAAGGACGAATCTCTTGACCCAGCGAGGTCATGAAAATCATGTGGAGTTGAGGAAAACGTTTCCTGATGTCCACGTAAGCCTCAAGCCCTATATCCATTGTTTCCACCATAACGTCTAGGATCGCAAGGTCAGGTGGGCTTGAAGAGTGCAGTAGCGAAACCATGAAATCATTCATCGTCTGGTAGCTCTCCACCGCATACCCATTTGCATTCAATATACGTTTCACGGTATCGCGGATGTCGGGATCATCATCGACATGCGCTATTCGTTGCGCAGTAAAACGTCCCGCACAGGGTTGCTCGCTGCCTGGCGTCACGTCTTGGGATTGCTCCGGCGGCGCGGCTTTCTCAAGATGCTGAATCGGCGTGGCGGTTGCATTCATTTTTTTCCTCCTGCTCCTGTTATCGCTGATGTAAATATTTCCATGTTCATAAAAGGGAAATATAGCACATTATTTCCCTATTACAAGCAGGGTAATGCAGTGCCTGTGAAGGAACTGTCAGGAGGTGTTTAAAATTTAGGAATCAGAACGTTCCCTTATCCAAACGGTTGTGGAGATATAGGCGAAGCGCGCTGCACTTCAGGCACTCCGAATCGGAAGTTCGGAGTGGTTAGAGCCGTGAGCGGATTGACCTTCCCACTCCTTTGGAAACAAGTCCCAGGCTCGCTATAGCAAGACCTTTCCGAGCCATTCACCGATGTGGGCCAGTTCCTCGCCGCAGACGCTGTGCGCCATCCGGTATTCGTGCCATTCGACAGCATAGCCGGATTCGACTAGCTGCCGCTTCGATGACGCCGCCAATATCAAAGGCACGACATTGTCGGCAAGGCCGTGCGCCATGAAAATTGATGTTGCAAGGTTTGCGCGGCTCGCTTCCGAGACAAGTGTGTGGGGCGCAGGCAGATAACCGGAAAGCGCCATGATTCCGGCAAGCTTCTCGGGATAACGCAGCCCCACCTGGAGCGCCAGGGCGGCCCCTGGGAAAAACCCGCCAGGACGATGCGCTCGGGGGGAATGCCCCGCTGACCTTCACGAACTAAAAGTGCTTCAATTGCCCGTTGGGATGCAAGCAGGCTCGACATGTTTTCGTGAAGCCCTAAACTTGGGTCAACCATGTCATAGTCATACCAGGCCCGCATCACCATGCCCCGATTGATGCTTACGGGGCGCATTGGAGCATGCGGAAAAAGGAAACGAAGAGGGGGAATGCCAGGAGCGGGGGCAAACTCATTCACAATAGGAACGAAATCATGCCCATCCGCACCGAGGCCATGCAGCCATATGACAGTGTGAGCAGGTGCGGAGCCGATTTCGACTTCGACAGCGGGGAGTATCTCGGGAGAGACGGGCGTCATGGATTGCGTATAATTCGATAAGGGGAGGTGAGGGATTTGAATTTGACCACTTTTAGTTTTACTCCCTGCCCACCGTTTTGCCGTGAAGGTCCGCCTGTCTTCACTAAAAACGTAAACAATAGCTCCCTTGACTTAACCAGGACGCAGTATTAGATTCCGCACTTGCAATTTTCCAGATTAATTCATCAGCAGGAGAAGATCATGAAACGCAGGGAGTTCATCAAACTGGCCGGAATAAGCGCAGCGCTGCTTCCCATTGCGCCATCGGTATTCGGTGAGCAAATCATACCGCGGCGCCCGCACAGCTATCGCCTGACCTATCAGGTCGATTTGCCCCAGGAGGGAAAGAAAGCGCGCTTATGGCTACCTTTGCCTGATTCGGATGATACTCCTTATCAGCTTACCCAGGGCAGCGTATGGAAAGGCAACGCCGACGTGGCGAAGTTTGAAAACGTTCCCGGAACGACCTCACCCATGTTTTACGCTGAGTGGCGTCACAGCGGCCCCCGCAGCGTCACGGTGAGCAGTGTCGTAAAGACGACCGATCGCTCGGTCGATCTGGATAGCTATAAGGACCCGGTTGCGGGCTCCATCCCAGCGGATGTAAAGCGTTATGTGCTGCCAACGAAACATATGCCCCTGGATGGCATCGTCCGTAAAACCGCGTTGTCCATTGTAAAAGAGGCCAACGCCCAATCACCCCTTCAGAAGGCACACGCAATCTACAATTGGGTGGTCGACAATTCCTCGTACGACCCTGCCGCGCGCGGCTGCGGACGCGGCGACATCAAATCCATGCTTGAAAGTGGCAACCTGGGAGGTAAATGTGTTGACCTGAATACACTTTTCGTTGGGTTGGCACGCGCGGCCGGCGTGCCGGCACGCGACAACTATGGAATCCGCGTCGATGAATCCGCGAGCCATAAAACACTTGGACAAGCCGGCGATATTACAACTGCACAGCACTGCCGGCCGGAGTTCTATCTCGCTGGCTTGGGCTGGGTGCCTGTGGATCCCGCAGATGTGCGTCAGTTAGCACTGGATGAAGCATTGCCGATCGGCCATCCCAGGGTTGGCGCACTGCGCGATAAGTTATTTGGTTCCTGGGAAATGAATTGGATTGCGTTCAATCATGTACGGGATGTCAAGCTGGCGAAAGACAGTGCTATAGGCGAACTGCCATTCTTTATGTATCCCCAGGCAGAAGTGGCGGGACATGCGCGCGATAGCCTGGAACCTCAAGAGTTCGCATACAAGATTATTTCAGCACAGCTGGTTGGCACAGGGATCAAGTTTTAGTACCGGAATTCTCCGGGATGATCCTCTGCAACTCATGAAATAATTCGCGGAAACTCTTAGGCGGCTTGTTCGCAAGCCGCTCCCCCTTCGCATTACGCGTGAGCGCTTGAACCCGCCTCAGGTCAGCAGCGGGATAAGCCTCAGCAAGTTCCGCAAGTGCCTTTTCGTCTGACAACAGTCGATCGCGCCAGCGTTCGAGCAGGTGCAACCAGGCGGTTTCCTGCACGCCTGCCCGATTGATCATATCAAGTTTTTTCTGTATCGGCTCCGGATCGACGTCGCGCATCAATTTACCGATCAACTGCATCTGACGGCGACGCGCACCGTGCGCCCGCATACACCTCGCTTCACGTATGGCTTCCACCAGAACGTCTGGCAGATCGAACATGGGTAATCTCTTGGGATCGAGCTGGGCCAGGCGTTCGCCCAGATTCTGTAGAGCATGCATTTCCTTTTTTCGACGTGTCTTGCTGGGCAGGACATGCTCTTCCAACCGGTCTTCCTGTTTTTTTTCCATGATAACGTTGGATATCGCTCGGAGATTTTCTCGGCAGTTCGCCCTGCAAGGCCTCGCATTGTGCCCTACCGGGTCCTACTGGGCCTTACCAGGCCTCGCGGCTCTAGCCGCGTAAATTCGATCTGCAAAACCTGCTATCATAACGCCGTTAAAAATTATCGTCCCAAAACGCCGGCATATCGATCAACTGAAATCTCTATATTGATGCCTGCTTGAGCGCTGTTTTCCATAACCCTTCGCAGCCCGTGATACTTCCATGACCGATATTACCAGCTCTTCGCAGCGATTTTCCTATCCTTTCGCGGTGCTCCAGCAACTCGCGCGTGACGTGCTGGATCATGCGAAAAAAGGGGGCGCGAGTGCCTGCGAAACGACCATCACGGATGGGTTTGGTCAAAATGTAACGGTGCGGCGCAGCGAAGTGGAGACTATTGAGTACAATCGAGACAAGGGAATATCGGTCACGGTCTATATCGGCCAAAAACGCGGTCACGCAAGCACTTCGGATTTTTCTCCTCAGGCTGTGCATGAGACAGTGTCTGCCGCCTTGTCGATCGCCGGGTATACCGCGGAAGACAAGTGCGCTGGCCTCGCAGACCGCGACTTGCTTGCACAAGAATTTCCGGATCTTGAGCTGTATTTTCCATGGGAATTGCCCGTGGAGCAGGCGATTGAGCTTGCCAAAAATTGCGAATCAGCTGCATTTGCAGTAGACAAGCGCATTACGAACTCCGAGGGGGCGAGTGTCGCGTTAAGCGAATCACAATTCGTGTATGCAAATAGCCTGGGGTTCATGGCTGGCTATCCTGCCTCTCGCCACAGTATCAGTTGTGCTGTAATTGCAAGCGAGGGCGACACGATGCAACGCGACTATTGGTACAGCACGACGCGCGACGCTTCCGATCTCGAGCAGGCTGATAGCATCGGGAGACACGCAGGAACGCGCAGCGCACAGCGCCTCGGCGCACGGAAAATCGGCACCTGCGAAGTGCCCATACTCTTTGAAGCTACCGTGGCCGCAAGTCTGGTCGGTCATTTTGTAGGCGCTGTGAGTGGTGGAAACCTCTACAGGAGATCATCCTTTCTGCTCGACAGTATTGGTAGCCAGGTCTTTGCGCCAGACATTCAACTCCGCGAGCTGCCACATCTGAAAAAAGGTCTCGCGAGCGAGACCTTCGACGACGACGGAGTCGCAACACGTGAGCGCGAAATTGTCGCTGGCGGCGTGGTGCAGGGCTATTTTCTCGGCAGTTATTCCGGCCGAAAGCTCGGGCTGCCCACTACTGGCAACGCGGGTGGCAATCACAATCTGATCCTGGATACTGCCAGGCGAATGGAGTTTTCGGATCTGGTGAAAAAGATGGGCAAGGGGTTGCTTGTAACTGAATTGCTCGGCCAGGGCGTCAACCCGGTTACCGGGGATTACTTTCGCGGAGCCGCCGGGTTTTCGGGTTCGGAATGGCGAAATTCAGCATGCAGTTGAAGAAATAACCATTGCCGGCAACCTGAAAGACATGCTGCTCGGTATTTGCGGTGTTGGAAAAGACGTGATTGTGCGCGGGTCTAAACAATGCGGGTCTCTGCTGATAGACCATATGACCGTAGCCGGCAGTTAACTCAATTGTGGATTGCACAACTACTTGTTGCTTGTTAATTGCTCGATCAGTCCATTTTTTTTATCCACGCTCCGGCATACACCGACACTTCTTGTGCTGGCGCTCCTGTCGGACGCGGGCCGCTCAGCGCAAACCTGATTACGGTTCTCGCTCACAAGCGGCCTTTTCTTCTGGCCTGACTGCCAGTGAGTTGATTACGATGACTCTTTTAGAGTCAATTCAACTGGGGTCGTAAACCGTGAAGCTGCATTTGCTGATTCCCTCCCCTTTATTTGGCCCGGGATCCCGCGTTTACGGCAATTTATGGAGACCTTCCACTGCCTTCGCTGGAAAATCTCCTGGGAAAATCGACGAATACTAACGATGTGCCGCAGGAGACTGAACCCTGGCTTTGCAGCACATTCAGCGTGGCAAGGCAACAGGACTGGCCGGTGGCGCCTATCACCCTGAGCGTCGACGGAAACAGTGAAGCAAAGGCGGTCGAAATAAGGGTGGAAGGTAGTTATTGGATACGCGCAGACCCCGTGCATCTGCGGTATAAGGAGCACGACCAGATCCTGCTCGCGGATGGTCGCGTTTTTAAAATTTCATCGGCCGAAGCGCAACAGCTTACCGAGGTCCTGAACCGGCACTTCAGTGA
>CAWBAF010000024.1:0-200833 GCA_963786735.1 uncultured beta proteobacterium
AGTGCCTGTACGGGTTCTGGAATAACCTTGGGTCCGCGCTGAAGACGGGGAAGCTGCAAAACGAAATCAAGGACAGCCAGAAGCCGATGTTTGAGGTTCTCTCACGAGGACACATCTCGGCTTGAACAGTTCATGTTCGCCACTGAGGGGAATTTCACGGGCAACTTCCAGATCTTCGCAGAAAAATTCGATTTTTCCCAATATAAAACCCTCTGTGATGTGGGTGGTGCCACCGGGTTGCTTTCACCCTGGTGGCGAAGGCACATCCCCACATTAGATGCACGACATTCGATTTGCCGGCGGTGGAGCCGATAGCGAGGAAATGGATCGAAGAAGCAGGGCTGACAGAGCAGATCACTGTACGATCTGGAGATTTCCTCAAGGACCCGCTTCCAAAAGCTGATGTGATTACGATGGGAATGTTCTCCACGACTGGAATCTTGAAAAGAAGAAGCATCTTATACGCCTGGCATACGAAGCACTGCCGGAAAATGGCGCGTTCGTCGCAATCGAGAATCTTATAGACGACGAGCGGCGCACCAATGCCTTTGGGCTCTTGATGTCGCTCAATATGTTGATCGAGTTTGGCGACGCGTTTGATTTTACCGGAGCTGATTTTTGGGAATGGTGCCGGGAAGCCGGGTTCAAGCGTTATGAGGTTATGCATTTGGCGGGGCCACGCAGCGCGGCTATCGCCTACAAGAAATAGACCCCGGACTATTCTGGGTAGAGGTCAGCCGGCCATTACTCATACGGTGGCGGAAGTATTAGTAATGAAGGGATCAGGACCGGTCCATTGAGCATTATCGTACAGAGCCGGCCGCTGACAGAAGCTGCCGATGAGCAGTGAGCCTGGTGGGATTATGGAGGCCTTCCAAGCACACCATTGAGTTCCAGGTTGCTTGCTTAAATGCTATGGGTAAAGCTACAAAGTTTGACCGCCTAACGGCCATTGGACCATTTCTTCAAAAAGAAAAGGAGTTGATATGTCAGTCGCCTCGGACGCAAAAAGAATGTTTGTGGAAAACCTCAACGCATTTGGAGATGAAAAAATTAATCCGGAAAAGTACAACCTCTACCTCGCTCTTATTTATCTGACTGCATCGGTGGAAAAAATCCAGCAGGATTTAGAGGAAATTAAACAGTCACTCAAAAGTAGGCACTGAGCAGCAGGCACTGAGCCAACGATCTGATTAAGCTGCATGCAGGTTGGCATTGGAGCAATCGTGGATCGTCCGTGCTGAATGTCGAAAAAAATCTTTCTTATTTGCTCAGTCCTGAACTGAAACTATACTTTGACTGAATATGGCTGTGATCCGCAACAGAAGTGTTGCACCAGTTTGAGACGAGCTGATATTACCGGAATGAAAAATTGGCTGATTACCCCGAAAATTTGAAACTGTTTCATCAATCAGATTTCCAGCTTAGAGGGTTTCGCTAAATGACGCAGGAGACTCATGAACCCAACACAACTCAAGCTGAGCTGCGGTCGTGTGAAGCCAGGTATCGTTTCCTTTTCGAGAATAGCCGGGATGCAATCCTGATAACGAGTCCAAAGGACGGCATTGTGGTGGCGGCGAATCCTGCCGCCTGCCGCTTGTTTGAATATTCTGCGCAAGAACTGCTTTTCACGCAGTGGGACGAGCTGCTTACATAACTGATCCGCGATTCTTGAAAGCCTGGGCGGAACGGGAGAGGGTTGGCACAGTCGTTGCCGAGCTCACGTTTATACGCAGAGGCGGCGCACGTCTGGAAGCGCGAGTCTCATCCCAGCTGTTTTCAGAGGAAAGCGATGGTCAGATCGCTTGCTCAATGATTTACGTCCCCGACAAAAAGCGGGCGGAATAAGTGCGCTGGACAGGTAGTAGGAATGCATGAGGTAAGTGACATGCATGAGGCTTTCGTAACGGTCTCGAACGGCTCGAGCATTACCATTTAGCTCATTTTGTCTCCGCCGAGTAACATCTTTTGGACACTGAAACATGCAACAGAATTTACTTACTACCAAAGAAGCCGCTCTTTGCCTGGGCGCCAGTGAAGCGTTCCTTGAACGAGACCGTTGGGCCGGAGTGAGGGTGCCATTCATCAAGATTGGTTCCCGAGCAGTATAAAGTCTTATTGACTCGGATATTTATGCTCAGGTTAGGCCGCAAACACCCCCCCGTCAACGTGTTATAGTTGACAATTAATAGGCATTTCCTAGAGTTTTCTTGCTTTTCGCTGAGGCTTTATAAGAATGGGTGAGTCTAGTGATATTGGAGAATAGCGAAAGCTACAGGGAAGGTATCGACGCTGTTCGTGATTTTGGCGCCTTTCTCGGGCGAATTATAGGTGGGCCCTTGGAGCAGGCAGGAGGAATCGTCGAGGATAAGATTCGGTACATACGTCTCGAAAGGCAACTTCGCCTCCAAAACCGTTTCTTTCAAGTTCTCAGGGAGCGAGGACTGTCAGGACCTACTCGCACTTTACCTTTAAAATTGGCCATTCCATTGCTTCAGGCCGCAACAATGGAAGAGAATGACGATTTGCAGGACCTTTGGGCAAATTTGCTCGCAAATTCCGCAGATGCTGACAGCGGGGTAGAGGCCCGGCGGACTTTTATCGATATTCTTTCAAGCTTCACAACTCTCGATGCACTGGTCTTTGATCGAATTTATTCGATCCCTGAACGTCATCAAAATGAAGAAATCTGGACACTATGTTTGCCGGATAAAGTTACCTTGGAGCAACCAAACGTTGAGAGTAGCCGCCCGACCGCGGACGTCGAGCTATCGCTTGGAAATCTCATTAGGAATGGCTGCCTAAACTCAGCAGTTGCTTGGGGTGGTGTTCAAATAACCAGCGTTGTGAATCAAACTGTATTGGGTCGTTATCTCCACAAAGCGTGCTCACGGAATCCGGTTCGGGAAAATGTTTAACAACATACTGCTGCTGAGTAGAGAGCAACGGTTGATGATGAAGCAAATAACTGAGTGCGCGTTGCAGCGTAGGTCAGAGCGGCTATCTACAGCCGAGGTCAGATTAAATCTCGCTTAACTTTCAAATTTCACCAAGCCATATTGATCAACTAACCCAAACCACTCGTCTGGATCAAGCTCATCACCCATCGCACTCATATCATCAGCACTAGCCTCATCTATCAGCTGAACCAGAAAAAACCCCTCCTCATCCTCATCAAGCGTCACATCTTCAACCACAAAGCGCATGCCAATCGGCTTTTTTGTGGAGACGAACGAAGGCGGGGCAATAATTCCCCTGCATCCCGCCGGTCCTGCACCCTTGGAATTCGAGTCCTGTCAATAACTATACGGGCCACCCTCGAAATAAGAATCGATAAGGAAAACCACTTCTCGATCCAAAGCAGTCATCCTTCGTTTCCCGTACTGATGGGTTGGGCCGACGCCTCCTATCTAAATAACCCTATTTTTGTTAGGTGTACCTTAGTACAACTGTCTCCGAATATAAAAACCAATAATATTACAGGACATCAAAGGGAACGATTCCGAGTTTTTCCGTTTGAGATCGACCGCCTCTAAGGCGATGAGGCATTGAAATAATAATGACAATCGAGTAATATTTCTACCTCAGCAATAAGGTTTAATTATCTTGTTTGAAATAAGGGCATACCGTGGCGACAGGACGGTTTTTAACTTAAGTTGCGGTGTTGGCAGCAACCATGCTCTCATGCTGGAGCTGCGTTGCCGAAATCAATGACGGAACAACTAATCGTATGGATTAGCCCGGCCATAGGATCGCTCGAAGCTATGACGTCAACATCTGTCATCCCATTATCGCAAAACAGGCCGTCAGTGAAGGGTTAGTTATTGATATAAAGGAAACTATTAATGGTATTTGGAAGGCTTTTTAAGCCAACGCAACGTCCCTATATTTTTCTCGGTGCCCCAGAAGCGGAAGCTGAGGCTGCCAGCCAGTCTCGAGTTTCTTGATTGACGTGTATGAGGACTATCACAATCTTCTATCGGAATTATCTGGCGAAAAATTTATTATCGTTGGCCGCAAAGGCGCGGGTAAAAGCGCATTTGCCGAGTATACTTGCGCACGGTCCCAAACGGAGCCAAATCTTTTTAGTCAGTTCATTAGAGCTAGTGAATTTCATATGGAGAAAGCCATTCAAATTGGCCAACAAACCGACGACGCTATTAATAGTGAAAGTTTTTTCCTTTGGCTCATCTATACGAATATTCTGAAATTATTCGTAGATAACGCAGCGATGCAAGATAATAAAGACTATGAATTATTACGACAATTTCTCCAAAAAAACTCCGGCTACATCAACATAAAAGATTTTGAAATAAATCGCTGATCCAAAAAAATGGGTTTGAGGTTCGTATCGAGCAATTTAAGAGGTTTTGCGGAAGGTATAACCGAAATATCGAAATCAAAACAGAACGGGCTCCGTACTACAAATTACTACCTCATCTCGAAGAAGTCATTGTCAACGCGCTTCGTTCCCCCATAGAGCGCAAGAATAGAAATTCTTACGCACTATTCTTTGATGATCTAGACGTGTGGTTTTCTGCGGCCGATCATGCATCCGCAGACACTCTGATTAGCTTAATTCGCGCGTGCCGTCGCGTAAATAACGAGATATTTGGTAAGCATGGCATAAAAGCGAAAGCAATCATTCTTCTACGAGATGACATAGAGATGTATTTAGCGTCGCGCTATGCGGATTCAGCCAAATGTTTCCATCATACTCCTCGAGGATAAACTGGTATCAGGATGAGTATGTATCAAACCCTGACCATGAAGATGAGTTGAACTTAAAGAAGTTCATTAACCGGCGAATAATCTGCGCATTCAAAAAGTCGCATTTGACTTTAGACCTTAATGATCCATGGAGTGGTCTCGTCAACGAAAGAGATTTCTATCGGTCAAGTTTCAAGTATGTGGTCAATTTCACCCTTTTTTCGGCCGCGAGACCTTTTGCTTTTTTTTAAACCCCTGGAGAACGGAAATTTTAGTGTCCCTCTATCACGCGCCGAAATCACTACCTTGGTAGAAATCTATGGACAAGAATTGGCAAAAGAAGTTAAGAGCGAACTCTCGTCCTTCTATGAAGATATTCAGGTAGCAACTATTTTTAACGCTCTCGGCGCAATGTCTAGGTGTAAATCGTCCTATACGGAGGCTCTATCGTTCATCGAGAGTAATTGCGAAGACGTGAATGGCCCAGATTACTTTAAAATATTATTTGACAGATCCATAATCGGAACAGCAGATAGCAACAGCTGGTAAACTTCGTTCAAGTGCCGTCATTATAGGTTCGCCCATTCCCGGTGGGCTGGATAAGGATCAACAAATCATTGTTCAATACGGCATTAAGGCCTACGTATCTCGGTATTTCTAATTGGTCAAAGGGAACGCTGGACCTGCGGATTAAAAGTTCACATAGACATCGCTCCGATGTCTACATAACGTCTACAAAAAAACAATGGCTTACAGATAACCATCTGTAAGCCATATTTTATTGGTGCCGACACCAAGAGTCGAACTCGAACCTTGTGATTACAAATCAGCTGCTCTACCAACTGAGCTATGCCGGCGGGTGTTAATTACAGACTGGGGAAAAAGGGGGCTGAAGCGTGCCGTATAGGGGGTCGCCTACTTGACAATCTGGAAGCGGCGTTTATCGTTACCTGGCGAGCGCGGCGGCGGGTGGAAGCTGATGACTGCACCTTGACCGCATCCTCAGCTATTGTTTTCATCCGCAATTGTCCCGGCATTTTCTTCCGGCGGAAACATAATTCCCTGGGAGAAAATGCCGGGACAATTGCGGATGAAAACGATCACTGAGGATGCGGTCAAAGTGTAGTCATCAGCTTCCAGCCGCCGCCGCGCTCGCCAGGTAACGATAAACGCCGCTTCCAGATTGTCAAGTAGGCGACCCCTATACGGCACGCTTTACTTCCTGCCTCCCCAGTCTGTGATTGACACCCACCGGCATAGCTCAGTTGGTAGAGCAGCTGATTTGTAATAGGAAGGGGGACCGAGTTCGACTCTTGGTGTCGGCACCAATAAAATATGGCTTACAGATGGTTATCTGTAAGCCATTTGTTTTTTTGTAGACGTTAATAACATCGGAGCGATGTCTATGTGAGACTTTTCATAAGATCAGGTCCAGCGTTCCCTTTGACCAATTAGAAATACCGAGATACGTAGGCCTTAATGCCGTATTGAACAATCATTTGTAGATCCTTATCCAGCCCACCGGGAATGGGCGAACCTAGTGCTGACGGCACTTGAACGAAGATTACCAGCTGTCTTCTGCTGTTCCGATTATGGATCTGTCGAATAAGTATTTCGAGTGATTCTGGGCCGTTGCACGGGTTAGATTGCTCGAGATAACGATAGAGCCTCCGTATAGGACGATTTACACCTAGACATTGCGCCGAGAGCGTTAAAAATAGTTGTTACCTGAATATCTTCATAGAAGGACGAGAGTTCGCTCTTAACTTCTTTTGCCAATTCTTGTCCATAGATTTCTACCAAGGTAAGGAAAAACGCATCCCAATCGAGGGACACTCAAATTTCCGTTCTCCATGGGTTTAAAAAAAAGCAAAAGGTCTCGCGGCCGAAAAAGGGTGAAATTGACCACATACTTGAAACTTGACCGATAGAAATCTCTTTCGTTGACTGGACCACTCCATGGATCATTAAGGTAGGAAGTTGAATGGAGCTTTTGAATGCGTGAGACATGTCGCCAGTTTAATGAACTTCTTTAAGTTCAACTCGTCTTCATGGTCAGGGTTTGATACATACTCATCCTGATACCGAGGAGTATGATGAAAACATTTTGGCTGAATCCGCATAGCGCGACGCTAAATACATCTCTATGTCGTGCTCGTAGAAGAATGATTGCTTTCGCTTTTATGCCATGCTTACCAAATATCTCGTTATTTACGCGACGGCACGCGCGAATTAAGCTAATGACAAGTGTCTGCGGATGCATGATCGGCCGCAGAAAACCACACGTCTAGATCATCAAAAGAATATCCATAAGAATTTCCATTCTTGCGCTCTATGGGGGAACGAAGCGCATTAGCAATGACTTCTTCGAGATGAGGTAGTAATTTGTAGTACGGAGCCCGTTCTGTTTTGATTTCGATATTTCGGTTATCCCTTCCGCAAAACTCTTAAATTGCTCGATACGAACCTCAAACCCATTTTTTTGGATCAGCGATTTATTTCAAAATCTTTTATGTTGTTGTCACCGGAGTTTTTTTGGAGAAATTGTCGTAATAATTCATAGTCTTTATTATCTTGCATCGCTGCGTTATCTACGAATAATTTCAAATTCCTATAGATGAGCCAAAGGAAAAAACTTTTCACTATTAATAGCATCATCAGTTTGTTCACCAAGTTGAATGGCTTTCTCCATATGAAATTCACTAGCTCTAATGAACTGACTAAAAAGATTTGGCTCCGTTTGGGACCGTGCGCAAATATACTCGGCAAATGGGGTCTGCCGCACCTTTGCGGCCAACGATAATAAATTTTTCGCCAAGATAATTCCGATAGAAGATTGTGATAGTCCTCATACACGTCAATCAAAGAAACTCGAGACTGGCTCGGCAGCCTCACTTCCGCTTCTGGGGCACCGAGAAAAATATAGGGAGCGTTGCGTTGACTTAAAAAGCCTTAGAAATACCATTAATAGTTTCCTTTATATCGATAATTTAACCCTTCACTGACGGCCTGTTTTGCGATAATGGGATGACAGATGTTGACGTCGTAGCTTCGAGCACCAAAGCGGCTAATCCATACAATTAGTTGTTCCGTGATTGGATTTCGCGAGCTCCGTGCGACATTTGAGTTTATGCCAACACCGCAACTTAAGTTAAAAACCGTCCTGTCGCCACGGTATGCCCTTATTTCAAACAAGATAATTAAACCTTATTGCTGAGGTAGAAATATTACTCGATTGTCATTATTATTTCAATGCCTCATCGCCTTAGAGGCGGTCGATCTCAAACGGAAAAACTCGGAATCGTTCCCTTTGATGTCCTGTAATATTATTGGTTTTTATATTCGGAGACAGTTGTACTAAGGTACACCTAACAAAAATAGGGTTATTTAGATAGGAGGCGTCGGCCCAACCCATCAGTACGGGAAACGAAGGATGACTGCTTTGGATCGAGAAGTGGTTTTCCTTATCGATTCTTATTTCGAGGGTGGCCCGTATAGTTATTGACAGGACTCGAATTCCAAGGGTGCAGGACCGGCGGGATGCAGGGGAATTATTGCCCCGCCTTCGTTCGTCTCCACAAAAAAGCCGATTGGCATGCGCTTTGTGGTTGATGACGTGGTGCTTGATGAGGATGCTGAGGGGTTTTTTCTGGTTCAGCTGATAGATGAGGCTAGTGCTGATGATATGAGGGCGAGCGGGTGATGAGCTTGATCGAGACGAGGTGGTTTGGGTTAGGTGAGCAATATGGGCTTAGTAAAATTTGAAAGTTAAGCGAGATTTAATCTGACCTCGGCTGTAGATAGCCGCTCTGACCTACGCTGCAACGCGCACTCAGTTATTTGCTTCATCATCAACCGTTGCTCTCTACTCAGCAGCAGTATGTTGTTAAACATTTTCCCGAACCGGATTCCGTGAGCACGCTTTGTGGAGATAACGACCCAATACAGTTTGATTCACAACGCTGGTTATTTGAACACCACCCCAAGCAACTGCTGAGTTTAGGCAGCCATTCCTAATGAGATTTCCAAGCGATAGCTCGACGTCCGCGGTCGGGCGGCTACTCTCAACGTTTGGTTGCTCCAAGGTAACTTTATCCGGCAAACATAGTGTCCAGATTTCTTCATTTTGATGACGTTCAGGGATCGAATAAATTCGATCAAAGACCAGTGCATCGAGAGTTGTGAAGCTTGAAAGAATATCGATAAAAGTCCGCCGGGCCTCTACCCCGCTGTCAGCATCTGCGGAATTTGCGAGCAAATTTGCCCAAAGGTCCTGCAAATCGTCATTCTCTTCCATTGTTGCGGCCTGAAGCAATGGAATGGCCAATTTTAAAGGTAAAGTGCGAGTAGGTCCTGACAGTCCTCGCTCCCTGAGAACTTGAAAGAAACGGTTTTGGAGGCGAAGTTGCCTTTCGAGACGTATGTACCGAATCTTATCCTCGACGATTCCTCCTGCCTGCTCCAAGGGCCCACCTATAATTCGCCCGAGAAAGGCGCCAAAATCACGAACAGCGTCGATACCTTCCCTGTAGCTTTCGCTATTCTCCAATATCACTAGACTCACCCATTCTTATAAAGCCTCAGCGAAAAGCAAGAAAACTCTAGGAAATGCCTATTAATTGTCAACTATAACACGTTGACGGGGGGGTGTTTGCGGCCTAACCTGAGCATAAATATCCGAGTCAATAAGACGTTATACTGCTCGGGAGCCGATCTTGATGAACGGCACCTTCGCTCCGGCCCAACGGTCTCGTTCAAGGAACGCTTCACTGACGCCCAGGCAAAGAGCGGCTTCTTTGGTAGTAAGTAAATTCTGTTGCATGTTTCTGTCTCCAAAAGTTGTTAATTGGCGGAGACAGAATGCGATAAATGGTAATGCTTGAGCCGTTCAGAGAGCCTCATGCATGTCACTTACCTCATGCATTCCTGCTACCTGTCCAGCACACTTATTCCGCCCGCTTTTTGTCGGGGACGTAAATCATCGAGCAAGCGACCTGACCATCGCTTTCCGCTGAAAACAGCTGGGATGAGATTCGTGCTTCCAGACGTGCACCGCCTCTGCGTATAAACGTGAGCTCGGCAACGACCGCGCCAACCCTCTCCCGTTCCGCCCAGGCTTTCAAGAATCGCGGATCGGTTACGTCAAGCAGCTCGTCCCACTGCGTGAAAAGCAGTTCTTGCGCAGAATATTCAAACAAGCGGCAGGCGGCAGGATTCGCCGTCACCACAATGCCGTCCTTTGGACTCGTTATCAGGATTGCATCCCGGCTATTCTCAAAAAGGAAACGATACCTGGCTTCACATGCCCGTAGCGCAGCTTGAGTTGTGTTGGGTTCATGAGTCTCCTGCGTCATTTAGCGAAACCCTCTAAGCTGGAAATCTGATTGATGAAACAGTTTCAAATTTTCGGAGTAATCAGCCAATTTTTCATTCCGGTCAATATAGTAGCTCGCCTCAAACTGGTGCAATACCTTCTGTTGCGGATCATCAGCCATATTCAGTCAAAGTATAGTTTCAGTTCAGGACTGAGCAAATAAGAAAGATTTTTTTCGACATTCAGCACGGGCGATCCATGATTGCTCCAATGCCAACCTGCATGCAGCTTAATCAGATCGTTGGCTCAGTGCCTGCTCCTCAGTGCCTACTTTTGAGTGACTGTTTGATTTCCTCTAAATCCTGCTGGATTTGTTCCACCGATGCGGTCAGATAAATAAGAGCGAGGTAGAGGTTATACTTTTCCGGATTAATTTTTTCATCTCCAAATGCGTTGAGGTTTTCCACAAACATTCTTTTTGCGTCCGAGGCGACTGACATATCAACTCCTTTGCTTTTTGAAGAAATGGTCCAATGGCCGTTAGGCGGTCAAACTTTGTAGCTTCTCACCCATAGCATTTAAGCAAGCAACCTGGAACTCAATGGTGTGCTTGGAAGGCCTCCGTAATCCCACCAGGCTCACATGCTCATCGGCAGCTTCTGTCAGCGGCTGGCTCCGTACGATAATGCGCAATGGGCCGGTCCTGATCCGTTCATTAGCAATACTTCCGCCACCGTATGAGTAATGGCCGGCTGACCTGTACCAAGTATAAGTCCGGGGTCTATTTCTTGTAGGCGATAGCCGCACTGCATGGCCCCGCCAAATGCATAACCTCATAACGCTTGAACCCGGCTTCCCGGCACCATTCCCAAAAATCAGCTCCGGTAAAATCAAACGCGTCGCCAAACTCGATCAGCATATTGAGCGACATCAAGAGCCCAAAGGCATTGGTGCGCCGCTCGTCGTCTATAAGGTTCTCGATTGCAACGAACGCGCCATTTTCCGGCAGCGCTTCGTATGCCAGGCGTATAAGATGCTTCTTCTTTTCCAGATTCCAGTCGTGGAGAATCATTCCCATCGTAATCACATCAGCTTTTGGAAGCGGGTCCTTGAGGAAATCTCCAGATCGTACAGTGATCTGCTCTGTCAGCCCTGCTTCTTCGATCCATTTCCTCGCTATCGGCTCCACCGCCGGCAAATCGAATGTCGTGCATCTAATGTGAGGATGTTCCTTCGCCACCAGGGTGGAAAGCAACCCGGTGGCCCCACCCACATCACAGAGGGTTTTATATTGGGAAAAATCGAATTTTTCTGCGAAGATCTGGAAGTTGCCCCGTGAAATTCCCCTCATGGCGACCATGAACTGTTCAAGCCGAGATGTGTCCTCGTAGAGAACCTCAAACATCGGCTTCTGGCT
This sequence comes from uncultured beta proteobacterium, assembly GCA_963786735.1. GTDB lineage: Bacteria > Pseudomonadota > Gammaproteobacteria > Burkholderiales > Nitrosomonadaceae > Nitrosospira. Next base: position 11,442 of record CAWBAF010000024.1, read on the forward strand.
GTCCTTGATTTCGTTTTGCGGCTTCCCCGTCTTCAGCGCGGACCCAAGGTCATTCCAGAACCCGTACAGGCGCTGATTTGCCATTTCCAGGATACCGCCGATATATTCAGGCTTATTTTTGTCCAGGAAGGCGTCTGTCTCCGGAGTATTGGAATAGAGCCCATCCGGGCCGCTACCTTCCCGGTTCAAAAACCCCAGCGCGACAAGGGCGTCAAGGAAATCCCAAATGCCGCGGGGATGGAGGCCAAGCGCCTCGCCCAGCGGCTCTCCTTTCAACGATTGGTTGCCGAGCTTGGTGAACAGCTCCAGCTCCACCGCAGTAAGAAGAACCTTTGACGCCAAAAAGCCAAACCCTATCTCAACAATGCGTGATGGATCAACTGCGCCAGTCATTATTTTCCCCCTTAGCCAATATTGTTGCCAAGATTGTTTTCCGTTTTTAATGAGTTATCCCAGGGCTTAGCCCGCTGCTACCCAGCATAGGGAGAGGAACGATGCTTCTCAATGGCAATGGCTTCTCAATGGCAATGATATGGGAATGAAGCGGCGATGCAAGCCACTTGGAGCCGCCCATTCCTGGACTAGCCTAGATGAGCCTCAAAGCATTCGCTGTTCGGCAGCGATTGATAAGTGTAAGTGCACCCGGTAAAACCGGGAAGCAGCACCTGCCAGCTGAACGGGAGACAAAACAGATAACAATGCTGCGTGAGCACGCAAAAAAACCCGGGACGGGTTGCCGAACCGGGTTCAGTGGCCACTACCGGAGGGGATAGCGGCAAAGATGCTACAGACCTCCAAACAGCAGATGATCTTCTTTTTTACGACGTTTATAACTTATGCAGACATCCTGGCTTTCTATACCGCGTATTAAATTACGCGACAAACGTAGATTTCACATCACCAGTACCGCGCCTATGATGAGGCCGATAATGATTCTGGCCATCATATTTTCCTTTAGCCAGTTGTCGGCTTTTTTCGTGAAAATAGACTGGTTTTTCTCAACGACATTCCCGTCCAAATATTGTTCCGCCCACTTTTGATCAAAGTATTCGACCTTGTCTTCAGGTTTGCCGAACTTCCCTAGCATGAAGCGCGACAGATAATCCGCGGCCCGGACACATCCATACAACGAAGCGATCACGAGAAGCAGATAAGGTAGAGCCACAACAAGTTTAACGTCCTGATGTTGCTCCATTAAAGGAAAGCCAAAAGTATTCCAAGAAGTGGCGATTGCCAGCAACACTGGAAGAAACAGGCAAACCATCAGAACATGAAAAATCGACTGCCTCATAAATCCCTCCGTTAGATCAGCGTATATTTATAATAAATACCGTAAGGTCGGCCTACGTAAGCTAACTCGTAAATTACTGGTTTTGCTACACTTCTGCTTCTTTAAAAACGGCTAAAACAGCTCTTGTGTAATTGCTCAACCCATGGTAAGCAGACTGCCATATCAATTGTGAAGAAGACGTCACAGTGATGTGATGAATTTGTGAAATATGTGATGAAGATGTCAGGTCAATGTCATGAATTTGTGAAATATCGAATTTATCGCGGAAACAAATTCATACTCATCCATAATGGCTCGGCTACATTTTGAGAACAATTATGGTTCTCTCGGGCATGGATTAGGATCCAGCGATTGCGCAGCGGGGATAACGAGCAGGCATAGGTGGGAGAAATAGCGAAGAGGAGCGGAAAGGATGGATAGGACAGATTCTGTCCAGGGTATTGCTTGACCCGGAGTGCTCAGCGCATGGGTCGAGTGAAATCCTTTTCACTGTAATTACACACAAAAATTGAGAGATGTGTGCGACACCCCCAAGTTTGCAATCATTAATTCGGCAACCCATTGTTGATACTTTGAAATGATTCGCCTTAACGCTATCTCACGCGTTTTTCACATGGGCGATCAGGATGTGCGCGCGTTGAACGGGATCAATCTTGAGATTGTATCTGGAGAGTATTTGTCGATCATGGGTGCCTCGGGCTCAGGAAAATCCACGCTTCTCAACATCATAGGCCTGCTCGACCGGCCCGACGCCGGGCTGTACGAACTGGACGGCACGGATGTGACTGACCTGTCAGAAACCGAACAGGCGCGCGTGCGCAGGGAAAAAATAGGCTTCGTGTTTCAGTCTTTCCATCTCGTGCCGCGCTTGACGGCTGCGGAAAACATCGAATTACCTTTGATGCTCGAGGGCGTTCCACCCGCAGAGCGCAAATCACGGGTCGATCAGGCTCTGCAGGGATTCAATCTTAGCGATCGGGCCAGCCATCGGCCGGCGGAATTGTCCGGCGGCCAGAGGCAGCGCGTGGCCATCGCGCGCGCAACCATTCTCCGACCCACCGCCCTGCTCGCGGATGAACCAACGGGCAATCTTGATCATCGCATCGGAGCGGAGGTGATGGCTCTGCTCGAAGATTTGCATCAGGCGGGGACGACGCTGGTCGTTGTAACACATGACCGCGAACTCGGGGCGCGGGCACGGCGTCGAATCGGTATGCGTGACGGTGAAATCATCTCGGACGAGTCGTGAAGACGCAAATACCGGGAACGATCAACCGGGCACTGTGCCATTTATCTCCATGAAGCTGCGCGACATCCTGCGTTTCTCTCTTGATACAGTAGTCAGTTACGGAACCCGCTCTCTCCTCATCATTCTGGCAATGTCGCTAGGGGTCGGGGCTGTGGTGGTACTTACCGCTCTCGGCGATGGGGCGCGGCGATATGTAATCGGCCAGTTCTCATCGATCGGCACCAACCTGATCGCTGTCCTTCCGGGACGCGCCGAAACCTCTGGCGGCTTTCCTGGCGCCGCCTTGGGAGAAACCCCGCGGGACCTCACGCTGGAAGATGCCAGGGCAATCGGACACCTGCCGCAAGTCAGGCGTTACGCCCCCCTGAATGTCGGGGTGGCAGAGCTTGGAGGGGCTGCCCGCCTCCGTGATGTCACCGTGCTCGGCAGCACCGCCGAATTGCTGCCCGTCCGGCACATGAACCTTGCGCAAGGCAGCTTCCTCTCCCGGGAAAAAGGCAGTGAGCGAAGTGCGCAAATCCTGTTAGGGGCAAAACTCGCCCAGGAGTTTTTTCCCCAGGGCAATGCCATCGGCCAGCGGGTGAGGCTTGGAGACCGCCGCTTCCTTGTTTCCGGTGTACTTGCGTCACAAGGAGAGTCAATGGGTTTTAACACCGATGAAATCGTGGTTATCCCGATCGATTACGCCCAGGCATTGCTCAATACATCATCGCTTTTCCGCATACTCGTGGAAACGAGAAGTCGCGGCGATGTTGCCGCTGCCAAGGAAGCGATCCTTGAAGTCCTCAAACAGCGTCACGACGGGGAAGAGGATGTAACGGTCATTACCCAGGATGCGGTACTCGCGACGTTCGACCGTATCCTGCACGCACTCACTCTCGGCGTGGCAGGAATTGCAGCCATCAGCCTCATCGTGGCAGGGATTCTGGTGATGAATGTCATGCTGGTTGCCGTGAGCCAGCGCACATCCGAGATCGGGCTACTGAAGGCGGTCGGCGCGCCTTCCTCTGATGTTCACCATTTGTTTCTCGCCGAGGCAGTCTGGTTGTCGCTCGCTGGTGGTATCGCCGGGCTTATGCTCGGCCAGCTGGGCAGTCTCCTGATTCGCATGGTTTATCCCCAACTCCCTGCGTGGCCACCCGTTTGGGCAAGCTTCGGAGGAGTTGGCATTGCGTTCCTGACAGGCGTCCTGGCGAGCCTGTTTCCCGCGGCGCGGGCAGCTCGGCTCGACCCGGTACAGGCGTTGAGCAAAAAGTGACCGCAATTGACACACTGCGCTTTGCCCTGCGCTCTCTGACCGCACACCAATTGCGAACTTTTCTGTCCGCCACAGCGGTCGGTATCGGCATCGCGGCAGTTATCCTGTTGACGTCGATCGGAGAGGGAATTCATCAATTCGTGCTGGCGGAATTTACACAATTCGGCACTAACATCATCACTATCTCTCCGGGCAGGGTAACAACGCATGGCGGGTCTCTGGGCGCTATCGGGAGCGCGCGGCTGCTGACTATCGAAGATGCGCTGGCACTGAAAAGTTCGCGCTACGTGCAGTATGTCAACGCCGGCGTGATGGGAAATGCCGAAATTCGTGCGCACGGGCGGAGCCGGCGTGTGACGGTTTACGGAGAGGGGCCGGATTTCACCCACGTCTTCAATATGAAGCTATCGATTGGCCAGTTTCTGCCGGCCGACGATCCGCGCAGCCCGCGAGCCTATGCCGTGCTCGGCTCCAGGGTGCGCAACGAGCTGTTCGGGAGTGAAAACCCCTTGGGCCAGACACTGCAAGTGGGTATGTCGCGATTCCGGGTAGTCGGCGTCATGGAATCCAAGGGCCAGGTACTGGGCTTCGATTTTGACGACACCGTATTTATTCCGACCTCACGCGCATTGGAAATTTTCAATCGCGAAGGAGTCATGGAAGTTCATATTTCCTATCCTCCCGATGCCCGACTCGAAGCAGTTATTGACGACGCCCGGCAGATTCTTGCGACAAGACACGGGCGCGAGGATTTTACGATCAAGCCACAACAGCAAATGCTGAAAACCCTGGGAACCGTTCTGGATGTGCTGATTTTCGCCGTGGCCGCGCTGGGTGGCATCTCTCTTTTAGTCGGCTCGGTCGGCATGGTCACCCTCATGCACATCGTCGTCGCGGAACGCGTTGCTGAAATCGGTTTGCTTACCGCGCTTGGGGCGACCCCTGCGCGTATCCGGATCCTGTTCCTGATGGAATCCACTCTTCTTTCCACCCTGGGAGGACTGGGAGGACTGGTTACGGGTGTGGGAATCGCCTGGCTGCTGAAAATTCTGCAAACAGGCTTGCCCGTGCATATCCCCTGGAATTATGCCCTTGGGGCGCTAGGAATCTCTGTGGTGATCGGTCTTGCCGCGGGTGTCGTTCCGGCGATGCGCGCGGCTCGGCTGGACCCAATCGATGCGCTCCGAGCCGAATGACAGCAGCTCTGTCACGATGAACTCCTGATAGCAAACCTCGGGGCACCCTGTGCTTTATAAACCTCGGCAGGCAGTGAAATCCTGAGACAGTGCAGCGCGGCTTGTGGCCCCAGCCTTGAAAGCGGATGGGCAGTTCACGAGATGGAGGGGTGTACTAAAGTCCAATGGTTCTCCTTATCAAAGTTGGTACGATGCCGATACCTTCTGCCGAAACTGATCAATAAATCAGCAAGTTCGGACCGAAGTTGTATCCATCAACCACCTATCGTGAACCATGAAAAGAGATTCTGCAGCAATGCAAGGCCATAAAGCTTATCTCCGCGCCAAGAGCGCTTTGCGCGACCAGCATCAGGATGCGTACACTTTGATGCTTGAACGTCATGCAGAGGAACTCGACTCGCTCTGGGCGAACTACAACCTTTCTGTAAAGAAGTTGGTCGAGGAGCATAACAAAACCCTCAAATCCAGGATGGTGACGATCAGGAAGAGACCCAAAAGGGCAATAGCTGAAAAACCCCAGGAAAAATCGAATTCGCAAAAGGCCGCTGCCGTGGGCTCAAAGGTCTTGCCCATGAAAAAAAGGGTGAGAAGGGAATTAGATACGAAGGTTGAGGAACAAAATGTGGGGCAGAATGGCGAAGTGATCGACGACATAGCCCTTATAAATGATAATCGCCCTGACAGAAGCGCAGCACTACCCAAACTTCTCGCTTTCATGAGACTTTAGTGCAGCCGAAACCAAATCCCGTCGAATTGCCGGGAGGCGAATGACCGTGGTCTCAGCCGACGGTCATTCGGTCGAAGGAAAAGCGGGTCGAGGGAAAACGTCAGGGCTGTCGGTCCCTGCGCAGCCAACGGAAAAAGAAAACGTAGATAAAAGCCGGAAGGAACGGCAGGATCCACGGAAACATCTGCGAAAGCCACGCGGAATAAAAACTGTTCATATAGCGGGCCTTCGCGGCGGCGCATGCTTCCGCCGCAGGATTTCGACATGCAAGCTCGACCGCCAGCGAGACCTGAGCATAAGCCGCCCAAAGCCAGTAAGCCATCGAGACCGCAAACAGGGTCAGTACCAGCGCAAAGAGGGTTATTTGGCCGTCCTGCCGGGATATGGGTTGGGTGTTCTTCAACTCAATTCATTATCAAAGAATTTACGGAATCCGGCCGGCTTGATGAAGAGGCGCTAGGCACAGGGAACAGAGTGCAGACACAGGAAACAGGGCGCAGGATACAACATAGGACACAGGGCATAGGGATGTTTCCGAGCCGATGTCAGTTTTTGAGCCTATCATAAAAGCCCTCTTTATGCATTTCGGAAGCGTGTGCGCTTGACGAGCAGGATCGCTGCCAGCGGCAGCACGAGGCCGATCACAGTTACCAGAATCAGAAGCAGGCCAAGCTCGCTGTAATCCGCAGGCACCGTTATCTGGCCCGTGTCGGCATCCTTCACTTCCCGTGTAACCACAAATATCTCGTTCATGTATTTCGTTGCAAGCTGAGAAGCAGACAGAGCGAGATTCGTGAAGGAAGCCATGACCGCAAAGAACGTGGCCTTGAGCTTGTCCGGCGCTGAATTGGCGATCCATGCCAGCATGGGAATCATTGCGATCTGACCCAAGGGCGATTCCAGCGCCGTATCGATCACCGCAATAAAGCGTGCATCCACCAATCCTCCTGTATGCGCTGCTGTCCACACATGCAGTCCGTAAAACATGCCGATGGTGGGCAGCGATAACAGCGTGCCCACAATAGTGAGCATGCCGATGATGTAGGCTATCGAACGCTCCGCCATGAACCTGCGAAAAATGAACATTCCCGCCAGGGTCAGCGTTGCACCGATCAATGACAAGGCAGCCAGGAATTGCTGGTCGAAGCCCAGATCGTCGATCATCCACCAGGTGGAACCGGGGCCCGGATTCGGCATTGCGCGAAACACGAAAATCATGAACGCGGTGCCGACCAAAACGTTTCGCGCTTCCGGCTCGAGCTCACCGGTCAACCGCCACATCAGAAAAACAACGATGGCCATGGAAATGACGAAGATAATCTCTTCTCCGCGAGGTACTCGGCTCAGGCCCACGCTCAGCGAGATCAGGGTGAAAGCAAGCCCGCCACCCAGTATCCACCAGTTTACCGGTGGAGGATCGCCATGACCGGCGAGTATTGCACCGATCTCCCTGCGGCTGTGCCCCTGCTCAGCAAGGCGTGCAATATCGCGCCGCCTCAGCCACGATGCGAACAACACACCGACAATTGAAACTGCAGGAACAATGAGGGCGAGCTCATAAACGAATTGATATGCGGCCGCCTTTTCCTCGTCCGGCAGCTGGGCTACCCCGCTCAGCAGAAATACATTCATAACCGAAACCAGCACCCCGCCGCTGATGATGGCGACGCGCCCAAGCGTCTGCATTGTTACGTGCATCGATTTGCGCTGCTCAAGCCCGAGCGGCTGCCCGCCGTCGTCTACACGCGGCACTGCCTCGACCGTCATCGCGTCCGCGACCACGTCCTGAAGCACATAGCCAATGGGCGCGAGCATCGCCGAGGTAACGTACCAGGCTTCCACACTGGCCACCGACCGCATCGCATCCGGGTGCCCGAGCAACCCGATCATGATCAACAGGCTCAGCGTGATCAGGGTAGCGCCAAGATAAACCAGAAGACTCTTCCAACGCCAGACAAGATCCACGAGGTGGCCCAGCGGCATCTTCAGCGCCCAGGGGAGCATCATCCAAAACCCCAGAGCGGCCAAAAATTCGGCGGACAGGCCCAAGCGCTCCTTGACGAAAAACGTGCCCACGATCCCCGTCAATCCGGAAATACCAGCCGCAGCGTAAACCATCAGCGGCGGGAGATAGGACAAACGCATTTCCCGCCCGAGCGCAAAAATATTCCTGTCGAGCCAGCGCGCGACATGGGCAAAAAATCCGAGGGCAGGAGGTGCGGTACTCAAAACGGTGGACGCCTTATATTTGGCCGCAATCTGCGGTTTTCTCTTGCATGCCCGCTTGTAAAACCCAGCATCTCAGGGTTGGGCAATCTGATTCCTGAGACTATCCCAGTAGGATGTTGCGACAAATCCGTTGGAGCCGGTGAGCGTGGTGATCGCCATCACCCGATATACCACGCTGCGTGGCACCTTTATATTCACGTCGGGGTTAAGCAGATCAGGCGCGACCTTCACCCGCTTCAAGGTTTCGCCCGCCAGCAAAATCGGCCACATGCATGCCAATCGCTGGCGAATCTCAGAGACAGGAATCGACATGGTATAGATCCAGCCTTCGTCCAGATGATCCATCGCCAGCTCGATAAGCTGGTTCAGTACCGGCTTGAATCGCAGCATATTTTTTTCTTCCAGCAGGTCGGCCGGCTTCAGCCCTTCCTGGGCCAGAAGCGCCTCCGGTGCATAGCACCGCCCGCGTTGCAGATCTCGTGCGATGTCCTTGACGATATTCGTGAGTTGCAAGCCCTTGCCGAATCTTACGCCGATAGCGCTCATTTTCGACACATCCCAGCCTGCCATCAACGGGCGATGCGCACAGACCATCCGAGTCCAGAATTCGCCAACGCAACCTGCAACATAATAAGTATACCGATCCAGCTCGTCCATGGTTGATAGCGCGGCAAGCTCCCCGCTTGACTCGCCCGGAAAGCGGGTCAAATCCATTTCCATGCCATTGGGCAGCACGCTCATCAGCCATTGAATGCGCTCCCGGTCGTCCGGCGAAAATTCTTCGTATAACCTCAAGCAATCTTCCAACCGCTGGAGCAGGACGCCCTCCGCCGAATCTCTCTGATGCGGAACCAGCGCAGTTTGAACCTCCCTTATGGCGGCCCAATCAATCGCGGCGGTTGTGAATTGCGCGCGGAACAGATTGAGGTATTTCAGACGCTGCGCGCGGTCGATGAGATCCGTATCGGCAATCGTATCGGCTGCGCGGGCGAAAAGATATGACAAACCCATCTGGTCCCGCACGCCAAGGGGCAATACATTCAGAGTGAGATAAAACGAGCGGGAAACCTGCTTGAGAATGTCGTGGAGGAGTTCGTCTGCTACGGGATCAGTACTCAAGGGGGAAATTCCATAGTCAATTCAAAACAAAAACAGCGAACATTACACGCTGGCCAGAGAGAAGGTCAAGGCAGCGGAAATTTGAATGGACTCTCGCCTTATAATACCGGTACAAGCTTCGAATGATTGACGGTTATCAGAAGGCGATAAAGCTGGCGACCATTGAGATAGACCTGGCTATCACCGGTGGGAAGCTATCGGAGGGGTGTTTGAAGGAGTTCAGAAATATCATTTACCGAGAAGCCTCCCCGAGAATTGACCGAACGGATGATCTTGAGACTTTGAGCAGGCAGATTGACGGCGCCCCGCCGATCGCCATCGACAATCGACAAGGACGTGAAACTCCAGATCAGTCTTCTGTCTTTAGGCGGACAACGGGTTAATGATCGGGACTATTGTCTTTTGCTCGGCCTGTGAGCGGCGCGTTCTACGAAAGCCAATTGGCAAAAACGTCAGGTTTCTGAGCCGGTCCGCATAATCATTTGTGCATGAGTACTACTTATACACTGTTAACGCTACTGGAGACACCAGAAAATCCTGCCTGCCTCCTTCTCACCCATAGCCATTACCACCATCATCCCCGCCAGCATCATCGCCCAGGCTTCCGGCTCGGGAATGGCGGTAATCATTCCCACCTGCCCATTGAGGCTTACCAGATACAGATTACCGGAAGAATCCTCGCCAAACGAGGAGATGGCGCCTGAGATGCCGTTGTGCGATAGCAGTTCGGCAGTCCGGTCGGTGAGATCGGTAATGCCTGTGCCAGTGTAGTGGAATGACATTACTTTGCCGGTGATAAAGTCGGCAAAGAAATACGTCCCGTCCAACCCGTCAATTGCAGAGCCACGGTAAACATAGCCACCGATAATCGAGGCGCCGCCACCATTGTGATCATATTCGTAAATCGGCGGCGTGTGATTGGGGATTGGCGGATCGTTGGAATAATTCACCAGCGTTCCCTCGAATGTGCGCCACCCATAATTGGCGCCAGCCGATCCAATATCGACCTCTTCCCGACGACTCTGTCCGACGTCTGCTATGAAGAAAGTCCCGGTCTGCCGGTCAAAACTGTCACGATAGGGGTTTCGCAATCCTGAGGCAAAAATTTCCGGATTCCCCTCGGTGAGATTCCCCGCAGGAATCACGTAGCCGTATTTAGCGTTATCGTTGGGAAAATGATCGGCCGCGACGTCGACACGTAAAATTTTGCCAAGATTCTCATTGAGATTTTGCGCTTGGTTTTGCGGATCGTTGGCCGCTCCACCATCCCCTGTCGCAATATAAAGATTGTTGGGTTCGCCGGGACGAAAACCAATCCACCCGGCCTTGTGATTGGCCAAGCCGGAAGGCTGCGCGACCGTCAATACCGTCTGTCCACTTGCAGCGATTGGCTATGTTTGGCCGTGAGACATCCGCCTGGTAGGTAGCCACCACGGTATTAAGTGTCGACTTATCGATATAGTCGACATAGAAACGGTGATTGGTTGCGAATTTCGGGTCGAATGCCATCCCAAGGAGACCTCGTTCTCCTTCGGTGTTCACCGATTGGGATAAGTCGAGGAACGGCGTCGGTAAAACAGCGCCGTTCTGGAGTATCTTGATCGTCCCCCCGCGCTCGACAATGAACAAACGGGAGTCCCCGTTTGGCGAAGTGACGAAGACCGGCGCATCGAGCCCCGAGGCAACGATTCTCGTTTGCAAAGGGGGAACCGCTGCAAACGCGGCGCTGACAAAGCCTGCTGTAATCAAGGTCCCAACTATTGGAATCATTTTTCGCATGATGACGAGCTCCAGGGTTTAAGACCGGCACAAGCGCAGAGACGGCTTTCTATTTCTATAGATCGCCCCCGCCCAGTTGTCAACAAATAACAGTGGAAGTCGGTAAAACCGTAAGACCAAAAAAATGCCGGAGCGGAGTCCTCCTGACATTATCGTGGCATGGGTTAGCTGATTCGCGGCAAATTGCTATACTGAGATACGTTGTGCTGGTCGTTTTCCATTGCGGGTCGCTCAAACTGTCGGTCATTCAACTCCGAGGAATGGACATGATTCACGAAGTCAAGGGGGACATCCTCTTGAGCCATGCTCAAGCCATTGCACACTCCATTGCCCCGCATGATCGTTTTGACGAGGGCCTGGCGTTGAGTTTGAAGGAGCAATGGCCCGCTCTGGTAAAGGATTTCCATCATTTCTCCCATACAATGCACCCTAAAGCAGGTGACGCCTGGATATGGTCCGGCGCCATGAGTCGGTACATCATTAATCTTCTCGTTAATGAGGCGGCACAACGCATGGGCGAAAAGCCTGGGCACGCCAGGCCGGAGCACTTGGACCGAGCATTACGCGACTTGCGGCGTCTACTGGAGAGCCACCGATTCACCAGCCTTGCCCTTCCCCGCCTGGCAACCGGAGCGGGTGGTATGGACTGGCAGGAAGTACGGCCGCTAATTAAACATCATTTAGGCGACTTGGCGCTGCCCATCTATATCTACGTGGATTATCAGAAAGGGGTGCAGGCTGTCGAGCCAGGGCTGAGCCAACCCGGCGGAACCAAAGCAAACAAGAGCTGACAACAAATAGCCACTGATCGTACGGGCATGCTTCACAGAATCTCGGAGGAAAACTGGAAAACCGCTGATTTTCGTTTCCGATGAAAACCGGTGAAGGCCGTTCCCGAACCTGTTGAAACTTATCACGACCCGTGAGTTATTAAACAGACATCTGTTAAATTCCGGGATGAATTGGATGTTCATATAATGAATGGCTTGGCAGCCAGTTCGTATGTCGCAAAGTAGATTGGTCTGATTGCGCTCATTGCTTTTTCACATCAGGACGCAAGTTCAATATCTGCTTCGGCTGACCGGGAAGAAACGGCGTGGGTCTGCCCACGACCCAATCGGCATGTCCGCTGCCATAATAAGGTGAGAGCGGATGTCCGCTTTGCCCGCCCGGCGTCTCCAGGTAACCCTTATCTTCCTTGCCCGGCGCGACCGCGAACCGGTTGGCGGCGCCAAACGAGGGTGCCTGTACGCGCGGCATATGAGTGTCACCGGGAAGCTCATCCCTTGGCATATCAAGCCAGCCGGCAGCGAAAGCGGGAAGGCTCGGGCTGAGTGGATGGCGGATTCGCGCCGTGTTGCGTTCCCCCCATGTGCGAGCCGGTATGCCGCCCGGTTCGACTTGCATGCGTTCCGCCACGCGCCTGGCACAGGCAGTTAGCAAATTTTCCCATTTGTCATAAACCGGCGGTAGCAGGTGCGGCGGGCGCTTTTCTATCAGCTTCCAGACGGCATGCTCCGCCTGGCTCAGTCTTGGCATGGCAAATTCAGGATCGGTGCGCCGGACCGCTGCCGCAAAACCGTCGAGCACGCTGTGCATCACTTCGTAGCGAAAGGCACGAACGAGGCGGTAAGCGACCGAGTTCGTCGAAGCATGTCCATCCCAATCCTTCAGCGCGGACTGCATCTCCGTTCGCCACCCGCTTGATTCGGCCTCGCCTAAGGTTTGCGCGAGGAGACGCTGCCAGTGCGACAGGAACAAGGCACGGTCATCGAGCTGGATTGCCAGCATGTCCTCCGGAGAAAAATATTCACGCTGTTCGAGACCATCGCGGATTTGCTTCGCGCGTGCACCCAGGTCGTAGCCGCCGTTGCCCAATCGCTCGAGCATGGGGCCATCAACGGCGCGGGCGTTGGCAGTCCATAAGCGCTGGGAGGGCGGGTCAACAATGAGTGGATACTGATCCGGCGGGAGCCAGCCCTTCCATCCGGTTTCGGGCACACTCCAGTCCGCGGGAAGCAACGCATCATAGCTGCCGATTCGCAGAGGAATGCGTCCTGCGATAGTCCAGGCAATTCTGCCTGTCCGGTCGGCGACTATGAAGTTCTGTGCGGGAATACCTGAGTTTTGGGCAATCGTTAATGCCTCTTCCACGGTTTCAGCATCCTCCAACTGAGCAAGCTCCATGTTGGCCACGCCCGGCCGGTGGGCTGTCCATGCGAGAGCAAGCGGCGCGCCGTCGTGATCGGCAGCCAGGATAGGACCCCATTCAGTCTCGTAAACATCCAGTATTTCATCGCCCCCGCCGCGCACGTGCAGGATCTCGCGATGAACGACGAGTGATTTCCATCCCTCAGCACTGCGATAGCGCATGGAGTCCGCGGAATCCAGTCTGACGCGCACCCAGTCGGTGAAATCACCATAGCTGTTCGTGAAACCCCAGGCGATCCGACGGTTTGAACCGATGGCAATTGCAGGGGTGCCTGGAAGGCTGACGCCAATGTGATCATTCAAAATTTCCTGGCGGCGTGAACTGGGGTAAATCAAGCGGGTGCGAAACCAGATGTTCGGGACGCGCAATTCAAGGTGCGTGTCGTTTGCGACAAGCGCGGCGCCACCTGTCAATTGACCTCCAACGGCGAAACTGTTGCTCCCTGGAACAGTGTCGCCATATTCGGCGTTATTTTGCCTCAACAGAGACGGATCAAGATTGCGCAGATTCAATTCGGCAGCGGAAGGCGGATCCGGCCAGCGAAATGCCGGCCCTACAAGCGGCGCATCCCAATCGCCACCACTGGCAGTGAGAAATCGGTAGACAGGTTCAGGCAGGGCGGCGCGCATTCTTGACAATGCGAGTTCACGATGATTGCTGCCATCATTCAACGTAAAATACATGGCCTTGACGACCAGCATGCTATCCTCGCTGCGCCATGGGGCCGGATGTGTTCGCGTTAACAGGTATGGAAACTGCCGTACAGAGAGTCCTTCCAGACCCTCGTTAACCCCATCCCGGTACGCGTCGAGTAGTTGCCGCTGCGATACAGGCAGTGCTGCAAACGTGGCCGTTGCGCGAGCACGCATGCGATGAACCCGGGTTTTACGGTCTGCCGGCAGGGCCGCCGCGCCAAAGAGTTCCGCCAGTTCGCCGGCCGCCTGTCGCCGCATCAAGTCCATCTCGAAGAAACGCTCCTGTGCGTGTGCATAGCCGAGCGCCCACGCGACGTCATGACGGTCCTGCGCGCGAATTGTCACGCTTCCCAAATCATCGCGCTCGATGGAGACTGGAGCAGTGAGGCCGGGCGCCTGCAGCGTGCCATCATACCGGGGCAGGCTCCCATGCAATGCCAGCCAGATTCCGCCTGCCGCAAGCGCGATGAGCATAAGAAACACAAACGGCAGCGCAAGCAGCAACCGATATATCGGGCGAAGTCTAATCATATCGACCGGGCAGGGAGATGGAAGGTGGAATTTGAATCTGAAAGGTAGAACTTGAACCAATACCGGGTTTACCGGAAAAATGGTAAAACTCAGGACGCGCCCAGCCTTTGCCTGATGTATTCGATACGTTTTCGGTTTACCCCAAGATCAGAGCTGCCCAAGCGGGATGCTGAGCGAACTTGAATGACTTGCGCGGAAGGATCGAACCAGAACTCGGCATCATCCACATATTTCATCAGGCGGGTTGTAAATTGCGCGTATATATAGGCTGGTTCTCTTTTTATTATCTTTCCGCCTTCCATCGCTTCGATAATGCCTGCAATGAGATCCAGCGTTTCGTTCGCATTGCCTCTCATCGGCAAAGGGGCGATGTCCGCGTAAGCGCGTTGCGGATGATCCGGATAAAAGGATGCCTGGCTGGATACACTGTTGGGGGTGTTTGACGGGGGCTTGAGTCTGCCGTCCCGAATGCCAAGATCAGCTGGAGGAGTCCCCCTGAGCAATCCGAGCTGCCCGGCAAGCAGACCCGTGACTACCACAAGGGAAATGATAACAATACCCCACTTGACGATGGCCATGATATTTCACGGAGGACCGATTAGGATTGGTGCAAACTTTTTAGAGGTGCTCGGGTCGGATCGTCGGGACACAACTCTGCAATACAAGCCTGATATAAAGGAAGCGATATAAAGGAAGACTATGATCGAGGTGGAATTGACTCATCCCGGTGCTCAGTGCAACTTGCTTTATTTAAGCCGGTCATATATGAGCTCCTCCATCAATATCACCGCATAATGGTCTTGCCACACAAGCGTATGGCGTCCCAGTCGCACCCCTATTTGGGTTTGCTGTGCGTCAGAACGAATTCGGCAACACGTTGGGCAGGTTCGCCCTTGATATTGGGAAATGCGGGCATCCCCATGCTGCCCTTTTGAATTTTTTGAATGATTGCATCCTTGTTCGCCATTGAGCTGCTCAACGCCATTACAACATTGCTGCTTTCCGGTTTGTGGCATTTGGTGCAATTTGCATAGAAGATGTCTTCTCCCGACGCGTTCTCCGCCGGGGTGTATGTATCAGTCTTCGAGCAGCCCACGAGGGTCGCCAATGCAACGGCAGTAAACAATAGCCCGGTTTTAGTCATTTTTATACTCCTGTTCCAAAGTTAGGATCTTGCCGAATGCTGGCATTATATCCTTCTCTGCAATGTTGCGTGATTCCTGCTGAAATCAGATCGGGTGAGGCAATTTCATTCAGAAGAAAGACGGGCCGAAGTGAAAGACGCGGGCGTTCCGCTCCGACAGCCGGGAACCGGGCGAACTGATGCAGTTTGTGCCGTTCTCAAAGAAATCCCTGGCATAAAATTCCAATCCAAGTGATTCTCATCCTTGCAGGTTTTTGAACTATTATTGCTTCCAGAACAAACAATTCCACGGATTCGTACTGAAAAAGCCGGTTATGGGCTCCGCCGCGTTGCCGAGGACCTCATTTAACCAGTTTTAATGGATATTCATCAGTATCTACATTGCATCTGCTTATCCCGTTGTTTATGATTCGGCACACCTTATCTGCGCGCCGATGTGAAGGCGCAAGCGGACTCATGAAGTCGAGAGAGGAATGAAAAGGCCTGTCCGATATCCGCACGTAGTCCTCGATTCAATCATCAAAAGCAGAGCGTACCGCTTTTTGCGATTTCGCCCATCCTCCTTCATTTTTTGTCAATTACTACTCCCACAACCATCGTGAGACGCGCGCTCAAGCTTTTCGCTGTCGGCATCCTGTTTCTGCTTTTGGTCTCATCCTGTATCGCAGGATTGTTGATGTATCGAGAGGTTGAAACATCCACATATCAGGCGAGTCATCTGTCCAAGCTCGCCGATGAGCTGGGGTGGGAAGTTAAAGAGGGCGCCAGCTCCGAACCCCTTCTTTCAGAGGCCGGGCCATACGACGTCCGGCTGGGTTACAGCCGGCTTCCTGAGCTGTTGCAGCAGCTCAACAATCAAGGTTTTCAGGTAAATGCTCAGGCCCATGTTTCACCACGCATGAGGCACCTTGTCCAGCAGGGTCTGTTCGTGCCGTACCGTGAGAAATCGCAGGCCGGACTGCGAATCGATTCCCATGACGGTTTGCCGCTCTACCGTACGACATTTCCAGCACGCATTTATGAGAATTTCGACGCGGTTCCGTCCCTGGTAAGAGATAGTCTGGTTTTCATTGAAAACCGCGAATTGCTCGATGTCTCGAATCCAAAGAAAAATCCTGCCATCGACTGGCCCCGGCTGGGCAAGGCAGTGCTGGATAAAATGATCCAGCTGTACCATCCCGAGCATGATATTTCTGGAGGCAGCACACTTGCCACTCAGATTGAGAAGTACAGGCATTCCCCCAACGGAATGACTTTGACCGCGACCGACAAAGCCCAGCAGGTCGCGTCCGCCTCTGTGCGGGCATATCTCGACGGTGAAAATACCCTCTCCGCGCGCAAGCGTATCCTGGTGGATTATGTCAATACTGTTCCCCTCGCCGCCGCGCCGGGATTCGGGGAAGCGAACGGATTGGGGGATGGATTGTGGGCTTGGTACGGTCTTGATTTCGAAGAAACCAATCATCTCCTGAATTCGCGCTTCGTTGAGGGCGATGCGCTGGTTGAGGCGGCATCTCGCTATAAGCATGTACTCAGCCTCATGATTGCCCAGCGCAGACCGTCTTTTTATCTGCTCGGTGGGCGAAAGGAACTGGCTGATCTGACCGATAGCCATCTACGCGTGTTAGCGCAGGCTGGGGTGATCACACCCGGCCTCAGGGACGCCGCGCTCAAGCTACCCCTGCAATTCCGCGAAACCGCGGCCCCCGAGGAGGCCAGGAACTTCGCAGCCCAAAAAGCGGTTAACGCGGTGCGCGTGCGCCTTGCTTCCCAGCTAGGCTTGCGGCGCATGTATGACCTCGACCGGCTGGATCTGTCGGTGCAGAGTACTCTGGATGGAGAGCTGCAGAAAAACATAACTGACATGCTGCGAAAGCTGAGGGACAGGGAATACGCGCAGACGGTCGGGCTTTACGGGCATCGGCTTCTCAATAAGGACGATGATCCGGAGAAAATTATCTACAGCTTCACGCTTTCCGAGCTGACCCCGCAAGGCGCCAAGTTCCGAATCCAGGCTGACAGTTTCGATCAACCCCTGGATATCAACAAGGGTACGAAGCTGGATTTGGGTTCCACCGCAAAATTGCGAACGCTCGTCACATACCTTGAAATTATTGAAGCGCTGCATGAAAAATACGCCGTGCTGGAACCCAATGCGCTACGCAAGCAAGATGTCGACCCCAGCGATGTCCTTAGCCGTTGGGCCATCGATTATCTTTTGCAAGCCACCGACAAAAGTCGGGCCGCGATGCTGAATGCTGCCCTCGAGCGCCGGTACTCAGGCAATCCCGATGAGCAATTTTTTACCGGTGGCGGCTTGCATGTATTTCATAACTTCACTCGGGAAGACGACCGCAAGGTCTGGACCGTCCGGGAAGCGACGCTGAGCTCTGTCAACCTCGTATATATCCGTTTAATGAGGGATATCGTGCGGCACTACATGTTTCATATCGTGGGGTCGTCTGCCAAGATACTGAAGGATGTGACGGATACGCATCGCTCGCAATACCTCAAGCGTTTTGCGGACAAGGAAGGCAAGGAATTCATCAATCGGTTTTATGCCAAATATCGGGCCAAGGCCGCAAAAACAAGCGATACTGCTGAAATATTTTTTGCCAGCTTTCGCCATACGCCACGCCGGCTCGCCGCGGCTTACCGTTATATTTATCCCGAGGCTACACTCGCGCAGTTCCAGAAATTCATGGCCCCTCATATGGCTGGTGGTAAGGGCGCGACACCTGCTGTGCTCGGCGAACTTTACGAAAGCTATGGCCCGGGCAAATATTCCCTGGCTGATCAAGGCTACATTGTCACCGTTCATCCGCTCGAACTTTGGCTGGTGCGCCACCTTATCAACAATCCCCACACACAATACAAGGATGTCATCAAGGCAAGCGGTGAAGAGCGCGTGGCGGTCTACAAATGGCTATTCAAGACCATCCACAAGAATACTCAGGATGTCCGAATTCGCGGCCTGCTGGAGCTCGAGGCATTTCTGGAAGTCCATCGCGACTGGAAACGCCTCGGTTATCCGTTTGATTCTCTCGTGCCATCGCTCGCGACCGCGATCGGCAGCTCAGCGGACCATCCTGCCGCGCTTGCGGAGCTGATGGGCATCATCCTCAACAATGGGGTTCGAGTGCCGCCTGTGCTTGTGGAAAAGTTGCGCTTTGCAGCGGACACTCCATTTGAGACGATTGTCGAACGAGCCCCAGTCCATGGCGAAAGGATGTTTTCTCCAGAGCTGGCGACAGCCGTGCGCGGCGTGCTAAGCGGCGTAGTCGAGTCGGGAACAGCCTCCCGGCTCGCGCACGCCATTGTGGAAGAGGACGGGGACAAAACATTGATTGGCGGAAAAACGGGAACCGGCGACCACCGTTACGTAACCTTCTCCTCACCTGGAGTCGTCAAAGAGTCCCGCAGCGTAAACCGCTCGGCTACCTTTGTGTTTTACATCGGCGATCGTTTTTTTGGGACGATGACCGCATTTGTTCCTGGGTCGGACGCGGAAAATTACACGTTTACCTCGGCACTTTCGACGCAGGTCATGAAGCACCTCTTACCCGTGTTGAGGCCTTTCATTGACAGAGCAGAACCCTTGCCGGAACAGATACTGGCGAAGGCTTCGGTCAAGTCCGAGCGGCTGAAAGAAGCCGAAAAGCGCGGTTCGTGATTAATCCTGGTGCCTGGTTATAACCTGGAATTATTAGTCGTCCGATGCCTCTTTATCGTCGGTATTGAGCCACCACAAGAAGACCACGATTCCCAGGACCAACCCCAGGCCCAGGATGGCCTTGACGAACTCCTTGACAAACCAGAACAGCATAGATTCATATAATTCCAATTTCCGCTCTCTTCCAAAAGAAGAATTACTTCCGGGACAACCACCACAGCAGAAGCGAAAGGGCCAGGGATACCAGCAGGCCGGTGGTTATTGGAAAGTAAAGTCTGAAGTTCTCGCGCTCGATAATTATATCGCCGGGCAGCCGTCCGAGCGGCAATCTTGATAACCACGGCCACGCAAGACCCGCTATAAGCAATATCAAGCCGATCAGGATAAGTATGCGTTGCACGCCCGCCCCAGATTCTAAACCCACAACCCCCAGTTTAGCTTAAGTGAAGCACACTGGGACGGGTCACCCGTGCCTGGATGCTTCCGCCATTTAAAGTCGTGCAGCACGCAGGCTCGCAGTCGGCCGATGACGAGTCGTCGTGCGGCTCAATTCCCGGTACTTCAAGTCGTCCCGCCAAGCAATAATGTAAGCGCGAGTGATTTGTCGAAACTCATCCAGCCATTCGATGCCGGTGAACTTCATGAAATCCTCAAATGTATTTCGATGGGCCCACTGCGTCTTCGAATTAGCGATATTGGCGAACCATACGATCTCGGCGGGCACTTCAGCCAAACGACGGAAGTCGGGGCAGTAGGGAAGTCGGGCAGTAGGCAGTAGGCAGTAGGCAGATCTGATATTTATATAATGAAGAACAGCTGCTCCCGATGTAGCATCTATCCTTGCTTCTACAGGACGATTGCAGTCAAGAAAGCGATCTTTGGGTTGCAGCAGTCAGAGGAGACTCCTCGGGTTCGGCTGTGGCAGGGGCCGCCGGAGTGCCAATTTCCTGTCCATAGTACAGTACGCCCAGCTTGACGCGTTCGCGCCCCATTGCGACGCGATGGTTGTTGGTGTCACGCAGCGAATAAGCGCAACCGCAGTACTCTTGCTGGTAGAAATTCTCGCGCTTGCTGATCTCGATCATGCGTGCCGAACCACCGCCCTTTCGCCAGTTATAGTCCCAGTACATCAGGCCCGGATACCGTGCGGCAGCGCGGTGCCCACAGTCGTTGATCTGCTGCATGTTCTTCCAGCGAGAGATGCCCAGCGAGCTAGTAATGACCGGAAAGTCATGTTCGTGCGCGTACAGCGCGGTTCGCTCGAAGCGCATGTCGAAGCACATGGTGCAGCGGATGCCCCTCTCCGGTTCATTTTCCATGCCTTTCGCGCGCGCGAACCAATGGTCACGGTCGTAATCGGCGTCGATAAAGGGTACGCCGAACTGTTCCGCAAAGCGGATGTTCTCGTTCTTGCGCAGTTCGTATTCCTTCAATGGATGGATGTTCGGGTTATAGAAGAAAATGGTGAAGTCGATGCCGGAAGCGAGCATCGCTTCCATTACTTCGCCGCTGCACGGCGCGCAACAGGAATGTAGCAGCACTTTGTCGTGGCCATTTGGCAAGGGCAGCGGATTACGCTTGAAGTCTGGCTTGTCGTCCATGTCGTTCACCTCGGCTGATTGCGATGCGCGCGCGCCAGTTCGACGAAAGCGCGCAGGTAGTCGATATCGGCATCGCTATTGCGAATGCCCAGGAAGATCTGCTTGGCGATGCCCTGTCGGCCCAGCTTAACCGGAGCAATGTCAAGCTTGTCGGCATATTCCTCGACCAGCCATCGCGGCAGTGCGGCTACGCCGCGGCCGCTGGCGACCATTTGCAACATGATGTCGGTCGTCTCGATGGGTTTGTGCCGTTTCGGGCTGATACCGGCGGGCATCAGGAACTGCGTATAGATATCAAGACGGTCGATTGCGACAGGATAAGTGATTAGCGTCTCGTCGGCAAGCTGCTCTGCTTGTACGTATGCCGCATGGCGCAGCGGGTGCTGTGGGCCGACGCCCAGCACCTGCTCGTAGTCGAACACTGGCTCGAAATGCAGGCCGGTCCTGTAGAGCGGATCGGGTGTCACCAGGATGTCGATTTCATAGCCGAACAGGGCACCGAGACCACCAAACTGAAATTTTTGCTTGACATCCACATCTACTGCCGGCCAAGCCGCGAGATAGGGCGACACGAGCTTGAGCAGCCATTGATAGCAGGGATGGCATTCCATACCGATACGCAATGTGCCGCATTCGCCCTGCGCAAACTGTACGAGGCGCTCTTCCGCGTGCAAGAGTTGTGGCACCAGCCGGTTGGCCACCGCAAGTAGATATTCTCCTGCCTGTGTGGAGCGCAGGCTACGGCCCTCGCGATGCCATATTGCCACGCCAAGCTGATCCTCCAGCTTGCGCACCGCATGACTCAACGCCGATTGCGTGAGATGCAGTTTTTTCGCCGCGGCGGTCAACGAGCCGTGCTGCTCGACCGCGCGAACGATTTCAAGATGGGCGCGTTCAAGAATGGTCATGACGTATCATCATGTGAATAAGATTAATTAATGGATGAAATAATACCATTTTTATTCATGAATTATGCAGCCTAGAATGGCGCTACTTTCCACTCGCTCAAGGCTAAACATCATGACACTCACACACAACCTCGGCTTTCCGCGCATCGGCGCCAAGCGTGAATTGAAATTCGCCCTCGAATCTTATTGGAAAGGGCAGTCCTCCCGTGACGAATTGAAGACATTGGGTGCCGAGCTCCGCCGCCGGCACTGGCAGGACCAGGCAGCATTGGATCTCGTGCCGGTCGGCGACTTCGCCTTCTACGATCAGGTGTTGGACATGAGTTTCACGCTTGGCAACCTTCCCGAGCGCGTGCGCGGCTTTCACGGGGATGCGCTGGACAACTACTTCCGCGTGGCGCGCGGACGTTCGGCCGAGTCGGCCGATGAACATGCCCACTGCTGCGGCGGGGTCGCAGCTGGCGAGATGACCAAATGGTTCGATACCAACTACCACTACATCGTCCCCGAGTTCAGCGCCGCTACCGAGTTCAAGCTGGATCCCTCGCGTCTACTGGAGCAACTGGAGGAAGCCAAGGCGCAAGGGGTCAAGGCCAAGCCGGTGATCATCGGTCCGGTTACTTATTTGTGGTTGGGCAAGGCCAAGGATGATTCTAACAAGCTGGATCTGCTGGAGCGGCTACTGCCCGTCTACGCAGAACTGCTGGAGAGGTTGGTGGCTGCAGGCGCTGAATGGGTACAGATCGACGAGCCTGTGCTTGTTACCGAGCTCGATGCCGCTTGGACGCACGCCTTCAATCTCGCGTACCACCACCTCAAGTCTTGCCGCGCGAAGCTTTTGCTGGCCACTTACTTCGGCGCTCTGCAGGAGAATCTGCATCTGGCTGCCAACCTGCCCGTGGCTGGTCTGCACATCGATACGATCAATGCCGGCAACGAAGTGCAGAGTCTGCTCGACCTGCTGCCTTCCTATAAGGTCCTTTCGCTGGGCGTCATCAACGGCCGCAACATCTGGAAGACCGACTTGAACGCAGCGCTCGATTGGCTGCAGCCGCTGCACGAGCGCCTGCGCGAGCGTCTGTGGATCGCACCATCGTGCTCGCTGTTGCACGTGCCGGTCGATCTGGACAGCGAGCAAAAGCTCGACGGCGAAGTAAAGTCCTGGCTCGCTTTCGCGAAGCAGAAGCTCGATGAACTGCGCGTGCTGGCCACCGCGCTCAACCAGGGACGTGCCGCGGTACAAACCGAGCTGGAAGCCAACCGAGCCGCCATCGCAGCGCGTCGCAACTCGCCCCGCGTCAACAACCCCGCGGTCAAGGCGGCCATCGCCAAAATCGACGGCAAACTCGGCGAACGCAAGAGCCTCTATGCCCAACGCGCTGCCAAGCAGTCCGCGCGGCTGAAGCTGCCGAAATTCCCCACCACCACCATCGGCTCCTTCCCACAGACGGCGGAAATCCGCCAGGCACGCAGCCAGTTCAAGGCCGGCGAGATTAACGAAGCAGCTTACAAGGCAGCTATGCAAGCGGAAATCGCCCGCAGCGTGCACGAGCAGGAAGCACTGGGATTGGACGTGTTCGTGCACGGCGAGGCCGAGCGCAACGACATGGTCGAATACTTCGGCGAGCAGCTTGATGGTTACGCTTTCAGCCAGTTCGGCTGGGTACAGTCCTATGGCTCGCGCTGCGTGAAGCCACCCATCCTGTTCGGCGACATCAGCCGCCCCAAGGCCATGACGGTCGAGTGGATCAAGTACGCCCAATCCCTCACCGACAAACCCATGAAGGGCATGCTGACCGGTCCGGTCACAATTCTGAACTGGTCCTTTGTGCGCGACGACCAGCCGCGCTCAGTGTCCTGCTACCAACTTGCGCTAGCGATGCGCGAGGAAGTGCTGGACCTGGAAAAAGCAGGCGTACGCGTGATCCAGATCGATGAAGCCGCCCTGCGCGAAGGACTGCCGCTGCGAAAGTCGCAGTGGAAGGAGTACCTCAACTGGGCCGTCGAATCGTTCCGCATCACTGCCAATGGCGTGGAAGACGAAACTCAGATCCACACCCACATGTGCTATTCGGAGTTCAACGATATCATCGCGTCGATTGCCAACATGGATGCCGATGTGATCACCATCGAAACCTCGCGTTCCGACATGGAGCTGCTCGACGCCTTCGACAACTTCAAATATCCGAACGAGATCGGCCCTGGTGTCTATGACATTCATTCGCCCAACATCCCAAGCGAGCAGCACATCGTCGAGCTGATGAAAAAAGCGGCCGAGCGCATTCCCGCCGAGCGCCTGTGGGTCAATCCGGACTGCGGCCTCAAGACCCGCCAATGGAATGAAGTGATTCCGGCGCTGACTAACCTCGTCGCGGCGGCAAAAACCTTGCGCGCCACGGTTGCCTGATCGTTTCGCTCCTTGCGTCCGCCCGAGAACAGCGGTCTTACCCTTCCAACCCACTGCTTTGGTTCGTGTCCCACACGGTCAGGGTCCATGGCAATGACGTGAGCGATCAACACTAGTCATAACATGCGGATTACGGCCAGGCAGCTTCGCCGATAGTGAATACAGATGACCTCGAAGGGTCTCGATGCCATATTAGTGATGACAGGCTTAAATGCATGAAAAAATAGGCCTGATCACTCAGGCAGTGCATGGAAAGCAGTACCAAAAGAAACCCCAGCTCAACGGCTGGGGTTTTTGTTTGTCTGCTCGAAAGATTGCAAAGATCTATATTTTGTTGATGTACAGCTCGACAATAGATACGATATCGAAATTCATAACTCGTCGCCGATTTAACATCAATGAATTCTAACAAACCAAAATCAGCATGGGCCACGTTTTATAAGTCATTGTAATAATTTAATTTATACTCTAGTAGAGTACTTTAAATTCTGAATTCTGTGTACTTCCCTTGTTGGACAACACACTGGAAACCGACAAGAGTTTTCAGAAAAGAGCTATCCGCGACAGAAGGGGGAAACTACCCCCAAAAACTATCATCCTCGTAATGCTCCCCATAATAGTTTTTCATCCACTCGCGCGTATCGTATACCGCGCCAAGACCTTCGTCCTCGATAGGGGCATCGGTTTTACGAGATTGGCTTCCCATATCTCGTAATTCCCCCAACATTTGGGACAATTTGAGATACGACCCGGAAGTCGCACTTCCTAAGATTTTGAGCATGAAATCGTCCTGAATTGCGAGCTGCTCACCGGCAACCCAACGGTAGCCGTATATTAAATATTCTGGTGGCCGTGCCTATTGGCCCTTGGTACTACTTCGCCAGCGTTCTCCGCGAAGTAGCAGTAATGCGCGATCAAATCACGGCGAGCCGCGGGACGCCGATAAACCCGCCCCATCAGGTATGACTCTTTCGGACCTTCTTCACCTGGGGCCAAGGCTTCCTGGCGGACCGCTTGCACGGGCTTACATCCGACATGAGCAACACTTCGGATTTTCCCCGCGTGTAGTCACTGAATGATAGCGCGGCATGGAGGATCGTCATGGAAACCTTTCGTTGTCAGTGTCCGTTGCCGGCGGGCTACCAGCTCTCGCCGAAGGGACGTACCTCTACCTCGAAGCTCCACGCCCGGCGGTTCTGATGCGCCAGGAACCAGGCCGTCTCCGCCAACCCTGCGGGGTCCACGAAGAAGTCGTCCTCCTTGTCGGGCATCGCCTGCCGCGTTCCGGGAAGATCGACCACGCCGTCCACTATCAGCAACCCAACATGGATTCCCGCCGGCCAAAGCGTGCGAGCCATCGATTCAGCCAGACTGCGCTGCGCGGCCTTTGCCGGCGCGAACGCCGCCGTCCTCTTTCCGCCCCGGAGCGATGCCGTCGCCCCGGTGAAGAGGATCGTGCCCGAACCCCGTGCTTTCATCGCAGGGATGACGGCCTGGGAGCAGAGCAGTGAGCCATAGGCGTTGACACGCCATGCGGCCTCGAACTCGGCGGCCGTGATCTCCTCGACCGATTTGAACACGCCGGAGCCCGCGTTGAAGAGCAGGACGTCCACGGCGCCAAAGTCTGCCGTGATCGTGTCGAATACCGTGCCAACAGAGGCAGGATCGCTCACGTCGCACGCATAGGCGACGGCCCCATCGATCTGTTCGGCAAGACCGGAGATCTTCGCGCCGTCTCGCGCGAGCAGCGCGACGGCATATCCGCCGTCCGCGAAGCGCCGAGCCAGCGCGGCACCGTTGCCTGGTCCCGCCCCAGCCACGACGGCTACGGGTTTGCATTCCTTCATCGCGAACTCCTCCTCGATCAATCTAAAACTGGCGCGGCGGCAGGATAGTCCTCGTCGGAGCGAACCGAAATATCCTCGCCAAGCTCGTCCCAATATAACTCACACAATCCGGTACGCCGCTTGATGCAGGAAAGCCAATGTGCTGCATCGGCCGCGCCCATGCCAAGACCACGGACACGGCCATGCCCTGCCCCTCTCATTCACAGTATTTTTGGTATGCCCTAGACATGTCGCGTCATATCATACTCATACGCTGATGCAGAATACGCACCACCTCCGTTGTGTCTTGCAAGATGTCAAAAGGGTTTGGATAAAGAGTTATCTTTAACTTAATAGAAATACCCTTTACAGGAGTAAAAACACGATGCGCGCTTTAAAGCACGCCAAGGACCGGCCCTAGCACTATAACTTTTACCTTTCTCTGCCTATCCTTCAAACGTGGTCTTTGAAATTAGAGGCCTCAATTCAGAATGTGAATTGCTTTTAGTCATCCAGGAAGGAGCTATACCATGCGTACTCAAGCATTATTGCTACCGTTTTTAGCGGTTTCTATTCTTATTCTTAGCAGTTGCGCTGCTGTTGACTTGGTCCCTCTTAGAAGCGATGGTTCTGCGCGTCCAGATAATGAACCGGTTGCCTACTGCAAGTTTGGTGGTGCTGGTTTGATTGTCACAATCAAAAATCAAGGAAACGATAATGCTCCCGTCCTCAGTCACCAGTGTCATATTTCATATCAGAGGCGGCGGTGACGTCGTAAGGACTATTAACACGCCTCCTCTGGCCGCTGGTGCCTCTTATAGTCGCGATGTTCCTATACCAACCGGATGCTCTGCTCCTGATTGTCCTTTCAACATCGTGGCTGATTCTAGTTCAGTAGTATTTGAATCTAATGAGAACAACAACAATGTTATGGGGCTTTGCACAGGCTAATGCCTGAATCGCTCCGGAACCTGAATCGTTCCGGAACCTGTACACTCCGAAGCCCCTAAACTGAGGTATGAAGGAGGGGCATGAGCAGCAAGCGTTATTCGGAAGAATTCAAGATTGAAACAGTGAAGCAGATCACTGAAGCGGTCATAGCTGGGCAAGCCGAAGCTACTGCTGTTTTTCCCGCGCCGCTGTTTCGCGGGTCTTAAGCTGATCGGGTTGATAATAAATAAGTATGCCAGCGTACAGAACAGTTGGAGATGTTTCCGTACCTTGGAAGCGATTATTTAGGGAATAGTGATCTACCGTCCCACGACCAACCGGAATCGGTAACGTTTTTCAACTTTTTTTGAGGAGCGCCCATGAGTATTCGGAGAAAGAATTTTCGCGATCTCTTTGCGGCCACCATTGTTGCGGCATTAGGCATTTGCGCCGTGCCGGACACTGTTTACGCGGAGCAATCGGGCGATAAGGCAAAAACCGAGGGCCGGCCAACGTCGATCGGGAAAAGCATGCCCCCCTCACACTTGGGAACAAGGGAACGTAGCACAACTGGCGATGTACCCGTTTTCATGAGCGCCCCCACGCCGCAATCGGACAAACTGGCGATGGAAAAAGGCTGCTGGGCGAAGCTTTACGACAAGGAGGATTTCAGCGGGGATAGCCTACTGCTGATTGGCCCGATAAACCTCGCCCGGCTGATCGGTCCTTTTGGTTTCGATTGGGAAAACAAGGTGCGCAGCCTGCAGACGGGACCTAACACTAACCTCACCATATTCGATAACCGGAATTTCAAGGATGAGGACAAATTTATCGAGCCCAATATGCAGATCCCGAACCTGACCAAGAAAATGGGATTGTTCGACGACTTTCGTTCCATGATCGTCAGTTGTATTTAGGGGATCCAAGAATAACTCTCCCCGAACCAATTGCAGTAAAGCTGGGATAATTACGGTCGGCAGAAGTCCATAACGACGCGTTTGAGGATGTGAAGGCGGTGGTGAAAAAAATGTTCGGCGCCCGGAATCACGACTACCGGTAACTCCTGCGGGGTAGCCCATTTCAGCACGGACGTCAGCGGAACGACATCGTCACGGTCCCCGTGAACGATCAGGATGCGCGAGAAGACTTCGCTACCCTGTTTACCGCCGGGATAGGCGACGTGGGGAGCGTTCAGGCGCTCAACCGCCGGCGCCACCATAATCATGTTTTGAGGCTTCAGCTTTTCTGCCGCAAAAGCCTGGATAGCCGCGCCGAATGAGAACCCCGCCAGGAGCAAGGGCGGAGGCCCCTCGAACCGGGAGAGAAACTGATTCTCAACGTTGCGGGCCACGGCCAGCACATCCTCGGTTTCGCCTGCCCCGTTCCCGGTGGGGTCGTGGGCTCCCTCGCTCTGCCCCACTCCGCGAAAATTGAATTTGACGGCAATAAAGCCTAGCTCAAGCAAAGCTTTAAAGAGCGTATAGACGACTTTATTGTTCATCGTCCCGCCGAATAACGGATGTGGATGCGCAATAATGGCAATACCGCGCGGATGTTCTGAATCAGGCTCGGCCAAGACCGTTTCGAGCTTTCCTGCCGGCCCGTCTATGAAGAAGCTTCGTGGAGGATGGGTCTGCCCGCTGGGCCCTTTCATGGAAATTAAACTCTAGATTCTCAGCCGCTCGACCACGCGGCCATTTTTCAAGTGCTCCTCGATGATTTCATCGATATCTTCCTTGTCCACGTAGGTGTACCACACGTCTTCCGGGTAGACGACCAAAACGGGACCCTCGTTGCATCGGTCGAGACACCCCGCATTATTGATACGTACTCTCTTCGTCTTGCTGTCCAGTTTGAGCGCCTTGACACGCGCTTTAGCGTAATCCCGTATGGCCTGCGCGCCGTGGTTATTGCAACAGATCGCTCCGGGTTCACGCTGGTTCACACAGAAAAATACATGCCGATGATAGTAGCTCATAGGTACCAGATATTTTTTGAAAAAGTTACGGAAGGAGGCTCAACAACATTATACCGGAACGGCAAGCTGCTCTGCTTCGCGGAGATCCATCTCATCCGGACGCCCCTATTTCAATTTGATTTCCGTCCATAAACGGCTCAGCAGGCGTCGTTGCCTGCGATCGAAGTCGCGAAGCATTTCGAGCCGAGCCAGCAATTCGCGATCCGGGAATATGGCTTTATTGCTCGCTATTTCCGATTTGATATAGCGCATGGCATCCATGTTAGGATTTCCGGAACCGATGAGATTGGTGAGTTCAGCCGCATTCTTTCCGTCCAGCATGAAATTGATGAATTGATGGGCAAGATCGGGTCTGTCTCCGCTTCGATGCAACACCATGCTGTCCAGAGCGAGCACCGCGCCTTCGTTCGGGGTGGCATATTCAATAGTAAAACCCCGCTGCGTCTTGGCAGCGTCGAGCGCGGCCTGGAACATGTCATTTGAATACCCGTGCGCAAGCCACAGGTTACCTGCGGCCAATTCCCTGATATAGCTCGTATTGCTGAACGCGGCCCAGTAAGGCTTGGCACGCACAATCAGGTCGGCAGCCTGTTTCCAGTGATTCTCGTCAGTATCGTTAACCGAGTATCCCAGGTACTTGAGTGCAGCCGCCATCAGTTCCCGCTGACTATCGAGCACGGTGACCCGGTACTTTATTTTCTCGAGGTATTTCGGCTCGAAAATAACTGCCCAGGTATCGGTAGGCAGGCCAAGCTCTTCCATTTTCTCCCTGTTGAAGCCGAGCAGGGTGATTGTGTAAGCATAGGGGACTGAGTACTTATTGCCGGGGTCGAAGTCAGTGTCGAGATATGCGGGATTGATGTTCCTGAGATTGGGCAGCAGGGATTTGTCCAGCGGGCGCAGAACGCCTTGCCGAATCAACGTATCCATGGCGTTACCGGTGGGAACAATGACGTCGTACCCTGTCGCGCCCGCGGCCAGTTTTGCGAGCATCTCCTCATTATCGGAGTAATAGTCCTGCGACAGCCTGCAATTGCAGGATTCCTCGAAGTGATCGATGGTCCGGGGCGCGATGTAGTTATTCCAGTTGAAAAGATGAAGAATATTTTCCTTGCTCGCGTGCCCGACGCTTTTCTCATCATGGTTGCTACAGCCGGCTGCAAAAAAAATCGTCCACGATATCAGCAACGACGAGACAATTTTAGGAAGGAGTGCCTGCTCGAGCGACTTCGAACCAACCCGAAAGGTCACCTTCCTGCTCCCCCGCCCGGCGCAGCGGCTTCCTGGGACACGGTAGTGGATTCGAGCTTGGAAGCAATAATGATCATGACCAGCGTAAGCAGCATTAGCAGTGTGGAAACAGCGTTTACTTCCGGAGTGACCGCGACCTTTATCATGGTGTAGATCTGGATAGGCAGGATGGGCTCACCCACTCCTTTCGTAAAGAAAGTAATGACAAAATCATCGATGGACAGGGTGAACGACATCAACGCGCCGGAGACCACCGCCGGCATGATGAGCGGCAACGTCACCAGGCGGAAAGTTTGCCAGGGCGATGCGCCCAGATCGCGCGCCGCCTCAAAGATACTCTCGTCCATGCCCTGAAGCCGTGCGCGGACGATAATCGCCACAAAGCCGACGCAAAAAGTGGTATGAGCAATAATTATGGAAACCATGCCCAGCGTTAAGTGAAGCACTTGCAAAAAGAATAACAGCAATGAAACGCCCAGCAGAATCTCGGGCATGGCCACCGGAGTAAACACCAATACCGGCAACACTTTCAGGTTGAAACGGTGTATCGCAAGGCCAGCCATCGTTCCGAGAAGTGTCGCGGAGAGGCTTGCGCTGAATGCGATAATCAGCGAGTTGCGAGCAGCAAGAAGCATTTCCTGGTCGTTCAGCAGAGCCTTGTACCAGAACAGGGTGAACCCCACCCATTCCGCATTCAATCTTGAATCGTTGAACGAATAGGTGACTACGACGGCAAGCGGGATGTAAAGAAACGCGTAAACCAATATTGCCGCCAGCCAGAGCCAGCGCATGCCACTGCGCATATCAGCGAGCCCTCTGCCCGGTCGACGACCGCGCGAACCATGCGGCCAGTCCGGCAATAGACAGAACCGCCAATGTCAGCATTATTGACAGAACCGAGCCAAAGGGCCAATCGCGGGTAACCAGGAACTGATCCTTGATGAGATTGCCGATGAGTATATCGCCCGTTCCGCCCAGGATATCCGGAACCGCGAACATGCCCAATACAGGGATGAATACGAGCGCGGAACCTGAAAAAACCCCTGGCAGCGACAGCGGCCACGTGACCCTCCAGAAGCGTTGCCACCGGGCCGCACCGAGATCCTGGGCCGCGTCCAGAAGCGAGGGATCATGCTTTTCAAGATTGGTATAAAGTGGCAATACCATAAATGGGAGATGCACATAAACCATACCGACCAGAACCGCAAATGGTGAGAACAACAATGTGACCGGGCCCAAGCCGAAGACGCCAAGAAACGTATTGATGAAGTGGCTGAGCGCGGACTCCGGCCCAAGCAAGATCATCCACGCATATATGCGAATAAGAAAATTGCTGGCGAACGGTAGCACGACCAGCAGTACCATCAGATTGCGTAGGCGCTTATGGCTTCTCGCGATCAAAAGCGCCAGCGGATAGGCCATAACGAGGCAGATCAGGGTTGTCGCCGCCGCAACTCCGAAAGACTTCAAAAATATCCGGGCGTAAAGGATATCGCTGAAAAAAAACTCATAAGCTTCCAGTGTCAAGCCATACTCTGCAGGAGGACCGGAAGATTCAGAGCCGGGCGCAGAAGCAGGCCAGAGAGGGGCAAGCCCACCGAATTCGCCTGGAAAACGGAACGAAGTCACTATCATGATCAGGCTGGGAACAACGAAAAACAACACCAGGAATAGGAGCGGAGGCCCCGCGACGAGAAATTTCGCGGTCTGCTGTTTCTTCCCGATTTCTCCCGGGTTCATGATAGGAAAACGCCCGAATCATCGCGCCACGAAATTCCGACCTCGTCGCCCACTTCAAAAAAAGTTGCTCGTCCCGGCGCCGAGTTAGGCAGCAGAGCCTCGATATGGGCCCCATTGGCAAGTTCCACTGTATATGTGGTTACATCGCCGATATACAGAAAGCCATGCACTCTGCCCACAAAGCGGTTTTTCAAGTCCGCCCCCTCCGATGGGTGGAAGATTCGGACCTGTTCAGGACGAATTGCTACAACGCCTTTGTCCCCGACGCTGACACCTGTCCTGGCCGTGGTTGTAACTTCCCCCAACTCTCCTGCATCAAGCCTTAAATATGAAGGCGCAACTTCCATTACTCGCGCATCGATCATGCTGATCTTACCGATGAAATCGGCGACGAAACGGTTTCGGGGAAAGCCGTAGATTTTGGAAGGCTCGTCTATTTGTTCCACGATGCCTTGATTCATCACGGCTATCCGATGCGACAGTGCCAGCGCCTCGTCCTGGGCGTGGGTCACGAAAACAAACGTGACACCGACCTCTCTCTGCAGGCTGATGAGCTCGATTTGCATCTCCTCCCGTAATTTTGCGTCCAGTGCGCCAAGCGGCTCATCCAGAAGCAAGAGCCGCGGTCGGTTGACCAGTCCTCTGGCAAAGGCTACACGCTGTTTCTGCCCCCCCGACAACTCGTGCGGGAAGCGGCCACCAAAGTCCGACAAGCGTACGTTATCCAGCGCTTCGGCAACTTTTGCCTTTATTTCCTGCGATGGCTTGCCGGCCATCTTGAGCGGAAACGCGATATTGTCCGCGACCGTCATATGAGGAAATAGAGCATAGGTCTGAAACACCGTGTGAACAGGGCGACTTTCGGGCGGGACCCCCACCATGTTTTTCCCATCCAGCAGAATCTCCCCTGAATCGGGGAGATCGAAACCGGCTATCATCCTTAGGAGAGTTGTTTTTCCGCATCCCGAGGGTCCGAGCAGCGTGAAAAACTCGCCCGCTTCAATACTGAGTGTGACGTTATCGACGGCCGTGTAGCCGCCGAACCGCCGTGTCACATTCCGGATTTCCAACAGCGCCATTGATGTGCCGACAAAAAAACGGGAATTTTAGCAAATATCAACGCATTGGCTCGAACAGC
Source organism: uncultured beta proteobacterium (assembly GCA_963786735.1). Taxonomy (GTDB): domain Bacteria; phylum Pseudomonadota; class Gammaproteobacteria; order Burkholderiales; family Nitrosomonadaceae; genus Nitrosospira. The sequence continues at coordinate 44,324 of CAWBAF010000024.1, forward strand.
TTGCTTTGGTGCCAGCTGTCGCCATAGAGCAGCAAGGAGGCCACTTCCAGATTTCTCCGAAGCGTTCGAGGTAGAGGTATTACGGAGTGCGCATGGTGCACGAGGTGGAATATTCGCGCCTCAGCCCACAGTCAAACGCGTCAATCGAAGGGAATCAGCAAACGCTTAATGATAAAGCGATAGATAAAGCCATAACTGCCAGAGGGATAGTACCGTCAGCAATATCACAATTATTGACAGAAGAATATTCTGCCGCCTTCCTGCCGCCACGAGATCGCTCATCCTCTGGTCTATACGCTGAGAGCGGATCTGATCCAGAGCCTGGTGCATCAAACGCGGATATTGAGGCATCATAACCGCCCAGTTGGTTGCTTCCTTGCGAAGCCGACGCGTAAACCCACGCCAGCCGAGTTGGTCCGCCATCCAATTCTCCAGATAGGGCTTTGCAGTAGTCCACAGGTCGAGGTTGGGGTCGAGGTCACGGCCCAATCCTTCGATATTCAACAAAGTCTTCTGTAGCATAACCAATTGCGGCTGTATTTCAACGTGGAACTCGCGCGATGTCTGAAACAGCCGCAGCAGTACCCGACTAAAGGAGATTTCACTCAGGGGTTTGTCGAAAATAGGCTCGCACACCGCGCGTATCGCCGTTTCGAATTCGTCTACCCGTGTATTGCGTGGCGCCCAACCAGCTTCTATATGCGCTTCCGCCACGCGCTTGTAGTCGCGGCGAAAAAATGCAAGGAAGTTCTGCGCAAGGTAATTCTTGTCCTCGTCAGTGAGCGTCCCCATTATGCCGAAGTCGATTGCGATGTAGCGGCCATCATTGCCGACGAAAATATTACCGGGATGCATATCAGCATGAAAATATCCATCCCGAAACACCTGGGTGAAAAAAATTTCAACGCCAACTCGGGCCAGCCGTGGAATATCGATGCCCTGTGTACGCAGCTCCGCTACATGACTGATGGGTATCCCTTTCACTCGCTGCATTACCATCACCCCCGAATAGCAATAGTCCCAGTAGACTTCCGGAACCATCAATAGGGGAGAATCGAGGAAATTGCGCCGCAACTGACTGCAATTGGACGCTTCCCGCATAAGATCGAGCTCGTTATCCAGATGGCGGGCGAATTCGCTCACCACTTCCCGGGGTTTCAGCCGCTTGCCATCGGGCCACAGCTTTTCGACCAGCCGGGCGGCGCTTTCCATTAGCGCGACATCATTCTTGATGATGGGTCCAATTCCGGGACGGAGGACCTTGACCGCCACTTCCGTTCCATCGTGCAGCACCGCCAGGTGGACCTGAGCAATGGAAGCGCTGGCTACCGGCTCCGCGTCAAACACCAGAAAAACTTCGCTGACCGGCTTGCCATAGATCAGTTCGAGTGTCTTAAGTGCTATGTCCGAAGGAAACGGTGGAACACGGTCTTGCAATTTGGCCAGCTCGTCGGCGATGTCTGGAGGCAGAAGATCACGTCGAGTTGAAAACATCTGGCCGAACTTGACGAAAATAGGCCCAAGTGCCTCAAGAGCCAAACGGAGACGCTCGCCCCGTGCCTTGTCCAATTGGCGCCAGAAGGTGGCTGTTCGAACTACCGGCCTGAACAGGCGCAGCCGCTCGTGTGCCAGGAAAAATTCGTCGAGGCCAAAACGAAAAGCTACGCTGAATATTTTTATGAGACGAAAGAAACGCATCTATTCTTATGGATAGCCAATTCGCCTATAACCTCCCGGACTCGCGCCACAGCTTCAGGATGAGGCGAGGACGGCGAAGTCGCGACATCTCACTCTTACTGGCACCCGGGGTCGACCTGGGATTTCTACCTTCTGTGATGTAGATTATTGAACAATCAGGGCGTCTACCCGCTTTTCCAGATAAGCCGTTTTATCCTGCAGGGATTCAACTTCACGGATAAAACTGTGCATATTGGCGGGTTTTGCCAGAAGAGGACGCTCTTCCGTCCAATATTCCACCAGCGCCTGCGACAAGTTGCGAATTGTTTCAAAATGCCAGTCCACCAGGCCCCTGCCGGATTGCACAACTCGATGCGCAAGAATATCGCCCATCAGACTACTCAATTCCTGTTCTACATCCCAAGGCAGATTGCTCCCGGTACGAATAATTTCTTCTGCAAAATCGCGGTCGCCAAAAATACTGATTTCCTGGTAGGCGAGCTCGTCACAGGCAAGCAAACGCGGCAACAATCGGGGGGAAAGTATCAGGACAGCATCGTCGCTGCTGTCACCCGCTGCAGGAGATAACTCGCCGCTGGCTTGTATGGTAAGGACAAAGTCAGGGAAAGGGGGCAGGCGAAGACGCGCGGTCTTGCCTGCATACGACTGCAGCCGTTTACGCGCCCAACTTTCCCGCCGCAACAGGTGGTTAAGCGGGGCGATCGCAACGGACTCGAGCATAGAACCTGGAACTCAGGAAACCTGTTGGATTCCTGCCAGCAGCCAGACGGATTCAGGGTCCCTCACGTTCTTCTGAACATGCCAGATCTCATCGAAGCTTTCAGGCAGCGACTGAGGCGCCTCGCGCAACTGGCCGTTGAACCGGACACTGGCGACAGCTGTGTCATTTTCCGTCACCACCTCGAGCAACTCGGCGTTGATGGCGAGAACCTCAGTCCGTTGAGGCTCATTCCCGCGCTCGCTGAGCTGCATGCTGATCTCGGCGAACATTTCCGGAGTGGTGTACTCACGGATATCGTTCAGGTCACGCGCATCGTTGGCCGCCTGCAGCCGGATAAAAGATGTCTTTGCGTTCCGCAGGAATGGCTCAACCTTGAAGTCGGCAGGAATGTTGGCCGCTTTGGTGGCGACAGGCGTCGTTTGCGCGGGGCTTACAGGGCTTTCGGTTGGCGTCATGGATGGTGCCGCATCGGACGTCGTTCCCGCCGCGCCTGGGCCCGCGCCGAGGCCCGAATACTGCATGGGCCGCGCCGATTGCTCCTGCCGAGGCCTGCGCATCATCCGGACAACGAAGAATACCGCCGCCATAAGCCCCGCAAGCATCAGGACATCCATCATTTTTATACCTTCAAAGGCACCGCCCATGAAAAGTGCCGCGAGCAATCCGCCGGCAGCCAGACCCGCGAGCGGACCCAGCCATTTGTTCCCTCCCGCTGCTGCGGGCGCCGGTGCGGCCGAGGGTGTCTGCGCCGGTTTCGGCGCCGCTTGCGAGCCTAGCGATTCGCGTTGCTTGCCGACACTTTGTCCGCCACCGAAGCGCTTGGCTTCTGCATCAAAGGTAGCCAATCCGAAGCTAAAGATAGCCAAGGTGAACAGGGTCAATAGTTTCTTCATCAGGGTCTCCAGAGATAGCGGTTAAGGTGGAAAGTATAGCACTATCAGAAAATTCAAATGAGCGAGAGTATCACTAAAAAACCGCTCAATGATTTGATTCTCCTCCCGTGGATCAAGTTCCGCCACTACTGCGACGGTATTGATGCGTGGCATGACCTATACTGATTCCAGCAGCCAGCAGGAGAGATTGGTCGCAGGCTGCTCTCGAGCCGCCCCGCGGAAGGCGTGCGGTTGGCTATAACGACCTGACACATGTACATATGTCTGTGGTGAAAATTCAACGCATTCTCATAGCAACAGACTTCTCGTCCCGCGCAAAACGAGCGGCACAGCGCGCCGCCCAGCTGGCGAAGGAGCATAAGGCAGAGCTGTATCTTCTGCATGTGCTTCCCGCCTTCCCGCTGGAAGCCTTCAAGCGTTTGATGGTCGAAACCCCGCCGGAAACGGAACAAAGGCTATATAACCAGGCAAGAATAGCGCTACAGAAGGAAGCGGAAACACTGGGCGGTGACGAAATAGCGATCAGGCACCATGTGGCGATCGGGAGGGCTCATATCGAGATCAACCGCTACGCGGACGCGCACCAGATCGATCTGATCGTGATAGGCGATCAAGGCGAGAGCTTTGTCCAGGAGTTATTTCTAGGCACTACCGCATCGAAAACGCTTCGTACCGGGAATCATCCACTACTGATAACCAAGCAGGAACCCAAGGGCCCGTATAAGCATGTGCTGGTGCCGGTCGACTTTTCGGAGTCGTCCCTCGATGCACTGGACCTGGGATTAAAAGTGATCTCGCAGGCCCCGGTTCATGTGCTTCATGTGATCGAGATACCTTTTGAAAAAGAGATGGAAAGGCACACTGGCGTCTACGAAGAATGGGTCGATCCCTATCGGGAGGAAATGGTGAGCCACGCTCTAAAGGGAATGGAAAAGATTGTCGAAGACTACCCGTCTAAACATATCCCGATTACACCCCTGGTCGAGCGCGGTCTCCCGTCCGCCGTCATTCGGGAAAAAAGTCGGTCTCTCGATATCGATCTGATCGTCATCGGCAGGCGCGGCGAAACGGAACTGGACGACGCCCTGCTCGGCTCAGTCACAAAACACGTACTCTACGAGACGGCCTGTGATGTCCTGGTGGTCGGCCCTAAGACGCACCCCAACGCGTCTGGATGATGATCCTAACTGTTAATACGGGCAGCTCATCGGTTCGGCTGGCGGTCTTTGATCACGACGGTGATATACCGACCGAAGTAGCGAGCGAACGCTTCGATCTTTTCTCCCCTTCATCTGACGACCCCCAAGCTGTGCTACGCAAGTTCATGGAGACGCATGGATTCGGGACATTCGGTGCCGCGGCACACCGTGTCGTTCATGGAGGGAGGAACCTCGCTGAATCACGGTTAATCGACGATCAAGTGGAGCAAGAGATCGATCGCCTGGCTCCCCTGGCGCCCTTGCATAATCCGGTCTCACTGCGATGGATTTGCGCAACGCGGGAAATGCTGGGTGGCGTTCCACAGGTTGCGGTATTCGACACCGCTTTTTTTGCAGCTCTACCGGAAATCGCACGTACATATGCAATCCCGCATGAGCTTGCCGAGGAGCAGGGCCTATGGCGTTACGGGTTTCACGGACTGGCGCATCAGGCGATGTGGCTAGGATGGCGGAAGTTGAAACCGGATGCTTCCCAAAAAGGAAGGATAGTCTCGTTACAGCTTGGCTCGGGCTGCTCGATCACCGCGACCGCCAACGGGGCACCTCGGGATACCTCAATGGGATTCTCTCCCCTGGAAGGCCTGTTGATGGCGACACGTTCAGGCGATATTGATGCCAGCCTGATTACCTTCTTGCAACGTAAAAAAAATCTCACACCGGGGCAATTGGATGAGCTGTTATATGAACAGTCGGGACTGCTGGGGGTGTCAGGGATCAGCGCGGACATCCGTCAATTGCTGGACTCCTCGGACGCCCGTGCCCGCCTGGCCGTGGATCTTTACTGTTATCGCGCGCGAAAGTACCTGGGCGCGTACCTGGCAGTATTGAACGGTGCGGACGCAATTATTTTTGGCGGAGGCGTAGGCGAAAATATAGCGGTGGTCCGGGCAAAGATTCTGGACGGAATGAAGTGGTGCGGCATCGAGCTCGACCAAAAAAGGAATGAGGATCATCAGCCTCGTGCAATATCCTGTATCAGCAGCCAGGCGAGCGAGGTCCAGGTTTGGGTAATTCCTGTAAACGAAGCGGTACTGCTGGCGCAGGAAGCGGTCAGTGTATTAAAAAAACTTTGACCGATTCCCACTACAAGGCTGGTTCGAGTGTTTTAAGCCAACCCAAGCGGGGGTATCCCAGCCGTTGAACGTAAGCCACCCGGATGTTGAAGGAGGTGCGCATGGACGAAGCCAGCCAATTAAACAGCCGCCGAGAAATCAGCCCCCTCAGCGTCGGCCAGATTTACCTTCTCAGCAATCCATTACTCAGAAAGCCACTTACCGAGCGGCCTTCACCTGACCCAAAATCAATAGTGGGCAAAAACGGGCGGGGGGTCAGGTCGGCATGAGCGCGAGAGCCGACCTTTGGGGATGCCTGTTAATTTTCCTTCCTTGCCTTTCGCTCCAAATTGCATCAACATCGGCACGTCTGGCATTACAGCAGAATTATGGGTTCAAACGACAGCAGGATGCAGGAACGTGCCTCTGGCGCAGCGGTATTAACGGAAGAGCTACCGGATTGCAGGGGTCGTGAAGCGGGGCCGCTCATTTGCGATCAAGGAGGTAGTTGGTGATATTTATCATCAATGGAATAGCCGTTTTTGCTTCATTATCCCTTAATCACATGAGTGCTCTTTACTGGGGCGCCATCCTGCCGGCATTGTATGCACTCGTCGTGGCGCCTCATGCATTGATCGGCAGACCTGGTATCCCTCGCACGGCGATAGTGAGGACTCTTATTGCCAAGTGGAACAACGCGGAGGACCTGGCTCAGTACATCATCACGTACTGGATGGCCTTCGCCTATCCGGATAGTTCATGGAAAAAGCGGCGCAACGCGGTAACGCTTTATCTCACAGCATTCTTCCTGTGCGGATGTTATTTCCTGAAGGACCTGTTTGTACCGGGCGTTTTCATGTTTGCGGCCGGTTATGTGCTTTACCAGATGAGTCTCAGGGTCGACAGGCCTCGACTGATATACGCCAACCGGGAATTCCGCGATAAAGGTAACCCTAAGCTCAGAAGAGCGGAGTGGGAACTCGCAGCAATGTCACTTATTGCGTTCGCCGATCTTTTCCCGGAAGACCGCGAGCTAAAGGAAACGGCAAGCCGGATACTGGAGGACAGCGACGTGAAAAACCTGTTGGCGCATCATCGCTACGAATACGGCGCAAGCTGGGTGGTTGGCTGACACAATTACTTGGAACAGACCAAAATGAGCGACTCATCGCATGTGATTGCGTATGTGATTGGCTTCGACAAGGTACGCATGTCCGATGTGGGCCGTGTCGGGGGCAAGAACGCATCGCTCGGGGAAATGATCACCCAATTGGCTCAGGCCGGTGTTCGCGTGCCCGGCGGCTTTGCGACCACTGCCGACGCATACAGGGATTTTCTATCTCAACAGGGACTCGACCAGCGTATCGAGCAACTGCTTGCGAAGCTCGATACGAACAATATCGGAGCCCTGACCGAGGCGGGAACCCAAATCCGTGCCTGGATCAGAGACACGCCCCTGCCGGCGAGACTCGAGCACGAGATAACGGCGGCGTACAACGTGATCGCACGCGAGGTGGGAATCAGCGATTTTCCCGTGGCGGTGCGCTCCTCTGCGACAGCCGAAGATTTAAGTGACGCTTCTTTCGCGGGGCAGCAGGAAACATTCCTGAACATCCGCGGACCGGAAAATTTACTCGAGGCGGTCAGGAATGTGTTTGCATCACTGTACAACGACCGCGCCATCTCCTACCGGGTGCATAAAGGTTTTGCTCATTCCCGGGTTGCGTTGTCGGTGGGTGTGCAGCAGATGGTGCGCAGCGATATCGGGTCGGCGGGCGTCATGTTCACGCTGGATACCGAGACCGGCTTTGATCGGGTTGTTTTTATCACTTCTTCCTACGGCCTCGGGGAAACAGTGGTAAAAGGCGCGGTGAATCCTGACGAGTTTTACCTTTACAAGCCCGCATTGGAACAGGGCAAATTTTCCATCCTCCGACGAAACCTCGGCTCCAAGCTTATCAAGATGGAGCTTGCCAATGATGGGGCAGTTGGCCGGTCGGTGCGAACAGTGAATGTAGATGAAACGGAGCGCAAGCGCTTTTCAATTACCGATGCGGATGCGGAGGAGCTGGCGCGGCAGGCGCTAACCATCGAGCGCCACTATAAAAGACCGATGGATATCGAGTGGGGCAAGGACGGGGTTGATGGGAAGCTCTATATCTTGCAGGCAAGGCCCGAAACCGTCCAGTCCCGCTCCCGGATGGACGTTTTTCAGCGCTATCGCTTGAAGGAAAGATCAGAAATACTGGTTTCTGGCCGTGCCATCGGCCAGAAAATCGGCAGTGGCCCAGTCCGGCTCGTACCGGATGCGACGGAGATGTCCCGGGTTCAGGAAGGGGATGTGCTGGTCACAGACATGACCGACCCCGATTGGGAGCCGGTGATGAAACGCGCTTCGGCGATTGTTACCAATCGCGGGGGACGTACGTGTCATGCGGCAATCGTGGCGCGCGAGCTGGGTATCCCTGCAGTTGTCGGTTGTGGCGACGCTACCGACCGGCTGTCCGAGAACCAGAATGTAACAGTATCCTGTGCAGAGGGTGATATCGGCAATATTTACCGAGGCACTCTTGGGATTGAAGTAACCGAGCTTACACTGGAAAAGATGCCGAAGCCTCCCGTCAAGATCGCCATGAATGTCGGGAATCCTGAGTTGGCATTTGCCTTCCAACGCATTCCCAACGACGGCGTAGGCTTGGCCCGGCTGGAGTTCATCATCGCGCAGATGATTGGGATCCACCCCAAGGCTGCGCTGAACCATTCGGATCTTTTACCGGAATTGAAGGAGCAAGTGTCCGATCGAGCCGCAGGATACCCCGATCCGGTCAGTTTCTATGTGGAAAAACTTGCCGAAGGGATCGCTACTCTGGGCGCGGCTTTTTTTCCCAAGCCCGTGATCGTGCGAATGTCAGATTTCAAATCGAACGAATACTCCAGTCTGATCGGCGGGCAACAGTACGAGCCCAAAGAAGAGAATCCGATGCTTGGCTTTCGCGGTGCCTCGCGGTATGTCGCACAAAGCTTCCGGGATTGCTTCGAGCTGGAATGCCGGGCGCTAAAAAAAGCCCGTGAGGCAATCGGTCTCACCAATCTTGAAATCATGATTCCCTTTGTGCGGACCGTGGCCGAAGCCAGGCATGTCGTGGAATTACTGGAGGCGAACGGCCTAAAGCGCGGAGAGAACGGGCTGCGGCTCATCATGATGTGCGAAATTCCATCCAATGCCTTGATGGCGGAGCAATTCCTCGAATACTTCGATGGATTTTCCATCGGCTCCAACGATCTTACACAGCTCACCCTGGGACTGGATCGGGACTCCAGTCTCGTTGCCGAATCCTTTGATGAACGTGATCCCGCGGTAAAAGCTCTGTTGAGTGCTGCGATCCGAGCTTGCCGCAAGGCTAACAAATACGTCGGCATTTGCGGCCAGGGACCATCCGACCATCCCGATCTGGCGCTCTGGCTCATGGACGAAGGGATCGAGAGTCTCTCGCTCAATCCGGACTCGGTGGTGGAAACCTGGCTATACCTCGCAAAAGAAGTAAAAAAGAAAGAGCTGCCCGAGAATCGGGGACAGATTTCAAGACCATAGATCTCCGGATACTGCTCCTGCATTGCAGCAAGCGCACCGCCAGCCCCTACCGTGGAAGGGCTCGCGTGCGTTGTCGCTCGGTGGGGTTTTTCGTTACGCCGTAGGCTTTCCGACACAGCAATGTCGCTGCTGTATTGGACAAAAAGGAAGCGTCATGAAATACCATTCCCTGTTGAAAAGCAAAGGGATGCTATCAATTCTCGGCGCAGTTTTTTTAGCCTGGCAGGCTCAGCTCATGCACAGATTCCAACACCGGGCCAGGGTGACAGGATGGTCATCACCGGCCGGTTTTCTGCTTCACCTGCATGCCTGCTTTTACATCCTGATCAGATGAGAGCAGGATCAGGTCGCCTTCTTTCAAGCCGCTGGCAACTTCGGTAAATGCCCAGTTGGCAAGCCCGGTTTCCACCGTCCGTTCCTCCAGCCTGTTATCCCCATCCACTACCAGAACCTTATCATTCTGCCTGACCGCCTGCGTTGGCACTCGCAGGACATTTTCCCGCCGCTGGATGATTACTTCAACGTCTGCGCTGTACCCGACCAACAAGGGGTTTTTTGGTATTTCTTCAAAATTGACTTCCAGGTCGACCGTGCGCGCCTGTTTCTCCACCTCGGTAACGTAGGGCGCGATACGCCGGACTTTTCCACGAAAGGACTGCCCCGGAAGGGCATCAAGTGTAATCCGTGCAGGCTGCCCCGCCTTTAACTTTGGCGCGTCGACTTCATCCATCGGTGCTGTCACGTAAAGACAGGTATCGTCGATCAGGTCGACTGCGGGCGGTGTAGGTATGCCCGGGGGCGACGGTGTGGCATATTCTCCAAGCTCACCGGTAATAAGCGCTACAATGCCCGAGAATGGCGCAACGAGTATCGTACGCTCCAATCCAGCCTGTGTGACCGTGATTTCCGCTTGGGCGCGTCTCACGTCGGAAGCCGTGGCGTCGCAACCGGCTTGGCGTGCGAGAGCCTCGGCATCGGCGTTCTCGCTGGCTTGAGGGCTGAGAAAACCCGTTGCGGCAAGCTGCCGGGTGCGCTCGGCCTGCCGGCGCGCGTTCTCGGCTACGATGCAGGCTTCGCGCCGCCGCTCCTGTGCCGTGGCAAGATGCCGTTGAGCGAGGTCGCGCTGGGCCTCGAGGTCCGTATTCCACAATTCCAGCAACGGTTGCCCCTTTTCCACCCGGTCGCCTTCTTTTACCCAGAGTTTGACAATCTGCCCGCCCGCGGCGGGCGCGAGCTTGGCCCGGCGGCAGGCTTTTACCGTACCGGCGCGTGTATTGACGGCGGTCGCCTCCACCACGCCCCGGCCGATCGCCGCAAGCTCAACTTCTACCGGCTTTGGGCGAGTTGCAAACCAGCCGGCAAAGCCGAGCCCGCTCAGCACCAGCACAGCAATCAGCAGACGCAGCGCTATTTTTGTTTTTATTTTTATCATGACAGATATATAACGCGGAAAAAGGCCGACGTTTTACCCGGCGAGCGGCAGTTCCTTTTGACGGGACATCGAATCGTACGAGGCACGTCCCGAGGATAAGGAGCTGGCGCGCACGCCGAGCAGTCGCAGCTTCCGCTTCAGGGGCACGCGGCGCAGACATTCTTCAGCCGCCCGGCGAATCGCCAGGGGATTGGCGATGGGAGAGGATAACGTAACATTCCGTGTTACGGTGCGGAAGTCGTCATAGCGCAGCTTGATGCTGATTGTGCGGCTGGCATAACCTTTGCAGTGGAGATCGTTTGCCACATCCTCACACAGCGTCGTGAGAATTTCCGAGAGAGCTTGCCGATCCTGGCGGGCATGGAGATCCCGATCAAAGGTGGTCTCTCGGCTAAGCGACTTGGGCTCGGACTCCGTAATTACCGGCCGATCGTCAATACCGTTCGCAGCTTCGTGCAGCCATGTCCCCTGGCTGTGGCCGAAGTGCGTCCGCAGGAAGGCTGGATCCGTGCGCGCAAGGTCGGCGATAGTGACGATGCCGAGCGATGCAAGCTTCTCGGTTGTTTTAGGACCGATGCCACTGATCTTTTTGACTGACAGCGGCCAGATTCTAGCCGGAATATCGGCCGGATCCAGGAGGGTAAGTCCATCGGGCTTCTCAAGGTCGGAACACATTTTCGCCAGCAGTTTGTTGGTTGCGACACCTATCGAGCAGGAAAGCCCGGTGATTTCCCGTACAGCCTGCTTGAGCCGCTGGGCAAGTGCCAAGCTGTCCCCGGCGAGTTTGCTTAAATCGATGTAAATCTCGTCAATCCCACGATCCTCGATATGAGGTGCGATCGCGGCCACCGCGGCTTTGAACAGGCGTGAATAATGGCGGTAGGCCCCGAAGTCGGCGGGAAGGATAATTGCATCCGGAGCGAGCTGCGCCGCCTTCATGAGTCCCATGCCGGATGAAACTCCGAAAACGCGTGCTTCGTATGTTGCCGTGGTAACGACACCGCGGCCGGTGTAGCTTTTTAGCCGTGGGAACTGTCGGCTGCCGTCTTCAAGAACTGCAGGCTGCGCGTCTCCTCGTCCTCCAATTACAAGCGGTAGGCCGCGCAGTTCCGGATAGCGCAGCAATTCCACGGATGCATAAAAGGCATCCATATCCAGATGAGCGATTTGACGGTGCACTTGGAAAACTCTGATCCGGGTCCTTGCTCATCCAGCAATCAAATGGAAACAGCAGATATCGAAGGCAATGATGAGGCTGTTGGTCAAACTTTTCGCAGTGTCATGAGCGGCGGCGTCGAAAGTGCAGAGCGCGTACCCATCAATCCCGCCGCAGTAACCCCCGCCATGCCCGCAAAGAGACCGATCAGCCATAGCCAGGGATCGAATGTATAAGTCAGATTCAGCGCATATTCACCAAGGGCGTAGCCCAACGCGCTGGCGCCTGCCGCGGCGAAAAGCCCGGCCAGACCGCCGAGGATCGCGAACTCGGCGGCCCACGCGCGCGCCAACTGCCTCCGCCTGGCGCCCAGAGCCCGAAAGATCGCGGCCTCATGGATACGCTCATCCTGCGTCGAGACGATTGCAGCATAAAGCACAGCCAGCCCCGCCAGCAGTGTAAACAGGAAGACAAATTCCACGGCTTTGGTCACTTGCTCAATCATCTTCTGTACTTGCGTGAGGATGGCTGCGACGTCTATTATGAGCAAATTGGGGAAGGCTTTGATCAATTGATTGGTCAACTCCATCTGCCGTGGCGGAAGGTAGAAACTGGTAATGTAGCTCGCCGGGTAGTCTTCCAGTACGCCGGGCGGAGTAACGACGAAAAAGTTGACCCGGAACGAGTCCCAGTTTACTTTTCTCAAACTCGTAACCTTAGCGGTAAATGCGCTCCCGGCGATATCGTAGGTAAGTGTATCTCCTACGCTGATGCCGATGGTCTTCGCGATATCGTCCTCAATCGACAAGACCGCCTTGCCTTCATCCCCGCTTTTCCACCAGCGGCCCTTGACAATCTGGTTATCGCTTTGCATGTGGTCCGCCCAGGACAGGTTGAACTCGCGTTCCACCAGTCGCCGTGCTCGAATATCGGAAAAATCAGCCGATGATATGGGAGTATCATTAATTGCAGTGAGCCGTCCCCGGATCATCGGGAAAATGGGTGGCTGCACCATATGCCGTTGGACAAAGAACGATTCAAGCGGCTCAAGCTGATCTTTCTGTATGTTGACCAGAAAATGATTGGGAGCGTCCGGAGGCAGGCTGGTACGCCAGCTTTCCAGCAAATCATCCCGAATCAGGGTCAGGGAAAGCAATGCCATTATTCCCAGCCCGAGCGCGACAGCCTGCACCACGCTTGACGTCGCCCGCCTGCGGATGTTTGCCAACCCATATCGCCACGACCCGCCCGTTTGCCCGCGAAAGTGCGCGAGCACTTTAACAAGCAGGTAACCAAGCAATCCAAAAACGGCAATTGCTGCGATAAAGCCGCCAATAACGGATGCACCCAGGCGTACGTTTCCTGCTTTCCACAGGAACAACGCCGATAGAGCCGCGAGACCCAACGCATAACCAGCCATACTATATGTATTGGGCATGCCGATATCGCGGCGCAATACCCGCAACGCCGGAACGCTGCGCAAATTCAGCAGTGGCGGCAGCGAAAAACCGAGCAGCAGGATGAGACCCGCCAAGACACCGTGCACGGCCGGCCACACCGTTGGCCATGGTAATTCCGCCTCGACCATTTCCGACAGCCAGAAAGCCAGGGCCTGCTGTGCGACAAAACCGAGCACGCACCCGACAATACTGGCTATGAGCCCCAGCATAATAAAATGGTAGAGGTACAGGCGAAATATCGAAGACTGGCTCGCACCAAGGCAACGCATGACGGCACAGCCGTCGAGATGGCGTTGAGTGAAACGACGTACGGCCAGCGCCGCGGCTGCCGCCGCCAAGACCACGCTGGCAAGAGCGGCCATGCTGAGAAATTTTTCGGCCCGCTCCAGCGCAGCACGGATCTCCGGTCGGGCATCACGAATGCCTTCAATACGCTCCCCAAGCATGAGACGCGATTGGGCCCATGTGCGGAAATGCTCCACTTTGCCGGATTCACCTGAAACAAGCAGGCGATAGCTGATACGGCTTCCTTCCTGCACCAACCGGGTTGCAGGCAAATCAACCGCGTTGATCAGCAAGCGCGGCCGAAGGTTTATAAAACCAATCGAGAAATCCGGCTCCTGCGCGATCAAAGCGGCGACAGTGAATTGTGTCGCGCCGAGTTCTATCTTGTCCCCCCGGTTGAGATCGAGGCGAACCATGAGTTTTTCGTCGACCCATGCCGTGCCGGGAAACGGAATGGCATTGGCAGTCCGGGCGGTTTCCGGCGATGCTGTGCTGAAATCCTCGCTGACGCGCAGGTCGCCCCGCAAAGGATAACCGGCGGTAACCGCCTTTATTTCCGTCAGCAGGTTGTTGTCCCCCTTCGCGGCCATGCTGGGAAATTTAAGCGCGGTCGAAGTGGCCAGCCCGAGACTTTTCGCTTTATCGGCATACTGCTGGGGCAGCGAATGATCGGAAAATATGATCAGGTCCGCCCCGAGCAACTGGTTACCTTGCCGGGAAAGCGCCAATTGCACCCGGTCGGCAAAAAAACCGACAGTAGTCATTCCGCCGACGGCTATAACCAGGGCGAATATGAGAACGCGCAATTCGCCCGCGCGCCAGTCGCGGCGAAGCATTCGAAAAGATAGGTTGATAAGATTCATTAAATCCTAGATAACGCGTATAACTTTACGCAAATTTACTTTCGCCATGCCTGCGAAACTCAACGGTATCCTGAGGCGCAGCATAACAGCTTTCCGGAGCGGAAATTTACGCAGGCAAGATCGACCACCCAACTATGGGAATCCCATCCGCCGGGTTCGAGATCCTTGGGATGCAAGCGCAAAAGTCGGTTGGCAGCAAGCGCTACTCAACCAGCGCTATTCAACAGATGAGAACGGTGCGAACACCATTGTCTCGGGGTAATATCTCTTACCCCACGCTGTGATAGCCTCCAGAACGGGCTGCAGGTCCCTGCCCTTCTCTGTCAGGACATAGTCGTAACGCGCCGGACTCTGCTGATACGCGCGCCGATCGACGAGGCCCGCGGCCTCCAATCTCTTTAGCCGGTCTGCAAGTATGTTCGATGCGATACTTTCCGGTGACGCGATCAAATCCTGGTAGCGCCGCTTGCCCAACATCAGGTCACGGACAATCAGCAACGACCATTTGTCCCCAAAAATATCCAATCCGTTCGTTATGGGGCAGCGGGACCGTTCAAATGCTGCTTTCTGATCTAATGGTTTATCCGGCATTTCGCGCATGTCGATGTGAGGAATTGTTCTCCCTGATAATGTAATTGACTCACTTGCATATTGCAATATATCAGGCTAAGCTGGCGGTACTTTTGAAGTGCAAGCGACTCAGATCATGCATCCCGACCCGAGAAAATTTATATGTTGATACTGTACCAATTCGAACGCACCTGGGGGATTCCCAACCTGAGCCATTTCTGTTGCAAAACCGAAACGTATTTGCGTATGGCAGGAATTGAATACTCCATCGCTACCACGCTGCCATTATCAGCACCTAAAGGTAAACTGCCCTATATCAAGGACGGCAATTTAAAATTGGCGGACTCGCGCTTCATCATTGAACACCTCAAGATCAGGTATCGAGACCTGGACGCACCGTTAAGCCCGGCAGAGGCTGCACTATCGCTTGCGCTACAGCGATTGATTGAAGAACACCTCTTTTGGACTACGATGTATTCGAGATGGCAGTACACCGATTCCAACTGGCAGATCAACAAGAAAGCAATATTCGGCGTGTTGCCCCCTGTTATGCGCGACTTGGCGGCTTTTATCTATCGCTACAAGATCAAGCAGCAGATTTATGGTCACGGGATGGGCCGACATAAGCCTGAAGAAGTTTTTAAGCTCGGCATGAAAGATCTTGATGCGCTATCAGCTTATCTCGGGGATAAACAGTATTTTCTGGGCGAGCAGCCGACCACTCTGGACGCCAGCGCGTTCGGTTTCCTGGTCAATACCATCGGTTGCCCGATCGAATCCCCTCTAAAAGACTATGGTTTGGCTAAGCACAATCTGCGAAACTATGTTGAAAGGATAAAGGCACAGTATTACCCGGAGCTATCGTCATAGCAGTGGCTTGTGATTGGGATCGAAAAAATACGGGATCGAAAAAATACAATCCGTATGATGGGGAACAGACAAGGGAAGTGGACGTAAGGGAAAGGTAAGGGAACGGACGAGTATGGGATTCTGGCACAAGCTATCACTGCGTACGCGGCTTTTGGCCGTAACAGGGTTTGTGGGTATCCTGGTGGCGGCCGGCGCCCAATTTCACGTAAGCTCGCAAGGCGACAGATCTTCCACCTATCCTAAAGGATACCGCGGAGGGACCTGCACGATAGAAACCGAGGCGCTCATGGTCGGCTACTCGGCTTACTTCATCCCCAACGACTACGAAATACCTGATGATCCAAGCAGCGCGAAGCAGGTTCCAGTCTTATGCGGCAAAGTGCCAAGCCCCGGCACGCTCAACGTGACTCTTGATCTGCTTCACCCCGAGTCCGCGCGCTACGCACCACTAGGGCTTCGGCTGGTCAGGCTATCCGAACAAAATACCGAGCATGAGTTATTGGCGGTTCCCCCACAAGCCTATCGAGCCGGCACGCTGACGCAGGCATTTAAATTCGATGCAGCAGGGCAATACATGCTCTATCTCGATGGAAAACAGCCAAACCAGACGAGCTTCAATGTCCAGATACCGATCAAGGTTGGCACGGACTGGAGAGACTATGCAGCAAAGTATTGGCTGCAAGCGCTTATATTCATTTTCGTCGTTCTCGTTCTATCCAACTGGAAAAGAATATTTGGCTGATCGTCCTGATTGCCACGACAGGAATGAACCCGGGAATCTTGTCCCACGCGAATCTCGGCGCTAACTAGACAGCTCTCTAGATAGCTCTCACCTCTCCGCTTCAAGCTCGGGTTTTTGAGAAAAAGGCAGCAGGCAGGGAGACAGCTCATAGGGCAATGAAAAGACTACGCGGTCTGTTGCAAATAGCCGCGCCAACCCCCAAAGCGGCTGATGTCTTCCGCATTGGCAATAGCATAACGTTCGCATAAAAATCCCTGCACCGCTTCGCCATTCGCCAGGGTAACGGTACCAATGCCAAGGGGTGCCGGAATTCCGGCAACAAAACTGCCGAACTCAGAGGCAGGCAAGTCCCAAACCTCTACCTCGATCGGAACCCCTTGCTCGTCCATTTCAACGCGCACCAATCCCGGACGCTGTGGCGGTTTTCCGCGAAGAGCGTAGAGCCTGTAGTCAGGCGAAGTGGTAGTACTTTCTATCAATCGCCCGTTGCGGCTGGTCAACTGTCCGTTCAGTGGGAGACCGGATAAATGGGCACCACAAACCGCCACCCTTATCTTTCCGTCTTTCCGGTTGCGGGCCAGACTGCCGGGTGGGTGGGGGCCCCTCTGCGGCCAAGGCAGCCGGCGCCGTATTCTGATACGGAGCTTGCTCCAGTGGACCCTGCTCTGGAAATGAAATGCCGGTAGCACCAAGGGGCAATGCGTAAGATCGCTGCAGCCGTCCGGCAAGATTCAGCAATGCCCCGTCCTGATGGGCTGGCGCCACGAGTGTCACGCCAAAAGGCAGGCCATCGTACTGAAACCCGGCAGGTATTGCCACGGCGGCATAATCGAGGAGATTGACAAAATTGGTGTAATAGCCGAGATTGGTATTGAGGCCAATGGGATCTTGCTGTATCGCGTCTATCGTATAGATCGTGCCCGCGGTAGGCGTCAGCAGGCAATCCGCCTTGGTCCAAACCTGATCGGCCTGGCGTTTAAGCTGGCGTAACCGATATTGAGCGTTGAACGCATCCACGGCCGAGTAGGCTTTTGCCCCCGCGATGATCTCCCGTACCGGAGCAATTACCTGATCGCCATGCCGATCAAAAAATTGTTGAATCGCGGCATAACGTTCGGCCACCCAGGGCCCGCCATAGAGCAGCCGGGCAGCTTCCAGAAATGGGCTAAGATCGATTTCGATGGCTTCACCGCCCAAAGCCTCCATTTTTCCAATGGCCTCATCGAACAGCCGTGAAGCCTCGCCATTGCCGAAAAAACACAATTGTTCCTTGCGGGGAATAGCAAAGCGAAAACCTGACCGAAAATCCGGTTTGAAATCATGTTCTTCTCTCCCTTGTCTCTCCAGGGAAAAAATGTCTTCTTCATCGTAACTCGCACACACTCCAAGAATCCGCTCCGCATCCGCAGCGGTAAATGCGAAGACGGAAACACAATCCAGGGAGCGACAGGCCGGCACAACGCCACGAGTGGAAAGCCAGCCTCGGGTGGGCTTGTATCCCACCAGATTGTTGAACGCCGCAGGCACCCTGCCGGAGCCCGCGGTGTCGGTTCCCAAACTGAAGCTCACCAGCCCCTTGGCCAGCGCCACCGCCGAGCCCGAGCTTGAGCCGCCCGAAATATAGGCAGGATTGAATGCATTACGGCACGCGCCATAAGGAGAACGTGTGCCGTTAAGCCCGGTGGCAAACTGATCGAGATTCGTCTTGCCAATGGGGATTGCGCCGGCATCGATTAATCTCTGCACGACTGTTGAACTGGACGACGGCATATAGGAAAACGCTGGGCATGCCGCTGTGGTCGGTACCCCTGCCAGGTCAATGTTATCCTTGATAGCAAAAGGAATTCCATACAGCGGCAGCGCTGCCATATCCTTGGCCCTGGTTTCGAGAGCTCGTGCATAAGCGGTCAACGCTTCGAGCGGCAGCTTATATATCCAGATGTGATCGGGATCATGCTCGATCCTCGCGTGCACCGCGCGTACGACTGTGGTGGGTGTCAGTTCCCCGCTGGCATAGCGTTGCAGAAGAGATGGAATATCGCCCAATGTTCCCGATTCCGGCGCTTTCACTGGCTCTCCTGGATCACAAACAGCATCTGCCCCGCGGACACGTGCGTGCCTTCCTTGCAGAAAAACTGCCCGATCGTCCCGTTGACGGCTGCGTTCACCGGAAACTCCATTTTCATGGATTCGATTATCAGAGCCGGGCTGCCCGCTTCGACGCGGTCCCCTTCCGCGACCAGCAGCTTCCAGATGGTGCCGGTGACATGCGCGCGTGATGGCATGGGCTCCCGCCGGCAAATCCAGTTCGCTTTGCGCATCCGCTTCTTCAAGTACAGTTTCGCTCACATATTCGGCCTGGCCTGAGGCAGCCCAGCGCTCGCGCTCGGCCTCGAACGCGGCCTGCTGCCGGGCCTTGAACGCGCTGATCGAGGCCGCGTTTTCCTTTAAGAACTCGTTGTATTGCTTCAGGCTGAAAGTTGTCTCTTCGACACGCAGCTTGAAATGTCCCGTAACAAAGTCTTGCCGCAGTTTGAGCAATTCGCTCTCGCTGACCGGGTAGAACCGGACCTGATCGAAGAATCGCAGCAGCCAGGGCTTGCCTTCCTTGAAATCGGCCGTCTGACGATATCGGTTCCACATTTGCAGGGTGCGGCCAACGAACTGATAGCCGCCAGGGCCTTCCATGCCATAAATGCAGAGGTACGCTCCCCCTATGCCCACTGCATTCTCCGGCGTCCAGGTGCGTGCCGGGTTGTATTTGGTAGTGACCAGCCGATGACGGGGATCCATCGGGGTGGCGACCGGCGCTCCCAGGTAAACGTCACCCAGGCCCATCACGAGATAGCTCGCGTTGAATACGATATGCTGCACTGCCTCGATGCTGTCGAGCCCGTTGATCCGGCGAATAAATTCGATATTGCTCGGACACCACGGAGCATCGTCCCGCACCGACTGCATATATTTTTCGATCGCCACCCGCGTCGCACGGTCATCCCATGACAAGCGGCAAATAAACGATGCGCGCCGGCACTTCGCTGTGCTCGGTGTCCGGCAAGGTTTTTTCGGCAGCATTGAGGATTTCAAGCAGCGTGTGGCGCGGAAGGACGCGCGAGTCAAAATGGACTTGCAAGGAACGGATGCCAGGCGTCAGATCGAGAATACCCTTCAGCCGTCCCGCGTCGACAGCTGCCTGCAACTGTTCCATAAGAGCGTGCGCGCGAAAGCGCAAATTGAGATCGAGTTCGGGGGGGCCATATTCAATCAGCACATTCTTGTCTCCTGCTTGCCGGTACACAACCTGTACCTGTCCGGCGCTCTCGGGGATGGCACGAAGCACGGGGTCAGTAGAGGCCTGGGAGGCTGTGGGCGGTTTGCCCGGATTCGAGTGCTTTCGGAAGACCGCCGGGGACACGAAGATCGCGAATTGCGGCATCCTGAAGCTTTTCCTGCGCGAGCGCCTGCTCGATGGACATACGGTAAAAACGTACGGTATCACCCGGCTTGAGCTGGCCCAGCTTCCACAACTCGGCTTGAACGATGGTGGCCGGGCAGACAAAACCGCCCAAGCTGGGGCCATCCGGTCCGAGTATCACCGGCATATCGCCGGTGAAGTCCACGCTGCCGATGGCGTAGGCATTATCGTGGATATTGGAAGGATGAAGGCCGGCCTCACCACCATCGCGCCGCGCCCACTGCGGTTTGGGACCAATCAGGCGAACCCCGCTTCGACTGGAGTTGTAATGCACCCCCCACTCCGCCGCGAAGAAAATTCGAATGTCCTCTTCCGTGAAAAAATCCGGCGCGCCATGCGGCCCGTACATGACACCGATCTCCCAGCTGTTGCTGTAATGCGGGATCAGCTCTTCCGGCAACGTTTGCTCGAACTCGCTGTCATCGGCACTGGACAGGTTCAACCGATTCCACAGGTTCACCGGATTGCACAAACTGGACATGCAGCACATCTCCGGTCGTCAACGCACGACCGGCATGCCCTCCGAAATGCCCCAGGGTAAAGGTGGACTTGCTGCCTAAATAGTCCGCGACCTGAAAACCTCCCCGAACGGCCAGGTAGGCCCGGCATCCATGTTTCACGAGCTTGCCCAGCTGCAGTACCGCGCCGGCATGAATTCGATGGGCTCGCCACTGCGCCAACGATTCCCCGTCCAGCCTGACGTCCATGGGTGCGCCGCACACAGCGATCACGCTCTCGCAATTGAAACGCAAGACGCGGGCCAGCCAAGGTCATCTCGAGCCCCGGCTCACCTTCGGCATTACCGATCAGACGATTGGCCAGGCGGAACGAGCAGATTATCCATGGGTCCCGAGGGCGGCACACCCACGCTCCAGTAGCCGGTCCTCCCTGGATAGTCTTGCACTGTCGTCTGGACGCCGGGACTTAGAACATCGACGGTGTTTGTCCAGTGCCGGAAAATATTCAGGAATCCCGTTGTATACGTCCCGTTACGGAACGCTGCGCTCCCCAAAATCTGGTAAAGGTACTCCAGATTGGTTTCAATCCCATGCAGCGCAGTGATGTTTAATGCTTCGCGCAATCGATCAACAGCACTCTCGCGGTCCGGCGCATGCACGATGATTTTTGCCACCATCGGATCATAAAACGCTGAAATTTCCACCCCGCGTTCCACCCAGGTTTCGACCCGCGCCGCCGCAGGCGGAGGAAACTGCGCCTCGGTGAGAACTCCGCAGGAGGGTTGAAACGACCTCGCTGGATTTTCCGCGTAGACCCGCACCTGGATTGAAACGCCGCGCGGCATGATTTTGAAGGAAGCGAGGGCCGGCAGGTCGCCTGCCGCTTGCCGAACCATCCACTCTACAAGGTCGATACCGGTAACTTCCTCGGTCACCCCATGCTCGACCTGAAGACGGGTGTTCACCTCAAGGAAATAAAATTCTCCGGTCGTTGCGTCGACGATATACTCCACAGTACCGGCGGACTGATAGTTGACCGCCGTGCCCAGGCGCACCGCGGCGTCCGCCAAGGCTTGCCGTATGCGCGGAGCAAGGTTGGGCGCCGGTGTCTCCTCGATCACCTTCTGGTTGCGCCTTTGCATCGAGCAGTCGCGCTCGCCCAGCGCGATGACTTCACCCTTGCCGTCTCCGAAGATCTGCACTTCGATATGCCGTGCATTTTCGACATATTTCTCCAGAAACAGGCCGGCATCCTTGAAGTTATTTTGCGCCAGATGCTTAACCGCCTCATACGCCCCGCTCAACTCGTCCCCGTTCCAGCACAAGCGCATACCGATGCCTCCGCCGCCCGCGGTGCTTTTCAGCATGACGGGATAGCCGATGTGCGCCGCCTGCCGCAATGCATCTTCTATATCTTCCAGCAGCCCTGTGCCCGGCAATAGGGGGACGTCATTTTCAACGGCCAACGCACGCGCCCTATGCTTCAGTCCGAAGGCGCGCATCTGCTCGGGGGTGGGCCCAATGAAACATATTCCTCGTGCAGCACATTGCTCGGCAAATTCCGCCTGCTCGCTAAGGAAGCCATAACCCGGATGAATTGCGTCAGCGCCCGTGTGTTTGGCGATATCAAGGATCTTGTCGGCGCGCAGGTAGCTTTCCGATGCTGCGCCGCTGCCGATGCAAAAGGCTTCGTCCGCCTCCATCACATGACGCGACAGCGCATCAGCCTCGGTATATACCGCCACGCTTTTCAGCCCCATGCGACGCAGCGTGCGGATAATGCGGCAAGCAATGGCGCCGCGATTGGCAATCAGGATCTTTTCAAACATGAGCTATTTTCTCTCTCAGCGTTGGAATAGCTGTGGTTGGCCAGAAAGAAGCCGAAGATGCGTGGCGCAAAGAACCGCCGGATTTCGGAGCATAGGATTCAGGAGCAGCTAATCGAAACTCGCATCTTCGGGCTCATCCCAGACCAGCAGCCGGATTGGCGTGGGATTGTAGGCGTTGCATGGATTGTTGAGTTGCGGGCAATTGGAGATAAGCACTACCACATCCATCTCGACCTTCATCTCGACATATTTACCGGATGCGGATACACCGTCCACGAAATCCAGCCCACCCTCCTCGGACACGGGGACATTCATGAAAAAATTGATATTGCTCGGCAGATCTCGCTTGCTCATGTTCAGGCGCTCACATACCGGGTCGTGCGCCAGCGCATGCAGAAAATTGTCACGGCAGCTGTGCATCGGAAATTTTTCCAACCCGTACCGCACCGTGTTGCTTTCCGCCGCGCATGCGCCGCCGAGCGTGTCATGCCGGCCGCATGTGTCGGCAACAATGGTGAGCATGGTATTGCCTAAATTGGAGTAAAGCTTGCTGCCTGTGGTCAGGTAGAGCTGCTTCTGGCGGCAAACAGTATCGGTTGCGCTATACCGCTCAACTGGATTGGTCGCATTGAAAAACAGCGTATCGACGGCCTGGTTGCCTCCCAGATCCACGATGCGGAATACCTGCCCCTGCATCAACAGCTTGACCCACGGCTCTCCTGCCGGGCAGATCTCATCCGCGGCTGCCGCTTCGGGGTCAAATCTGCTTTCAACAAACTTTTGCATGTTCATGCCTCACCTCCGTGACAGCAGTAGAAACGTCGAGTATTTTGCAACCCCCGCCCATTCTCGGGAATATGCACGCACTCCGCGCTGGAAGCTGTTGGCGCTGCAAGAGCCGCCAGCCGGACCGGGCCAGGGCGATAAGTGGGAGTGGGGTCAAGAGGATGCGGAGCCGTAGAAAGGACCATGAGGGTATCCATTTCGAAGCTCAGGTCGACATAATCTCCAGCCTTGCTGTTGCCCGGATGAAACCCCAGTTCGCCTGACGGGCTTGCGGCAACCTTACTGAAAAAATTGATGTTCGCGACGATGTCGCGCATCCCCAATCCCCACTTCCCCAATTCGATGAGCATCCCATCGATGCCGCTGCGGAACATCTCATTGCGGTTCTCCTGGAAGCGCGCCACGCCATATTTACGGCGTATCGATTCTTCATCGCTCATGCCGCACACCGTATCGTGCCAGCCGACTGTATCCGCAGTGATGCAACAGAAAATCCTGCCCATGTCAGAATGGCATGCGTGACCTTTGGTCAGCCGGAAGGTGTGCTGCGACTTAAGCGTATCGGCCATGTTGTAGCGTTCCAGTTTTTCCTCCTGGTTGAAGAACAACACAGCGGCATTGGCGCCTCCCATCACGTCCATCAGGCGCAATCTTGTGCCACGGCGAACAATACCGGACCAGTGGCAACCACCGGGAATGTGTTCCTCCCATATGAAAGCGTTCGGCTGATTCATGTTTTTCTCCTTCCAGTTTGTTTTGACTTGTACCCATCCATTCGAACTCTATCTATTGCATAGCTGTTAGAACACCTGAGGTCAAATGCACCTTACCATCCGGGATGGCATCGGATTCTCTTCAGGAAGCATGAGTGGCCAACATGTATCACATGTATCAAGATGGCACCTATAACTGCGCGATATGTTTCGAGACTTGTTTCTTGCGAACTCTGCTCATCAAGATATGCAACCCCGTGATCCCCAGGATGGTCCCCAGCACGAGTGGAATGGCCCAAAGTTGCCACCACGATGCATTCGGCGCTGCGGCATAGGCGCGCGGCCAGGAAATATTCACGAACTCGAATACTGACCAGAGAAACGCCGCGATATTGATGACCAGGCCCCATTTGCCCAGCTTAAGTTCGCCGAGGGCCGGGTTCCAGCGCTTCGTCAGGCGCGCAAACAGCCCTACTCCCGTAGTCACGGAAAACATGGCGTAGAGCCCGCCGGTGCCAAAGGCGATCACGGTTGCCACGGCGCCATCGTTCAGCCCCAGCAACAGCCCAAGTCCCGCAAGCGAGACAGTGCAAAGCACTGCGTTGCGAGGCGTTTTGTCGGGCGCCAACCGGCTTAACTGGGCCGGCATATTGCCCTCCCGTGCCATCGAATAGACGATGCGCGAGGCGTATTTCACGACTGATGCCCCACAAGCCAGAAAGGCGATCATGACGATACCCAGGAAGGGTTTCTCCGCCCAATCTCCAAAGCTGCCCGTAATAACGGGAGTGACCGGGTCCGACGTGGCGCTCGCGAGTCGCAAGGCCTCATGATCGAAGGCCAGCGTCAGCGAGGCGGAATTGAACAGCACCACCGAACCCACTACGCACAAGGAAAAGAAAACCGCGCGAGGAACCATGCGTTTGGGGTCGTGTGTTTCCTCAGCGATGGTCGAACAGGCATCGAACCCGATAAATGCCCATCCCGCAATGGCGAGCGCCGCCAGAAAGGCAGCTGTTTCGCCCGGCGCCGTGCCCGTCCCGAGATGCCGGAAGAGCTCGTAAACTGAATGCTGCCTGAAGAAAATAAACAAAAGCAGCGCGACACCGAGCGATCCGACCACCTCCGCATAGACACCCAGAGCAATGACAAGCTTGAAAATGTTTACGTGCGCAAGATTGACCAGTGTACAAAGCAGTAAGAACACCGCGCCCCAGAGCACCAGTGCATGCCCGGTCTGGTTCACCGATCCGAAGAAAAGGGCGAGCCATACGCCGCCGGTGTACGCCGTTGTAGTGAGCATGGCAATCGTAGAACTGACGTAGATGACGCCGGCAAACTGCCCGGTGACGTCCCCCCCGAGTTGGCGCGCCCATTTATAGGCGCCCCCGGCAATAGGGAATTGTGACGACAATTCTGCATAAACAGTCGCAACGAGCAACTGCATGACCAGGCAGAGGACGAGTGCGCCAAACCAGCCACCTCCTGTCACCACAGTTTGGACGCTAACGATGGCGTAGAGCCCGACAACCGGCGAAACCACCGCGAAGCCGAGCGTGAAACTATTCCACAAGCTCATGCTTTGATGAAGCTTACCACTGGTCATCGCGGCCGCCATGGAGGGTGAGGATTCGTCCCGGCTATTCATTGGCGTGCTTTTTTTCGAAGGAACATGCAAAAGACGTTGCAGCCGCGTGAAGGATCGAGCCCTGGAACTGGGCCAGGCAGCGACAGTGGAAGCCGGACAGGAATGCCGGACGGACGCTCACTACCGTAAAAAAAATAGGGAAACGAATGGAAGAGATGTGCAAGACGCGGCCTCCTTTTAGCAGTGGGCTAAACTCCAAGAGCAATGTATTGACTACATTATCTCCCGGGCTTTTATCCCTCCGTGGAGCCTCGTCACGACGAAGCCAGAAACTCTCGGACCAGACGCTTTTTCATATGACCAAAGCCATATGACTAAAGCCGGAACCCTAGTTTCTATCAGATCGGCTGGTTGTCTTTCGATTTTTTCAAACGGGGCATCTTCAGTGGAAAATCCATCCGAAGCTTCGATTCCCATTCGAAGTCGATGCAACCGCAACCGTTGATGCGAAAACCATTTTACACACGAGAACAACAGAAAAGCAATACCCGTAGGGAATAGCATGTATTCCCCGCCGCGTGATCCTGCCCCACGCTGGCATTAGTCTATAGTCTACGTGGTCGCCGTTTTTTTACGCGCGACAACCACACCGTCGCGCGTTGGGTTGATAAACGCATCGAATCCCGGATCGTCGAAAATGCTGCGGTTATGCTCGAGAATCGCTTCGGTCCAGCCGGGAACGATGTCCACGTATCGTTCGACCGCCACCCGCCCGTGCCAAAGTACGTTGTCCGCGATATAGAGCCCGCCCGGTCGAATGCGGTCTTTAGCCATATTCCAGATCTGCGGATAATCGCCTTTGTCGGCGTCGTTGTAACAGATATCGAATTCGCCTTCCACCTGCCCGAATATTTCCTGGGCCATTCCTACATGAAAGTCTATTCTCTCCGATAAATCCGCCGCCCCAAGGTATTTCTCGGCCTTTTCCTTGTTGAGCCGGTCTCCGTCGGTACAGATCACCCGGCCATTTTCACCCACCGCCTGCGCAAACCAATAAGCGGAATAGCCATAGCCGCTGCCAAACTCGAATACGCGTTTCGCATTAACCGATTTCGCCATGACTTCAAGAAAGACACCCACGAGACGGCCCACGATGGGAAAGTTTTCTCTTTCCGCGAGGGCTTCCATTTCTGCCAGCACTGGATGATCGGTCCGGGAGACCAGGCTACGCATATAGCTTTCAATCGCAGGATTGACCGGAACCAATACCGCGGGATTTACGATCGTCGGAGATTGCATGGATATTGCTCCTCAAAAGTGACGGCTCAAGTGGCGAAATGCGGTGTATGGGGGCGGCTCACAGACCACCACGATAGGTGATGGGCTACGCAGAGCCGAGCCCGATCCATCAGGCGAGGCGGCAAAACCTAACCCATCGGACACCCCAAGGTTTTAATGGTAGGATATTCACTCTCACCTTCCAACCGAGCTTGCCGTTTTCTTCGGGAACCAATAAAAGCACCGGGAGCATCCCGGGCGTTCGGGTACTTCCCCTAATAAGACATCCGGGCATTCTTTTGCCTTTTTTAGCAATACGCGAGGTCGACATGAACAGCAAACCACACATTGTACTGACATCTCAAGATCTGGAACGTCTTGAAGTACTGCTTGAATCGCTTCCACCCAACGCTTTTCCTGGCAGGAACGAATTGCGGGACGAGCTTGATCGCGCGGAGATCGTCGAGCCCGAGCAGATCCCGCCATCTGTGGTGACGATGAATTCAACCGTGCGCTTTCGCATTGAGTCGTCCGGCGAAGACTATTGCCTGACCCTTGTCTACCCAAAAGATGTTGACGCGTCTGGAGATAAAATTTCCATTCTCGCTCCGGTGGGGAGCGCCCTGCTCGGCCTTTCCACCGGAGACGAAATCGAATGGCCGCGCCCGGGCGGAGGCACGATCAAGCTTCGCATCGTGAAAGTCGTCTATCAACCCGAGCGCGAAGGTAAATTCTACCGCTAGATACCGAGGGGGCAGATTAACGAAAGGCAACCCCAGAAATGAAGCTGGTCTGCCTGCACATAAGGTCTTCCGAGATCTTCCAGTTAGCGCCTTGTGGGTCGAGCGGTTCATGCTTCCTGCATACACCCCGGAAATTGGGGGGAATGGCCAAAAATTAACGCTGATCAAACGCTCAGCCGTTCAAAAACCGTACTGATTCTGTTATAGTGCGCGGCAAATTTCTTCACAAAATATTCACAGGAATTTTGCTAATGACGCTGCCCAGTTTGCCCAGTTCCCCGGCTTGCCAACTCGCCTCAAAACCCTTCTCTGTTAAATACCGATCTTTGCTGAAACTTTGCCTCGGCGCGGGAACCTTGAGTCTCGCGTTCCAGGTTCTCGCTGCAGAGCCTGCTCCTGATGGCAACAAGGCAGGAGAACCTCCTCTCTCGGGCAGCACCACCGTGGCCCCCAGCGTATTGCCCACCGGCTCAGGTACCGCGGAGCCCGGAAAATTCGACTGGTCCAAGCAGCCCCCCATGCCGCCTCCGCCGCGTCCGGGAGTGTTCTCTATTTTGCCGACCGGGCCGGGATACTACTCGCTTTGGGATTTCGCCAATGGCAACAAGCGTGACGCGGCCCCCGTTTCTCCGTACGCGCCCTACGGCCTGATGACCACTCCGGCGTACGACATGGATTTTCGCTACATGGAAAAACCTGGGTATGAGCGGGATATTGTCGACCCGATGAAGCGGATCAAGCTTGGCGATGATTTCCTTTTGACCTTCGGCGGCAGCTTCTGGTACCGCTACATGAAGGAAAACGATCTGCGGCTGAATAACGTGGACGACGACTATAGCATGATACGCAGCCGCTTTCATGCCGACCTCTGGTATCGGGACCAGGTTCGACTCTTCGCGGAATTCATCGATGCGCGCACGTTTGGGCAGTCGCAACCACCGTTGCCAACGGATGTGAACCACACCGACATGCTGAACATCTTTGCGGATGTGAAGGTTGCGACCTTCAAAGAGGCCCCCGCCTATGTCCGGGTCGGCCGCCAGGAATTGCTTTACGGCTCACAGCGCCTGATTTCAACGCTGGACTGGGCGAATACACGGCGAACCTTCCAGGGCGCAAAAACCTTCTGGCGTACCGCCGAGCTTGATCTGGACGCGTTTTGGGTGCGTCCGATGATCACGCAACCGACTGTTTTCGACAACTGGGATCCCAAACGCGATTTCTTCGGCCTGTGGAGCACCTACCGGCCCATGAAAGGTCAGCTTATCGACCTGTATTTCCTGAGCCTGCTCAACGACAACCAGACGCTGGCATTCAACCGGCCCGCCAGCATCGTCGGAAATTCCAACACACAGACGCTTGGCGGCCGTATCGCGGGCGACTACAACAATATTCTGTATGAGCTGGAAGGCATGTACCAGTTCGGAAAGCTTGCCAATCTGGATGTATCCGCCTTCGCGATCGCCTCGGGTGCCGGTTATCACTTCAAGGGCCAGCCGATGAATCCGCAGTTCTGGCTGCGCTATGACTTCGCGTCAGGTGACAAGAACCCGAACGACGGCCGATACAACACGTTCAACCAGCTCTTTCCGTTCGGTAACTATTACCTTGGCTGGGCCGACCGCGTGGGCCGCCAGAACATCCATGATTTCAACGCGCAGCTCAACCTGAATCCCATGCATTGGGCGACTTTCACCGCCCAATACCATCGCTTCTACCTGGCGAACGACCGCGATTTTCTGTATAACGCCGCCGGCAACGCGACGCTGCGGGACATAACAGGCCAGTCAGGCAGCCACGTCGGAGACGAAATCGACTTCCGGTTCAACATCCATGTCGATCGCCACGAGGATGTGCTAATCGGATATTCCAAGCTGTTCGCGGGAGATTTCCTGAAGGCGAGAGCGCCGGGCGTTAATCCAAGCCTCTTCTACGTTCAGTACAACATCCGTTTCTAACAATAATCAAGCGTACAGGGTGCACAAGAAATAAGTTGCACCCTGCGAGAGAAAGTCGACACGAGGATATGTTGGAAGCCGGATCAACCACCCTCGAATTCACATAACGCAAATACTTTAAGCCCCTGATTTTGCAACCTCGACCTGCCGCCGATATCCGGCAGGTCGATGACAAAACAACACTCCACCACCTCACCGCCCATCTCCTGGATCAGCGCAGCCGCCGCCTCCGCTGTCCCGCCGGTTGCGATGAGATCATCCACGAGCAGCACCCGATCGCCTTTCTGGATCGCATCCACATGGATTTCGATGCGGTCACTGCCATATTCCAGTTCATAATCGCGCCCGCGTGTCTCAGCCGGCAGCTTGCCCTTCTTGCGTATCGGGACGAAACCCACCCCCAGTTCGTAGGCAACAGGCGTACCGATAATAAAGCCGCGCGACTCGATTCCCGCCACTTTGTCGATTTTCATTTCCTTATGACGATTGGCAATTTCCTGAACTGTCGCGCGCAAACCGTCCGAGTCCTTCAGTAGCGTGGTGATATCCCGGAACATGATGCCGTGATGAGGATAATGGGCAATGGTGCGAATGCGTGATTTGATTTTCATTACAAGATCCGTTTCGGGCCTTAACTCAAAAGCCGTCAGCATTAACCGAGCTAATGGCTGAGTGCAAAAGTCCGCTATACTAGCTGAAAAGTTGCCGGAAAAACCGTTCTGGTTTATTCTTTGCGCCCCCGCCGGGTCCGGCCGGGAATCTTCCGTAGGAGAGATGGCCGAGTGGTTTAAGGTACACGCCTGGAAAGCGTGCGTACGGCTTCAACCGTACCGAGGGTTCGAATCCCTCTCTCTCCGCCACTTGAATTCGCTTACTTGCAAATGCTCCTAACACCTTGAAAGGTAATGGGTTTTCAGCGGTTCTAAGTCCTGTATTCCGATGATATTGAAATCCACCCGGAAATGCGAGTTTAAGCACGGCGCGACGGTCGCAGCATAATCGCCCCGGAACTCCAGAGTTTATGCGGGTTTGAGATAAAATCCGGAGCGGTTCTAAGTGCCGCATCGAATGAACGCATCGGGCGCAGCGATTGGCCGGATTTTTCGACCAGAACGGCCTTGTCGGTTTCGAATTTCTTGATCCGGGTTTCATACGCCTTGACCATCGAATCGCTATCCGTCTCAACCAGCCTGTCCATCAATTGTTCGATCTTAGCATCCAGCTTGCGTATTTCATCCTCAAGCGCTTGTCCGCGCTGCGCAATTTGTGCCTGCCTGATAATGCCACCATGTTTCAAACATTTTGGTCGCGGTTTTAAATAGCGGGGCTACAGGTTTGCGGATTATCGCACCAGGGCTAACCGTAAATCGCCGACCTCAACGGGAGATCTTGATCTGAAATTTTTACGCGCAGGGGTTTTGGCTTTTCCTGCATGCGCCTCTGGATTTTTTGGTATGTCGAGAGCGAGATCAAAGGCTCATTTCTTGTGCCGGACGCAAGGACACATCCATAATGTCCGATTGGATATGACCGGCATAAATCACCCCGGCTTAAAATCCGGTTGACGAGTTCATTGCTGACTTCGCCCTTGGCGTTCTTGAGAAATTCCTGCAATTTGGAATCGCTCGAGAGAAGCGTTTCACCTCGGCCCTGAACTGAAAGCGCCCGCTGGCAAAGCCGTCAAGCCCCTCGGCAACAATACTAGTGAACGGCTCGTTGCGTATCAGCACCTTTCCGTGACCCGATTTCGAAGCGTACTTATAACCAATGGGGGCGAATGGACCCAATACCCATTCAGCATGTGCGTGCACGACGACGGTTGCGGATTTGTTCGGCATTCTTCTGCCGATGATGTCTGCGATACGCGGGCAAGCAAATGCTCGACTACCTGAGATTATGTGAGAAAATGATCGTGGCTTATTGGGTGTAATTGGGTATAATCGGGTGCAGAATTGAATATCCGGAGCCCATGAAAGAACCAAAACTCGCCCTATCGCCCGACCTTGTAAAGCTCATCGCTGAGATCGATGAGTTCAAAGGCCGTTGGCAGGTTCTGGACAGTCTCTCCCCCGAACGACTCTCTGCTTTGCGTAAAGTTGCGAGTGTCGAAAGCGTCGGATCGTCTACCCGCATTGAAGGCGCAAAGCTTACAGACGCACAGGTCGAAACGCTGTTATCCAATCTGGACCGCACGGCCTTCCTCTCACGCGACGAGCAGGAGGTTGCGGGATATGCGCAAGCGATGGATTTGGTGTTCGAGGCGTTCTTGGACATGCGCCTGACTGAAAACCATATCCGCCAGCTTCATCAGACACTTTTGCGCCACAGCGACAAGGAATGAAGCGGCATCGCGGTTCATACAAGACACTCGATAATCATGTCGTCGGCTTCGATGCCGAAGGGCGCGAAATCGGCGTCGTTTTTGAAACCGCGACTCCCTTCGATACGCCACGCGAGATGCAAGAGCTGGTCGCATGGGCCGCAAAGGCCATCGACGAAGAGGCCTTACATCCTCTGCTGATCGTCGCGATTTTTGTAGTCGTGTTTCTGGCTATCCATCCGTTTCAGGATGGCAACGGACGCCTCTCGCGGATTCTTACAACCTTGCTGTTGCTGCGCGCGGGCTATGGCTACGTCCCCTATGCATCGCTCGAAAGTGTCGTCGAGACCAACAAGGACCTGTACTACAAGGCGCTGGGGCGCACGCAGTCCACCCTTAAATCCGATGTGCCGGATGGGAGCCGTGGGTCGGCTTTTTCCTCCGCTGTCTCAAAAAGCAAAAAGATAATCTGGCGACTCGTCTGGAACGCGAAGAGACCGCAGGTGCAGATGACTCTGAGCTTCCTGAGCTGTCTGTGAAAATCATTTCGTTGATCCGCCAGCATGGCCGCCAATCTATTGCCCAGCTCGTCGAGGCGACAGGTGCGAACCGCAACACGCTTAAACTGCGTCTGCGCGAACTGGTGGATATTGGCCGCATCCGAAAGCACGGAAAAGCAAGGGCCACATGGTACACGTTATAAATAACTTTCGAATAAATTGCCCGCTATGCTAGAAATAAACCAAATATAACAAAGACGAGTGCAGATATGAAAAATAGGTTGCTTGCATATCGCGCAGAAGAAGATAGTTGATATGCGTCCGCTGATTAATTTTAGCATCCATGAATTAGAAGAGCAGTTCAATGCGAAAAAGCATGATTCTTGCGTTCCTGAACAGACTTCTTTCGGAGCTTAAGAACCGCAAGACGAAACGCGCAACCGACCTCAGAAACCGAACCGTTCAGGCATTAGGAGTTCTTCCAAAATCTGCATCGCCTGTTCGTCCAAAATCATAAGGTCACGACGAGATCGAGCGTCCTTTGCCAGAAGACGATACGCCGAAGTCCGTTAAACTGCCCAAGGCTGTAAAGGGGCTGAGTGATGAGCCTGAGCAGACTTCTGCCCCACAGCGGGTTGTCTTTCCCCGAGCCGAAACCGATCTGTCTGGCATGGCAGAACCCGAACGCGTCATGCTGGCATGGACTGCGCTGGAAGTCTTATCGCCTCAGAGCTTCCTAAAGCCCGAGGACCTTGCTGGCAAGGAGCGTAACCGCATTACAAAGCTGGATAATGCTTTGCCTTGGGAGAATGGCGGCGAAAAATCTCGCCCGAAATACCGGCTCTATTATCAGATTGTCCTCGGCACGATTCAAATGGAGCCTGCTATCACACAGCTATTGACGGTCTACACTGACAAGCGGGATGAACGGCCATCTGCGCGGGGTGAAGGCATACTGGCAGCGATTGTCGTGGACCGGGAGGGGCGTCCGCCTGACAGCGACGCGGTAGCTCTTTCCAGCTTTGCTTGGGGTGTTCCCGTTGCATTGAAAGGCAATCTTAAGGCACTGGGAGATTGGCCTTCAGCAGAGCGTTCGCTGCTTGAAGAACTCGATAAACGGATCAGACATCAAGACGATGACGGCAACCTGCTTCCGCTGACGCGCCATGATATTCAGCAAATCTATAACTGGCTGGTGGTCCAACTCGAATTGCCGGATGATATGGTTGCGCCTCCGTACTTCGCGGTAAAATCCTATCAATATTTCAAGACCGACGAGCCGCCTGAGGCATTGCTCCTCAACTCCTTTTTTCTTTCTGATCTCGACAAGGCACGAAACCTTTTCAAATCGAGCACGGCAACGTCAAATCTTCGCCGCTATGTCGGTCAGGACAAGCCGAGCCAGCGCAGCGATCTTTTACGCGATCAGGATGCCCTCGCTGATGCGCTTCACCCCTCCAAAATGCCTTTTGGACGATGGCCTGCCAACGGAAGACACCCACTCGTTGCCTTGCAGCAAGCCGCCGTCAACCTATCGGCGCACAATCTAGAGCATGATGGCATTCTTGCAGTGAATGGGCCGCCCGGAACCGGGAAAACTACACTCCTCCGGGATATCGTCGCACATGTCGTAACTGAACGCGCGAAGATCATGGCGACATTCAATGATCCGGAAGATGCGTTCGAGAACACAAATCTCAGGATAAAAAAGGGAAATGCGTTTCTATGGCTTTATAAGCTAGACGAGCGCTTGCGCGGTTTTGAGATTGTCGTTGCTTCGTCCAACAACAAGGCTGTTGAAAATGTCAGCGCCGAATTGCCGGGTATAGAGGCTGTCGCGACGGATGCTTTTACAAAAGGGTATTTTAAGACGGTATCCGACTCACTGCTTGAGCGCGATACATGGGGCTTGATCGCCGCCGTTTTAGGGAATGCAGCCAATCGTGCGTGGTTTCGCCAGCAGTTTTGGTGGGATGATAACGTTGGGCTTTCCCGTTATCTCCAGCATGCAAGCGGTACACCGACTATGATTTCCGTAACAGGCGAGGATGGCAAGAAATATGACCGCCCACCCTTGATCGTCACAAACGAGCGCCCTCCGCGGATAAAATGGAAGCGCTCAATCGCTGGCGTACAGCACGCAAAAAATTCTTGAGCGCCGAAAAGGCATCGCAAAAAATCCTAAGCGATGCAGCACGCGCCGCAGAGCTGCCGCAGCTCCTTCAAAACGCGGAGGACACACTTTCCAAGCTGGAAGCGGATTTGGGGTCGTTAAGCGAATATATGAAGCAGTTGAAGGATGAACTGCAAACCGCCGAAGGCGAAAAGCGGAGCGCGAATGAAGAGTTTGAAAAGAGCGCAAATGACATTGCAGGGCGTTGTCCAAGTGAAACCTTCATTGTTTAGCCGCTTATTTCATCGCAAGACTTACCGGGAATGGAAAACCCTATATGACGGTGCAACACAGAGATTTCATATAGCGACAAAAAACCAGCAAGCAACAACAGAGCGACAGGAAGAGAAAGAGCGCGCAGCGAATTCTGTGCGGCAAGAAATATTGGCGGCAAAGTCAAAATTTACGCGCGTAAAAGAGGAAGCCTTAGCACTGAAAGCGGAGCTTGAAGAGCTCCAATTATCCTTGGGGGGCACGTTCATTAATCGCCGCTACTTCGAGGGCAGTCATAGAGAGCGTCAGCTTGCATCGCCTTGGCTCAATGCGGCGGCTTCGCGTGCACGGGACACGGTATTTGAAGCCGCTATGGAATTGCATCGCGCATTCATAGATGCCGCTGCGAAACCTTTGCGCCATAATCTCGGTCTTCTAATGGACTCCTTTGGCGTGCGGTCTTTTGGATCGCCGGAGAAAGATGCGATCATACCGTATCTCTGGTCGAGCTTATTTCTCACAGTTCCTGTCATATCGACAACTTTTGCATCGGTCGGGCGGATGTTTGGCAGGCTTGAACCGAACGCACTTGGCTGGCTTTTGATTGATGAAGCGGGGCAGGCCCTTCCTCAAGCCGCTGTGGGTGCTGTGATGCGATGTAAACGAGCGGTTGTCGTGGGCGATCCCTTGCAGATCGAGCCCGTCGTCGTTCTGCCTGATCAACTGACAGAAGCTATTTGCCGGGAATTCAGGATAGATGAAACAAGATTCAATGCGCCCGCCGCCTCTGCACAGACTCTAGCAGACGCCGCAACGCCTTGCTTTTCATCCTTTGAGACGAAGACAGGATCGCGTGAGGTTGGTGTTCCTCTTCTCGTCCATCGCCGGTGTGCCGATCCCATGTTCTCAATCTCAAATTCCATTGCCTATGAAAATCTCATGGTGCAAGCGAAAGCCCCGAAGCAATCACGCGTAATGGACATTTTAGGCCCCTCAGCATGGCATCATATTGAAGGCGAAGGTCAGGACAAATGGTGCGAAGTGGAAGGCGAACAGGTCTTGCAGATGCTCCTCCGTCTGAAACGCGCTGGAATAGAGCCAAAATCTATATCGTTACACCTTTCGTCATTGTGCAAGATCGGCTGCGGGAACGCATTCGAACTAGCGGCATACTAACCGATTGGGTCGAAAACCCTAACCGCTGGCCTTACGAGCGGATCGGTACTGTGCATACCGTACAGGGTCGTGAGGCAGAGGCGGTTATTCTCGTTCTTGGAGCGCCGCTTGCGCGCCAGACCGGTGCCAGAGGATGGGCAGGTGGTCTGCCTAACCTGTTGAACGTGGCTGTATCGCGCGCTCAAGAGGTTCTTTATGTGGTTGGCAATCGTGATCTCTGGAAAAAATCCGGAGTATTCTCGGAGCTTAGCGACCGCATTTAGCTAGTCCAGATCGGAGAAAATCCTGCCTCAACAGGCTATCTATCTGTTTTAAAATACAAATACAGGATATTTGAATATCTGCAAGAACTCCAAATTAGAAAATGGGGAGAGCAATACCGGCAGGAAGCCAGCTTCTACATCAAGCGCCACGATTAGGCTGGAGATGAGAGTTGATTTTCATCTGAAAGTTGCTCAAGAAGCTCCTTCAACGACTTTGAAAGACCAATTGTTTCTTCTGATTTGGCTAACCCAACCACTTTCAAAGCAAACTCTCTGACATCTTCATCTTCAAGAATCCTTCGAATCTGATTGTTGGCTAAATAAGATTTGATGATGCGCTTGACTTCTGAATCTTTGAAATCGTCGTAATCATCAAGGGTCGAAATTGCTTTATGCGTGGCAGCGAAAGAGCCGGATTCCTCAAGCCGTTCTATGGCTTCAATCTTGTCGATTTCTTCCGCCAGCTGGATGTCAGGGAATTTGGCTTTAAAGAAATCCGCCAGTGACTTCTCCAGTTTAAGTTTACAGCCCGTATTCTTATCGTTCCATTCCCTCAGCAAATACTCTTTAGGCTTCCCTTTGGACAATTCTGACTCGTAGTCTCCATCAGCGCTGATAATAATAAGCTCATCGTCCCAGAACTCAATTTCCTGTTCGAGCAGCCACTCCCAATTGATAGCGTCTCCAAGGCTGTCTTTCTTACCGGGCGGATTTCCGACGTCGGAGCGCAATTGTGCGCGTTCTATAAGGGATGGGCTCACCGCGCCAACTTTGATGGCAGAAAATATCTCTCTTATTACCTCATCGGATTTTAAGGTATCGGCTTCAATGTCTACCCTTGCCTTATCTGCAAGCTGTTTGACGACTTCGTTCACCTTATCGACCGCTTCCTTTAGTTCCTTGGCCTCAGGATAAATTCGAATGATGTTGGGGATTTGTGCCGCAGCTTTTGACTCACGAAATTTCCGCATGGCGTCCGCAATAACCCGCTCTCGGTTTCGCCAGAACTCGTCAATAACCTGCTTGGATACAAGCAATTCGACCTTACCCTTTTCAACCATCTTCTTGAGTTTTCGGAGTTCCTCAAGGTCCGGCCCGGACAGGTGATAAATGTCTAGGAGAATATTTGTATCGATAAAAACTTTCACATCCGTTCCAGTTAGGTTTTGTTACATAACGGGATTAAAGCACTCAGCACGTCCGATTTCTTTATCTGTAATTATAAGACCTCTTAATTTGTGAACCGGAACGGGTTCACTCTCATTTTTACTTCCCCCGCTGGGAATAAATTGATTTAACACAGAACCTGCTTCCACCAAATCATCTCCCAATCTTCCGCACGCCGTTTGCGGCGTTTGTGCAGACCGGGTGGTTCCCGTGACTTGGCTCCACCAGAACCTGTGTTTTCGCTCTTGTTACTCGCTTTTCTCTGGGGTTTTCAACCCCAGCGGGGTGTTTTTTACCCTTAATAGAGAGAGAAAAGCTATGCGCGATGAAATCAGAACTTATTATGTTGCCGACTTGGCTGCATACAATAATGGGAAGCTTCACGGCGTATGGATCGATGGCTGTGACGGCATCAATAAAATTTGCGAGCAAATTAAGGCTATGCTGGCTGCAAGCCCGGTAGGCTTTGCGGAAGAATACGCCATCCACGATTATGAAGGCTTCGGCGATTATGCCCTAAGCGAGTATGAAGGCATTGAAACCACCCATGAGATTGCGTGTTTTATTGCCGAATATCCGGATATTGGCGGCGAACTGCTGAGCCATTTTGGTAGTGACTTGGAAGAAGCCAGAACACCCGCTGGGGAAAATTATTGCGGTTGCTATCAATCGCTGGCCAATTATGCGCAGGAACTGACAGAGGAAACGACACAGATTCCTGAAAACCTGACCTGCTACATCGACTATGAACGCATGGGCCGGGGTATGGGGATTAGCGGCGATATTTTCACACTCGAAACCGTCTTCGAGACGGTGCATGTATTCTGGAGCCATTAATATCCAATCGCTAGCGCGTCCAGTCCGGGCCGCGCTGGCGAGGTTGCGGGCGGTGGACGAAAAGTAGCCTAAACCCTTCAGGAGCGTACCGACACAAAGCTACGCTACGCTCGAGTTCACCTGGACGAGCTGAAAGCACATGGACCGCCAAATGGCGGAGATTTCGATCGTGCACATCAGGAGTCTGTTTCACCTACTTGGTACTGCAGATACCTTCTCGGCTGAGCTGTGTCACTATTATCGCTGCCCCGAGCGAAGATAGCAGCGATTTCGTCAGCCAGCACTGATCGCCTGGATCGAGCTGGTGCGGTGCATCATCCCAAGGATTTACCCGGCACGCGACAAAGGTAGAATATCGTACATTCCCGACGCTCCCTGTGACTCCAACATTATGGTTATGACTGGACCTTCTTTAAAATTGGCGATTGTCGTCGTGCTGGTTTCAGTGCTATCCACACTGGCCGGATGCAGCGTAGTTCGTTTCGGCTATAACCAGGCAGACCATCTGACTTATTGGTGGATTGACCGGTTTGTGGATTTTAACGATGTCCAGAAACCGCGAGTCCGCGAATCACTTGCGGATTGGTTTTCATGGCATCGGCGTACGCACCTGCCCGCTTACGCTGACTTGCTTGCAGACTCGCAGAGTCTGGTGCTGAAAGACATTACAGCCGAGCGGACGTGCAGCTTGGGGACGGACCTGCGCGTGTTATTTGGACAGCGCATTCGAGCGTGCGCTGCCAATGATGGCCGAGACATCGTTAACGCTGACGCCACAGCAGATACAGAATATCGAGCGGCGATATGCCAAAATCAATGAAGAGTTTCGTGACGACCACCTTCAGGGCGACGAATCCCGGCGTCTAAAAAAATCCATCAAACGCACAATTGAACGGGCCGAGTTCTTCTACGGCGATCTCGACAAAACGCAAGAGGCGTTTGTTGCGCAATGGGTAACCAACTCACCGTACGACGTCAATATCTGGAATACCGAACGCCATCGACGCCAGCAGGATCTCGTGCAGATGTTGCAGCGGTTGAATGCGGATAATGCAACCCAGGATAAGGCGCAGGCGGCGCTACGTGCTTACGTGGAACGTCTATACAGCTCGCCGAATGAAAATTATAGAAAATATGCGGACGAGGTGTGGACTTATAACTGTGGCTTTGTAGCAAATCTCCATAATACGATGACCGTGGTGCAGCGGAAAAATGCAGTAAAGAAACTCAAGGATTGGGAAACCGAGATCCGGGCACTCTTG
Organism: uncultured beta proteobacterium; assembly: GCA_963786735.1. GTDB lineage: Bacteria > Pseudomonadota > Gammaproteobacteria > Burkholderiales > Nitrosomonadaceae > Nitrosospira. Next base: position 83,617 of record CAWBAF010000024.1, read on the forward strand.
CCAGGGCCGGGGATGGAAACAATCCGGGCCAATTCATCTTTTCCATGAAATGGTATTTCCCTGGAATAGTCACATCGCGAAGTAGCCTGGACTAATCAAAAGTTCTTGATCACGATTATTCCCTACGGCTTCCAGTTATCCGCAAATGCCTTGCGGATGTGCCGCACTGCCGCATCCTTTCTGAGCAGGTATTGCGCAGCGAATCTATCGCTGTCATAAAGGTTATTCTTGCCTTGATCCTCATCCACGGCAATTTCATTGTGATGGGGAAGGGATCCGCGTAACCCAAAGCCTTTCTCCCTGGTCAGCAAAGAGGGAATGAATGTAATCGTTTCGGTGATATTGTGCGAGTCGCCTTTCTGTGCGTAGCGGCCGGATATCAGCTTGCCTTTCCACAGCGTTGCCGCCTCCTGAGGGCTGCCTTTCCATAAAGCGGCATTGGTCGAAAATTTTCCTGAAGCGATATCGAAGTGAGAGCCCGTTCCATAGTCTGGAAGATGTGGAAGGGATGATGCAGGATTCGTTGAGTCATATATCGCCAACCGCCCATCCTGAACCGCGCCAAACTCTCCGTAACTGCTGTGTGCGTAAAAATCCCCGATAGCATGGGCAGCGAGATGAAATACATCCAGGTTTCGCACGCCAGCCGCCTTGAACTGTTCGAGCCGATCGGCGACCCGCTTCCAGCTTTCATCGATGTAGCCGTTGTCGAAGTGATCTCTCGGATCGTAGCCCCCGGGCAGATCCACGTCATCCACGGTCAGATTCCTTCTGCCGAGCACGCTTGTAAAATGTCGGTTGAGGGAGTTAAGCACCCAGTCCGGGCAGACATCCGGCGTGAGGGCTTCGTTAAGAATGGTTTTATGCACCCAGCCTGCAAAGCTGGGATCGAGCCTGGACCAGTCGCGCTTCAGGCTGACAGCATTTTTTCCTTCATAAAGAACCTGCCCTTGCATTGACCACAGGTGCACGTCGTTAAAAATGAAGAACGGGATATATTCAGCGCTATCCGGCAGCGTCCCGTGCTTATCCGCCTTTCCGCCTTTCTTTTCCGAGTGAGCGACATGAGCTACGGGGTCAATCACCTGCCACTTGCCTGCCTCATCCTTGTACGTTACCCATACATGATCGAAGTCCTCGTGCTTTTTGCCGAACCATGCGCGAAATTTGCCAAGCGCGACGCGGACATTGAATGAACTGATCCCGCTCGCAAGCAGCATCGATGCGATGAGCAACGCACGGTCTTCACAGTCACCCGTGCGTAGCTTGAGCGTTTCATCGGGAAATTGCCACGGATCCAGCCCCTCGGTCCGCCTGTAACCGATCTTTTCCCCGACAAATTCGGTAATGACGTACGCACGGAGGTCGAATGAACCGGGAGTGCGAGACTGGAAAAGCTCCCATGAAGCGCCTTCCAGATTTTCGATGAACTCGCGGACATCTTGCGCCAACGTTCGCCGCATGATGGCGTTGTCTTCGCTGACCAGAAACTCGCGCACGTCGATGTCGTACCATCCGGTTTGCCGCAGCACAACCGGTCGAGAGGAAGGGACGATCGAATCGTGAATGATGCGCTCGCCGTCCCAGTTCCAGCTGCGCAATCCTTCCACACGCGAATTTGCGAAACACATACGATCTCCGGAATGTAAATGTAGCTGCGTTTCTTCGTTATTACCCTACCGACGACCGTGCGCCTTACTTCGCCTTGAATACTTCGGTCAGGAAACCTTTGGTCTCCTCCCACGACTGCTTATCCGCTGAGGCATCATAAGCAAGAGGGAGGTTGAATTTGCGGCCGTTTTCGTCTGCGGCCGGGTTGGTGAAGCTGTGCTTGGCGCCGGGAAATGTGACGACCTTGTAGTCCACCCCCGCCCGCTCCATCTCCTGCTTGAAGGCAGCTACCTGCCCGGGTGGAATCATGGGATCGTCCGTCCCGGTAAAGGAAATGATGTGAGCCTTCACCTTGCCTGGCTGAGCGGGCGTTTCGGTTGCGAGACCTCCGTGAAAGCTCGCTACACCCTTGAGATCTTCGCCCAGGCGCGCCATTTGCAGCGCGATACTTCCCCCAAAACAATATCCCAATGCCGCAATGTTATTTGCATCGACGCCGGGCTGTTCCTTGAGCAACTTCATGGCGGATTCAAAGCGTGCCTTGGCCAATGGAAGATTTTTTGCTACTTCGCCCGCAAACTTCCCAGCCTCGTCTGGATGATTTGCCTGCTTGCCCTCCCCGTACATATCCAGTGCCAGCGCAGTGTAGCCCAACTCGGCCAGCATTCTCGCCCGTTTGCGCGCGTAGTCGTTGTGCCCCCACCACTCGTGCACGACCAACACGCCAGGGCGTTTTCCCTTTATCGCGTCGTCATAGGCGATATATCCCTTCAATATTTCGCCATTATTGCTATACGTCACTTCCTTTCCCTGCACCATTGCACCTGCTCCCGAGCTCAAGAATAAGAACATTACGAAGACTATAAGCTTTCTCAAGATTATTGTAGTCCGAGTACATTGGCCGAGATTTTTACTGATGTAAATTTGCTGGGCCGACTATTGTAAAATCAAACGATCAGTTGATTTTAGCCGTCAGTTGATTTTAGCCTTGTGTGTGCGCTGTGCCAGCAGAGACGTGACGAGCCGATATATGAGCAGGATTGCAGGATAGGTTTGCGCAAGACACAGTTATTCCTAAGTATAAGTCCAAATGAATTTAATGGAGGAGAATCGAATCATGCCTGGTACCACCATTCAGGACCGCGCCGCCGGCGCTATCATGGGCGCCTTTATTGGCGATGCCCTCGGACTCGGTCCACATTGGTATTACGATCTTGCGGAACTGCGGCGCGACTATGGGGACTGGATTACAAGTTATACGGACCCCAGGCCGGATCGTTACCATGGCGGCCTGAAAGCGGGGCAGCTTTCTCAGTCGGGATTCATTCTCGCACTTACGCTGCGCTCGCTCGTGGAACGTGATGGTTATGATGAGACGGATTTTTGTCGCCGGATGGACGAGGAGCTTTTTCCCCTGCTCGATGGAACGCCCGTGAATGGGCCGGGCGGCTATACCAATCAGTCGATCCGGGAAGCATGGCAGCGTCGCGTTCAGGAGAAGCTGCCATGGGGCCAGACAGGTGGGCATGCCGACACGACGGAAGCAGCTGAGAGAACAATCGCGCTAGCTATACGCTATGCCACCCAACCGCATGAGCTCGCAACCGCGATCTCGGACAACGCCCGCCTTACACAGATTGATGATTCCGTGCTGGCAATGACTGTCTCGTACGGCGCGGTGCTGGGCCTCCTCGTGCAAGGGAACGCGCTCAACAAGAACCTGTCCGGCAAACTCATACGATTGGCAAAAACCGGAAAGCTGCCCTTCCATACGATTTCTTACGCTGAATTACAGTCGCCTCGCAAGGGCGCGCCCGATTCCCCCCGAGCCGGACAATTTGCTTCCCCCGACGCTTTGCTCACGCCCTCTTATGCTGCTGAGGCCGCGGTCGACCCACGGATTTCCATAGAACCGGCGTGGCTGGTATCTATTATTTATGGCTTGCCTTGCGCGATTTACCATCAACTCCCGGCTGCATTCTATCTGGCCGCCCGCTTTCATGACGACTTTGAATCGGCCGTGCTTCATGCAGTAAATGGTGGAGGAGAAAACCTGTCGCGTGCAATACTAACGGGGGCGCTGGTAGGGGCGCAAACCGGCCTCTCAGGCATTCCCCGGCGCTTCATTGACAGCCTTGAAGATGCGGAAACGCTCAAGCAGCTTGCCCTTGCGCTTGCTTCCCAGGTTGAGCCTGAAAAGATCCAGGCCTGAGGTAGCACTGGAGGTGCGTGCGACGCGACTCGCTGACGGACAATCTTTCCGCTTTGACTGAGGCATTACGAGTACCGGAGTGACATTGATCAGGCGATAGCCTCCTTCTTGGTGTCGCAGGATACGAAAAAGCTTTTGAACTAACGGGATTCACTAACGGGATTGGCGGTAAGTATCGGGGAATTCAAGCGAATTGACCAAAATGCCTCAGAATCCTTTGCCAGAGCCTTTTCGAAATGATGCCCAAGCAGGCGAGTGTTCGCAAAGCAGCCTGATCGCTGCCCTTATGGAGGGCGCTCGCTATCCCCGGCCCGTAAAGTACGTGCGACTGATCGAGACTCACATTTCGTGGGTTTTCCTGGCTGGGCGCTATGCGTACAAGATCAAGAAAGCAGTCGATCTGGGCTTTCTGAATTTTACCAGCCTGGAATCGCGCCGTTTTTATTGCGAGGAAGAGGTTCGGCTTAACCGCAGACTGGCACCTGAACTTTATCTCGATGTCGTTCCCATTGGCGGGGCACGCGAAACACCCGCGTTCGGGGCACTGCCCATCAGGGAATATGCCGTCCGGATGCGGCGTTTTTCTGTCTCGAATGAGTTGGATAAGCTGGCCGCTCACGGCAGCCTCATGCCCCGGCACATCGACAGTCTTGCAGCGACCATTGGCGAATTTCACCGCAGCCTTCCACCTGTGGAAACGGGATCCCCTTTAGGCTCTCCTCAAACCGTACATTCAACGATTTCCAACGTTTTCAATACGCTCGAGTCTCTGCTGAGGGGTAGTGCAGACGCAGAGAACGTGACGCTTTTGAAGCGTGCAAGCGAGCAGGAATACGAGGCCAACGAGGCCTATTTTGCGGAACGCCATGCACAAGGTTTCGTGCGCGAGTGCCATGGCGACCTGCATCTGGGCAATATTGTGCTCATCGGCGACCGGCCTGTCCCCTTCGACGGAATCGAGTTCGATCCCGCACTGCGCTGGATCGATGTGGTCAGCGAAATAGCATTTACGGTCATGGATTTGCTGCACTGCAAGCTTCCGGAGCTGGCGTATCGCCTGCTGAATGGGTATATGGAAGATACGGGTGATTATGGAAGCGTACGCCTGCTGCGCTTCTACCTTACCCATCGCGCCATAGTGAGGGCGATGGTAAACGCCATCCGGGCGCGCCAGCCCGACCTGTCCGACCGTGCAAGGGCAAGGGCTCTGGCAACTTGCCGGAATTTCATTGCGTTGGCTGGCGAGAGGCTGTCGCAGGATCAGCCTGCGCTGATCATCATGCACGGATTGCCGGGGTCGGGCAAAACCACTCTCGCGCAGACAGCGCTGGAAAGACTCCAGGCAATACGCATCCGCTCGGATGTGGAGCGTAAACGGTTATTTGGGTTGCCCCAGCTGGCGGACAGCCGGTCTCGTCCTACCGATATCTACAATGCAGATGCAACACGACTGACCTTTGCGCGCCTGTATGAACTATCTGAAAACCTGCTCGCTTCAGGTGTCCGCGTCATTGTCGACGCTGCCTTCCTCAAACAGGACGAACGCAAACGCTTTCAACTGCTTGCCGATCAAATGAAAGTTCCGTTCGTGATTGCATCGCCGCAAGCCAGCCTTGCGACGCTGCGCGCCCGCATTGTTCAGCGACAGGCGGCTGCAAATGATGCGTCGGACGCCGACCTTGCCGTACTGGAAAAACTACGTTCGCATCAGCAAGCGCTAACGCTGGAAGAAGGCAGCTTTACGGTGGAGTTCACTCAGGAAGAAAATGGTTTTCGTGCTGATGAAGCCGCTTGGCGGAGACTTGATGACCTGATGACCCGGCCGTCCCGGGCTAACTCATGAAGTACAAGGATCTTGAGGAAGGGGATCTCGAGGAACCGGACTGGAAATTCGCCCTTCGAGGACGTCTGTTTCCTCCACTTTCAACTGTTAAAACGGGGGCAAACTACGTCCAAACCGCACATCCATGTAAGCGAATCCTTCTCGACCTGCTAACCTTAAAGTAACACTACCCGACAAGTGCGGTAAGCCCCGGTGAAATTGCTCACCATGCCAGCTGAACCGCCAATTGACCCGCATGATCAGAAAGAGACTGCACTTGCCTGTCAAGACATTGCGGCAGCCTGATGAAACAACGTGTGGACCGACTTGCCTCCATGCAATGTACAGTTATTGGGGGAAGACTGAACCGCTGCCGAGCGTCATTGAACGTACTCGCACACTGGAATCGGGGGTCGGCACGTTTGCCGTCTTCCTGGGTTGTGATGCCTTGCTTAACGGTTTCGGCGCCACAATATATACATACAACCTCACCGTATTTGACCCGACCTGGTTCGCAGCCGGTGTGGATATCACCGAACGGCTGCAAAAGCAGTGGCATCTCAAGCCTGATTCGCGGCTGCGTCACGCAACTCAAGGGTATCTCGAATTCCTCCGCCTGGGGGGGCGGCTGCGGCTGACCGACCTCTCGCAAGCTTTGATTCACGGCCTCCTGCGTCGGCAGCTGCCTATCCTGACAGGATTGAGCTCCACCTTTCTATACCGCGCTCCCCGGGAATATGGACCGGATGACACACCAGACGACTTGCGCGGTTTTCCTGCAGGGCATTTTGTAGTCCTCGCGGGCTACGATCGCGCGCAGCGCCAGGTCCTCGTGGCTGATCCATACGGTCCGTACCAGGAATATTGGTGCAATATCGATCGCGTACTAGGCGCCGTTCTGCTTGGCATTGTCACACAGGATGCCAATTTGCTGGTCATTCATTCCGGCCGTGTGCGCAAGGAGGGGAATGAAAAAAAATGAGCGTCCCGCTGCCGGCCTTCTCGGCCTATGGAATAGAGCTGGAGTATGCGATCGTCGACCGGAAAACACTTTCCATCGAACCTGTCGCAGACGAGCTGCTGAGCAGGATGTCAGGCAAGGTTACCTCGACTGTCACAAATGGCGCGCTGGGATGGTCGAACGAACTGGTCCTGCACCAGATCGAGCTTAAAAACGTAATTCCGGATCCCTCAATCGAATCACTCCTGCCTGCCTTTCAGGCGGAGATCCGGCGCGCCAACCTGATCCTCGAATCAATGGATGCCAGATTGATGCCCACTGCAATGCACCCATGGATGAATCCAGACATTGAGACCCGACTGTGGCCGCACGATGACGCCGAGATTTACAGCGCCTATGACTGCTATCTTCGGCTGCAGGTCGCATGGATGGGCAAATTTGCAAAGCATGCATCTCAATTTACCCTTCGCCAATGATCGCGAATTTGCACGCCTGCATGCTGCCGTTCGAATGCTCTTGCCCATCCTGCCCGCGCTGGCGGCCAGTTCACCGATCGCCGAAGGCAATCGCTCCGGTTTTCTCGATTTCCGCATGAAAAACTATTGCATGCATCAAATCAAGTTCCCGTCGACCATAAACTCCGTCATCCCCGACACGACCGTGAGCCGGGGCGCCTATACCGAAGAAATCCTTGCGCCGATGTATCGTGAAATTGCTACACGGGACCCGGACGGAATTCTGCAATACGAATGGCTCAATGCTCGCGGCGCCGTACCCCGCTTCGACCGCAATGCGCTCGAAATACGGGTTATTGATACACAGGAATGTATGCAGGCCGACCTGGCCATTGCGGAGGCTGTAATAAATATTGTTCATGCCCTCTACGAAGAAGCGTACGCCAGTCTCGACGAACAACAGGGCGTGGCGACAGATGAGCTGGTGAACATCCTGCAGGCATGCATACGCGACGCAGAGCAGGCGCTCATCGCAAATGCCGATTATCTCAGACTGATGGATTTTCCAGCTCAACGCTGCGAGGTGGGCGAACTGTGGCAGCACCTCATCGCATCAACGCGTCAGCATCGGCCTGAGCAACCGGAGGGTATGGGGAAAATCGTGGATACCATTTTGCAGCACGGTCCGCTGGCGCGCCGGATACTTCACGCTTTGGGACCGGATTGGAAAAGGGAACGGCTGCGATTCGTCTATGGCGAGCTGTGCGATTGCCTTGAGGAGGGGCGGATGTTCCTGGGATGAGCCCCTCGCCCAGCCTGCAACCCTTCAGCTTGCCTCGACAGTAATACACGAATTCATAAGGAAGAGAAAATGACCTCGACATACTTTGTGATCAGCTGCGAGCATGGCGGCAATCGGATTCCTCCTGTCTACCGGCCGTTCTTTGCGGGTTTCGCGCCACTGCTGCATAGCCACCGCGGATATGACATGGGGGCCCTGAAGGTAGCTCGGGAGCTGGCTTCGATGCTTGATGCACCGCTGTTCGCCTCCACCACCAGCCGCCTGCTGGTCGATCTGAACCGCTCAATCGGCCATCCCCAGCTTTACTCCCAGGCGACCCGGAATGCGCCCGATGCAATACGTCAGGAAATTCTGCAGCGCTACTATTTGCCGTATCGTACCGAGGTGGAAAGCAGCATTGCAGAGACGCTCCGCCAGGGAAACAGGGTCATCCACCTCTCCTCGCACAGCTTTACCCCCGAACTCAATGGGGAGGTTCGCAATGCTGATATCGGTTTCCTCTACGATCCCACGCGGCACCCTGAACTGGAATTCTGCAATCGATGGAGAGCGAGCCTCCGGACCTGGGCACCCACTCTGAGAGTTCGGCGCAATTACCCTTACAGGGGAACAGCGGATGGTTTCGCGGGACACCTGCGCCGCCGGTTCCCGGCTGACCTTTATACCGGGATTGAGCTGGAGATCAACCAGAAGCATGTGTTCGCGCGTGCCCCGCACTGGCCCGCATTGCGCAGGCTGTTGCTGGAAACGCTCCAGGATGTCGTTTCATCAAATAAATTTATGAGCGCCGGTAAATCGCGATACTCGAACAAAGGTACCATGGCGATATCTTAGCCCTGTAAAAAATGGCGACACTTACTCCGTTAGATCCGCAACTTCTGCACCGATCCTGCGAGCCCGCACAGTTTCAATTTCAGACTACTGCGGACTTGGAAGACCTGGCGGAAATAGTCGGGCAGGCTCGCGCCATGGATGCCCTGCGCTTCGGGGCCACGATTCGCCATGAAGGTTATAACCTTTTCGTCCTTGGTCCTTCCGGCATGGGCAAGCGCAGCGCGGTAGGCCAGTTTCTCGAAAAAAAAGCCAGCGAGGAGCGTCAACCCGACGATTGGTGTTACATCAATAATTTCACGCAGCCGCATCGTCCCCGAGCCCTGAGGCTGCCCTCGGGAAGGGGCGTGGAATTGCGCGAGGACATGGATGAGCTGGTGGATTATTTGCGCGGCGCTATCCCCGCTTTATTTGAAAGCGACGAGTATCGTGCAAAGGTGGCGGTGATACAGGAGGAGTCCCAAAAACAGCAAGAGCAGATGCTCAAGGAATTAGCCGCGGAAGCCGAAAAGCAGGAAATCGCCCTGGTTCGGACCGCCGAAGGATTTACTTTGGCGCCAATGCGCAACAACGAAGTGATTGCACCGGAGGAGTATGAAAAACTGCCAAAGGAGGAAAGCGAACGTATAGAAGCACTTATCGCCCAATTACAGGAACGCCTGGAAAAAATCCTCAGCCAAATGCCTCGCTGGCGCAGGGAGCGAAGTGAGCGCATCAAACAGTTCAACAAGGAAATCGCGTTGTCAGCAGTCGAGCATGTGATAGATGAATTACGCACAGGCTATGCGGAGCTGCCGGAGGTATTGAATTATCTCGACGACGTGCAGGAGGACATGGTTGAGCATGTGGATGATTTTCGCAGGAAGGAAGAGACCGGGAACATTTCTGGTGTGACTATTTTTCATCAGCACTCGTTCCATCGTTACGAGGTAAACGCCTTGGTGACTAATGGTGAAAAGTCAGGCGCTCCCATCATTAGTGAAGATAATCCGACTTATGGCAATCTCATCGGTCGCGTCGAGCATGTGGCTCAGCTGGGCGCCCTGGTTACTGATTTCACGCTGATCAAGCCCGGCGCACTGCACCGCGCGAACGGCGGCTATCTGCTCCTGGATGTGCGTAAGGTTTTGCTGCAGCCTTTTGCGTGGGAGGGCCTGAAACGGGCATTACAATCGCGGGAAATCCTCATCGAGTCCCTGGGGCAGATGTACAGCCTGATCAGCACCGTATCGCTGGAGCCGGAGCCGATTCCGTTGACTGCGAAAATAGTTCTGTTCGGGGACCGCCTGTTTTACTACCTGTTGCAGGAACATGATCCGGAGTTTGGCGAACTGTTTAAAGTCGCGGCGGACTTCGAAGAGCGCATCGAGCGGAACGCTGATACACTTTTGTTGTACGCCCGCCTGATAGCCACGCTGAGCCGCAAAGAAACGTTGTTGCCGTTTGGCCGTGAGGCAGTCGCACGGGTCATCGAACACGGCGCCCGCCTGGCCGGTGACTCTGAAAGACTTTCAATGCATATGTGCAGTGTCGCTGATCTGCTCCGCGAGTCGGACTACTGGGCACGAGAGGCAAAGCATGAGGTAGTGACCGCCATCGACGTACAGCAGGCGATCGATGCTCAGATCGGCAGGCAGAACCGTTTGAAGGACCGCTTGCATGAAGAGATTTTGCGCCACACGCTGATGATCGATACCCAGGGAGCGGTGGTAGGTCAGGTTAATGGACTTTCCGTGATTGAACTGGGAGATTTTGTTTTTGCCCAGCCTATCCGGATTACCGCGACCACCCGGTTCGGAGACGGGAAGCTGATCAACATTGAACGGGAAGTGAAACTTTCAGGAGCAATCCACTCCAAGGGAGTACTTATCCTGTCCTCATTTCTCGCTTCACAATATGCACGGGATCAGCCGCTGGCGCTTTCAGCCAGCCTGGTATTCGAGCAGTCGTATACGCGGGTGGAAGGTGACAGCGCTTCAGTGGCTGAGCTGTGCGCGCTGCTATCCAATCTTGCCGATATTCCGATCAAGCAATCTCTGGCAATAACGGGATCAGTGAATCAGTTTGGCCACGTGCAGGCGATTGGAGCGGTAAATGAAAAAATAGAGGGATTTTTTGATATTTGCGCAGCGCGCGGGCTGAACGGGGAGCAAGGGGTCCTCATTCCCGCGTCCAATATCAAGCACTTGATGCTGCGCCGTGATGTGGTGGCCGCCGCCAAAAACGGGCAGTTCCATATATATGCTATCGAAACCGTCGATCAGGCCATTTGCCTTCTTACCGGTTTACAGGCCGGCGCGCCTGATGCTGACGGCCAATTCCCGGAAGAAAGTATCAATCGCAAAGTAGCAGCGCGATTGAACCGGTTGACCGAGATCAGCAAGTCATTTATGCGCCACCAGGAAAGAAAAGTGAAAGAGAAGGAAGCCTGAGATTGATCTACCCTTATTGATCTACCCGTATCGATCTAGCCTTTCCCCGGGCAGAAACTTCGTGGCAAAAAGCGCGAAATATGCCGGCTCCAGGAATTAAACCACCATACAGGATAACAAAACGGGGATAACAATCGGGATAACAATCCGGTCTGCCGCTACGCTCTCATGCCACATTTTATTCTGCCTCCTCTCCCGCCGCGTGACGCTTGCCAACACTCACGCGTTTCGCCTGGAGCCCCTCGCCTGCAATATCTTCAACAAACTGTACCTCATTGCCTTCCGCAAGCTTGTCAAAATTAATATTGGCCAAATTATCACGATGAAAATATAGCTCCTGCCCGTCAGGTGTCTCGATAAAACCATAGCCTTCCTCCCAATTCAGGCGTTTCACCCTTCCGTGCAGTGTCTGCGCATGCGTCTTGGTGTCACCGCGCTGCCGCCGCCCGTACTCCTCGAGCTGGCGCTTGGCGGCGTTGAATGTGTCTCGTACAGCGACATTCACATCTTCATCTGCTTCATGGTTTATCGCGAATTCTTTGCCGGGTACCGTGATATCGAGCCGTATATTGAAGGCACGACCCTGCTGTTTGTGCTTGTGAGGAACCTCAATCACCACCCGGCAACTCATTATGTGCGGATAAAACTGCTGCAGCTTTTCTGCTTTTTGCTGCACAAGGGCCTCCAGTGCTTCAGAATGGGGAATATGGCGGGCGGTGATCTGAAAGATGAATTTCATGGTCGTGTCCTCGAATGAGATGATCCGGATTGGCCCCATGGGATGAACAAAACGTCTGTTGAAGCTGCCGCACCAACTTTCAGTTTCGCCTGCATCGGGCTGCTGCTGCGCCAGCTGAGGGCCATTCGTCATTTTCATTATAGTAGCTAAAGCGGCACACAACCGAGGCCGAAGTCTGGATGAATCCAAAGAATGGACTAGACTGAAAGAGCCAAAGCTTGCTTTGCAGCGCAGTTTGCCTCTTTGTTGAAATCAAGCAGCCTAATCCATGCCAAGCCATAATGCAGATATTGCCGCTGTCTTCGAGGAGATCGCCGATCTGCTCGAGATCGAGGGAGCAAACCCGTTCCGAATACGCGCGTACAGGAATGCGGCGCACACGGTAGAGGGTCTTGGTACTGAAGCCTATGTGTTACTTGATCAGGGGGAGGATCTAACCATTCTGCCGGGGATCGGCCGAGACCTTGCCGAGAAGATAAAAGAGATTATTTCTACTGATCGCTGCGGCCTGCTCGAGCGTTTACGCACTGAATTTCCGCCGGCCGTAACTGAGCTCTTGAAAATTCCCGGTCTTGGGCCCAAGCGGGTGAAGCATCTGTATCACGACTTGAATGTTCAAACTATCGAACAGCTTTATCAGGCAGCGCGCAGCGGCCGAATTTGTGCGCTGCCCGGTTTCGGCGAAAAAACCGAACTCAATATTTTACAGGCGATTGAAGCGCACGCCGGCCAGGCGCCCCGCTTCAAGATAGCAATGGCGGCACAATATGCCGAAGCATTGAAGTCCTTTCTTTCCGCAGCGCATGGGGTAACCGAGGTAACCGTGGCGGGTAGCTACCGGCGGATGCGCGAAACGGTCGCTGATCTTGACATCGTAGTGGCTGCGGCACCCGGTAACGAAGCAATGCGACATTTGCTCACCTACGATGAAATCGTCGAAACTTTAGCGACTGGATCCACACGCGCCAGCGTTCTCCTGAAATGCGGCATGCAGGTGGATGTGCGAGTAGTGGCAAACGAAAGCTATGGTGCCGCCTTGCACTATTTCACCGGTTCCAAGGCTCACAATATCGCAATTCGCCAAATCGCACAAAAACGTGGACTGAAAATAAATGAGTATGGGGTGTATCAAGGCACGAAACGCATCGCGGGCGAAACTGAAGAGTCAGTGTACCGCGCTGTCGGACTTCCGTTTATTCCGCCTGAGCTGCGCGAAGACCGCGGGGAAGTACAAGCGGCCCGCGCCCGCCAACTACCGTTACTCGTGGAGATTCACGATTTAAAGGGAGACCTGCACTCGCATACAAAAGCGACCGATGGCCACAATACCCTCAAGGAGATGGCTCTCGCAGCTAAATCGCATGGGCTGGAATACCTCGCAGTCACTGATCATTCACGCCGTGTGACCGTTGCACGCGGCCTTGATCCGCTGCGGCTGGTGCGCCAGTGCCGCGAAATCGATGCGCTGAATGAGGAGCTGGAAGGAATCACCCTTCTTAAGGGTATCGAGGTGGATATCATGGAGGACGGTGCCCTTGATTTGCCGGACCACGTTCTGGCAAAGCTTGACCTGGTGCTGGGAGCAGTACACAGCAAGTTCGAGCTGCCCCGAGCGAGACAGACAGAACGTATCGTGCGTGCGATGAACCACCCTCATTTCACCATCCTCGCACATCCCTCCGGGCGATTGATCCAGCAGCGCGAGCCCTACGATGTTGACATGCCGCGCATCATTCGTGAAGCCGGACGTCGGGGCTGTTTCCTCGAGCTCAACAGTCAGCCGGAGCGCCTCGACTTGTTCGACACATACTGTCAGATGGCCAAGGAGGAAGGAGTGCTGATCAGCGTGAACTCCGACGCGCATAGCACTTTCAATTTCAATAACCTTTGCTTTGGCATCGGGCAGGCGCGCCGCGGCTGGCTGGAAAAGGAACACGTACTCAACACTCGCCCGCTGAGTGAACTGCGCCCGCTCATCAGCAGAACGATGTAGGAAGAATAAAGATGAAATATGGCTGGAGGTATATACAATACTTATTTGAGCAAACGCCTGCGCTGATGCCCCGTCCTGCCATACAAACACACACGGGAGGTATTTATGATGTTTGCAGATCGGGATGATGCAGCGAAGCAACTTGCCATCGCCCTATCGGAATATCGCGACAGGAATCCGCTTGTTCTGGCCATTCCACGCGGCGCAGTCCCCATGGCCAAAATTATTGCCGATGAGCTGAATGGGGAATTGGATGTAGTGCTTGTACACAAGTTGGGAGCCCCCGGCAACCCGGAATTTGCAATTGGTTCAGTCGATGAAACCGGTTGGGCGTATGTCGCGGATTATGCCGACCGCGTCGGAGCGAGCAAGGAATATATAAAAAAAGAAGTTGAGAGACAACTCGAGGTTATACGGCAGCGCCGGAGCCAATACACTCCGGTACGCCCACCCATCGATCCGTCGGGACGAATAGTCATAGTGGTGGACGATGGCCTGGCCACTGGCTCGACCATGATTTCAGCCTTGCATGCGTTAAAATCGAAAAAACCTGCCGAGGTTATCTGCGCAGTGCCTGTAGCCCCGCCTGACACTGTGGAAAAAGTGAGCGCTACTGCCGATCGCGTCGTGTGCCTGTCCCAACCCATCAACTTTCATGCAGTCGCACAGTTCTATAGGGAATTTCCGCAGGTGACCGACGAAGAAGCGATTGCCGTGCTCTCGGCCGCCGGTCATCCAATCAAGGACAAGTTTATAGGGGAAAAACCATGATTCCTGACTCTATTGATATCTCCTCGGGTGTCAGCTCCAACTTGGCGGCTCTTATCGAAAGCCGGGTAAACGACCCCGATGCCGAAGAGCCTGTAACGCTGGGTTCGGTGCGCACATACCTTGCTGCGTTGCTGCCTACGGTGGACGAGGCCGAAAAATTGCATCATTTTGACATTGATGAATCGCTGCTTGATGAACTCGATGCGTTGATCGAGGAATATGGCGGAGATGTACTTGCGATTGATTTCGTGGATAACGCGGCAAGCGAGGCACTTTCCCAGGTTATTGATACCCTGATGAATGATGAAAACCGGGAAAACCCGCCTACGCTTGGAACCGTCAGGGATGCGCTTGCATCGGGTTTGTCTTCGAAGCTGGTCGGAGACGGTGTGCTCGAGGAGGATGAAGATGACTCTCTGCTCGCCGAGACAGAAGCACTGATCCAGCGCTATGGCGAGGACGCACTGGCTGAGCAATTCTTGCGGTATGAATAACCCGGTTTAAAGCACGGTTGCTTTAACGCCCGGATCAAGGAGACGCCGGAGGCGGGATGCCCGTCCCTTGGCCGCGCCCGCTTGTCGCGGAATACATGGTCTAACCGCCAAACGGAACGCGATGACCCCTGACATACATGCACTGCATATAGGTTGTATCGTAGCGTTGTTGAACGATCTCAGCGGATTCCGTGACACTCCCCGTGCCCACCTGTTTGGCGGTGTACTGCCTGCAACGCAGGTCGTCGCTGCGAAATTCATCAAGGCTCTTCCCGGAGCCAGGCAGTACCAGCACGCTGGGGCCCGTAGGAATGCTCACGCATGCGCTGAGTGAACACAGCGCCAGAAGAGCGAACAATCTGCGCATTTTCGCCGGAATCAGGAACCTATTGGTCCGGTGGCTGGGGAACAACCTGGATCCACCCTTCAGAACATTCCTTGACGGAAGGATAATAACCCTCAGGGTTACGGCAGTAATACCAGTAGCTCGGTGGCGGGGCAGCGGGTTCGAGATCCTGGCGCTGAACATAAACCGGCGGCGCAACCCCGACCGAATATCCGTAAGAATAAGGTGGATAATATGAGGGTGGATAATAATAAGGTGGATAATAATAGGGGCCACCCCATCCCCACCCCCATCCATATCCCCATCCCAATCCCACTCCTATGCCAATCACGCAGCAACCGGCTCCGTGGGAATGGTTGTGCCCATCACCGGAATGTCCCCCTCCCCCGTGCCCTCCTCCCCAGTGACCTCCTCCCCAATTGGTACCGGAATGACCTCCTCCCCAGTTCATGCCCGGATGACCACCTCCTCCCCAATGACCGCCCCCGGTGGGGGCTGCACCCATGTGACCAGCTCCTCCCCAGTGCGCCCGGAGCTGCGCCCATGTGACCAGCTCCTCCCCAATGACCGCCCCCGGTGGGAGCTGCGCCCATGTGGCCGCCTCCACCCATGTGGCCGCCTCCGAAGCTTCCTCCACCGCCGCGGCCACCTCCTCCACCTCCGCCCCCGCCGCCCCGTGCCAAAACAACGTTGGTCTGCCCTGGCCCGAGCAGTATTAGAAGAAGACCGATCGATCCGATCTTTCTAAGAGATTTTTTCATTTTGCCATCGCTGGGCTGGCGAGCCGTCAAGAAATTGAGGAATAAGTTAGACCAGAACAATAAGTCGCAAGTTCTAGCCCAATCTAATTGGACATTTTGGAACCGCGTTGTACAACTACCTGAAATTTGGCGCGCTATCTTAACCAGAAACCAGATACCTTCCCGTCTTTAAACCCTACGGTCATAAGGACATCGTCATTGTTGTCCTTGAACTCCAGCTTCCACAAATAAACCAAAAATCCCTGCTGTTTGAGCTTGGCGAGGAACGTGGAGGTATAGCCTTGCTTGAGGCGGGGAGCAAGTGACTGGCGGATACTGTCAAGAATCTGTTGTGTCATCCCGTTTTGAAAAGGCGGGTCTCCCGCCACCACAAGATCAGGTAGGGAATTGTTTTGTATGGCCACCAGCATGGCTTTCATTGTGTTCTCCACAGCCGGCTCGGCGGACTGAGGAGTTTGTGCCAGCGCAGGGTAAGGCGAAAACCAAAGGAGCAGGGCGACGAATAAAACGGAACAGTTTCTGTATGAAACGGTTCGCACGGCAAGAAAGGACAGTTTCATGAATGTCTCCAGATTGAAATTCAGGATGAGGTTGAATCGGTGTCGTCGACTTGAGAAGGTCCGGCTCACCTCCCCAAGCATAGAAGACTCTCTATTAGCTTAGAATATTTATGGCCGAACCATGGATGTGACGGTTCAGATGCTGGGCCCATCAAAGTGAATGGGTACACGCTATCATCGGTCGAGCTTATCAAAGCAAGCCACGACAGGAGCATTCAACGGGTACAATAACCCCTAATTGCTCATCAATCCGACGTTTGACGTTTTCAACGGTCAGACGATCGTTATGCCACTGCCCGGACGGGCCGAAACCTACCCTGCCCTTTTGTGAAATTGGGACCGCCCCGTGCGGCAAGCCAACCACCGAAATTTATGCTGGAACTGCGCCATATCAATAAAGCCTACGCCAACGGACGGCAAGTGCTTTCCGATCTCTCCTATACCCTCCGAGCCGGCGAGTATGTCGCTATCATGGGGGAGTCCGGCGTTGGCAAATCGACCCTGTTGAATCTGATTGCTGGTTTGGATGTTCCTGATGCGGGGGAGATATTGATCGGCGGTACAGCCATTTCGTCGTTAAGTGATGATGCTGCCACCCGGCTGCGCCGCAGGGAGTTTGGATTTGTCTTTCAGGCATTCCACATCTTGCCGCATCTTACGCTGAGCCAGAATGTCGCACTGCCACTGCTGCTGAACGACGCTTCCTCTGAACACATAGTGGAGCGAACTCGACAGATGCTGGAGGATGTCGGTCTGCGCGGCAGGGGAGACCATTTTCCGCGTCAACTCTCGGGTGGAGAGTTGCAACGCGTCGCCATCGCCCGTGCACTGGTGCACTGTCCGAAACTGGTGCTCGCCGACGAGCCGACCGGCAACCTCGACCCTGACACGGCGCAGGATATACTCAAGCTCATGCGCTCGGAAATAAAGGCGAACAGTGCGTCCGGCATTATTGTGACCCACTCGCATACGGCCGCTGCAACGGCGGATCGCGTGCTGGTGCTGAGAAAGGATGGATTGCATCCGGAGGCAGAGGCACCTGCCGAGCAGGCAAAGTGGTCCCGAAGCCGCAAAGAAGCGGATGGATGAGAAGAGGATGCCAAAGGCTTCACTGGTCCGCTGGGGTACCCTTGCTCGCTGGCTCCTGTCCGGTGAATGGAAGGCCCACCGGATTCAGGCTGCGGTCGCGATTGTTGCAATTTCGCTGGGAGTCGCGCTTGGCTTCGCAATACATTTGATAAATGCCGCTGCATTCAACGAATTTTCAGCAGCTGCCCGAAGCATCTCCGGCCAATCCGATCTGCAAGTACGCAGCTCCCCGGCCGACCTTTGACGAAGCCTTGTACCGCGACCTTGCGCAGCACCCTAATGTCGAACTGGTGAATCCCGTCCTGGAGCTCGATGTCGCCATTCCCGGACAAGTCGGACGAGCGCAGGCCCGCCACGTTAAAAATTCTTGGGCTGGACATTTTCCACGCTTCTGCGATGGCGCCCGACCTGATCGGTATTCCAGGGGAAGACAAGCTGTTCGATGTACTGGCGGATGACGCGATTTTTCTCTCTCCCTCGGCAATGGAATGGCTGGGAGTCAAGCAGGGCGATCCATTGCAACTGCGCGTCGGAACCCAAACCCTCACACTACGGGTCGCGGGTGGGCTGAGGCGGGCGCGCGCAGGGCAGCGGCTGGGAGTGATGGACATCGGCTCTGCCCAGTGGCGTTTTCATCGGCTTGGGCAATTATCGCGCATCGAGCTGAAACTGATGCCGGGGATCGATCGGGAAGCGTTCAAAGCGGCGTTGGAGCAGCAACTGGAAACGCGCGGTCAATACGTAATCACGGAAACCGCCGACCAGGAAGTTCGGGTTGCAAACATGTCGCGCGCCTATCGGGTCAACCTGAACGTGCTGGGAATGGTCGCGCTGTTTACCGGAACTTTCCTGGTCTTTTCGACGCAGGCATTATCGGTTGTTCGGCGCCGCCATCAATTCGCCCTGCTGCGCGTGCTCGGGCTGACCCGCAGCCAACTGCTGGGTCAGGTTTTGTTCGAAGGAACAGCTCTCGGTGTCATCGGCTCGCTCGCAGGACTTGCCTTGGGCTATGCGGCCGCGGCCGGAGCCCTGAATTATTTTGGGGGAGATCTCGGCGGCGGATTTTTCCCGGGAGTGAAACCCAGCGTGCATTTCGACCCGTTGGCAGCATTTGCGTTCTTCACGCTCGGGCTCGGCATTACTTTGCTCGGCAGCGCCGTTCCCGCCTGGGAGGCGGCAAGCACGCATGCCGCACCCGCGCTCAAATCGGGAAGTGAAGATGCCGCGCTCGCCAGGTTGGGCACTCCTTGGCCCGGTATTCTCTGCCTGGTCTCTGGAATCCTGTTTACGCAACTCCCACCCGTATCGGGCCTGCCCATCTTCGGTTATCTAGCGGTGGCGCAACTGCTGGTAGGCGGCATAGCGCTCATGCCTCGCCTTTCAGCGATGATTTTTTCGGCTGTATTTTCGGTGATAGGCTGGGGCCGATCCGCAACCGTGCCACCGCTTGCAACCGTGGCGCTGGCACGGCTGGCGAATTCCCCCAATCAAGCCGCCATTGCGCTGGGGGGCGTACTCGCAAGTTTTACCCTGGTTGTCGCGATGGGCATCATGGTCGCCAGTTTCCGCGTGTCGGTAAATGATTGGTTGAAGCATATCCTCCCTGCCGATCTTTATGTGCGCACAGCGGCGAACGGGGATGCTCGCGGCCTTATCCCCGAGGAGATGAATGCGCTTGCACGCGTGCCCGGCATTATCCGCGCCGACTCTATACGCTCCTCGCAACTGATGCTCGATCCAGGCCGACCGACCGTGGCACTGATTGCCCGACCGATTGATGTGGCCGAGCCTGGGAACATCCTGCCCCTGACGGATGAAGTGATTCCGCCCGCAACGCTTCCCAAGGACGCAAAGCCTATCTGGGTTTCCGAAGCAATGGTTGATTTGTACGGCTATACGCCGGGCAAACAGGTCGTACTGCCAATAGCCGTTCCACCGCCCGCCTTTGTGGTCGCAGGAGTGTGGCGCGACTATGGGCGCCAATTCGGCGCCATCCAGATGCGTCTGGAAGATTATCAAGCGATTACGGGAGATCAGCTCGTCAATGACGCGGCTGTCTGGCTGGATAAAGGGATCACCCCCGAGCATGTGGTTACCGCAATGAAGCGATTGCCATTTGGGAGTGCGCTGGAGTTCTCCGAGCCAGGCCAGATACGGGCACTGAGCCTGAACATTTTCGACCGCAGCTTTGCAGTTACTTACCTGCTGGAAGGGATCGCCACCATCATCGGACTGTTGGGCGTTGCAGCCAGCTTTTCAGCACAGGCCTTTTCTCGCACAACGGAGTTTGGCATGCTGCGCCACATCGGCATGACGCGACGCCAGGTATTGGGGATGCTGGCTCTGGAAGGTGGTCTGTTAACGACTTTGGGAGCACTGCTGGGTTTCACTCTGGGCTGGTGCATCAGCCTGATCCTCGTATTTATCGTAAATCCTCAGTCTTTCCACTGGACTATGCAAATGAGTCTCCCATGGAAAGAATTATTACTTGTGGCAGCACTATTGATGGCATCGGCCTCGGTAACCGCCGTGGCATCGGGCCGCCGCGCAGTTTCAGGAAACGCAATAAGAGCGGTACGGGAGGATTGGTAATGCATGTTCCGGCAGGCTATTCCTGGCGAGCAGCTCAGCCGTTCAGTCTTTGGCGGAGACTGGTGCCGTCACAGTTACTGACGCGTCTGCCCAGACTAGCGACTGTCTGTGCAATTGCCGGTTATTGGGTCGCTACGCCCATAATGCCGAGCCTCGCGGCCAAACCTCAATTTTCACCCGTCGTTCAGAGCATCCCGCTTGCTTTTCCCAGAGACTTTGGTGCTCACCCCTCGTTCCGTAATGAATGGTGGTATGTGACCGGCTGGCTGGAGACCCATGACAAGAAGCGCCTTGGCTTTCAGATTACTTTTTTCCGGGTGGCGACCGAGCACGATTTGGCTAACCCGAGCCGTTTTGCGCCAAAGCAGCTCATCATCGCCCATGCGGCCCTGTCCGATCCCGCGGTCGGAAAGTTGTTACACGACCAAAAGAGCGCGCGCGAGGGTTTCGGACTTGCCTATACCAGGGAAGGTAATACCGATGTGAAGCTGGATGATTGGATGATACTCCGGGAGGAAAACGGACGATATCGGACTACTGTAAAAGGCCGGGACTTTACACTGAACTTTACGCTTAATCCTGTACAGTCTCCCATGCTGCAAGACTACCAGGGGTTTTCGCGAAAAGGGCCAAAACCGGAACAAGCGAGCTACTACTACAGCGAACCCCATCTCAAGGTTGAGGGTGCAGTCATTCGAAATGGCAAGGAAACAGCCGTCAACGGAACTGCGTGGCTCGATCATGAATGGTCAACTGCATACCTTGACCCAAGCGCAAGCGGATGGGATTGGGCTGGGGTGAACCTCGATGACGGCTCGGCGCTAATGGTGTTTCAGATACGCGGGAAAGACGGGCGCAAGGTATGGGCATATGCTGGAATTCGGGACCCCTCCGGTCGCTTTACGCGGTTCGAACCGGATGAGGTGCAATTCGAGCCCCAGCGTACCTGGCGCTCGCCGCATACAGATGCGACGTACCCCGTATCGATGCGAATCCAGACGGGCTCGACCGTATGGCTGCTCACGCCTCTAATGGATGACCAGGAACTCGACTCACGGGCATCGACCGGATCGGTCTATTGGGAGGGCGCGGTGACCGTTACCCGTGATGGAAAGCCCGCTGGCCACGGCTACCTGGAATTGACCGGGTATGTGGAACCGCTGAAGCTTTGAATGCATCTGGAATAAAATTCTACTTGAGCCTCTTCAATTCGCTCGCACGCATGAGAAGTTCGAGGGTGGCTTCGAGTCTGATTACCCGCTCGGTCAGGTTTTCAATCTTCTCCTGCTGAATCGTGATCACCTCGCTTTGGCGGACAACCCTGTCCTCGAGTTTTATCATTGAGGTCAATGCGCCCCATACACGGTCCGTGACACCCATCAAACAGCTTTTTTGGTAATTTCAGATGCTTTAGCTTCCATTGCGGCGATGCGCTTGTTGCTCGCCTCTACGAACGCCAGCACCTCGTCAATCGAATCGGACGCACGGTCTGCCGCAGCCTTGGCCTTATCGGCAAGAATACCTAATTCGTCGTCGGCTTCCGTGGGCTCGTATGCTGTAGCACCCCGACGCATCAATTCCGCAACAGGAAGCCCCAGTTTTTTTGCTT
The DNA here is from genome assembly GCA_963786735.1 of uncultured beta proteobacterium. GTDB lineage: Bacteria > Pseudomonadota > Gammaproteobacteria > Burkholderiales > Nitrosomonadaceae > Nitrosospira. Next base: position 105,697 of record CAWBAF010000024.1, read on the forward strand.
TCAGCACGATTGCTTTTTTTTCCTGGGAAGTAGCCTGAACTACAATCCGTTCGATTGCCGTTGCTGCCATGGTAAGACTCCTCTTAGAAAAATACGTTATCATGTACAGTACATGTACATCAAACGAGTTGTCAAGCGGGTTAGCCATGCGGGGCTGACCATAATCAAGTCAGCTGCACGACGGTTGCACTCAGCACATCGATGAGCTGGGCCGGATATACCCCCAGCCATACAAGCAATAACGTCAAAGCTGCCAGCGTTACACTTTCCGCCAGGGAAGGCGATACAACAGGCTCTACAGTTGACTGGAAGGCTGTCTCCGAACCGAATGTGCATATGACCGCAATAATGCGCAGGTAATAGAAGAGACCGATCGTACTGCCAACAAGCAGTGCAATCACAGGCGGCCACAACGATGCTTCAACGCCAGCCGCAAGTATGTAGAATTTGCCAATGAATCCCATTGTCAGAGGAATGCCGGCGAGAGACAGCAGCATTGCCGTGAATACCGCCGCCTGCCAGGGTCTGCGCCACAGCAAGCCGGCATAGTCGGCAAGTGTATCGGTATCGCGCGCAGGGACACCTTTGGAAAGGACCGTCACGACGCCAAACGCGCCTAGCATTGTCACAAAATAGGCGGCGACATAATAGGACACCGCCTCGACTCCCAGTGAGTCGAAAGCTAATAACCCGACGAGCAGGTAGCCGAATTGGGCAATCGAGGAATAAGCAAGAATTCGTTTGACATTATCCTGCAGCAGCGCGAGCAGGTTGCCGACAAGTATCGTTGCAATTGCGACAAGGCCCAGCGCCAGCGTGGCTGACTGCGACTGATGCGCTTCCGTGGTAATGAAATAGCGCAGCAGCAGGGCAAGCATGGCGCCCTTTGAAACAGTGGCGATGAATGCGGTAATCGGTGCGGGCGCACCTTCATACACATCCGGAGTCCACATGTGAAAGGGCACCAGCGCCAGCTTGAATCCGACACCCGTCACGATCAGTGCGAGCCCGGCCAACCCGTAGAGTTCCAATGCCTGGTCAGGCGCAGCAAGCATTGTTCCGATTTTCGCAAACTGCATCGTCCCGAGCTGCGCGTAGACCAGCGCCATGCCAAACAAAAGCAATCCGGATGAGAAACCAGCCAGGATCAGGTATTTAATCCCTGCTTCGAGAGGACGCTCCGTGAATCGCGGATAGGCGATCAATGCAAAGAGTGAAATGCTGAGCAGTTCCAGGCCCAGCAGAAACGAGGCAAAATGGCTGCTCGCCACGAGAACCGCGCCGCCGAGCGCAGCCAGCAGTAACAGGATGTAAAGGGCTTCATGCCGGCTTTCGTCACCGCCGAAGTAGCGGTAACACAGCACCGCGACGACAAAGGTCGCGGCAACGATGAGCCCGATAAAAAACAGTGCATAGTGATCCAGTACCAGCAGAGCCGTGACCTGACGAGACCCGATGCCCTGGGGCAGAAACAATGATGCAAATGACAGAATCAACCCGGCGAGCGTCAACATGATGACCGGTCGAGGATGACGGTAAAAGGCCGCAGCCAGCATCACCACTACCGCGGACCCGGCGAGGAGAATGAGCGGCGACAGGGCCATAAGGTTGGAGTGTAGCGCGGAGGGTAGCGGGTTCATTCCGCATTCCCCTCATGGTGGGCGGCAGCAATCGCGGGCGGACGATTTGCGATGCCCGGCGCCGCATCCAACACCGGTTGCGGGTACAGCCCCAGCCATAGGGTAATGGCCGCCATTGAACACAGGGTCGCCATTTCTCGGCCTGACAAATCACGTAATTGCCAGCCATGCGTATTCTCGCCATGAAAAGTTTTCTGCACCAGCGCAAGCGCATACACGACACTGGCGACAAATGCCACGGCCGCGACTGACGCCAGCACGCTGCTTGCGCGGTATAATCCCATCAGTATCAGGAATTCCCCGACGAAATTACCCATTCCCGGCAGCCCAAGCACGGCAATGGCAAAAAACAATCCCATTGCCGCCAGCCGCGGCATGACGCTCCACAGGCCTTCAAAGCGACGCATATCGCGGGTGTGGGTCCGTTCCTGCAAAATGCCAGCAATTACAAACAGTGCTCCCGTACTGATGCCGTGCGCGATCATTTGCATCACGGCCCCCCCAAGCGACCAGGGATTCCAGGCGAATATCCCGAGCACCGCAAAGCCCAGGTGACTCACGCTGGTGTAGGCCACGAGGCGCTTGAAATCCGTCTGGGCGAACGCCAGGACAGCACCATAGACAACTCCGGTTGCTCCCAACGCCATCGCCACCGGGGCAAAATACCCCGCCGCCTCGGGAAATAGCGGAACAACGAAGCGCAATAGCCCGTAGGCTCCGGTTTTCAGCAGCACCCCTGCAAGAATCACGCTTCCTGCTGTCGGAGCCTCGGTATGTGCGTCAGGCAGCCAGGTGTGAAATGGCACGATGGGCGCCTTGACTGCGAACGCAATGAAAAAGCCGAGCATGATCCACAGCTCGGTGGAGGGAGACATGGCCGTATTCAACAGCTCGAAATAATCGAATGTCAGGACTCCAGTGCTGCGGTAGTGGACGAATACCAGCGCAAGAATTGCCACCAGCATGAGCAGACCGCTCCCCTCGGCGAAAATGAAGAACTTGATCGCTGCATACTGCCGCTTCTCATGGCCCCAGATCGCAATCATGAAATACATCGGCACCAACATCAGCTCCCAGAAGAAGAAAAACAGAAACAGGTCCAGCGCAAGGAATACGCCGACCGCCCCTGCCAGAGTCCATAGCAGGTTGAAGTAAAAGAATCCGGCACGCTCCTGGATTTCCGTCCAGGAACACGCCACCGATACTACCCCCAGAAAAGCGGTCAGCACGACCAGGACGAGGCTTATTCCATCCATGGCCAGGTGAAAACTCACTCCGAAACGCGGAATCCACTCCGCCCTGGTCTCGGCAAGCCACCCCCCGTGAGCGGGAAGAGCCATAGCGCTGGCAGACTGCAGCCAAAGCCATATCGTCAATACGAGCTCGATGCCCACCGTAGCCAGCGCAACCCACTTCGCAGAGTCCGGACGCCAGCGCTCCGCCATCCATGACAGCAAACCGCCGGCCACCAGGATGAAAATTAATGCGGAGAGAATCATGCGAATATCCCGATGAATATAATACCGATCGATCCAGCGGCAATCGCCGCCGCGTAGCGGCGTACCTGTCCGCTTTGCGTTGCACTCAAGGCGCGATAGAGAAACAGACAAAGCTGGGCCAGGCCGCTGTAGATATTGTCGATCACATCGTGCCGATCGACCTTCTGGAGCCACCTCAGTGTGAATGAAATCGCCATTCTGTAGATATTGTCGACCACGTCGTGCCGATTGGCGTACGCAAGCCAGAGATAGGGCCGGACGAACAGGAACTCATAAAACCGGTCGAAACCCCAGCCAAAATGCCAGAACTTCCGGATTCTTGCCAATGCCGGGATCAGCATCAGTCCATGGAGAAAGGCGGGATATCTTAAAAACAACAGGTACGCCAACGCGATGCTGCCAAGAGAGGCAGCAATTGCGAGCAGCTCCAGAATGGTTTCATCATTTTTACCGTCATGAACGACCTGAGTCGGCGGCAAGGCATGCTGAACAAAGCTGGAAAACAGCGTTAAATTGCCGAGAAAAGGTGGAGTTTCAATCCATCCGCCGACTAGAGAGAGTGCGGCAAGAACTATAAGCGGTATAGTTATGCGCAGCCCTGGCCGTCTGGTTTCGGGAGGCATCGCAGCCCTCGCTTCGCCAAAAAAGACGAGAAACACCACACGAAAGATGTAGAGGCCAGTCAGTATTGCACCTGCCCATCCCGCGGCCCATAACCATGGATTCCCTCCTGTCGACGACCAGACCTGCCAAAGAATCAGGTCCTTGCTGTAGAAGCCCGCAGTAACGAGCGGCAGCGCCGCGAGCGATGCGCTGCCAATCAGAAAAGTCCAGAATGCAACGGGAAGTTTTTTCCTCAGCCCACCCATCCGGAAAATATCATGTTCCTCGTGCAGGCTCATGATGACCACACCTGCGCTCAGGAACAGCAGAGCCTTGAAGAAGGCGTGAGTCATCAGGTGAAAGATGGCTGTCGACCAGGCGCCCACTCCCAGCGCGAGGAACATATAGCCGATCTGGCTGATGGTCGAATACGCGAGCACGCGCTTGATGTCTTTTTGGGCAAGTGCACTGAACCCGGCCAGCAGCAGGGTAAGGGCGCCTATTACTGCTACCGCCAGTTGTACGGGTGGCGCAAGCGAAAAGAGCACATGCGTGCGGGCGATCAGATATACACCTGCCGTTACCATCGTCGCAGCATGGATCAGCGCGCTCACCGGTGTAGGCCCGGCCATTGCGTCAGGCAGCCAGGTCTGTAGCGGGAGCTGGGCAGATTTGCCCACCGCGCCGGCAAGCAGAAGCGCTGCAGCGAGAATAGCGAGCTCCGACCCCTCCGGCCACTGCTGCGTCACGCGCTGCATCAACGGCTGGATATCAAGGGTTCCGAGGTGGATGAACAGCAGAAAAAGGCCGATCGCCATAGCGGTATCGCCGATCCGGGTCACGATAAACGCCTTGCGCGCGGCGCGCCCATTGACGGGATCCCGATACCAGAATCCGATCAGCAGGTAACTGCAAAGTCCCACCCCTTCCCAGCCTAGGTAAAGAAACAGCAGATTGTCGGCAAGAACCAGGATACACATCGAGCCGACAAAGAGATTCATGTAGGCGAAAAAGCGTGCATAACCGTCATCGCCAATCATGAACTCCGTCGAATAGAGGTGGATCAGGAAACTGATGACGGTCACGACCAGGACCATCACCAGCGACAGTGCATCGAGATAAAAGCCGATCCTCGGCGAGAAACCGGCTATGCCGATCCAGACCCATGCTTCCTGCTGAAAGGCGAGACCCGGCGGTCTTGCAGCGATGAAGTCGATCCCGATCAGAATGGCGATGAGTGCCGAGAGAGCCACGGAGCCAGCTCCAATTACCGCGACACTGCGCCGGCTCAAATAGCTTCCGCCCAGCGCCAACGCCAGGAAACCGGCCAGAGGCAGCGTGGGAATAAGCCAGAGCAGGGGCAACATGTTATCCCCGCATCTTGTTCACCGCGTCTGCATCCAGCGTCTGGAAGCGGCGATGCAACAGCAGCAGCAATGCCAGGCCGACAGAGACTTCAGCCGCCGCCACAGACAGGATAAAGATGAACATCACCTGACCGTCGGCCTGCGCCCAGTGCGAACCGGCAACCACGAAGGCAAGCCCGGCGGCGTTCAGCATGATCTCGATCGACATCAGGATGAAGATCAGGTTGCGTCTCGACCAGGATGCCGATCATCCCGAGAGCGAAAAGGATAGCCGCGAGCAGCAGGCCGTGATGCATGGGAACGACCGCGATGGCGGCGACGGCCTCAGCGGTTTTCATGGCCACGCGCATTACCCTGCGATCCTCCGCGCCCGCCCCCGTGCCAGCCAAGATGGCATGCCCCGACCAGCCCCGCCAGCAGCAGCTAGCGAAGCCAGCTCAACACCGAGGAGGTAAGGACCGAAAAGCGCGATCCCGACCTCTTTCGAATCCACTAAGGCCTTGCCGGAGATTGTGGTGGCACCCTGTACATTCTGTGCAAGGATATAAATCAGTTCGGCCAGCAGCAGCGCCGCCAGTATGGCGGGTCCCACCCACATGCCGGGGCTCAGCCATTCTCGCTCCTTTGCCGCGGCGGCTTTGCCGAGGTTAAGCATCATTATCACGAACACGAACAGCACCATGACCGCTCCCGCATAAATGATGACCTCCAGTGCAGCGACAAACGGTGCGCCGAGCACAAAGAATACGATTGCTATTGCAAGCAGCGATACGATCAGGTAGAGCAGCGCATGCACCGCGCTCGGCCCGTGATGACCATCAGAGTGGCCGCGATGGCGATCGCGCCGGACAAATAAAATGTCGCTTCCATGGTCCCTCCTGTAGATGGAGATTGAGAATTAAGGCAGTAACGAATGCAGGTCTACGGGGGGCGCCTCGTTCTCGGCGTCGCCCTTGTGCTTGCCGCCGATTCCGACCCCGGCTACCCGGTAGAAGTTATAGCCGGGGTATTTGCCGGTGCCATCGATTAATAGGTCCTCTTTTTCGTACACCAGGTTTTTCCGGTCGTATTCGCCCATTTCAAAATCCGGCGTAAGCTGGATCGCGTCGGTGGGACATGCCTCCTCGCAATATCCGCAGAAAATGCAACGCGAAAAATTGATCCGGAAAAATTCCGGGTAGCGCCGGCCATGTTCGTCTTCCGTGGCCTGAAGCGCAATGCAATCCACCGGACAAGCTGCCGCGCAGAGATAGCAGGCGACGCAGCGTTCCTCCCCATCCGGATCGCGGCTCAGGATGATGCGTCCGCGCCAGCGCGGCGGAATATTGGGCTTCTCGTCCGGATACTGAATCGTTACCCGGCGCCGGAACATGTGCAGAAAGATGATCCACATTGTTTTCAGAGAATTCCACATGTCAATTTTCTCCTGGAGCTACCTGATCACAGGTTACCCAGCCAATACGATCGCGCCGGTGATCAGCAAATTGACAAGCGTGAGCGGCAGCATGACTTTCCAGCCATAGGCCATCAGTTGGTCGTAACGGGGCCGGGGCAATGAAGCTCGCAGTAAAATGAAGAACCCGATGACGATAAAGGTTTTGAGCAGAAACCATATCACTGGGGGCAACAGCGGCCCCAGCCACCCGCCGAAGAACAATGTCACCATCATTGCCGAGACAAGGATGATGCCGACGTATTCACCAATGAAAAACAGGCCGAACTTCATGCTGGAGTATTCGGTGTGAAAGCCAGCCACCAGCTCGTTCTCCGCCTCGGGCAGATCGAAAGGCAGCCGGCGCGCTTCGGCGATCCCGGCCACGGTAAAAGTTGCCAGGCCAAGGATCTGGGGTACGCAGAACCAGAGATTTTCCTGCGCGGCGACGATATCGCGCAGGTTGAACGAACCGGCGAGCATGACGACGCCCATCAGCGCCAGACCCATGAAAACCTCGTAGCTCAACATCTGTGCTGCCGCCCGGAAGCCGCCCAGCAGCGAATATTTGTTGTTCGACGCCCATCCGCCCAGCACGACGCTGTAAACCCCAAGCGAAGACATGGCGAGAAAAAACAGTAACCCGATGTTCAGGTCGACCACACCGATGTCCGGCGCGATCGGCACCACGGCAAATGCAAGCAGCGTAGTGACGGCAATTATTGTCGGCGCCAGCACGAACACCGCCTTGTCGGCGAAGGGCGGCACCCAGTCTTCCTTGGTAAGGAGCTTGATCGAATCGGCAACAATTTGCAGAATACCGAATGGCCCCACCCGGTTCGGGCCGTAGCGGTCCTGCCAGACGCCGAGCAAACGGCGTTCGATCCAGGACAGCAGCGCCGAGAAAGCAAACACGGCAGCGAGGATCAAGATCAAGTTCGCCCAGATGCGCGCCGATTCACTCATGGCGTCCCTCTTCTATCCGGTTCTCCTTCCTCGCCCTTCTTATTTTGCCGAATGCCGGCAATCCGATGCCCGCAAGACTGCCCGGACTTGGCAGACCGACGGGCAGCCCAGCAGTGCCGCGTTGCAATTCTGGTTTCAACCGCACCGGCAGCCAGTACGCTCGCGGAATTTCCTCGGGGAAGCCGGGTGAAATTTCCATAAGCTCGGGCCCAAACAGCAACTGCGCGTCATCCCCCGCAGCCAGGCGAAGATCGACCGCATCGTCAGGGTTGAGCGCCAGATACGGTTCAGTACTGAGCTCAGCGATGCCGGGCGCCAGGGCGCTCAGTTCCTCGGAGCCAAAGATGTGATGCAATGGCAACAGCAGCCATTCGCCCAAACGCGGCGCGAAGCCAGCCGGTACATTTTCAAAGTACGCCGTTTTTTTCGCCGGCGTGGGCTCGATGAGGCGCTCGCCTGGGTCGCCCCCGGAGAGCGGGCCGCCCACTTCGTCCTGAAACTTGTTTACCGCCTGCACCGAGTTCCAACCGGGCGCCCAGAATCGGGGAATAAGCGACGGCGGCGGAAGGCCCGGATAACCTTCCATCGAAAACGCCAAAGGGGTATCCGGATCATCGGGCTGCTCGGGTTCCTGGATGTTTACGTTGGCGTGCATGGCGGTGCGCCCGCTATAACGATGGGGCTCGCGCGGAATCTTCTGCCCGCCCATGCGGAAGCTCGCCGATGGTGCGGCGCGCAAAATCGGCTCGAGGTTGGGAATTGCCGCGGCACAGGCGGCGGTGACATCGTCCAGACTTGACCATTGCGCTTCATCTCCGCGGTCGGCTGCAACCATGATGTCCCGCATCCAGCGCCAGCTTTCCTGAATATCGCCCGGAATGTCACTCCCCGGAATATTACCCGTAGGCACGAAAACCTGAAAAAAGCGCTGTGCCCTCCCCTCGTTATTCACCAGCGTGCCATCCGCCTCGGCAAAGGTCGCGGCGGGCAGCACCACGTCAGCCTTCGCGCTGGCAGCATGCTCGATATGATCGATCACCACGACGTGCTGCGCTGCGGCGAGCAGCCGATCGACCACCGCGGCATCCGCTCGCCGGTAAAGATCGTTTTCCAGAACGATGAGGGTATCCACGGCGCCGCTGTCCATTGCTTCCAATGCGCTGTTGAGACTATCGCCTCCTCCGAGCATCGTCACACCCAGGCTGTTGCATTCGGGAACAGCAAAGCAGAGCTCGGCAGCGTGGCCAGTGCTGCATAGCGCCCATGCAACGTTGGCCGCCGCCTCAACGATGGCCTTGTCCCCGCAACCCATCCCGGAGATAATCAATGGACGCTCAGCCGCCCTCAGTTTTTCTGCGATGACGTCAGCCAGTGCTTGTGCCGCACTGGATAATCCAACTACCGGAGGCGCGTTCGAATCGACCGCGTGCGCCACCGCAAACCCCAGGCGAGCGAGGTCGGCAGGCGTTCCATGCAAGGTCTGAGTGGCGATGTCATCGAGCCGGGTACCCGCGACAGTGGCAATAAACAATGGTCCACGCTCCTGTTGCGTCGCATCGCGCACGGCATTGTCATTCCAGAGCGGGATACCCATTTTCTCCGCCATCTTTTGCGGTTCGCGGCGCGCCGCCTGGCGCAGGGCCAGCGCAAGCCGTGGCGCAGTATTGGTGACATCTTCCCCCAGCACCAGCACCACGTCCGCCAACTCCACTTCATGCAACGATGGCGTGCGGGCAGGGCCTTTTTTTAAAATATCGAGAATGGAAGCAAGCAGGCGGGAATCCCTTTCAGATAGTCCGAGATAAAATTGGTCGCGTCCAACGAGGGTGCGCAGCGCAAAGTTGGCTTCGATCGAAGCGCGCGGGGAGCCGATACCGATGGCGCGGGCTCCACTGGACAGGATTTCTCCCAAATGTTGGAGCGCGTCCTGTTTGGTGGCAAGCTGCAGTGGTTCGGTTTTGGCTTTACGCAACACTGGCTGCCTGATCCGGCGCTCGCTATTAACGAACTCGTAACCGTAGCGGCCGCGGTCGCATAAAAAATAGCCATTGACCGCGCCGTTGAAACGATTGTGGATACGCCGCAATGTGCCATACCGCTCGCCTGGGATGGTGTTGCAACCCAGCCCGCAATGCACACACACTGACGGCGCCGTCTGAAGGTCCCACTTGCGCGTGTAATGCCGCTTGAATGTCTTATCGGTGAAAACGCCCGTAGGACATACCTCCACCAGGTTGCCGCTGAATTCACTCTCGAGGGTGCCGTCCTGATGGCGGCCGAAATAGACCTGGTTGCGCAGCACCAGCGCGTCGAGATCGCGGCCGCCCGCATAGTCCCGGTAGAATCGCGTGCACCGGTAGCACTGAATGCAGCGATTCATTTCATGGTTGACCAAGGGTCCCAGATTCTGATTATTGAACGTGCGCTTGCGGCCGCGGTAACGGCGATAAACGTGCCCGTTCATGACTGTCATGTCCTGTAAATGGCATTCGCCGCCTTCGTCGCACACCGGGCAATCATGCGGATGATTCACCATCAGCCATTCCGCCACGCTAGCGCGAAATTCCCGTGCCTCGGGGTCATCGATTGAGATCCGAACTCCGTCTTTGGCCGCGGTCATGCACGCCATGACGATCTTGCCATGCTTGTCTTCCTCGTTCTTGAACTGCTTGACCGCACACTGGCGGCACGCGCCTACCGAGCCCAGTGCCGGATGCCAGCAGAAATAAGGCAGGTTGAATCCCAGCGAGAGGCATTCCTGCAGCAGGTTCTCGCCATCCTTGGCAGGATAAGGCCGGTTGTCGATATGGATGATCGTCACATTCGCCTCGCCGCATTCCCATGCTGCGTCCTTACATCACGCTCGCCCCAAGGGCAGCGTTTTTCATGAATGTGGCGCTCGAAATCATCCTTGAAATACTTCAGGCCACTTTGCAGCGGCTCAGCGGCGCCCGGCGCCAGCGCGCAGAAGGTGTGCCCAGGGCCCAGCAGGCGGGTATGCGATTCCAACCGTTCCAGATCGGAAGCCTGGCCGCGCCCCTCCTCCATGTCCTGCAATATCTGTTCGATCCATGAAAGCCCCGACCAGCAAGGGGTGCACCAGCCACACGACTCCTGCGCGAAGAAATGCTCGAGATTGAGCAGCATGCCAACCGGGCAAGTCTTGTCATCAAGGACAATCATGGTGCCGGTGCCGAGACGGCTGCCCACTGCCTGCATCGAGTCGAAATCCATTACTGCGTCGAGGTGCTCGGTGAGGACAAAGTCGGTCGAGGCGCCGCCCGGAAGCAACCCGCGAAACTGGTATCCATCGCGCATGCCGCCCGCGTGCTCTTCCAGAATCTCGCGCAGGGGGGTGCCCATCGGCAATTCCCACAACCCCGGGTTCTTTACCCTTCCGCTGGCGCCGTACAGTTTGGTACCGCCATCGCCGCTACGGCTCAGGCTCTTGAACCATGCGGCGCCCCGATTCACGATATGCGGAATGTTGCATAAAGTTTCAACATTATTGACGATGGTGGGCTTGCCCCATAGGCCGCTCACCTGCGGGTACGGAGGCTTGGCGCGCGGATTGGCGCGCTTGCCTTCGAGGGCATTCAGTAGAGCGGTCTCTTCTCCGCACATGTAGCGCCCGGCGCTGACGTGTAGGTGCATCTCCAGGCTGTACGCCGAGCCCAGGATATTTTTCCCAAGGTAGCCCTGGTGGTAAGCTTCAGCGATCGCTCGCTCCATCCGCCGGGCCGCCAGCTTGTACGCCCATCGCAGAAAGACGTAGGCCACGTCGGCCTGGATCGCATAGCCGCTGATGATGATACCCTCGATCAACTGGTGGGGATCACCTTCGAGCAACAGGCGGTCCTTGAATGTACCCGGCTCCATCTCGTCGGCGTTGCAGACGAGATACTTGGGCCGCGGCGCGTCCTCACCCATTGGCACGAAACTCCACTTCTGCGCGGTGGGGAATCCCGCCCCCCCGCGCCCGCGCAGGCTTGATTCCTTCACCGCTGCCTGGACTTCCGCGGGAGACATGCGCAGGGCCTTGCGCAGGGCAGCATAACCACCCGCCTTTTCGTACTGCGCAAGATCGGGCGGTTCTTTCCCCAAAGAAATATTACGGGTCAGCGGTGTTTCCATCAGTTGATTCTTTTTCTTCCTGTTGGTAATTAGCAAGGATTTCATCGATCCTGGCCGCGTCCAGGTCCTGGTAATGCGCATCATCCACCATCATGACAGGAGCATGGTCACAGGCGCCGAGGCACACATTCGGCAGCAGAGTATAACGGCCGTCGGCAGTGGTCTGGCCCGGCCTGATGCCCAGGCGCGCCGCCAGGTGCTCGCGCAGATGTTCATAACCCATGATCCAGCAACTGACGCTGTCGCACAGCAAGATGACATGCTTGCCTACCGGCTTGCGGAAAATCATGTTGTAGAAAGTCGCCACACTCTCCAGCTCCGCCGGAGTCATTTGCAGAGCCTCGGCCACGTCCGCAATGCCGTCATCCGATACCCAGCCGCGATGCTGCTGTACGACCTTGAGCGCCTCAATGCATACCGCGCGATTATTCGGGTAGTGCCGCGCGTGCGCCTCTATTTCCCTCCTCTCCTGTTCACTCAGCATTGTTCCCCTCAGCGTCCAAGTTAGCGGTCCACGTCGGCCATGACAAAATCGATGCTGCCCAGAATGGCGATCAAATCGGAAATCATCAGCCCACGGCTGATCAAAGGGATCATCTGCAGATGCGGAAAGGAGGGCGTGCGAATCCGCACGCGGTAAGGCATGGTATTGCCGTCGCTAACCAGGTAATAGCCATTGTTCCCCTTGGTCGCTTCGATGCCCACGAATGCTTCCCCGGGAGGAATGACTGGCCCCCAGCTCACACCCAGGAAATGGTCGATGAGCGTTTCGATGTCATGCAAGGTTTGCTTCCTGAGCGGCGGCGTGGTGAGCGGATGGTCCGCTTTATGCGCGCCAGCCGGCATGTTCTCCAGGCACTGCTCGATAATGCGCAGGCTCTGGCGAATCTCCTCAGCGCGAACGGCACAGCGGTCGTAGCAATCGCCATGCTGGCCGGTGGGTATGTCGAACTCGAACTGATCGTATCCTGAATAAGGCCGTGCCTTCCGAAAATCCCACTCGAAGCCGCACGCCCGCAAATTGGGACCAGTCACCCCCCATTCGATCGCCTCATCCGTCGAGTAACTGCCGACGCCGCGCGTCCGGGCTTTAAGGATGCGGTTACCCAAAGCGATCTTGTCATACTCATCAAGCCTGGCCGGCATATAGTCCAGGAAGTCCCGCACCAGACGATCCCATCCTTGCGGCAAATCCTGAGCCACGCCGCCGATGCGATACCAGCTCGGATGCATGCGCCCTCCACAGATGGCCTCGACGACATCGAATACTCGCTCGCGATCGGTGAACATGAAAAATACCGGCGACAGCGCTCCCAGATCCTGGGCAAAAGTACCGTAGAACACCAGATGGCTTGCAACGCGAAAAAATTCAGCCATCATCACGCGCATCACCTTTACCCGGTCAGGCACTTCAATGCCCGCCAGTTTTTCCACCGCCAGCACGTAGGGAAGGTTGTTCATCACCCCTCCCAGGTAATCGACGCGGTCGGTGTAGGGGATGTAGGTATGCCAGGATTGGCGTTCGCCCATCTTTTCCGCTCCGCGATGGTGAAAGCCAATCTCGGGCACGGCATCGATGATTTCCTCGCCGTCGAGCTGCAGCACAATGCGAAATACCCCATGCACGCTCGGATGGTTCGGTCCCAGGTTGAGAAACATGAAATCCGTGCCGTCATGAGCACGCCGCATTCCCCACTCTTCGGGATGGAAGCGCAGCGCCTCCTGCTCGGCCTGCTGCTTGTCTTCCGGCAAACGGAACGGTTCCATCTCCGTAGCGCGCGCCGGATGATCCTTGCGCAGGGCGTGTCCCTGCCACCAGGGCGGCAGCAGAATTCGACGCAAATGCGGGTGTCCATCAAAGACGATCCCGAACATGTCCCATATCTCACGCTCGTACCAATTAGCGGCGGGCCAGATATCGGTAATCGTGGGCATCGCCAAATCCGGTTCGACGAGTGCAACCTTGAGACGGATGTCCGCATTACGCTCGAACGACAGCAGGTGATAGATGACGGTGAACTGGCTTGCTGGCTGGTCGTCGCGATACGCTCGCGTACGCTCGTCGATCGCCGTCAGATCGTACAGCATGCGGTAAGGCCGTTCCGCTTCCAGCTTCAGGTAGCGCAGCACGTCGCGCACTCTATCGGTAGAAACCCATTGGGTTGGAACGCGGTCGCAGGTTTTTTGGCTCGGGCCAAGCGGTTCGCCCGTATCGTTCGCATCAATACCCGCGCCGAAGCGATCCGCCAGTTCCTCCAGCACGTTCGGAACGTCCGGTGCATCCCGTTTGAAAGCAAGATTGGAGGCGATCAACAATCTATACCTCGTCCGGACTGCGGAGCACCGTCGCCCGCATGCGCTCAGTCCGCTTGAGGTCCCGCTGCGATTCCCCGGCCGGCCGCTCGATCCCCTGCGGACCGATCACCCAGCTCAACGGACGCTTTTCCTTGCCGATTGCATCCTGAAGCAGATTCAGCCCCTGCATGAATGCGTCGGGCCGAGGCGGGCAGCCGGGAACATAAACATCCACGGGAAGGAATCTGTCTACGCCCTGCACCACGCTGTAAATGTCATACATTCCGCCCGAATTCGCGCACGAACCCATCGAAATCACCCAACGCGGTTCAAGCATCTGATCGTAAAGCCGCTGGAGCACGGGCGCCATCTTGATAAAAACCGTGCCGGAAATAACGATCAGATCAGCCTGGCGGGGAGAGGCGCGGATAACTTCGGCGCCGAACCGGGCAAGGTCATACTTGCTTGTGAAGCTGGTCGCCATTTCCACATAGCAACACGACAGGCCAAAGTTGTAGGGCCAGACGGAATTCTTGCGGCCCCACGCAATGAGATCCTGAAGCCGTGTCAAGAGAACGCTTCGGCGACCATCGTCCGCAAAATCCGGGATACCAGGGAGAGTAGCATCCGCCGAGTGTGCTGAGGTTCGTGCCCCGGTTTGTGTCGCCTTTGGTGCATCTGGCCTATCACTTGGCCTGGTTAAAGACCATCTCATGGTTCGACGTCCTTTTTTAGTTCGTTTTTCAGCCCCTTTTTCAGCTCGTTTCCCTGTGCCCACCTCGGAAGCTGCCCGCGCGCCCCGGCCCGGACGTGCCCCAGTCCAGGGCGCCCTGCCGCCAAAGATAGCCCAGGGCGGCGCCCAGGATAGCGATAAATATGACGGCCTCGATATAGCCGGCCCAGCCCAGCTCACGGAAAGCGACAGCCCAGGCAAAAAGGAACACGGCTTCTACGTCGAAAATTACAAAGAACACGGCAATCAGATAGAATTTGGCCGATAGCCGCAAGCGTGCAAGGCCAACCGGAACGATACCGCTTTCGAATGGTTCATCGGTCGCAGATCGCCTGTGGCGTTCACCGATAACATACGAAAGCGCGACAATGGTCGTGATAAGCATCACGACAAGGAAGAAGTAAGCAATCAGCGGCCAGATCTCAGCCGGTTGGCCAGGGGGGGTAGCCATGGAAGCGTTTCCTTTGGACCTGGTCCATTATCGATCGGCCAAACCGGACTCGTCGGAAAGAAGCCAACCCAAGTTGCAAGTATTTCAAACCAGAACCGTGTTTTCTGTACGATAGACAACAATGGCGAAACGCATAAAGTCCCGGGTCCGTACAGCTGAAAATAGCGCGAATTACGGTCACCTGTCTGGTGCGATTTCCGTCACGCCTGGATCAGCGGTGAACCAATCAAGCCGAAAGGGCGCGCCATAACCTCCATATGAGCGGAAAATGGAGAGGCTTTTCCTGCCGCCCGTTACTGTTGACGCTTATTTTGATCCTGGCGATACTGGCCGTTCAGCGCGCGGCGTGGGCAACAGAGGGGACATTCAGAGCCAGCTGTGAAAAGGCGCTTGGAGCGGGAAAGGTAGCGGTCATGTATGCCGATAGTGCGCCCACATATAACAGCTCATACACGACGAAATCGCTTCAATCCAGGTCCGGCAAAAACCAGGACGCCCATCACAGCATTTATGGCCTGACGCACGCGGAGCCCTCCTTCCGCCTGGAGATACAATCGCGGTTGATTGTCAGTCCGGATGGACAGGCATGCATGGTGCCCGATGTTTCAGTAAAACTGGGTTTCTCGGCAATGCGGGTATACCTGGCCAAGGAACTCCAGGATGATTGCAAAAAAAATATCGTGCGAGAGCACGAACTGGAGCACGTTTCAACCTGGAGATCACATTTCCGGATAGGGGCCAGAATGCTCGAGGAACCGCTCCGGACGGCATTCTCTCAGCCCCGTCATTACACCTCCGAAAAACTGGCGCAGGCCGACTTGAAACCTTGGGTAGAAGACGTCCTGAAGCCTTTGCAGCATAGCCTGGTAAATTCAGTGATGACGGCTCAACGGGCGATTGATTCGCCTGCATCTTATGAGCGGGTGAAGCAGCGCCTTCGCGCCTGCCCTGCCCTCCGCCATGACAGCTGAACCAGGATTCGTTTTTAGCCGGCTACAGGAGCGAATGGCGAATGGCGAATGGGAGAAGGGAGAAGCGCCAGGTGCAGTGAAGCTTTCGATAGAAAGCAGGCTTGGAACAAGTTGCCACACAGCACCTCCTGGCCATTAGTAGTGTCAGATTGAAAAACTACGGTGCAGTAGCCTTGTAATTACCTGCTCCGGCTCTTCATGATGAGATCGTACGCCACCTGGACTTCCTGTGCCTGGGCAGTCGCCACCTTAATCATGTCGGATGGGAGGCCCTGGCCCATCAATTTATCAGGATGGTACTGGCTCATCAGCTTTCTATACGCACGCTTGATTTCCTGGTCGGTGCTCTCCTTGGTCACGCCTAAAGCCTTATAGGCATCTTCCAGAGCGGTGGGCGAAGCAACCGTGCCAGCCGCGAAGTGCGTCTGGTTCAGAACCATGTCCAGCAGTTGCCGGAACTCAGACTCGTCATACCTGAGATGCCGCGCGCAGAGCCTTAACAGCGCCTCCTCCGCACCATCCAGGCGCCCGTCGGAAATCGCCATTACAATGAGATAGACCAGAAGCATCTGCCGCAGGCTGTTTGTCTGCCCGCAAACAGCCATGAATTCGTGCAGCTTGCGCTCGTAGTCGAAATCAGGTGCGGCTCCCTGATTGAACAGGGCGATTGCCTGTTGTCGATGCTCGGGCGTCATCCCCAGCTTTTGCATGAAATCTTCCACGTGGGATATCTCATCCTGGGTGATACGCCCGTCCGCTTTCGCAAGTTTGCCCATCATTAGGAAAACCGTTTCGATGAAGACGGCTTGCCGATTGGCGCTTGTAAGAGGATTAACCGCACCCGCGCCATATGCGATATATCGGTCAATGAAACTGCCGACGATATAGCCGAGCAATATGCCAAAAAAGCCGAGAAGGTAAAACCCCAGCAAGGCTCCGATTATCTTGAACAAGGCAGTATTCCTCGGATGGGATGAGAATGGATGAGAATATGCTGGTCAGAGGTTCCAACGATTATCGCCCAACCAGCACGTAAAATAATATTACTATTTGAGAAAAGATTCGTTCTCCCTTTCCGCAAATAATGAACAGATGAAAAACAGGAGGAAATGATGATTGAATTGCACTCAAGCCCTACCCCAAATGGCCAGAAGGTGATGATCATGCTCGAGGAAACAAGCCTGGAGTGGAAGCACATCGATGTCAATATTTCGCTGGGTGAGCAGTTTCAACCTGGGCACCTGAAGCTCAATCCAAACAACAAGATTCCCGCCATCATTGATACGGATGGCCCTGATGGCAGGCCTTACGTGATGATGGAGTCCGGCGCCATTCTTGTTTATCTCGCGGAAAAAACCGGAAAATTCCTGCCGAAAGATCCGCGCAAGCGCTATGACACGTTGCAGTGGTTGTTCTTCCAGGCGGCCCATATCGGGCCCATGTTCGGGCAGGCCAATCACTTCAACCGGCAGGCCCGGGATAACGAGTATGCAAGGGACCGGTACAACAACGAGTCGGCACGCCTGTACCGTGTGCTGGAAAACCGCCTGCGCGATTTTTCGTGGATCGCGGGCGACGAGTATACGGTCGCCGATGTCGCCACCTATCCCTGGTGCAAGGGGCATGCAGATCGCGGCGTAAACAAGACAAGCTTTCCCCATTTCATGCGCTGGTTTGAAGCCGTGGAATCAAGGCCGGCCGTCCAGCGCAGCAATCAAATGGCAACGGAGATTCATAAGCGCATGGATAAGGCAGCGGAGGGGCAAAAAACCATCGACATTTACAATACGAAAGACAACGCCGAGCGGCTCAGTCGCGGCACGTCAGACTGAAGTTCTCCAGTAACCCGGTATTGAAAACCTCGTATTGAAAACCCCGTGAGTCTCACCCGAAGCGGGATCACTTCGCGCCCGGTCGCGGATGTGCTGGCTTTCGGGCTTTGGGAATTCGTCGGATTCCTGCTGAAGCGGTTCTCACTGGGTATGGGATGGCCTACGATGTCAGCTATGGCAAGAATGACATGATCGACAAGGTCGTGGTTTTGAAAATGGAAAAATAGATGGTTTAAGACAACTCGACGATGCCATTTCCGTGTTCCTTTTTCCCTGCTTATGACCACCTTTCGTGAACTGGCCTCGCCTCAACTATAAACACCCGGCCCCGGCCCGGTTGGGTTAAACTTGAGCTATTTCTTATCCTGTCGCTCCTTTATGGCTCAATACGTTTTAACCATGAATCGCGTGGGCAAGGTTGTCCCTCCCAGGCGCACAATTCTCAAGGATATTTCCATCAGTTTTTTCCCCGGAGCCAAAATAGGGCTACTGGGCCTGAATGGCTCTGGCAAATCCACGGTCCTGAGAATCATGGCGGGGGTAGACAAGGATATCGAGGGGGAGGTAACGGCGATGCCCAACCTCAATATTGGATATCTTCCACAGGAACCTCAACTCAACCCCGAGCAGACGGTACGCGACGCAGTACAGGAAGGGCTGGGTGAGCTGTTCACCGCCCAGCAGAAACTGGAAGAGATCTATGCGGCGTACGCGGAGCCAGACGCAGACTTTGATGCGCTGGCTACCGAACAGAGCCGGCTGGAAGCCATGCTCGCCGCCGGAAGCGGAAATATGGGTCAACAGATGGAAATTGCAGCCGATGCGCTCCGTCTGCCTGAATGGGACGCGCGAATCACGCATCTTTCCGGCGGGGAGAAACGCCGGGTCGCATTATGCAAACTACTGTTGTCCAAGCCTGACATGCTGTTGCTGGATGAACCTACCAACCACCTGGATGCCGAGTCCGTCGAATGGCTTGAGCAGTTCCTTACGCGCTTCCCAGGTACTGTTGTGGCCGTTACGCATGACCGTTATTTTCTTGATAACGCTGCAGAGTGGATCCTGGAGCTTGACCGTGGTCATGGGATACCCTGGAAGGGTAATTACAGTTCCTGGCTGGAGCAGAAGGAAGATCGCCTGAAGCAGGAAGAATCGGCAGAATCAGCCCGGCAGAAATCGCTGAAAAAAGAACTGGAGTGGGTTAGGCAAAATCCCAAGGGGCGCCAAGCCAAATCCAAGGCACGGATAGCGCGATTTGAAGAACTTAATTCTCAGGAATACCAGAAGCGTAACGAGACACAGGAAATATTCATTCCGGTCGCGGACAGGTTAGGCAACGAAGTTATCGAATTCAAGAGTGTTTCGAAAGCCTATGGCGAACGCCTGTTGATTGAGAATTTAAACTTCAAGGTTTCCCCCGGGGCCATTGTCGGTATTATCGGCCCCAACGGGGCAGGGAAATCGACACTGTTCCGTATGATTACAGGAAAGGAACAACCTGATTCCGGTGAAATCCGGATCGGAACAACGGTCAAGATCGCGCACGTGGATCAGTCCAGGGAAGCGCTTGACGGGGCGAAAACCGTTTTCGATGTGATTTCAGGCGGCCATGACATCCTGACCGTGGGAAAATACGAAACGCCGGCCCGCGCCTATCTAGGCCGCTTTAATTTCAAGGGAGCCGATCAGCAAAAAATCGTCGGGAATTTGTCCGGTGGCGAGCGAGGCCGGCTTCATCTGGCGAAAATGCTCATCTCGGGAGGAAATGTGTTGCTTCTGGATGAACCTTCCAATGATCTGGACGTGGAAACATTGCGTGCACTCGAGGATGCATTGCTGGAATTCGCGGGTTGCGTGCTGGTCATATCCCATGACCGGTGGTTCCTCGATCGTATCGCCACCCACATCTTGTCTTTTGAAGGAAATTCACAGGTTTCCTTCTTCGATGGAAACTATCAGGAATACGAAGCGGACAAGCGCAAGCGTCTTGGCGAAGAGGGCGCAAAGCCGAAACGGCTCCGCTACAAGCCCATCAATCGATGAGCCCGGAGTTCAGAACCGTTCCGCCCGTTATTCCAAAGCAAAAGGCTGAAGCTTTTCGCTGCTAATAGCGTCCCTCGAGCTTCGGGCCCGTTCCGCTGTATTCTTGTTCGGCCTCGCTTGGTTCGTAGCGCTCGACCCCATCCGTACTATAGCGGGAGTTGTCCGACTTTGGCTTTGCACCTTCCTGCATATGCAGCCTCTGCTTTATGCTTTTATCCTGGTTCTTGTCGTCATCCCTCACCCCCGCATCAGCGGCGGATATCTCATCCGGGATGTCATGCTCTCCTGACTGAACCAGTCCGGCAGTAGTCAAACTGAAAATAAGTGAACTCGTGAGCACTAATGATCTCTTGGTTTTCATATTTATCTCCTCTATGGCGCACCTGTATCGCAAGCTGTACCGTATCAGTGAACTTATTCCGGCGAATGATATGATCACCACTAAAATGGTTCAGTACGCTAGCGCACGCAGGCTCAAATATTATCTAAATAACTCATGTGCTTGTCGATGACTGTACTGGAGCGGAGGCTCCGCGTGACCGGAACAGTCCTAGCGCAAACGAGCATGCATCAGCTGATTTTGTCAGGATTATGTCCTTTGCTGGAAACCGTACGGACCGACCGGTCTGTTATCATCCCGTCTCCGAGGCTCGCGTCAGCCGGAGGAGATAATGGTTCACGTCAATTTAATAATCCTTGGTCATGAGAACGGTCTATTTCGTATCCTTATTCGCCTGTGTCCTTATCCTCTTATCCATGCCCGAGGAAGTATCAGCTTTAGAGAAAAGCGCAACGTGTGCGGACTGTCCGGAATTGGTGCCCGTTCCGGGCAATAAATTCGCCATCGGAAAGTATGCGGTCACGTTCAAGGAATGGGAGGCGTGCGTTAAAGATGGTGGTTGTGGTGGCTACCAGCCCGCGGACAATGGTTGGGGCCGGGCCAACCGGCCCGCGATCAATGTGAGCTGGAACGACGCGCAGGCCTACCTCCAATGGTTGGTACAAAAAACGGGCAAGCCTTATCGCCTTCCCACTGAACAGGAATGGGAGACCGCCATGCGAGCGGGAACTACCACAGAGTATTATTGGGGCAATGACGTGGGCGGGAATAATGCGAATTGCGACGGATGCGGAAGTGAATGGGATAATAGAAAAACCGCCCCGGTAGGCAGCTTCAAGCCTAACGGATTCGGCCTTTATGACATGATGGGAAACATATGGGAATGGACC
This sequence comes from uncultured beta proteobacterium, assembly GCA_963786735.1. Taxonomy (GTDB): domain Bacteria; phylum Pseudomonadota; class Gammaproteobacteria; order Burkholderiales; family Nitrosomonadaceae; genus Nitrosospira. Next base: position 126,893 of record CAWBAF010000024.1, read on the forward strand.
GACAGCTGCTGGAAAGGCAATTGCGCAAAACGTATGCTGTGCGGGGGCTCATGGAACCACAGGCCGCAGGATATGCGCGCCGGGATGTGCAACTGGTTCGATACCAACAAGCGGATGCACTACCTGGGCTTTCGGGTTGCCCTTTCTCTTCCCTGACTTGGGATACGGTATCTCCAACCTACTCGTGCTTCCCGCATATTTTGTAGCGCCCCCCTCAGCTCGTCCGCCGAATACTGGCCCCCAGCAGGGATAGCTTGTGCTCGATATGCTCATAGCCGCGGTCAAGATGGTATATGCGGTCGATAATCGTTTCTCCCCTGGCAATCAGTCCGGCGAGCACAAGACTCGCGGACGCCCGCAGGTCGGTTGCCATGACATTGGCGCCATCCAGCCCGGTTACGCCGCATACTATCGCCGTATTTCCCTCCACCTTGATATCAGCATTCATGCGCTTTAGTTCCTGTACGTGCATGAACCGGTTTTCAAAGATAGTTTCGGTAATGATCGCGGTACCTGTCGCAATACTGTTCAGCACCATGAATTGTGCCTGCATGTCGGTGGGGAACGCCGGATAGGGCAAAGTTCGCAGGTTCACCGATTTGAGTGGATTGCTCATTCGCAGATATATCCAGTCCTCCCCGGACTCGATTGCAGCGCCCGCTTCCATGAGCTTGTCGAGCACGGCATCCAGCGTGTCGGTTCTCGTCTCGCTGAGGAGTACCTCACCTCCGCTTGCGGCAGCGGCAACCAGGAATGTCCCTGTCTCGATCCGGTCCGGCATTACCCGATGCGCCGCGCTATGCAATGCGGGGACGCCCTCGACCGTGATGATATCGGTACCCACACCTTGAATTTTCGCACCCATCGCAATAAGGCAATTCGCAAGATCTGTCACCTCAGGCTCACGCGCCGCGTTTTCCAGTATCGTTATACCATGGGCAAGGGTAGCGGCCATCATGAGGTTTTCCGTTCCGGTTACCGTTATCAGATCCATGACAATATGCGCGCCGTTTAAACGTTTCGCTCGAGCGTGAATATATCCGTGCTCGATATCAATCTCCGCCCCCATGGCCTGCAGCCCCTTTATATGCTGGTCGACAGGACGCAAACCAATCGCGCAACCGCCCGGCAGCGATACTCTTGCCTCGCCTGCCCGGGCAAGCATCGGCCCGAGCACCAGAATCGCCGCGCGCATGGTCTTGACCAATTCATAAGGTGCAACAAGGTGAGCCAGGTGCGAAGCTGTGAGCTCGGCCCGTTTACCGTCCACCGCGACATTAACCCCCATCTGGCGAAGAAGGCTCAACATCGTTGTAACATCGTTGAGATACGGCACGTTATCCAGGAAAAGCGTTTCTTCCGTCAGCAAAGAAGCGCACAGAATTGGGAGCGCCGCATTTTTTGCACCTGAGATGCGGACTCCGCCCGATAGCGGCGTACCGCCTTGAATGATCAGCTTTTGCATTGCAGATAGTTATGATGATCTTGTCGGCCCCAGCCGTATATACCCTGAACCGGGTATAACTTTAATCTTCCACGCCAGTTTCCGGGCAATCAGATTTCTGGAAAATCTGTTGAGCGAAGCTTTGACGTCGCTCAAATGCCTCGGAAGCCGCGGTATTGAGGCAGCCGGCGGTTCACACTTGAAGGAAGGTCCTTTCGAATTACGAAATTATGGGAGAGACTGGCTTGCATTCCCGGAATGGAGGATGCCTCGCAGTTACGTATGGTCGCAGGCTCAGCTTCGGCCTGATGGTTGAAATATGCCAGAGTTCGCTTCATCATATCGCAAAGTGCGCGGTAACGGTTTTCAAATTGCAATTGATGATGCTACCACCAACAACAACCAAGGAGATCAGATGAAAAAAAGCACGGTCCAGACTAACGATGCGCCTAAACCCATCGGGCCATATTCTCAGGCAATACGTGTCAGCGGCGGAGATACGGTTTACCTGTCCGGCCAGATCGGCCTGCATCCTTCGACCATGCAAATGGCGGCAGGGGTCGAGGAACAAGCCGAGCAAGTGTTTTCGAATCTCATGGCGGTCGCGGCGGCGAGCGGGGGTGGCCTGAATGACATCGTGAAATTGAATGTTTACCTGACTGACCTCTCCAATTTTGAAAAGGTCAATGCGATCATGGCCGGCCACTTTAAGCCCCCCTATCCCGCCCGGGCTGCTATTGGCGTGGCGGCCTTACCCCGAGGTGCGCTAGTGGAAGTTGATGCCGTTCTGGTACTACCGGAGTGAATGGCCGCGCATACTTCAATCCCGAGGTCGGCAGATCGAGCCGTGCATCCTGCGAGCAAGACAATAGAAGATAAACTGTCCAGGCTGGGCATTACCGATGAGCTCGGCCTGTTGATGCATTTACCTCTGCGCTACGAAGATGAAACGCATCTTTATCCCATTCGCGATATACCTGAGAAAAGAACAGTGCAGGTCGAGGGGGTTATTATTCATAGCGAGATCTTGTTTCGTCCAAGACGGCAGCTCGTATGCCAAGTGGATGACGGCAGTGGTGTGCTCGTCATGCGCTTTCTCAATTTTTACGGCAGCCAGGTAAAGGCATATTCTGCGGGGGCGCGAGTCCGGCTCCTGGGCGAGCCACGTACCGGGTTCTTCGGCATGGAAATGGTTCATCCAAAATGCCGCATCATAAACCAGCATGAGCCACTGGCCGATACGCTGACTCCGGTCTATCCTGCTACAGCCGGTCTCTCCTCGGGGACGATCCACAAGCTGATCCGGCGTGCGCTTGAAAAGATACAGGTTCCCGGGGGCAACGAAAACAACGGCAACGCGCAGGATTGCCTTGCAGAAACACTGCCGGCGAATGTTTTGCAACAATTGGGTTTGCCTGGTTTAAGAAACAGCGTAGTGTTCTTGCATCGGCCTCCCCCTGACGTATCGGCAGCCTTACTCGAACAGCGTACCCATCCCGCTTGGCGGCGGATCAAGTTCGACGAACTGTTGGCCCAGCAATTGTCCATGCGCCTTCATTACCGGCGCCGGCGCAGCGGCAATGCGCCTGTTCTCAAAGCAAAGAACAGGTTGACGAAAATGCTGCTTGAATCCCTGCCTTTCGAGCTTACGCATGGGCAGAAGAAAGTAGTTGCCGAAATCAGCAATGATCTTGCCGCGACATTCCCCATGCAGCGCCTCTTGCAGGGAGACGTCGGGAGCGGCAAGACTGTTGTTGCGGCTCTGGCTATGCTGCAAGCCATCGAAAATGGATACCAGGCAGCCTTGATGGCACCAACCGAAATTCTCGCCGAGCAGCACTATCGAAAATTGTCCACGTGGCTTTTTCCCATTCTGGAACCGCTGGGTATGACAGTTGACTGGTTAACCGGCCAGCAGAAAAAAAGCCAGCGCGAATCAGCGCTCGGCCGCATGGCTGCCGGCAGCGCTGTGCTTGCCATCGGCACACATGCATTGTTCCAGGAACAGGTGTCGTTTGACAGGCTGGGCCTCGTCATCATCGATGAGCAGCACCGCTTTGGTGTGCACCAACGCCTTTCCTTGCGAAAGAAAGGTGCGGGACCTCTCGAAACACCGCACCAGCTGATGATGAGCGCCACTCCCATTCCCCGTACGCTCTCAATGAGCTATTACGCCGATCTTGACGTGTCCGTCATAGACGGGCTGCCGCCCGGGCGCAGCCAGGTTATTACTAAATTGATTGCAAACACCCGGCGTGATGAAATCGTTTCCCGGATTCGGGACGCATGCCGGACCGGCAAGCAGGCATACTGGGTTTGCCCCCTTATTGAAGATTCCGAGGCCCTCCAGTTGAAAACAGCGCTGGAAACGCAGGAAACACTGAGTCTGACCTTTCCGGATTTAAAGATTGGATTGGTGCATGGAAGGCTGCCACCCCAGGAAAAATCGGCGGTAATGGAAGCATTTACACGAGGTGGAATTCATCTTCTCGTAGCCACCACGGTCATTGAAGTAGGGGTGGATGTTCCGAATGCATCGTTAATGGTGATCGAGCATGCCGAACGAATGGGTCTGGCACAACTTCATCAGCTGCGTGGCCGGATAGGGCGAGGCGAAGCAGGAGGGATATGCATATTGATGTATCAGGAGCCTTTATCCGCCGCTGGGCGGGAGCGTCTCAAGATTATTTTCGAACATTCCGACGGATTCGAGATTGCGCGGCATGACCTGCGCCTTCGCGGCCCAGGTGAATTTCTGGGCGCGCGCCAGAGTGGTGTGCCCATGCTGAGGTTCGCCGACCTGGAACAGGATGTGGATTTGCTTGACGCAGCCCATGCCGTTGCTGACGATTTACTGTGCAATTATCCGGACGCCGCACAACGCCATCTTGAACGCTGGCTGGGAAGAAAAAGCGAATACCTTCAAGTATAAATGGTTGACTCAGCCGGATGTGGCTCAGGCTCGTTCAACTATTCCCCCATGATTATTCAGACTGATAACCTGACACTGGAATATCCGGGGCAAATGCTATGCCGCGGCTTGAGTGTGACAATCAACGCTGGCGAATGCTGGGCCATACTCGGAAAGAACGGATGTGGCAAGACAACGCTATTGAATGCGCTGGGGGGCTTGCAGCCACTAAAAAATGGGGCTGAAGCAGGGGTACGGGTAGACGGAAAACAAACGAACGCCTGGCCTCGGCGCGAGCTTGCGCGTAATCTCGGCGTTCTCCTTCAGGAAGAACCTGGTGAATTCTGGGGAAACGTAGCAGAATACGTACTGCTAGGCAGGCATCCTCACCTCAAGAGCCTGTTCGGCTGGCAGGCCCACGACCACGAAGTCGCCAGGCAAGCCCTGGAGCGAATGGAATTGACAGACGTCGCCCACCGCCCGCTTGGCACGCTATCAGGGGGAGAGCGTCAACGTGCCCGCATTGCGCTGCTGCTCGCACAGGCGCCGTCGTGCTATCTGCTTGATGAGCCGCTTCAAAACCTCGATCTCCCGCATCAGTTAACCACCCTTGCGCTGTTTCATGAACTGGCCAGGCAGGGAGGAACGGTTGTGATGGTGCTCCATGATATAAGTTGGGCCAGCCGATTCTGCGACCACATTCTCATGCTGTTCGAGAATGGTTCGGTCATAGCGGGTCCCACTGCAGAGGTGCTCAATCGCATCAATCTTGAAGCACTTTACCGCTGCGCCATGCATGAAATCAACGTGAGCGGCGTGCGACATTTCATCCCGGTGGACGGCAGGCCGGGTGTATAATTTGAGCTTGATGGCCCCCTTGATGGAACCCTGGAAGAGTCTTCCCCCGCGCTTGTTCGGAGGTTCCCAATCGCATGATCAGTAAACTTCTTCGGCGCGTCTTCAGCCGCAACAAATCTCCGTCTGCCTCCTCCCCTGATTCCCCTTCCGGCCCCGATATTATCCCAACGGAGGAACATGGCATCGCTCGCGACCACATCAATAAATGCGCGCTGAACGTTACCTCGAGCCTTCAGCAGGCCGGATACTCGGCTTTCATAGTTGGCGGCGCGGCACGTGACCTGATATTGGGACTGGAGCCAAAAGACTTTGACGTCGCCACGAATGCCACACCTGAGGAAGTGCGCCTGATTTTCAGACGCTCGCGCATCATTGGTCGCCGTTTCCGGCTGGTGCATGTCATGTGCGGCCATGAAACGGTCGAAGTATCGACTTTTCGAGGCGGCTCACCGGGGGAAGACGACCTTGCCGTGTTGGAAGAACATACCGATGAACATGGGCGCCTGCTGCGTGACAACGTGTTCGGCACCCAGGAAGAAGATGCGAAGCGCCGGGATTTCACCGTTAACGCGCTATTTTTCGATCCAATTCATGAAGAGATCTGGGATTACCTGAACGGATACGAGGATATCAAGGCCAGACGCTTGCGTATGATCGGCGACCCCGTGCGCCGATATCGGGAAGATCCGATAAGGATGCTGCGGGTGGTCCGGCTTGCAGCGAAGCTCGACATGCAGATCGACCCGGAAACAGCGGCCCCCATTCGCGAACTCGCGCCCCTGTTACGTAACGTTCCTCCATCGCGGCTGTTTGATGAGATGCTCAAGCTGCTGCTTTCAGGTCACGCGCTCACCTGTGTGACCGAGTTACGAAAACGCGGGCTGCATCACGGCTTGTTGCCCATGCTGGATGTGATACTGGAACAGCCACTGGGTGAGCGGTTTATTACGCTTGCGCTGACAAATACGGACGAACGCGTTCGTCAGGAAAAACCCGTGTCTCCCGGGTTTCTCTTCGCAGCGCTCTTATGGCATGAAGTCCTTGCAGCGTGGAACAACCGCCAAGCCAAGGGGGAAAAGCCGATCCCAGCCCTGTTCCAGGCGATGGATGATGTGCTGGAGGTGCAGAACAAAAATCTTGCGATTCCGCGCCGCTATGATGGTGTCGTGAAAGAAATCTGGGCGGCGCAACCGCGTTTTGTCGGACGATCAGGGCGCAGGCCGTTTCGCTTGCTGGAACACCCCCGTTTTCGAGCAGCGTACGATTTCATGCTGCTCCGTTGCGAGAGCGGCGAAGTGGATAGCGAGTTGGGTCAATGGTGGGAAGCGTTCCAGCATGCCGATTCCGACGAACGTGAAGCCATGCTGCTCAAGGATGAGTTTCCGAAGAAGCGCAGAAGAAACAGGGGACGACGTAAATCGACAGCGGCCGATCTGGAAATTACGGTGGATGCCGAGGAGTTGAGCAGTTCAGGCACGGACGCGCCGAAATAGGCATGGCAAACGTCGACTATTTGCATCACTCCGTTTGCCCGGTCTTTATAGCACTTGGCAGCAATCTGGCTAACCCCGAAGCCCAGGTGCTTAAGGCGTTCGATGAGCTGGCAAAGCTTCGTTCAAGCCGCCTGGTCATGCGGTCCTCGCTTTACCGGAGCGCTCCGGTAGGGCGCCTCGACCAACCTGATTTCATCAATGCGGTGGCGCAGATGGAAACTGCCCTGTCCCCCCATGAACTGCTCAAGGCCCTGCTCGACGTTGAGCGTGCCCACGGACGAGTACGGGAATACCGAGATGGTCCACGAACCCTGGATTTGGACCTCCTTATCTACGACGATCTCCAGTTCACCGATTCCGCACTGACTCTGCCGCATCCTAGAATGCATCAAAGGGCCTTCGTACTGCAGCCACTTCTGGAAATCGCACCCGAGGTCCGTATTCCCGGCCTGCCTGCTGTGGCGGAATTGCTGGCGGCTTGTACCGGCCAGCACGTCGAAGGACTTTAGAAGAATAAATAAAGAATGAAGCTTGAAGAATACCGCCATATCGTGATCGAAGGCCCGATCGGTGTGGGTAAAACCAGCCTGGCAAAGCGAATGGCAAGCCACCTGCGGGGCGAACTTCTGCTTGAAAAACCGGGCGATAACCCCTTTCTTGAAAGATTCTATGAGGATATGCGCCGCTATGCGCTCCCGACCCAGCTATTTTTTCTGTTTCAGCGCGCTGATCAATTAAAGGGCCTGGTGCAGGCGGACATGTTCGCGAGGCCCATCGTAAGCGATTTCATGCTCGAGAAGGATCCGTTGTTCGCCCGGCTCACGCTGAGTGACGCAGAATACGAGCTCTACCATAAAATATTTCATCACCTTCAACCCGCGGCGCCAGCGCCCGGACTGGTGGTTTATTTACAAGCGCCTCCTGCCATCTTGATTGAGAGAGTGAAGCGGCGTGGCAATATGTTCGAGAGGGGTATTTCACCAGAATACCTGCAACGACTATCCGAAAGCTACGCCCGTTTTTTTCATCAGTACGATGCTGCACCTCTCATGATCATTAATAGCGAAAACCTCAACTTTGCCGACAACCAGGCTGATTTTAATCTATTGTTGCAACAGATAGAGAAGATGCGCGGGCATCGGGAATATTTCAATCGCGGAATCTAGGAGTACGCTCATGCGCACCACCCAGGATGTGTTTCAGAAAATGCGGGATGACGGCGAGAAAATCGCCATCCTGACTTGTTACGACTCAAGCTTTGCCATATTGCTGGAAAACGCAGGGGTCGATATCTTGCTCGTGGGGGATTCACTGGGCAATGTGTTGCAGGGTGAGGAGAGCACCCTGCCCGTTACGCTTGCCGATATGGTCTATCATACGCGTTGCGTTGTCCGTGGCTCAAGCAACGCATTCATCATGGCAGACATGCCCTTCGGAACTTCCCAGGTGAGCCCGGAAGATACTTTTGAAAATGCCGCTGAACTCATGGCCGCCGGAGCTGGCATGGTCAAGCTCGAGGGTGGCAGTATCATGGCTGAAACGGTGGAATTTCTTACCCAACGAGGCATCCCTGTCTGCGCCCACATCGGATTGACCCCTCAATCCATACATCAGTTGGGTGGCTACAGGCTTCAAGGACGGACAGACTACCAGGCCAAACAGCTATTGGACGATGCCGTTGCACTGGAACATGCTGGTGCTGCAATGCTGCTCATGGAAGTTGTCCCCGCCGCGCTGGCTAAGCAGGTGACTGAAAAACTTTCTATTCCAACGATTGGTATTGGCGCGGGTAGAGATTGTTCCGCCCAGGTGTTGGTCCTGTACGACATGCTGGGCATTTACTCCGGGAAAAAGGCGCGCTTCATGAAGAACTTCATGGCTGGGGCAGGGAGCATCCACGAAGCCGTGAGCAATTATGTAAAGGCGGTGAAGACGGGAGAATTTCCCGGGCCTGAGCACGCGTTTTGATCCAGCCATAAGTGGAAGTCGTTACCGATATCTCATCCCTGCGGCAGCGTCTCAAACACGAATCGTCCATCGGTTTCGTGCCAACGATGGGCAATCTGCACGCGGGCCATTTATCACTCGTGCGAATCGCTCAACAGAAAGCCGACTGCTCGGTCGTCAGCATTTTTGTGAACCGCCTCCAATTCGGCCCTGGGGAGGACTTCGATCGCTATCCTCGTACCCTGGTGGATGATTGCACGCTGCTTGAAAACAAAGGGGTCCGCTTTGTATTCGTTCCTGTTGAAACTGAACTTTATCCGGTAAGGCAGGAGTTCCTGCTGATGACTCCGCCCATGGCAGATACCCTTGAAGGTGAGTTTCGTCACGGATTTTTCCTCGGAGTCTCCACAGTCGTGCTGAAGCTATTGAATATTGTGCAGCCCCAGGTGGTGGTGTTTGGAAAGAAGGATTACCAGCAACTCGTTCTCATGCGCGAACTTGTCAAGCAGCTTAATCTTCCTGTGGAAGTTGCCAGCGGTGAAACGGCACGCGCACCAGATGGCCTGGCGTTGAGTTCCCGCAATAGCTATCTTAAGCCTGAGGAACGCGTGGAAGCGACACGGCTGTACCAGGTACTGTCCCGCATAAAGCAGCAGATGGAGAGCGGTGCAACCAACCCTCGGGAGCTAGAGGAGAACGCCAAACAAAACCTGCGAGATCATGGCTGGAAGGGTGACTATATCGCCATATGTCATCGTGATACTCTGGCGCAAGGCGGCGCGGGTGATAGAAACCTTATTGTGCTCGGGGCAGCCAGACTGGGAAAAACCCGCCTGATCGACAACCTCGAGATTTCGATCAGCGACTGATCGGAGGCTCGGCAGTTCTAATCCCCTTATTACTGGTTGGCTTGTCGCCGGTACATCCTTCCAGCCTGACCGCGGCGGCGGTGGTCACGTTACTTCGTTGCCACTTCCCCAAGTGCCCGCACCCCGCGCCTCTTTACCATCCTGGTTGATGAGAAAACGTAAGCTATCACGTTCTTGAGATGTGCCCCTCCCCCTATGAAACGCTGCGGTGGAAGGTCAATAAACCAGGGCGACTGCATGGCAATCGCACGTTGTTTTAAGTCCCTGTCTTTCAAGCATTTCCTTTCGTCGTTATTTAACGACATACGAAAACCTTTTTATATCAGTGTTTTATATCCATTTTTCGGCTTTTCGTTGCCTGAAAGCAACAGCTGGCCCGCATCAACTAGTAAGCAAGTCATTGTTTTTACATTGAATAAAAACTGGCACGGTAATTGCTTAGGTATTAGTGTGTCTAAGAGTTATACTGATGAGATTTGGAAGCATAACGAAAGTGTCATCAGTCTTGTATACGCTTACGGCGCGCTCTTAGGCGAGAAATAATAAGCGAGCAGAGGTTCCCGAAATATTGAGCCGTGGGCTCTCGTACGGCTTGATTGAAGCTGGGGACCTTGCTCAGAATCTACTTCAAGGAGGTGTTTCATGTTTTCACTGCACAGCCCGAAGCAAAACCGCATCCTTGCCGCCCTACCGGCAGATGAATATGCACGGCTTCTTCCATTTCTCGAATTCGTGTCGCTGCCTCTGGGGCAAACAATTTATGAGCCGCGAAGTGCTGTCACTCACCTTTATTTTCCAACCACCAGCATTGTCGCACCGATATATGCAGTCGAGAATGGCGCTTCAGTCCGGCTTGCGATTATCGGGAACGAAGGAGTTACTGGAACATCCTTTCTTCTCGGTGGCGGCGGCACCCCTTCAGGCATCGTCGTTCAAAGTGATGGATGCGGTTATCGAATGAAGGCAAATACGGCAAAAAAAGAATTCGAGTCAGGGGGACATCTACAGCACGCCGTGCTCCGCTATACCCAGGCACTGCTGACACAAACCGCGCAGAACGCGGTGTGCAATCGCCATCACAAGATAGAACAGCAGCTATGCCGATTCCTCTTGATGACTCTCGATCGGCTGCCGACAGAGGAAATGCGGATGACCCATGAGCAGATAGCGGTCATGCTTGGCGTGCGCCGGGAAAGCGTGACGCAAGCCGCGCTGAAATTACAGATGATCGGAGCAATCCGGTACAGCCGCGGGCACATCACTGTTCTCGATCGGGAAGAGCTGGAAAACGCGGTATGTGAATGCTATGAAGTGGTCAATGAGGAATACGAGCGATTGCTCTGGAACCATAGCGACGTTCGTTTGACCGCCAGGCAGGATCCTAGCAAGGAGTTGTGGCCGATAAGCTGAGGAGAGCCCCGGACTACTCGGCGTAAACCAACCACCCTCCCCCCAAACCAACGGTTTACACTGGGTAGCCCGGCTTGTCGTCAAAGCCACCAGGGCGATGGACAGAGTTTGCCATAAGCTGCCTTAGGACGTACGGTAATATTCCCCCATGCATGTAGTAATCCACCTCGGTAGCTGTATCGATTCTACACAACAGATCAACCTCGCGGCGCGCGCCGTCGGCGCCCCGAATGACGAGCATGACGTCCTGCTGAGGTCGTATATCTTCCAAGCCTAGGAGATCGAATTGCTCATTGCCTTTTATACCGAGCGAATGAACGGTGTCGGTATCCTTGAATTGCAGGGGCAGCACGCCCATCCCTACCAGGTTACTGCGATGTATGCGCTCAAAACTTTTCGCGATGACCGCCCTGACGCCTAACAGTTGAGTACCTTTTGCAGCCCAGTCACGGCTTGAACCTGCGCCATATTCTTCTCCTCCGAATACCACTGTCGACGTTCCCTCGCTAATATATTTCATCGCTGCATCGTAAATGCTCATCCGCTCTCCGTCCGGTTGATGCAGCGTAATTCCCCCTTCAGTGCCCGGCAGCATGAGATTCTTAATGCGGACGTTGGCGAATGTTCCGCGCACCATCACCTCATGATTGCCTCGCCGCGCTCCGTAAGTATTGAAGTTCGTTTTGGATACCCCGTTTGCAAGCAGATACTTGCCGGCGGGCGAGGTTTCTTTTATCGGTCCCGCAGGACTGATGTGGTCGGTAGTCAGGGAATCGCCAAATATGGCTAACGCCCGCGCATCGCGTATGCCAGCAGGGGGTGGCGGCGGCTCCATTGAAAAATCCTGGAAGAACGGAGGCTCGGCAATATAAGTGGATTTCGGCCAGCTATACGCCTTCCCCGAGACCGAGGGCACGTTATTCCACAGTACATGGCCCTCCGTGAGGTTGCTGTAGAGACGGCGAAACGTGTCGCCGTCGGTAGCATATTTGATCAGGGCGCGTACTTCCTCATCGCTCGGCCAGACGTCGCTGAGCCAGACCGGTTTACCGTCTTCGCCAACGCCCAACGGTTCCGTCGTCAAATCCTTGAGCATGGTTCCCGCAATGGCGTACGCGACCACCAGCGGCGGAGATGCAAGAAAATTTGCCCGTATGCTGGGATGAATTCGGGCCTCGAAATTCCGGTTGCCTGACAGAACTGCTGCGCATACCAGATCGTTAGCCGTAACCGCCTCCTCAATCGGTTCCGACAACGGTCCGGAATTACCGATACAGGTCGTGCAGCCATAGCCAGCAAGGTTAAAGCCCAGTTTTTCAAGGTACGGCATCAGTCCTGTGGCAGTCAGATATTCCGTAACCACACGGGAGCCCGGCGCGAGCGACGTCTTAATGTGTGGCTTGACCCTGAGTCCCTTCTCTACGGCTTTTTTTGATAATAACCCGGCACCGAGAAGTACAGTCGGGTTTGACGTATTGGTACAGGAAGTTATGGCTGCAATCAAGACGTCGCCGTTGCCAAGGTCGACTGGCCCGTTCGAGATGCATTGCGGCGACTCCTCCTTTTCCAGAATTGGACGATCATTGACCATTTCCGTAACATTCCGGGGGCTTCCTGGCTGTACGTTAGCTGCCGCATTCGCGCCGGAGGCTGCATTTTGGGCTTGGGAGGACGTATCGCGACGCCCTGGTTCAGCCTGACGGGAAACGCTTTCCGACTCTGTCTCCGTACAACTACTCACCGGGTAACGCTGGCTCAGTTCAGTGGGATCTTTTCCATAACCGCCCTCACTGACGGGCGTAGCGAAGAGTTCCTTGAACCTGGCTTTTGTGCTCTCCAATTCGATCCGATCCTGAGGTCGCCGAGGGCCTGCGAGAGAAGGCGTGACAGTTGCCAGATCAAGCTCCAGCTCCCGTGTATAGTCGATCTCTCCCTTGTTTGGGATACCGTAGAGGTTCTGAGCCTTGAAATAGGTTTGGAATGCTGCGATTTCCGCGTCACCGCGGCCTGTGTCCCTGAAGTAGTCGGCTGTTGCGTCATCGACAGGAAAAAACCCCATGGTGGCGCCATATTCGGGAGACATGTTGGCGATCGTTGCACGATCAGGCACGGCTAGCGATGCGGTTCCTTCTCCGAAAAACTCGACAAATTTTCCAACCACGTGGGCCTTGCGCAACATTTGGGTCACCGCCAGCACAAGATCCGTTGCAGTGACTCCACTACGCAACCGTCCCGTCAAATTTACCCCGACAACGTCAGGCGTAAGAAAGTAAACCGGCTGGCCCAGCATGCCCGCCTCGGCCTCGATTCCGCCGACACCCCACCCTACCACGCCAATTCCGTTGATCATGGTGGTGTGCGAATCCGTGCCAACCAGCGTGTCGGGAAATACAACTCCGTCTTTCACATTCACACCCGGGGCGAGATACTCCAGATTTACCTGGTGCACAATACCGATGCCCGGAGGCACGACCTTAAATGTATTAAAAGCTTGCATTCCCCATTTTATGAATTCGTAGCGCTCGTTATTGCGACGGAACTCCATTTCCATGTTGATGGCGAGCGCCTGCTTGTCGCCATAATGATCAACCTGCACCGAATGGTCCACTACCAGATCGACGGGCACGAGAGGCTCGACGAGCGCCAAGTCTTTGCCCATCCGCTGCGCGGCGCTGCGCATCGCAGCCAGGTCGACAAGGAGGGGAACGCCGGTGAAATCCTGCAATACGATGCGGGATACAACGAATGGAATCTCGTCCAGCCGGGCTGCATTGGGTTTCCAGCCGGCCAGCCGTCTCACATGCGCCTCCGTGATTTTATTTCCATCGCAATTGCGCAAAACGGATTCCAGGACAATGCGTATGGAAACAGGCAACCGTGAAATATTCCCCAAGCCGGCTGCTTCCAGTGCTGCAAGAGAATAAAAGTTCGCTTTTCTTCCCTGCGGAAGCGAAATATCTCTAAGTGAATTGAACAGGTTGTGATTCATGACAAATGCTCCTGGAAATTCCGGTGTGGGTTATTGGAAGATAGGTGGTAGGCCAAAACCTGTTTATAGGGCATATCCGGTTATTTCTCAACCGAAGCCGACTTATGCTCCGGTCTGTACTCGGGAACGCCGAATTCGATCACTGTTTCCGAGAAACTCCGGTAGGCATCCCCCACCCGCCCGGCTAACGAATCCGGAAAAAGATGAAAATCTCCCGCCCTCAGCGCGCGAACAATTCCCTCGGCGACAACCGAAGGCGGCTCGGCAGATCCCGCCAATCCGGCGGCATGACCCATATCCGATGCAATAAGGCCAGGATGCACACTCAGGACTGCCGTTCCTTGCGGCCCCAGCAATTCGCGCAGTGCCTGGGTGATGGAATAAGCCGCCGCCTTGGAAGCGGAGTGAGTAGCAAAATTGGAAGCGCAAACCAATGATGCGATGGAATTGATCTGTACGAAGGCCCCGTCTCCGTTTTGTTTTAGAACAGGGGCAAAGGCTTGAGCCATTCTGACAAGACCGAACACATTGATATTCATCCCAAGCTCCAGCGCAGCCAGCGCATTGCCATCCAGCGGCGTCGCGGCGATGAATACGGCGGCATTATTAACCACCACCTGAACATCGTGCGCCCTGCTGGCAGCTGCTGTAATGGTCTCCGGCTTGCCAAGATCCAGTTGAACAGGAACCAGCTTTCCCCCATAACGCTCCACCAGAGACTCAGCAGAGTCGAGGCGACGAACTGCCGCATACACTTTTGCGGCGCCGTGGCTCAGGAACGCATCGACGATAGCCTTGCCGATGCCCCTGTTTGCCCCTGTAACAAGAACCACCTTATCTTTGATGTCGCAGGTTATTCTCATTCCGACGCCAGCCCCCTCAATGAATTATCCGTTCAACCAAGGATATGTCGTTCAATTATATTCCGGGGTAGACCCCAAGGACTCCACCATTGACCAAAAATTTCGGGCTTCTGCTTCTGGCTGTTATTGCCAAGCTTAGCTATATTATAAGTATCACAGCATGTTATACGCGTAACGCCGGTGCAAGCCTGCAATTAATGCAATAATAAAGAATCACATCTCGGGTATACAGGGAACCTGGCATGACGACCATGTGATTGTTTCGTCACTTTTATTTGCATCGTTTTGGTTGATTCTCGAGCTGGATTTATGAGCCGCCCGCAACTTGTGCTATTGCACGGTTTTCTCGGTTTCGTAAGATGGGGACCTTTCGAATATTTTCGGGGTGTCAGAGACGCGCTGCGCGCGATACATATTGACGCACTTACGCCGGAAGTGCCAGCCGATGGGACGATAGCGGAGCGTGCAGAAGTACTTGCCCGTACGCTTTTCCGCAGCAGAGTGCCCGCCTTTGCCTTGCTTGCGCACAGCATGGGCGGATTGGACGCCCGGTATCTGGTTACCAATCTTGACTCTGACCGGAGGGTGAAAAGCCTGCTGACCGTCGCCACACCCCATAATGGTACTCCCGTGGCGCTTTGGGTTCTAGAATCCCGTGGACTGGCTCAGGTGTACATCAGGCACATCGGCATGCGCGGCTTGCCTGAACTGACTAACGAAGCCCGCGCGGCAATGCCCATTCCTGACCGAGTAGATGTGGATTATTCATCTTATGCCGGCTATCGCTCCCCTGAAGAGCTTCCCTTCTGTCTCCGCCGTTATGGGCGCGTCATTCAGGAGGACAACGATGGGCTGGTGCCTGTCAGCTCAGCTCATTGGGGCCGATTTCGCGGCGTGATGCGTGCCGATCATTTGGAGTTTGTCGGATGGAACCTCGGCTTACCCGACCCACGAACCGCGCGGCCGTTCGACCATCTCCCTTTCTGGAGAGGTGCTGCGGTCGAGGCGATCGCGGCCGCAGAGCGCAAGATGTTGGCGAATGATAATAATGGACCAGCACGAGGATAAAAATCGCAATATGGTCTGGTTCGACTGGCTGGTGTTTCTCGTGCCATCGATTCTTTTTGTCACCCTCGGACTCGAATCCGCATTTG
The DNA here is from genome assembly GCA_963786735.1 of uncultured beta proteobacterium. Lineage (GTDB taxonomy): Bacteria > Pseudomonadota > Gammaproteobacteria > Burkholderiales > Nitrosomonadaceae > Nitrosospira. Next base: position 142,831 of record CAWBAF010000024.1, read on the forward strand.
GGTCAGCTACGGATGCCCAAGGGCACCCGCATCGCGATTTCCGGGCTGTTGCCCATTGGTTTGATCCCGTATTTTTTCAATACAACCTTGTGATGGCCTTGTTGGTGGTGCTGGTCGTGCCGTCGCTTGCCCTGGCCTATACCCAAGCCATGGCAAGTCGAAAGGAACGTCGCTTGTATCGTGACGTCCCCGCCGAGCGTCGGGGAGAAGTCCGCAGAAGGATGGGTCGGCGCGCAGCTTTTAGCACCTTCCGGGGCAGCGTCTGGCTGACCACGATTGTCGTTCTGCTGGGAGTCACGATCCTCCTGCTCTTTAAACCCGTCTCATCCGCCGCCGGGGGAGGGCTGGACTTCAGCATGGGCTCGAATATGCTGACCATGGGTCCCTTCGTCGAGCTGTTCGAAACAAACCGTGATGCTTATTACTCCCATATGGTACGCAACCTCACCGCTTTCCAGTTCGGCTTCCTGGGAGCTTATGTTTACTTTATCGGCTCGGTTGTACGCGCGTATTTCACCCTGGACCTCACTTCGCATACCTTTGTTGATGGGTCCATCCGCATGATCGTGGCGAGCATACTTGCCTTGGTGCTATCTTTCGCTTTCGATTTCGCTGTCATAGGTGGCGACTCGAGCGTGCGATCGTCCCATACGGCGGGTACCGCGGATGCCAGGAATGCAACGGATTCCCCCGCCGAATCTTTGCGCTCCAGCACCATTCCGACCGGAGACACCAAGCCGTCAGATAGCTCCGAAACTGCAAGCATCCAGATACCAGCCGCCCTAAACCTTCTTCCTGTCGTTGCTTTTTTCTTCGGCTTCTATCCCAAACGGGCATCACTGGCGATCGAGCGGATTGCCATCAAAACAATGAAGAGCATTATTCCCGGCGACAGCTATCGCGCGCTGCCGCTCTCCATGCTTGGGGGAATGAGTTATACCCACGAATTAAGGCTGGAGCGCGAGGGTTTCGACAACATTGAAAACCTGAGTAATGCCGACCCGGTGGATCTGGCCGTCCGCACCTGCTTCAGTTACACCCAGTTGAAGCAATGGATCGACGAGGCCTGGCTGGTCAGCCACTTGCGTGAAGATTATCCTGAGTTCGTCCGCCGAACGGGCATTTCCACGGGCGAAGAATTAAGTTGCTTTCTATCCGCCGCGGATTCCGAGGGGGTGGACGGAGTCGCGCAACTCGTGGCGGCGCTGACCTCAGACCCGGCTGCTGCCTCATCCTGGAAGGTAAGGCTGACAGCTCTCAAAATACTGCTTGAAGCAAGGAAAGCACCTTCCCAAAAGGTTTATGTGGCTCGCCCCGAAGAGCCGAAAGCGGGTCAAATTGTCTCTGACGACGCGAAAGCCAACCATGACGAAGAAGTTGCCGTAGCGGATCAGGAGCGCGCTAGCTCCACCACGGATACAAATTCAAATCCCCTCGGGACTACATAAACCTTCCTGCATCAGGCCGAGCCTCCCGCCCGGTCGCCGCTCCTTTCAGAACCCCCGAAAAAGCCCTACGGGATTACAGGCGAGTCGAACCCGGATCAGGTAATTTGATTAAGAAACTATCTGCTCCCTAATCAGCTCCTTGAATACACCGGGCTATACAACAAACATATCAACAAACTTATTGACCGGGGTGCTTTCAAGTCTTTCCTGGTCAAGGCAGAGATCGATTATCCGCTCCTGCTGCTCCGCTGGAAAAACACGCGCAAGGTTGTTTTTGAATTTGGCTTCAAGTAACGGAATGCCTTCCTTGCGGCGCAACCTGTGGCCGATCGGATAATCCACCCTGACTTCATCCAGTTTTTCGCCGTCGCTGAACTCCACGGTCAGGGCATTGGCGATGGAACGCTTCGAAGGATCGTGATAGTCGCGGGTAAATTGCGAGTCCTCGATGCAGATCATCTTTTCCCTCAGCACATCTATTCGCGGATCAAGGGCAACCGCATCCTCGTAGTCGGAGGTGCCAAGTCGGCCGAAAATGAGGCACACGGCAACAATATATTGAATGCAGTGATCGCGGTCGGCGTAGTTGTTGAGAGGCCCTTTCTTGTCGATGATGCGGATAGCAGCCTCTTGCGTGCGAATTGTTACCCGGATGATTTCCCCGATCCTGTCTCTTACGTGCGGATGCAGTTGCATGGCGCACTCAGCCGCCGTCTGGGCATGGAACTCGGCGGGAAACGATATCTTGAACAGGACGTTCTCCATCACGTAGGAGCCCCATTGCCCGATCGGCCTCTGGAACCGGAACGGCTCTCCCCTGAACAGTACATCGTAGAAACCCCATGTCTTGGCAGTGAGAGCGGTGGGATAACCCATCTCCCCCTTGAGCGTAAGGAACGCTAGCCAGACCGCCCTGCTCGTGGCGTCGCCGGCGGCCCACGACTTTCGAGAACCGGTGTTCGGTGCATGCCGATAGGTTCTCAGCGCTTGCCCGTCCACCCATGCCTGTGAAAGGGCATCAATAATCTGATCACGAGTGCCGCCAAGCAGTTGCGCGACCACTGCGACCGACGCAACCTTCACAAGTACAACGTGATCGAGCCCGATCCTGTTGAAGCTGTTTTCCAACGCCAGGCAGCCCTGGATTTCATGGGCCTTGATCATGTCCGTCAGCACGTCCCGCATTGCCACCGGCTTTTTCCCTTCTGCAACGGCCCTGCGCGCAACCCAGTCGGCGACGGCAAGGATGCCTCCCAGGTTATCGGAGGGATGGCCCCATTCCGCAGCCAGCCAGGTATCGTTGAAATCCAGCCAGCGGATCATGGCACCCAAGTTGAACGCAGCCTGCACGGGGTCAAGCTGAAACGAGGTTCCGGGAATCCTGGCTCCGTTGGACACGGTTGTGCCAGCAACGGTTGGCCCAAGCAACCTCGTGCAGGCGGGGTAAGTGAGCGCTTCCATTGCGCATCCCAGCGAATCCATGAGGCAATAGCGAGCGGTTTCATATGCCAGATCGCTTTTTATGTCGCGATCGACGACATATTCCGCAATCTCGACGAGCACCTGATCGGGTCGAGGGGGGGGCTTGGAAACAAGGGATGACATTCGGAATTGCTATACAGCTGATGCTGGCTCCTGACTTTACCTGTGCGAATCGCTTTGTCGCCGATGCCTATTAAAATATCTCAGGCATAACTCATCGAATTCCATCGAATCGGATTAAACACCGCCCAGAACGGGTATATCGGGCATATTCGTTAGATCGACCCGGCTCAGCCCGGGATATGTCCTGTTTCTTGTTCAGGCTCACATTCGCACAACTCGTCCAATATCTCGCGTTTGAATATATAAAAAGCCAGCGGGATCAAGCCCTTGTCAAAAACGAGAGCCAGTGCGCCAATAATGTATTCGACAATGCGCCATCTTTGGCTTTTTTTCAGATTACAGTAATCGAGGTCAACGCAGACCTTGGTCCGGAATGTTTCGCTTAACCGTAGAAGCTGCGCATCCAGGGTAGTAGTCAGCTCCTGTTTCAACTTTTCGAAAGAATCCGTGGGCAAATCGACAATCGCCTCTATATCCGTCAGGTCAATGTTAAATTCAAGCTCCATGTCACTTCTTGCACTTTTAAATTCTTCCACTTCAATGATACTTTGGCGGGCGAGTTCCCAATCTTCAGTGGCGAGATAGTTCAGGGCCACGTCGGCTGGAACGCTGTGGATAACCAGTTCCTGAGTAGCTGTACCGTTTGCCATTTTCTCCTCCGACAAAAATATAGGCGGGCGCGATGATTTACCTATCCCACAGCCTCAGCATAGCACATGCTCATCCATCCAAGAATCAGCCGGGCAACCGGTGGTCCCTCGGTATAAGCGAAGAAAGAAAGGGTCAGACATGATTATCATTTCAATTACTGCAACTGACCGACAAACACGGCAACTCGGAAAAATCGTCGAACCCACCAAACCAAACAAGAAAGAAGCCCCCCGCCAATTTCCAAGATTTAAGGGACGATCCAATAGCTATTGAGGTCAAGAATAAGCCTCAAAGCGAACCGTGGAAAACCGGGGTGATTTCAAACCCATTTTCCAGAGGTATCCCTAAGCTGTTATTCGCGCTTGTCCTCAATACCAAAATCAAGAATCGGCGTATCCAGCGCCCTGGACGCACGAACGGGATCGAAATATTCACGAAGAAACCCGATTCTTCCATCCGCAGCGTGCAAAAACAACACATAGTCCTGGACGTAAATACGGCCCGTAGGTTTGATAAGCCCCTCTGCCTTAAATTCCGCGACCGCCGCTTCAGGATCGGCTAAGGCATAGATCCTGACGTCGAAGAAGCGGAAATTTTCCACCGCCCCGAGGAACCAGGTTACATGATCCGTCACCTCCCTCCGTCCCGATAGTCGCGCCGGATGACCGATGGCACGTGCATAGGGAAGCTCCCACACAACATCATCGGCGATAAGCGTCTGCCATTGCTCATTGTCCTCAACCAGAGTCTGGATATGTCGCTGTAAGAGATACGAGGCGGTCGTCATCATATTTTCCTGGTTCAGCTTCGAGTCCGATCAAAAGTCGCAGCACGATCCCTTCCCCGACAGGCGAATATCTCCAAATTAATGGCTTTAACTCGTTTTCCCTTGAACGCAAATGGCTGACCTCCTTTACCTGCAGAGCGAGCAGGCTTTCCATCAGCTTGTAGAATACCGCTTCTTAAATACGTACTATATTAAGCGCAACACCTGAAGCCCTTGCTTCTTACTCTTTACGTAGAAAGTAGATCTTGCCGTACGTAAACTCTCCCTTTACTGCACCACCGTCTATTTATCTACTTCTTTCACTTCAGAAATTTCACGGATAACCTCATATTTAAGGCCGCTTGGCAGCTGCTCAATAATTCGTCCTAGTACCGGTCTGCACTTCGATCGGAGGAAGAATCTTCCGAGAGACTCAAGATATGCTTCATCCCCAACATTGGGAATTAGCCGAAGTAGCTCTTGCCCCACCATGGTGAACCTCCACGCAGGAATCCGAATTTCTCCTTTATGTTCTGCCCTATTAACAATCAATACTAAATTGCCTGAAACTAAAATCTCCTTCTGATGAGAATCCTCCATAAAAATACTGCACATCAGCTCACTTGGATACATTGCGCCGAACTCGCTCATATCGAAATGGTTACCAGGGTAAATTTCACCGGCTCTCCTTTAGCCACTGCTTATCGTGGGTTGCAATAAATTGGTAGCCGCCGTAATTAATGCCAAGCTTACCCATATGCTCAAAGAGCAACGCGTCGTCCCTCGTAACATTCTTTACAAATTCCAATGTTCTAAGCGAATAGCTACCCGGCCTTTTAATCTCGCCGGCCAAAAGCCGACCCCACAAATCCTGGATCGTCTCGGATGATACCTCCTGAGCCGAACTGAAGAATCGCGTTATCCAGTCCTCATCTGGTTTCTGTTCTGGTACATCCTCATCTCGAATGAGATTAGCAGCTGCTATAGAAGTAATATTTTCAATGTTTTGTTGACGTTTTCTCTCCTGATAATCCAATCTAAGGGAAACCTCATCTTTTAATGGGAATGTTGTTGTCGCAAATGTCCGATCCTCCAGCTTCTGCCACATCTCAATAATGCCGTCTTTGTAGATCACATTAAGCTGTTGCTGCTCACCCACATCCTCCAAGGCCTTCGATATAAGGCGAATCTCATGAGCCCTTGCATCAGCATTTTTCTTTATTAGGTAGGAACGAGATACTGCTCCCACTCCGCTTGAAATTACCTCAATTAGACGCGTTAGGGGTTTACTCAACCCGACGATATCTTTTATTTCCAACATCCCCATCTATTAAAACCTCAAGCAAGTGAGCCCATTCATCTGTTCAAATTCTCTGTAAAACTCTCGCTTCTGCGGCAATTCCATCACTTCCGCTCCAGAATCGGCACAAACTCCCGCTCTCCCGGCCCGATGTAATTCGCCGAAGGCCGGATAATCTTGTTGTCGATCCGTTGCTCGATGATATGCGCCGCCCAGCCGCTGGTTCGAGCGAGCGCAAATAACGGCGTAAACATGGGGGTAGGTACACCCATCATGTGATAGCTCACGGCGGAGAACCAGTCGAGATTGGGGAACATTTTCTTGATATCCCACATCACTGTTTCCAGTCTTTCCGCAACATGGAACATTTTCATGTCGCCCGCCTCTGACCGAAAGTTTTCTCGCCACTTCCCGGATGATCCTGTTACGCGGGTCGGCGACGGTATAAACCGGATGCCCGAACCCGATAATGATTTCCTTGTTTGCTACGCGGCGGCGGATATCGGTCTCGGCTTCGTCCGGGCTTTCGTAGCGCTTCTGGATATCAAATGCGGCCTCATTGGCCCCCCCGTGCTTGGTCCCCGCAGAGCGCCGATTGCTCCGGTAATGGCTGAGTAAAAATCCGAGCCGGTGCTCGCGATGACCCGTGCGGTAAAAGTGGACGCATTGAACTCATGCTCGGCATATAGAATCAGCGAGGTGTGCATCGCCCTCACCCAAGACCCGCGGCGGCGGTTTGCCATGCAGCAGATGCAAAAAATGTCCGGCCACGGAATCGTCGGCGGTCTCCAGCTCGATTCGCCGCTGGTAGTGAGAGTAGTGATACCAATAGAGCAGCATGGGCCCCAGGCAGGCCAGCAGTCTGTCTGCCAGCTCTTGCGCGCCTTCCAGGGGATGTGTTTCCGCTTCCGGCAGTACCGTTCCCAAAGCGGAAACGCCGGTACGCAGGACATCCATGGGATGCGCCGTTGCTGGAATGGTTTCGAGAACGGTCTTCAAGCTCTCGGGGAAATTGCGCAGGCTTTTGAGTTTCTTTTTATAGGCTGGCCAGTTCTGCCAGCGTCGGCAACTTCTCATGTATCAGCAGATAGGCGATCTCTTCGAATTCACAGATGTCTGCCACGTCCAGGATATCATAACCGCGATAATGCAGATCATTCCCAGTTTTCCCAACGCTTGAAATGGCCGTGTTGCCGGCGATTACGCCTGACAGGACGACGGATTTCTTGGCTCTGGATGTGCTCGAGTCAGTTGCCTTGCTCATTGCCGGGTTTGGTGGATGATTCGGAAAACAGCTGGTTCAATTTTTCTTCGTACGCATGGTAGCCGAGAAATTCATACAGCTCGGCCCGAGTCTGCATGCCAGGAATGACACTTCTCTGAGAGCCTTCGCGGCGTATTGCCTGGTATACGTTCAATGCGGCGGCGCTCATGGCACGAAATGCGGAGAGCGGGTAAAGCACCAGGGAAACGTCAACCCGTGCCAGTTCCTCCACAGTATAAAGAGGTGTCACACCAAACTCTGTCATATTTGCAAGGATGGGCACGTTTAACGCTGCGGAAAACTCCCGGTAAGCTTCCAGTTCGGTTACTGCCTCCGGAAAAATCATGTCCGCGCCGGCCTCCGCATAGGCGCGTGACCGTTCGATCGCCGCGTGCAACCCTTCGCTCGCAATTGCATCAGTTCGCGCCATGATGACAAAGTCCGGATCGATTCGAGCATCCACAGCGGCCTTGATTCGGTCAACCATTTCCGCCTGGCTGACAAGCGCTTTGCCTGGACGATGTCCGCAGCGCTTGGCCTGGACCTGATCTTCGATATGCATGGCTGCTGCGCCTGATTTGATGAGGGACCTGACCGTACGGGCAATATTGAAGGCGCTCCCGCCGAAACCCGTATCCGCGTCTACCAGCAGGGGCAAGCCACTTGCGTCCGTGATCCGACGCACATCCGTGAGTACATCGTCAAGAGTGGAAATGCCAAGATCAGGCAAACCCAGCGAAGCGGCCGCCACGCCACCACCGGAAAGATATATCGCCTTGAATCCGGCCAGCTCCGCCATGCGCGCCGCATATGCGTTGATGCAGCCCGCCACCTGCAAGGGCTTCTCCTGCGCCATTGCCTCGCGAAAACGCAAACCCGCTGATATCGTCATCTACCCTCGCATGCCAAGCCTTGGGCGGAAGTCTCAGGCTTCACCTAGCAGATGTTTCACCGAGTTCCGTTCATTCACCAGCTCCTGGTAAGTGATGTCCAATCTTTTTCGGTCGGATTCACTGATCTCCAGGCCAGATACAAGCTGATAGGCACCATCCCGGCAAATGACAGGTGAACCGTACATAACCCCTTCTGGAATACCGTAGCTGCCATCCGAAGGGATCGTCATCGACGTCCAATCGTTTTCGCGCGTTCCAAACACCCAGTCGCGGATATGGCAAATGGCCGCGTTCGCGGCGCTGGCGGCACTCGACAATCCACGAGCGGCGATCACTTCCGTGCCCCGGTTCTGCACTGTGGGAATGAAATAATTTTCTATCCATGCGGGGTCATGGATGAGATCCTTTACCCTGTCGCCATCCGCCTCTGCGTGACTGAGGTCGGGGTATTGAGTGGATGAGTGGTTTCCCCAGACAATCATCTTTCGTAGGTCGGAAACGGGTTTTTCGATCTTCGCTGCCACCTGCCATAAGGCACGGTTGTGGTCCAGACGCATCATCGCCGAGAAATTGCGGGGATTGAGTCCCGGAGCGTTTTTCATTGCGATATAGGCATTGGTATTGGCGGGATTGCCCACGACCAGAACCTTTACATCGCGGCGGGCAGCCTCATCCAGCGCCTTCCCCTGGGTCGCAAATATAGCGCCATTTGCTTCCAGCAGATCCCTGCGCTCCATACCTTTGGAGCGCGGACGCGCACCCACGAGCATGGCTATACCCGCATCTCTAAAAGCCGTCTTCGGATCGTCATTTGCTGTTACACCCGCGAGCAGGGGGAATGCGCAATCCTCCAACTCCATCAATACACCTTTGAGCGAAGGCAACGATTGCGGTATATCGAGCAACTGCAGAATGACTGGCTGGTCCTTTCCCAGCATTTCTCCCGCCGCGATTCGAAACAGGAGACTGTAGCCGATCTGGCCGGCGGCGCCCGTCACCGCAACGCGGATGGGAATGTTCATTCTTGCGCTCCTGTAGGAGATTGACGAGCGGAAAAATTTTCCGGATCACTACTAACGTTCAGGGATTGAGCTCAATAACTGGATGGGCAAATTCCCGCCCAGAAAAAGACAATGCTCAGCAGTTGTGCCAGAAGCACATGCTTGATGCGCAAATTTTGCTGACTATAGAAACATTCACCCTGCGTGTCAATTGAGCCAGAGCTTGAGATTCGGCCGACGCTGGCGAGCCGCACTGGCTTGCGTCAGAGCTCGGTTGTATCCCCGGGTATTACCGTCTAAACTTCCACTGGTCTCCATCCGGAAAAACAACAGTTGCGGAAAGAACGCCCAAAATACCTGAACCTCCTGGAAATCAGGCACCCGCTTGCCGGCAATCATTTCGATCCTGCATCGTGTGAGTGGGGCGCTGCTGTTTTTCCCCGGCATCCCGTTGCTTCTCTTCGCGCTGGAAAGCTTGTTAAGTTCCCCGCAAAGCTACGCTCAAGTTCAATCAGTTTTCACCCATCCTTTATTAAAGTGGCGTTCGTATTTGCGTTGTGGTTCTTCCTGCATCATTTCTTGCCGGTATTCGTTTTCTCGCACTGGACCTCCACTATGGCGTCAAGATCGATCAGGCGCGTTTGAGCAGCAAGCTTGTGCTTGCCGCAGGAATCATTCTGGCCCTGCTGATCTGGCATTGCAATATGGTGAAGCGTGTCGTTACCGGCGCCCATTACGGTCTGCGTGACTGGCTGGCTCAGCGGGTCACCGCCGTGGTAATGGTTGTCTTTATTTTATGCCTGACCGGGGTACTGCTGGTCTCTCCACCACATGATTACGCGGGATGGAAAGCACTATTCAGCAATCGGTGGATGCGAATCGCCTCTCTGTCCTATTTTTGTCAGCCTGTTCTGGCATGCCTGGATCGGTATGCGCAATATCCTGATGGATTATGTTCATGCTACTGGCATCCGCCTGACACTGCAGATACTGGTCATACTGTCCTTGGTATTTTATACCATCTGGTCCGCCGAAATTCTATGGGATCATGAGACGTGGAAGCGAATTTTGGCTGACGTGACAATAGCCCAACGAAAATTTGACGCGGTAATCGTCGGCGCCGGCGGTGCGGGCATGCGTGCCGCATTCCAGTTAGTCGGAAGCAGGACTCAAGGTTGCGGTGCTATCCAAGGTTTTCCCGACCCGTTCGCATACCGTGGCGGCGCAGGGAGGGATTGCGGCGGCGCTCGGGAACGTCACCGAGGATAACTGGCACTGGCATATGTACGATACCGTGAAAGGTTCCGATTATCTCGGCGACCAGGACGCCATCGAATTCATGTGCCGCCAGGCCAGCGAAGTGGTATATGAGCTGGAGCATTACGGCATGCCGTTCGATCGCCTGGAGAATGGAAAAATTTATCAGCGTCCCTTTGGCGGCCAATCGCAGAATTTCGGCGGCGCACAGGCAACCCGCTCGTGCGCAGTCGGCGGATCGCACCGGGCACGCCATGCTGCATACGCTATATCAGCGAATGTCCGTGCCAACACCCAGTTTTTTGTTGAATGGATGGGGCTGGATCTGATCCGCGATGAGGAAGGGCGACGTGTGCGGCATGACCGCGCTGGACATAGAAACCGGTGAAGTCATGGTGCTGCAGGCAAGAGCCACGCTATTTGCGACTGGCGGCGGCGCGCGGATATTCAGCGCCAGCACTAACGCATTCATCAATACAGGCGACGGTCTCGGGATGGCGGCACGTGCGGGAATTCCGCTCGAGGATATGGAATTCTGGCAATTTCACCCTACTGGCGTGCATGGCGTCGGAATACTTATTAGCGAGGCGGTGCGCGGCGAAGGCGGTTATCTTCTCAACAAGGATGGCGAGCGCTTTATGGAACGTTATGCGCCTCACGCTAAGGACTTGGCCAGCCGTGACGTGGTTTCGCGTGCGCTGACCACGGAAATCAAGGAAGGACGCGGCTGCGGCAGGGATGCCGACCATCTGCTGCTGAAACTCGACCATCTTGGCGCGGAGGTGATCAAGACGCGCCTGCCGGGGATTCGTGAAATCGCTATTAAATTTGCAAGTGTAGACCCGATTCATGACCCGATACCCGTCGTACCTACCGCGCACTATATGATGGGGGGCATTCCCACCAATTTTTACGGGCAGGTGGTGGCGCCCTATAAGACCGGGCCCGAGGAAGTCGTTCAGGGGTTTTATGCTGCCGGAGAATGCGCTTGCGTTTCCGTGCACGGCGCCAACCGTCTCGGAACGAATTCACTACTCGATATCCTGGTGTTCGGTCGTGCTGCCGCCAACCAGATTATTGAAGACCTGAAAAAAAATCGGCACCACAAGCCGTTACCGGCACAAGCCGCCGATAAGGCGCTGGCGCGCCTGGCACGCCTGGATAGTCAGAAGGATGGCGAAAACGTAGCACAGGTCAGCGATTCGTTGCGGAAGACCATGCAGGCGCATTGCGGCGTTTTCCGTTTCCCGGACATGCTCAAGCAGGGCATCGCGAAAATTGGTGAGGTGGCGGAACGCGCCAGGCATACGGCAATCGGCGACAAGAGCCGGGTTTTCAATACGGCCCGGGTCGAAGCGCTGGAACTCGACAACCTCGTGGAAGTTGCAATGGCAACCATGGTGTCGGCAGAAGCGCGGACGGAAAGCCGCGGCGCCCACGCGCGCGACGATTTTCCCGAGCGTGATGACGACAAATGGCTCAAGCATACACTTTATTTTAGCCGAAGGCCGGCGGCTGGATTACAAGCCGGTTCGATTGAAACCGTTGACGGTGGAATCGTTCCCGCCCAAGGCGAGAACATATTGACCCAATAGAGCCACTGCCGGCGGGGACAAACCAGGGGATATCCATGAAATTTTCCATATACCGCTATGATCCTGACAAGGACGATAAGCCCTATATGCAGGACTATGACATCACACTGGAGCCCACCGACCGAATGCTGCTCGACGCGTTGATACGCATCAAGATCATGGACGACAGTTTGAGCTTGCGGCGTTCCTGCCGGGAAGGAGTATGTGGATCGGATGCGATGAACATCAACGGACGTAATGGGCTGGCATGCATTACGCCGGTCGCGGGACTGAAAGAGCCGGTCACCTTACGCCCACTGCCCGGATTGCCGGTCATCCGCGACCTGATTGTGGACATGACGCAATTTTTCAAGCAGTATCATTCGATCAAGCCGTATCTCATTAATAATGATCCTCCCCCGGAGACTGAACGGTTGCAGTCTCCCGGTGAAAGAGCTGAACTCGACGGCCTTTATGAATGTATTCTGTGTGCCTGCTGCTCTACGGCGTGCCCTTCGTTCTGGTGGAATCCAGACAAGTTCGTGGGTCCTGCAGGCCTGCTCCAGGCGTATCGCTTTATAGCGGACAGCCGCGACCAGGCAACGGCCGAACGGCTGGATTATCTCGAGGACCCGTACCGCCTGTTCCGTTGTCATTCCATAATGAATTGCGCGGATGTATGTCCCAAAGGGCTGAACCCGACCAGTGCTATCGAGAGCATCAAGGACATGATGGTCAAGAGAACGGTATGAAGGAACTCGAGCGCACGCGCTGGCGCTGCCGGCGGGGACTGCTTGAGCTGGACGTTGTCTTGCAGCGATTCATTGATAAACATTACGAAAAACTCGACGAAGAAGCACTCCGTCAATTCGAAGCTTTGCTGGACCTTGCCGATAATGACTTATGGGATATGATTGCGCTAGAGGAAGCGACGGACCCCAACGTACAGTCCGTGTTGGGTCTTCTCCGCGCCGTTTGACGATGTTGTTGATGGCAACCTGCTTCCGGGCATCATAAAAATACCGAGGAACAAAAATGGAAGACAAGCGTACAGCCACACTTGATCTGCGCGATGGAAGGGAACCTTTTGAATTCCCCCTCCTATCCGGAACCATGGGTCCGGATGTGGTGGATATTCGCACCCTGTATTCCACAGCCGGCGTGTTTACCTATGATCCCGGTTTCCTTTCCACCGCAAGCAACAACTCCGCGATAACTTTCATAGACGGGGATAAAGGGATATTGCTCTACCGCGGTTATCCAATCGAGCAGCTTGCGGTGCAATGCGACTTCCTGGAGGTATGCTATTTACTGCTGAATGGTGAATTGCCCACCAGCGAGCAGAAAACTTCGTTTGACAACACCATCAAGGAGCACACGATGGTGCACGAGCAGCTTGCCCGTTTTTACACCGGCTTTCGGCGCGACGCCCATCCAATGGCGGTCATGGTGGGGGTCGTCGGTGCATTGTCGGCGTTTTATCATGACGCGATGGACATCTCGGACGCCTCGCACCGCGAGTTGTCCGCTTTTCGCCTGATAGCAAAACTGCCAACCATTACCGCAATGGCATACAAATACAACATCGGCCACCCCTTCATCTATCCGCGCAATGGCCTTAGCTACGCCGAAAATTTCATGCACATGATGTTTGCGACGCCTGCGGAGGAATACAAATCGAATCCCATCCTGGCGCGTGCGCTGGATCGGATCCTGATCCTGCACGCGGATCACGAGCAGAACGCCTCTACCGCCACTGTGCGGCTTGCAGGTTCCAGCGGAGCCAACCCTTTTGCCTGCATTTCCGCCGGTATTGCCTGTTTGTGGGGGCCCGCCCACGGAGGGGCGAATGAAGCCTGTCTGAACATGCTGGAACAGATCGGCAATGAATCTCGAATTGGTGAATACATCGCGCGGGCAAAAGACAAAAATGACCCCTTCAGGCTGGTAGGATTTGGCCATCGGGTCTATAAAAACTTCGATCCGCGCGCAAAACTGATGCGCGAGACTTGCTATGAGGTGCTGGATGAACTTGGGTTGCATGATGACCCCTTATTCAAGCTGGCGCTGAAGCTGGAGAAGATCGCGCTGGAGGACGAATACTTCATTTCGCGTAAACTCTACCCGAACGTCGATTTTTATTCAGGCATTGTCCAAAGGGCCTTGGGCATTCCGCCCTCGATGTTTACCGCCATATTTGCCATGGCGCGCACGGCGGGGTGGGTCGCGCAATGGAACGAGATGATCTCCGACCAATACAAGATAGCACGGCCACGCCAGCTTTATATAGGCGCTCCCAACCGCGATGTAGTGCCGATCGGATCACGCAAATAACCGGCTCTGCCGGAACTGAGGTCTTTGACAATGTCGAAGGTCGTTACGGACTTTAACGAGTCTCTGCTATTCGGCGAAAATGCTCCTTTCGTCGAGGAGCTTTACGAAGAATACCGAAGGGATCCTGAATCGGTTGCGCCCGAATGGCGCCAGTACTTCGCCCAGTTGCAACAGCCGGAACACGGTGCAGGCCAACCCGGTGCGATTCCGCAGCGGGCGGCCCGCCGAGGAGCCTTGCCAGTTCCCGCTGAACTCGAGGAGCGAGTGCTGACAGCGGAACGTAAGCAGATAGTTGTGCTGCAGTTGATCAACGCCTACCGCTTCCTCGGTTTTCGCCAGGCAGATCTCGATCCGCTCAATCACCAGGAAAAACCGCACGTTCCCGAACTCGATCCCGGCTATTATGGGTTGACCGAGGCGGATATGAGCACCGTATTCGGCACAGGCTCCCTGGTAGGCCCGCCGCGCGCACCGCTTCGCGACATCATTCAAGCATTGCGGCAAACTTATTGCGGCAGCACAGGTGTCGAGTACATGTACATCACCGATACCGAGCAAAAGCGCTGGATCCAGGATCGCATCGAGGGAACACGCGCGCAGCCTGACTATCCTCCTGAATACAAACGCCATATTCTGGAACGGCTTACCGCAGCAGAAAGTCTCGAAAAATACCTGCATACCCGCTACGTCGGGCAGAAACGCTTCTCTGGAGAGGGGGCGGAGAGCCTGATTCCCCTACTGGACACTCTGCTTCAGCGTTCAGGCGGAATGGGTGTGCAGCAGCTAATTATCGGCATGGCCCATCGCGCTCGGCTCGATGTGCTGGTCAATACCTTGGGCAAGACACCCGCCGATCTGTTCCAGGAATTCGAAGGCAAGCATCCCCAGGAGTTGACCGAAGGAGACGTCAAATATCACCAGGGCTTTTCCTCGGCGGTCTCGACGCCGGGGGGGATCATGCGAGTCTCGTTGGCATTCAATCCCTCGCACCTGGAGATCGTCGATCCCGTCGTAGAAGGCTCAGTGCGGGCTCGCCAGCATCGCTTGGGCGACAGGGAAGGTGATGTGGTGCTGCCCGCCCTCCTTCACGGTGATGCTGCGTATTCCGCGCAGGGAGTTGTCATGGAGACCCTCAATTTATCTCAGACGCGCGGTTTCGGCACTGGCGGCACCGTCCACGTCGTCATCAACAATCAGATCGGCTTCACGACCTCCGACCCGCGGGATGCCCGCTCCACGCTTTACTCCACGGATGTCTCCAAAATGATCGAGGCACCCATTTTCCATGTCAACGGCGACGATCCCGAAGCGGTTGTGCTGGTGACAGAAATAGCGCTGGATTTCCGCATGAAGTTTCACAAGGATGTGGTTGTCGATTTGGTTTGTTTCCGAGCGCTCGGTCACAATGAGCAGGATGAACCCATGGTGACTCAGCCGTTGATGTATAAAATCATCGCCAGGCATCCGGGCACGCGCAAGCTTTATGCCGATAAACTGGAAGCTGAGGGCGTGATCGCCCCAGGCGAGGCTGATGCCATGGTAAAAGCCTATCGCGATGAGATGGATGCCGGCCGTAACCCTAACAAAACCATAGTTTACGGCTATAAAGCACCGGATGCGGTCGATTGGACGCCTTACCTGAAGAACGCTCCGTGGGATATTAAAGTCAACACCGGTCTGCCGATGCCTGAATTGAAGAAGCTGGCCGAGCGCGTGACGGATATCCCGGACAAATTCAAGCTGCACCCGCGCGTCGAAAAGATCATCGCCGACCGGCGTGCCATGGGCGAAGGAAAACTGCCCCTGGATTGGGGAATGGCTGAAACCCTGGCTTATGCTGCGCTTCTGAAGGATGGATATGGCGTTCGCATCTCCGGCCAGGACTCCGGGCGTGGAACCTTTTTTCACCGCCACGCCGTGCTCCATGATCAAAACCGCGAACGATGGGATGAAGACGCGTATGTTCCCTTGCGTCATATAGCGCCGGA
This sequence comes from uncultured beta proteobacterium, assembly GCA_963786735.1. Taxonomy (GTDB): domain Bacteria; phylum Pseudomonadota; class Gammaproteobacteria; order Burkholderiales; family Nitrosomonadaceae; genus Nitrosospira. Next base: position 158,912 of record CAWBAF010000024.1, read on the forward strand.
CCAGCCCGATTTCACGATAATCGACTCGCTGTTATCTGAAGAAGCAGTGCTCGGTTTCGAATATGGTTATGCAACGGCGGAACCGGAAGAACTCGTCGTCTGGGAGGCGCAGTTCGGCGATTTCGCCAATGGGGCGCAGGTCGTGATAGACCAGTTCATCGCCTCCGGGGAAGCAAAGTGGGGGCGGCTGTGCGGACTTGTGATGATGCTGCCTCATGGCTACGAAGGCCAGGGCCCCGAACACTCTTCGGCCCGCCTCGAGCGCTATCTGCAACTGTGCGCCGAATACAATATCCAGGTATGCGTGCCATCCACCCCGGCACAAATGTTCCATGCTCTGCGGCGGCAGATGGTCCGCCCGCTTCGCAAGCCGCTTATACTCATGAGCCCCAAGAGCCTGCTGCGGCATAAGGAATCGGTATCAAGTCTCGCTGATCTCGCCAACGGCAGCTTCCAGGCGGTAATACCGGAAGTGGAAAATCTGGAACCCCTGAATATTCGGCGCATGGTCGCCTGCTCTGGCAAGGTTTATTATGACCTGGTGGCTTACCGCCGAGAACATAAGATCACAGACGTGGCCATTATCCGGATCGAGCAGCTGTATCCCTTCCCCCATAAGGACTTTAAAGCAGAGGTCGATCGCTACTCGAAAGCCAGGGACCTGGTCTGGTGCCAGGAAGAGCCTGGCAACCAGGGAGCATGGCATCGTATCCAGCATTATCTGGCGCGCGATAAACGGTCCGACCAGGTTTTAGGCTACGCGTTGCGGCCATCCTCCGCATCTCCTGCGGTAGGGTATTTTGCCAAACACAACGATCAGCAGAAAAAAGTGATTGCCGCGGCATTTCGCGAGAAAATCTGACGAGAGGTGGCTCCATGAGCGTCGAAGTCAAAGTTCCGTTGTTGTCCGAGTCGGTAGCCGAAGCGACGCTGCTTAAGTGGCGGAAGAAAGAAGGCGATCATGTCGACAGGGATGAGAATGTGGTCGATATCGAAACAGACAAGGTGGTATTGGAGCTTCCCGCCCCCGCTGCCGGAGTGCTTGTAAAAATAATGAAAGGTGACGGGAGCGACCGTGACAAGTGGAGAGGTCATTGCCTTGATCGATACCGAGATCCGCGCCGAAACAGGAATGCCGCGTGCCGAACCCCCGACGGCACCCGCCGCAGCGGAAAATGTGCAACCTCCCAGGAAGCCGGTATCATGGCCCGAGCCCCCGTCTCAACCCAGGCCAATACCCGCTCCACCAGCCAGCGCGCCTCCCCGGCCGATGATGCCCGCGGCGCGCAGCGCCGCCGCAGCGGCAAAGCTTAGGGCCGCTGAAGTCGAATCGATCAACGGGAGCGGTCGGGGTGGCCGAGTGACGAAGGAAGACATCGCGGCCCATGTGGAGCATAAACCTTCACCCCCCACGCCACCGGCTGAAATGCCGTCGTCCATACCACCGGTTTCCGCGAAACCCGTTTCCCCGCCAGCTGAAACGGCCGGCATCGGGCCTGAGAACGGGCCTGAGCGAAGGGAACCCATGTCGCGGCTCCGCGCCCGCATCGCCGAGCGACTGGTTCAATCACAGTCTACCGCGGCCATACTGACAACATTCAATGAAGTCAACATGCAGGCGGTCATGGATTTGCGCGCCCGCTATAAGGAAAGATTCGAGAAAGAGCATGGCGTCAAGCTCGGCATTATGTCGTTTTTCGTCAAGGCGGCAGTGGCGGCACTCAAAAAATTTCCCATCGTCAACGCATCGGTTGACGGAAACGATATCGTTTATCACGACTATTACGATATCGGTATTGCGGTGAGCAGTCCGCGCGGCCTGGTTGTCCCTATTCTTCGAAATGCCGATGCTCTGTCTCAGGCGGACATCGAAAGAAAAATTGCCGATTTCGGCCGCCGCGCTCAGGAAGGCAAACTTACCATTGAAGAATTGACCGGTGGAACCTTCTCGATCACCAATGGTGGCGTATTCGGCTCCATGCTGTCCACGCCCATTATCAATCCACCGCAAAGTGCAATACTTGGCATTCATGCAACCAGGGATCGTCCAGTCGCCGAAAATGGTCAGGTAGTGATACGCCCAATCTGCTATCTCGCTTTATCCTACGATCATCGCATCATAGATGGGCGGGAAGCGGTGCTTTCACTGGTTGCAATGAAGGAAGCACTCGAATATCCGATGAGCCCGCTGCTGGAAGTCTGAATACACGGCGGCAAGTACTTTTTCCGGGAAAATCTCATTATTTATCTGCTTTAACAACCAAAAATCATGGCACAACCTTTTGACGTAGCGGTAATTGGCGCGGGGCCGGGCGGGTATGTGGCGGCAATACGCTGCGCCCAACTGGGACTCAATACGGTATGCATCGATGACTGGAAAAATCCCGAGGGCAAGCCCAGCCTCGGGGGGACGTGTCTCAACGTGGGCTGTATCCCATCGAAAGCGCTTCTGGAGTCGTCCGAAAACTACGAACGTGCTGGGCGCAAATTCGCCGCGCACGGGATCACGGTGGAAGGACTATCGATGAATGTTCCGGTGATGATCTCTCGTAAAGACAAGATCGTTTCGAACTTCACCGGTGGCGTCGCCATGCTGTTCAGGAAAAACAAAGTGACATCGATCCATGGGCACGCAACGCTGCTTGGAAGCGAAAACGATGAAAATCAGGGCAGCCTGATCTGGAGGATCGACGTAAAAGACGGGGAGAAGGTAGATACCGTGCTGGCAAAAAACATCATCATCGCCACTGGTTCAACCCCACGTGCCCTGCCATTTGCAACCGTGGACAATGAACGGATACTGGACAATACGGGCGCGCTGGCGCTCGCGGATACGCCCAACAGGCTGGGAGTGATCGGCGGCGGAGTCATCGGTCTGGAGATGGGCAGCCTATGGCGAAGGCTGGGCGCGGAAGTGACCATTCTTGAAGCCCTCCCCCAGTTTTTGATGGCAGCCGACGAGCAAATCGCAAAGGAGGCGCGCAAGCTCTTTACCAGGGAATCAGGGCTGGTTATAAAGACCGCTGTTAAAATCAGCGGGGTTAAAACCGCGGCGGAGGGTGTTACGGTCGAGTATACCGATGCCGCGCCGAATGAAGGCAATGTACAAAACCTGGAGGTGGATAAGCTCATTGTCGCGGTGGGCCGGGTTCCAAATACTGCCGGGCTGGGTGCCGAAAACGTTGGACTGAAACTGGATGATCGAGGATATATAGAAGTCGATGCCTATTGCCGCACGAATTTGGCCAACATCTATGCGGTCGGCGATGTGGTACGCGGACCCATGCTGGCGCATAAGGCTTCGGAAGAAGGTGTTGCCGTGGCTGAGACCATTGCAGGTCAAGCCGGGCATGCCAATCTGGACACGGTTCCCTGGGTGATCTATACCTCACCCGAAATTGCGTGGGTAGGCAAAACCGAACAGGAACTGAAAACAGCGGGAGTTCAATATAAAGCGGGACAGTTTCCCTTCATGGCGAACGGACGCGCGCGGGCTCTCGGCGAGACGGGTGGCTTCGTCAAGATGCTGGCGGACGCGGTTACAGACCGCATCCTCGGAGTTCACATGATCGGCCCCTACGTCTCTGAACTGATCTCCGAGGCTGTTGTGGCCATGGAATTTGGGGCCACCAGCGAGGATATCGCGCGCATCATTCATGCCCACCCGTCCCTGTCGGAGGTCGTGCACGAGGCCGCGCTGGGGGTGGATAAGCGCGCCATCCACATTTGAAGCCCTAACGACGGAGCTCCATGACTCCTCAGTAGTCTTCCTTCCCCGACCCTGTGGGCGCCTTCAAATCCCGCAGTTAAATGCAGTTTATTGAAAGTGCACTCTTTCCTACCCTATGAAATCGGTAAATAACGTAGTAATAGCGGTATAGGGTAAAATCCTGTTTTTCAAAAATTCTTCATGACGAGCATCACCATTGCCCTTTCCAAGGGCCGTATCTTTGATGATACCGCTCCGCTCCTGAAAGCCGCGGGCATCGTCGCGCTGGACGACCCGGAGACCTCACGGAAGCTGATCCTGGCGACCAATCGGGATGACGTGCGACTTATCATCGTGCGCGCCTCGGATGTGCCCACGTACGTGCGATATGGTGCGGCGGACATGGGTATCGCTGGTAAAGATGTGCTGCTCGAGCACGGCGCCGGGGGGCTTTATCAGCCGCTCGATTTGAACATCGCCCGCTGCCGCATGATGGTCGCAGTGCCCGATGATTTTGACTATGAATCCGCGGTTCGCCGTGGAGCCCGACTGCGAGTCGCGACCAAGTATTTTCAAACCGCGCGGGAGCATTTTGCGGAAAAGGGTATGCACGTGGACCTCATCAAGCTCTACGGTTCCATGGAACTCGCTCCGCTGGTAGGATTAGCGGACGCAATCGTCGATCTGGTGTCCAGCGGCAATACCCTGAAGGCCAACCACCTTAAAGCTGTGGAAGAAATCAGGCCCATTTCTGCACGGCTGGTCATCAATCAGGCAGCCTTGAAATTGAAACGCGAAACGATACAGCCAATGCTGAACGCTTTTTCAGCGGCGATCCCCAAATAGCAAAAGAAAGAAACACGAATAGCTGAATTTAGCTCACCCCCTCCACATCCAGCGTCTCACATCCATGATGCAGATAAAACGACTGAACTCCTCCAGCGCCGATTTCAATGAAGCGCTGGATAAGCTGCTGGCTTTTGAAGACGCTCAGGATGAGTCAATTCACGCGACAGTTTCCGCTATCCTGGCTGATGTAAAAAAACGCGGAGACGCCGCATTGCTTGAATACACGCGTCGGTTTGATCGTACCAGCGCAGCGGCGGTAGCGGAGCTCGAACTGGAGAAAAGCCGTCTGCACGAGGCCCTGCACACGTTGCCGGCGGATAGACGCGACGCCCTCGAACAAGCTGCCGGGCGGATACGTGCCTACCATGAGAAACAGGTGTCTCGCTCGTGGAGCTACACAGATCCCAACGGTACGCTGCTGGGCCAAAAGATCACTCCGCTCGACCGCGTAGGCCTATACGTCCCTGGCGGCAAGGCGTCCTACCCCTCGTCGGTGCTGATGAATGCCATCCCTGCCAAAGTTGCCGGCGTGGGCGAGCTCATTATGGTCGTGCCTGCTCCCGGCGGCGATACCAATGACATGGTCCTGGCTGCGGCAGCCATTGCCGAAGTAGATCGCGTGTTCATGGTGGGCGGAGCCCAGGCTGTAGCCGCCCTGGCCTATGGCACTCGAACTGTGCCAAAAGTAGACAAGATCGTCGGCCCCGGCAACATCTACGTGGCAACAGCGAAGCGCCAGCTATACGGTATAGTAGGGATCGATATGCTCGCGGGACCCTCCGAGATCCTTGTGATTTGCGACGGGAAGACAAATCCCGACTGGATTGCAATGGATCTGTTCTCGCAAGCCGAACATGATGAGCTAGCCCAGGCAATCCTGCTATCCCCGGATGCCCAATTCATCGATGACGTAGCCGCCAGCATTGTCCGTCAACTGGAGGCAATGCCCCGTAAGGCGGTCATACGCGCCTCACTGGAAAATCGAGGCGCCTTGATTCAGGTCGCCAATCTTGAAGAAGCCTGCGGTATCGCTAACCGCATCTCTCCTGAACATCTTGAATTGTCTGTCGAGCAGCCTGAAAAATGGATCGAAAAAATCAGGCACGCCGGCGCGATTTTTCTAGGGCGTTACACCTCTGAAGCTCTTGGTGATTATTGTGCGGGGCCTAACCACGTGCTTCCCACCTCCCGTACTGCGCGCTTCTCGTCTCCCCTGGGCGTGTATGATTTCCAAAAACGGAGCAGCGTTATCCACGTTTCCGAACGGGGCTCAGCAGAGCTCGGCAGGATTGCCTCCATCCTTGCGCACGGAGAAGGCCTCCAGGCGCACGCAATGTCAGCAGAATATCGGTTCATGCCTCCCACCGAAGAAAAAGATACAACTGCCACTACCCAACGTTAACAACGCACCTCTTCGCATGCGCCGGATCCGGCCCGAAGCACGCACATCTAAAAACTGATCAGCATAATGTCGAAGTCACCTGACCAGGTCATTCGTCCTGAAATTCTCGCGCTTTCTGCCTATCATGTTCCGCCCGCTGGTGGGATGGTGAAGCTGGATGCAATGGAGAATCCATACTCCCTGCCTGCCGAATTGCGGGAGGAGATCGCAAAGCTTGTGTCGGATGCTTCGTTCAACCGTTATCCTGATGCCAGCGCATCGATGCTCAAAGCTGCGTTGCGCGACGCCCTCTCGATTCCCCCTGGCATGGACATCATGTTGGGCAACGGCTCGGATGAGATCATACAGATCATAGCCTTGGCATGCGCCAGACCGGGAGCAGTGCTGATGAGCGTGGAACCCGCATTCGTTATGTTTCGCATGATTGCAACCTTCGCCGGTATGGATTATGCCGGCGTGCCGCTAAACGCCGGCTTTTCGCTCGATCTGGAGGCAATGCTGGAGGCTATTGAACGTCGCCAGCCCGCCGTGATCTTTATAGCCTATCCGAATAACCCCACTGGCAACCTGTTTGACAGCAACGCAATCTCACGTATTATTGAAGCTTCTCCCGGTATCGTGGTAATAGATGAGGCTTATCACGCGTTTGCAGATGCAAGCTTCATGGCGGACTTGCCTCGCTATCCCAATTTGCTGGTGATGCGTACGCTTTCAAAGCTGGGGCTTGCCGGATTAAGGCTTGGGCTTCTGGCAGCTCGTCCGGAATGGATAACCCATTTGGAAAAACTGCGCTTGCCTTATAATGTCGGGATTGCAACTCAGCTGATTGCAGCAAAGGTCTTGCAGCATCTCGAGGTTCTGTTGCGACAGGCCGCAGAGATCAAGCGGGAGCGGGCCATTATGAATGCACAACTCGCGGCGCTGGGCGGCATCGCGGCCTTTCCGACGGATGCAAACTTCATTTTATTCCAGGTAGCTGAAGCAAATGGGGCGGGACAGGTATTTCAGAAACTTAAAAAACAGGGTATCTTGATCAAGAATCTCGACGGCTCACATCCACTGCTTAAAGATTGCCTGCGGGTGACCATTGGAACACCGGACGAAAATCGGCAATTTCTAACTGCGCTGCAAGTCGCGCTTAAACGCTGACGCGGAAAACCTTTCCTGTTTTTACTTCAATTGAATTTTTGAATTCTCATGCGTCAGGCGCAAGTCAACCGCAATACGTCGGAAACCCGGATAGTCCTCAATGTTAATCTGGATGGCACAGGAAAAGCCGTACTGGCCACGGGCGTACCGTTTCTCGACCACATGATGGATCAGGTGGCACGGCACGGTATGATAGACCTGGAGATCGATGCCAAAGGAGATTTGCATATCGATGCCCATCACACGGTAGAAGATATCGGGATTACCTTTGGACAGGCTTTCGCCCAGGCAATCGGAGACAAAAAGGGACTGCGCCGTTACGGGCATGCCTACGTGCCCCTGGACGAAGCCCTGTCCCGAGTGGTGGTGGATCTTTCCGGGCGCCCGGGCCTCGTCTTTAATGTTGATTTTTCGCGCGCGCGGATCGGCGAGTTCGATGTCGATTTGATCAAAGAATTTTTTCAGGGCTTCGTGAACCACGCGATGGCCACGTTGCATATCGACAATTTGGCCGGTATCAACGCACACCATCAGGCTGAGACCCTCTTCAAGGCGTTTGGCCGCGCACTGCGCATTGCAGCAGAAAGCGACCCACGTGCGGCAGATATGATTCCCTCGACCAAAGGTTCGCTGTAGCCTTGCCTCGCGCGTGCCATGACAGATATTGCAATCGTTGACTATGGCATGGGTAACCTGCGCTCTGTCTCCAAAGCACTGGAGCATGTCGCTCCCAATATATCGATTTCGGTCACTAGCGACCCCAAAGTAGTGCGCCAAGCGGGCCGTGTGGTGGTTCCGGGGCAGGGCGCGATGCCAGAATGTTTACGCGAGCTGGACAGATTTGCGTTGCGCAGTGCAGTGGAGGATGCCGCAACAAACAAGCCCTTTCTCGGCATCTGCCTCGGTCTGCAAATGTTGTTCGATAGCAGCGAGGAAGGCAACGTGACGGGATTAAGCATCGTCCCGGGCAGGGTGCGGCGTTTTCATGTCACGCCTGCCGAACAAGGCGCCGCCAACCGAGGCGCCGGGCGTAAGGAAGGAAGACTCAAAGTACCGCACATGGGCTGGAATCAAGTTCATCAGGTTGTCGGGCATCCTTTATGGAAGGGAATCACGCAGGATTCGCGATTCTATTTTGTTCACAGTTACTACGTTGAAACCGCCAGTCCGGAATCCACTGCCGCGTACAGTTCGTATCCTTTTGCATTTACTTGCGCGGTGGCAACGGATAATATTTTCGCCGTCCAATTTCATCCTGAAAAAAGCCAGGAATCAGGTTTGATGCTGTTACGCAACTTCGTGCATTGGGATCCCGCTTGAATGTGTAAGGCAATCCATGCGCAAGATTCTCACCAATAACCTAACGCTCAATCTCATCTAAGTTTCCACAGATTCATATGCTGATCATTCCCGCGATAGACCTGAAAGACGGCCACTGCGTGCGTCTTAAGCAAGGTGTTATGGAAAACGCTACGGTATTTTCGGAAGACCCCGGGGCGATGGCCCGGCATTGGCTGGATCAGGGCGCACGGCGGCTGCACCTGGTGGACTTGAATGGTGCCTTTGCAGGCAAACCAAAAAATGAGTCGGCAATTCGCGATATCGTTGACGCCATCGGGGATGAAATCCCGACTCAGCTTGGGGGTGGGATACGCGACCTCGAAACCATTGAACGCTATCTCGATGACGGCATTTCCTACGTTATCATTGGCACGGCAGCCGTTAAAACACCCGGCTTTCTGCACGAGGCCTGCAATGCCTTTCCTGGTCACATCATGGTAGGATTGGATGCAAAAGACGGTAAGGTGGCCGTTAATGGCTGGTCTAAAGTCACAGGTCATGACGTCGTCGATCTGGCAAAAAAATTCGAGGATTACGGCGTGGAAGCAATTATTTACACGGACATCGGGCGCGATGGCATGTTGAGCGGAGTCAATATTGAAGCAACCGTGGAACTGGCCAAGGCGCTAACCATTCCCGTCATTGCCAGCGGGGGCATAACCAGCCTTGAAGATGTCAAGGCGCTCTGCGAGATCGAGTTGGAAGGGATTGCTGGCGCCATCACCGGAAGGGCACTATACGAGGGCACGCTCGACTTGAAGGCGGCACAGGCTCTCGCAGATGATTTAAGCATGAGAATCAGAACGGGGGACAACGCTTTTTCTATACTGTAAACCATTCCGGTGTTAAACCGGCCTTTCCTAAACCGTATTGTTGATTTCGACAGATAGCTAACAGATAGATAGCAGATGGGACTTGCCAAGCGAATTATTCCCTGTCTTGACGTCATGAATGGACGCGTGGTCAAGGGTGTTAACTTCGTCGGCCTTCAGGATGCGGGGGATCCCGTCGAAATTTCTCGGCGTTATGACGACGAGGGAGCGGATGAACTGACTTTTCTCGATATTACAGCCAGCTCGGATGACCGCGACCTGATCCTGCATATCATCGAAGAGGTGGCCGCCCAGGTATTCATTCCGTTAACAGTGGGGGGCGGAGTTCGTAAGGTGGAAGATGTGCGCAGGCTTTTGAACGCGGGAGCCGACAAAGTCAGCATCAACACTTCTGCGGTGCAGAATCCTGAACTGGTGGAACTTGCATCGCGCCACTATGGTTCGCAATGCATCGTTGTCGCCATAGATGCGAAGAGATCTGAAAACGGGTGGGAAGTGTTTACGCACGGAGGGCGGCGGGCCACCGGCCTTGACGCAATCGAGTGGGCAAGAAAAATGCAATCTCTGGGCGCAGGCGAGATACTGCTGACCAGTATGGACAGGGATGGCACGCGCAATGGTTTTGATCTTGCACTCACTCGTGCAGTATCTGATGCGGTGGACGTCCCGGTGATTGCGAGCGGCGGTGTCGGAAATCTGCATCATCTGGTGGAAGGGATTGTCGATGGATATGCCGATGCGGTTTTGGCAGCAAGTATTTTCCACTACGGCGAACACACCATACGCCAAGCAAAGGAATATATGGCGCAGCACGGTATCGAAGTCCGACTGTAGCTCCTGAAACCTGATCTACAAACATGCCCATGTCAGATATTTGGCTCAACAAAATAAATTGGTCCGATGATGGATTGGTCCAGGCGGTCACGCAGGAAGTTGAAAGTAAAAACGTGCTGATGGTTGCGTGGATGAACCGGGAGGCGCTCAAGCTCACGGTGGAAACGGGAGAAGCATATTATTGGTCGCGCTCCCGAAAGAAGCTCTGGCATAAAGGCGAGGAATCCGGCCATGTGCAGAAAATAAGGGAAATTCATCTGGATTGTGATGAGGATGTACTGCTGCTGACCGTGGAACAAGTTGGCGGCATACCATGTCATACTGGGAGGCATACTTGCTTTTTCAACAAGTTCGAAAATGGGCAGTGGGTGGTTGATGCACCCGTAATCAAGAGCCCGGACGAAATCTACAGTAAATGACCGATCCTGAGGTGCTCTACCGGGTGGCCGATATCATCGAAAGCCGTAAAAACGGTGATCCCGCGGCCTCGTATGTCGCAAAATTGTTGGACGGGGGAAGAGATAAGATCCTTAAAAAAGTAGCAGAAGAATCGGCGGAGGTTCTGCTGGCGTCGAAAGATGGGGACAGCCTGCATATAACGCGTGAGATGGCGGACCTGTGGTTCCACTGCCTGGTCCTCTTGGCGCATCATAATCTCCGGCCGCACGACGTATTGGACGAATTGCGCCGGCGGGAAGGTGTCTCGGGAATAGAGGAAAAGGCCGGGCGAACAAAAGGGTGAAGATGGAGCATTGCATTTTTTGTAAAATCGCGCGCGGGGAAATTCCCAGCAAAAAAGTGTATGAGGATACTGAAGTTTTCGCGTTTCACGATATACATCCTGCGGCACCCGTGCATTTCATGCTGATTCCCAAGATTCATATAGGCTCACTGGCCGACGTCGAAGACAAGCACCGTGGTTTGCTGGGGGAAATGATGGTGTTGATTCCCCGGTTGGCGGCGCAGCAGGGCTGCAGCGATGGTTTTCGTACGGTGATCAACACTGGGCGCGTAGGGGGGCAGGAAGTTTATCACCTGCACATACACGTCATCGGCGGCAACGAGCGGCTACCCGGCATGATTCCACACCCTAGGGCCTGATAACATTTATTTCGCACCCGCGTTGCTGCACGAAAAAGGGCGAGGGCAAGGCGCGAAGCGCAGGACATAGGGGGCCTATGGCCAAGCTTTGCAATGCGGCACCCCGCGTTTTTCGTGCGCAACCCGAGAGGACGGGTGCGAAATAAATGTTAACAGGCCCTAGATAAGGAGCGAGAAATGGGATCATTAAGTATCTGGCACTGGCTGATTGTTCTTTTGGTCGTAATCCTGGTATTCGGTACCAAGAAGCTCCGTAATCTGGGCAGCGATCTGGGTGGGGCAGTGAAAGGCTTCAAGGAAGGCATGAAATCAGCTGAAGAGGAAACGCCGCCATCCGGTCAGCAAGCCAGCGCCCCGACCATCGAGGCCGACGTAAAGAATAACCCGCAGCCAAAATCCTGAGTCCAACTTGGACGAAGGCTAGGTGGAAGCAGGCGGATGCAAGATTATCGGCCTGAGTCGGCTTGGGCCTGCCTGAGCAATGACCCGCAATCGGATCTGTAACTGCTCGGCTCTTCCACCTCTCTCGATATTCCCTGGCTTTCAATACTCCTCAGGCCACGCTGTATCCAGCAACTCAGACAAAATGTTTGATATCAGTTTTGCAGAAATGCTCGTCGTAGGGATGGTGGCACTGGTTGTTCTGGGACCGGAGAGGCTGCCGCGTGTTGCGCGTACCCTAGGGCACCTGTTTGGGCGAGCTCAACGTTACGTGAATGATGTCAAAAACGACATTCAGCACGAAATTGAACTGGAAGAACTTCAGAAACTGAAGTCTTCGGTCGAAGATGCGGCACGATCCGTCGAAGAAGCTGCCCAAACTGAAATACGTCAGTTCCAGAAAGATATGGTAGCAACTGAAACGAAAATTGAATCCGCCGCCACCGACTCGACGCAAACCACCCCGGCCGCTGGCGCAGACATTCAATCAACGGATGCTGTTCAGCACAGTTCTGCTGCTTCTGTTAACGCGAATAGCTCGCCGGAATACTCAGAGCCGGATCCCCAGGCAGTCGGAACCAAGTTGGCAGCAAGAAATTGAACGTACCAAATAACCTGCCGGTTTTCGACGATATCTTCATCCAGGCTGAGGATTACGTTAATCACTCTACTGCTCCCCCACCGCTCGCTCCATCCAGGATGTGCCCCGCATGAGTAGCGATGAATCCTTCATTTCGCATCTTGTCGAGCTGCGCTTCAGGCTGATACGCGTATTCGTCGGTTTCTTTCTGGGTTTCCTGCCCTGCGCGTATTATGCCCGGGAGCTATATTCTCTTCTCGCGCAACCTCTCCTGGAGAAACTCCCCCAAGGTGGGCAGATGATTGCCACTGAGGTCGTGACGCCTTTTTTTGTCCCTATGAAGGTCGCCATGATGGCCGCTTTTATCGTTACCCTGCCGCACACCCTTTATCAGATTTGGGCATTTGTCGCACCTGGACTTTATTCGCATGAAAAACGCCTGGTGCTTCCGCTTGTGCTCGCCAGCAGCTTCCTCTTCATTTGCGGCATGGCCTTTGCTTATTTTGCCGCGCTACCCCTCGTGTTCGAATTCATCACGCATTTTGCGCCCGAGGGCGTGGCGGTCATGACGGATATAAGCAGATATCTGGACTTTGTGTTGTCCACCTTCATCGCGTTTGGCATAACTTTTGAAGTACCGATTTTCGTTGTCGTACTGGTACGGGTGGGAATTGTTTCAATTGAAAAGTTAAAAGAAATACGTCGGTATGTCCTCGTTGGCGCTTTCGTGGCAGGCGCTATCTTTACGCCCCCCGATGTGGTTTCGCAATTCATGTTGGCGGTACCGCTTTACCTGCTGTATGAGCTGGGGATATTGGCAGCAGGCGTGTTTGCAAGGCCGATCAGGCCGCAGTTGGCTTTCCAGCCGACCCGTGACAATAAACCCGAGGTGGGTGAAAGTAATGCCGAAGGCGTAGACCGCTGACGTTCCCCCGTTGTGCCAACCATATGCTTTTGTGGGAAGCGCGTTTCCTCGGCATTTATTGAATCGGTCGATTTCATCGGGACCGGGCTTGCCCCCGGCTTCAGCCCGAATGCTTGATTAGCGCACCGTAGAGTACCAATGGGAAAGAATGGGAAAGGGCCGGGCTACCTGTTCTTTTTCCGATTTTTACTATTCCATATCCGGCTCTTCGTACATCTCACGAGCCGTTGGTCTGGGACGCTTGCCGGCATTTATCTTGACTGTTTTGTCGCTCCCGTTGCGTATGACGGTAATCGAGGCGGTTTTTCCGGGAGACAAGGCGGCGATCAGGTTGAGCATCGAGGAAGAATCGACGACCGGATTGCCATCCACAGCCACAAGTATATCTCCCGGCTTTATTCCTGCCCGGTCCGCCGGACCGCCTTTAAGTACCCCAGCTATCAATGCGCCATTGGTGTTCGGCCGCTGGAATGATTCTGCCAGCTCCGGGGTCAGGTCTTGCACTTCGACGCCGATCCAGCCCCGTGTAACACCACCGCTCTGGACGATTTGCTCCATGACCTGCTTCGCTACACTCGCGGTAATCGCGAACCCTATACCCAGCGAGCCTCCCGTGCGCGAGACGATTGCGGTATTGACCCCTATCAGATTGCCCGCTGTATCGACCAAGGCCCCGCCAGAATTGCCCGGGTTAATGGCGGCATCCGTCTGGATGAAATTTTCGAAAGTGTTGATCCCCAGGTGAGACCGGCCGAGCGCACTGATAATCCCCATCGTGACTGTTTGGCCGACCCCAAAAGGGTTGCCGATGGCAAGCACGATATCGCCCACCCGGGCTTTGTCGGAATGCCCAAAGGTCATGGGAACGGGCAGCGCATGCATGTTGACTTTCACTACGGCAAGGTCAGTCTCGGGATCAGAGCCGATCACGTGTGCCTTGGATTTCCGTCCGTCGGCGAGCGCAATTTCGATTTCATCAGCCGCTTCTATCACATGATGATTAGTAAGAATATAGCCTTCGGGGCTGACGAGCACGCCCGACCCGAGACTTGACGCGCGCCGGCTCTGTGGCCCGGATTCGAGGCGATCGCCGAAGAAGCGCCGGAAGAAAGGATCATCCATGAAGGGATGAGGAGCAACCTTCACTTCTTTGGTAGTAAATACATTCACTACAGCAGGCCCCGCTTTCTCCGCCGCTTCAGCAAAACTGGCAGGACGGGGCGCACCGTGGATTCCTTCGCTTGGCGCTTCTTTAACGGTTACCATCGCTGTACCGCCACTGCGCGTCTGCCCGGGCAAAAGCTCCGGTCGCAGGGTGGAGATGACGAACAATATCGCGAGAATAATTGTTGTGGCTTGTGCGAAAAACAACCAGAATTTGCGCATTGCTAAGATTTCGAGATAGAAAATAAAATGATTTCTTAAGAATAGGATAAAAGCCCATGCGATTAGACGAACTCGAAATCTATGTCAATGGACTACTCAACATTACGAGGTTTCATGATTATTGCCCAAATGGTCTGCAAGTGGAAGGCCGAAGTGAAGTCAGGCAGCTCATCAGTGGGGTCACTGCTTCGTTGGAATTCCTGGAAGCGGCGATAGCAGCTGGGACGGATGCTGTCCTGGTTCACCACGGTTATTTCTGGCGTGGAGAGAACCCTTGCCTTACCGGTATGAAACACCGGCGGATCTCGTATCTCATGTCACACCACGTCGGCTTGCTCGCCTATCACCTCCCGCTGGATGCGCACGCAGAGCTGGGCAATAATACGCAACTGGGCCGTCGCCTGGGTTTCACCGAGACCGGTCGCTTTGGTGAACAAGGGATTGCTGTCCAGGGAACACTTTCAGAGATAAGCCTGAAAGAGCTGGGGGCAAATATTGAACGCGTGCTGCGCCGTGAACCCTTGGTCATCGGTAATGATTGCAAGACGATACGGCGTGTCGCCTGGTGCACCGGCGCTGCCCAGGATTACTTCGATGAGGCGATTGGCCTGGGCCTGGATGCATTCATTACGGGAGAAATTTCCGAACGAATGGTTCACGCCGCCCGGGAATCCGGCGTGGCGTTTATCTCCGCCGGCCATCATGCTACGGAACGTTATGGTGTACAGGCTCTGGGAGAACATATATCGCGGAAATTCGGAATCGCTCATCAGTTTGTCGATATCGACAGCCCGGTATGAGAAAAGCAGTCTTTCAGGCCTGGTGTATTCGGGATCGAATCGCTCCCTGCTGGTCGTTTATGGAACCTTTGCGCCTGGCTTGGCAACCGCCGCATTATCAGACCAACAAGGCACGGCTGTGTTGTTCACGAGGATCAAGAGTTCGTAACCAGGTGTCAATTGACTAAGAACCGCTTCCTGGCGACGACCAAGGGTCGCCCACCCATATCGGCTGACTTCACCTGCACTTGTTGGGCAATCGGCGCACAACCAAGGTTTTGCCCAGCCGGGCATTACAGCCACCTTAACAAGGAGCGCTTGCGAATGTGTGTTAACGAACGGAATGAGTTCCTGGGAAAATTTATCATGATAGATGCAACTTGTGTACCGAATGCGCGGGAGGAAGGCGTGATGCACATACCGGGTAATATGGAAACAAGGAGCTTAGAGGCCGCGCGAGCGGGCGAGCTCTGGCAGGAATATCTGGGTATTCGCCATCGCACCATGGAGCTGGTTGCGCCTCTATCGACAGAAGACTGCTGCGTCCAGTCACTTCCGGATTCCAGTCCGGTGAAATGGCATCTGGGACATGTAACGTGGTTCTTTGAAAAGTTCGTTTTAGCTCCATATGAACGCGCATTCAAGCCATTTCATCCGGCGTTCCTTATCATGTTCAGCTCCTACAACTTGGAGGGAGAAACTCATCCGGATCCCAGGCGCGGCTTATTTACCCGACCATCGCTTTCCGAGACCCGGGATTACAGCCGGAACGTGGATGAGCGCCTGTACCGCCTTCTCAATTCGCCCCCCGATGACGAAATGCTGTACGCACTCATCGTTCTGGGTCTAAATCACGAACAGCAGCATCAAGAACTTATGCTCGCCGATATCAAGCATCTCCTGTCAAAAAATCCCCTGAATCCACCTTACCAGCCTCCGAGGGAGCGGTCCGTCAGGGACGAAACCCCGACCACCTCTTCCATCCTGGACTGGATTCGCTTCGAAGGAGGACTTCCCGAAATCGGATATGCAGGAACCGGATTCAGTTACGACAACGAATCGCCCCGGCATAAACAATATATTCAACCGTACCGGCTGGCTTCACGCCTGGTTACCAACGGGGATTACCTTGCGTTTGTCGATGCCGGCGGGTATCGGAATTCGAGTGTTTGGCTGTCGGAGGGATGGGATTGGCGCAAGACACGCGAGCACGATTACCCGTTATATTGGCGGAAAACCGACGACCGGTGGCAGGAATTCACCTTGGACGGTGTGCAAGCACTCCGTCGTGATTTACCCGTTGTCCACGTGTCGTACTATGAGGCGGATGCCTATGCACGTTGGGCCGGCTTCAGGTTGCCCACCGAGGCGGAGTGGGAAAATGCAGCCATCCGGCAAAAAATCCAGGGAAATTTTGCCGAAAACGGTCATTTTCACCCCGTGAGCGCCACTGCGGAAAATTCCGATAAGCTTATTCAGCTCTACGGCGATGTCTGGGAATGGACTCAGTCGAGCTATTGTGCTTATCCAGGCTACAGTCCGGCGAAAGCAAACGCTTCCAAGCCAATCTCAGAGGTATGGGATGCCGCTGTTGGTGAATACAACAGCAGATCCATGGTGAATCAATACGTGCTTCGCGGAGGGTCGTGCATAACTCCGCAGAAACGCATTCGCCCTAGTTTTCGTAATTTTTTTCCTGCCGCAACATGTTGGCAGTTTTCCGGCATTCGCCTCGCGGCTGATGCCCGCTAATCGCGTTTGCGCTTGGCGGCAATAGCGTGGTGGTGGCAATAGTGCTGTGAAATGCAAGTCCGAACCAATAAAGGAGGAAGTTATGCCTGGACTTTACCATCGCTTATCGTCCAGAACGGAGTCAGGTCTTGTCAATGTCATTATTGATACGCCCAAGGGCAGTCGTAACAAATACAAATACGATGAGGCCGGGCAATGCTTCCGCCTGAGTCGCATCCTGCCCGTCGGGGCCTCTTTTCCGTTCGATTTTGGTTCCATACCCAATACGCTTGCTGAAGACGGCGATCCGCTGGACGTCCTTTTAATAGCGGATGCATCGAGCTTTCCAGGGTGCCTTGTAGCCGCGAAATTGATCGGCACGATCTGCGCAGATCAGACGGAAAAGGGAAAAACGATACGTAATGACCGGCTTCTTGCTGTTCCAGTCACCCCAGCAAACCCCGCATTATTTTGCAGTCTTGATGATCTGCCGGATTCATGGGTAACGGAAATCGAGCATTTCTTCGTCTCGTACAATCGGATACAGGGACGCGAATACAAGCCTCTCAGGCGCGGGGGGCCGGAAGAGGCGGAGAATGCATTAAGGGCAGCCGAGCAACGTGTTGAGCGGGAGGACAGCAAATGAAGACGCAAGCACTCACAGTTGAGCCAGTTAACCCAATTTACGGATTTCTGCATCAGACGATTGACGAAGCGCTGGAGCAATTGGCTCCCACACAGCCCATCGTGGACGAGAACATTCATAACGCCAGGAAATTGATGAAAAAGTCGCGGGCGGAGCTGAGATTGTTGCGCCCCGGTATGCGCGACGCGGTTTACCGCAAGGAAAATGCGCGGCTACGAGACGCAGGGCGCGTTTTATCCCCGATTCGAGACGCGCGATCCTTGATCGATGCCCTTGATTCCATTTGCGATCAGTTTGACAAGGAATTGGAAGGCGTGAAGCTCGCGCCCCTCGAAAAAAAACTGCATTCAAACCTGGCGGCCGCACGGCGCAACCTTCATTTGAAGACGCCCGCCAAATCGGAGGAATTGCAAAGCTGTAGCCGCCTGCTCGAAAAATGTCTTTCGCTGGCAAAAAAGGAACATTTTGCGACCATTGATTCTCGAGCCGCACATGCCGGCCTGAAACGCATCTATAGGCAAGGACAAGACGCATTCGTAGAGGCGAGAACTGCAAGGACAACCGAGGCGCTCCATGAGTTCCGGAAACAGATCAAGTACCTCTTCAATGCGATCGACGGTCTCACCGTAGCAGATTCCGACCGTATTTCAAAGGTTCTGAAGCGGGCTGACAGGCTCGGCGAATTGCTGGGTAATGACCATGAACTGGTAACGCTATCGCAGGAGACGTCCAGGGAGAACTACTCATCTATGAACGCCGCTGTAAAGTCAGTGCATGCGCTGATCGAACAAAAACGGATCGAGCTGCAAAACCACGCGCTCAAGCTGGGAGAAAAAATCTACCACCAAAAACCGCGAAAGTTTGCGGAAAAGGTGTTGCGCGACGCCGTGCTTCCATCGCCTGTCCGTGATGCAAGATAGCATCATCTGTTCGTCCCGCCTTGCTATTGAGTATTATCCCCCGTCCTCGCAAGGTACAAAGTGGAAGATCCTCTGAGTGCAGAGGAAGCGTTAACGTTTTCACACCACTTGGCAGACCACGCCCGTTCCCTGACGCTTCGCTACTTTCGTACGCCCTTCGATATCGCCCGTAAGACTGATGAAAGCATCGTAACCACCGTAGATCAAAAGGTTGAAAGTGAACTCCGCCGATTGATCCGTGAACGATTTCCTGACCACGGTATTATCGGGGAAGAATATGGCAGGATATCAGGTACAAACAGCTGGGTCCTTGACCCTATCGATGGAACAACAAGTCTCGTCCTGGGCAACCCCCTCTTCGGCACCCTGATTGGCCTGCTGCATGCCGATCAGGCTTTCGTCGGGCTGATCGACATACCAGTGATGGGGGAACGTTGGGCCGGGGATGGCAAACACACCGTTTTTTTTAATGGCCCCCGCAGCGGCCCCGCGGCGGTTGCCGGATGTAAAACCCTGGACCAGGCGCGACTTTATATTGAACTGCCCGATTTTTTACGCACCGGGCAGGGAGAGAAGCTTTACAGTTTCATCAGACAAACAGCAGCCTCACATTCTTCTTGCGACTGCTATGCATACGGGTTACTCGCTTCCGGATACTGTGATCTTGTCATTGAAGATGACCTCGAACCGTACGATTATCTGCCGATCGTCCCTATCGTTCTTGGAGCTGGAGGATGTATGACCGATTGGGAAGGAAAATCGCTCGGTTTGAATTCCGGTGGCCGGGTGGTCGCGGCAGCCACTCAACCCCTCCTGTATGAGGCCATCAGTGCATTAAAAAGCTTCTGCTAGTCGAAATACCCACTGGTGTTTTTTCCCGTCCAGAGGCCGAAAAGTGCGATGGCGAACTGAAAAACCACAGACCACGAAGGTAAGATTGAACTGGTTTGATGAATTTTCTGAATTTTGTGTTTGAGACCCGGCTGGAGTCATCATGACGCTATCCTCATCTTCGCCTCACGTGTATGCAGTCGTCGTAACTTTGATCGTTCTTGGAACGGATGTGGGCTATGCCCAGGTGGCTTCCGCCGGAAGCACAAGGGTACATCTGGCCCAGCTACCAGGCGGCCAGACTAGGCAGCCGATCATCGGGCAGCCTCCGCAAGGCCGAAGCAATATCATCGGGCAACCTGTGCCGGGACAGCAGGGTGTTGGTTCACCTCCCAATTATCCAGGCACTGGCTCGACGGTCTATCCCGGCTCTTCGGGAGGCCGGGACGTCGTGCAGGATAAACTGGATCGGGCCCAGGAAGACGCAGCAGATATTGACCGGGATGGCAGAATCAGCCCGTATGAAGCGTCCAGACTGCCCGGACAAACCGTGCCCCCAGGAGCTACCGTAGTCACTCCCTTGCCTCGTCCCCGCTAAAAAAGGCTAGCCAGACTGACCGGCTCTCCGTTTAAAAATGTACAGCGGCGTCGAACCCCCCATGGGAATCGGATGTTCACGTATCGCTGCCATTTCGCCCAGCCTGCAGATCCCTTCATCAATCGGGGCCCAAGCCTTCCGTCCGATAAATATGAACAGCGCGTAAGGCTCGAAGGGATTATGTTCAGTCAGCCTGCTCTTCAATGCCCGGTCTTGCGCGTGGAGAATATTGCAGAGTATGGGTGTGCTGGCAAGAGCTCAAATACGCGATACCCGTTTCCATCCCGTGAGTGCCAGTAACACTCGTGCGAGCCCTTTCCCACCTCCGTCATTGCCACGTCCGCTCAATTTAAGCGATAGTCAGGCATGACTCACGTATGTACGTTAACGCACAGTTCAATGGATTAAAAATGGCGATGATGGCGAGGCACCCGGCAGGCTACAGCCGCCGAGCTCTACTAACGGAACCTACCATGACCGCATATAAGAAAGTCTTTTTATCTTACTGGCAGGCAGGCTATGAGGGAGCGGACCACATTAGTCACACCGGCCGGCCCCTCTGCATGAACGACGCGACGCGCCATACTGATCAGGCCTACGACGATTATCTGCTGCTGAAGGAGTTCGGCATCAGCACAGTAAGAGAAAGTGTTGGCTGGCGATCGGTCGAAAAGAATGGACGCTTCGACTTTTCATCCGTCGAGCCGCGCGCGGAGGCGGCCCGGAAGCTCGGGTTACAGGTGATCTGGACGCTCTGCCATTATGGCTGGCCTGATGATATCGATGTTTATTCTCCCGCGTTCATCGACCGGTTTTACCGCTATTGCCGCCGCGCGGTGCACTTTCTTGAATCGTTTTCCCACGGCGAATGCGCTTCAGTTTATACGCCCATGAACGAAATTTCGTTCACAAGCTGGGAGTTCGCGAAAAACCGGTTCATGTGCTCGGACCTGAGGAACGACGGGGGTAACGAACTTAAGCGCCAGCTCGTGCGCGCGGCGCTGAAGGGTTGCCAGGCAATCTGGCAAATCAATCCGTCGGCGCGCATTCTCCATTGCGATCCCCTGATCCATGTCGTGGGGAATCCTGAACGGCCTGAACTGGATGAAAGCGCGGTTTCCTACCGGGAATGCCAATTTTCCGCCTGGGACATGCTCAGCGGCAAGATCGAGCCGGAATTGGGCGGGAAACCTCATTTTCTCGACCTGATGGGAATCAATTATTATCACAGCAACCAGTGGGAAATCCAGGGCGACAGCCTCTGGTGGCATCTGGATCATCCGCGGAGGGCGCCGCTCTACACTCTCCTGAACGAGGTCTACCAGCGCTACCGCCGACCCATCCTGTTGTCTGAAACGAGCCATGTCGGTAGTGGCAGGGGTGCATGGATCAAAGATGTGGCCCAGCAAGTTGCGCTGGCACAGCAACTTGGCGTCGATTTGCGTGGTGTATGCATCTACCCCATAGTCGATCGGCCTGACTGGGAGGAACCCCATCGATGGCACAAGAGCGGCTTATGGGAAGTGAACCTTAAAGAGAAAGAAGAAAAACGTTATCGGCGGGTCATTTCCGAAACTTATGCTATGGGCCTGCGCGATGCGCAGCGGCTCATCCAGCACGTTTCGCTTTCTTTTTCAACTCAAGCCCCCCCCATCACTGAAGGAGCTCCAATGCAGACAATTATTGTTTTCTCACACCTCCGCTGGGATTTCGTATACCAGCGTCCCCAACACCTGCTGTCGAGACTGGCGGAATATTACAAGATTGTTTTCATTGAGGAGCCAATGTTTCATGAGCATGACAGTTTTCTCGAGACGGCGATGCCCGCTCCCAACATAACTGTGCTCAAGCCGCATACTCCAGTCGCGGCAACCGGCTTCCATGATGAGCAGTTGCCTCACCTCATTAAGCTCATGCGTCAGTTCGTCAATATGGACGAAGGGCACGTGGCATGGTTTTACACGCCCATGGCGCTGCCCCTGCTGCAGGAGCTTGATCCTTCCCTGGTCATATACGATTGCATGGATGAGCTTGCCAGCTTCAAGAACCCCCCCAAGCAGATGCTGCAGCGTGAAAACGCGCTCTACAAGGTTGCCGATCTTGTGTTTACCGGAGGTCCAAGCCTCTATCGCGCCAAGCGCGAACGCCACCATAACGTACATTGTTTTCCCAGCAGCGTCGATGTCGTGCACTTCGAACAGGCACGCGACCGAAATAATCGGCACCCGGCGCACGATGATATTCCCGGACCCAGGCTTGGCTATTATGGGGTTATAGATGAGCGCATCGATACGGACCTGATCGCTAAAATTGCGGATGCCCATCCGAACTGGCAGATCGTCATGGTGGGGCCGGTTGTAAAAATTGATCCCGCCTCCTTGCCTCACCGCCACAACATCCATTATCTCGGGCAACAGCCCTACAAAGCCCTGCCGCATTTTCTGGCCGGGTGGAATGTTTGCCTGCTCCCATTTGCATTGAATGAATCAACCCGTTTTATAAGCCCCACAAAAACCCTTGAGTACATGGCGGCGGAGCTCCCGATCGTAAGTACACCGGTTACAGACGTGGTAGATCTTTATGGGGAAGTCGTGGCAATCGCAGCCACACCCCAGGCTTTCATAAAAGCGTGCGAAGACGCTTTATTGACTACGCCGGAAGATCATAAGCAGAGCGCGGCCAGGATGCGACTGATGATTTCGGAGACATCATGGAATACAACCGCAGAGAAAATGCACGACTTGATGCAGCACGCAAGCGCCCAAAAAGAGGAATCCCTGAGTCAGCCGCAGTCGAGATCCCAGGCGAGCGCACTCATGCGTGCCGAACCTCAATCGCCGCCGTCGGAATATAAGCAATGCGTCGTTATCGGCGCCGGGCCCACCGGATTAAGCGCCGCATATCATCTCGATAAGGATACGCTTTTGCTGGACAAAAATTCCGCAGTCGGAGGATGGTGCCGTTCGATTGAAGACAACGGTTTTACCTTCGATCACGCCGGCCACATCATGTTTTCAAATGACGACTACGTCCAGAAGCTTTACAAGATCCTTCTCGGCAATAATGTTCACTGGCAAAACCGGGAGGCCTGGGTATACAGCAAGGGGGTCCATACCCGCTATCCGTTCCAGGGCGCCCTTTATGGCCTGCCAGCGGATGTGATCAAGGAGTGCATCGTTGGAGCCATAGAATCGCGCTACGGATTACTGAAGAAACCGGCTTCCGCGCAAGCATCGGGGGAGTGTCCGATTACCGACGGCGCGGCTACAACCTTATCCGACTGCTGCGCGGACGGGTCAGTGCCTGATTCCGATAAAACCGCCGTACATCAAGAACAATCGAGGGGCTCGAGCAGATCCGAAAATTTCGAGGACTTCATTTACAGGGTTTGGGGTTCAGGAATTGCCAAGCACTTTGCGATACCCTACAACCGGAAACTCTGGACTGTTCCCCTCACAGAAATGGAAACGTCCTGGCTAGGCGGCCGCGTGCCCCTGCCTGATCTGGAAGAAATCATCGATGGAGCGCTGCAGCCGGTTGCCAAACCAATGGGCCCCAACGCGCGCTTCGGCTATCCTCTCCGAGGGGGCTTCCAGGCAATGATGTCCGGTTTTGTCCCGCATATCAAAGGGTCCGTAGAGCTCAACGCGGACGTGGTAAAAATATCGCCCGATCGGCATCTGATCGCCCTCCGCGACGGCCGCCGCTTTCGTTATGACCACCTGATCAGCACGATGCCGCTGCCAGAGCTGATCCGCAGGATCGGCGATGAGGCTCCGCAAGCGGTGAAGGACGCCGCTGCCGCGCTTCGCCATGTTTCCGTTCGGTGCGTGAATCTTGGCATCGGACGCGAAAACATATCCGACAAGCACTGGATTTATTATCCCGAGGACACGATATTCCACCGGATCTTTCTCCAGGGGAACGCCAGCCCATTCTGCAATCCGCCCGGAGGATTCGGCCTGACCTGCGAGATATCCTATTCGCCGGCCAAGCCGCTCCCTGTTGATGGGCAGAAACTGATTGATCGATGCGTTGAAGACTGCATAAGGGTGGGTCTGCTGACGCGGGAAGACAAGTTGCTTACAGCGAATCTCGTAGATATGCCGTACGCATATGTGGTGTATGACCATGAGCGAGCCCGCAGCGTGGAAACTGCCAAAAAATGGCTCCTGCAGCAGGATATCATCCTTTCCGGGCGTTATAGCGAATGGGAATACTACAACTCCGATCACGCATTTCTGGCCGGGAAAAAAGCCGCGGACTTAGTCAAGCAACTGAGGCCGAGACAGAAAATCCTGGCAGCGGAATGAATAGCGTGCTTTTCCATAAATGATCATCGACGCCCTCATCCACTGCTCCGGCGAAGAAAAAACAGCCGATGTCGTACGAGCACTGGATTGGGCGGAGGTGGACAAAGCGATTCCTTTCAGCAAACTGCGGTTTATACCGAATGGAGTCGAGACTCAGGTTTTCCTTCCCCCGCCCCGCAGCGAGCGAAGCATCGAGCATTGCTAAAGTGATTAAGCGGTCGGTTATTTGCCTGGCCATCTCGTTGATCCGCTCATCGCATCGCCAGCCGCCGTCATATGGCTTTTCGTTGGTAATGTTTCGGTTCCTTCTTCAAAGGCGAGCAGACCTTTGCGCGAACCACGGGTTTGAGAATACACCCGTGTGAACTCGGCTCCCAGAAGCACAATTTGTGCAGAATAGTAAACCCACACCAGCAAGACCACCAGGGAGCCAGCCGCGCCAAAGCCCGAGCCGATAGCGCTCTTTCCGATGTATAGTCCGATCAGAAGCTTGCCAACGGAAAAGAGCAGTGCAGTGACGATTGCGCCGGCCCAGACATCGCCCCAACCAATTTCGACTCGAGGCATCAATTTGTAAAGCATGGCGAACACGGCAGACAGAAGCGCAAAACTGACAATGAAGTTGATCGCTGTGGCAAGCACCTCCAGATCTGAAAACCGGGGCGCCCACCACTTTCCAAGTGCAGCCATGGCCGCGCTGAATATGAGTGAGACGATTAGCAGGAACCCGATCCCCAATATGATTCCGATCGAAAGCAGTCGGGTACGGATCCACCTCCATATGCTGCTTCCCTTTTTTTCCTTGCTCGGCACGCGCCAAATACGGTCAAAGGCATCCTGAAGCTCGCCTAATACGGTTGTTGCGCCAATCACTACTAAAACGGCTCCGATTACCGTTCCGGCGGCTCCCGCTTCCGACTGGCTAACGCTGGCGAGCAATGTTTGTATTGCCTGGGCGCCCTGATCGCCCATCAAACCCCGGAACTGGTCGAAAATCTCCCCGCGGACTGCCTCCTCGCCAAAGATGAGTCCCGCGGTGGAGATGACGATCAATAAAAGTGGCGCTATGGAGAACATCGTATAGTATGCAAGCGCGGCTCCCATGCTCGGGGCGTAATCGTCGAGCCAGGAAGCGAAGGTATCCTTAACCATAATCCAGATCTGCTTGAGACTCATATGGCTCTCCTTTTTTGCCATTGGCGCAGCCGGTACGCTTCTCCCCCTAGAATGGATTCTTGCTAATCATAGTGAAAGCCCGTTAAACGGTATGTACGTCATATCACTGAGCACTTGGACCTGAACTCGAGTCAGTGCTAACAGAGAATTTGCGTGCCGCACATCAGCAAGACCGGCCAAGTTTGCGTCTGCCCGACCGAAGTCTTGGTTTTAAATATATCCGATAGAACGAACCGGGCGAAATGAACCACGAATCCGTTCTCTACATATTCGTGGATAGGAGGATGGGTATAGCGGAAGCGTACTCGTCGCGTTCATCAAGAGCGAAGTCATACGCCAGATAAACCCGCTTTGGCAGCTTTGGCAGCTTTGACAGCTTCGATACGAGCGACTTCAACCCTTGGCGTTGCCTCGCTTCCGGAGGATGCACCGCATATCGCCCAAATGGGCGAATATGCGGTTAATGACGGTAATCGATTGCGAGCATCAGGCCAGAGCCCTGGGGATCTTCCGCTGAATTGGCTGTTCCCGATCAGTGAATGGGTGGGGAGCAGCCTTCTCGCCCTGATCGACTTCCTGTTTAATATGGGAGCCTCGCGGGCTCTTTATTTCCACCCCGCGATTCTCAATTTGATTTCCCCTGATTCGTTGCTGCCGGATACCCGAATTTTCTGCCTGTTTGCCTTGCGGAATTGCCGCTTCGCCTGATATCGCCGAGCCCCGCATATCCTGAGCCTGAGCAGCATTAAAAGCCGAAAAAACCCATATCAATCCTGCAGTGATAGCCGTGAGGCAGATGGGCGCCAATCCGTGGTTAGACGCTGCTCTTCTGGATGTCGAAAGATTGTTCATAGTGGCTCGGCTCGTCTTTAAGCTGTTCAGCAACATTGCTGTGGAAAAACAATATCCCATGATCCTAAACACGTTCAGTGCGCTACCGCACGAGGAAGGCGGGATGAAGAAGCGAGATACAAGGGAAAGGGGGGACTGGCTCAGGTGAGAACGGCGCTTTTCAACGCTCCGCTACTATCCTGGTTATCGTGGGGTTGGGACTTCTTTCGGTTCGCTGGCGGCTTCCTCACTTACCGGTTCGCATTCTATCGTCCATGTCAGGCGAGAGTATGTCCCTTCACCAAATTGGTTAAATCTCGAAACGGTCTCTTCAGAGAGGAGTTCGTACTTTCCTGAGGCGCACATGTTTGTTGCCTGGATATCCAGCGATTTCGCGGCTTGCTTTCTCGACGCCAGTGTTCCGTCATACAAGGCTGTAAGGGAATAATTCCCCCCTTCCGCTGATCCACTTTGCAATTGCGCGAGTGAAGTGCAAGAAGCGGAACCAAAAAGGAGCAAGGGCACCAAAAGTGTGTATCCGAGATGTTTCCGATTGTGCATGGAAAGTTTCGAACGATGATTTGTGCAACAACAGCGAGAATCGATTGGCAACATATCACGGCGTATATGTGTAATGGGCGATCTCCCCCACTAGTGGAAGGGAAGGTTCAAGCATATTGCTACCCACCTGAGCATTTCCGTGCGCTACCGTACCCGCGGAAATAGGGAAATAGCCGATTGGCATGTGAGCAATCTGCGCGGCTAAAGGATCGGTAACCGGAGGGTATTAACCGAATGCAGGTATCAACCGCTTATTGGCCATTGGCCTACGTCTACCCGTACCAGGCGCCCTGCCTGCGAAGTACGAAAATGAACCGGAAGAAACTGCTCCAATAGCCACATTGTGCTCGTGGCATGCAATGACAGAGTTCTTGCAAGGAAGCTGGAGGTGCCGGCAGCCAGGGCCAGATAGATAAGTACCTGATCAGCAGCATGCCTATCCAGAGTCGCCCCGGAGCTGATTTCCTCGCGCAATAACTGCCCGGCCTCGGACCCCAGCCGTTCTGCCGGGACGCCTCTCTGCGCTACGGCAGAAGCGCCCAGGCGAGTCGAACCTTCCTCGGCTACCAGCACAATCGCGCCGCCGCTGCCAACCGCCCTCTCCCCGCTGAGCACCGTTCTGTCGATCGCCGGTGCAGGGAAAGCGGAAAGTTCAGCCAAAGCTGACGCGGTCATGCGATCGACGATATGGGCAGGAAGGTTTGCGATGTGTGCAAACCCGTAAATTCGAGCCAGGCTTCCTGGCTCAACCATTACCAATGATTGCAAGGTGTGCGAGGGTTCAACGTCCACGGTAATCTGTCCGCCGGCACGCGGGTAATATCCCCGGCACTGCACCTCAATCTTTGCCTTTATGCCCACATGCGAGAGCAACGGCAACAGTACATGACGGAAGTAATCCAATGGCGGAGCAGCGCGCACATCCGTACCTCCGCTAATCGTTATTTGCGAAGGTTCTGCGCAAGCTGCAGCCACCGGCAGCACCGCTTGAAGCACCAGTGTAATACTGCCTGCAGTTCCAACCGAAAAATCAAACCTGCCACCCCGCGGAGGGCCCGGCCGGAAAAAGATCTCGCGCGACCGCACCGCCAGCCCCTTCACCTCGGCGCTGCAAAGCGCCGCGACTGCCTTGACGGCCGCAAGGTGCTGGGGTGCAAGTCCCGGGTTTGAACGCTTGGCGCGTATGTTGTACAGGCGGACGGGCTGGCCGGTGATTGCAGCAAGCGCTACAGATGTGCGCAGCAACTGCCCTCCACCTTCGCCATAGGAACCGTCGATTTCCCGCATGAAGCCTTTATTCGCCATTTGTGCAGCTAAACTTATTTGTACAGCACGGCTTCCCTGCTCGGACCGTCCGTGTGGAAACAGCAGTAAGCCGCAACAGGCTCTTACCCTCTCACTACCATTTGCACCTGTACGATTTATACGCGGTGGCACCTGCACTATCCGTGACCTGGATTTATGCAGCAGCCCCTCCGGTTTTGGAAAAAAAAGCGAATGATTACCATACAGCAGTTACTCAACCGCATCCGATGGGATCCTTTATTTGGAAAAGGTGAATTCCAGATCGGCTACTACGACCGCGTGGAACAAAGAATCTACAAGGTCCCGTTAAACCAGGTGTACCTTACTCAGGGTGACCATTTTTTCTTTCATGTCGCAAACCGCGGCGGCGTGATCCATGAGGTGCCTTTCCACCGGGTCAAGGAAGTTTACAAGGACGGGGAACTGATCTGGCAAAGGGAACATTAGGGAACAGCAGGAACGAGCATTTTAGGAATTGCCGCCTCCAACTGGAACCACGGGACCGCTGATAGTGCATGTTGAGGGATCAGCATGCGGCTTAATGCTTCGCCAGAGTTGGCTTCGCTTGGGGTTGGTCCCGCGCCGGAATCCTGTGCAGCTTTGGCCCATATCTTATTTTTTCATTTATTTCTGGGCTGGCCTATAAATTTCCGCCATGCAACAGCCGCTGCCTCAAAATCATCAATGGGAATCCTGATTGGTTTCGCCGGCTGTTCTTCATAATTTTCCTCGATTTCAACCTCATCTCGAAACAAGCGAATGCAATAAGCATTTCCGCAGCGTTCCCACGAATCAATTTTCCCGGATTTGACCCCGGCAGTTTTTTCGACCAATTCCTCCGCCCATTCAGGACTTCTTTGTATATCGATGGCTAGATAAGCCGCGATAAGGTCATGGTCAGAATTGCCATTTATACGCCCGGGCCAGGCAAAAATCTCTGCGCTCATTGACGAATGGGAAATGCTGTGTTGATTTTGTTGTCCTTGGGCGGAGCAAAACCGATCAGGAAAAACTCTCCGTTATGAGTGCAGTAACCCGACAGTTTTTCTTGCGATGCGGAGCCCGGCCTGTTTTTGCCACATTTTACCCAGCTCGGGGAGCCTTCCGGACAATTGAGCTCGGGATTTGCGGAGGCATAGGAAATAGAATTCAACACCTGCCCGGCTGAACAACCATCGGGAAACATCGTGGAAAACTTGCCCCTGCCGGGATGATTTTTAAATAGCCATTTGCCAGTATATATCCCCGCGGGATTTGGCGCATCCTGTACCGTAAAACCGTTTACGGTTGCCGGATTGACCCCAGCGGGACGCGAATGGAACCCCTTGGGACGGTTGTCCTTCCATTCCCCGCAAAAAACGTGCTTCTGGTTCATCTGCAAGCCATTTTCAAGCGTGGTCCAATGCGCGAGTGCCATGCAATCCACTTGGGCCAAAACAGAAAATGGAAACAGCAATCCCGCAAGAAAAATCGCACTCATCCGAATGTCATACATGGGCTCTATTCCTTCATCAGATATTGTCCTGAGACATGGCTTTCAGCCGGGTAATTCAAAAAAGAATTCTTTTCAATCCGTGTTCCGACGAAAAAAATTCGCTAACGCAATACAATACTGTTGAGTTGCCAAACTGGCAACTTTCCGGAAATCTGGAGACACTGAGCACCACCAGACTGGCAATCGCGATTGGATGGGGCATAATGGGGCAATGAACTCAATAACTGATCCGCAGGAGCGCGGCTTGGTAAGAGTTTCCCGCCTTGGGATTCCTCATTTCGAGGTAGCATCCTGCAATAGAAAGATTAACCGAAGGATAAACGCGTCCCCCTCAACGAAACCGGTAATTCAGGTCAGAGCGCCGGATGACCTCCACTTCTCCGCACAGCTGGAATGTCACTCCCCTTGAAGCGGAAGCGATTCAGCAGCGCTTGCGTTCCCTGGTTGAGACATCCGACCGTCTCCGGGAGCTTCATCGCGTTGCCGGGGTGGACGTTTTTTTCGCCCGTGACAATAAATTCGCCCGGGCGGCGGTGGCGGTGCTTTCTTTCCCGGATCTCAAGCTTATCACGTCGGTAACGGCGCAACGCCCCGTGGAATTTCCCTATATTCCGGGCCTGTTCGCCTTCCGCGAGCTGCCTGCCGTGCTCGATGCGCTGGCGCGGCTCGAAACGCAGCCTGATCTCATCCTCTACGACGGCCATGGAATAGCTCATCCACGTCGCTTCGGAATCGCCAGTCACCTCGGCATACTGATGGACTGCCCCACCATAGGAGTGGGCAAAACGCGTCTTATTGGGCACCATGCTGAACTGCCCTCCGAGAGAGGAAGCTGGGTTCCCTTGCAGGATGGCGATGAAGTGATCGGCGCGGTGCTGCGTACTCGGACAGGAGTAAAGCCCATCTATGTATCCGTCGGCCACCGGATCAGTCTACCCACCGCTGTTCAACTGGTACTCGCATGCACGACCCAATACCGCCTTCCAGAAACCACACGCGAAGCTCACAGGCTGGCCTGCGGGCACCCATAATTCTGAGTTACGATTGCCTGACGGGTCAGACCGGATAAGTTACCGTGCTCCTTGAACCCTGTCCCTTTGAGACCCCTGCCCCTTGAGACCGTGCCCCTTGAGACCGTGCCTGAGTTGAGACCGTGCCTGAGAAAAACAGGTTACAGACTCTCGTCATCAGCCAGCTTGGCAAGCATCCCCGCGATCCCCTCGACCACAGCAGCCATCCGGCGATAGTCCAGCTTTTCCGGCGTGTCCTCGGGTGAATGGTAATAGGGATTACGGAAGAAAGCTGTATCAGTGATCATGAGGGCCGGATAACCGCATCGCCAGAAGTTCAGGTGGTCGCTCCAGTTTATGCCCGGCAGCCAACCGAAGGCGGCCGTGCTTTCTACTGGAAAATCACTACTCGCCTGGAAGGCGGCCAAGGCCCGCTTGAGCAGCAGGCGCGAGCGCAGGTTCGCTACGAAGGCAATGAAGTTTCCACAATCCGGCCGTCCGCGGCCCAAGAAGGGCGGATATCGCTGGCTTCGACGGTCATCCGTATAGTAGCCGAGCATTTCAAGCGAGAACATGCCGCGGATATCCTCGCCACGCTGCCTGGCCGCGCGAGCATACCTTGCGCTGCCCATCTGAGACCAGTAGAAGAAAGGAGGCTCCTCATTCACGAATGCCACCAGGCGAATCGTCCGCCTGGGCCGGCAGGCAGACAGGCGGCGGCCCAGCTCCAGTAGTCCGGCCACCCCGCTGGCATTATCATCGGCGCCGGGAGAGCGAGGGACGGTATCGTAGTGAGCACCTGCCAGCAAAACCTGATCGGGCAAAGCGATACCCGGCAAGGTGACGATCACGTTCATGCAAAGAATATCGCGAACCGTATATTCCTGGGTCTCCACGACATACCCTTCAGCCCGCCATTGGTCGCCGATATAGTCCCGTGCGGCCGCGAGGGCGTCTGGGCGCAGGATATGGCGCGGGCCGATCTCTTCTGCCAGCTTCCGCACGTGACTTTCCAAGGCCGACGCCGAGGCGGAGGTAATCGAGTTTCCGTGCGATGTGAGCATGCCACCTTCCTTTTAATAGTGTTCTTCCCTGCCATCCGTCCGATAGCGAACGGGCGATCCGCGATTTTTCGTAAGGAACATTGCGAGAGAAGGTTAACGCAGAAGCAGAAAACGAAGCAGTTCGCGCTTGAACAACTAATATAGT
Source organism: uncultured beta proteobacterium (assembly GCA_963786735.1). Lineage (GTDB taxonomy): Bacteria > Pseudomonadota > Gammaproteobacteria > Burkholderiales > Nitrosomonadaceae > Nitrosospira. Next base: position 190,867 of record CAWBAF010000024.1, read on the forward strand.
AAAAAGCGGTGTGTCCATCCATTACGCAGGCGCGCAGAAAAAAGAGTGAAAAACTGGAACATGATCATCACGGTGACGGCCGGACCGGGCCATGAATCTCGGCTTCTACGGCAATTACGCGGCTTCGGCGATTTCACCCCCACAGAGTTCAAGTACGTGTGCCTGGGATATGTTGACGATACAACCCGGTTCCTGGATGCGCTGCGGACAGCGCGGGAAAACGGCGAGCCGTGGGTGGCCGATCTAGGGCGCGCCATCCCGGTCGAACAAACCTTCACCTTCGCGCCTGAAACCCTGACCGAACAGCTGAAGGAGGCGGTCACCCCTTTTGCAGCGCGCATGGCGGAAGGCGCTTTTTATGTACGGCTGGAGCGGCGGGGACTGCTTGGGCAAGTGATGAGCCAGCAGGTGGAACGCCAGGTGGGCGAGCACCTGCAACAACTGGGCGAAGCGACGGGCAAGCGACTACAGGTTTCTTTCACGAATCCGGATTACGTCGTCGCGGCAGAAACGATTGGTGTCCAATGCGGCGTCGCACTGTTCGACCGCGCCTTTAGAGAACGTTTTCCGTTGGTGCTGCCGCACTGAAAAGTTTTAGCGGAAATCTCAAGAATATTTTGAAGACCAGCCGCGACAGTATTGCGGCACCAAGACTCCAAGGAGGATCAATGCCATACAGCGAACAACTGATTCAGCAAGTTTGGGAAAAGGCTCGCGTCAACCCCGACATCAAGATGGATCAATGGCGGGAAGACGAATGTGGCGCATGGATCGAGCGCGAGCGTTACGAAGACAGGCTTTCCCAATTTGGCTGGGTGATCGTTAATGTTTCGGCCGGCGGGCCGGACATCCTCGAAAACCTGCGCGCGTTCAATCACCGCAATGGCTACGAAGTCGCCGTTCAGCAGCCCAAATGTCACGTGACGGCAGACCGTACCGATCTGCCTTCCTTCGAGCATATTTTCGAGCCGCGCAACCGCGACATTTGAAAATGTTCCTGCCAGAAGTTTTCCAGCAAGGGCAAGCCGAGCCGTGCCCGGTTGATCGCATTGGAGACGGCCTGCCGATTCCTGCCCCGGTCGAAGGGATCATCGGGTGACTCCTGCTTGAGTGCGCGAGTTGTCTAACTCTATCTCGTTTTGTTACGAATGATAAAACATGTTATCAATGGCAAACCGAAAAGTGGAAAACTATACTTCTACTTGCCGAAGTCCCGTTCTTAACCGGCCTTGCGACGTCTGCTCCTGGTTTGCAATCCGAGAACGCCTCGTTGAGCTTGAAGCGGGTTCATTGTGTGTTATCGTTAACAAAATAAAGGACACCTGAGAGGAGAAGTGATTATGCCTAATACCGTGCGCCTACATCGCGTCCTTGCCACTCGGCCAGAGAAGGTTTACCGCGCTTTCCTTGAACCCGATGCGGTGGCGAAGTGGCTTCCGCCCAATGGCTTCACCTGCACCGTCCATCAACTGGAGGCTAAGGTCGGCGGTAGCCACAAGATGTCCTTCCGCAATTTCACGACTGGAAAGAGCGACGGCTTCGGCGGCAAATACCTGGAGCTCGTCCCAAACGAACGCCTTCGCTACACCGACAAGTTCGACGATCCGAACTTGCCTGGGGAAATCTTGGTGACCGTGACGCTCAAGCCGGTCTCTGTGGGAACCGAGGTGAACATTGTGCAGGAAGGCTTGCCGGATGTGATTCCACTCGAGGCTTGCTACCTTGGTTGGCAGGATTCGCTTCGCAACCTGGCAAGACTTGTGGAGCCGGAAATCACCACTGCGGCTTAGGCTGAACCAGGTACTACCAGAACACGCCTGTAACCAACGCGAATAAAAGCATTTCCAATTGACAGGCCGAGCTTGTCGGCACGTATGATTCAGATGTGGGAGGCCAGGAAATTGCGGATCACCGCCGCGATTTCATCCGCGTGGGTTTCCAGCGCGAAATGGCCTGTATCGAAGAACCGGATGTCGGCGTCACGAATGTCCCGCTTGAACAATTCGGCTCCCGCCGGCAGGAAGAATGGATCGTTCTTTCCCCAAACTGCAAGAAAGGGAGGCTGGTGCGTCCGGAAATAGGCCTGGAAAGTCGGATACAGCGCGACGTTGCTCTTGTAGTCGCCGAAGATGTCCAGCTGGATTTCGTCGGCACCCGGGCGGCCGAGATAGAAGTTGTCCAACGTATAGCCGTCGGGAGAGACGGAAGCGACGTCAGACACGCCATGGGTGTACTGCCAGCGGGTCGTTTCCGGCGCCAGTAAAGTGCGTAGCGCCTGCCGGTTCTCCTGCGACGGATCTTGCCAGTACGCCTGGATCGGATTCCAGCCCTCGCTCAACCCTTCTTCATACGCATTGCCATTCTGCGAGATGATTGCCAAGATCCGCTCCGGATGCTTCACGGCCAATCGGAAGCCAGTTGGTGCGCCATAGTCGAAAACGTAGACCGCGAAGCGATCAAAGCCGACCACTTCGGTGAACCGGTCGATCACACGCGCGATATTGTCGAATGTGTAATCGAACTCCCCTCGCGGCGGCATGTCGGTCAGACCGAACCCGGGCAAATCGGGAGCGATGATGTGGAACCGATCGGCCAACAAGGGGATGAGGTCACGGAACATATGGCTCGAACTGGGGAAGCCGTGCAACAGCAGCAGCTTGGGCGCATCTGAGGCTCCGGCCTCGCGATAGAACACATTCAGGCCGTCCACATCGGCGAAACGGTATGCAATACGGGTCATGGCACTATCCTTCCGATAACTCTCGTTTGTAGTGGGCCGGCCGTCGTGAGGTCAGAATCACTTCCCTTTATCTCAAATATCAGCTAAACCGCTAGCGGAATGGATTTACAGCTCAGACTCCGCCATGCTTCATCCGAGCTGCTGGCTCCAGTTTTTATTGGGGCAATTTGGCAGCGAGCACATCTACCTTTTCGATTTGCGGCGGTTCGGCGAATAACTCGTCGGCATTAGCCATTAGCGCCGCAGCGATCGGGCCGGCCAAATGTGCCGAGCGGCCCGCTTCGTCAGCAAAGGCGTCAAAGATACCGAAAGTCGATGGCCCCAGCCGCAGCGCGAACCAGACAGGCGTGGCGGCTTCCTGGTTCGCCATGGTGAGGGCGCCTTCAAGGAAGCTGGCGACAACGGCTTCTTTCCCGGGTTTGGCTTGCAAGCGTACTAACAGACCAACTTTTACCATGGTGATTTCTCCTTTCTGAAGTTGAACTACGAGAGGCAGACTCTAATGATGATATCGATTCCTGCCAAGTGGCAAGCTTGACAATTATGGTAGGATTCTTGCCATGCGCATCTACATCATGGCACTCGATGAAGTTTTTGACACCGGTCTCTCCACCGTTCTCGACACCTTCAGTATCGCCAACGATCTGGCGGAGTCTGCCGGGGCTCCTTCGATCCATTTTGAGATAACTGTCGTTGGCGTCCGCCCCAACGTACACACCAGTCAGGGACTGTCAGTGCCGCTGGTATCGGCGGCACAGCTTGCGCGTCCGGATATCGTACTGATTCCTGCGCTTGGAACAAAAATGCCCGAGACGCTGCAAGTGGCGCTTGAACGACGCGACGTGTCAGATGCAGGGGAGTTTGTGCGGCAATGGTTTGATGAGGGCGCTCTGGTAAGTGCCGCCTGCACCGGAACCTTTGTTCTTGCGAACACTTCGCTGCTCGACGGGCAGAGCGCCACCACCTCATGGTGGCTAGCCCCCCTGTTCCGCGAGCGTTACCCCCGCGTCATGCTGGAAGAATCGCGCATGGTCGTGGGTTCGGACCGTTTAGTCACGGCAGGGGCAGCACTGGCACATATCGATCTGGCGCTATGGCTGGTGAGACGCAGCAGTCCGGCGCTGGCAGCATTGACCGCGCGTTATCTTGTGATTGATCCACGCCCATCGCAGGCGGCTTTCATGATTCCTGATCACCTCATGCATACGGATCCGCTGATCGAGCGATTTGAACAGTGGGCACGACATCGGCTGACCCAGGGTTTCTCACTCGGTGGAGCAGCCCGCGCAACCGGTACCAGTGAGAGAACCCTCGCACGTCGCTTGAAGACTGTGCTGGGCAAGACCCCACTCTCCTATTTTCAAGATCTGCGCGTCGAGCGCGCGGTACACCTGCTGCGAACAAGCAGCGACAGCATTGATCTGATTGCTGCCCAGGTTGGCTATGCGAATGGAGCAACGTTGCGCACTCTCCTCCGCCGCAGGATTGGTCGCTCTGTAAGCGAGTTGCGCGCAGGCGATTGATACGACGATTATTCCCATGGTTCAAAAAATCGTCTCGGGCGGACAGACCGGTGTTGATCGCGCCGCCCTGGACTGGGCGATAGCCAAGGGCATTCCTCACGGCGGCTGGTGCCCCGCGGGGCGAATCGCGGAAGATGGAGTGATCCCCCAGCATTATCACTTATGCGAAACGCCTACGCGCCACTATCGTCAACGCACGCGATGGAACGTCCGCGACAGCGACGCTACCCTGATTATTTCGTCATCCGAGAAGCTGACGGGCGGTTCCCTTGCGACAAAGGAGTGGGCAATCCGGATAAACCGTCCGCATCTGCACGTCTATCCCTCCCATGAATGGCGTGGCCCCCTCCATGAATTCCTTGAGATGCATCCGATCCAGGTCCTGAATGTGGCGGGCCCACGACATTCGACTTCGGCGGGTCTCGAACGCTTCGTTTACGAAGTTCTGGATGAACTCGATCGGGATTACCCACGACAGTAAACTCTCCTGCACCGACGTTCTGGAGGAGATTCGCGTGCCGACCCTCTAGCTGAGCCTCTAAAGTGACTTAATCCCCTTAATCCCCTTCAATCCCTCAACTCGGCGCTGGGCCCTATTTTCTGCTCCAACCGGGTTACCTGCTGGGCCAAAGACCGCAGGAAGAATACCAGCCATGGCTGCCAATTGGGCGAATCCGTTTCGATTGTCTCCTGCGTTTGCCTCAACGCGAGATGGTAGGCCTCCTTGTTCTGCTCGATAACGCTTTCGAGAGAGCTGTACTCGACATATGCGTAATCCGACTGAAGAAGCAACAAAGTGGTCAGTATCCGCGACAACGAACCGTTCCCGTCCTGAAACGGATGAATCTTGAGAAACATCACTACCCACAATGCGATAATGATTAACGAGTGTAGCCGCCTTGCTGCCTGCTCATCCTTCAACCATCCCATCAGTTCGGACACAAGGCGTGGCGTCTCCAGAGAGATTGTGCCCTGAAAACCGGTGCCAGTCCGGTGCGTGCCAGTCCCGGGATTAGTCCTTGTGTCACCATTAACCGCAGTGTCGCTACTGGAAGGCAGGGTCTTATAGTGGCCGCGGTGCCACGCATCTTTTTCGCTGTAGGCAAACAAATCCCGATGCATTTGGCGAATAGGGCTTGCAGTGAATGGGATGTCGCGCCATGAGGAGAATATTTTCTCCATCAGCTGTGCATACCCGGCCGCCTCCTGCTCATCCTTCGTAGAGAAGGACCCCTCAGGACTCATAGATAAGCGTGACAACACCTGTTCGACCGCAGGATCGGTTATCGCGCTGCCTTCAATGCGCATTGACGAGCCAACGCTCTCAACCATGGCAGCCCGCCGAAGAGACAAGCGCTTCCGGGCCGGAAGCTCACCCATTGCTCGCCACGCCCGCCTGAATTCATCAACACGGGCGATCAGCGCGTGAATCTCGGGTGTAATCTCTATCGTACCTGATCGGATCATTTACCCAATATACACCCAATGCGGTCCCTTAACTTCCCGTCAACCGCTCATCAGCCGATCTCCGATCGCAGCTACACAACTCAAACAGCGGGCGTATCGTTATCCCGTAGTTATCCCGTAGTTGTCACGTTAAGTCGTCTGCGCGTACGCCCGCTGCAATGCTTCAATGTCAATCTTGCGCATCTTGAGCATCGCTTCCATCACCCGCTGAGATTTCACGGGATCAGGGTCGGCCAACATGTCGAACAGGATTGTTGGCTCTATTTGCCACGATACGCCGAATTTGTCCGTGACCCAGCCGCACTGATCCTGATGGCCTCCGGCGGAGAGCCTTTCCCAGTAATAATCTATTTCATCCTGAGTCGTGCATTTCACTACGAAGGATATTGCCGGCGAGAGCGTAAAATGCGGACCGCCATTTATCGCAGCAAATTCAGTGCCATCGAGCTCAAATGAAATTGTCAGGACCGTTCCCTCTGGACCGGGTCCGGCCTTCCCATAGCGGATGACTTTGCTGATTCTGGAATTTTTGAAAACGGATATGTAGAAATCGACCGCCTCCTCGGCGTTGTTATCAAACCACAGGGAAGGCGAAATTTTTTGTTTGAATTGCATGGGTCATACTCCTTTTTTGAAATAAAACCGGTGACGAGTAGCAAATGCAACATACTCCACCTACTCGCCCATCACGTAGAATAATTAATGCTAAGTTTAGTACTAGGACCCTTTGAATAGCGCGAGGTGATGGGTAATGAAGACATCGTGGATAACCGTTGCTGTTGCATGCACATTCGCAAACATATCGGTTGCCCAGTCACTCTCGCTCACACCTGCCGCCATGCCAGCCGTGAGTACGGTTGACGCTCGCTACCAGTCATTTAATGTGGAGATGGCGCGGGTAGTCGGCGATTCGGGGAAGTCCTACGACGAGAAAAGTCCGACCAATCCAGGCTCCGGCTCCGCTGGAGCTGCACCGGATTCGCATGGCGCGGCACCGCAGGCACTCCGGGGTAAAATGCCTGAGTCCTGGCGGCCGATCAACCTGGCTGACCCGCGCCTGCGCAAACTTGCAGCCGCACTTGGCCCGACCTATATACGCGTGAGTGGTACATCCGCCAATTCGGTTTATTTCCATGATTCAGACACCCCTGCGCCAACGGCTCCGCCTAAAGGGTTTACCAGCGTTCTGACACGTGGCGAATGGCAGGACGTGGTGGACTTCGTGGGGAAAGTGGACGGAAAACTTGTTACATCCTTCGCCTTCAGCCCGGGCGTGCGCAACGATGCTGGCGTCTGGACAACCGATCAGGCCCAGAATCTTATCAACTACACGAAATCCATCGGCGGGGAAATTGTCGCGGTGGAGTTCGTCAACGAACCAAACCTGCCATCTGAAGAAGGCGCTCCTTTTGGTTATAGTGTTTCAAACTACGCACGCGATTTCGCCATATTTCGAAGATTTATCAAGGCTGAGGTGCCGGGCATGCGCATTGCCGGTCCTGGAACAGTAGGGGAAGGTGATGCGCTCCCGATAACCGTTACCAGCAGGCCCTCGATCACCACCATTGACATTTTCGCCGCGCTCGCTCCCCCACGGTTCGATATCTTCTCGTATCACTCCTACCCTGCTGCTTCCCTCAGATGCGAATCGTTCAGCCAAAGTACTGAGACGGCAGAGAAAGATGCGTTAACAGACGAATGGTTGACACGCCCCGATCAAATCCATGCTTTTTATTTGCGTCTCCGCGATCGTTATGAGCCACGCAAGCCCGTCTGGATTACCCAGACAGCGAATGCAGCATGCGGTGGCCGCCCTTGGGCTTCCACTTTCCTGGACAGCTTTCGCTATCTCGATCAGCTTGGCCGGCTTGCCAGAAGCGACGTAAAGGTCATCTTTCACAACGCGCTCGCCGCGAGCGACTATGGGCTACTCGATCAAGATACCTTTAGCCCGCGCCCTAATTACTGGGCCGCCTTGCTATGGCGCACACTCATGGGCGCCCAAGTACTGGACGCCGGACGCTCCTCGCCTGACCTGAAGCTCTATGCGCATTGTCTGCCGGGACATCCTGGCGGGGTCACAATTCTAGCGATCAACAACAGCCGAATCCGACCCGCCTCCATTGAGCTACCGTTGGCTTCACAACGGTATACGCTGACAAGCCGCAAGCTGGATAGTACTTATGTCGAGCTGAATGGAAATGAGCTCAAACTGGATGCCGATGATGAGCTGCCGAGCTTCCGGGGCGACGAGGTAAAAAAAGGAAATGTTGATCTGCCGCCGGCGAGCATCACGTTCCTCGCCGTACCGGAAGCCGAAAATGGAGACTGCAAATAGTACAGTAAGGCAAGAAAAGACCCGGCAAGGGAGGCGGACAAAGAACAGGGCAAAGGCAAACAGAGCAGCCGTGCTACCGGGAATTTCCTTTTTCTTGTTCTACCAAGCGATTGCCGGTTCGCCCGATATTTCTATTTACCTTCGCCAAAAGAGAAGCTGTCCCAGTCCGTTTGTGGGCGAAGATTCAAACCGACCCGGAAGAAGGCAGCACGTTCAAGCAAGCGACTCACGTCAATAAATCTGAAATGGCCGGCTCAGCGTTTGTGCTGTCTCGCTACCGCTCCAGGAATCAAATGCCATCCTGAAAAACCTTGACGCCGTCCAAAGCGCTCGGGCATATGACCTGCCGCAGGGCGAATCGGGATCACATTGCGGAATCATGTCAAGGCCCAGCATTTCATGTCTTGTATCTGCTTTTACGTGAGCTGCCCAATATCCCTTGGGAGCCAATCCCAGCTCGGTGAGCTTTGGACTTACAGCCGCGTAGAAGTCACATGCAGCTCCCTCCGCCAGCAAGTTAAGCGTAAGAACCTGGTGAGGAATCGGCTCGCGCATAACGACGCGAATAAGATATGACCCCAAAGCCAGCGTTTCCACTGAAGGTGGAACCGAAGTAGGCTCTTCTCCGGCCGCCAGAAATCCAAACTCGCGCATCCACTCGGCCAAGTCTGCAGGATGCGTCGTTTCTTCAGCCGCATGCTCGCCGAAAGCATCTCGAAAACGCGGGTCCTGGCAACTGCCATAGCGTAACGCCACTGCGGCAGTAAAGTCGGAGGACAAATAATACAACTGCCGAATCCATTGGAAATCAGCGGGGGAAGAAGCCCCAGCTATTGCCGTGTATAGCGGGCTCTCTCCGAGAAAACGCCGGTACTCCTCCTGAAGGTTTTTAAGCCAATCGCTGGTGGATGTCATGCTGTCAGTCATGGCTATTCTCCTTTGCTACACACACAGTAGAACAATTGAATAGAGCCGCAAAAAATTGAACGCCCCTGCAAGAGACGGCGAGCGTTGCGACGCTTATGGTGAATAAGGTACGAGCAAATGCAAACTGTCGACAACGCATTTCTATCCCTTCCACCCTTACAGAAGGATAGTAAATGAGGGACATAATGAACCCTCTTTGCGAAAGACAGCCAGCTACCGTCTCAAGCCGGGAATTCTGATCTCCGCGCCATTGATCAACTTAGCGGCTCTGCTGCGGCTCTCGCCACATCGCAGCGAGAGGAGGACCGCCGGGCCCGAACTGAAATTCCCTGATTACCCGAAACCCATGACGCAGGTAGAGAGGAATGTTGCGGGGACTCGATGCTTCAAGATAGGCAGGCATCTGTTCTCGGTCGCAACGCTCGAGCATGGTGCGCAGCAGGGCACTGCCCAGGCCGTGCGACTGGCGGTCGGGACGCACACCGAGCAGGTAGAGATAATAATGTGGCTCCACTGGATGTTTCGATTTCAGCGCGTCGAACCCGCGAATAAGACGCATGAAGCGACTGATCCCGCAGACGCGCATATACAGTGGAATGAGCGAACACTCTTGCCAGAAGGTGAGTCGCCATTGGTCATGACGAGCCCAAAGTGCAACACCTTCCCCATCGTTTGCGACAAAGGTAAAGCCGTACGGCCGATATAAATCCAGAGCTCGCTGGAAACCCATCTGCATTGCCCAGTCGTGTCGCCCATCGGTGCGAATACAGAACCTCACCACCGGATCCTCATCAAATGCCGCTGCGAGCGTAGCGCGAGCATCGGACTATCGGAGTACTCAGCTCGTCGGATCATGGGTTCAGATGGCACGGGTTCAGATAGTAAGGGTAAGCTGGGCACCGCGTTTGTCCAAGTCCATATCCTGTATTGAAGTGTAGTAGTAATCAGGAATGGGCTATAAATAGACTCATA
>CAWBAF010000025.1:0-16334 GCA_963786735.1 uncultured beta proteobacterium
AACCCTCACCGGCAACCCATAGCAACGGTAAACAACCGATCAGGCCGCCTGATCCTTGACGACTCGCGTTGCGCATGACTGATATCTGACCTATTTTGAAAAGGGGTTTCCCAAAAGGATGCTGCGGAAAAGCGCCCTGGCTATCAGTTACTACAAATAAACGGTCATGCTTTTCCGAACCACCTCTTCAAAGGAGAACAAATCATGTTACATGTCGAAGACTCAACAAGCGTGGATCCTGTTCGTCGATCAACAACGCCGCATGTGAACCGCGAAATAGATCATCAAACAACTCATAACATCCGGCGTTACGCCAATAGCAGCCCGGAAGTCATCCAAAAACGCATCGAGGAACTCGACAAAGAGTGGGACATCGAACGCACCCTCGAAGCCAATGCGTCGACGCTGGCCTTGACCGGTCTTTTGCTCGGGGTGACCGTTAACCGGAAATGGCTGTTGCTACCAACGGCTGTACTGTCATTCCTGCTGCAGCACAGCATTCAGGGATGGTGCCCGCCTTTACCTTTATTACGTCGTCTGGGCGTACGCACCAGGAGCGAAATCGACCGGGAAAAATATGAGCTGAGAGCGTTGCTTGAGGGGAGGTGATTTCTTCTCATTGGGCCGGACCGACAATAAGAGCGCCTCGCTGAGCGGTGGAATAACGCTCCGTTTGTCTGGGAAACTTGAAAAACCTTAACTGCTTTCACGATCACAGATCAATCGCTGTTATGCGAACCTGGATGCTGCTGACTATGCAGGACACCCTGGAAACCTGTTTAAACGAAGCAGGACGAGCCGCTATGGGGTCCTTTACCTTAAAGGTTGTTCTAAGCTCGGGGAATTTCTCTTATTCTCTAAAAATATCGACTATCTTCCATCGCACGTCTTGTTTCGCACGGAACGGAATCACTACACCATCTCCAAAGTGAAAGTTTTCCGGAACGGTCCAGTTTTCTTTTTTTAGGGTGATGCTCTCCGTGTTTCGCGGCAAGCCATAAAAATCAGCGCCGTTGAAGCTTGCAAATGCCCCGAGCTTTTCCAACCCGCCAGCCTGCTCAAAAACCTCCGCGTACAGCTCAATCGCGGCATGGGCGGTATAAATCCCTGCACAGCCGCAATCCGTTTCCTTGGCCGACTGGGGATGAGGTGCGCTATCGGTGCCGAGAAAGAATTTCGGGTTGCCGCTGGTGGCAGCTTCCACCAGTTTCTTGCGGTGGATCTCGCGTTTCAGTACGGGGAGACAGTAGTAATGCGGCCGGATGCCCCCTTGGAAGAGTGCGTTGCGGCTCAGCAGCAGGTGGTGAACAGTAATTGTGGCGGCGAAGTTACGCGGGGCATCGAGGGTAAACGCCACAGCGTCCTGGGTGGTGATATGTTCGAACACAATGCGCAATTCAGGGAATCGCTGTGTGACAGGAATCAGCACCCGGTCGATAAAGGCTTTTTCCCTGTCAAATACATCGACCTCAGGATCAGTGACTTCACCGTGCACCAGCAAGGGCATGCCGATCTTTTCCATCGCGGCAAGCGTCGCATAGCACTTGGCGATGTTCGTAACGCCCTCCGCCGAGTTTGTTGTGGCGCCGGCTGGATAAAGTTTTACACCGTGCACGACGCCGCTTTTTCGGGCCTGGACAATTTCTGAAGGAGGAGTATCGTCGGTAAGATAAAGCGTCATCAGCGGTTCAAACCGCATGCCTTGCGGGATCGCCGCGACAATACGTCCCCGATAAGCGACTGCCGCTTTGACGGTCGTCACAGCAGGCCTGAGATTCGGCATGACGATCGCACGCGCGAAACGTCCAACGGTATGCGGCAATACCGCGCGCATTTGCTCGCCGTCTCGAAGATGCAGATGGAAATCGTCTGGGCGGGTAAGAGTTAGCCTGCTCACTACGGTTGCCCCAAGATGATTGGCCCGCCGTTGCAAAAGACGGCGAAGTTCATAGCTTCTCCCTCGAAGATTACTTCGGCAGCCAGGCGTGATCGCCTTGGACGCACCCTTCTCCCGGCTCGTCTCCCGGCCTAATCCTTGAGTCGTCCCATGAGTGTATCCCTGGTGTGAAGCGTCTTATCGGCGATAAGTTCGGTCGCCGCGGAAACCTGTCCCCATATGTTCCATAACAGGACTCCACGCACGCGACCACTCCGCAAATAATAGACTACACCCTTGTGGTAAGGCTCTTGCCAGTCCTCGACAATATCCAGGCTGGAATCCAGGTCACCCACTGCCTCATACCCCAGATCGAACAGATCGGAATAAAAGAAGGGTTGATGATGGTATGCGGCTGACTCCCCCGCCATATTACGTCCGGCCATCTCGCCCATAGTGTTGGCGTTATCTTCATGCTCAACACGCATGCGCTTTTCGAGTAATGGGCTGTAAAAATTTGCCACGTCCCCAGCCGCATAAATGTCCGGGTTGCTCGTCCGCAAAAACTCGTCCACGACAATACCATTTTCCAGCACGAGCCCGGCCTGGGCAGCCAACTCTGCATTCGGCATGATACCCAGGCCAGCGACAACACCGTCGGCCTTTATCTCCTGGCCACTCCCCGTGGTTACCACTGTTTTGCCGTCCGCACTTCTTACCGACTTGATCGTTTCGGACGCAAGCACGTTGACACCTTTTTCCCGGTAATATGAGTTCAGGAATTCGGCAAGGGCTGGCGGATAAACGCGAGCCCCTATTGCGTTTTCGGGAAAAATCATCGTGACCCGTTTCTCATTCATCGCAAGCGCGGCAGCAATCTCGGAACCGATAAAGCCGCAACCAATCACGACAAAATCGGAGCAGCTATCACTCAATTCACGCAGCTTTTGATAGTCGTCAACTGTTCGGAAATAAATGATGCCAGTGTCAAAGTCGGGAAAGCGCCGGGCCATTCCACCTGTCGCAAGCAAGAGCTTCTCATAGGTATAAATATTTCCAGCGTCGTCCGTCACACTTTTTTTTGACGGATCAACGGAGACGGCCTTTTTTCCCAGGTGCATGGCGACATTGAGACCGTGGGCCTCGCGCCAGATGGATTCGTAGGGTGCGCCTTTCCACAGCGCTTTGGTGAGGGGCGGGCGATCATAGGCCTTGTGTCGCTCCTCACAAATCATGGCGATAGCACCGTCCTGGTCAATTTTCCGGATACCGTGAGCAGCAGAATCGGCGGTCATTCCTCCGCCAACGATGAGGTATTTGTGGTGTTTCATTATCATTCCCCTTTTTTATGAACATTAGAAGCGACGTGAAATTGACCAGATTCTTTCGTTAATGTTTTTATAGCAAAAATTGCTCAGAACCACTGCGGGAACTCGCCCAAGGTGAGCCTGATCCTAATATGCTCGGACAGGCGCTTCGATGACAGGCATCTCGATTTTTCCGATTGCGCAGGAAGACCCGTCGCAAGCTCGACAGTAGCACCCGAGAACAGACCCTATGCAAGATCAGGAGCCGATGCATACAGGGTGGCTCACCTCAACAAAGCCTCCGCCAGTATATAATGGGATTCCTTACTTCTCTACAAATTCAAAGTTAAGACCGGGCCTGGCCAAACTAATACTATGGATGAAGCGAAAACTGATTCTGGAGCAACAGCGATTGACGTTTGCGTTCAACACGCGAGAGATGTACTGGCGTCCCAGCTCCCGCTGATTAAGGACAAGGGATATGATTTTGCACCTGACTTCAAGCGGATGACCATCCAGCTTTATCTGTTGGGGGTGATGTGGCGGTGTGGTGAAGGTCTGGATCTGCCAATTGATCCGCGCGAGCATGCTTTTGTGGCGCTTCAATCCATGCTCATCAGTGACGGCATGCGCGAGAAACAGGCGCAACAGCGGATCATATTCCTGCGCAAAATGTCACGCATGGAAGAAGGTGGTGAAGCGCTTGCGGTAAGCACGGGGTACGACGCCACGCCCGGAGACAACAGCATGCCCACGCTCTTTGACGAATATCGCGATGAAACAAGGGTTTCCGGCGCGCTGTGGCGGCTTTTCGAGCGCGGGAAGAAAATCATGCTTATCGGTGGGGCGTCGGCGGCGTTTCTTGCAATTTGGGCAGCCACCATACTGCTGCCAAAATCGGAGGGGATAGATATCCTTGCCTTCGGCCTCCTCGCGGCAGCATTGGTTGTTATTCCTATGTTTCTAATCGGGTTATTGATATACAGGGCGAAGATCAGGAAGCCAGGTACATCCTCTTCTTCTCCGCCGTGATTGCGCTCCATACAATTATTGCTCATTCCCCGCCTCAGTCCCCTTCGCCCTTATTTTGCCTGATCGTCCAGTATAATTGCCGGCCCAACATGCCATCTTACGCATAATGAGTGCCAGGATCATTGATGGCAATTTGATTGCCAGCGAGGTACGAAGCGAGTGGAAGATCCGCGCGGACAACCTGGTTCGGAAGGGAACAAGGCCAGGACTGGCGGTAGTCATAGTGGGCGGTAATCCTGCCTCAAGCATTTACGTGCGGAACAAAGCGAAGGCATGCAGCGAGACCGGCATTTATTCGGAAATCCATGAATTCCCGGAAAATGCAGACCAGGAGGAGGTAATCCACCGTATTGAGGAACTTAATGGCAATCCCGCCATTCACGGCATTCTGGTCCAGCTGCCTCTGCCGCCGCGGTTTCAAAGTGACAAAGTTATTGCGTCCATCGATGTTGGAAAAGATGTGGATGGATTCCACCTCTACAACGTAGGTGCGCTGGTCACGGGAGACACCATTTTCCCGCCTTGCACCCCGCAAGGGGTAATGAAATTGTTGGAAAAGTGCGCTATACCAATTGAAGGGCAGCATGCGGTAGTAGTGGGACGCAGCAATATCGTGGGGAAGCCCATGGCCCTGATGCTATTGCAGAAGGGAGCGACCGTCACGATCTGCACGTCAAAGACCCGCGATTTGGGAGAACACACCAAGCGTGCCGACATCCTGGTGGTCGCCGTCGGGAAACCGGGGATAATAACCGCCGATATCGTCAAGACCGGCGCGACCGTGATCGACGTTGGCATAAACCGTATGCCTGACGGTAAAATTGCGGGGGATGTGGATTTCGAATCAGTAAAGGAAAAAGCAGGCAATATCACCCCTGTACCAGGCGGAGTTGGCCCGATGACTATTACAATGCTACTGTGCAATACTATAAAAGCGGCCGAGCGGGCAGACCGACAGGAGAAAACGCTCCCACGTGCCTGATTTAGAGCAAGAAAATCGCCCAAGCGCCTCTAATATCAGTACATTAGCCTGAGACTTTCCCGATTGAGCGTGCGGGCAGCGTATGGTGCATACGGTGCACACCTGGTCGCCACTTCCCGCTCGAGGGCCGGTGGTCCGTGATTGGGGGGTAGCCGCAACCACGCTGCAGGGTTTTTGGGAAGGCTTCCTGGAACTTAGCGACGGTGACGTGAAACTAGCCGAGATTATGAGATAAACATGGAACCGCAACCGGACGTAGACCCCACTGAAACACAGGAATGGCTCGATGCCCTGGACTCAGTACTCACCCAGGAGGGTACGGAGAGAGCGCATTATCTGCTTGAACGGCTAATCGAAAAAGCTCGCCGTTCCGGCGCGTACCTTCCCTATAGTGCGACGACTGCCTATATCAATACCATTCCCCCCGGGAAGGAAGAGCGCTCGCCCGGTAATCATGCCCTGGAGCACCGAATCCGATCGTATGTGCGCTGGAACTCGATGGCGATGGTCTTAAGGGCCAACAGGCACTCAAACGTCGGCGGTCACATTGCAAGCTTTGCATCAGCGGCGACGCTCTATGACGTCGGATACAACCATTTCTGGCATGCGACGTCGGACAAGCACGGTGGAGATCTCCTGTACGCACAGGGTCATTCGTCCCCTGGACTTTATGCGTACGCTTTCCTGCTGGACAAACTATCAGAGGAACAACTCGATAATTTCCGCCGGGAAGTCGATGGCAAGGGCCTCTCCTCGTACCCTCACCCATGGCTCATGCCGGATTTCTGGCAATTCCCGACAGTCTCGATGGGGTTGGGCCCACTGATGGCTATTTACCAGGCACGTTTCATGAAATATCTGGATAGCCGTGGCCTCGTCAACACGCAGGGGCGGAAGATCTGGGCCTTCATGGGCGACGGCGAAATGGACGAACCGGAATCAATGGGCGCTATTTCCCTGGGCTCGCGCGAGAAACTGGATAACCTGATTTTTGTGGTGAACTGCAACCTCCAGCGTCTTGACGGACCTGTGCGAGGCAATGGAAAAATTATTCAAGAGCTCGAGGCCGCGTTTCGCGGGGCCGGCTGGAATGTGATCAAGGTAATCTGGGGATCCTATTGGGATCCGCTACTGGCCAAAGACACTAAAGGCCTGCTGCAGCAACGCATGATGGAATGCGTGGATGGTGAATACCAGACCTTCAGAGCACGAGACGGTGCCTATGTGCGGGAACATTTCTTCGGTAAATATCCAGAATTGCTGGAAATGGTCGCCAACATGTCCGACGACGATATCTGGAGGTTGAATCGTGGAGGGCATGATCCTCATAAAGTCTATGCGGCATATGCGGCAGCCATAAAACATACCGGACAGCCGACTGTTATTCTTGCCAAGACGATCAAGGGCTATGGGATGGGCGAAGCGGGAGAAGCCCAGAATATTACCCATCAGCAAAAAAAGATGGGCACAATTTCTCTGAAGGCATTTCGCGACCGCTTCGGACTCCCTATTCCTGATGACAAGATAGACGAAGTACCGTATCTGAAATTCGACAAGGATTCGCCCGAGTTCATCTATATGCAACAACGCCGAGAGGCGCTGGGCGGATTTCTCCACCGTCGCCGGCGTAAAGGTGACGCCTTGCAGGTACCGCCGTTATCTGCATTCGAAACCTTGCTCAAGGCGAGCGGAGAAGGCCGGGAGTCCTCCACTACCATGGCCTTTGTACGCATTTTGAATATCCTGGTAAAGGATAAGGCTATCGGAAAACGAGTGGTGCCGATTGTTGCGGATGAGTCGCGCACTTTCGGTATGGAAGGCATGTTCCGTCAGTTAGGTATCTGGTCATCAACGGGGCAGCTGTATACACCGCACGATGCTGATCAATTGATGTATTACAAGGAAGATAAGAACGGCCAGATTCTGCAGGAAGGCATTACCGAAGCGGGCGCCATCTCCTCTTGGATAGCCGCTGCAACCTCATATAGCACCCACGGCGTGCAGATGATCCCGTTCTACATTTACTATTCAATGTTCGGCTTTCAGCGTGTTGGCGATTTGACCTGGGCAGCAGGAGACATGCGATGCCGAGGATTCTTGCTGGGAGGGACGGCGGGACGTACCACTCTGAATGGGGAAGGCCTGCAACATCAGGATGGGCACAGCCATCTTTACGCTTCAACCATTCCCAACTGCATATCCTATGATCCAACGTTTGCGTATGAACTCGCCGTCATTATTCGCGATGGGCTGCGCCGCATGTATGAGAAGCAGGAAGACGTTTACTATTACATCACTGTGATGAACGAAAATTATTCTCACCCAGAGATGCCGGAAGGGGCGGAGCATGGCATATTGAAAGGCATGTACTTGTTTCGCCAAAGCGACTTTGCCGGAGAAACGGGTCTGCGCGCACAATTGCTCGGCTCGGGTACAATTCTTCGGGAAGTTATCGCGGCTGGGGAAATACTGGAAAAAGAATTCGGGGTGGCAGCGGATGTATGGAGCGTTACCAGCTTCAATGAAGTACGGAGGGATGCATTGGACGCAGCGCGCTGGAATATGCTCCACCCAAAGGATAATCCCAGAGTGTCGCACGTCGAGGCATGCCTCAAGGATCGGGAGGGGCCGGTCGTGGCAGCCACCGATTACATGAAAATTTTTGCTGACCAGATTCGGGAGTTTGTGCCGGGACGGTATAAGGTGCTGGGAACAGATGGTTTTGGTCGTTCGGACACGCGCGAACAATTGCGGCGTTTTTTTGAAGTAGATCGCTATTACATCACTGTTGCGACCCTCCAGGCCCTTGCGGAGGATGGGAAGATACCCAGCGAGAAGGTGGCGCAAGCAATAGAGAAGTTTGGCATCAATCCCGGTAAACCGAACCCGGTGACCGTTTGAACCCGAGCGTGAAGAACAAATACGCAACCCAACTTGGCTCGGCCAGAGTCAGGCGAGCTGCTGTGCAGGCTGTGCCAAATACGAGCGAAGGGAAATGGCGTGGGAAAGATTGAACAGGTATTGGTCCCCGATATAGGCGACTTCAAGGACGTCCCCGTGATTGACGTGCTGGTCAAGCCAGGGGATTCCGTCAAGCCTGAAGATCCGCTGATTATTCTGGAATCGGATAAGGCCACCATTGAAGTCCCTTCTCCCTTAGCCGGCACCGTCAGCGAAATTTCCATAAAGGTTGGGGACAAGGTTTCACAGGGGACCCCCATACTGAGGGTGGAGGCGGCCATCGAAGATAAGCCGGGGCCGGGGCAAGTTCCTGCGCCTGCCTCTGCACCTGCTTCAGGCGCACAGCCTGCTCCCTCGCCAGCCCCCGCGGCGCCTGGCCGAGTGCCTGGCGTGGAGGAAGCCAAGCCTGAGTCCGTCAGGCCGGCACCCTCTCTGCCCGCTTCAGCGCCCCCGCCGTCTGGAATCCCGGCTTCTTTTTCTCCCATAGATGAGCACGCTTTTGCAAGCGCTCACGCCAGCCCTTCCGTCAGGAAATTTGCACGAGAACTTGGTGCGAATCTCGCGTTAGTCAAGGGCACGGGACCGAAAAACCGCATCCTCAAGGAAGACATCCAAACCTTTGTGAAGGCTGAGCTAGCCAGGCCACGCGGTGTGGGCGCCGAACTCAATCTACTGCCTTGGCCCCAGGTTGACTTCGCCAAGTTCGGGCCAGTGCAAGTAAAGCCGCTGTCCCGCATCAAGAAAATTTCCGCTGCCAATCTGCATCGGAACTGGGTCATGATTCCGCACGTTACGCAATTCGATGAGGCAGACGTGACCGAACTCGAGGCGCTGCGCAGAGAATCCAATGGGGCAACGGAAAAAGAAGGCGTAAAGGTTACGATTCTGGCTTTCCTGATGCGGGCGTCAGTAGCGGCTTTAAAAAAATTTCCGGAATTCAACGCCTCGCTTGAAGGCAAAGACGGGGATATGAACCTGGTGATCAAGAATTATTATCACATCGGGTTTGCAGTCGATACTCCGAATGGACTGATTGTGCCGGTCATACGCAACGTCGATCAAAAAGGAGTAATCGCCATCGCGAGCGAAATGGCAAGCTTTGCTGTGCTCGCGCGCGAAGGCAAGCTAAAGGCTGGCGATATGCAAGGCTCAAGCTTTACCATTTCCAGCCTCGGCGGCATTGGCGGCACCGCGTTTACTCCCATTATCAACGCCCCCGAAGTTGCGATTCTGGGCGTATCACGCGCCAACATGAAACCGGTTTACAGGGACGGACATTTTGCTCCCCGTCTCATGCTGCCTCTATCCCTGTCATACGATCATCGTGTAATCGACGGGGCGATGGCCGCACGCTTTACTTCCCATCTTGTCGAGGTTCTGGCTGACATGCGCCGGGTCCTGCTGTGAAGACGGGCATGCTAAAGCACATGCAAATATATGAGAATGCATGAGAGATGGGTGATACGGGCGCCAGGCTTACTGGAATTTTCGGCGGCACATTTGATCCCATTCATTACGGACATCTTCGCGTTGCGGAAGAAATTTCCGAGATAGCCGATCTGGCAGAAATGCGATTTGTTCCTGCCGCGCTCCCGCGCCTGCGCCCGCCCCCAGTGGCCGAGGTTCATCATCGGGTCGAGATGGTCCGGCTTGCGATTGACGGAAATTCAAGATTTATTCTGGACCTTCGTGAGACCCGGCGGCACGGAACCAGTTACAGCATTGATACCTTGCGCGAAATGAAGCAGCAACTCGGGGATGAGGCGATTCTGTGCTTCATGCTAGGGGCCGATGCGTTCATAAAGCTTGCTCAGTGGCAGAGCTGGCGCGAGTTATTCAGGTTATGCCATTTCATAGTGGCTGCCCGGCCGGGCCACCCGCTGCTCGAAGCCCCCGATTCTTTGCCGCGGGAATTGAAGCTCGAGTGTCAATACCGGTGGGTTTCACGGGCCGACGATTTGGCGCACGCGCGCAGTGGTCTGGTTTTCCTGGCGCCCACAAGCCTGCTGGAGATATCGGCCACCAACATCCGTACTTGCATTTCCTCAAGAAAAAGCGCTCGCTACCTGCTGCCCGATGCCACCCTCGACTATATCTCGATGAACCAGCTTTATCTGGAAAGCCAATGACGCTTACGAAACTGGTCAAAACCATCGTTGCCGCGCTCGAAGAAATAAAAGCACGCGATATCGAAATACTGGATGTGAGCAAGATGACCGACTTGTGTGACCGGATGATTATTGCGAGCGGCGATTCCAGCCGCCAAACGAAGGCAATTGCGAATAATGTGTCGGAGAAGGTGAAAGACAGCGGCGGTACTGTCTACGGTATAGAAGGCGAGCAAGTGGGTGAGTGGGTTCTGGTTGACTTGGGGGATGTGCTGGTTCATGTCATGCAGTCCGCAGTGCGGTCACATTATAATCTGGAAGAATTATGGGCGCAGGCGAGGAAAATCAGTAGAACGGCTGCGGCTAGCCCCTCCGCGAACAAGAAAAGGTCGCCACCAGCCAACCGGGAGGGCTCTGCTGAAGAAGAGATACCTGGGCCCGCGTCTCCATCGGACGCTGGAAGGAACAGACGGCCTCGAACCACCCGGGGCGATTCAGAGTAGAGGATGAAGTTTCTGGTTTGCGCCGTCGGCCAAAAAATGCCGGCGTGGATCGCACAAGGATTTAGCGAGTACTCGAAGCGCATGCCGCGGGAAGCTTCCATTGAATTAATGGAGATCAGACCGGAAAAGCGGGGCGAAGGCAGGCGGCTCGACCAGTTATTAAATGCAGAGGCTATGCGTATTCGTGCCGTGCTGCCCGCGAGGTGCCACGTGGTGGTGATGGATGAACGCGGCAAGCAGGTGAATACCACAGAGCTCGCTGGGGCGATTTCAGGCTGGATGATGAATGGCGGGGATGTCGCTTTCATCATTGGAGGAGCGGATGGTCTGGATGCGGACATAAAGAGTTCCGCGGATGAAGTCCTGGCGCTGTCCGCCTTGACGCTACCCCATGGCTTGGCCAGAGTAGTGCTGGCAGAACAGCTCTACCGTGCAGTGTCGCTAATCAAGGGGCACCCCTATCACCGCATGTAGACCATAGCGACCATGTGCGCACGGCCTCTGGACACTCCTGTCGATTCCTCTAATCTTGGCCACCAAAAAAAATATTTATCTTGCATCACGCAGTCCTCGACGGGCCGAATTGTTGAAGCAGGTCGGGATTGAATTTGAGCCTTTGCTGTTGCGTGAGGCGCCGCCCCGAAGGCCGGACGTGGACGAAGCCCGCCTGGCGGGAGAACCCGGATCCGATTATGTCTGCCGTATTGCGCGGGCCAAAGCCGAGATCGGATATAGCCGGGTTTTAGAAAGAGGTCTGCCGAATCTTCCAGTCCTTGCGGCTGACACCGCGGTAGTGCTAAATCAGGATGTCATGGGGAAGCCGAGAAATGCGGCCCACGCAGAAGAAATGCTTCGAATGCTTTCCGGCCGACCTCATCGTGTATTGACGGCAGTAGCAGTGGCTGCCCGGAAGGACGACATTCGTGTACGAACGTCGATATCGACTGTCGAATTTAGGAAACTTAGCGAGCGGGAAATCTGCAGTTATGCTTCGGGCCCGGAAGCTCATGACAAAGCCGGGGCTTATGCAATCCAAGGTAAAGCTGCCGTTTTCATATCAGGGATGTCCGGCAGCTATAGTGGGATTATGGGGCTGCCTCTGTATGAAACGGCGCAATTGCTGGAAGAGTCCGGCATAACATTATTCTCCTGACCTCGCGATACTTCATTGGTTATGGGCAGCGAAATTCTCGTCAATGTTACTCCTCAGGAAACCAGGGTTGCCGTCATCGAGCAAGGGGCGGTACAGGAGGTCCACATCGAGCGGACCAGCGGCCGAGGGATTGTAGGGAATATATATAATGGACGCGTTACTCGCGTGCTGCCGGGGATGCAGTCTGCATTTGTGGATATCGGGCTTGACCGGGCGGCCTTCCTGCATCTCGCCGATATCTGGCGGCTGCGCCAGAGCGAAGATGCGGATAAGCCAATCGAGAGACTACTGCACGAGGGAAAGAATATCCTCGTTCAGGTCATCAAAGACTCCATCGGAAGCAAGGGGGCGCGGCTTTCAACCCAGCTCAGCATCGCGGGTCGCATGCTGGTCTATTTGCCTCAGGTATCCCATATCGGCATTTCCCAGCGGATAGAGGACGAAACAGAGAGGAAATTGCTGCGCGAGAGACTAAGACACTTGTTGCCGGTAAACGAAAAGGGAGGCTTCATCATCCGAACCATGGCCGAAGCAGCGAGCGAGCACGAACTGCAAACTGACATCGATTACCTGCACAAGCTATGGAGCGACATATGGGAAAAATCTTCCGCGGCGGGGCCGGGATTGCTCTATCAGGACTTGAATCTCAGCTATCGGGTGCTAAGGGATTTTGTCAACGACGATACTGTCCGCATTCTGGTGGACTCACGTGAGAATTACCAGAAAATGAAGGGGTTTGCGGAAGCGTATATGGTGGAAGTGATGGGTCGGATCGATCATTACGCCGGGGAACGGCCATTGTTCGATCTTTACGGTGTAGAAGAGGAGATTGAGAAAGCACTTGCCAGACGGGTTAACCTGAAATCCGGCGGGTACCTCATTATCGATCAGACCGAGGCGTTGACAACAATCGATGTCAATACCGGAGGATTCGTCGGGGTGCGCAGTTTTGATGAGACCATATTTAAAACAAACTTGGAAGCAGCTCAGGTCATCGCCCGCCAGCTGCGTCTGCGGAACCTGGGAGGTATCATTATCATCGATTTTATCGATATGGAGGACTTGGAGCATAAAAATGCCGTGCTTGCTGAGTTCAAGAAATCATTGACGAAAGATCGGACTCACATGACGGTAAATGGGTTCACTGCGCTGGGACTGGTGGAAATGACGCGAAAGCGTACGCGCGAGAGCCTTGCGCACGTGCTGTGCGAAGCATGCCCCACCTGCCAGGGCCGGGCCAAGGTTAGAACTCCGCAGACGATGTGCTATGAAATTCTGCGCGAATTGCTGCGCGAGTCGCGCCAGTTCGACGCGCGGGAGTTCCGGATTCTCGCATCTCAGCAGGTGATCGACCTGTTCCTTGACGAAGAATCTCAAAGCCTCGCCCAACTGGCCGATTTTATTGCCAAACCCATCAGCCTTCAGGTGGAGGCAGCCTATACACAAGAGCAATATGATGTGATTCTGATGTAAAAAACGCCAACCGTGAAGGAATAACACGTGTGGTCCGGTTGGAGTAGTGGGCGGCGCTGCAAACCCGAGAACGTCAGCTTCTTGCTTCCCTGGCCCGGAATGGTGTAACTCGCGACCTGCCTTAAGGCCTTAATGAATGAACCGTATTTAAACCTGGTCTTGGAAGTGCGATGCAGCACATTCGCCCATGTGCGCCCAAGTATCTTTCGCTGAGCAGTAATTTTGGCCGCCTTCCATTAAAGACGTACTTCCGTCCAATAGCAAAAGCTGGTATTGCGTTTACCATAGCAACCATTGGCATTGCCTGCTGATTGGGAAGCTCTTCACTGGGCGGAGTAAGGACAGGCGAGGTTTGCGTCAAAGGACCAGCCAGATATGCGTGATCCCCGCTTTACGAGGGACAGGATTTTAGTAACTTAAAGGATAGGAATTTCTATGGTCGATACGACAGCTTTGGACGGAACATATGAGCTGGCCAACATACTTATAAAAACGGCGACAAAAGATCAACTTGCTGAATGCGCGCGATTGCTTGCCCTGAATCTTGCGCACCATCAGATCAAAAAAGGTGAAATTCCCATTGATGAGACACTTTCTCTCCTGCGGGTGGCTGAGCCCAACGAGGAGCATGTGAACGTGCTTCTGGAAGGCATGCTAAACTTGATCGGCGTTCTGGTGAATGTCTGTGGCGATCTTGGGCATGTAAGGCACTGACTTATTTCAGGCCTATTTTGCCGGCCTGCGTCAGTCCAGGCTCCCAGCCAGCTGTTTCCCCCCCTGGCTCAGCTCATCGTTTCGGCATCCTGGTCGCTGACGGCTCTCCCGCGTGGGCCTATGCAGGTTTTTCAGTCGCGGCGCTTTCTGCAGTTGTTCTGGATATTTCCCTTTGACATAGTTTTGCGGATACTGGATCTGCTAAGCATTTATGCGCGCTGAGGATAAACCGGGTTCCCTTGCGGCAGGGGTCAGCCGCCGCGAGGTGTGGGCATGGGCCATGTTCGATTTTGCAAATTCCGGCTATACCACAGTTGTTATTACCGCGATATTCAACACATATTTCGTCGCTATCGTGGCGCAGAACGCAAGCTGGGGGACGTTTGCCTGGACGCTGTCGCTGGGATTGTCCTATGGGCTCATCCTTCTCACCGCGCCCGCCTTGGGCGCCTATGCTGATGCGTATGGTGCGAAAAAGCGGCTGCTTCTTCTGAGTGCCATCGGCTGCGTAGTCTTCACGGCTTTGCTTTATTTCGCGGGGTCGGGGAGTTTATGGGTAGCGATGACGTGCATTGTGCTTGGCAATTTCTTTTTTGGAACTGGCGAAAACCTGATTGCAGCGTTTTTGCCGGAGCTGGCGAAGGGCGACGCCTTGGGCAAGGTGTCCGGGTGGGGGTGGAGTCTGGGTTATATCGGCGGGCTGGTGAGCCTGGGCTGTTGTCTGGCGTACGTAACCTGGGCGCAGGAGCGCGGGCTGCCATCTGAGCAGTTTGTTCCCGTCACGATGCTGATCACTGCGGCCCTGTTCGCATTGTCCAGCATTCCGACATTTCTTTATCTCAACGAACGGGCTCTGCCTCAGCCGCATCGATCGGCGCACAACGTCCTATATGAGTCGTTCGCGCGTTTGGGCGAGACGTTGCGGCATACGCGAAAATATCGTGACTTGGCGCGTTTTCTGGCATGCCTCGTCTTTTATCAGGCAGGCATACAGACCGTAATAACGCTCGCGGCAATCTACGCTCAGCAAGTGATGGGGTTTAACACGCAAGATACGATCTTTCTCGTACTGGTAGTTAACGTTACGGCATCGGTCGGTGCATTTGCCTTCGGCAGCCTGCAGGACAGGATAGGCCATATTCGCACCTTGAGACTGACACTCGTGGGGTGGATTATCATGGTATTGGTCGCCTGGATGGCTGAAACGCGAACCATGTTCTGGGTCGCGGCGAACATTGCCGGCCTGTGTCTGGGCGCCTCCCAGTCGGCGGGCCGGGCTTTGGTCGGATACTTTAGCCCAAGCTCGAAGCGGGCGGAATTTTTTGGATTATGGGGCTTTGCCGTAAAGCTGTCCTCGATACTGGGCCCGGTCACCTATGGATGGGTGAGCTGGGTTTCAGGAGGCGATCACCGCCTCGCGATGCTGATCTCAGGCGTATATTTTGTAGTTGGCTTAGTCATATTGGCGACCGTGAACCTAGGCAGAGGCCGCCAGTCTGCCCTGGATGAGGAATTGGCCGATGACTCGGCCCGACCTCAAACGTGAAGTGTCAAGCGCGCCTGCATGCAAATGGTCCGTCAAAACGTCTGGTGCCCAGCTGTTGCTGGCGATGTATTGATCTTGCTTACTGGTCTTGGTGATGCATGTGGTGGTCGTGCTCGTCGGATTCGTCCGGTTGACTTTTGGCCGGCTGGCCTTTCTTGGCAGACTTTGCTTGTGTCTTGAGAGGAGTGAAGCGAACTGATTGTGCGTCGTCCTCGCGCAGTTTAATGAAGACCACGATTGCTGTTTCGGGCGTCAAAACGAATTCCCCCGTACCTTTGAGGGTATTGTCGCCAGCTGGCTCCAGCTGGATTGATGTTTTCTCTTTGGACTTGCCTGTCTGAATGGTTGCCTTCGCGGTTCCCCCCACGGTCGGCACGGCGTTATCTCCATGGTCCGTTACGTAGAGCACAAGTTCTTTGTCCTTTGTCACGAGCTCCAAGTGGTACGGTCCCGCCATGCGCATCAGTCCACCATGTGGTGTATTAATGGTGTCGAAATGCTGCTCGGAATGTGCAGCGGCGGGTAGTGGAACGGCCAGCGCAGTGACGATCAACACGGTGGCCAATGACTTAAGCATCTTTTTTCTCCTTGAGGAAGCAGGGGTGGGCAATTGAAACGCTAATTCTGATCTCGCGAGGTGCGGTGGACAATCCTGCAGTCGGCGCCCCCAAGCTCAATG
>CAWBAF010000026.1:0-26014 GCA_963786735.1 uncultured beta proteobacterium
CCGCTCAGCTTTCGCTCCAGCGCCTTGTGCGCATCGAGGGCTTCAAACGGATTCTGCCATAGGCGCGATTGGACCATGCCCTTTTTCAGGGAGATATTGGTAGCAATTTCCCTGTCAATTGGCCGCGATGTTTTTAGCGAGATTCCTTGATAGACAAGAAAACCGCTTATCATTCCCAACAATGCGAAGAGGCCAGCTAGCGGAAGCTTGGGTTTATCGTCGGTGTTGTTCTGCCATAGGTCGAGTTTTATCCAGGCAAACTGGCCGGCGCAGGTCGAGGTGATCGCAAAGTTGCCGAACGCTCCAGTATTAGAGTTGCATGTATATGAAGTTTAGGTGGGCGTAAGTGCCAAGGCAGATTGGCTATGAACAACCTGCACTTCGAGACGCCTTTCTGTATGGTGTACTTTAGTACAATGGAAAATGGTTGTATGTTCGATAACGTTCAATCCGGGGAGGCGGAGACGAGAAAGCGGAAGGGAATGAGCAGACGCTTACCCGCTTGAAGTTTGAAGCAAACGCCACTTCACGGCTGCAGGAATCTCTGCGCCGGCTTTTTTTATTGGCGAAAATCCGCTTGATGATCCGCCCTGAACAGCAAAACCACCCGTTGCTTTTAAGGATGGTACAGGGGTCGAGGCTAGCATTAGCTATTGAAGTGAAAATTCCGGATTATTTTCAGCGGGAGCGCGCACTTGGATTTACCCCAGACTGGAACACAGCCCTGAGAAAAGGGTCGTGGTAGATCGCCGGAACCGCAAATCTGGAGCAGATCAAGGCAGGACTGGCATTAGAATTGCTGTGCCGGGATAATAGGCGGCCGTGACTTATGGTTCAGTGCGTTATCACTCGGGAAACCAGCATTGCATATGGCATATAGAGCAGATTACACCGCTCGCCCGTATTATTCATGTCGATTACAAATTTCCAGACTTGCCATCAATTCGATTCTTCTCACGTGCTCCATTTTATTTGTGCTGATGGGGTCGAGCATCGTCTCGGCTCAGGCAGTTTTCTTCGAAACCAAAGGCGGCAGCCCCAGAATCAGAAGCGACGACGATAATCTTGAAATCATCTTCGGTGCTCGTGCGCATCTCGATGTGCATGCATTCAATGCGGATAAGGCCAGTCCTGGTCAAACACCTTTTGGCAGCCAGGTGCCGGGAGCCTTTCCGGATGACGGTTTCAATTTTCGCCGTGGTTACACGGATGTGACGGTCCGGTTTTATGACCTGAGTTTCAAATTCCAGAACGATTTTGCCGCCGGTACTTTTCCCGGCAGTCTCCGGGAAGCATGGGTTGGGGCCAAGCTAGGGCCGGGTCAGCTTACCGTCGGCCAGTTCAAGCCTTATCGCGGCATGGAAGAATTGGCGAGCTCGAACGAAATTACGATGATGGAGCGGCCCTCAACTTCATCAACCGATATTTATTCCGGTCGGCAGTGGCTAATGGGAGTCGGTTATAAAGGAATTTTTAGAGATCAGATTGGCTATGGAGTCGATATCATGAGCCTGACTCATACCGGGATGCCCATCTCGGGTTCGACCTATGGTGGCCGGTTATTCTGGGTACCCGTTGCCGATGAAGGCAACACTCTTCACGTCGGTTTCGCTTATAGCGTAGACACCTCCGGACCTGAATCCCTTGCCGGCGAAAGTGGTCGATATTTATGGCGGCCGGCTTGGCATTACCAAATCACTCGGCGTTGCCGGAGCGAGTGGCGACTCCTCCGGGAAAAATAGCCAGGACACTTTTGCTGCCGAGGCTGCGTATGCGATCGGGCCCGTGACCCTGCAGGGAGAATATGTAAATGCAACGCTTGATAACACGCACCTGGTAGCGGGAGCGCAAAAGAACTCGACGATACAGGCCTATTACGTGCAAGCGAGTTGGTTTGTAACCGGAGAAAAATCTATCTACCGGAAAGAGCGGGGAGCGTTCGGAAAGCCAAAGCCAAATGGCAAGTGGGGCGCGCTCGAACTCGCCGTGCGGTATGACTTTGCTGAGAATATGACACAAAGCTTGGGTGCGGATCCCTGCCATACCGGAACATCCAAATGCGAGGTGACGGTGATCACTATGGGCGCCAATTGGTATCCCCGCCAGGGCGTACGTTTCATGCTCAATTACTATATCACCGATGCGGCAATCGGCAATATGGGCCCGGGCACGCCGAATCGAACGGATAATCCCACCGTGGTTTCGTTTCGCACACAACTGAGCTTTTAGTGAAACGCCGGGAAAACCGGAGTACAAGCAATTCCGCAAGCGCCTGATGAGGAGGAAGAAAAGGCGAAGAGAGGAAAGTCTGTCTGGCAGCCGGATTGGTACTGTGCCTGCCGTGGTCGGTTGAGATTCTCAGCCCTGATACAAACTACGACTGTGGACGGCGAGCTTCAGATGAGTCTTTCGGGTGGCAGTTCCCTGGCGGGCCAGCTAGCCGAAAGGGTTCTTAATGGTCATGGGTTCCTCAACGGTCACGTGCTCCGGCAAATCTTCCGAAGACAGAACTTCTACAATCTGGTCCACCAGTTTTTTTAGTTGCCTCGCACGCTCCAAGCCCGCCTTATCCTTTGTCAATTCTATGCTCCCGTACACTTGCACGCGGTCCACCCGATTCTCAATCGTAAGTTGATCAATCTGGCACGTCTCTTCCTCGTTCTCGTATGGGTGCTCGATCATCCCTTACCTCGTGCCCACGCAATCGGTTCTCTTCGCCGGGGTAATGACAGCCGTTTTCAAGGATTTCACTTCAGGCGGTAGCTCTGGAAAGACGTCGATTCCGGCTCGCTTTGCCAAGTCGTCAATGCTAATAACGGTTGAGGTCTGCTCCTCCGTGTTTGGCGTTATGAATACGCCTGTCTGCCTGGTTGTGGCGTCATAGATCGCTTTGTAGAAACCAGTGGGAATCATCACCCTGGCCTTCAGCTGTTTAATCTCTGCCCCCTCGAACAACGGGCCGCTCACCACATAAACATCATGCCCGCTGAGCGCTAGATTCCTCGTACCGTTTTCGAGTATTTCCCAAATTCCCGCGTTATTGGCATGCAGTTGAGGAGCCATGTTTGCCAGAGAGAAACTTTCTGCCTGCGCCGTTAGTGTTGGCATATCAGCGAGATGGCGCCATATGGCCCCGATCGAAGCCTGAGTGAGCATAGTCGTCCAGTTCCGAACGCACGTCCAAAGACAAATTCGGATCAGGATGAAAGAGATGATAACGATTCAGAGCACAAGCCAAGTTGACACGGTAGTTAGTCAAATACTCAGCCGACCATAGCGGGGTTCGACTGGTACCCGAAAACATTACGGCATAGCCCTCATAGCAAATTTCCTGAGTCTTGGCGCCCACCTTCTCGTTGGTGATCTTCGGAGCGATCCCGTCAGCATAACTCTTCACGCAGGGCGACCGGGCGTTGACCGCAGCAGGAAGAAGTAAGAAGCAAGCCAGGATGGCTAGGACGGTTTGCGATCTCATATTTTTGTGCCGATGTCAGGAAAACGGATATCAGGAGGAAAGGCAAATGGCTTCACAAGATTTTTCGTTGACACTTATGAACGCAACAAAATCTGAGCCAGCGTTTGTAAATTTCTGAATTCAGGGTTTCCATGGTTTTTCAACAAAAGGGCCCTCCATAAAAATATAGATGAAGCTCGGCAGGAATGTAAAGAAGGTGACGACGGAGGCACCTTCGAATGCTGAAGCCAACTGGGACTCAACTCCGAATATCTGCGTGATCCAACCCCTCTACAAAACCCACGAACGTGACCACCATAATGGGGGGGTTGGGTATGGCGGGGGGGCAGTGCTGTAACCAAGATAGATCCAGCTTAACGCCGCCCGCATGAAAAAAGACGGCAGCACGAACAGGCCACCTGCAATAAGCCCTCCCCGGATAGATGCATAAGCCAGCCGATATAGGTCGCGAGCTGCTGCGCTTCAGGTCCGGGCAAGAGCATACAAAATTTCAAGGCATGAAGGAAGCGCCCGTCCGAAATCGAGCGCGTATGCTCGACCAGATGGCGATGCATGAGGGCGATCTGGCCAGCAGGTACATCAAAACTAATAGAGCCCAGCTTCGGCCAATATCGCGAGGCTTGCCACAGCGAGATAGGTGAAGGTGGGTTAGGCCGATATCCACCAGCGCGTTTGTTAAAAACGACCGTTAAAAATTTTAGCAGGCCCTGTTTCAAACAGGATATTTCAAGAGGGAAATTCTCAAAATATAGCTTCTTTTATTCGCAACCCCCTATGTCTTGCACGTAATGATGATCCTTACTGTTGTCTTTCGGGTTAGGTTAAAATATAATAGGAATGATTATCATTAGTAACTGAGAAGAAGAATTACGGCTTTGCTGATTCGCCCAACGTGTGATCGGCTATCTCGCAATTAGTAACGTAATAAGAGTAATAAGAGGTTCAATCTTTGCTGCAGGTGTTGCCCTTGCCTGCTCTTCATTAGCCAGCCAGTCCCCTTGGGCAAGCCAGCCAATATTATTAAGCATTACAAGGGGATTTGGTCATGAAAATCGTTGCAACCGCGCCAGCAGCAACCGCTCGGGCTCGGCGTAAACCTCACTGCAACTTCCGGCATACAATTATTCACAGTGCACTGATTTGCCTGGGGTTGAGTACCGCTTTTATTCTTCCTCATCCTGGTTTCGCGCAATCAAGCACTCCTGCAGACGCACAGGTTCGGTCTTACGACATCGCTGCGGGTAATCTGGAAGACGCGCTCAATCAGTTTGGGGCTCAAGCAGACGTCCGTTTGTCCTTTGATTCCGAGGATGTCAAAGGGAAAGCGGCACCGGCGCTCCGAGGTAAATTCACTGTTCAGGCGGGGTTAAGCCAGTTGCTGGAGGGCAGCGGGCTGGATGCGGTAGCTGAGGCTGATGGGTACGCAGTCAAGAAGTCAGTGACGGCCGGGGATCAGCCCCCGACATTGCCGTCAATAAAAGTATCTGCCAGCGCCGTGAGAGGTCCGACAGATGGATATCAGGCGACAAAAGCTTTCAGTGCCATAAGGACCGATACGCCGCTGCGCGATGTCCCGCAATCCATAACGGTTGTGACGCGGGATCTGATCAGGGATCAGGCGATGCAGAATATGAATGACGTTGTGCGTTACGTGCCGGGCGTCGGCATATCGCAAGGGGAGGGCAATCGCGACGCGGTGATTTTTCGCGGAAATAACTCGACGGGGGATTTCTTTATTGATGGGCTGCGTGATGACGCTCAGTACCTTCGCGATCTCTACAATATAGACCGGGTCGAAGTCCTCAAGGGGTCGAACGGGATGATTTTCGGGCGTGGTGGGGCTGGCGGGGCGATAAACCGGGTGAGCAAGGAGGCCAACTGGGCGCCGATCAACGAAGTCGTGGCTCAATACGGGTCATTTTCCCACAAACGGATAGCGGTCGATCTGGGCAAGCCGATAAATGATGTTGTCGCGTTTCGTCTCAATGGAATGTTCGAGCACTCGGACAGCTATCGCGACGGTGTCGACATTAAGCGCGGCGGCGTGAACCCCACCCTGACGATCAAGCCAAGCGCCAGAACCAAGATTGTGATGGGCGGTGAATACTTTTTCGACGATCGTACGGCGGATCGGGGTATTCCTTCCTTTGGGACTATATATGCGATACCTGCGACAGCGACCAGCCCTGGCGTACCTGCCGTAGTAAATTCAGGGCGTCCCTCGGATGCCCACTGGTCCACGTTTTTTGGCGACC
Organism: uncultured beta proteobacterium; assembly: GCA_963786735.1. Classification (GTDB taxonomy): domain Bacteria; phylum Pseudomonadota; class Gammaproteobacteria; order Burkholderiales; family Nitrosomonadaceae; genus Nitrosospira. The sequence continues at coordinate 5,731 of CAWBAF010000026.1, forward strand.
CGGATCGCAGCAGGGCGAAAATTGATGTCGGGGCACTGAACGCGCTTATTGAGCACACGTTCGAGAATGAAGTTATGTTTCGCAATACGACACGTTACGCCAATTACGACAAGTTCTACCAGAACGTATATCCCAGCCTTGCGGTCACTCCTAGCGAGGATGCAGCCGGCACGGTTCCCATTCAAGCTTACAACAACGCAACTGACCGGACAAATGTTTTCAACAGGTCAGATTTTGTGTTCAAGGCGGACACTTGGGGCGTGAAGCATGAGTTCATGACTGGCGTGGAATATGGCCACCAGGTTTCGGACAACTTTAGAAATACCGGTTTTTTTAACAACACCAGTAACACCACACGTGTACCTTTTCTAAATCCGATCACGCACACTCCGCTGACTTTCAGGCAAAACGCAACCGATGCCGATAACCATGGCGTGGTTGACACGGTCGGGGTATATATACAGGATCAGATTACTATTCTCCCCCAGTTCAGAGCGGTCCTGGGCATCCGCTACGATAACTTCGATACGAGGTTCGCGAATCACCGTACCGGCGATAATTTGCATGTTGTCGACAACCTGGTCTCGCCAAGGGCAGGGCTGATCTATAAACCGATCGACATGGTCTCGTTTTACGGAAACTATAGCTTGTCATACGTGCCACGCGCAGGTGATCAATTGGCTTCTTTAACGTTGAGCAATGCTGCGCTTCAGCCGGAGCGATTCAGGAACATCGAGTTCGGCGCAAAGTGGGACGTCCACCCTGATTTATCGCTTGCTACGGCAATTTTTCAGCTGGACCGTACCAATGTGATCATCCCCGTGCCCGGCGATCCCTCCAGGACCATGCTGGCAGACGGCGCGCGGACCCGGGGAGCTGAGCTCAGCTTGATGGGGCGCGTCACTCCGCAGTGGAGCGTGATGGGTGGCTACGCCTATATGGACTCCGAGCTCACGGCAACCTCCGCGGTCACTGCACAGAAAGGCGCCGCTGTGCCGCAGGTCCCCAGGCATACCGCTTCAATGTGGAACCGCTATGATTTCACGCCGTGGCTCGGGCTGGGGCTCGGTGTCGTGTATCGCAGCAGCATGTATGCCACGACCGACAACGCTGTTCTGATTCCCGGCTTTACGCGCCTTGACGGGGCGATGTTTGTCAGGGTCACCAAGATGCTGCGTCTCCAAGCCAACATCGAAAACCTCGCAAATGTCGACTATATTACATCCGTCAACAATGATGACAACATCATGCCCGGTGCTCCCCGAATATACCGGTTGACAGGGGTTTTCAACTTTTAAACCCTTAAGGGAGGCTATCGGGTTTCGCAAGAAATGTCAGACAAAGGTGGCTGGTTTGTTTTCCATGGTCCTAGAATACAAGATGTTTTTGGTCATGAACTCCCCTCATCGGAACGATTCATAAAGATGATTATTTCGAAAAGAAAAAGCCTCCATGAGGGGAGGCCCGAGGTTTGTTTTTCGATGAGCAGCGCCACTGCTCCTGATAGCCTTGCCGTTTTATTTGGCGGTGCCGCCTACTATTGGAGGGAGCGCTCGGCCTTAACCCGGCGCCGGACTACTGCACCCATCAACCCCAACCCGGCTAGCAGCATGGCATATGATTCTGGCTCAGGTATCGAACCTACAAGAATTGATGCCAGCGTCAAAGTTAAGCGAAAGCGATCCGTTACCTGGGCCGTTAGCAAAAATCCCAAATACCAGAGTGCCGGATTGGGACTGTGGTGAAGTCTCAAAATAATTGTTATTAGTGAATATGAAACATCAGAATTAGAGCTAGAACTGCCGTTATTTGAATAGCTGTAAAAGCTGGCGTTCCCACTGACCGATGCGTGGTCACCGTTGTAACAGTAATAACAGGTTGACGTGGTGTCCGTCAGGCTAATCGTATAGGGAACCGTTATAGTCAGGATGCCTGGGCCGCTAAAGGAAAAACTCTCTGTTCGACTCCCGGAAGAGTTTGAGTAGCCGTCTGGCGTCGAGTTTGCAGTTCCGGAAAAGTCGGTCTGGGAAGCGAGTCCATTGGCGAACGCGGTTCCTGCATCGGAATTGACTTTGAGCAGTGTCTATCCAGTTGTCGAGGGATTTGTAATTCGACTCGTATTGACCGGGTGATTGTGCGTACGAGTTTAACGAAGTGCTCTGCCCCGAAAAATGTACCGTAGGCGTCGTCCCGTCAATGCCCGTAACAGATATCTGGAGCTTGCTCCAGTCTATAGTAGCTGTAGCTGTCGCCGGGGTGGAAGCGTCGGCGGCAAATGAAGTGGACGTTAACAAGGTTCCAATAGAGCCAGCGATTACTAAAAGGAATCGTTTCTTAGTACGGTCATTCATGTTACCTCCTATGGAAGAGAAACCTCATAATCAGGATTTCAGCGAAATTGCTGAATCCGGACTATGAGCTGAAACTCACCCTATTGTCCGAGCGCGCTCGGACAGACAAGGAGGTAATAATTTAGTAGCACGCGGTAGCGTTCCTTTGATCAAGATCGGCGTGAGCGGAAACCCACCATTTCCAAGACTGATAATTCTTTATCGTGATCGCCTAAATGCTCAGCAGCACCGAGTGACCTTGCCGCCATACCTCGCCTCCTGGCGTTCCCTGAAAAAGCTCTCGTAGGACATGACGGGTTGATCCGGATGGGTATGTTTCATGTGATCGACATAGGCGTCATAAGCGGGTATTCCAACCATCAGGCGCATGCTTTGCCCCATGTATCGGATTGCTTGGGTAATCCTGTTTATCATCATTTCGACTCCACTTATAAAGGTTTGGCACTTATCAACGTTCGGAAGGGGCGCATCAGGATTTTGATAAAGCCTCTGCGGGCAACAGCTCGAACGGCGCTTCCCTGACGCTTGGTTTACCCAAGGCACGCGCACGTACAACGGTTCTGATCCCAAAGGCCAGCATGCTGACCAGGACCAGCATGAACAGCGCTGCGAGGGAAGCATTCACATAATCGTTGAAGATAACCTGCTGCATCTGGCCGATGGACTTGGCGGGCGCCAGCACCTGGTCGTTGGCAATTGCAGTCGTATATTTGTTGGCGTGCGCGAGAAACCCGATGCGCGGGTTTGGATCGAAGATCTTCTGCCAGGCCGCGGTCAGCGTGCATACCAACACCCAGCAAGCCGGCACGAGCGTGACCCAGGCAAAACTGTCGCGCTTCATCTTGAAAAGCACGCTAGTGCACAGGATCAAGGCCACACCGGCCAACATCTGGTTGGAAATGCCGAACAATGGCCACAAGGTATTGATTCCCCCCAAGGGATCGACCACCCCCTGATAGAGGAAATAGCCCCAGCCGGCAACACAGATTGCCGTGGCGATCAGGCTGGCGGCCAACGAATCGGTGCGTTTCATCGATGGAATGAAAGTGCCGAGCAAATCCTGCAGCATGAAACGCCCGGCGCGTGTTCCTGCATCCACCGCGGTGAGGATGAAAAGCGCCTCGAACAGGATTGCGAAGTGATACCAGAAAGCCATCATGGCCGTGCCTCCGGCAAACTCCGACAGGATGTGCGCCATGCCTACCGCGAGCGTGGGTGCGCCGCCGGTGCGGGAAATGATCGTATGCTCCCCCACGTCCTTCGCCGTCTGCGTGATCATCTCCGGGGTGACGTAAAAGCCCCATTGTGAAATGGCGTGCGCGGCGGATTCTGCCGTGCTGCCGATGATCGCGGCCGGGCTGTTCATGGCGAAATACACGCCCGGCTCGAGGGTTGAAGCCGCAATCAGGGCCATGATCGCCACAAAGGACTCCATGAGCATCGCGCCGTAGCCGATGAAGCGGGCATCCGTCTCATTCCTGATCATTTTGGGGGTCGTCCCCGACGATATGAGAGAATGAAACCCGGAGACCGCCCCGCAAGCGATGGTAATGAACAGGAAGGGAAACAGGCTGCCTGACCAGACGGGCCCGGAGCCATCGACAAATTGCGTGAAGGCCGGCATCTTGAGCTGTGGCGATATGAATATGACGCCGATTGCCAGCCCGACGATAGTGCCGATTTTGAGGAAAGTGGACAAGTAGTCGCGTGGTGCCAGCAACAACCACACGGGCAGAACGGAAGCAACAAAGCCGTAGCCTATGAGCAGCCAGGTGAGCTGCTCGCCGCTCAAGGTGAACAGGGCGGCGAGCGCGGGAATCTCCTGCACATATTGCCCAGCCACTATGGATAGCATCAACAGGACAAAGCCGATGAGCGACACTTCCCCGATGGAGCCGGGCCGGAAATAACGCGCATATACACCCATGAAGAGGGCGATGGGTATGGTGGCGGCGACGGTAAATGTGCCCCAGGGGGATTCGGCCAGAGCCTTGACCACGATGAGCGCCAGAACCGCGAGCAGGACCAGCATGATGAAAAACGTGCCGAACAGCGCAATCATTCCCGGCACCTGCCCGAGTTCCGATTTGATGAGGTCGCCCAGGGAGCGGCCGTTGCGCCGCGTGGAAATGAACAGCACGGTAAAATCCTGCACCGCGCCGGCAAACACGACCCCAGCGAGAAGCCATAGCATTCCGGGCATATAGCCCATCTGCGCCGCCAGTATCGGACCAACGAGGGGGCCTGCTCCTGCAATCGCGGCAAAGTGATGCCCGAACAGCACGTATTTATTAGTTGGCACATAGTCCAGCCCATCGTTGAACTTGTAGGCCGGTGTCATCCGGGTAGGGTCCAGTCTCAATACCTGGCGGGCAATGAACTGGCTGTAAAAGCGGTAGGCGATGGTGTAGACGCAAACAGTAGCAATGACGATCCATATGGCTCCGATCGATTCGCCACGGTTCAGCGCGACATACGCGAATGCAAAGGCGCCCAGCGTTGCCAATAACAGCCATCCGAGCCTGGTAGTTATGCTGCTCATTTATTCTCCGATTTTAAAAAGTGGTATTGAACCGCCAGCAAACCAGTAAAAACCTCAGACCCTTGTCACGTCATCAGCCGTTGGCAAGCCGGGAAGTTCGAAAACATTGGACCGGGTTACCGGGTTAGGAATCCGATTGGTGCACAATGGAGCCATTTCGACGAATGGACCTTTCGATGCAAGAGTCGACGTAAATCTCGTGGCAAGGGCTCAACGGAAGGGACGGCTAAGGAAAGCAGATCCCGCAAGCCCGAAACGCCAGGGGATGTCCTTTGCCTTTGATATACCGATGCGCGGACCTGTCACAACCGAAACCCGTTCATGTCCGTCAATGAGCTCGAACGGTGGCTTGCCAAGCGGCATCCCGCTATGCGCACCCGTCACGCCGAGCGACTGGCATACCCGGCCCGGGCCTGAGCATAGAAGGCGTTGATGATCCAGCCCGCGCCGGGCGCGCATGATGTCCAGCCCGGCGAGCGGTTCCAGCGCACGGATAAGAACTCCCGCCCCATGCGCCTCGGGCTGGCAGACAAAGTTGAGGCACCAGTGAATCCCGTAAGAACGGTAAACGTAGGCATGGCCCGGAGGACCGAACATAACCCCGTTTCGCCGGGTTGGTCCTGAGTAACTGTGGGAAGCGGGATCGTCGCGATCATAAGCCTCGGCTTCCACGATCCTGCCACCGACTCCGTCGATAAGCAGAATTACGCCGATGAGGGATTGGGCTACTTCGGCAGAAGGACCGGAAAAATCGATGAAATCCAAAGTCGTTTTCATGAAAGCAATTGTATACAGGGCGCTTGCAAACGCAAAATTCTGCCATTTAACCGCACATGCTTAATCTCATTCTCGGACGGAAACCTGAGCAGATGCAGGGTGTCAGAATCATGATTCTGAATCAGGGGCGCGACCGCGGAAGGCGGGGCAGTGTCTTCCGAAGGAAGATGTGACATGGAGTGAGCGGTTTAGAAGCACCGATGTTCAGCGGACCCGGTTGTGGCGATCCCTTCACGGCGGGACGCCGGCGCCCCCGCTCTATTTGAGGCACGGTCGTGGCATCCCCTTCACGGGGTGATCCCGCTTCGCGGGTCCCTCACCCTGCGCTCCGGGGCGCACCCGAAGCGGGATGCCGGCACCCCAGCTCTATCTGAGGCACGGTCGAGGCATCCCTTATGCTGCCCGATCCTCTTCGAGTGCCCTCGGGCGACGCTTCAGGGCGCTTTTTCCTGACCTTTGCCTGTTATGGAAAAGCCGGCATGTCGAGCTAAAGTTGATTTTGAGGTGTAAATACCGTGTCCATTGATGGGGTAGGTAAAAAGGAAAAGAAGTATATAACGGCGCCGTTACTGATGATCGCCGCGACTTTTCTTTTCGCCACCATGAGTATGTGCGTAAAGTTCGCGTCGTCCGAATACAGTACCGGGGAGCTGATTTTCTACCGTGGCCTTGTAGGTACCGCGATGATTATAATATTCACACGTGTGCGTGGGGGAACGCTTCGTACTCGCCTGCCGACCCTGCATTTCCGGCGGAGTATGGCTGGTGTCAGCTCGCTTGGTCTCTGGTTTTATTCAATAGGCGGACTACCGCTTGCCACGGCCGTAACGCTCAATTACATGTCTCCAATATGGTTGGCGTTGATTCTCATCGGCGGCTCATCCTTTCTTGGTGATTATCCAGCCGATAGTTCGCCCGACAGCAAACGCGTGGATATGCGCCTGGTACTGGCCGTGCTCGTGGGTTTCGCCGGGGTGGTCTGCATTCTGCAGCCGACCGTGAACCGCGATCAGTTATGGAGCGGATTGCTGGGTTTGCTATCCGGTCTGCTTGCCGCCCTGGCGTATCTGCACATGGCCGCATTGGGCAGGGCGGGTGAGCCGGAGGATCGCGTTGTATTTTATTTCTCGGTCGGAAGCATTGTCGCGGGTGCGTTGCTGACATCACTTATCAGTGAGTGGCATGCACATACCGCGAAAGGATTCGGAGTGGTGCTTGCCGTGGGCGTCCTCGCGACGCTCGCGCAGCTTTTGATGACCCGCGCCTACCGTATGGGCGGCGTGCTTGCCAATAGCAGCCTCCAGTATCTGGGCATCGGGTGGTCTTACATCTATGGGGTCTTATTGTTCGATGACGCTGTCACGGTGATGGCCCTGCTCGGCATGGGATTGATTGCAGCAGCAGGCATTTTTGCGACCATGCTCCGTCAGTCGGTAAGTACAGCTGTGCAGGCGAACGTGCCAACAGAGCCTTGAGGGCCGAGCGGGCTAAAAGGAGCACCCGCCCTCGCAGGAGCAGAGAAACAAGCCGAGGAATCTGCGAAAGTCGGGAAAGCTACAGATACGTGGGGATATGTGGCATTGGGCAAACGTCTGGCATTATAGCCTCTGCAGCTAGCGGGCCTTCCGTTGTGCGCTGCATTTTTCCGGTTCGCCTTTGTCGCCTTTGCAGACCAGTTCTTCGGGCGCCTTGCATTTTCCGTGATGGTCGAGCGAGACTCCGGCGCGCGTCGCCTCGCACTCATTTCCATATGTTTTCCCGTCACAACCACAGACAGGGCTGTATTCCGTGTTGCATACGTCGGGTATTGTCCTGCATGATCCTTGCGCATCGGGAGTCTTGCACTGTCCTATGCTGAGTTCGCAAAATTGCGAACGGGCACATTGCGCCCCAAGAATTCCACCGCAATCCCGAGGCTCTATTGGTGCGATTTCGTCGCAGTGGTTGGTCAATTCCAGTTTGACAAACGTCTGGCTCTCATGGCGGATGGAATTCAGGTTATCGACGAACGCCTTGAATGTTTCCGGCGTCGAGTTGAAACCGGATTCGGCACAGGCGGCTATCCCGAATTCGGTTGAAGCAGGACCGTCTTTTCTCGGAAGATAAACATAGAAACCATCCACAGTTCCCGCAGAGATGGCCGCTCCCACTACCTCCCTCAGCCGCTGCAGGGCAGCATTATCAACGCTGCCCTTCTTGCTGCCGACAGTAATATTGACCGCGCCAGTTTCGGCGAGCGAAGTTGCGCTATATATGAGGGTTAAACCGATCAGAAAAACCTGGGCCAGTTTTTTCATTCTTTCTTGTGTGCCCGGAGTGACTGGGCTTTAACCCGCCGGCCTGTTTCTGAACCTCTGAAGTTGCCCACCATGATTACTTCGAGACTTCACACGTATACTTCAGTTCTGGCAGGAATCGGTCAGAGGTTCTTATCTCTCGTTTTTGCTGCTTCAGTTTGGTCCGATGGGACCGCCTTGCTCCTCCTTCGGATCCTTCATGGGTTTTCCTTTGCTATCCTTGGGAAAATCCGGCACGTGCGGATCCGGGCTGGGGGATCGTGGGTCTGCCGCTCGTTCCACCCTTTTCTTTTGATCTACGTAGCCCGTGTCCATCTCTTCTTTTTCCTTGGGCATGCCATAATATTTATCTTTCTGGCCCTTTTTCATTGATCCTTCCGTGCCCTTTTCGGTGGAGCTTCCTTTATATTCCCCAGTGTGGCCCTGGATCGGATCTTTCTTGTCGCTAAAGTCGGCCGGGTTTTCCTTGGCCTTCCCTTGAGCCTGAGCAATTCCAGACGCCCCGAAAAACACGGTACTTGCGAGGATCAACGCGGATGCTGATGACCGCACGACTGAAATAGACGAGAATTTCATGGCTGTTCCTTTTTTTTGGTCACAGCGATATTGCTGTGCAACCAGATTAACGGCTTTCACTCCAACTCTTCAGTGCGGTAGCACACTAAAATTATTGCCGTCATTTTTGATCGGATTATCAACTCCGGAACGGTTAGAGATACCCGGCTGGGAACCGCGTAAGGCAAGTGAAGGTTTGAATGAACGATGCGGGCTGAGCCCGGTTTCGCGGGCCCCTCATGCTGCGCTCCGGGGCGCCCCTGCAGGCGGGATGCCGGCAGATCCCCAGCGGTATGATCCTGAGGCGACCGGTCGTGGCATCCCTTACGGCAGCCCCGATCCCCCCCTTTCGGGGCCCCTCGGGGGCCGGCGCCGCTCCTAGCCGGCTGCACCTACACCGCCTTTTGCGCGCTCGGCGAGAGTTCCTTAATATCTGCCTTTGAGTTTGGGCCCAGTCCCGTTGTAGCCGCAGTGATCATACGGGTTGTCCCGATCGTGATCAGGATTTTCACACATATTGACACTGGTCTGTTGGCCGTAATACGGTTGACCGAACTTCTCGTACTCGCCTCGGCTGTCGGTTTCACTTGGCGCATAATACGGGCCACTACCTGAAGTGCTTTCGCTCGACCCGGTACTGGAACTGCCGTATGGTTGGGACTCATAGCCTTGGGCATGGGCGGCGCCGGCAAGGACGAGCGCGGTAGCCACTAGGGTCGATCTGACGAACAATATGGAGGTTCTCATGGCCATTTTCCTTTTTATCTCCAGCGATATTGCTGTGTATCAATAATAAAGGCGGCGTTCTTATTGTTCGGTGCGCTATCACACGAAGACAGGACCAGTTAGAGTTGGGAAAGCGGTTGTTACATGCATCCACGCGATTGAGAGGTTGGAAGCCATCAGTACAATTCTAAATATCTTGCTTGGGGTATATTGCCGCGCAAGCACTGTTCCAGCTCATGCTTTGTCACCGACTCTAGCGGTGGCCTGAGAGCAAAAACAGAGGATGAATTTTGAGGCTGGTTTAAACGGGAGGAACATGGGAGCTGCAATCCGATCCCTTTAATGGAGAGTTCGTGGACTTCATCCGCCGCCATTTATTCCGGCCGGCGGTTTCTCGTAGGGGCAGGAATGAGGCGAAGAGCTGGATCACGTCGATTATGTCACCGAGGCGCCCAACCGACAATAACGGTCGGGAACCCCGCACCGGATAATCCGCCGTGATTTTTTTCGACGCAATCCAGCTTTTACCAGGGAACACCTCAGGAAACCAGATGCCTAAATTTCCCCGAGGAAGCTCGGCGGGAAGGGGGTGAGGAAGAAGCAAGAAGCGCTTGCTGCCAAGCGGGGTTGGCTGGAATTATGCCCGCTCTATGTATTCACCGCTGTCGGTGTGGACCTTGATCTTTTCGCCTTGCAGTATAAATGGGGGAACCATGACAACAAGTCCGGTTTCCATCTTGGCGGGCTTGTAAGAGCTGGTCGCGGTGGCTCCTTTAAGGTTGGGCTCTGTATCGACGACTGTTAGTACCACGCTCGATGGAAGCTGCACGCCAATCGGGCGGTCGTTGTGAAAATTGACCTGCACATCTGTATTAGGGAGCAAATATTCGTACTGGCCTTCCAGGAAATCCTGCGACAGGCTTAACTGCTCATAGTTTTCCTTGTCCATGAAAATGTAATTTTCGCCGTCCTGGTAAAGGAACGTCATCTCGCGCGGCTCGACAAAAGCGCGGTCCACTTTGTCTTCCGTGCGGATACGCTGGTTCGTTTTAGTGCCGGCCTCGATATCCTTCATTTCAACCTGCATAAAGGCGCCGCCCCGGCCTCCCACATGGACGTGGTAAGATTTCAACACGCGCCAAATGCGCTTGTCCCACTCGATCAAGTTGCCCACGCGAATTTCTGTTGCCAGAACTTTAGCCATTAGATTTCCAATAAATATTTTCAGTGAAACGTAAGGCGAGAATTTTACTACAAAAAATATCCGGTAACCCTCCAATAGAGCAGCCTGGACCAGGATTTTCGGCCGATTGCCGGCGCTGCGACCGCCTGGCCGGATTTCTGGATGAGATAAGAAACCGCTATCCCGATTATTACGCTCGCCCGGTGCCTCCCTTTGGCGATGACTCGCCCAAGCTTCTCATCATTGGCCTGGCTCCCGGCATGCATGGCGCAAATCGCACTGGCAGGCCGTTTACGGGGGATTTTGCGGGGATATTGCTGTACCGTACGCTATACAAATTCGGTTTCGCGAACCACGAGGGGTCCGCTTCCCCGGATGATGATTTGCGACTCATACAATGCCGCATCACTAACGCAGTAAAATGCCTCCCCCCGGAAAATAAGCCTAATCCAGCCGAGGTCCGTCAGTGCAATCACTATCTTGCTGAGGAGATCGCTGATTTCAGGCGGGGAGGCGGAAGAGCACTGCTTGCTCTGGGCGCCATTGCTCATCAAGCCGCGCTCATCGCGCTAGGACTGAAAATGCGAACTTATCCTTTCAGTCATGGAGCGATACACGCATTGCCGAGCGATCAGGCTTCCGCGGGCGCGGAAAACCGTGGCCCGAGGTTATATGACAGCTACCATTGCAGCCGTTACAATACGCAGACTCGGCGTCTGACCCCTGAGATGTTTGAGCAGGTGTTCGAAAAAATTTGCGCTGATATAACTCCTCATCGGAAAACCGGAGATTAACGTGCCTTACGTGAATATACGCATTGCCGGCTCTCTTAGCCGCGAGCAGAAGAAACAGATCGCCCAGGAAATTACCGATACGCTCGAGCGCATCGCGCACAAGCCGAAATCGTATACGTATATCGCCTTCGACGAGTTGCCGCATCAAAGCTGGGCCATCGGGGGAAAATTGCTGGGTGAGGAGGAATAATCGCCTTGCCGGCAGAGTCTGGTTTCGACGCAAAAGAATTTTGCTCCACTCTTCCTTCCCAGCCTGGCGTGTACCGCATGTTGAACGCAGCGGGACAGGTGATCTACGTCGGAAAGGCTATTGACCTCCGAAAACGGGTTTCCTCTTATTTTCAGAAGAACGGGCTGGGCCCCAGAACCAAGCTCATGGTTTCCCAGGTCGCGGGGATCGAGACCACCGTAACGCGCTCGGAGGCCGAGGCGCTGCTGCTCGAAAACAACTTAATAAAATCCCTGGCCCCGCGATACAACATTCTTTTCAGGGATGATAAATCTTACCCGTACGTAATGCTGAGCGGCCATCGCTTTCCCCGCCTCGGATTCTACCGGGGCTCTCTGGACAAGAAACATCATTATTTTGGTCCGTTTCCCAATGCGGGAATGGTAAGGGAGAGCATACAGCTTCTGCAAAAGGTCTTCAGGCTGCGTACATGCGAGGATACTGTGTTCAGCAATCGCACCCGTCCCTGCCTGCTCTATCAGATCCATCGGTGCAGCGGGCCTTGCGTCGATCTGATCGATGAGACAGCCTACCGGGAAGATGCCAGGAACGCGATACTTTTTCTTGAAGGCAAGCAGACAGAGGTATTGAAAGGCATCACCAACAAGATGAAAGAGGCCGCCCATGCTCAGGAATATGAGCAGGCCGGGTTGTTTCGGGACCAGATACAGTCCCTGCGGAAAATCAGCGAAAAACAGTTCGTGGATAGCGGCAAAGCACTGGACGCCGATGTGGTCGCCTGCACTGCCGAGAGCAATGGTGGCGGAAGAATGTGTGTAAACCTGGCCATGATAAGGGGAGGGCGCCACCTGGGGGATAAAAGCTTTTTTCCCCAGAATGCGGAGGGCTACGATTCTCCGGCGGTTGTCGAGGCGTTCCTGGCTCAGCATTATCTTAACCGCAGCACGCCCAGCCTTATCATCGTGGGAGAAAAAATTCGGCGGGAAACGCTTCAGGCATTGCTCGCGGAGCAATCCGGGCGCAGTATCGTGATCAACACCAACCCCATCGGCAGCAGGCGCATCTGGCTGAACATGGCAATCGAGAACGCGCGGCTTGCCCTGGAGCAAATGGTGAACCGGCAGGCGAGCCAGGAGGAGCGGTTGCAAGCTTTGCAACAGGCTCTGGATATTTCCGGGCTCAACCGCATCGAATGCTTCGACATCAGCCACACGCTCGGGGAAGCGACTGTTGCTTCTTGCGTGGTGTACGAAAACTTTTCGATGCGCAACAGCGAGTACCGCCGATACAACATCGAAGGCATTGTGCCGGGGGACGACTATGCGGCGATGCGCAATGTTCTTTCCCGGCGTTATCAGAAAGTTGCGGAAGGCGAGGGCGCGCTCCCCGATCTGATTCTGATCGATGGAGGCAGGGGGCAGGTGAATACCGCGAAAGAAGTTCTGGTCGAGCTGGGCTTGAATGAGGCGAATGTGCTTGGGGTTGCAAAGGGCGAGGAGCGAAAACCCGGCCTGGAACAATTGATTTTTCCGGGGGTGGAAAAGCCGTTACAATTGGGAAAAGACCACGCGGGATTGCACCTGATCCAGCAGATTCGCGACGAGGCCCATCGATTTGCAATCTACGGCCACCGTGCCAAGCTCGGAAAAGCACGGACCCGTTCGAGCCTGGAAGAAATCGGTGGCATCGGAATGAAGCGCCGCCAGAGCCTCCTGGCTAGATTCGGGGGACTGAAGGGTGTTCAGAAGGCAAGTATCGAGGAACTCCAGCAGGTGGATGGCATCAGCCGGGCGCTAGCGGAAAAAATATATCGGGAACTCCACTGAGTCCGGATGTGCAGTATCTGCGCGAACTGCCGGCCGCAATTGCATTTTTGATCTTCCCAATGAGCGCATGCATCGAGAGCCAAAGTAAGGAGGCTGGAAGCGTAATAATTGTTACTGATGAACTATGCTATGGTGAACATACCGAATACTTGTTCGAGAATAAACTGTGGCGACGAGACAAGGTAGTCAGGACAGGCGGGATTTGCGAAAACAGGGATACCAACAGGAATACCGTATATTTCCAGGTTCTCCGACTGTACCTATTGGCATATTCCTGAGCTATCATGCCCATTAACCTGCCTATTGTACTTACGTGGATGCGCATCGTGGCCATCCCGCTATTTGTCGGCATCTTTTACTTCCCACCGACGTGGTTGTCCGGGTCTGACCAGAATCTTATCGCCACCATTATCTTTACGGTTGCCGCCGTTACCGATTGGCTGGATGGTTATCTTGCGCGTGTGCTTCGGCAAACTTCAGCTTTTGGGGCCTTTCTCGATCCGGTTGCCGATAAATTGATGGTGGCCGCGGCCCTGATCGTGCTCGTTTACCTGAGCAGGCTGGACGCCCTTATTGCGTTTATCATAATCGGGCGGGAAATCACCATTTCAGCCCTGCGTGAATGGATGGCGCAAATAGGCAGGGGGAATAATCTCGCAGTCTCGTTCCTGGGCAAGCTGAAAACCACTTCCCAAATGGCGGCGATCCCGTTATTGCTGTATCACGAAAAGATTGGGGAAAGCTTTAATCCCCAGGAGATCGGAACGTGGCTGATCTATCTGGCCGCCATACTCACGCTCTGGTCCATGGGCTACTATCTGAAAGTGGCCATTCCTCAGGCAGTGAGGACGGAAGCCCATTATGATGGCGCCCCGAAGCGCAGGGTGAGGGACCCGCGAAGCGGGATCACCCCGTGAAGGGGATGCCACGACCGTGCCTCAGATAGAGCTGGGGCGCCGGCATCCCGCTGCAGGGTCGCATCTTCCTTTGGAAGACACTGCTCTGCCTTCCGCGGTCGCGCCCCGAAGCGCAGGGTGAGGGACCCGCGAAGCGGGATCACCCCGTGAAGGGGATGCCACGACCGGGTCTGCTGAGCATTAGTGGCTTCTCAAACTGTTCACGCCAGGTCGTCTCTTCCTTCGGAAGACACTGCTCCTCCCTTCGTGAGGCGCGGGCCGACGCTTTCTTGACAAAGGTGGCCGCATCCTTATAATGCCAGATTGTTTTTTTGCGGGAATAGCTCAGTGGTAGAGCACAACCTTGCCAAGGTTGGGGTCGCGAGTTCGAGCCTCGTTTCCCGCTCCAGTTAATGGGAAAATGGATCGGTCTGCTGGGCCGTTGTCAGGAAGTAAAGCCGCAGCAGGAAATCCGTTTTCCCTTTTCAGTTTTTGTTCTCGCGATGCAACGGCGCAATGCTGCCATATTCGGCAGCGTAGTAAATGGCGGGGTGGCAGAGTGGTTATGCAGCGGCCTGCAAAGCCGTCAACGCCGGTTCGATTCCGACCCCCGCCTCCAGTAAATCAATAAGTCAGAGAAACTGAAAAAGCGTGAATGGTGAAATATTTCGCCATTCACGCTTTTTCTCGTTTGGCATAACTAGACATTAAAACCGGGATACTTTTTCTCCGACCCTCGTCCGTACATATTCCGTCGTCATTGACTCCGTAGTGTGCCCCAGCAGTTTCCTCCGCTTTAAAGGGCGTTATCATTCAAAATATTTATAGTAGAGGTAGCTTGCACATGCGGAAGCGGAACGCCGATATAAACGTCCCGCCGTATCAGCAGATACCGGCGGGTGAGCAGCAGTTTCTGGTTGCGATTCCCAAGCCCTGGTCTTAAGGTCTATCAAAACCCGGGGATCTATTATTGCTTATATGGTTTTTTGTTCATTACCTCCTGATCTTTGTATTCCTCTTGTCGTTCAGACAGCGATTTCTCGCGCATCAATTCAGCATCTTTATCCGAGACTGTTTCTGGGACTGGGGCTGGTTTGGGGGCCTCATACTTGACTTCTTCCGTCTTGATCGTCTCTGCGGGGGGTTCCTCGCGCACTGTTTCCTTTTTTTTCTTGTGTTCTACCTTCTTGCTCTTGCTTGCGGGAGGCTGTTGGCTCGTTGTTTCCTTTTTCTCGTCTGATCCATTAGTGACACAGCCGAAGCTGCCCACAGCCGTGAAGGTGACGAGAATAACAGTCGATATGAGTTTATTCATTTCAAGCTCCTATTGGTGATGTGGTGATGTCCTTATTAGCGGAAGATTCCCTGGCGGCTTTTCCCTCTTGATCCTTTTCTACTCGGCGTTCGTTGAGCATAAGCCAGACGGAGGCGGAGAGGCACACATGCTATGGAGAAATCCCAGGGAAGAGTTTCAGCAAGCCGTGATGAGCTGCAAGTATTTAGTAGGTACTTGTCAGCTAGATGTTGTTCTTCGCGGATTTGCGGCGCCATGATGCAGCAAAGCTCAGAAGGCCGATACCGAGCAAAGCCAGGGTGGCAGGCTCTGGAACCTGAATCGGCGCCTGGTTGAAATCGATACCCCCACTCGTTTGGTTGATCGCTATAAAATTACCGGCAGGATCGATAAACACACCTTGACTGGTGTTATTGAATTCGTCGAACTGCACGTTATAAAAGGGAACGGGGGCCGTGAATAAAGAGGTTCCCGCCGGGTTGAGAAGGTTGAAGCTATTTGTCGAGTTAAAACCCGTGCCGCCCAAATCATTAATATTCGCAACGCCCACAATCAGGTCTGCGGTTGCAATCTGAAAGGCATCGGCCCCGTGCGTGACCGTTGCCGCTCCACCGGCGATTTGATGCAGAAGTAAATGTAGTGGCAGTTGCAAGAGAAGGATCGACCCATAAGGCCGCGTGCAGGGCTGTCACGGTGTAGTCACTGCCGGGTTGGGCATAGGGACCGGAGGTCAGTTGCAAGTCGTAGGTAAGTTCGGCCCACATTTGCCAGTTGCTGTTCAGGCCGCTGGTCGTGGCAAGCACATTGGTGCCTGCATTAACGAAGGACTGAAAAATTAACCCAACCTTGGCCATGGTGCGGTACCGCCCACTGGGTCAGGCGTAGTCTACAAGGGTAGACGAGTTACCAGTGATAAAGTCCGCCTGTGAAGGGACCCGGATGGGTTCCGCCTGTGGCGCCAAAAGCGGCATTCGGATCAACGGTAAATGGAGGGAACGCAACCGCAGAAGCCTGCGAAGTGGTTCCAAGAGCCAAAATAGCTACAGTAGCAGCTATCCCTAATTTTGCATGCGTGCGACGTATTTTCATTGTTTTCTCCCTAAAAGAATCCTGCATCCTTCGATAAACAATTTTTATCATAGAACAGAAATGAGAATGGAAAGCATGGGGGTCGGGTTTTGATATAAATCTTTGTCGTGTTTATTTGAACTCACCTCAACTGACATTAACCATTATAGATAGCAATAATGCCGGTTGCTGTTCAGGCGCTCGGGTTTTCCTTCATCATCCCTTTTTGATGATCTTGCTCACGGTCAAATAATGAAGTTCCAAATTGTCGCGCGATGGCGGCCATGGAGTAGCCGAACTTTAAATAAGCCTTCCGTATCGCTTCGGCACGCTCGCAATCAAGAAGCGTCCCTCGCAATCAAGAAGCGTCCTGTTCGAATGATTGGTCGAGCCAGAGATTCAGGGGGGGAATTCAAGAACCTTTCATTTTTTTCAAGTCCTCGATTACTTCAGCAGAATTGCGCGAAGCGCTGGCTGATAAATAAATTTTGGCGATCCTGCCTTCGGGGTCGATGAGGTAGCTATTGCGTTTAGCCATACCGATGATGCTCCACATCGAATCGTAATGCCTGGCAGTCTCACCCTTGCTGTCCGCCAGAAGCGGAAAGGGAAGGCTGTATTTTTTGGCAAAATGGGCATGACTGGCGCTATCGTCCACACTTATACCGACAACTTCCGCGCCCAGATCCCTCAATTGGTGAATGTCATCACGGAATTTGCACGCTTGCTTGGTGCACCCCGGCGTGTCGTCCTTAACATAGAAATACAACGCCAGCCACTTGCCGTGATAATCCGAGAGCTTGTGGTTTTTGCCATTTTGATCAGGAAGATTAAAATCCGGCGCTGGCTGGCCTACCTTAAGAGGTTCGGCAAATGCGCCACGACTCCCGAAAGTCATGATCATTGTTACTAACGTTGCAAGTATTCGGAGCACTTTCATGATTCGCTCCATTGATATTTCAATCGATTTTGGCTGATTTTGATCAGATAAACGGTAGTGTACATCTTCTGAATGCAGCTGTTTTTCTGGGGGATTACCCCTTAACCCATCCCTTCGGTTATTTTTTTATTGAGGCAACTCGCGGGGGAATTTACGCCTTCAATTCACCATAGAAAATACTACAATTAATTATTCGTTGTTGCTCGTAATGCCGGGGACGTTGACGAAGTCCGTGATAAACCCCTCACTTAAGGAGAAAGCCATGAATCTATCCTCATTTGCCGTCGTTGCAACCTTCCTGGCAGCAACGCTCATCCCGGTCCAGACAGCCATAGCCGAAACGGCGGAAGAGCTGCACCGGGATGCACATGCCGCGCTCAAGAGTCTCTATGCGAAAAATCCGGGCGCCAAGGAAATCGGGAAGAAAGCGGTCGCAGTGCTCGTTTTTCCTGGGACTGTGAGAGCGGGTCTGGGACTTGGCGGCCAGTACGGCGAGGGTGTGCTTTTCAAAGACGACAAGCCAGCCGGCTACTACAGTCTGGGCGGCGGGTCGGTTGGTCTGCAGGTAGGCGGGCAGAAGTACAGCTACGCGCTGTTCTTTCTGAGTAACGAGACGCTGAAGTCCCTTGATGATGCCTACGGTTTCGAGATCGGCGTCGGACCCTCCGTCGTAATTGCGGACTCAGGCATGGGAAAAGCGGCGACCACAATGACCGCCAACGACAAGATCTACGGGTTCGTTTTTGACCAGGTGGGAGCGATGATCGCGCTTGACCTCCAGGGTAACAAGATCACCAAGATCAAGAAATGACGCTATAGCTCGACTTCTGCCCGGTAGATTCAAAAACGATTTGGCTCTTGTTGCGAAATGCGCACTCTGAAACGACAAAACCCGCCAACTTGGCGGGTTTTTCATTTATAGCCTGCTGGGTTCTGGTGTTAGCTCGTTGAGTTCGCAACTTTAAGCCAACTCTCCCTGGCGGTGGCATCCATCCAGTCGAAAAGTGATAGCAGATATTGCTGATCGCTGGCCAGGTCCTATGCCTTCGTCTCCGTCTCAATTGATACTCACGCGTTCATCTCGTCTAGCATTGCTTTAGCCCTGCCTATGGCCTCACGGTACGTTCTTCCCCTGACGGTGCCGATTTCCAGAACCTCAAGAATCACGAACCGGGGTGTTGTTGGCGTTGCATCAATTTTTTGATTCCACAGCACATATTCAGCCTCAAACTCAACAATTTCTTCAGCTGTCATCTCAATCGGGGCAGGGCGGCGCTCTACGGGAGCTAACCGTGCCTGAGCGATAAAGCTGTCGTCGCTTCGCTCATACCAACGCAGGGCTTCAAGGGGACTCATGATTGCACTCCATTAAGAATGGCGACCCCATACGGGAGATGGCTGCTGATACGTGTCTGGCTTTTAAGCGCGAATGACATATACCTTTCCTTTGGTTATTCAGTTGCCGGGTTATTTTTGGCCCGACGTAAGTCAGCTTGCTCATAGCACCCAATGCAGACTAGTTATAGACTTTTTAATGAGGCCTGAGCCCTCGGAGCGGTGTTGCTCTGTTGTTGCTGACCCTGCGCTTGCGGCTTACGGAGCCAACATTCCATTTGTTCAAGCCGTTGAGGCATCGAAGATTATCGCGTAAGCGATATTAATAGTCAATAGCAAAAGCGATAAATTTGCTACAGTACACTTACAGCGATGTGCGGGATTACTGGGAAGTCAGGAGATGAGAGGCGGAAATGCAGCTGGCCCTGACTCCGCTGATGAGCATGTGAATCCATATGGACGGTTTGATCTTCCATAAGGTCAACCATTACTTCCACGTGGTAGGGGAATTTCGGCTTTTTGGCACCTCCGCCAAGTGTGATCAGCAGATTCATGACCTATACTGGAATATCGAAAACACGCTGATCAACCTTGTCGTAATCCTTGTCGGAGGATCTGATGAACATTCACCACTGCTACACACTGCGCAACCTTATCCTGGCCGCAGTCCTGACGATTGGGTTCGCATCTTCCGCCCTCGCCCAGACGGAGCGTGCTTTATTCGTTGACCTTAACAGCAAGGAAGCAACCGACCTTGGCACACTCGGTGGAGACTCTAGCTACGCTTACGGGATCAACGACATGGGGCAGGTGGTAGGGTATCCGACACTGCCAACGGGCCGGACCATGCCTTCATCACGGGCCCTAATGGCGTAGGCATGACCGATCTCGGCACACTCGGTGGAGACTATAGCCACGCTTACGGGATCAACGACGCGGGGCAGGTGGTAGGGTACTCCCAGACTGACAACGGGGAGTATCATGCCTTCATCACGGGCCCTAATGGCGTAGGCATGACCGATCTCGGCACACTCGGTGGAGGCTATAGCAGCGCTTACGGGATCAACGACGCGGGGCAGGTGGTAGGGGATCCGATGACTGACCAACGGGGAGATCCATGCCTTCATCACGGGCCCTAATGGCGTAGGCATGACCGATCTCGGCACACTCGGTGGAGACCGATAGCATCGCTTACGGGATCAACGACGCGGGGCAGGTGGTAGGGACATCCACACTGACAACGGGCAGACCCATGCCTTCATCACGGGCCCTAATGGCGTAGGCATGACCGATCTCGGCACACTCGGTGGAGACTATAGCATCGCTTCCGGGATCAACGACGCGGGGCAGGTGGTAGGGGAATCCTCCACTGACAACGGGCAGACCCATGCCTTCATCACGGGCCCTGATGGCGTAGGCATGACCGATCTCGGCACACTCGGTGGAGACTATAGCTACGCTTCCGGGATCAACGACGCGGGGCAGGTGGTAGGGGAATCCTTAGCAATTG
>CAWBAF010000027.1:0-47553 GCA_963786735.1 uncultured beta proteobacterium
TTCTTTTCTGGCTGGCAGCCTCCTGTTTATTTACAACCATTGTCATTGGCGAGGGCGCGGGTAATGTACCCCGCTATACGATGTACGCATTGCCCACATCAATTATCCTCGCTGCAAACCGCTTTCACGGACATTTACAAACAGCAATGTATCCCGTACGGCAGTCGTGCTTCTAGGCATGCTTGCTGCGGTTAATGTATATTCCGCGTGGGCGAAACCCCATCCCTTTGTAACGGGATACCAGCAGGCTGCTGAATTCGTCGCTCAACAACCGGACAGCGGCCTGATCCTTTTTGCTGGAAAACATGATGGTAATTTCATTTTTCATTTGCGTGCGGTTGATGCAGAAAGAAATAAAGCTGTTCTGAGAGCCGACAAGATACTGGTGTCAATGGCAGTGCATAAATCCTTCGGAATGGTTTCTTATGTCCAGACCAAAGGGGATGTCATCCGGCTGATCGATCGCTTCGGTATCGGAACCGTGGTGATAGAAAGTCGGGATGTCGTCGAGCTCCCGGAATTCAAACTGTTGGCCCAGACTATGGATGATCCTCGGTTCCAGATGGTCAAGGAAATCCCCGTAGTTACCAATGTACCCGAATTTTCCGACCTGTCCCTCCGGGTTTACCGGTATCTGGAGAAAAAGGAGCAGGAAGGGGATGTGGTCATTCCCTTGCCGCACTCAGGGATGGAGATAAAATTGAGGCCGCGTACGAATTCGCGTTGATCCCGAACGAATTCGGGACGTCTTCTGCAATTCCTTCTCTTATCAATGCGGATATTACATATTCTTGATCATTCGATACCCTTGCACAGTGGGTATACCTTTCGCACGCTTTCCATCCTCAAAGAACAACGCAACCAGGGCTGGGAAACCTTTCATCTGACAAGTCCGAAGCATGGAAACTGCGCCTTTCTGGAAGAGGAAGTCGAAGGGTGGCATTTTTACCACACACCGATACCCAAGGGTTTATAGGCAGGCCTCCCCGTATTGAATCAGGCAGCCGTAGTAGCGGAATTGACCAGGCGACTGTATGAGGTTTCGCGAATTGTTCGGCCCGATGTCTTGCATGCGCACTCGCCAGTGCTGAATGCTTTGCCTGCGCTGCGAGTGGGCCGAAAGTATGAGTATTCCAGTTGTCTACGAAGTGAGAGCTTTCTGGGAGGATGCTGCCGTCGATCACGGCACCAGCCGTGAATGGGGTGTGCGCTATCGCCTTACCCGAGCGCTTGAAAGCTACGCGCTCAGACGCGTGAACGCGGTGACCACTATTTGTGAAGGTTTGCGAGGAGACATACTCGGCCATCGGGATGCCGCCGAAAAAGTGACGGTTATTCCTAACGCGGTAAATATCGAAAATTTCAGTATGGCTGGAATCCGCGACGTGCAGCTCGCCACAACCCTCGGCTTGAATGAAAACGTAGTGCTCGGGTTTATCGGCTCCTTTTACGCTTACGAAGGCTTGGCTGTTTTGATCCAGGCATTACCAAAAATGCTTGCCGGAAACCCGAAGATAGGGGTTCTTCTGGTTGGCGGAGGCCCTCAGGAACAGGAACTCAAAGCCTTGGCGGCTCGGTTTGGGGTTGAAAACAAGGTGATTTTCACGGGTCGTGTTCCTCATGATCAGGTGCAGGCCTACTATAACCTGATCGACATTCTCGTATATCCAAGACTAAAAATGCGGCTTACCGACCTGGTAACACCGCTCAAACCGCTGGAGGCGATGGCGCAAGGCAGGCTTGTTGTTGCGTCAGACGTGGGAGGGCACCAGGAGCTGATTCAGGATGGTAAAACCGGTATGCTGTTTGCGGCCGACGACCTGGATGCATTGGCGTCGAAAGTGTTACAACTTCTTTCAACTCAAGAACTATGGCCCCACCTGCGGGCTCAAGCACGCAGCTTCGTTGAAAAACAGCGCAGCTGGCCCATCAGCGTTGCGCACTACCGCAGCGTTTATGGCAGGCTGGTTTCAGAGTCTGTTCCACCATGAAAGCCTTGAGCTTGTTCATAGGACTTGTCGGCCCGTTGCCTCCCGCCTCGGGAGGAATGGCAAACCAGACGTTGCAATTGGCCAAACTGCTGCGAGAAGCGAACATTGCCGTCGAACTGATCCAGGTCAATCGTCCTTACCATCCTGATTGGATTGGTAGATTCAGAGGAATACAGGGCAGCATTTCGGCTCATACCGTATCTGGCCCACTTGTGGCGTTCCGCAGGAAAGGTCCAGTTATTTCATGTAATGGCCAATTCCGGCTGGTCTTGGCATCTTTTCGCCGCACCTGCCATCTGGGTGGCGAGAATCAGGGGCAAACCCGTTATCATCAATTACCGCGGAGGCGAGGCCGATAGCTTTTTCAACAAATCCTTTTCATGGATAAAACCAAGCCTGAGCAAAGCGGACGCGATCGTTGTATCCTCGGGATTTCTGGAAGGGGTGTTTCAAAAGCGCGGCTTCTCGACGAGTGTGATGTCCGACATCATCGACTTGAGCCGTTTTCAGGCTGGAATGCGAACCGCCCTACAGATGGCCCAACCTCTCCCCATATTATAGTTACGCGTAACCTGGAGCCTATTTATGACAATGCCACCGCGCTGCATGCATTTAGTACTATCAGACGCGTATTTCCCACGGCAAAGCTGACTCTGGCGGGCTCCGGCCCGCAGCGCGAAGCTCTGAAACGCTGACAGTGACGCTGGGGCTGGCTGGCGCGGTCACATTTACCGGGCGTGTGGATAATGAAGGCATGGCGGCCCTCTACCGTACCGCCGACGTTATGATTAACCCAAGTCTGGCCGATAACATGCCTATTTCGGTACTGGAAGCATTGGCAAGCGGCGTTCCGGTGGTAAGTACAAATGTTGGCGGCGTACCTTTTCTTGTGGAACACGAAAAAACCGCCCTGCTTGTGCCTGAGCGAAGCCCCGAAGCCATGGCAGATGCTGTTCTCCGACTACTGAATGATTCGTCGAAGGCGAAACTGATGAGGGAGGCGGGAATTGAATCGGTCCAGCAATACGCATGGCCTAACGTGCGTGAACGCTTGCTCGAGGTTTATACCAAGGTTATGGCAAAATCAGCTTAACTCATCGAGCCAAATAATGAGGTAGTGTGGCGTTCCAGGCATTGCAAGAGCCATGGAGTAATAATCGGATAAACCAACAAGCTCAGATGATTCACTCAGGCGGCCTTATCGGTCTCGCCGCAAATGCCTGCATGATGTCATACAGCGAGATACAGCGAAGCTGCTTTGCAGAAGGGGGATTCGTTAAATAGAGTCCATTAGAGGGCCTATCGCACCTGACAAAAATGGCTCGAAGTGTTCCCGACATGGACAGGAGCAGTGCACGTCCTCCCCTTTGCGCAACCGAAAGTCAGCGGAATAGGTTAAATGGATCTATATACATCGATTATCTCCAGCTTTATTTTTCCTCTTCACGAGCAGGTTAAAAATCATCAAAGTGTAGCGATCCGAAGAAGGCTGGAAGTATCCCAATGGTGGGTCCGGGCCGCCTTGAGGACTTCAGGTTTCAGAGCTGAGACGGTTCCTCACCGAAGTTAGCGCACATGTACCTTATTACCGCAACATATTTTCGCAGCTCGGGATCAAGGCCGAGGATATTCGTTCTCTTTCCGATCTTGCATGTTTGCCCCTCCTCGATAAATCCACGATCCGTTCCAGCGCTGAGGCAATGAAATCGGAAAATAGCGACAGCCTGGCTCGTTTCGACACGGGCGGTTCCAGCGGGGAACCGTTGATCTTCTATATCAGTAAGGAACGGGTCAGCCATGATGTGGCTGCGAAATGGCGTGCAACACGCTGGTGGGATGTCGACATCGGGGACAAGGAAATCGTTGTGTGGGGTTCGCCTATCGAACTGGGCGCCCAGGACGGCCTCCGAGCTTTTCGTGATCGCGTTTTTCGGACGAAGCTCCTTCCCGCTTTTGAAATGTCCGAACAAAAGCTTGACGGGTTTCTTCGGGATATACGCGCTACGCGCCCAAAAATGCTCTTCGGATATCCCTCTGCTTTATCGCATATCGCTGAGCGTGCCGAGTCAACGGGTCAACGGATGGATGATCTTGGCATCCATGTAGCTTTCGTTACTTCCGAGCGGCTCTATGACGAGCAGCGCGAAAAAATTAGCAGAACATTCGGATGCCGGATCGCTAATGGTTACGGAGGCAGGGACGCAGGTTTTATCGCGCACGACTGCCCGAGCGGCGGCATGCACATTACCGCCGAGGATATTATCGTCGAGATTGTCGATCAGCAAGGCAACCCGGTGCCTCATGAGGAACATGGAGAGATTGTAGTCACCCACCTCGCCACCAAAGACTTTCCCTTCATCCGTTACCGCACCGGCGACATTGGCGTGCTCGACAGCAGAGCCTGCGCCTGCGGCAGGGGTTTGCCGCTGATCAAGGAAATCCAGGGTCGCAGCACGGATTTTCTTGTATCTCAGGACGGCACGATCATGCATGGCCTCGCCCTCATCTATGTGCTACGCGACCTGCCCGAAATACGGCACTTCAAGATCGTGCAAGAAAGCACGGATTTCACGCGTATCTATGTGGTGTCTGAACATGGGCTCAGTCCTCCGGTTGCGGAAAAAATCCGGCAGGGTTTCAGGGAAAGACTGGGCCAAAAAGTTACCGTTGCAATTGAGGAGGTTGATAGAATCCCTTCAGAAAAATCGGGAAAGTTTCGTTACGTAACGAGCAAGGTATCTGCAATCTGATTGAGAAGTGCATATCTTATAAGAATGACATCTACCAAGAAAAACCAGCGCCGGGCGACATACGCTCCTTCATAAAGCAGCGAACCTCCAGTTTTTTATCATTGGCCGGACAAGGAGGGTCACGCCGCTTACCACGCGGAAGGGACATAAAACTGTATGAGTAGCGCGAATAGCCAGATCGTTGACAAAGTCCTGTCCGGCGCCCGTTGGGCAACAGTCCTTCGCCTTGCCGGCCAGGCCGTCAGCTGGCTCAGCACTATTATCGTAGTGCGCTACATCAGCCCCGAGGATTACGGCCTGAATGCGATGCTTGAAGCGCCGCTGGAGCTGCTGGCACTCTTATGCACGTTCGGCCTGGACCTTGCTCTGGTGCGATCAAAACATATTGAGGAGCGGGAACTGCGCAGTGTCTTTGGCTGGCTGCTGCTTATTAACGGATCGCTTTTTTTTGCCTATTTCTTCGGCGCCAGCGTTATTGCCAGCTATTTTCATGAGCCCCGTCTTGAGCCACTCGCGAAGGCCCTTTCTTTCATTTTTCTCCTCACTCCTTTCAGGGTCGTACCCAATGCTCTTCTGGATCGGAGCCTGAAATTCAAGCTAAGGGCGACCGCTGAATTCAGTGCGAACATTTGCGCAGCCCTTGCCACACTCTCGCTCGCAATCTGGGGCGCGGGGGTTTGGGCGCTCGTGGCAGGCATGCTGATCAATCGCGCGCTTCTCGCGATCATCCTCATGGTGCTACAGCCGTGGATCATCATGCCTTCACTGAGTTTTTCGGCCGTGCGCGCGATGATGGTGTTTGGAGGAATATTGTCGCTATCGGGCGCAATAGTGCTCATTACCGACAAGCTTGCCACCTTGATCGCTGGGCCTATCCTAGGTGCACAATCACTGGGAATTTTTGCAGTCACGTTTCAGTTTGCCTTGCTCCCGCTCGCAAAGTTGATGCCAGTAATCAACCCCATCATTTTTCCCGCATTTTCTAAATTTCAGGATCAACGCGATACCGCAGCCTACTACCTTGCAAAGTCTCTCCGAATGATCTCGCTCGGCCTGTTTCCCATGATGATAGGCCTGGCCTGCGTCTCGGAGGAATTTGTGACGACCGTATTGGGCGAAAGGTGGGCCACTGTGGCCTTGCCGCTCGCCCTGTTGTCGAGTGTCATGCCATTCAGGATGGCAACATCTTTGCTTCGACCGGTATTGGCCAGCATGGGCAGGCCTGATCTGTCGTTGAAGTCTACAATTATCGGATTGGCTGTCTTGCTGCCACTGCTGCTGGTCGGAACCACTTATGGGGTGCTCGGATTGGTTATGGCTCTAATGGTGGCTGAGTTGATTGTCGCCTTTGCCACGATAAGAATGAGTAGACTTGTCCTTGGCACTTCTTTTGCCCAAATTGGGGAATGCTTTCGTCCAGCTCTGGTTTCCTCAGCCGTGATGGCAGGCTGCCTGTTAAGCGTGAAAACAATTTTTATTACCGAGATCAGTCTGAGTGCGCTGTTGATTGATGTCGCGTTTGGGGCGCTTGTTTATTTTCTGACGCTACGAATTTTTTACGGAAAACTGCTGGAAGATGCGATAAGACTATTCCTGGGGAGGCGAAACGTTAACCCTGTTTAAAGACCTTCATGGTTTTGGGATCTCATGCCATGAGGAGCCTATCGGCCTGTCATATTGGAAAGGAACTCGGCGTTAAATGCCTGATTTCTTAGTGGGCAGTATGATGATGAACGACCACAGGGGATAGATGATGGCTGATATGTTTTGTAGAAGGGGGAAGAAGGGTTGATCCAATTACGATGTTAGCCAAACCTGCGGCCGATCTTACCGTAACGTTATTGCAGCCTCTTATAGAAAGATTGAAGAGGTTAGTTTCAACAAAATCCCAGCTTGCATATCATCATATTTTCAATTCATACAGAAATTATTTAACAAGCACCTTCGAAAGATATTCGTACTTTACGTCTATCGTTTTTAAGAATGAGCAAAAGAAACTTGAAGATTATTATCTTCCTTTAACCATATTGAAACAGCCAGAAAACGAAGAAATAACAATTACCCAATTTCCGAAGGAATTATCTAAGACGGTTAAGAAGATTCTTATAGTAGATACCGCCGGAATGGGTAAAACCACCCCTCTCAAATACCTTTTTCTATGTTGCGTAAGAGAATCTGCAGGGATTCCAAAGAGCTGGGGTAATCCCCCCGGAAAATAGTTGCATTCGGAAGTAGAATTTTCTACTTAAGGAGAGCAGCTATGAAGAAGGCACGTTATACGGAAAGTCAGATATTCAAGATTCTTAAAGAAGCCGAAAGCGGTATTGCGGTACCCGAGCTGTGCCGCAAGCACGGGATGAGCGATGCCAGTTTTTATAAATGGCGAGCGAAGTACGGTGGGATGGATGTATCGAACATGACGCGCTTGCGGGAACTGGAAGAGGAAAACAAGCGACTTAAAACGATGTACGCTGAATCCAGGATGGATTGCGAGATCCTGCGCGAGGCGATGGCAAAAAAGTGATGAGGCCATCTCTGAGGAAAGAGATGGCCAGTGCGGTTGTGAAGGATCATGGGATTGCGATCAGGCGAGCGTGCTGGCTATTTTCGGTCTCGCAGACCTGTTACCGGTACCGGGCAATGCGCTCGGATGACAATGCGCGGATTGCCGATTGGTTATTACGGCTGGCTTATGCAAACCGCACCTGGGGATTTGGATTGTGTTTTCTCTGGCTGCGCAACGTCAAGGGCGTGCCTTACAACCACAAACGTGTGTATCGCATCTATCGGCAACTGGAGCTGAATTTACGAATCAAGCCGAAGCGACGACTGAAGCGGGACAAGCCGCAGGCCTTGGCGGTGCCACAACGGATCAACGAGGTCTGGTCGATGGATTTCATGCATGACGCGCTATCCGACGGACGCAGCTTTCGTACCTTCAACGTAATCGATGACTTCAACCGTGAAGGTCTGGGTATCGAAGTGGACCTGTCGCTGCCAGCCGCACGCATTATCCGCGTGCTGGAGCGCATCATCGAATGGCGTGGGCGACCTCAAGCACTACGCCTGGATAATGGCCCTGAGCATCTGAGCCAGATATTCCGGCAGTGGGCGGAAGACCGAGGAATCCAGTTGCGGTTTATACAGCCCGGCAAGCCTGCGCAAAACGCATACGTTGAACGATTCAATCGCACCGTGCGGCATGAATGGCTCAATCTCACGATCTTCGAATCCATAGCGCATGCACAGGAAACTGCCACGCGATGGCTATGGCACTACAATGCGCAAAGGCCCAACACCGCTATCGGAGGAATAACACCCTATCAGAAGCTGGCGATGGTCACCTGAACACTACTTCTGCGTGCAGCTAAAAAGGGGAGGAGTACCATATCCCTGCGGGTTACGAGGTGTACATAGGTGCCAGATGTAGGGGCCAAAGTGATCGGCCGTTAGTTAGTCGACCCTGAGCAATCCATAACCTTCTGATTTTGCTAGATGAGTTAGGCAATTTGAGTAGTTAAATCTGCTTGTTTTTGGTAAAATTATTGCAATTTCCTTGCGAATTTAGGGGGTTGCCGTGGGGCCAAAGCCGAGTACGCCAAAGAACAATGACTTGTTTCGCCAGCGACTGGATGAACTGGTCAACCCGAGACACCCCTTGGCACAACTTGCGCAGCATATCGACTGGTCAGTGTTCGAGCAGCAGTGGACCGGCTTGTTCCCTTCCAGCCGTGGGCGTCCTGCAACTGCCCCCCGCCTGGTGGCCGGACTCTTGTACCTGCAACATACCTTTGCCCTATCGGATGAAGATGTCGTATGGGGCTGGGTTGAGAATCCCTACTGGCAGTTGTTCTGTGGTGAAATCTGGTTCCAGCACAACCCACCCATTGACCCGAGCTCACTGACCCGCTGGCGACAGAGAATCGGTAAAGAAGGTATCGAGTGGTTACTGGCCCAGACCATCCGTGCGGCCGCATCGGCCAAGGTGATCAAGCGGCAGAGCCTGAACAAGGTCATCGTGGACAGCACCGTACAAGAGAAAGCCATTGCCTATCCGACCGACAGCAAGTTATTGAACCGCGGGCGGGAACAACTGGTAAAGCTGGTGGCGGAAGCCGGCATGACGCTGCGCCAGAATTACAACCGCGTAGCTCCAAAGCTGGCAGGCAAGATTGCGCGCTATGCCCACGCCAGGCAATACCAGCGCATGCGCAGTCACTTGAAGAAGCTCAAGACACTCGTGGGCCGAGTCTGGCGCGACGCATCGCGCCAATTATCCCAGGCGCCCGAGCACCTCAAGCCCAGGATTGCCGACTTGCTGCACAAGGTGGAGCGCCTGCTCAAGCAGCAGCCCAAGGACAGCCACAAGCTCTACAGCCTGCATGCACCGGAAGCGGAGTGCATCGCCAAAGGCAAAGTGCGCCAGCCTTATGAGTTTGGGGTGAAGGTGTCCGTGGCAACCACACACAGGGAAGGGCTGGTGGTTGGCATGTGCAGCCTGCCGGGCAATCCCTACGATGGGCATACCTTGCACGCTGCGCTACAGCAGGTGGAAATCCTGACACAGCGCCAGCCGAAGGAAGTGTTCGTGGACCTGGGCTACCGAGGAGCCACCCTCCCGGCTGGAGTCAAGCTCTACCACCGCAAACTCAAACGCGGCATCAGTGCGCGGCTTAAGCGGGACATTCGGCGACGCAGCGCTATTGAACCAGCAATCGGGCACATGAAAAACGATGGCCGGCTGCGCAGGAACTGGTTGAAAGGCACAGAAGGCGACGCCTTCCATGCCTTGCTCTGTGGCTGCGGACACAACCTGCGCATGATTCTGAGGAAGCTGCGGCTTCTTCTCGCTCTGATTCTCGTTCGACTGCAGTGGCAAGCAGCGAATAATAACGCAGCCACCCACCGTCTTACAGTCGTCTACTCCTGAAAATCGAATTGTTCAGAGCCGACTAGCTATCGTGTGACTTAAGCCGGTAGCTTGTTCTTAGCAGCTTTATAGGTAGCAGCAGAGCCTATAACCATTCTCGCAATCTGGAGGCCACGTTTGTTTTGCCTCCAAAAATCCCAATCCACTACTCCTTCTTCTCCTTCAAACCTGCCTTCAATACGGGCCTTTCAGCCGCTAGGTGAGCGGGGGCTAACTCTGTAAACTTTGCCTTACCCATTAGCTAGAATGAAATCTTTTATCAATAGGGAGGCGCAAAAAATGAGAATGCTTGCGGCGCTGTTTTTGGTTGGATTGGCCGGATGTTCGACGACTCCCTCTGCTTACTACGGAGAATACACCCGTGGAGGAGAAAAAGTACCTTACATGGCGGCCCTACAGGAATGTCGAACTGTGGCAAGAAATAAGGTCAATAAGGATAATTACGCAGATGATCCCGGGACTGCCGTCTGGTTGAGTTATGTTGATGAATATGCATTGGCCTGCATGAATGAAAAGGGATTCGAGTTGGTCAACGGAAATTTACCTTCCAAGACTTCCCCGGGTTGGAGAAATTAACAGCGATTCATACTCGGTCTATTGCGCGTAAACCAGTCTACACCGGTACAAATTCAACTCCGGCTTGTTCCCCCTTTGGGCTACCCCGTGACGTAAGCAGGGAACTTGTTCTTGGCAGCTTTATAGGCAGTAACTCTTACCCACCATTGGTGGCCTCGTTTCTGAAGGTATTTGGTATCCATCTGAGGGATGCCAATGAGGTCCTTAACTCCAAACACCCGCTTCGGCGAGGTTTTATTTCCGACCTCTACCTTTTTCCAAAGCGCGTAAACTTGTTCTTTGCCGAAGTTCGGTTCTCTGGCGCTTCAATTTTTGGCCAATTAACGCCCCCACCACGAAAGCGATCGCCACCGTTAGAATCCATTCCATAGTTTCTCCCCACACTGTTAAGTTCGATCATAGCCCTTCGGAATACCGAAATGCAGAATGGGTACATCCCTTCAAAAACCGGGCAATAAAAAAGACTTACATTCTGTAAGCCTTTGAGTTGTATGGGGTGGCTGATGGGGTTCGAACCCACGACAACCGGAATCACAATCCGGGACTCTACCGCTGAGCTACAGCCACCATATGGGATGAAAGGGTGCTACACCATTTTAAGCTCGGGCGCGCCCCGCTGCGACGCAACGGTGGCGTGCCCGACAGGAATCGAACCTGTAACCCCCAGCTTAGAAGGCTGGTGCTCTATCCGGTTGAGCTACGGGCACGACTCAAATCGGATTCGCCTCGTATTAGCATGGTCGGGGTGGAGAGATTTGAACTCCCGACATCCTGGTCCCAAACCAGGCGCGCTACCAGGCTACGCTACACCCCGGAAGGAGTAATAATATACCTTTGCATGAGCCACGGTCAATTTAAGGTATCGCCCAACACTTATCCATCGATTGCCTGGCGCGCCGAACTGCTCCCCGAATGGCTCCTTTTTCCGGCCTGCGTCTTCCCGTCACAAGGCACGGGTATGCTCGCCAACCGCCTCTTCGATTTTATTGCGTTCAATGAGAGCATAAGCCGAGTGGTTATGGATGGATTCGAAATTTTCCGATTCCACTACATAAGCATCAATTCGCGGATCACCATCAAGCAAGGCTGCCATGTCGCGCACCGCATCTTCGACAAACTTCGGGTTATCGTATGCTTTTTCGGTAATGTACTTCTCATCCGTGCGTTTCAGCAGGCTGTAAAGCTCGCAAGATGCCTGATCTTCCGCCATACCGATCAGGTCCTCGATCCAGATACGATCATTGCCGCGAATGAGTACCGACATATGCGATCTCTGATTATGTGCCCCGTATGCAGCAACCTCCTTGGAGCACGGGCACAGGCTCGTCACGGGCACGACGACCTTCAGCGAGAACGTGTAGCGGCCGTTGCTGATTTCCCCGATGAAGGTCACGTCATAATCTAGCAAACCTGCCACGCGGGAAACCGGCGCGGTTTTCCTGATGAAGTAGGGAAATGTCATTTCGATATATCCACAGTCGGCTTCGAGTTTATCCAGCATGGCTCTGACCATGTGTTCGAAAGACTGGATGGATAATTCCTGATCGTGGGTATTAAGCAGTTCCACAAAGCGCGACATGTGGACGCCCTTGAATTGATGGGCCAGGCTCACGCTCATATTGAAGTTTCCGACCGTATGTTGGACCTTGCCACTCTTGTCCGTTACTTTCACGGGATGACGGATCGCTCGTATACCCGCCTTGTTGATGGATATCCCGCGGGTATCGTGTACACCTTGAACATCCGCAATGGATGAGTCGACGTGGCTCATTACAATACTGTTCCCGGAACCCAAAGAAGGCGGCGCAGAGTAACGCGGTGCGCTACGTCAGGCCGCCTGCTGTGTCAGCCTTGTTCGGACAGACCTGAGGATGCCTGCCTTGTCCAGCCCGCAATCGGCAAGCATTTGAGACGGATCCCCCTGGTCTATGAATATATCGGGTAAACCCAACTGAAGTATGGGAATGATTATGCCCCGGTTTGCCAGCGACTCCAGGACGGCGCTGCCCGCGCCGCCCATTATCGTATTTTCTTCTACGGTGACCAGCAGATGATGATTTTGCGCCACGGATGCGATCAGTTCATCGTCCAAGGGTTTGACGAAGCGCATGTTAACCACAGTCGCGTCCAGCTCATCTCCGGCTTCCAGGCAGGGGTTGAGCATGCTGCCAAAAGCGAGGAGCGCGATTCCTGAACCATTACGCCGGATCTCGCCGCGGCCCACCGGCAGCATCTGCATCTGTTTTTGCGGCACGACTCCTGTTCCAGCCCCGCGCGGATAGCGGACCGCTGTAGGCGTGTCCATTTGAAACGCGGTGTAGAGCATCTGGCGGCACTCATTCTCATCCGACGGTGCCATGACTGTCATATTGGGGATACAGCGTAAATAGCTCAAATCAAAGCTGCCTGCGTGGGTCGGCCCATCGGCTCCGACAAGGCCAGCCCGGTCGATCGCGAATACCACGGGCAGATTCTGAATTGCGACATCATGAATCAATTGATCGTACGCGCGCTGCAAAAACGTGGAATAGATGGCCACCACCGGTTTCATGCCATCGCAGGCGAGTCCCGCGGCGAAGGTAACCGCATGCTGCTCGGCGATACCGACATCAAAATAACGGTCCGGATATTCCTGGGAAAATCTCACCAGCCCGGAGCCTTCGCGCATCGCCGGCGTAATCCCGATCAGGCGTTGATCCAGTTCCGCCATATCGCACAGCCAATCTCCAAAGATCTGGGTATAGGGCGGCTTTCCTCCTGCTTTGGGAACAATGCCGGCAACTGGATTGAACTTGGTAACGCCGTGGTAAAGTATCGGGTCATCCTCTGCAGCTTTATACCCGGCTCCCTTGCGGGTCACCACGTGGAGAAACTGGGGGCCGCGGAGGTGCCTGATGTTAGCGAGCGTCGTCACCAGCACGTCAAGATCGTGCCCATCGATAGGGCCGATATAGTTGAAACCGAATTCCTCAAACAAGGTGCTTGGCGTCACCATGCCCTTAACATGCTCTTCCGCACGCTTGGCGAGTTCCAGGACAGGAGGAACCACGCCGAGCATTTTTTCCCCTGCACGCCGTGCTGTTGCATAGAACTGTCCCGACATCAGTCTTGCCAAATAATTGTTTAGAGCGCCGACCGGTCGCGAAATGGACATGTCGTTATCGTTCAGGATTACGAGCAGATTGGCGTCCATGGCGCCCGCATTGTTCAATGCTTCGAACGCCATTCCTGCGCTCATTGCGCCGTCGCCGATCACCGCGATTGCACACCGGTCCGCACCTTCCTGCTGCGCAGCCACTGCCATCCCCAGACCGGCGCTAATGGAAGTGCTGGAATGCGCTGTCCCAAAGGCGTCGTATTCGCTTTCGTCTCTCCGTGGAAACCCGGCAATACCGCCGTGCATGCGCAATTTGCTCATGCCGGCTCGGCGGCCCGTCAGGATTTTGTGGGCATATGTCTGGTGTCCGACATCCCAAACCAAACGATCATGTGGGGTATTGAAAACATAGTGTAAAGCGATCGTCAACTCGACGGTGCCCAGGTTGGATGAGAGGTGCCCGCCAGTTTTAGCTACCGACTCAACCAGAAACCGCCTCAGCTCATCGGCAAGCTGGGGCAGCATCTTGCGCTCTAATAAGCGCAGCTTGGGAGGGCTGATAATGGTGTCAAGCAATGGATACATTTAGGCCTTGAATAAGGAGCTTAGGTATGAGAAGGATAAGCTTAAAATTCACGTTGGATGATGAAGTCGGTTACCTGTCGCAACCGTTTCGCCAGAGCCCCGAAGCCCTCCAGGGAGTGATATGCCTCACCTCTCAGCTCCTCGGCCAGCTCACGTGCCCGGCTAACCCCCAGGATGCTTACGTAGGTCGGCTTGTTATTATCGGCGTCCTTCCCAGCGGTTTTACCCAACGTGGCTGTAGTGGCTTCCGAGTCGAGCACGTCATCAACGACCTGAAACGCGAGACCAACGCATTTTGCGAAATGGTCGAGATTTTCCAACCGCTCTTCGTCAAGACATTCGCCACAGTAAGCGCCGAGCATGACGGATGCACGGATAAGGGCGCCAGTCTTGTGGATATGCATGAACTCCAGTTCGGGGAGGGTAAGCATCTTGCCCACACTGGACAAATCGATCGCCTGTCCTCCCGCCATGCCCCGTGAACCCGAGGCGTGGGCCAACCGGTTGATCATTTTTAGTTGAGTTTGAGGACTGTCAGCCACGGAATGTTCAGCCATCAACTGAAAAGCGAGGCTTTGCAAGCTGTCACCTACCAGTAAAGCTGTCGCTTCGTCGTACTCCACGTGACACGTAGGTTTTCCACGACGCAGTACATCGTTATCCATACAGGGGAGATCGTCATGGACGAGAGAATAGGCGTGTATCAGCTCAACCGCAGCGGCCGAAATCGTCACCCTTTCTTCGGAGGCATTGCTCAACTCTCCCGCTGCAAAAGCAAGCAGCGGCCGCACCCGCTTTCCTCCACCGAGAACGCAATAACGCATGGCGTCATGCAGGCGCTCGGGGGCAACGTTTGCTGGGGGAAGCAGGGCTTGCAGGGAGTTTTCTATGCGTGCCTGACGGCTTCTTGCCCAATCCTGGAAATCAGCGATCATCAATACCGGACAGGGAGAAATTTTTCAGTGCGTCGGCATCCAACAAACGTACTTGCTGCTGAGCATCCTGTAGTACAACCTGGCAGTATTGCAAGAGCTCGCTACCCCGCTTATGAGCTAACAGCGACATTTCCAGTGTCAATTGGCCTGCTTCCATTTCCAATACAATTTTTTCCAATTCGACCAAGGCCGCTTCAAAACTTTCCGGCTGCGAAAATTTGACGGGTTCAGTAAGCTTTGTCATGATAAGCAAGCGCGGTACACATGAGACCGACGGGAAACTGCAAAAATAACGCAATAAGCGGGTTCAGGTCAATTAAATCCACGAAACTTTCCACCACGGAACTTCTCTTAATCGCGATTATAAACTTATAAGCGTTTGGAGAAGGGTAATACCTTCTTTCCCATCTTGCCATAATCTCTTTGAAATCCGACTGACTGTTTGTTCTGGCTGTTCTGGCCAGAAAAGGTTAAGCACATCAATTTATGCCTACACTTCTTGATCTTCCTCAGCTAGCAGAAACGCAACTGCCGATCGACTGGTACCTTGACCCTGACATTCTTGACCTGGAAAGACGCTTGCTGTTCGGTCGCGGGCCCCATTATGTCGGCCACGAACTTATGGTACCGAATGTAGGCGATTACTACGTTCCTGAATGGATGAATGGTGCCAAGATGCTGGTGCACAACGACAATGGCATCGAACTGTTATCGAACGTCTGCCGACATCGCCAATCTCTGCTGCTAAGAGGACGTGGAAACGCAAGGAATATCGTATGCCCCATACATCGCTGGACATACGATCTCAAAGGTACCCTGCTGGGCGCACCACATTTTCCGGAAAACCCTTGTCTGAATCTGGGAAGTTCTTCGCTCCAGAGATGGAACGGGCTGTTATTTGAGGGCAACCGAAGTGTCGCGCATGATCTGGGCCGCCTGGGCGTACTCAAGGATTTTGACTTTTCCGGTCACGTGCTGGAACGTGTGCAGATAGAACAGTACGAGTGCAACTGGAAAACGTTTATTGAAGTCTATCTCGAAGATTATCACGTAAATACGTATCACCCGGGGCTGAGCAATTTCGTTAATACTGCCGAGCTGCACTGGGAATTCGACGACTGGTATAACGTGCAAGTTGTCGGGATAAACAATGGCCTTACGCAACCGGGAACGCCTGTGTATGCGAAATGGCATGATCAACTGCTGCAGCAGGTTACCGGAAATATACCCAAGTTTGGTGCGATCTGGATGCTTTATTATCCTAACATCATGCTTGAATGGTACCCTCACGTGCTGATTGTCAGCACGGTATTGCCTGTAACCGTCGAACGTTGCACGAATGTGGTCGAGTTTTACTATCCTGAAGATATAGCGCTATTCGAGCGTGAATTCATCAACGCGGAGCAAGCGGCCTATCACGAGACTGCCGCTGAAGATGACGAGATATGCAGACTTATGACTGCTGGACGTCGGGCCTTGTATGAGCAGGGTATTAACGAGGTGGGGCCTTATCAATCGCCGATGGAGGATGGAATGGCGCACTTTCATCATTTCGTGCGACGGGAAATTGCTGGGCATATTTAAATAACCCGGACAGGTGCGTTTGCAAGCAGGGCTGCAGACGAAAATGGATTTCAATCCGAGTCCGCATAATCGATCATGAGCCTCATGTGACCCGAAGAATGTGACCCGAAGAACTATTTAGGCCAAGTACATGATTACCATTGAGGAAGCAGGGAACGTAATAAGTGTTGCTGTTTTCGGCGAATTCACCTTGGCCGACTATAAGGAGTTCGAGGAACAGGTACTTCACAAATCTCGCGTCAACGGGACGACCAGTATCTTATTTGATTGGCGTGATATGCTCAGCTATACCGTTGATGTCGCGTGGGAGGATATCAAATTCATACGGAAGCATGGATGGGAGTTCAACCGCGTAGCGATAATTACTGAAAACCAGTGGCAAGCGTGGGGCGCTTGGGTGTCCAATCTCTTTGTTGATGCTGATATTAGGGTTTTTAAGGATTATGCAGAAGCAAAAGCGTGGGTTGAGGCTTGATCCTGTTTCAGGGCGGGATAGAAACCGACACGAACAGGTTGCATAGGGATACTTTTTTCTTCTTGCGCTGAAGTGGCAGAAAATTTTGCATACCCAGAATTCCTGAGTTCGTGATAATTCCGCTACAAGGTTTTTGCAGGAGCGGGTTTGGCTCAACGAAAGCGTGCACGTGTGTTGCAAAAAAGCTACACATTTGCTCTGCATTTTCCAAAATTTCTTTATATTGGCGGGCAACTCGTACAGAATGGAACCTGTCGTTCGCGCAAGCACCAGCCATTAACCGGGGGTTATCTTTATGGCATATTGGATCTTCGAAAATTGGCTCCAGTCCTTGGTTTTGGTGTGATTCGAGGGGATTCCGATATTGCCTTGTCAGCAAAAACTACTATAATATAAGCTCAATAATTAACTAAAAATTAACGATTATTTTGCCGGTAATTGCAAGGTTTAAAGCCAAGGTATTTGTTTAAGATTCGGCTTTCAAGCATTCTGAGATCAGCGGCGAGCAGAGAACCTACAGAACTAATGTGTGTCCGATTGGAACCCTTTACACTATAAAAAGATGACAAGTACCATCAATTTGGAGGGGAAGACCTTGAGTTCAACGATAGCAAAGTTGAACGCTCCGCTAATGCAAGCGTTTGATCCTCAATTATCAAGCAAGTCGACGGCAACATTAACTCCGACCCCGACGTATAACAGCCAGGTTCAGAGATTGGCGGATTTCGACACGTTGACCGCTGCATTAGAGTACGCAGCGGAAGGAACCGCCGGATACAATTTTTATGATGCCAAGGGAAATCTGCGTTCCGTATTTTCCTATAGCGCCTTAAGAATCTGCGCGCGTGCGTCAGCACAACGTCTCGCGGCTCTGGGTCTGGTGAGCGGCGACCGCGTTGCAATCATTGCCGATACCACACCCGAATTCGTGGAATTGTTTTTTGCGTGTCGTTATGCGGGATTGATACCATTCGCAATGCCGGTTCCGGTCAATCTTGGCAGTCACGCGGTGTACGTGCAGCAACTTCGCGGAATGCTCGAAGGGGGGCAGGCAAGCGCAGCCTTGGCCAATGCGGATTACATCGCTTTTCTTCAAGAGGCGGCTGAGGGTTCACAAGGATTGCGCTGGGTTGGGACTCCGGAGCAGTTGGCGCAGCTGCCTGCTGTGGATATAACCCCTCACACAAATAATCCTGACGAAATTGCTTACCTCCAATTTACGTCTGGCAGCACTCGTATTCCCCGTGGAGTCATTATTACCGAGCAGGCATTAATGACTAATCTGAGGGGAATCGTTCGCAGCGGATTAGAAATACACCCGGGGGATCGCTGTGCCTCCTGGCTTCCTTTCTACCATGACATGGGATTGGTGGGCATGGTAATGGCGCCGATGGTGGCGCAGGTTTCTGTCGACTATCTTGCGACTCGCGATTTCGCGATCAGGCCCTTGCAGTGGTTGCGGCTCATCAGTAGAAACCGCGCTACCGTTGCATTCAGTCAGCCTTTTGGATTGAAGCTCTGCACACTGCGGGTTCGTGATTCTGATCTGGAGGATCTTGATTTAAGCAGTTGGCGGGCCGCCGGGGTGGGCGCGGAAATGATCAGGCCGGATACGTTGCGAAATTTCGCTGAAAAATTCGCTCCGGCAGGTTTTGATGGGAAAGCCTTTCTACCCTGTTATGGATTGGCCGAATCGACCCTTGCAGTCACATTCTCCCAAATTGGTCAGGGTTTTCAGAGCTTGAGAGTTGATGCGGGGACACTGGTTGATCGCAAGCTGGCGGTCAGGCTGCAAGTGGAGGGCCGAAAATACAGCGAGTTTGTAAACTGCGGTCGTCCCCTGCCTGGACATACGGTCAAGGTTGTCGATGACTCAGGGCAGGAGCTGACTGATTTGAAGGTAGGAAGTGTGCTGGTGCACGGAAGCAGCATTATGAAGGGTTACTTCAACAATCCCGAGGATACCCGAAAGACGCTTCAGCCTGGTAGCTGGTTGGACACAGGTGACCTTGGTTTTGTTTTTGAAGGCGACCTCTACATTACGGGCCGTCGTACCGACGTTATTATTGTCAATGGTCGTAATATTCGGGCGCAGGATATTGAAGAGCTTGCGGAGCAACAGCCTGAAGTAAGAACGAGGGAAGCATCGGCGTTTGGCATAACGGACGCTAATGACGTTACAACAATCGTCCTGGTGATTGAGTGCCGTCTGACTTCAACAACCGATCGACAATCTCTGACAAATCGATTGCAGAGGCTTGTGTATATGGCGTTTGGAGTAAATTGTCTAGTGGAACTGGTTTCGCCGCATACCTTGCCCCGGACTTCGTCAGGTAAGCTTTCTCGTTTTGCGGCTCGCCAGGGTTTTCTGCAGCGGACCAAACTTACAGACCAGTTATCAGCCGAGTCTGGAGAAATATAAGCAGAAATATGCCGGAACAAGTGGTGGCGGTAACAGGAGCCACCGGCTTCATCGGTCATGTGCTTTTAGAGACTCTGGTCAAGGAAGGTTGGAGAGTCAGGGCCTTATCCAGACGTCCACGGCCCCCCATAGCGTCAGTTGAGTGGGTCGTCGGTGACCTGGATAATCGGGAAGCTTTGCGGGACCTCGTCAGAGAGGTTTCCGCCGTAGTTCATTGCGCTGGTCAGGTTCGTGGTTATTCGTTAAAAGCCTTTACTCGCACTAATGTAGAGGGCACCGCGAATCTTCTAGATACCTTAGATCAAGATCTCCCTCCTCGTTTTCTACTTATATCATCGCTCGCTGCGAGGGAACCAGAGCTTTCCTGGTACGCAGCCAGCAAGCGTATGGCTGAGCAGTTGGTACTAGATCGTTCAACTATTCTGCCTTGTGCAATATTTCGTCCTACTGCCGTTTACGGTCCGGGTGATAAGGAGATGAGTCCGCTCTTCAGGGCCACCCGCCGCGGTATACTGCCCATGGTCGGGCAACCGTCGATGCGCTTTGGCTTGTTGCATGTAAGCGATCTGGTACAGGCTGTCGTTTGCTGGCTTTCGACCACGCTACCGATTCAGGGTATTTATGAGCTTGACGATGGGACGCCTGGCGGCTATGACTCCCATCTGGTAGCATCAATTGCGCAGGAGGTTTGGCAACGTCCGGTTCATTGCCTTTTTATACCCCCGGGCCTTGTGTCATTCATTGCCAACATGAATTTATGGGTTTCCCGGTTGTTACATTATTCTCCAATGCTGACGCCGGGAAAAGTCAGAGAATTGCGGCATTCTGACTGGGTGTGTGATATAACCCCGTTGACCCAGGCTCTTCCTGCCTGGCAACCCGTCGTAAGGTTGCGCGACGCCTTACACCAGGCCGTTTGATTCAACCATTCAGCTCAAACCCGGATATGGCCAGCGATTACGACGAGATTCTGCAAAGACTTTGCTATCACCTGAGAAAATTTTGCCCACCTGAAGTAGAAATTACACCTCAGACCGACCTGATCGAACAACTCGCTATTGATTCTGTGAAATTGTTGAGCCTGATCATGGAAGTTGAGGATGAGTTTGATATTTCAGTCCCCATTAATGCGCTCGCGGATGTTCAGACTGTTCATGAGCTCGCGAGTCTGATTTGTAAAATAAAGTCAACCACATCATGAAACTGCTAGACAAACTGGACGCTGTTGCCGCGACCCGAAAATCTCTTCTGCCTGAGGGAATTGATGTGTTCGGAATACCTATTGAAGAGGTTTATTCTTCCACAGAGGCGAGAATCAATGATCGCCGTGTATTGTTTCTGGGGACAAACAATTATCTTGGTCTGACGTTTTCGCCAGAATGCTTGCAGGCCGCGCAAGAAGCGATTGCCAGTGAGGGTACCGGAACAACAGGCTCGCGCATGGCCAACGGAAGTTATAGCGGGCACCGAGCTCTTGAATCGGAATTTGGGGAGTTCTATGGCTGCAAGTCATGCATAGTTTTCACTACGGGATATCAGGCGAATTTAGCCACTATCTCAGGTCTGGCGGGGCCGGGGACGTTGTCCTGATCGATGGGGACTCGCATGCGAGTATTTATGATGGATGCCGCTTGAGTGGGGCGGAGATCATTCGCTTCCGCCATAACGATATGACTGATCTGGAGAAGCGGCTGAAGCGTCTAGGAGAGCGCTCAACCTCCACTCTTATCGTTGTAGAAGGCATCTATAGCATGCTCGGCGATAAAGCTCCACTCGCAGATATCGTTCGGTTAAAAAACGCTTATCACAGCACGCTTCTTTTGGACGAAGCTCATTCTCTGGGTGTTCTTGGTGAAACAGGCCAAGGTCTTGTGGAAGAGACGGGGCTTATCGAAGAAGTTGATTTTATCACCGGAACGTTCAGTAAAAGCTTGGGGGGGATTGGCGGTTACTGCGTCAGCAATCACCCGCAACTCGATCAGTTGCGCTATATCAGCCGTCCGTACATATTCACCGCTTCTCCCACGCCGGCCACGATCGCGTCAACACGAGCAGCATTGAGGTTATTAAGGGATGGCGCCACCTTGCGGCGCCAGCTCTGGCAGAACGCGCATCAGCTTTATTCGCGGCTTTCCGAATTGGGATATCGGCTCGGCCCGGAGCCCAGCCCCATTATCGCGACTATCGTTGATACCCCTCAGGACGCCATCGCACTCTGGAAGGGTCTGCTCGACCGCGGCATCTACGTCAACCTAATCGTGCCACCTGCTGCTCCCGAAGGAAAATCCCTCGTTCGTTGCAGTGTGAGCGCTGTTCATACTAACGAACAGATGACCTATATTGGCGACACTTTTGCAGAGCTGCGTGAAGTCTTCCAATAA
This sequence comes from uncultured beta proteobacterium, assembly GCA_963786735.1. Classification (GTDB taxonomy): domain Bacteria; phylum Pseudomonadota; class Gammaproteobacteria; order Burkholderiales; family Nitrosomonadaceae; genus Nitrosospira. Next base: position 21,727 of record CAWBAF010000027.1, read on the forward strand.
CTTCAAATAAGCGTCGATTAGGAAAGCCATTCTTTTGCAGATGCCAGTCCCCGAATAAGCTCCCTTCCCAATTGGCCCAGTAGTAAGGAGTATTCAGGCACAAGTCCGTCAGGGCATACGGCTAGCCAGTTTTTAACCGCGAGTTTCCTTGTGTTTATCTTGAGGTTTGTTTCCGGTTAAAGGTATAAACGAACAATGGTGTTGCGTTCGTGTTATTGGATGAACAGAATAAGTCGCATCTCTCGACCTGCCTAACTTGGTGCTCGGTAGCATGAAACCGCCACGTTAGGTAAAAGACGGGGCAACAGTGATATCCGGCAAGCACGGCAGATGAAGCGAACCTGGAGTCATGGTTGACGGTTCGTTTTCCTAAACTCCCCTTCCCGCCTATAGTTCGGATACGGGGTCATTAAGATACTTGTAGATGGAGTGAGATACGTCTGCAGGGTGCCTTGCTGTGATAGAGAAGTAGGGGGAAAGCCTGTTATAGCCTGGAGCGCGAGTTTACGAGTATAGCCGGCTACTTGGAAAGGCTATAAAGTAATCCACCGTGCGGGACGCGATCATGAATAGTGTATTCAGCTATTCCCAAGCGCGCAAAAAGACATATTTTTGCTTCTTTTCGTCTGGAACAGGGCGTCGGCGTACCCGGTTATCTTGCGCATAATATGGATTTATCCGTTCGCCGGCAGCTCCCATTTCTTATCTGGATAGGATTAACACGTTAACATGAATCGCTCCAATCCGACCGTCTCTATCATCATTCCAACATACAATTGTGAAACCTATATCGCAGAAACGCTCGATAGCGTGGTCGGTCAGACTTTCAAGGATTTGGAGATAATTGTCATTGATGATGGGTCCACGGATCGCACCCGGGAAATCGCCTCTTCCTATGGCGCGGCTGTCCGGCTTGTTACGCAAGCCAACTCGGGCGTGTGTAAAGCGCGTAACCGCGGAATCCGGGAAGCCGCCGGTCGCTACCTTTGCCTGATGGATCACGACGATTACTGGTTTCCTGACAAGCTTGCGCTGCAACTGGAAGCAATGGATCATCATCCTGAAACCGGTCTTGTCTACAGTACGTTCAGCTGGTGGTTTGCCGATGCGAATGGCATGTTTCCCAGTCCGGAATCTTACACCACAGAGCGCTCTCCGGAGGGAATCGATGAGGAATTTTCAGGCTGGATATATCATTTGCTTCTGCTTGATTGCTGGGTGTTGACGAGCGCGGCGTTGATCCGTGCCGAAGTTTTCGACAAGTGCGGGTTGTTTGATGAGTCCTTGCCCTACAGCGAGGACTGGGATCTCTGGTTGCGCATCTCTCGCGAATACCCGTTCGTCAAGTTGAAAAAATCGCTAACCTTGTATCGCCAACATCCTGACCAAGGAAATCTTGTAACGAGAGATATCGACTATCGGACCGAACTGCTTACGAGAGCTGTCGCGAAGTGGGGATTATGCAGTCCTGACGGCCGCTGTGTCGCGAAACAGGAATTCAGGCGGACAATTTCGCGATACCACAGGGATTTTGGCATCAGACATCTTTTGTCGGGGAATCTGCGAATGGCCAATCGGTCGTTTATAAAATCATGGTTAACCTCGCCTGCCAGTCTAAAAAGTCTCGCATATATCCCCGCGGGAATGCTGGGATGGAGGCCTAAGTGGTGACAGGCGCGTTCGCCAGCACTTTCGGCCGCGCGCCGCAGCATTTGCATACGTCCACGACGCGTGCGCCAAGCGGTATTTTCGATGGCTTATTTTGACGTATTTAACGGGGATGCTGACGGTATTTGTGCGCTCCACCAGCTCAGGCTTGCTGAACCCATAGACAGCGTACTGATCACGGGCGTTAAACGGGATATAGAGCTTTTAAAAAACGTTCATGCCTCAGCCGGTGACCATATCACTATTCTCGACATTTCTCTCGACAAAAACCGAAATTCCCTCCTGTCTCTTTTAAACCTGGGGACGAAGGTAACTTATATAGATCATCATTTCGCGGGTGATGTGCCGGTTCATCCAGCACTCAAAGCGTACATTGATCGCTCTCCGGGAACATGTACGAGTTCGCTCGTTAATGGCATGCTGCAAGGGCGATTCCGAATCTGGGCGGTAGTCGCTGCCTTCGGTGACAATATGGGAAATAGCGCGATGCATCTGGCAGCGCCACTTCAGTTATCCAGCAAGGAACTAGCCGTATTGCGGGAGCTGGGGGAATACCTCAATTACAATGCTTACGGCGACAATGTCAACGACCTCCTTTTTCATCCTGCCGAGCTTTACCGATGCTTGCATCGTTACTACAGTCCCTTCGATTTTATGGAGGCGGAACCTGTTTTCGAGACTCTTAAACAGGCTTTTAAGGCTGACATGTGGATGGCACAAGGTTTGCAGCCAACCTACACATATTCGGGGGGAGCAATTTATATTCTGCCCGACCAGTCATGGAGCCGCAGAGTGAGCGGCGCATTCGGCAATTATCTTGCTCAGACGGAATCGGCTATTGCCCATGCTGTTTTGATCCGCAAGCGGGAGGGCGGCTACGTAGCCAGTGTGCGCGCCCCACGCGCTCGCCCGATCGGAGCGGATGAACTGTGCCGTTTATTTGAGACCGGGGGCGGGCGTAAAAGTGCAGCGGGAATCAATGACTTGCCGGAAAATGATCTGCCGCGTTTTCTTGACAGTTTTCGGGACGCCTTCCCTGTGTTGCACGCATAAAGGAGACCAGGCGGTTAAGGCTCTGGTTGTATTCCGGAATCACCTGTGAGGGGCTTGGTTAGTATTTGCGAAGGATCTTTTCTATTAACCAAATTGGCTTAGCCAAGTGCCAGCTCCACGACTTATAAATTCTAAAAAATTTGATCCTGTAATCGGCGCGCTCCTGGTTCAAGTAGTGAATCTGTTCGATCAGTTCAGGATGCCATCTGTTCTGATAGGCTAAAAAATCTCGTGCAATTTCATCAATCAGATCGTGTTGCCCCTCATGCCCACTCGGTATTTTTAATAAAAGCCGATAGAGCTCCTGAGCCATTGATGCCAGCCCTTCATCAGTACGATCCAGCCCCGCGCCCACCTGATGATGGCGGAGATCAGGTGAGACAAAGCGCTCTATTTTTTCGGCTGCTCTGTCCACCGGGATGGGAAAAATTACATTTGCCTCTTTCTCTATTTTTGAAAGAACTTCCACCGGTTTTTTTACGACTTGGTCAAAATCAGTAAAAACTCTCGGATAGCCTCTGGAATAACGCTCCGCTGACAGCGTGTGGCTTAACCATAATACCAACGCCTTTTCTCGTGAAAAGCCATCCCGTTTTTGCAGCGAACCGACGACTTCAAAAGGGTTTCTGTTCATACAAACAAAAATAGGGCTAGCCTGTTCGCGAGCCAGAATAGGAAACCACAGAGGTAACATTCGGCACATCCTGGGATCTTTGAGCGCCCAGACGGGGGCATTTGAAAAATCTCTTTTGATATACGCGTTCAAACGGCCGACGAACGGTTGAACGGTCCGACTTTCCCACCACTTATCAGGCAACGGCAGCACATCGTCCCACTGTGAATTTAGCGTTAGCAGCAACTCATCATGAGTGTCGACAATGTCTTCGTGTTCCCAAAACCCTTTTTCGTTAACGCCCGTTTGGGGGGCATATAGGCGCTTCCCCATTGCGACCCCGACTTGGCTCAGCAATCCCGACAGCAACGAAGTACCACTGCGGTGCATTCCCAAAATGATCAGCGCAGTGCTCGTTTTCAATCGAAATCCTCTTTTTAGCTTATCTGGAAAGTGCTTTTGGCGGGTTTTTTCAGATACCATTTATCTGGCACGCGGCGAACCAGAATATACGCTAACGCTTAGAGTGGTTAGGCTTGGATAATAGACAAGAAAAGACGTCAATTGCCCAGTCCCCCGTCGCTTTTACCAGTCTATCATCGTGTCGTCTGTGCGATCCGAGTTTCCGCTTGCTGACATGATTGCCGAGGTGCATATACAGTAGCAATAAAGCCGAATGCCGGCGATTTTCGTAGATGAATTTTGCCACTTCGTCCGGTATCATCCTTATCCCGGTATTCAAGTCTCAAACTCAAAAGTAATCTGCAAAAGCTATCATTATTTTACCCGGATTGCTGTTCGGTCAAAAAAACCAGAATAGAACATTCGACCGTTAAAGGATATGAGGCGATGGCGAGCGCACAATTCGACGCAGCAACCCCTGAGGCAACCAATTCTTGACTATGACTGGAAGAAATAATCTCGTGTGGCACAACGCCACCGTTACCCGTTATCACCGCGAACACTTGAACTTGCATCGTTCTGCAGTGTTATGGTTTACTGGACTTTCAGGCTCAGGTAAATCGACATTAGCCCATGCTGTAGAAGACAAACTATATCAATTGAACTGTCGCACGTTTGTCCTTGATGGTGACAATGTACGGCAGGGTTTGTGCTCGGATTTAGGTTTCAGTGCTGGGGAAAGATCGGAAAATATTCGGCGTATAAGCGAGGCGGCGAAACTGTTGGTTGAAGCAGGCGTGATCGCTATGACGGCATTTATTTCGCCATTTCGTTCGGACCGTCAGCGCGCCCGCAGCATCTTCCCCCATGGCGATTTTATCGAAATCTTTTGTGACGCGAGCATCGACATTTGTGAGCAGCGCGACGTAAAAGGCCTTTATAGACGGGCGCGAAAGGGTGAGGTAAAAGAGTTCACCGGGATTTCATCCCCCTACGAAGTTCCCGTAAATCCAGAGCTTATAATTCGAACGGGCGAACTGCCTCTCGAAGACTGTGTCATGCACGTAATAAAGTATCTTGGGCAGCGCAATATATTCAGCAGCAATGAGAATGATCTGATCGGAACAAAAACAAACAATCCACACTCGGCATGAGAGACGTCCTCGTTACCTTAATCGTTTTTGGCTTGCTGCCGTTTGTATTCAAAAAGCCATACATTGGCGCGCTCATGTGGGTTTGGATCAGCGTTATGAATCCACATACCCAGGGGTGGGGGTTTGCCACTACGTTTCCCTTCGCCGCGATTATCGCTGGGGTAACGATGATAAGTCTCCTGGCTTCGAAGGAACCGAAAAGCCTCCCCTTGACGCCTGTTACAGGAATTTTCATCGTTTTCATTGTTTGGATGAACGCAAGCACGATTTTAGGTTTTTATCCTGAGGAATCATTAGATCAGTGGAATAAAGTCATGAAAATCATGCTTATGACTTTGGTAACGCTCATGCTTATCAAAACCAAGGAGCATGTGCAATCTCTCATCTGGGTCATAGTCATTTCGCTTGGGTATTATGGTATCAAGGGCGGAATTTTCACGGTACTCGGAGGCGGACAGCACATGGTGCTGGGGCCGGAGGGTACTTTTATAGGCGGCAACAATGAAATCGCCCTTGCGCTTATTTTGACCATCCCTCTCATGCACTATTTGCAAACAATAACTCAGGACACTCGAATACGCCATGGTCTGACTATTGCAATGCTACTGTCGGCCCTCGCCGCCCTCGGCTCCTATTCGCGAGGTGCTTTAGTAGCAATTGTAATGATGGGTATTTTTTTGTGGCTCAAAAGCCGTCACAAGGTACGCATCGGGCTGCTCTTGCTGCTTGCCATTCCCCCAGCCCTCGCATTCATGCCCGAAAAATGGGCGGAAAGAATGGACACCATCAACACGTATGAAGAGGACGGGTCTGTTCTGGGCCGATTCAACGCCTGGTGGATGGCTTACAATCTAGCCAAGGATCGGCCGCTCTTTGGGGGAGGATTTGAAATAATTACCCCGGACCTTTTTTATCGCTATGCGCCCAATCCTTTGGACCTGCATGCGGCACACAGCATTTACTTTCAGGCTCTTGGTGAACACGGGTTTGTTGGACTGGGTTTATACCTGTTACTTGGCTTCCTGATGTGGCGAACAGGCTCATGGATTATTAGAAATACCGCAAACCGGGAGGATTATCGATGGGCTTCCGGCCTCGCCACGATGCTGCAGGTTAGCCTTGTAGGATTCAGTGTTGGAGGAGCGTTTCTTAGCCTGCTTTATTTTGATGTGCCTTACTATCTCATGTGTGCCATGGTAGCAACGCGCATCGTGGTAGAAAAGGGCTTGAAAGAGGCGCCGGCGTCGATTAAAGGCGGCCAGATGGCCGATTTAACACTGCAAACGGGCGCGCCTCCGCGCGCTGGCTCGTTTACCCCGTCCCGGTCCCAAGCCGCTACTCGCGATTCGCGCTGACAGAGCGAGTTTGCAGCCCATATTTCTGACGCGACTGTTGGTCGAAGCGTCAGGTTAAGACATGCCCGAGTATCAATTTGACAACGTTAAAGGCCGACACGCCTAACTCTCTAGCCTTGTTGCCGAGTCGGCGACTTCTGACCCTGCTTTCACCCGGAGGTCGGGAAGGTCGTTTATCCATACTGATATTTCATCGTGTATTGCCTCACCTGGATACTCTGTTCCCGGATGAAGGCGATATGGAAAGGTTCGATCAACAGATCGGGCAGCTTACTGCCTGCTTCAACGTCATCCCCCTCTTTGAGGCGGTGCGGGCTCTCAACGAAGGAAAGTTGCCGCCACGCGCCGCATGTATCACTTTCGATGATGGATATGCGGATAACGCGGACGTTGCGTTGCCTATTTTGCGGAAACATGGCGTGCACGCAACCTTCTTTGTAGCTTCAAGTTTCCTGAATGGCGGAAGGATGTGGAACGACACTGTGATTGAGTTGGTCCGCCGCGCGCCCGGGCGCATACTCGATCTCAGCAGTATTGGAATGGGAGAATTTGAAATCGAAAACATCCCGCAACGTAGATTGGTAATTGATAACCTGCTGGCCGAGCTAAAGTATATGCCGCTGGAATCCAGGCAATCAAAGGTGGACACCCTGTGCAAGGTTATTCCCGTTGCCCTTCCCCGCAACCTTATGATGACCTCAGATCAGGTACGTGCCATGCACCAGGCAGGAATGGAAATTGGGGCGCATACCGCAAATCATCCCATTCTCGCAAGCATGTCAAATAGCGCGGCCCGCGCCGAGATTCTTCTTGGAAAGGAAGCGCTTGAGGATATAATTCGTGCGCCGGTGCGCCTTTTTGCTTATCCCAACGGAAAGCCCGGGCAGGACTATCTTTTGGATCACGTAAGAACGGTCAGAGACCTGGGCTTTAACGCAGCGGTTTCCACGGCTCATGGTGTTGCGCGCAGCAATATCGATGTGTATCAATTGCCGCGGTTTACCCCTTGGGCGCGAGGGCTGGCACGTTTTACTCTTCAGATGGCTCAAAATTTGGTCACCAAGCCCCACATCCTGTAATCCAGTGATCAGTGAAGGGCCAACCCTGCAAGAAACCGGGCTTGCTGTAGTGGCAAGCAAATTTTCAATAAAACTCGTCGATTATCATGGAACGACCAATCCGGGCGTTTGAACTGGATAGTGAAGGAGATCCAATAGCGATTCTTGCTTGCGGACACGCGCAACACGTACGGCATAAGCCTCCGTTTATCAACCGCCCTTGGGTGACATCGGAAGAAGGGCGCATCGGAATGACTGGAAAAATGCTTAACTGCGTCCGGTGCGATAATATGGAAATGCCAGAGGACTTTGTTGCATATAAGCGGACTCCCGAGTTCACTGAGCAGACAGTCCCGGATGCGTTGAGAAAGGACCATTCAACAAAAGCGGGTGTCTGGGCGAAAATACGCGTGGCCGAGGGAAAACTCAATTACCGCATACCTGCCCTGGGGGTGGAAATGGAATTATCTACAGATAAGACAGGCATTGTTTTACCCGAAGTTCTGCATAGCGTGGAACCACTTGGTTCTGTTCGCTTCTTCGTCGAATTTTACCGCGCGCCTGATACCGGGGCATGACAATAACTTCGAAAGAGGCTCCTGACCGGATGGATAAATGGTGCGGCAGAGCCGATAGACAACATGAGAATCAGTTTCTTTCCTGAGGAGTTCAGGCCCTGGCTTTCATGCATTATCTCATGGAGCTTTTGCCACTTATTTCTTGAGGAAGGCGCTTCTCATTGACTGAAAGGCTCAGGCAGATTAAAATTCTGCCGATTTAAACGTGGTCATAATTTTGTACTAACTATACGATCAATGGGTTTTCACCTTTCGGATGGCCCGGAAGAATTACCGTCAGGATAGAAATAAAATCAGGTCTTCCGAGCACAATCAGGTCTTCCAGGAACAGAATGTCAACAAACGCGCCGTCACGCTGAGTGGTGCGTCTGTCTGACAGACATTCAAACATGCATTGGATAGTAAGCAGGCCTGTACGCATTGTCATGCGTTGGCAATTTACGGCTACCCTGGCAATGATGGTGACCCTTGGCCTGATTTCCGGGACTCATGGCGCGGCCTCGGCATTGCTCGGGGGTATCGTCAGCATGGTTTCGGCGGCAGCTTTTGGAGCAATTATTTCGCGTTATCGCGGCTCTACCGCGAGCGGGGTGTTGATAACGGCAATCAAGGCCGAAGCGGTCAAAGTTGTCGTCATGTTTACCTTGCTGTGGCTTGTCATGACGCTTTATAAAGATGTGGTTGCAGTGGGATTCATCGGAACATTCGTGCTTACTGTCATTATTTTTGGCATGGCATTATTCGTAACGGATGAAGCAAAGGTTACGCAGAATATAAACGGTTTGAACAGGTAAAAGATGGCATCAGGCACAGAAGTCACCCCTACCTCCTACATGTCCCATCATCTGACGAACTTGACCAGTTCGATAGGAGATGGGGCATTTTGGACACTGCATGTGGATACACTGGTGATGGCTGTCATGACCGGCCTCGTCAGTTTCGGTTTTCTCGGGTGGGTTGTCCGTGGTGCAACCTCCGGCGTTCCGGGCAAACGGCAGGCTTTTGTCGAGTTGGCGGTCGAATTCATCGATGAGCAGGTCAAGGGCACATTTCCATGGCGATAGGCACGCGTTTGTCGCGCCGGCCGCGCTCACCGTGTTTGTATGGGTGTTCATGATGAATGCGATGGATTTCCTGCCCATCGATATAATGGCTTGGATATATGAACGCATGGGTCTGCACAACTGGCGCAGCGTTCCTACCGCCGACATAAACACGACGTTCGCGCTGGCGCTCTCGGTCTGGCTGCTGATGATTTTTTTCAATATAAAGGTCAAGGGGTTGGGCGGCTGGATACATGAGCTGGTGTGCACCCCTTTTGGCAAGAATCCCGTATTGTGGCCAGTCAACATCTTATTCAACCTGGTCGAATATGTATCCAAGCCCCTTTCCCATTCCTTGCGTCTTTACGGAAACATTTACGCTGGGGAGATCATTTTTCTGCTGCTCGGCATGTGGGCTGCCACTGGCTTGTCCGGCACCGTGTTCGGCACACTGCTCGGGGCTGGATGGGCGATTTTCCATATTTTGATCGTTACATTGCAGGCATTTATTTTCATGATGCTGACGGTCGTTTATCTTTCCATGGCGCATGAATCCCACTGATTCAATGCGCGGCATGGCTTACTAATTACTATTCACTACCACGAGAGGAAAAACGAGATGGAGAATGTGCAATACTTGGCGATGATTCAGGCCTACACGGGCATTGGTATCGGCCTGATGATCGGTCTTGGCGCTGCCGGCGCCTGTATCGGGATCGGTATCATGTGCAGCAGTTTTCTTGATGGTGCCGCACGTCAGCCAGAAATGATTCCGACGCTGCAAGGCAAAGTGTTCCTTCTGCTTGGCCTGATCGATGCTTCGTTTATTATCGGCGTTGGTTTGGCGATGCTTTTTGCCTTCGGTAATCCGTTGCTCGCTGTCATCAAATAACACTGTTTGCTTTCGGTGTCAGAGGCTAGCCATGAATATCAACTTCACGCTTTTTTCTCAGGCGATGGCATTTGCCATATTTATCTGGTTCACGGTCAGGTTTGTGTGGCCTCCACTGATGCGCGCAATCGAGAACCGGCAAAAAACCATTGCTGATGGCCTGGCCGCGGGGGAGAGAGGCAGGCATGAGCTGGAACTTGCCAGCAAGCATTCCGGCGATGTCGTGAGAGAAGCAAAGCAGAGAGCCTCCGATATTATTGCTCAAGCGGAGAAACGTGCTGCCGAGATTGTGGACGAGGCAAAAAGTGCGGCGAAGGATGAAGGTGGTCGTATTCTCACTGGCGCAAAAGCAGAGGTCGAGCAGGAAGTATTTCGCGCCCGTGAAGCGTTGCGACAGCAGGTGGCGGAACTTGCGGTGGCTGGCGCTTCCAGGATTCTCCGCCGTGAGGTTGACGCCAAGGTGCACGCCGATCTCCTTGCATCGATCAAAGCGGAGTTCTAGGCAATGGCTGAAGCACGCACTATCGCGCGACCCTATGCCGAAGCCATTTTCAAGCTGGCAAAAGCTAAAGGCGAATTGGCAGCCTGGTCTGATATGCTGCAACTGGCCGCGACGGTCACGGCAGACAATCAACTCCGTGCGCTGATCGGAGATCCTAAGGTTCCGCCCAGGCGTTTGGGCAAACTGTTGCTTGAAATTTGCGGCGACAGGTCTAAATGACGAGGGTCGTAATTTTATTTTATTGCTTGCGGAGAATGGCCGGATTGAAATCTTGCCTGAGGTGAGCGAGTTATTCGAACAACTTCGAGCCCGTTACGAAGGGGTATTGGACGCAAAAATTATTTCCGCGTTTCCCTTGGATGACGCTCAGCTCAGAGAGTTGGTGTCCGACCTCGAGGGCAAGTTCAAGCAGAAAATCGACCCTGAGGTGAGTGTCGATCCCGAATTGATAGGCGGCATCAAAGTCGAGATTGGCGACGAAGTGCTGGACGCCTCAGTACGAGGAAAGCTGGAAGCCATGGCTATCGCACTCAAAATCTAGGAGTAATTCGAAAAATGCATTTAAATCCATCCGAAATAAGTGAACTGATAAAAAGCAAAATCGAGGGGCTTGCCGCGACAGCGGAAATTCGCACCCAAGGCACAATTGTTTCGGTAACTGACGGTATTGTGCGCATTCACGGTCTTTCCGATGTGATGCAGGGAGAGATGCTGGAGTTTCCGGGAAATACTTATGGCCTCGCGCTTAATCTCGAGCGCGATTCAGTCGGTGCGGTGATTCTCGGCGAATATGAGCATATTACCGAGGGCGATACGGTCAAGTGTACAGGCCGGATACTTGAAGTACCCGTCGGCGAGGAACTGATAGGCCGCGTTGTCAATGCGCTTGGACAACCGATCGATGGTAAGGGCCCGATTAATGCCAAGCGTTCTGAGCCAATCGAGAAAATTGCGCCCGGCGTGATCTGGCGGCAATCCGTGAACCAGCCCGTGCAGACAGGACTGAAGGCGATAGATTCGATGGTTCCCATCGGCCGCGGGCAGCGTGAACTGATTATTGGCGACCGCCAAACAGGAAAGACCGCGGTTGCGATTGATGCAATCATCAATCAGAAACGCGAGAACATGACCTGCATCTACGTCGCCATCGGGCAGAAAGCGTCTTCCATCAGTAATGTGGTGCGCAAGCTTGAAGAGCACGGGGCAATGGAATACACAATCGTGGTCGCCGCCACTGCATCCGAATCGGCCGCTATGCAGTTTATCGCGCCTTATTCCGGCTGCACAATGGGTGAATACTTCCGTGACACAGGTCGCGACGCACTCATCGTTTATGATGACTTGACCAAGCAGGCATGGGCATATCGGCAGATTTCCCTTTTGTTGCGCCGACCACCCGGCCGTGAGGCTTATCCTGGCGATGTTTTTTATTTGCATTCCCGGTTGCTTGAGCGCGCAGCGCGCGTAAACGTGGCATATGTCGAAAAAGCCACTAATGGCGCGATCCAGGGGAAGACCGGTTCGCTTACCGCGCTCCCCGTGATCGAGACGCAGGCTGGAGACGTTACTGCTTTCGTTCCGACCAATGTCATTTCGATTACCGATGGTCAGATCTTCCTGGAATCGGATTTGTTCAATGCAGGTATCCGTCCCGCTATTAATGCCGGAATTTCTGTTTCACGCGTTGGGGGAGCGGCACAGACAAAAGTCATCAAGAAACTCGGAGGTGGAGTACGCTTGGCGTTGGCGCAATACCGGGAGCTTGCTGCTTTTGCGCAATTTGCATCGGACCTTGATGAAGCCACGCGCAAGCAGCTGGAGCGCGGCAAGATGGTGACTGAACTGATGAAACAGCCGCAGTATTCCACCTTGAGCGTATCGGAAATGGCTCTTACGCTATACGCCGTAAACAAGGGATATCTTGACGACGTCGAAGTAAAGCGCGCACTGGCATTCGAATCTGCGCTGAAGGCTTACATGCGGAGCAAATACCTCGCCATCATGGACAAGATAGAAACCACGAAAGATCTCGATGCGGCGACCGAAAGAGAACTCGATGCTGCGATCCAGGATTTCAAAAAGAACGGAACATATTAATCCATGGCTGGCAGCAGAGAAATCCGTAACAAGATCAAGAGCGTAAAAAACACGCAGAAAATTACGCGCGCCATGGAAATGGTGGCGGCGTCAAAGATGCGAAAAGCGCAGGAGCGCATGAGGAAGGCACGTCCCTACGGTGACAAGATTCGAAATGTGGCGGCGCATATGAGCCGTGCGTATACCGAGTATCGTCATCCATTTCTGGTCGAACGTGATACCGTCAAGCGCATTGGAATTGTCGTGGTCACGTCGGACAAGGGCTTGTGCGGAGGCCTCAACACGAACGTTCTGCGCATGGCTGTAAACAAAATGAAAGCATGGGAAGCGGAGGGCGAGCAGATCGAGGTCTGCTGTATAGGGAACAAGGGTTTTGGATTAATGAACCGGATGGGCGCCAACGTCATTTCGCATGTGGTGAATCTGGGGGATAAGCCAGATCTGGAAAAATTGATCGGTGCGGTAAAAGTGCTGCTGGACGGGTATACCGAGGATCGCTTCGATCGTGTGTACATTTTTTACACCCGTTTTGTAAATACAATGAAGCAAGAGCCTGTCATGGAACAGCTGCTCCCGCTTTCTGACGAGCGCCTCAAGGCAGGGGATGGTCCCACGGGGCAACGAGGCGTGTGGGATTACATTTACGAACCTGAAGCCAAGCCTGTCATAGACGACATCATGGTAAGGTACGTCGAGGCACTCATTTATCAGGCTTTGACAGAAAATATAGCATCCGAGCAATCCGCGCGGATGGTGGCAATGAAGGCCGCATCCGACAATGCCGGGAACGTGATTAATGAATTGACGCTTATTTACAATAAGTCACGCCAGGCTGCGATTACAAAGGAATTGTCCGAAATCGTCGGGGGCGCGGCAGCCGTTTAACAATTTACTTGGAGTTTAAGGAACGACATGAACCAGGGAAAAATCGTCCAATGTATCGGCGCAGTGGTTGACGTTGAGTTTGCCCGGGAAGGGATGCCGAAAGTATATGATGCGCTCGTGCTTGAGGGATCCGAACTCACGCTTGAGGTGCAGCAGCAACTGGGAGATGGCATCGTGCGCACTATCGCGCTGGGGTCCTCTGACGGCCTTCGCCGTGGAATGATGGTAGAAAATACTCACGACAAGATCCGTGTCCCCGTCGGGACCAAAACCCTGGGGCGGATCATGGATGTGCTGGGTAGACCCATAGACGAGATGGGTCCCATCGGTGCGGAAAAGACCATGTCGATTCACCGGAAGGCGCCCGATTTTGACGAGCTGTCTGCATCGACAGAGCTGCTTGAAACGGGAATCAAGGTTATCGATCTGGTGTGTCCGTTTGCCAAAGGCGGCAAGGTAGGACTGTTTGGTGGCGCGGGTGTTGGCAAAACGGTCAATATGATGGAGTTGATCCGTAATATTGCTATCGAGCATAGTGGTTATTCGGTCTTCGCTGGCGTGGGTGAGCGGACTCGGGAAGGCAACGATTTTTATCACGAAATGAAGGATTCCAACGTTCTTGATAAAGTCGCGCTGGTTTACGGCCAAATGAATGAGCCGCCTGGTAATCGTCTGCGTGTCGCGTTGACGGGTTTGACCATGGCCGAATATTTTCGCGATGAAGGCCGTGATGTACTACTTTTCGTCGATAACATCTACCGCTATACGCTTGCGGGGACGGAAGTGTCCGCCTTGCTTGGTCGGATGCCATCCGCGGTAGGATATCAGCCAACCCTGGCTGAGGAGATGGGACGCCTTCAAGAGCGGATTACATCTACCAAATCCGGTTCGATTACATCCATTCAAGCCGTCTATGTGCCAGCGGACGATTTGACGGATCCTTCTCCCGCAACTACGTTCGGCCACCTGGATGCAACTGTGGTTCTGTCGCGAGACATTGCTTCGCTTGGAATTTATCCGGCGGTAGATCCACTCGATTCGACGTCTCGACAGCTTGACCCCTTAGTGGTTGGTGAAGAGCATTACAGTACCGCGCGAGCCGTTCAGCAAACCTTGCAGCGCTACAAGGAATTGCGTGACATCATAGCGATTCTCGGAATGGATGAGCTTTCTCCTGAGGATAAACTAGCTGTTGCAAGAGCCAGAAAAATCCAGCGTTTTCTTTCGCAACCCTTCAACGTTGCTGAAGTGTTCACTGGGTCGCCCGGGAAATATGTGACTCTCAAAGAAACCATCAAGGGGTTTAAGGGCATTGTGGCAGGGGATTACGACCATTTGCCGGAACAGGCCTTCTATATGGTTGGCGGCATTGACGAAGCGGTCGAAAAAGCCAAAACCTTGCAATAGCGATTGAGGCCTTAATAACTTGGTTCTTCCATATATATCTTTTCATCAGAATATATATCGAGTTGGCCAATTAAAATGGAATGGTAACTAATATGGGCGTGTTGCATGTTGATATCGTCAGTGCGGAAGAATCCATTTATTCCGGTCCGGCTGAATTCCTGGTAGCGCCGGCGGAGGCTGGGGAGGTCGGCATTTATCCGCAACATACACCCCTGTTGACGCGGATCAAGCCGGGTTCGGTTCGCATCAAGGCGCCACTGAAGGAAGAAGAGCTTGTATACGTTTCGGGGGGGGTGCTGGAAGTTCAACCCGACGTAGTGACGATCCTGGCGGATACCGCTGTGCGTGGAGCCGACCTTGACGAACTAAAAGCAACGGAGGCTAAGAAGCGAGCCGAAGAAGCCATGAAAGACCGCTCCTCCACAATGAATTATGCGCGGGCACAGGCTGAACTTAGCGAAGCCATCGCGCAACTGAGTGCGATTCAGAAGCTGCGCAAGCGGGGGCATTAACATCCAGGATTACGGGAGGCAGCTCTCATGGCTTTTTCTATTGCGTGAAATTAAAGCCTAAACCCCTCTGCGCCCCCCAGTGACTGCAGTTCGGACCTGACTAAAGACGACTTGGCTGAACCGAGGTTACAGACTTCGCCCCAAACTCGGTAACCGCCTCTCTAATCCCTCTCTAATCCTCTCTAGTCCCTGGGACTCCTCAAATTGCAGGCAGGCGGACCGATCCATGCCTTCACTTAGTCATCTATGGGCGATTGAAGTCGTCCGCTGCAGTCATCCGCTTGTAGTCTTCATACCCGTCAGGGTCGACTTCAATCACAAAATCTCTTTCCAGGCTGTACAGGGTGATTATTAACAGCCAGCATCGTGCTGGCCAATGCCTTCAACTATTCTTCACTACGTATAAATTTGCAGATATAAGCGACGATTCATTCTGAACTAGAATGGGATCGCTACCGTTATATCACCTGTCCAGGCAGTTCTGAAGCACAACCAGCTGTTTTTTCGGACCGGATTGTTACCTGTTCCTCGGATAAAATCGATATCGCAGGTTTCTTCAGATTTTTGTATAAATTTTCCGATATATCCCAATGGCGGTCCCCAGGCACGCCGATCTCCGATAATCAAGCCGAGTGGCCGGTTCTTCCAAAAACTGATTCCAGCTTCCAACGAGCAGGCAGAGGTGAAGAACGTGACTATCCAACATGCATTGCTCCCACACTAGGCGAATGTCCGGGACAAATAGTCGTCTGTTAAGGCCTAGAATGGAAGCTCCCTCCTGTTTGTCCAATGGAGTTAGAGTGAGCCTGTTTTCCGCACTTGTCCCCATGGCAAAATAATGTTGAACTTTCCTCTCGACCCCGTTATATAGCTGGATGAACGTCAGATAGAAGAACCAGTATCACCACCAGGACGGCCGCCTTTTCCTTGCCATATGTTGTTCAATTCGTTTACGTTCATTTTTGCTTATCTGCCTGCTGTGCTTGTAGCCTTTTTTTGGCTGGGTTCGCGAAACCACACTTGGGCGGGGGGCTGGCTCGCACTGATGTCACTGCTTTTTTATGCGTATTGGGATTACCGTTATGTTCCCTTGTTACTTGCTTCAATCGGCTTTAATTATTGGATAGGGTTGAATATTGCGCTGACGTCCAAACCGGGCCGGAAGGTCTGGCTAGTATCTGCCATTACAATTAATCTACTGCTGCTCGCTTATTTCAAATACGCAAATTTCTTTCTTGATACCGTCAATTTTGTTGGAAACAAGGCCTTTCCCGCACTGGATATCATTCTCCCGATTGGCATATCGTTTTATACCTTCACCCAAATCGCGTTCCTCGTTGATACCTATGAGGGAAGGGTAGCTGAATACCGTTTTCTCCACTATTTGCTGTTTGTTACCTATTTCCCACATCTGATAGCGGGGCCTGTTCTACATCATAGAGAAATGATGCCGCAGTTTGCGGAATCTCGAATATATAAATTTTCCGCCTCTAACTTCGCCGTGGGGTTAACCATATTCTGCATAGGTCTTGCAAAGAAAGTACTCATTGCAGACAACCTGTCTCCTTACGCAGCTCCACTGTTCGACAATCCTCACTCGCCCTCATTCTTTATTGCGTGGGCGGGCGTACTTGCCTATACCTTTCAGCTGTACTTCGATTTCTCCGCTTACTCGGACATGGCCATCGGGCTCTCGCGCCTCTTCGGGATCAAGCTTCCCCTTAACTTCAACTCGCCATATAAAGCACCAAATATCAGTGAGTTCTGGCGAAGGTGGCATATGACATTATCGCGCTTCCTGCGGGATTACTTATATTTTCCCCTCGGAGGGAACCGGGTCGGCCTGCTAAATCGATATCGTAATCTGATGATTGTCATGCTTCTCGGTGGAATGTGGCACGGTTCCGGCTGGAACTTCATTATCTGGGGCGGACTACATGGCTTCTACCTGGTCATTCACCATTTTTGGAGCGCGGTATCCACACGCATGGGCTTCTTGCCAAGGTCGCGCACATGGACTCTGATCGCCACCGCGATAACCTTCACCGCTGTTTGCTTCGCATGGGTATTCTTCCGCTCACCCGACCTGGCTACCTCATGGGAAATAGTCAGAGGCATGACGGGATTCTACGGAGCTGAACTACCCGACGCCGTGGGAATCCGGATCGGACCCCTCGCATCGACCCTTGAGCATCTCGGCATTCACTTTTACTTGGGTGGCGGATCCCGTTTCATCGAAAGCTGGGGATGGATTGCTTTTGCCGCCATCCTCGCGTTTCGTCTCCCAAATACACAAGAGCTCACTCACGGGTTCCACCCCGCTCTCGACTTTAAACCATCCCCTAAGACTGCGCCCGCCCATGTCCCTCTGCGGCTAAGCTGGGTGCCATCACGTCAGTGGGCTATGTTGTTAGCCGCTCTTATGGTAGCCAGCTTACTCTCCTTGAATCGCCCGAACGAGTTTCTATATTTTCAGTTCTGATCGGTTGGCAGGAGAATGATGAAATCATCCGGTTCAACTCTCTTTTTACGTTGGTTCGCGATATCCGTCGTAATTGGAATCGTGATGGCGCTCGCTTTTGCAGTGGTCGTAGACCCTTATAATCAGTATCGTATTGTGATCAAGGAGGGATTTAATCTCGTCAAACCTGAACTGACGCGTTATCAGAGTGAAATCAAGGTGGGGCGCGCGGCCGAACTGCGGGCAGACGCGTTAATCCTTGGAAACTCGCGAGCGGAGGCCGGCCTCGATCCAGAATCACTCGTGTTCGCACAATCCAGGCTATCGGCTTATAACCTTGCTGTACCGGGCACAGGTATCCTTAACGCGCGTAAACAAGCTGAATACCTCTATCAAGCCGGAGTCAGACCGAAAATTATCATATTGGGCGTAGAGTTCCTGGATTTCATGGAAGCTGAGTCACCACGACCGGCTGTCAACGTGGGTACCCACTTTATTAATCAGGGTCCGTTGAGTGCTTCTTGGTTCTGGCGGTTTGACAGCCTGTTTTCGCTAGCGACATTAAAGGATGCTATCCGAACGTTATTTATACAGAGGGACGAAGAAGCCGATGTGACGACCTCCAAGGGTTTCAATCCATTGCGGGGATACGAGCCGATCGCCCGTCGCGAGGGCTATTTCACGTTGTTTCAACAAAGAGCGCAAGAAAATACCAGGACCTACCTAAGAAAAGCAAAGGGTTCACTTTCTCTTGCTGATCTTACCCATCTGAAGGCCATTCTCGATTTAGCGGCGGAATCCGGCACTGACTTAAACTTGATAATCTATCCCTACCATGCGCAAATCCTCGCTCTATTCGAGGAAACAGGATTGGCGAATGCTTTTGAAGAGTGGAAGGCGGCAGTAACACGTGAGGTATCCGCTGCGCGACAGCGCCATCCCGGCGCACAAATCACGTTGTTCGATTTCAGCGGTTATGGCTCATACAATTGCGAAAGGATACCGGATAAAGGAGACCGTGCTACTTCTACCCGGTGGTACTGGGAAGCTGGGCATTTTAAAAAGCAGCTAGGCGATATCCTATTGGAATCCATATTCTCCAGGTCACTTTTAACCGAAATGGCGAAAGGATCAAGGTCGTCCGCAATATTTGGATTTCAACTGGACGATTCGAATAGCGCCGGGAATTTGAAGCGCATCAATCACGAACGGGCCGAATGCAAGCAGAATTACCCCGAGTTGTTCACGGAAGCGGCCGCGCTGGTGGAATTCGAACGCAGTCGGGACTGAGTATATGCAAGAGCTGCTGGCGCGCTGTTTTTTTAACTCTCAAATCTCCCGGTTCTGTCCGCATTATGTTATCGTAACCATGAGGCGGGCTGTTTGCCAGGCTGTTCAATAACGGTGTGCGCGGGACTGGTTGCTGTAAATCAGGCGTTTGAATTCTTCTCCTATGGATGTTCCTACGTTAAATATCGCCATTCTCGCTGCAGGGCGCGGCAAGCGCATGCACTCGGAGAAACCGAAGGTACTGCATCGCTTGGCCGGCAAGCCCCTTCTTTGTCACGTACTCGATACCGCTCGAGCGCTGTCACCCAACAAGATTTGCATCATATTTGGGCACGGCGGAGAGGTCGTTCGCCAGGCCATCGGCGATCCGTCGCTTACGTGGGTTCAGCAGGAGCCACAGTTGGGTACCGGCCACGCGCTCATGCAGGCTCTGCCGTACCTGGGTAGCGAGGGGGTCACGCTGGTGCTGTATGGAGATGTCCCCCTGACAGCGCTCTCCACGCTGAATAGACTCCTCACGGTCGCGGCCGGCGAGACGCTGGGGCTGCTGACGGTCGAACTTGCCGATCCGTTTGGTTACGGGCGGATTCTCCGGAATGCCGCGGGCGAAATCACTGCCGTTGTCGAAGAAAAAGATGCCAGCAGTTCGGAGCGTAACATTCGGGAAGTCAGTACGGGCATCGTGGTCATTCCGAACCGTTATATCCATAGCTGGTTAAACAGGCTCGAAAACAGCAATGCCCAAAAGGAATACTATCTGACAGACATCGTCGCCCTTGCAGTGAAGGATAACGTCAAGATTGTTACCGGTCAGCCGGAACGAGTCTGGGAAATAAGCGGCATTAATAGCAAATCCCAGCTCGCTGAGCTTGAGCGCATCTATCAAAAGGAATGCGCGAATGCGCTGCTTGAGCAGGGCGTGACCTTGGCTGATCCGTCCCGCATCGATGTTCGAGGCGTGCTCACATGCGGCAGAGACGTTGAAATAGACATTGATTGTATTTTTGAGGGGGATGTGCATTTAGGGGATGGCGTGAAAGTGGGCGCGCACAGCATTTTACGGGATGTCAAAATTGCAGCCGGATCGGCCGTCGCGCCATTCAGCCTTATCGAGTCGACCGAAATCGGCGAGAATTGTCGAGTTGGTCCTTACGCCCGTATTCGCCCGGGAACCAAGCTCGACAATGATGTTCATATCGGCAATTTCGTCGAAGTCAAGAATAGCGCGATAGCCGCAGGCAGCAAGGCAAACCATCTGAGCTACATTGGGGATACCGTGATTGGCAAGCGCGTGAATATAGGCGCCGGGACCATCACCTGTAACTACGACGGCGCGAACAAGCACCAGACTATTATTGAGGATGATGTCTTCGTTGGCTCGGATACGCAACTGGTGGCGCCTGTGAAAGTTGCCCAAGGATCGACCATTGGAGCCGGCTCAACAATAACCCGGGATACGCCACCAGAAACGTTGACTTTATCGCGTGCCAGACAGATGAGTGTAGACGGGTGGAAGCGCCCGGTAAAAAAAGAGAAAGGTGAAAAATGATGCTTAAAGCTTCTTCGCATTGTTCTGTTCTTCAGCCGTTTTCGTTGCGTCATTCAGGGCAGGAAGGCAGTTTCATATGTGCGGTATAGTCGGTGCGGTAGCCAATAGTGACATCGTTCCTACTCTTCTCGAGGGGCTGCGGCGCCTTGAATACCGAGGTTACGATTCTGCCGGCATCGCTATAAACAATGGTGGCCTGCACCGCCTGCGTACGATAGGGCGGGTTGCGGAGCTCAGCAAGCTGACAAGTGAGGAGAAACTCAGCGGGCACATAGGAATCGCGCACACCCGCTGGGCAACACATGGAGCACCTTCCGAGCGGAACGCTCATCCCCATTTTTCCGGGACTGCTCCTAAGGTGGCGGTAGTACACAACGGGATCATCGAAAACCATGAAACCTTGCGTGAGCGACTGCAGCAGGCCGGCTTTACATTCAGTTCGGATACCGATACAGAAGTAATTGCCCACCTCATTACATTAAAACTCCGGGAGACCCCTGATTTATTCAAAGCCGTTTGTCTTTCGCTGACTGAACTGCAGGGGGCCTATGCAATCGCGGTAATGGAAGAAGCTCGCCCAGAGCGCATTATCGTTTGCCGAAATGGCGCTCCGTTACTGCTCGGCCTGGGCGATTCCGGCGTCTACGCTGCCTCCGATGCGTCCGCCCTGCTGCAGGTAACCCGCCGGATGATCTATCTGGAGGAAGGCGACGTGGCTGAGCTTAGCCGAGAAGGCTATCACATCGTCAACTGCCTGGGCGATGGAAAAATCACTGAAGTTACCCGTACCATCAAGGAAAGCGAACTCACCAATGAAGCCGTAGAGCTGGGTCCTTATGCTCACTTCATGCAGAAGGAAATTTTCGAGCAGCCAGGCGTCGTTGCCAATACGCTCGAAATGGTCGCCAACGCTCGTTCCATATCACCGGGACTTTTCGGCAGCAACGCTGAAGATATTTTTCGCGACACGCGAAGCATTCTTATACTGGCCTGCGGTACGAGCTATCATGCCGGCCTGGTCGCGCGCTACTGGATGGAAGCTGTGGCCGGACTGCCGTGCAATGTCGAGATCGCCAGTGAGTACCGTTACCGCAGCCCGGCAGTAACCCCGGGCACCTTGGTGGTCGGTATCTCCCAGTCGGGAGAAACAGCGGATACGCTGGCTGCGCTCGGTTACGCCAAATCGCTGGGGCACCATTACAGTCTCGGAATCTGCAATGTGGCCGAAAGTGCGCTCGTGCGGCAAACAGACTTGCGGTTCCTGACCCGGGCAGGGCCCGAGATTGGCGTCGCATCCACCAAGGCATTCACGACCCAGCTGGCTGCACTCATGCTGCTCACCATGACAATGGCGAGGCTCAACGGTAAATCTACCGAACAGAGCGAGCGTGAAATGATCGGGGCGATGCGCCATTTGCCTGTTGCATTGCACCGCGCGCTGCAGGTGGAGCCGCAGGTGAAAGCCTGGGCTGAGCGATTTTATGACAAAAAGCACGCGCTGTTTTTGGGGCGCGGCATGCACTATCCTATTGCCATGGAGGGGGCGCTCAAGCTAAAGGAAATTTCATATATCCATGCCGAGGCTTATGCTGCAGGCGAGTTGAAGCATGGTCCGCTTGCTCTCGTGGACAAGGATATGCCGGTGGTCGCCATCGCCCCTAATGACGCGCTCCTGGAGAAGCTCAAATCAAATCTGCAGGAAGTCCGTGCGCGCGGGGGCGAACTCTATGTATTTGCTGATGCGGATTCGCAGATCCAGGAAAGCGAGGGAGTGCATATCATACGCCTGGCAGAGCACGCGGGATTGCTCAGTCCCATTCTACACACCATCCCTTTGCAATTGCTTGCGTACCATGTTGCGCTGCAAAAAGGCACAGATGTGGATAAGCCGAGGAATCTGGCCAAATCAGTGACGGTAGAGTAATAGCGGAGTTGCGCTCAATGTCGTTTGTCCGGTGACGTGTTTCTACTGGATATGCTAACCCATCAACAAAGCCTCGCTCACGCTAAATCAACGTAATTTGACCCCCCGCTTCACGAGCTTATAACTACTGCTCCAACTTCAAGAATTAATTATCTTTATAAGATCACCTCCCCAAACTCTTGATCTAATCTTTTCTTTTTTTAATATCTCTTTATCCAAGAATTTTTGAGTCGTTAAGAATTAAGCCTTAAATCTTCGTTCCTGTGGTAAACCCGGTACTAGCCATAATCAGGTTGGTTACGCGCCAATGTTTGCCCGAGCTATCCAAATTGACAATAACGAAATGAATGGAAATTATCCATTAATTAAATGGCCTGGAGGGAAGCGGGCTCTTCTAGCCCGGCTACTTAAATTTACACCCTCTACTTTTCAGACCTACTTCGAGCCATTTTTCGGGGGGGTGCCCTGTTCTTTGGTTTAAATCCTCAGAGGGCTGTTCTATCTGATACAAATTGTGATTTGATTGAATGCTATTCCGTTGTAAGAGATAGTCCGGAGAAACTGGTGGAAATGCTAAAAAGCTACCAAAATTCCGAGAGCTTTTATTACAAATTGAGAGCAGAGGCACCGTCCGATCCTGTAAGTCGAGCAGCGAGATTCTTATATTTAAGCCGCTTAGCATTTAATGGGATACATCGGGTCAATTTAAAGGGAGTGTTCAACGTACCATATGGTCGCAAATCCATCTAAAAACCGTTGATGAAGGCCCCAGGTTTTAGGACAAGCGAGGCTCTCAAGCATGTGACCTTAAAATCATCTGATTTTCAAAATGCCACAGAACGCTCAAGAATCGGATTTTGCCTATTTTGACCCTCCCTATACCGTTGCACATGCCATGAACGGGTTCATTAAATACAATGAAAAAATTTTTTCATGGGAGGATCAAATACGTTTAGCACAGCACGCTCGAACGTTAGCTAATCGGGGCTGCCGCGTATTGATTAGCAATGCAGATCATCCATCGATTCATGAGTTATATCATGATTTCGAGTGTGAGCTTATTGAAAGATTTTCAGTAATAGCAGCGAAAAATACAACAGACGAAAAATTACAGAATGCGCTTTTTATAGAAGGAGCAACTGATTGCTACAGAACGTATATCCGAGATGAATTGGGCGCATTGGCTAGAGTAAAAGTCGCTTCATATCATACTAAGAGCGTCCACCCCAAACTTGTAGGAGATGAGATAGCGTCTGGTTGGGAAATCGTCAAGGCTGGGAAAACTTCAGTCCGGTTAAGACGAGAAAAACTTCCAAGTATAAATTTGGAAGATCGAGTTTGGAGTCTCCTATATAAATTGAAATTCGATAACATCTCGGCCGAAGGTGGGGAAAACTCCTTCTTATCTGAGTGATCCAACCACGACTTATAACCAATTGGATATTGTCGGCATAGATAACGAGCTTATTGTAGTGATTGAATGTAAATCGGCAGAAACGTTTAGCAAAAGGCCCAAGTTTCAAGATGAGCTAGCGAAGATGTCGCAGATGAAGGAGCGTACTTCACGGGCCGTACACGAACAGTGGCCCAAAAATTATAAGCGGCAGGTAGTGCAGTTGTTCTTTTTGCAAAATATTAATCTTTCTGACAGTGACAGAGAAAGAGCTAGACTTTTAAACGTATTTTTATTCGATGAACAAGACTTGGATTATTACGAAAAACTCGCTGCGTATATTGGGCCCGCAGCGAAATATCAGTTTTTCGCAGATATACTTCCGGGAAAGGTTATATCAGGACTGAAAATTAAAGTTCCTTGTGTTCGAACAAAGATGGGAAGTTATAACTGTTATACCTTTCCAATTGCCCCGGACTACCTACTTAAAATTTCCTACGTATCCCATCGGTCGAAGGGAAAGGCATCAGATATAAACACATATCAAAGGAATGACCGTAAGATCGCGACTGAAGAAAATAAAAGACTACATTTCTGCTTAAAAGGCATATTTCCAACAAACATAGTTGTGAACCTTGACAAAAAAAACAATCAAATTCGAGCGTATACATCAGGAAAATACTCCGGAAGAGCAAGAAAGCACGGCGTCTTAGGGTGGTTAGATGTACGTCGAGCATATAAATCTGCTTGGATCATTGATGGCCAGCATCGTCTATTTCGGAGATCCTGGTCATGATCGGGCAAAAAATAGCCACCTTTCTGTTCTTGCATTCGAAGGAATCCCGCCGAGCACGCAGGCACAACTGTTTGTAGATATCAACGCAAAACAGAAAAGTGTACAGCCTTCTTTATTGCAAGAGTTATTTGCGGAGCTTAATTGGAATACAGATTCTCCAAACGGAAGAGTACAAGCCATCATATCAAAAGCTGTGCAAGTCTTAGATTCAGACAGAGACTCGCCTCTTTATGGACGAATCTTAACAGCTGATGCTTTAAAAGATCACCTTAGATGTGTTTCGCTTACCAGTGTTTTCAGCTCATTGGGAAAAACAGGGTTTTATATCGTTAAAGAGGTGAAAGGAAATGTTATCGAGTATGGCCCCCTATGGGCAGGGAACAATGAAGAAACGCTAAAGAGAACAGTACGGGTTATTAAATACTGGCTGGAGGAAATTAGAAAAGGTGCTCCGGATTGGTGGAATTTGGGTTCCGCAGAAGGCGGTGGTCTAGCTATGAATGATGGAATCACAGCATGTATTAACGTGCTTCGCAGTGTCTTGCTGATCTGGAAGATATGAAAATTAAGGTTCTTCATCTAGATAATGTAGACCTCTGCGGGCAACAAAGCTATACGCCATACAAGTTGCCCACCATTTTGGCTCACTCAGTCCAGAAGAGCGGGAGCGTTTTAGAGATTACGGGGCATTCAAGGGCAAAACACAAGAACACGGAGATGCTCAGCAGGCTATACGCATGGGCATTCCAACATTTGATCCCCCGGGTTTAGATGAGTTTATTACGAGAGAAAAGGAGAGAACGAATCTTAAAGCTAAAGAAGTTGTAGACAGGATCGAAATGGCTTTGCAAAAGATAATTATTCACGAGTTAAAGCAAGAATACTCGGAAGATATAAATTCCTGGTGGTTTCTGGGGATTCCCAAACAAGTAAGAGTCGAAGTAACAAAGAAGGTTGAAAACGATGATAATAAGCGCGGTTGTAGAGCAGGGCCTATTTTGATTTGATGGATTACCGAAAATAGACTTAGAGAACTGGCCTCTATTTCAAAATCTGCTAGGCTACGGCAAGAAAAATAATAGTAAGGACAAAGCAAACAAAGTGGATGGTCGACGTAAATGAAAAGCGAAATGCCATCGCTCATCCATCTTCGGGGAGTATCTTTATCAGTTGAAGAGCTAAATGAGCTTAAAA
Source organism: uncultured beta proteobacterium (assembly GCA_963786735.1). Taxonomy (GTDB): domain Bacteria; phylum Pseudomonadota; class Gammaproteobacteria; order Burkholderiales; family Nitrosomonadaceae; genus Nitrosospira. The sequence continues at coordinate 47,553 of CAWBAF010000027.1, forward strand.
C
>CAWBAF010000028.1:0-62810 GCA_963786735.1 uncultured beta proteobacterium
TAGCGCATTTGATCCACGAACTGATGGGTCTGCTCGGCATACTCAAGATGCGAGACAAGAGCTGGTCGAATCTTGATTAGCAGCTTCTTCAACTCATCCCTGCTGGCGCTTGGCATAAGCTGGTTATCGACCACATCGATCACTTGCTTGTGAAACACGACCTCGTCATTGAGATAAGCCTTATCAAACTGTCTTCCATTCAGCGTTTTGAGGCGGTCAACGGCCCGCTTTCGGTCGGATCTCAGGCTGTTGCTGAGCTTATTTTCCTCGGGCACCATATCGAGCTTTTTAGCAACTTCTTTTGTTTGATCGTTGGCCTCTGTATGTTCGCTAACGATCCGCTCGGCATACGCTTTAACCTGATCATTCGATGTTCTCGACTCCGCAAGTCTGGCAGCATCTGTATCGACCTCATTCGCGGCTATCAGGATGGCCGCAATCTGCGCATCACTTAGTCCTCTCTTGTTTTCCGCGGCAAGCGAATCAGTAACAAACCCGGGGGCCAGCAGTGCGAACATTAAAGCAAGCAACGTTTTCATCTAACCTCCTGGTTTCAAGCGGGACCAAAAGCGGGATGACACCGACTCAATAAGACGTTGTGCCATAGTAGGAATTGACCGTATTTTTCCAAGTTGGATCCGCCATATCCGGCCAGCTATCCTTATCGAAACCCGGCGCCGATTCAAGGCGTTTCTTATCCTGATTTAGCAAAAAACGCTTGTTTGCGGGATCAAGCTTCTAATGCGCTCCACGGTACGGCAAACAGCTTTTCTCCAATACCGAACACCCCTCCGAAAGCCAATACGGCGTAAGCAATCCTGCCGCTACCTATATCCAGCATGATTTCCTTCATATCGCCCAGGTCTTCGTCCTGATCATTGTAGACGTCATCGCCAATGAGTGTATTGGCACCCATAAATCCGGGGTCGAGGTCCTTCTCCCGCCCGCGTTTTGTACATTCCATAGGTATCGCGATCTTGGTAGCTCATGTGCGGTCTCCTGATTTAATTAATTATCATATTGAGTGGTTCTGTTGCGACAGTACCGCAGGGTTAAACTTCGCTCTGTACGTTAGCTCACAAGAGCTAACCTATTAATAGAAGAATTCAGTCTTCTATTGCCTCGCGAGAAGTATTGATAAAATTTGCTGGCTGCTGGAAGCGGCTAGATTCTATTTTTTAATTCCAGCAGAATTGGGAGGGACATCAGTTCGCTTATGAAAGCGGATCGTTGTACACCTGCAAAAAAGCAACATACAAATAACTAGGGGACTTGAGATAGCGTATCTGTCTGCTTGGGCCAGCAAGAAAGCAAGAAAAGCAAAAGCTGCTTAAATAACTCGACCCTTCGTTGCTAATAAAGGAACATGAAGATGAAAAGCATGAGGTTTATGGCAGCAATGATCAGCTCGGGGGTGATACTTCATATTGCGACTGTCGCCTATGCTCAGCAGGCCGGAATGGTTGTGGTAGATACTGGTAGCATAGCGAAGACTATCGCTAAAAATATTAAGGTCAACGTCAGCGAAATCCTCAGAGAGGTGGAGGCACCTCTCGTCGTCGCCGAGTCCGTGTGCGAGATATCGCCAGATCATTTAGAGGCCGATGCTGCCAGCGGGAGTGCGAGTTGCCTGGCGCTGAAGACTTCCAGTGCATTGGAGGAAATTGTATCCGAACAAATAAAAGCTCGGAAAAAATAGGGGTTCTGCACTCCCTCATGTGGAATTCTGACGAGGATCAAATAATAGATGCCATATGATCCCCCCAAAGCCTCATGCGACAATTTGTCGCATTCCCAGGACGATAAAAAGCGATTATTCTGTTGACAACTTCTCCTTGAAGTTGGCGGGTACGTAGTCCCGCGTTTGATTTATTCATCATTTCCCCTGCCTATATCGGGCTCGCTATACCACCCCCCTAGGTGTCGCGAGTCCTTTTCTTTTCTGATCTGGAGCCTCCTCACAACCCGGCCCCGATTCAGCGCCAGCTTCCCCGGAAGATCTGCGGGAGGGTTGGTTCACTCCCTTTAACGGCCTACAATTGATTATTCGAATTTCTATCCTATAGTGATCTAATGATCGTCCATAACGGAGTATCGTCATGCCGACAAAGAAAACAGATGAGGTCGTCAACTATCGTAACTCCAAGACAGGACGGTTTGTAACGAAAGAATACGTAGAGAAACATCCAAAAAAGACCGAGACAGAGCATAATCCGCGCCATACTTCATCATCCAAACCCCCCGAAAAGAAATAACCCATTAATCCGCTCCAGGTTTTCACCTCTAGCATTGATATTCAAAACTGAAAAAGACGGCAGCGAACATATTCCTCGCTTAAACATTGTCAAAATGCGCCATCCATTGAAAATGGGATCCCTTTATTAACTGATACTTATAGGAAGCAAAATGCCAACTGGGACAGTAAAATGGTTCAATGATTCAAAAGGCTTTGGCTTTATTACCCCTGATGACGGCAGTGAGGATTTGTTCGCTCACTTCTCATCAATCGGCGGGTCCGGATTCAAGACGCTCAAGGAAGGTCAAAAAGTAACGTTTGAAGTTACGCAGGGCCCGAAGGGCAAGCAAGCATCAAACATTCAATCTGCGTAAAGACCCTGGGGCGCCGGACAAACCGTACCAGCGTCTAGCCCATTACAGAATTGCCTATTCCGTTCGACTAGCTGGCGGTCGCTCGTACTTCTCATAAGTCCAACTTGTTATAACGCAAAACGCCCATTCCACATGGCACCTTGTCGTTTATGCCCATTGCAACTACCGCTAAGGTCATGACAAGCGTGACATGGCAAGCCCGCCGAGCACCTGCAGCCGGCGTGTGACCGTAAACCGGCCCATCACATCTGATCTTGCTGACATCAGCATCATAACTGCCATGATCGGAACAGCTATCACGCCATTGATAACAGCGCTCCAAAACAGCGCCTTGATGGGATGCTTAAATAAAACTGATAAAATTTATTAGGAGGTCAAAATGACTATCGGAGATGTCAAGTATAAGGGATACGCGATTCTTGCCAGTGCTGAATACGATGATAGCCTCAACCGGTGGAATGGCCGTTATAGGATTCTGGATCAAGACGGAATCGTAGTTTATGAGAGCTTTACCACTCCTTTGGATGAAGAGGGGACCGCACAAGAGGCAGCCGAGGCAGAAGCGCGCGCATGGATTGATCGCGATTCCACCCCGCTATCTTCAGGCCAATAATATGGACTGATGGTGTCAGATCGAAAGATGTTGGCAATAGACGCTGGCCGATGGGCAGGCGGATATCGGGATCACCGCCGAAGCAGTGGAAGACACTGAGGAGCTAGCCTCCTTTCCCTAGGACCGTCGTGGCATCACGCAGTCATCGTCCCGCCAAGGCATCCACTGGAGGCCATACATCCGCTTACGCTTGAAGCGATTGCGGAGTTTCCGATCAGTACCTACTGCGAAGGCTTCCCCGGCCGGTCAGGCATCGATCGGGCATTAACAAGGGGATTGGCCATCGATATCACGATGTCGGCTCTTGATGCACACGTCATTAAAACTTACGTGAAGCTGGAGCTGGGAATAGGATTGTCGCCGCGATGCTCCCTGTAGATTTGATTTTCGTCATGCCGTCTTGAAAACTTTCTACGAAATCAAGGGAAAGCGTGCCCGTTAATGGTGAGCTATCCTTTTCAAAATGGATACGACTCTATCGAACAGCCCGCCTCAAAACCGGATTTTGGCCGCTTTATCCCGGCCCGTTTATGAGCGATTGCTGGCTGACCTCGAACTTGTTTACATCTGTGTCGGAGAAGACATCTATGAACCCGATATTCCTGTTGCTTATCTATATTTTCCGGTCGACTGTATTGTCGCCTGCATCGCAGAGCTGGCAGATGGCGCGACCCTCCTGACGTCTATGATCGGACAGGAAGGAATGGTAGGAATCTCTTATCTGTTGGGCTCTGAGAAAGCCCCCGTTCGAGCCGTGGCGCTCAGTGGAGGCCGTGCCCTGAAGATTAAGTCCTCAGCGTTAAAAAAGGAATTCGATTCCGAGGACAAATTGCAGCGCCTGCTGCTGCGATTCACGCAGACCCTCATTCTCCAGACGACCCACATTGCGATAGGTGCGCGATATGATTCGATTGAGCAGCAGCTCTGCGGGTTCCTGTTGATGACTCTTGATCGTCTGCCTACCAATGAGCTTCATATTACTCACCAGCAGGTATCAGTCATGCTAGGCGTACGGCGCGAAACCATAACGGACCTCTCACAAAAACTGCAAATGACAGGTGCGATCACCTCCAGGCGGGGTCATTTGACCATCGTAGATCGTCAGGAACTTGAGTCTCGGACAGGCGAGAGCTATACCGCGGCCAAGGAGTATTATTGAAGAGGGACGGATAGCCGAAAACATTCACTTCAAACTGTCTATAGGTGGACTCCATCGAGACACATGCTATTGTGCCTAGTTGGCTAAACCCTGCATTGTTTACCAACACGTCAACCCTTCCTCGGCTGGATACTGCGCTCGCCCGATTTCGCTTGATGCGCCGGTAACCAAGGCCATTCGCTGAGTCATAATCCCCTCTCCTTTTATTCCCAGCGTTAACTCTACACAGCCTTTGTACGCTGGGCCACCGTCGTACATCACTGCCAAGAAAATTGATCCTTCTGCTCGTCAGGAAATGTACTTGCTTTTGTGACTTTGGTGTCCAGCCTTGCCGGGCTGGTCCTTGGCGAAGACTGTTTTAACTTCTTCCTCATGCTCTTCTTTAAAATGGATGACTTCCTCCGCCATCACCTCACGATCTGCATCAGACTTTTGTAACTTCGGAAACATTGAACCTTCTTCTTCTTTAACGTGATGCTCGATGTATTCGCGAATACCGTGACTTTTGCATTGTAGTGGGGGCCTTTACGGTGGCGCGTAAGCCCCATCTTCAGGCCCTGCGTCTGGTCTCACCGCGCGTTACCTTGCCACTCAATCGTGGCCTGCTCGGCTTAAACTGGGCAGACCACACGTTCTGCATGCCTCACGGCCTCGCTCAGGGGCTTGCAGGTCCTGGCATCCCATAGCCGCGCGGTATTGTTCGGTGGTGTGGATATGGGCAAACTGCACGGGCTTCATGCAGGCGTCCTGTTCTACGTTCCCTCATTTCGGGTATTTGACGCCTTAGAAATTCAGCAGCGAGACGGCAAGCATTTTGAGCTGGAATTTCTCCGGGATTTCCTTTTATCCTGGCAGGCGCCTGATCGAGCAGCGTCCCAAGCTGCCTCTTGGGTCCTTCGTCCCATTCCATCAATTATTTTTCCGGCATATATGCGTTACAGTCTTGTTCAGAGGTTCCTTCAGTCATGATAAACTGGAAACTTCTTAACCGCCGAGTTATTCTCGTTTGAGGCGACGCTTTAGCTTGGCTTGCGACTTCATTGATATGAAAACGGCCGAGGGAGAGGATCCATGAAATTCAAGTTGGTCAAATCCAAACTCATATTGTATGCCAGGCTGCTTGCAGCATCTATAACGGCGGGTTTACTGTCGGTTGCGGCAATAGCGGAGGCAGACGAAGCGCGTTCCGGTGCAAAGGATGCAAAATCGGTGGGAATCACCCTAATGCCTGTCACCTCGCAGGTACTGCCAGATGATCCGAAGCAGACCCTGACCGCTTTCATGGTGTACCTGACACCCGAAGCCGGCACCACGAGCCATCGCCATGCAGGCGTCGTGTTCGTGCATGTGCTCGAAGGTACCGTCCGCTCTCAACTCAACAATGGGGAAGTGATCGAGTATCGCGCGGGAGAAAGCTGGAATGAGCCGCCGGGAAGCATCCATTCATACATGGAAAATCCCAGCAAGACGACTCCGGCCCGCTTGATCGCAACCATTATCGCTCCCACCGGGGCGAAGCTGACGACCTACGATCAGGAAGCCTCCGGAAATTCGCGGCACGCACATTAACGAAGCTTAATAAAGCTGCGCTACGTTTCCGTTTCGCCTGTACGGTGCCTTTGCCGAATTCGAGCGAGCCATGTTACGCGAGCGCACTCGTAATGGCCTGGATGCAGCACGTAAGGCAGGACGTGTCGGAGACCGGCATTACCGAACTCCGGCAGAATTCGCAGCCAACTGCCCTATGCAAATGGAGATTAACGGCTGTGAAAGAGATGGAAGTTAATTTTTAACTGAACTTTACTAGAACGCACTTGGCACTGCTAGCGGGGGCACATCAGTATTCTTTGGAGTGTCGATGAGCTACACCAAGCAACCACTAGTTGTTGCACTTCGGCCCTGAATTCGCGCCATATTGATGATTTTTAAAGAGGAAGAGTTTAATGAGTTCTAAATATATTGTATTTATTATTGCCCTTAGTGCCGCTTTGAGTAGTTGTGGGGGCGGGGCTCCTGAAGTAAATTCAACGAATTGTTCTGGCTCGGGAATGCAGGCGGCGCTTCCAACTTTCGACAACGAAGCTGCGCGGCAAGCGTTTATTGATAAATGCGAATCTTTTGCGAAAAAATAAAGCTCGGGACAAGCTGTCGAGTCGAGTACGGTTGTTATCACCGGACAAGAATTGATCAAATTCTAAGTTGTTTGTCGGTCAATGATTGATCAGGCACTTAACTTCTGGTTGCAACGTTCTATCCGTGCCCCAACATAGTGAATGATAAAGGACGTTATCATTCATAAATATGTGTTTTAGGGAAGAGCCTCGCGTGGCTGTAATATTTTGGTAGTAACAACGGCCTATATCTCTAACTCATCATATGTGCTAGCTTAGCACTGACTCCCATCGTAAGCTCGCTTCCTTTGGGGATCAACCCAGTTTTACCTCGAAGTTACCATTCGGCTAAAACTCATATAAAGGAGAAAAAAATGAGTAAATTATCAAAAACTATTATCGCCGCTTTGGTTTTAGGTGGCTCCATCTCAACTGCAACCGCGGGAGGCGTTATTACCGGCGTCACCGCAACTGGTTTGAATAACGAGTCATTTAGCTTTACGCTCAATGGTGCTGACCACTCTCTGGATCTTTCCAAAACTCTTGACAGCCTTAACCCCGTTTCGCTGACGTTTACGGTCGTTCACCAAAATGGTTCGGGAGGGTCTCCCTACTCGGTCACCGAGCACGTTACCAACAATACAGGACAAGCCTGGACGGACTTTCACTATAGTATTACCGAGCCAGACCAAGGTAACGGCGTAGTATTTAACTCACATCAACAATCAACATTTGGGAATTTTTCGCTCGATGGCTCGAGCGGTCCACGTAACCTTGACTTTACCGGAAGCTTAGCGAGTGGTGCGACAGCCGACGCGACATTCAAATTAAGCCCGTTCGATCCAGGTGCAGGCAACACCGCCACCTTTACCGTTACACAAATGCCGTCCATTTCTCCAGTCCCCGAACCCGAAACTTATGCAATGATGTTGGCCGGCCTGCTGTTAATGGGCAGTATTGCAAAGCGGAGAAATAATAAGGCCTAGAGTCGAGCTGGTTTGTTTAGGACTCATCCGCAATGAAAACCCCGCCTGTTGGCGGGGTTTTTCTTTGGTCCAGCAGATTAGATCAAATCCACAGGAATCCGGCCGTCTGATTTTCAACCGATGAGCTATAAGGCTGGGCTAGAAGCTCAAACAACCATCAACAGTCTAAACGTGCGCAAATTTCCGTTTCTTGAGATGACCCCTTATGCGGCCTCGTCCACGTCAGCAGGGTTCGGATCAATAGGTTCAGGTCAGGTACGTTTAGGGTTTCCCTTAGTCTAAAACCAGGGCTTCCCTAATATACTCATGCTGTTGGCTGCGGTAGGCTATGCCCACTCTAATTCTATTTGGGTTCGTTCCAATCATGAAAACAAATTTCCTAAGCATCTTCGCAGCGTCATGGATGACCGGATCGTTGGCTTTGCTTAGTCCCGCCGCATTGGCGATTCAGCCTATCGCCACACCTGAGATCCGCGCAGCTGCACAAAGTGCCGCGACTCCGCGCGATCATGAGCTTGTGGCAAAACATTATGACAAAGTAGCCGTGCAAGCACAGGCCAAAGTGAAGGAACAAAAGGAATTGCTGAAGCAATATCAGAATAAAAGCTATCTCTATGGCAGGCAGGCCCAGGACTTGCAATCGCATACAGAAGCATTGATTCGCGATTACGAGCAAAAGGTCACGGCAACCCTACGGGAGGCCGCCATGCATCGGCAAATGGCTTCCAGGCTCCAGGAGAAGCACGCTTCATCCGATACACAACGGGGAAACGTAGTAAAAGGGGCTACCGCGCCAAGACCTTCGTGCTCGACAGGGGCACTCGTTTTACGAGATTGGTTTCTCCAATTCTGTAGCTCCATCGATATTTTGGCCAATTTAAGATACAGCGGGGAAAGTCGCGCCGATCCGCTAAAGCTGATAAGGGTACCGATGCAATCGCTCAAGTATGACAGTACCCCCGTAATCGTACGTTCCAAGGTTTTATGCATGAATTTTCCTGAATTGCGAGTTGCTCACCGGCAACCCAACGGTAGGCATATATTCTGGCGGCCCTGCCTATTGACCTACGGTGCTACTCGGAGACCTTGCCTGCTGGAAGACCCACATGGGTATCGCCCACCGGCTGGGCAGCACTTTTGCACAGGCCCAAGTCTGCCTGCGTAAAATCCCGTTTCGTGTGTTGCCCTCTATCTCATGAAGCCTGGCGCGGATTTTCCGAATAAAGGTAACCGCGCGCTGAGGGTTTTCCTGGGGCGATATACCCGCCCGTTCTATGTATTTACGGCCTTAGTGCGCATATCTGAACAGATGGCTCTACCGGCGGGACAGTGGACAGGAATCGATCAATATCTGCAGGCCGGATTTCAGGTTTTATTGCCGAGTAAACAATTGGACTCCTGATCCCGTTCCACGCTCATCACAGCCCGCGCCAGCCGCCCGCCGCGTTGGTTTGCTAAAACGGTTGGGCAATAGAATGCGCCTACACCACTAGGGGTCAACTCACGAAACGGAAAAATCTGACCGTATCGGATGCCTTCCGCATCATGCTGACCCGCGTCGCCCGCGGGAAAGCCCTGCCGTTCGAGCCGCTGACGCCAAACGCCACCACCATCGAGGCGATGAAGGAAGCGCGCCGTGGCGGCTTGAAGTCGTTCGATACGATCGAAGATCTGATGTCGGACTTGAATGCGGACGATTGAACAGACCGGTTGTTGACCGAGTTATGGCTGGAAAGCCTGCCCTGTGCTGATTTTGACGACGCCGCCTGTTTCAGATGCCGGCCGGTGACACGACTGCTTGTTCTACCTGGGAAAGAGGACTCGCGTTCTATCTGATGTTTAGAGGTGGAGCTAATAAACAAAACCCGCCGAAGCGGGTTAAGGCAGGGTGCGTTAGAAGGCTGGGCTTAAAGCTCGTCCGCCGCGTCCTTTACAGCTTCCTCGGCATCTCCGTATTTCTTTTGAGCCTTGCCGGAGATTTGTTCGCCCACGCTTTTAGCCTGTTATGGCATTTCACTGATAGTCCAATACGAGTCAATGGCTCGCATGATTTCCACGAATTGCCTGTAGTCGACCGCCTTGGACATATATCCGGCAACTCCCAAATTAAAGCTGTTCAGCTTGTCCTGTGGTTCATCAGATGTTGTTAACACCACTACCGGAATAAGCTTTAGCGTCTCAGTATTTTTTACCGCTCGTAGGAATTCGATTCCGTTCATGATGGGCATGTTCAAATCAAGCAGAATAATGCAAGGTTTATCACCAGTTGCATCCTTGAGGTAATTTAATGCTTCCTCGCCATTTTCCCGATGCACAACCTGATTCTTAACATCAATTTCCTTGAGCGCGCGTGTAACTGTCATGGTGTCTACTCGATCATCTTCAACCAAAAGAATAGGTTTATTGGTGATTTTCACGTCACTTTTCCTTTATTACCTCGGTCCTGAAACGATTCGAGGCGGTCATATGAACCGTTTCCCTAGGCAGCTGCATAGCCTTGCCAGTCAAGTGAATAAAAAATGGCTGGCTTGCCCAAGGGGGGCTGGCTGGCTGAAAGCCGCTGAGGAGGAGAAAACTCAGCGGCAACGGATAACTCTATGTGAACATTTTCTGCGTTCCTAAAAACCCGCCTCTAGCTGTTATGTTTGTCGAGAATATGTGAAGTATTTGTGAATTTAATGTGATCAATATGAGAACGGTTCGCATTATATAGTAGGAATTAAAGATATCGCAACCCCAGCTTCGTCTTTTCCCAGTGACCGTTCAAAGTAAATCGAGTAATAAGGCGTCCCTCGTTTTCAGTGCAATATCTGACGGTACGAAAAGCCAGAAACGACGCGAGGGTGACTCAGTAAGCTATTGATTATAAATGCATAGATGTCAAACTTCAGATGGCGTATCGTGAATGTCCATTGATGGAGGGGCACGATGCAAGGCTGGACAAAACGACATGGTCAAGTCCGCAAGGAGCAGGGACTTCGCTTGTACCCTGTACCACAGCCTTGAGGCCAGCGTAAATCCGTCCGACAGTTGCCGCTATTACGACTGCACCAAGTAAGCGCCTATTTGATGCTTCTCTAGCTGAATGGGAGGGCTTTCTACAACTACCTCAGGCCTCACGGCAGCCTGGGCGGGACAACACCGTACGAGCGTCTAGTCGAAAAAATGCGATAATTTTTAGGTCAGCCGAGGTTGTTTTTCATCACAACTAAACATTGGGGAAGCCACCGTATACCGGATCCTCGCAGCAGCGCCTAAGGAAAACCCCCAAGCACAGATTGCCTCAATCTGAGGTGTTTTTCGGAACTTGAGGACTTTGTAACTAGATTTTGGAAGACGAGAACGCCTTGAATAAGTCAGAGATGTTTAATGACGGCGTGTGGGTGATAAAAAAGCTGCGGGCGCTCATTCCAGAAGATCCATTCGAAGTCCTGATCAACGGCAAGTCAATGGGGATGACAAAGCTTTTATCCTTTGCGAAACGCGTATCCAATACAAGCCGTTTCCCCCAGGTTCTTGTCATCTACTCCTCAGGTTATCTGCGGCTCAAGCCCGGGGCTGATCCTACGCCGCCGCTGCCGTTCGGTCAGAGCCTGGTCCTCGGCCCGGCAATCTCTGGGACATCCGCTTCATGTCCGAAAAAGACCTTATTCTTCCATCCCCAGATAGAGCGCGTTGCCATTGACACCTCCCAGCTCATTCAGGGCGGCACGAGCAGGATGCTGATCCGGATTACGAGTTCCCGCGCAAATCGTTTAGGGAAGAGCCGCACGACCAATCAGATCATGGAGCTCGCCTGGCTGTTGACCCTGGAGGAGCCGCATGAGCTGGCCACCACGCTCCATGTGGCGGGAACCTTTGAATTCACGGAGGACGTGATACCGGATCCCGTGCAGACAAAAACGTTCGAGTCGGTGCGGCTCCTTCAGATTTCCACCATGTTTATCGATCATGTCCGGCATGATGTTGACACGCTTCGTTTGCACACTGGAAACGATATCGTGACGTTATCCTACGATTCTTCATTGGCGAACCTGCTGCTGCCAGTGACCCCCAGCCTGCTGAACCCCACAATGCCGATGTTCGACTCCATCCATGCAGATGATGCCGGGCGGCCCAACGGGAATACGCCGAGCTACAGGATCAGGATAAATTCAATCACAGGCCCGACAGCAGGTCCCATTATGGTTCGGGCATTTTTCAACAGCAGCCAAAATCGGCGTCATGACAACATGGGGCTATGGGCCTTTCAGCAAGCACCGGCATCGATAAAGAAGGGCACAACCGGAAACATCGACTACACCGTTATCGCAGGTGTAAACACTCATTCCCTGGGAGCAATTTGAAGCCCGACCGCATCCAAACAGGACCCTTTATACTTTCCAATAAACGGTCGTTTTTCGGAGATACCAGCAAGATATAAAAACTTCCCGGTTTCACGATCTTTTAACCTCTAAAAACTCGCTCTTGAAACTGCCTCTGCCATAAGCTATAGCTCCGATGAGTTTTGAGAGAACACTTTTTGGGAAAGAGGATGAAAGTTGGCTCTGCGCGGGTAAGCGCTGAGCAGCAGAATCTATGCAATTGGGTAGACGGGAAAAAACGGGGCCATGTCGCAATCCGCCAGCTTTCTGCTCTGGCCGCCGAAGCGGAACGGCTGGTCGAAACGGAAGCCAACGACATCGGGTCGCGGTCGGCCTTGAGCGCGGCCTCGTCTATACCGCTGGAGATCGTACCGCCATAGGTGGGTGGCGGGTGGCGGGGGGTGATAGGAGGCAATCAAGGTGATGCCAGATGCTGATGCCTATGATGGATGACAACTCATATTGATGATCTAGTGTGAATGAGCACTTCAGCGTTTTCGTTCCGCTGGATTTCAGAATCCCTAAAAGGAAATCGGCATGGAAAAAGGAAAGGTCTACCCCGCTCGCTATAGCGGTTTTATCGTCATTCGAATCGCACAGGAAGCCGCCCCTGCGAGTGGGTCGATGAAATCATTACGATCGTTTGCCGCTGAGTGCAAATTGCACGGTATCGAGAAACTGCTTGATTCGTATGAAATCAAAGAAACACGGCCAGTGATACGGACGTTGCCACCGGAAAAGATACGTGAACTTGAAAAACAGGCGGCTCAAACCGAATTACCGCCATTACATAGCCTTACTTCTTACTGGAAACTCGATATTCGCCATTGTCCTGAAAAATCAGAAGAGATCTAAAACGTTTCAGTGGCCCTCAATGAAGTGGGGGTTGCATATCGTGAATTGGAGGCTACGGGCAAAAAATGTTCCAGTTTCCGGGAATGTGCCTTCCGGAAAACTCGTTGTCACAGGCTCTACATGCATCGGGGGTGTGAAGGCGTGTTGCCTCGGCGAGCGCACGATCTCCATCTGCAACGTGGGCGACTGCAAGCTAAACGTGACAAGCGTTGCATTCAAGCGCAAAAGCAAGCACTGGAAGCTGATCAACAATCCCTTCCCCGCAATGCTACTCCCGGGCTCGTGCCTGAGCGTCTTGATTCGTTACAAGGCGACTGAAAAGTGCCCGAGGTGCTGCGAACTGGTCATCACAACCGACGATCCAGAGACCCCCGTGAAAATTCTCGACGTTATGGCCTATACGATCTGGAGCCACGACGGGTGCAAAAATTGTGACGATTGCCGTAACGGATGCTGTGAGAAGCACCATAACGAATCTTGCAGTGCCCAGAGTATCGACGCCTGTTGCGATGATGAGAACCACGATTCTGGGGATTATGACGATGACGAAAGCTGACGCAACCCAGATTCTACTCCCCTGTTGCCTAATTCCGAGGGTTTGGGCTCACTATCCCAGGTAGCTGGTAACGGTATGTGGGATATGGAGAAGGTCGTCTGGGCAATAACCCAGATAGGGTACTGTGCAAAGCTGTAAAGCCAAGCCGAAACGGGGTGGCACAAGTGTTAGCAAAGCAGTCTCTGACGTAGGTATCGGCAGGCGCACTTACTACAAAGCTATTGAAGAAGGCCGGATTTAGCGCCTATTTTTTCCTTGGCGACGTTTTTTCAGAAACCCTATTACGACCTCTGCTTTCATTTCCTATGAACAAGAGCTTTTATTTTTCCTCTACGCCGCTCACCTCAGAGAGGACAATGCCCTCATGGATTCAGCGCTCCAGTCTTTGAAGGCCCGGTTTGCCGAAATCGATGACCTGCGGCGGGCAGGCTCTGTGCTCCATTGGGATATGTCCACCCACATGCCTCAGGACGGAACAGCATCGCGCGGACGCATGATCGCCACGGTCGAAAAGGCCGCCCACGAAAAACTGATCGACCCGGCTGTGGCTGCGCTTCTGGAGACCGCATCGGGATTGCCAGCTGCAACGTTGTCCGCAGATGACCGGGCGTTCCTGCGCCTGGCCCGTCGGCAGTTTGCCCGGGCGTCGAAAATCCCTTCCGCTTTCAAGGCTGAATTTCTTCAACACATGGCCGAGACTTACGACGTTTGGGTCCGCGCACGGAAATCGAATGACTTCCATGCCGTGGCGCCGTTTCTGGAAAAGACCGTCGCGTACTCACGAGCCATCTCAGATTTTTTCAACTCCGGTGAAACCGCCTGGGCCCATCCCATGGACCCGCACATCGAAGACGCTGACCCCGGCATGACTACCGCGGGTCTCAAGACGCTTTTTGCCGACCTTCGACGGGATCTCGTGCCATTGGTCCGAGAGCTGTCGTCTCGCACCAGGCCGCGAACCGATTTTTTGTCACGGGTCTATCCTAAGCCCCGGCAACTGGAGTTTTTGAATTGGCTGGCCAAGAGCATCGGCTATGACTTCAATCGTGGGCGCCAGGATCTCACTCATCACCCGTTCATGACAAAGCTTGGAGCCGGGGACGTCCGCATCACGACTCGGGTCAATGAGACGGATCTCCGTGACGGGATTTTCAGCACCATTCATGAGTCCGGCCATGCCTTTTACGAACTGGGGCTTTCGCCAAGCCTGGACGGAACCATTCTGGGTCACGGCACTTCCGCCGGAATTCACGAGAGCCAAAGCCGGCTTTGGGAAAACTTGGTAGGTCGGTCGCACGAATTTTGGACATATTTTTATCCTCACCTGCAAGCCCATTTTTCCGATACTCTTCGGGACGTTTCTCTGGATGAATTCTGTCGCGGCATCAATCGCGTGGAACCTTCGTTGATTCGAACCGACGCCGATGAAGTGACCTACAATCTGCACGTCATGATTCGCTTCGACATCGAATCGCAGCTTTTGGACGGCTCACTTAAGGTGAGGGATCTGCCCGGCGCGTGGAACGACCGGTACGAGTCCGACCTCGGCGTGCGTCCGCCGTCCGACGCTCAGGGCTGCCTTCAGGATGTCCATTGGTACTACGGAGGCGTCGGCGGAATGTTCCAGGGCTATACGATTGGAAATCTCTTTAGCGCGCAGTGCTACGATGCTGCCCTTAAGGCCCACCCGGAAATTCCAGAGGCGATGACGTGCGGAAATTTCAGCACACTGCATTCCTGGCTGAAGGAAAACATCTATCAGCACGGCTCAAGTCTTTTCCCGCACGAGCTGATCCGACGTGTGACCGGCGAAGACTTGTCGTCGGGGCCCTTTCTTGCGTACTTGAAGCGGAAATATTTATAGAGACTCGCGCCAACGAGAGCAACGAGCGCACTCAGCTTCATCCCACCTATTCAGTGTGTTGCTCTACGATTTTCTCCGTCGAGTTTACGACGTACAAATCGCCCGAAACTCAGATTCGCACACTGTAGTAACGCCCGACTGAACCAGACAAGGCGACGGCGATCGGCAGTGCTGAGAAGACGGCTAGACGGACGATTGCGGCCGGAAGATGGGAGGTGCTCATACGCGCTATTTATTATTGATAACATATTTTATCAATAATATAGGATGTCCTAGATTTCTCATTAAAAGAAATTACATAATCGCTTGATCTATGGATTCACGAAGTTCGTCGCGCATATCAGATAGGCCACTACAATCAATTTATGATCTTGTAATTTCCTGTATCTAGTCTACAAAAAAAGAAGCGCTTCAATTAATGACGAGTGCGCGGCTATAAGTGCGCTTTGTCTCCCAAAACTTGGAAAATCATGTCTGGCGCGATCTTAATTTGTCGCGACAGATTACCCGTTAATTCTCCTTACCGCTGCTCCGTGGAGGGCGTGCTAAATCCTGAGGTTTTTATGAGAAATTCACTTAACTCTAGAGGCTTTACGCGCGCTAACACAACGCAAACTTCAGCCCCCACAATTGATTTATCTCCAGCGACACTAAGGAGCGGAAATGATGGGCTCACTAATACGTTGCATTCACTTGAATTTACAGATTCATGAATGAGTAAATACGTGATTATGGTTTTTTTTAACTCGACCATAAGCAAGCTTCGTAAGTGAAGCTCAAGCAGCACGGGAGAAAATGTTAAGTACCGGCAAGGACGAGCGCTTAGTGATTTCGAAAGACTAACCGATTGTCCGATTGATAAAGATCCAGCGACGCTAGCAGAGACCCTTGAATTGATTGAAGAAGCGGTAAATTTATTAGTTCGGTCGAGGTGGTTCCAACCAGCCTAAGAAAGGACAATTGAGATGGAGATCAAACCAGCAGCAGTCGTGATACCAAAGGAGACTGATCACCTCGAAAAGGGGAAATACGGTCCAATTTATCCCAGGACGCCGGCGTGTTATGGGTTCACGATCATCGCGAAAGTCAAGCCGGGAAGGGCGGAGATCATCCGCAACTACGGGCAACGATCTCGCGAAGGCGCTGGAGGGCGGACCCTACGTGCTCGCCCCGCTCAAGCTCCACTATCTGCGCTGGGTGCTCTTCGACAACGACACGCGGTTCATGTACCAGGGGATCTTCGACACCGATTTCGACAAATACACCGAGGACGCGATCGTTCTCTTCGGAAAAGCGGGCGTCAACACGGTTTTCGAGAACCTCGAAGGGTTTCCCGATGGACTGGAAAACCAACCCTGAAGCGTTCATCAGGTTCGTCCGGGACCACCAGTGCCCGAGCTTTATCGAATACGGGGAGTATCCGTATGTCACCGCCGACGAAATCAAGAAGGCCCTGAGGATCAAGAACGCCTTGTCCGAGATGCTCGATCAGTTGCAGTAAGATCTTGGGGTCGTCGTGAGGCTTGGGAGGTGTGCAAAATTGCTCCTGGGTTTTGGTCTCCGACTTCGGCAGTGATGACGAATCAGTGTAACAGCCGGTCGGGAGGAGAAAGAAATGAGCGGGGCGAAAACTGCGCGAACATACAACCAGAACCATGTGCCACGGAAGTACACGCCGGGTCGGCGGCGGGTGAGCATCTACATCTCGTGGAGTTATCCGGCCGAGGCGGGCCGAAATCCGGCCGAACTCGACAACCGATTCTCGACGATGACTGAGGTTCGACGCGTGGCATGGCCGGCCTATGAGGCGCCTGAGTGGTCAGACCCGCTGCAGTTCCAGCAGGGAATCGCGGGAGCGCTGGAATTGTTCTTCTGGGCCTGGGTTCCGTTCCAGCAATTCGTGGGCGAGACGACGGGGCATGTGGTTCCCGTGTTTCAGCGGATCGACCAGGCCGGGTTCAAACTTCCGCTCGACGAGCGGGTGCTCGCAGACACGGATACACTGCTTGTGTTTGGCCTGGACCACATGGTCACGGATCAAGAGGCCCTCCGGAGGAGATCGAGGCGCTCCGGCAGTTTCTCAAACGCGACGGAACCTGTCTGATCCTGGGCCCACACCACGAAGTCGGAGTTTCAGACGACATGAAAGTGCGCGACATGGAGTACCACCACCACGGTGACGCTCTGGTGCCCCGCCAGCAACGGTTCGGTAAATATACGAGAGCACTCATGAAAGGACTTGGAGTGCCGGTCGAGAATCGCTTCGGCCTGCGTCCCGCGCGCGATCCGGAAACCAAGAAACTCGCTCCCTTGTCTATTGCGAGGGATCTGGATACCAAAGGCTGGCTTAAGGGAGTTACCACGTTCAACTTCCATATGCACTTGCCGCATTATGCCGTGACAACCGATGATGCAAAATCCATTCACGTCCTGGCCCGGCAGCCGATCGACCTGTCAAAGCCGCACCCTTTCACGGAAGCAGGAAACCGCGAGTTCAATATGTTCCTTTGGATGCCCCCAAGTGGCGATCGGGCGGGCGATGTGATGTTGGCAGATTCAACGATCTTCAGCACGTTGTTTGGTGGGGACGAGAGCCTGGAGAACTTCTGGAGGAATATCGCCACGGCGAAGTGAGGCTACTGTCAAGAGAGAGGATTCATGACCAGAGAAGCAAACGCCATACTCGAGCTGGATGACATCCAGAGCGGGGTCCTGCGCCCGCGGCCGACTCCGTATGCGGCAACTTACATTGTTCTCCGTATTGACGATTGCAAAGCTGGGCGGGAATTGATCCGGCGGCTGAGCGCAGTGGTGACTTCGGCCGCTAACCCGACCAGTCCTTTAGCCGATACCTGGATAAGCGTTGCCCTTACTTACACGGGTCTTAATGCTCTTGGCGTGCCGCAGAATTCGCTCGACACCTTCGCCTGGGAGTTCCGGCAGGGGATGGCCGCGCGCGCGAAAGAGCTGGGAGACACCGGCGAGAGTAGTCCCGAGAACTGGGAAAAGCCGCTCGGGACGCCGGACGTCCACGTGGTGATCGTCGTGGTCTCGCCCGATACTCAGCGGATCGAGGCAGCTCTCGATCGGGCTCGCAAGACGTACCAGGAGATGCGGGGGATCACTGCGATCTGGCGACAGGACTGCTATTCGCTGCCCACCGAAAGGGAGCCTTTTGGATTCAGGGACGGCATCAGCCATCCGGCTATCGAAGGAAGCGGTATTCCCGGAACTAATCCCAGGGAACAGCCTCTCAAAGCGGGCGAATTTGTTCTGGGCTATCGCGATGAGCTAGGTGGCGTTCAGATACCTCAACCCGAGGCACTGGGTCGTAATGGAACCTATATCGTGTTTCGCAAATTGCACCAGCGCGTAGCCGCGTTCCGGCAGTACCTTAAGGCGAACTCCATCAGCCCTGAGGATGAGGAACTACTAGCGGCAAAGATGATGGGCCGTTGGCGCAGCGGCGCGCCTCTGGCGCTCTGCGCGTTCCATGACGACCCGGAACTGGGCGCCGATCCACGACGCAGCAACGATTTTCTCTATCAAGAAGATGACCCGGCAGGATTCAAGACTCCCGGTAGTTCGCACATACGACGGACAAACCCGCGCGACGCGCGTATAGCGCGGCGTCGCCAGAATTCACCGAATGATCCGCCGCGGAACGGCTTATGGCCCGCCGCTGCGGGAAGGAGTGCTCGAGGACGACGGGGCCGATCGGGGGCTGATGTTCGCCTTTGTTGGAGCGCATCCGGGACGCCAGTTCGAGTTCGTCCAGTCGCAATGGATAAACGATGGCGTTTTCTTCGGTGCGGGCGAGGCCAAGGATCCCATCGTCGGGTCGAACGACGAGGGCGGCGACTTTATAGTTCCTCGACGACCTGTGCGCAGGCGTCTTCAGGGCCTCCCGCGGTTCGTCGTTACGCGCGGCGGCGAGTATGGGTTCATGCCGGGACTGCGGGCCTTGCGCTGGCTTGCCGACCTTCAGACATGAAAGGTGGGGTGCCGGAAATGTTAGACGTGGTCGTCATCGGCGCTGGACCGGCGGGTGTGCTGGCGGCGCTTCGCGCCGCCGATCTGGGTGCACGAACCGCGCTTGTTACCCGCGATGAGTTCGGCGGCATGGCGGCAAATGACGGACCGGTTCCAGTGCGGACACTGGCCCATGCTGCGCGGCTGATCCGAGAAGCTCGCCAGCTGGGTCAATACGGCATCACAGTGAGTGAGGCGGTGCTGGACTACTCGCGGTTGCTCGTGCGTGTGCGCGAGGTTGTGGACGATGTTCGTGCGCATTCGACTTTGCGCAGCCAAATCGATTCCGCGGGAGTGATCGTCTACGAGCGGGCGGGTACCGCGCGCTTCGCTGACCTCCACACCATAGAAACTGAGAGCGGCCTGCGGCTTGAGACCGAAAAGATCATCATTTGCACGGGGGGCGCGAGTCGGCGGCTCTCAGTTCCCGGCTTCGAATTGACCCACACCCACAGCGACGCCTGGAGCCTGACCTCCGTCCCGCCGTCAATGATGATCATCGGCGGTGGGGCGACTGGAGTGCAGGTCGCTTCGATTTTCAACGCGTTCGGCTCGCGAGTCCAACTTTTTCAGACAGGCCCGCGTATTCTGCCAACCGAGGACGAGGACGTATCGGCCGCGGTCGCCGCAACTTTCCGCGAGTCGGGCATCGTGGTGCGAGAGAACTTTGGTGCTATCGAGTCCTTCGAGAAGACGCCGGGCGGCGTACGGATGGTCTTCTCGAAGGACGGCAGCCGGAACAGCGCAGAGGCTGCGCTCGCGATCGTGGCAGTGGGATGGGTGGCCAATACCGCCGGGCTGGGTCTCGCCCAGGCCGGCATCGAGACCGATGATCGGGGTTTTGTGCAGGTGGACCCCTACCTCCGCACCTCTGCGCCGAATATCTTCGCCGCTGGGGACATCACCGGGCGCCTCTTGCTGGTCCCGCAGGCGATACAGGACGGTTACGTGGCGGCTACGAACGCCGTGCGCGGTGCGACCATGACACTTGCAGACCAGGTCAGTCCCATCGGCAGTTTTACCGATCCGGAGTATGCCCAAGTGGGTCTGACTGAAGCTAAGGCTCGTCAGACGCACGATGTGGTAACAGCAGTTGTCAGGTTCGACTCGACCACGCGCACAATCATTGACGGGCGGACGATCGGTTTCTGCAAACTGATCGTCGACCGCGCAACCAGTAAGATCCTGGGCTGCCATGTTGTGGGCGAGCGGGCCGTCGACCTTACTCAGGTTGCGGCGATAGCCATCGCTGCTGGGATGCGGGTGGATGATTTGGCTCGTGTTCCGCTCTCATTTCCAACTTATGCCGGGATCCTCGGTCGCGTTGCTGCCAATGCGTCGCACCAGCTCAATGGGAAAGGCAGCTGGCAGGCAGGCTAAAGCCGTGGCATTGGATAGCCAGGAGGCAGAGTTTCGTCACCTCACCGAATATGTGAGCTTGAGGCAGAGCTAGAGAAGATGGCTAGAAGGGAGCGGTGAAATGAAAATCGGCTACCGCATCGTCGTACAAATCTCCTCGATACAGCAGAAATTTACCACCTGATGCTTCCACCGCACGGCGATATTCCGGATACAGCGCCGCGCGTCCACCTACGCACAAGACGCTGCGTCCCGAAAGAGCAAAACCGTTACAGCGGCCAGCTTGCTTTTCAGCGCAGGCGCGGCAATCCATCGGCCGTGCAGCAGTAAATGTAGCAGGTGTGGCAACGGCTTTGACTAGTGGCACCCAGTCCGTGTCGTGCGCAACACGAGTGGTAGTATTGGCAAGCTTGTGTTTTAGCAGAGCCTGCCATTCATTAGGCGATTTTCGTTCAGGAAATCGAAGCTCGGCCTTCATCAGCATTTTCCTCACCAAAGCTCCGCACCCCAGTAAAAAAATCTTCCCGCTGCTCCTGGCGAGATGGTTTATGATGCGAAGTTTTTTTCCGAGCCGTCTTTGAAGATGGAGAGGGAGAGGGAGCGAATTATGGTGCCGGGTACCGCTGATGGCGCCATTGTGCAGCAGGGAACCAAATATATTTTTCCACGCCATTGAAACAGGCAAACGGCAGCTCACTCTTGCGTGCCATGCCCGAGATAAGAAAAGAGGCGACGACGCCGAACGTCTTTTTTTAAGCTGTTTCACAAACCTACCCCCTCGACAAGTGTGATAAAAATCGGGTGGCTTGCCCAGGAAGGGCTGGCTGGCTGAAATACCGTGGCGTAGGAGTAACTCAGCGGTACGCAATAACATCTATAAATCTCCATCTGGCTATGCACCAAAATAAGATTTTGGTGGACGGGGGAGATCTCCTTTACTGCATTTTCTCCGGCTTCGATTGTGGCACCGCTGTTAGGTCATTTACTTCAGCAGCATCGAAGTAGCCTCATACCCCTTTTTGGAGTGAGCATTCAATACATCTTCTGGTGAGCCTGGAGGTGATGGCACCAGCCGATATACGATATGTGAAGGTCATGTCAGCCTATTATTTGGTCAGAATTAACTTATCATTACTAGTGAGGCGCAGTGAATACTGCTCACCGTGATGCTCAATCAGTACCTCGTCCCCATGCTCGAACAGAGCCTTGCTGTAGAGAATCTGCTTGCGAGTCACCACGGTCAATCTATGCTTGTTCCTCTTGATTACGGGAACGATCAGGGAAGTTGTGCTTTGCTTGTCCATTTCCAGTACTCCTATAATTGAGATGAGAATGATAATACGTCTCATTATCATATAATACAAGAGCTGAAACAAATTATTTTGGGATGTCGTCGACAGTACTCACCCAGATCGTGATTCCTGCCGTTTATGTCATCTTCGAGGAATGGGGCCTACGTACGCAGACACAAGGCTGACCGAATATTCAGTTTCTGAAGACGGAACTCAGGTGGAGTCGGGTCGCTATCATTTTTGTTGCCGCTAGTCTCGAAATTGACCTTCCTTTTCCTGGAAGGCGGTTTAGGAGAGTTCATGAGAACGGAAAAAGAGAAGATGCTGGCTGGGGAGCTTTATGACCCGCTTGACCATCAACTCAGCAGCGAGCGTCGCCGCGCGAGGCTGCTGCTCAAGGCGCTGAATGACACTCTTGACGACCATTCTGAGGAGCGCGCACGCCTCATCAAAGAACTCATACCCTCGACAGGCACAGGTGCGTGGATCGAGCCTCCCTTTTTCTGCGACTACGGGAGCAACATAATCTTAGGGGACAGCGTCTTCCTGAATTTCAATTGCGTCGTCCTCGATGTCGCAGCTGTGCGAATCGGCTCCAGAGTGTTGCTCGGACCGGCGGTGCAAATTTATACAGCCACTCATCCCTTGCGCGCGGAGGACCGCAGAATGGGACTTGAATCCGGCAGAGCAATCGAGATTGGCGATGACGTTTGGATTGGAGGCGCGGCGATCATCTGCCCTGGTGTAACTATTGGAAATCGATCAGTTATCGGGGCCGGCAGTGTTGTGACAAAAGACGTTCCTGATGATGTGTTCGCGGCTGGTAATCCCTGCCGTGTTCTTAAAAATATCGAGTAGTAGCCAAAAAACGACATTTTGGCAACATAGGAGAGGCGCATGATCAGGATGCCTGTTTATTTTCTTTCGCACGGCGGCGGGCCATGGCCGTATGTCGAAGGCATGAGGCAGCAGTTCGCCAAGACAGAACATGGGTTCATGGCGCTGCCTGAACGCCTGCCGGCGAAGCCGAAAGCCGTTTTGGTGATTACCGGCCATTGGGAAGAGGAAGAGTTTACCGTTTCAACCGCCGAGCGTCCGCCCATGGTTTACGACTACTACGGATTTCCGGAACACACCTATCACATACGGTACCGTGCGCCGGGCTCACCCGAGCTTGCTTCAAGAGTGAAAACTTTATTGTCGCACGCCGGCATTTCAGTAAAGGAAGACTCCAGCCGCGGTTTTGATCATGGGACATTTGTTCCACTTGCACTAATGTACCCGAGCGCAGATGTGCCGGTTGTAATGCTGTCGCTGAAATCTGATTATGATCCGCAAGAACATATCCGCGTTGGTGAGGCGCTTCAGCCTTTGCGTGACGAGGATGTGCTGATTATCGGCAGCGGCTTGACTTACCACAACATGAGAGGTTTCGGCCGAGATGAATCCACGCCGATCGCCGAAGCATTTGAAAACTACCTGAACAAGGCGATTGAACAAAGCGATGCCAAGGTAAGGAATGACATGCTGGCCAAATGGGAAGCCGCACCAGGTGCACGATTGGCACACCCGCGCGAAGACCATTTGCTTCCGCTCATGGTCGTTGTCGGCTCGGCGGGGAATGATAAAGGGCGCCTAATGTTTGTAGACCACGTGATGAAAGTTCCGATGGCATCTTATGAGTTTGGGCTCGAATAGGAAAGCGCAAATTTGATACACGGTATCCGACTCAACCGTCTGCGGCACACTGACAAATGCAAAGTGGATTGCATCCGCAGCAACCGGCTATCAGCCACCATTTCGCTTTTCTCGCTTACTTCCCATCATGTGCCCTTTGCAGCGCATCAAGATCAAATTTCTTCATCTTGAGAAATGCTTGGGTAACTCGGGCCAATCTGTCAGGATCCTGATCCTGCATCATTTTTTCCATGACAGCGGGCACGATCTGCCATGAGAGACCATACTTGTCTTTGAGCCAGCCGCACTGTTCGGCCTCCTGAACAGCAGAAAGCTTTTCCCAGTAGTAGTCTATTTCTTCTTGGGTCTCGCAATAGACCATGAAGGAAATGGACTCATTGAACTTGAATAAAGGTCCAGCGCTGATAGCCATAAACGGCTGGCCGGAAAGAGTAAACGAAACAACATCGCAGTCGCCCGACGGCGTCTTGTGCAGCGTATTGATGCTCGTGATACTTGAATCGGGAAAGACCGTGCAATAGAAGTGTGCCGCTTCTTTTGCTTCTCTGTCGAACCACAGGTGCGGAACGATCTTTTGTTTGACGACCGCCATCGTATTTCTCCTTATAAGTCTAACTTGTTATAACGCAGAATGCCCATTCCACATGGCACGTTGTCGTCTAACATCCCCCAATCAGTGGCCCGCAAATCTGCTTGCACACCGCGCCACGGATGCTAGGCTGCATGCATGGAGAGTACGAACACAGGTTTGATCGATGAGTTCCGGCTTGTCGTTGCACCCATTGTCCCAGGGGTAGGGAAGGCAGGCTGTTTGGTTTAAGTTAGACTTCTACGAGGTGGCCTTTTGGGCCAGCTGCTGATAATGGTTTGCTTCCGCTTCAGCCGAAGTATTCTGAGAAAGGCTCCCCCACAACCCCCTGGAAGGTGGGTCATTTCCAACCCACCCATAAGCGGATAGGGCTGTTATTCAACAAGTTCGGGCGCGGCGGTATCGGTTGAGATAGAGTTAAGATCGCCTACATAGGGTGCGACCCCCAGACATGGACCTGATTCCTTTGCCCAATAAACCTTGGGCTCTGGCCAGCCGTGTAACTGTTCTTCAAATAGATAAGGGCCCATCTCTTTTGTTGAAGTTATATAGATGCCATCTTTAACGCTCACGATCGATCCGTCAGCGTTACGGATATATGGCACAAGCAGACCCATGACAAAGACCTCCGAAAAAAATGGAAAAGATTACGTACCAGGGGTAAAGCCGATGAGAAGTATAGCCACTCGACTGTGGGTATATGAGGTTCCCTCGGTTTTTCGTCTTCCAGCAGGTGTGATTCATGCTACCCGTTGTTCCTTTTGCTGAGCGACGAGCCAGTTATCAAGGAACTGCATGGGTGACTTGTAGCCCAAGGTCGAATGTCGCCGCCTCCGATTGTAGAATACCTCGATGTACTCGAAGCTTGCCGCTGTCATCTGCGCTCGTGTTTGATAGCGTAGTCCATGCACACGCTCGTTCTTGAGACTATTGAACCAGCTTTCAGTCGGGGCATTATCCCAACAATTCCCCTTGCGGCTCATCGAGCAGACCATGCCGTACTTTTTCAGCCTGTCCTGGAAGTCAAGACTGGCATACTGACTGCCCCGATCCGAGTGATGGATCAGGCCCTGCCGCCGGTTTCCTGCGGAACCACGCCATGGTCAGCGCATCGGTTACGATGTCTGTTGTCATGCGTGGTTTCAGTGACCAGCCGACCACTTCACGGTTGAACAGGTCGAGTACGATGGCCAGATACAACCAGCCTTCGTCTGTCCATAAATAGGTGATGTCGGATGTCCCAGACCTGATTCGGGGCTTTTGGTGTGAAGTTGCGATCCAGCAGGTTAGGCGCCACCGGCAGAGTGTGGCGGGAATCCGTTGTAACCTTGAAACGCCGTTTGTGGCGTGCCCGGATACCATTCTCCCGCATCAACCGCTCAACCCGTTCCTTACTGGCCGGGAAGCTCCGTTCCCGCAATTCCTTGACCATCCTCGGGCTACCATAGGCACCCTTGAGTTCGATATGGATGGACTGGATGAGCGTCAGCATCTGGCTATCCGTCAACCGTTTGCGCCCCAGCTTGCCACCACGCTTCCATGCCCGGTAACCACTTTCGCTGACATCCAAGACCCGGCACATCTCGTCCAGTCCATATTCCGTCCGCTGCGTATCAATCCAGGCGTACTTCACGCTACATCCCTCGCGAAGTACGCTGTCGCTTTTTTTAGGATTTCATTCTCCCGCTTGAGCCGGCCGTTCTCGGTGCGTAACCGGGATAGCTCCATCTGCTCCGGTGTGACTACCTTGACTCCAGTACCGTTGAGCTTACCCGCCGCTGCAGCCTTAACCCAGTTCCGCAGGGTCTGGTCGCTGACCCCCAGCTCCTTGCTTACCGCGCCCGCGGTCAGCCCTTCCTTGATGCGCTTGACTGCCAATTCCTTAAACTCGGTTGTATATTCCCGCATCGGTATCTTCATCATCTTCCTCTCCAATGTGACTTCGATTTTACATTACCCTTGGAAGACGATTTTTCGGGGAAAGCTCACTATGGTTAATGTTTTGTGAAAAAATACTGTTATAAGCCCGTCATTAAGCGGGTTTTTATGGGCGAAACCTGAGCAGAAAACCCTGGGTCATTACACGGCCGCAAAAGCTGGGTCATGTACATGGCAACCCCAGGGTAGGTCGGCAGCGTAATATGCGATTGCTTTGTCAAGGATCGATTTGGCTTGTGGGGCTGTCTGCCAACTGCAAACCGAAGAAGTTACCTGAAGGAAACGAGAAACAGGCCATTGACCCGAACATCCGGACAAACAAAACCCGCCGGAGCGGGTTGGGGGAATATTGGAAGCCTGGATTTAGGCTTTGTCCACCGCGTCCTTTACAGCTTCCTTCGCATCGCCATATTTTTTTTGTGCTTTACCGGAAACTTGTTTGTCCAGGCCCTTGGCTTCCTGCTCTTTGCTTCCTACCGCCTTTCCGGCCCCTTCTTGAATTTTTCCGGCGATGTCTTTCGCCGTTCCTTTCACTTGATCTTTATTCACGATCGATCTCCTCGTAAAAAACTAAACTTAATTTCCCGTTGCTACGGGTACAGCGTAGGAATCAGATTAAACTTCTTTCGGGATTCATACCGTTCGGTATGGCACATTGCAAGTGACATCACCTGCCAAGGAGTTCTCCTTTTTGTATGTCTATCAAAAGGCGGAACTTACGATGTCACAGCAACAGCAAAGAAAACGCAAGAAAATTGATCCTTCTGCTCGTCAGGAAATCTACTTGCTTTTGTGACTTTGGTGTCCAGCCTTGCCGGGCTGGTCCTTGGTGAAGCCTGTTTTAACTTCTTCCTCATGCTCTTCTTTAAAATGGATGACTTCCTCCGCCATCGCCTCACGATCTGCATCAGACTTTTGTAACTTCGGAAACATTGAACCTTCTTCTTCTTTAACGTGATGCTCGATGTATTCGCGCAATACCGTGACTTTTGCATTGTAGTGACTATCATCGGGACTCATCGTTTGCAGTTGCGCAATAAGCTCTTTGGCCCCCGCATGTTCTACATCAGCCTCGTCCATTAAGTCTTCATCTTTAATAGATTTACGCGCTATTGGATAAACGATTGCTTCCTCAGCCAGCGCATGAAGGGTTAGTTCCTGGCAAATTTGTAGCACAATTTCTTTTTTCTTCTCTTTTATGTTTGGTTTATCCTGCATATCCTCGAATTTTTCAAACAGGTCTTTAACTTTTTTGTGATCGGCTTTAAGAAGATGGATCACATCAGCGGTTTTGGATTTTGTGTGCTTATCTACTTTGGCTTGAGTCATGCGTTTTCTCCTGTACAGGATTAATGGTGAAAGAAGGAT
The DNA here is from genome assembly GCA_963786735.1 of uncultured beta proteobacterium. Lineage (GTDB taxonomy): Bacteria > Pseudomonadota > Gammaproteobacteria > Burkholderiales > Nitrosomonadaceae > Nitrosospira. The sequence continues at coordinate 27,395 of CAWBAF010000028.1, forward strand.
TGGCGAATTATTTTTGCTCCTTCAATGCATTATGGAGATATTGTTTCTCAAGGTCGGTGCGCAGCCGCACCATCAGATATGTATTTCTAAACCGTATTTCTAAACCTTTTTCAGTTTTGAATATCAATGCTAGAGGTGAACATCTGACGTTGCCTGTTATTTATTAAAGAGCGTCGTAACCGAGTTTCTGAAAAAATATCGTTGCGGAAAATAACTGATTTTATTCAGGGGCGGCATCCAGAAATGGCTGCATTAATGGCATGCGCGCATGCGCAATTTACACATGAAGTAGGAAATCCTATATCTGAGTTCCCATGATAAAAAAAGCACCCAAGGCCCCTCGTCCTGAGGATAGACAAGTAATCCTGCAAGAGAACCGTAACCGGAAAATGGCGCGATCAGCTCATGCGTACGTCCGCGGCAATACCAATAAATTTTACGAATGGTTGGATGGCAGCCTAAGTCGTAGTTTGCCAGAAGGTCCCGCTATTTGGATTTGCGGAGATTGCCACATTGGTAATCTGGGACCCATTGCGAACATTCAGGGGAAAATTGATATCCAGATAAGAGATCTGGATCAAACGGTGATTGGTAACCCGGTTCACGATTTAATACGGCTTGGATTATCACTTTCAATGGCGGCCCGCGGATCCGATCTTCCGGGTGTTATAACCGCTCAGATGATGGAGCAACTGATGCTGGGTTATGCGGATGCCTTTGACGAGGAATCAGATAAAGTAGCTCTAGCGACGCCTGCAACTATAAAAATGACGATGCGGAAGGCGGGAAAACGTACGTGGAAGGCGCTTGCAAGAGAGCGCATTGCCGATACTACACCACGTATACCGCTGGGAAAATGTTTCTGGCCCCTTACGATAGAGGAAAGCAAAGCTATCAATGCCTTATTCGAGAAGCAGACTATTTCTCACCTTGCCACTTCTTTAAAGGGGCGTGACGAGAACGCCACGGTGAAAGTTTTGGACGGGGCATATTGGCTGAAGGGGTGCAGTTCCTTAGGAAGACTACGTTACGCGGTCTTGCTCGATGTAGGGAACAATACATCTAGTGGTAGAGACCTGTGTCTCATAGATATTAAGGAGGCGATCGTGGCGGCGGCTCCCCGCCATGCAGAGGCCAGCATGCCGCGGGAACCTGGCGACAGGGTGGTAGAAGGGGCTCGTCACCTGTCGCCGTATTTAGGAGAAAGAATGGTTGCTGCACGTCTTCTGGACCGATCAATATTTATCCGGGAACTGTTGCCGCAGGATATGAAAATTGAGGTTAAGCAGTTAACTGAAGAAGAGGCAAAAAAGGTTGCCCGCTATCTGGCAATGGTACTGGGAAAAGCGCATGTTCGCCAAATGGATGCCCCCACCCGAAAAGAGTGGTTAAAAGACCTCCAACGTAACCGTTCCAAAGCGCTCGATGCCCCTTCCTGGTTATGGTCCAGTATTGTAGAGTTGGTAAAAAGTCACGAAGGAGGATATCTTGAACATTGCCGAAAGTTCGCTCTCCGGCCTACCGCTACGTGACTGAGCATCCTAAGCCGGAGCGGATTAATGGTTATTTCTTTTCGAGGGGTTTGGATGATGGAGTATGGCGCGGATTATGCTCTGTCTCGGTCTTTTTTGGATGTTTCTCTACGTATTCTTTCGTTACAAACCGTCCTGTCTTAGAGTTACGATAGTTGACGACCTCATCTGGTTTCTTTGTCGGCATGACGATACTCCGTTATGGACTGATCATTAGATCACTATAGGACAGAAATTCGAATAATCAATCGTGGGCCGTAAAAGGGAGTGACCAAACCTCCTCTAGGGGTCGTCTCAGAAAACGGAATTTAAAGCACGCTAAGCGTGCGCAGAGGCAGGCACCCAGCGGTAGAGCGTCGGAATGGACACGCCGAGGTTCCTGGCCACGTCCTTGGGGGGGGGCGCCGCTTGCCAGCAGCTTCTTGGCTGACTCGACCTTGCTGTCGGTCATCTTGGGCTTGCGGCCGAGCTGACGGGCGACTTCCAGCCCGGCGCGAGTGCGCTCGACGGCCAGCTCGCGCTCCATCTCAGAGATCAATACACGATTCGCGCTTTAAAGCACGCTAAGGACCACCAGCGCGTCAGTTGCGTGCGTTGACTAAGGCTTGCGTCGCTAAAATGATGTGTTGGCGCCGTCGGCTGCTCTCTGGCAGGTCATGGATAGGCGTACCACCTCGGCGAAATCCGCGACCGCTCGTATGAGAATCAACGCCACCGCGCGAGCGGTCCGGATTTGCTCGTCGCCGCCATCATTTTGCGGAACACGACCTATCTGCAGCGGGCGGTCGATTACCTGCGAAAGCAAGGGCACCATCCGGCGCCCGGAGATCTTGCCCATCTGTCGCCGCTGGGCTGGGAGCACATCAACCTGACGGGCGACTACCAATGGGATACGTCGCCGACCCTCGGACCAGGCCAGTTTCGGCCATTTTGGACCCGTATACATGACTTCGCCGCGGCAGCTTAACGTGCTTTAAAGCGCGAGTCGTGTCTTCACCTCTCATAACCCAACTTGCGATTCGCCGCTTAAAACACCAAAAGCATGCTCATTCATGTAAGCTGACATTGCGTCTACTGATCATTACATTGCCACAGCAGAATCTTACTTTAAGCTGAGCGGGAGTTATACAGTATGTTCAATTTAGGCTCCATGTTCAATCTGGGCCCCGCTGATCCAGTGGTCGGCAAGAAGAGCATCCTGGTCAAGTCATCCGCTGCCGAAGTCTTCAATTTCATTGGCGACGGGTTATTTCTTAACTATCCCAAATGGTCGCCGGAAGTACAGGAACTTGAATGTCTCACTGATGGGCCCGTAAAGTTGGGAACGATAGCAAGGCAGGTACGCGTAGATCATGGCCAACGCTCGGAATCGACATTTCGGATTACGGTTTATGAACCTCCCAAGCGCTTGGCGCTTGCCGGTGTTGTCGAGCCTTATCGCTGTCTTTACGAATTACAACCCCAAAGCAGGGAAGACGTGACTGAATTGAGTTTTACCTTTGAGCTGCTTGAACTCAAGGTATTCATGCGGCCTTTTGAGCAACTGGTCCGGAGTGCGATTCAGGACGGTGCGGTCCGCACGGTGGAAAATATAAAACGTCTGGTTGAAAACGGCAAATCCGCCACAGCTGGTCGGCTATGACCTAAGCCTGCTTGCAATTTTAGAGAATGCGATTTGCGACTAGAGCAGGGAAACCTTTTCATGCTCAACATTATCGCCACGGATATTGATTTCAGCATCCCGACCGGCACGAGGATTTACTTATGACAGAAGAAGTTTCTAAAGAAGCACAGCAACCGCAGGCACCCGATGACAGGAAACTATGGGATGTCGTCCTTGGACTCTATGGCTATCCGGCGCTGCTTCTTGCGCACAAGCTCGGCGTCTTTTCTCTGCTGGAACACGGCGAGCTTTCGCTACCCATGATTTGCGAGAGGCTGAACATCAAGTCGCGCCCTGCCGAGGCTATCCTCACCGCGGCTGCAGCGCTGGGTTTCCTGTCGGTAGAAGAAGGACGTTATTCGTTGACAGCAGTCGCCGAACACTATCTGCTCAAGAAGAACCAGAGCTATTTTGGCTACATGTGGGATCTGATGATCGAAAACGATCAGGTGCATTCATTTAAAAGCCTGGAGAAGGCGATTCGCACAGATATCCCCAGGTTTATGGCGGGACGGGAATTTACCAACCCGAAGAGATGCAAGCTGAACTCATACGAAGATTTACGCGCAGCCATGTACAGTATGAGCATTACATCGGCCTTCCACTGGCCCGAGGTGCTGGATCTATCCGATCACCATATCATGCTCGACATTGGGGGAAGCTCGGGCGCACATTCTATTGGAGCGGTATCAAAGTGGGCGAATTTGCAGGCTATAGTCTTCGATTTTCCCATGGTATGCCAAATTGCAAAAGAATTCATTGCTCAGCACGGCATGCAAGACCGCATCAGCACATGCGGAGGAGATATGTGGAGCGATCCGCTGCCTACCGCAGACCTTCACTTTTATTCCACCGTTTATAACGACTGGTCTCCAGATAAATGCAGTTTCCTGACAGCGAAGAGCTTTAACAGTCTTCCTTCTGGGGGACGCATCATTATTCATGGAATGGTCTATAACGAGGAAAAAACCGGTCCGTTCGCAGCAGCCGCGTTCAGCATGTTGATGATGGGATGGACGGAGGGCAAGTCCTACTCGTTTATGGAGCTCTCCGCCATGCTGGCGGATGCGGGATTTTATGACATTCAACTCAAGCCGGGCTTTGGTTACTATAGCATCGTTACCGGTCTCAAACCTTAAACATATTTTTCACGCTAGCTGCCTCCGTTAATGCCGGTCGTTTTGGTATGCCACCTAACCTTCCCTCTGCCACGCACATAGGATCGAATGCATCAATCGATGTCTTGCTGCTAAAAAAGTTGTGGCGGTTGTTGTAACTAATAGTGTGCGCTTCCTCAGATCGAGTGTATCCTGCCAAGGTCTTTTGGATTCAAGCTGTAAAACGATACCTTTGGTTGACCCTTTCCCTTGATATTCAACGGCCATCGACAGACCTCTGCAGGTGAATCTTATCAAGGAGAAATAACATGGCAACAGGTATTGTAAAGTGGTTTAACGACAGCAAAGGTTTTGGCTTTATTACCCCAGATGACGGGGGAAATGATCTGTTTGCCCACCACTCGGCGATCAAGGGTGACGGCTTCAAATCGTTGCATGAGGCCCAGCGTGTCGCTTTCGATGTGACAACCGGTCCGAAGGGCCAACAGGCATCGAATATCGAACCTAACTAAAAATCAATGAAAGCGAACCAGGCTTCCTCATGCGAGGTTTGGTTTGACAATTGCTACATTCTCAACCGGGGGGTCTCTATCCCCCCGACTCTATACTATTTGCAGTTATCCTACTGCGGCATCCCGCCTGGAGTGAATTGAATCCTGGCGTACACAAGGGGTGCCTCCCCATTCTCTTTTTCGCGCCCCTAAAAATACGGAGTATGACCTTCCCGTTTTGATTCTTAGCTGAGTGTGAACGGAGTCGAACAAAGGGCCGAAACCCCCGAGACCCTAAGGGCAGCGCAACACCTTCTGAAGCTTTTTAGGACGGTCCCATTGCCAGCAGGCCTGCTGGCTTAAATCGGACTGGCGCCGGAGTAGATCCCCGCCGGTAGAAATAGCATTACTTCAAAGCTGAGCAGCAGCCAATCGTTCTTGCGCTTTATCTGTGCCGCCCGCCTAAAGCGGCGGAAACCAAAAATTAATCGGCTAAATATATGTCAGCGAATGAAATAGAGCGAACTCTCTTGTTGAAACAATACGAGACATTGTTACCCGCTCCGGACCAAATTCTAGACCGAATCACCGCACTGGCGGCACGCCTGTTTGACGCCCCGGTTGCAGTAATCGGCATCGTCCATACTGGTCATATTCGGCTTGTATCAAAGTGGGGCCTTGAAGCCACCGAGATTGGATTTGCCCCGGAATACCCGTCAATTACCATGCTACGCGATGCTCCCTATATCGTTCCGAATACGAAGACCGATACCACTCTTCTCACGAAAACGCTTGCGACCGCGATGACGGGTATGGGGTTTTATGCCGGAGCGCCCCTGATTACTGCTGAAGGTTTTAATCTGGGAGCGTTATGGATTATCGATCGAAAGCCTCGGGTGTTGAATGAGAAAGAAATCGCCAGCTTGCAGGATTTGGCGTATCTCATAATGGAGCGGTTGGAATCAAGTTTAAACTTGAGCCGAGTAGTGGTCCAGATTATCCGGAACAAAGATGCCGCGCGAAAAACCTGCTTGGAGCAATCCGAAATTATTTCCGGTATGAGTCACGAATTACGAACGCCATTAAACGCCATATTGGGATTTGCTCAGCTTATGGAATCGGCCAATCCACCGCCGACCCCGTCCCAAAAGATACGTATTGGCCGGATTCTTGAATCGGGATGGTACCTGCTGAGCCTGATTAATCAGATCCTTCAGTCCGCAGCGATTGAATCGGGGACGTTATCGCGGTCGCAAACGCCATTATCGTTGCTCGACATATTAGAAGAGTGCCAAACGATGATTAAATTCCAGGCACAGAAAAAGAACATCAGATTGAATTTTCCCCAATACGAAAAAGAGCTTCCCGCGTACATCCTGGCTGATGAGACCAAACTGAAGCAGGTTCTGATCAATCTTCTCACCAATGCGATCAAATATAACCGGGAGGCTGGTATTGTAACCGTTGAGTATTCTCAAAATGGCCCCCGGGTGATTCGCATCAGAATTCACGATACCGGGCACGGATTGACGCGCGACCAAATCGACACATTGTTTCAGCCATTCAATCGCCTGGGGCGGGAGACCGGCTCTGAGGAGGGTACCGGGATTGGATTGGTCGTTACCAAAAAACTGGTGGAATTTATGGGAGGAGAAATCGGCGTCGAAAGTGTTGCTGGAATCGGTAGTACATTCTGGATTGACCTGCCGTCTGCCGGGCCGCAAATCAAAATCACTGAATAGTTTGGTAACGAACAGACTATGGGAGCATGGTTTGGTAACTTGAATGGTTTTTCTTTAGGAAATCATCACGGTTTGAAATAACGGAACAGCTTTTGATGATTTTAACAATCCTTGTGCGTGCCTGTGATCAGGATCAAATAAGGGCCGATTTCCCAATCCGCTGGGTTACAGGGTATGCGGCCAAGGCCTCGACTACATCACGCCCTATAGCCGTATTTGTAATTTTACGGTTAACTACAAATGCGGATTTAATGTTTTCCTTATATACGGAAGGCTCGTCAATAAGTTTTATTATTTCATCTGCTGCCCGCACAATGGAGGCAATCTCTATTGCGCTTGATATCCCATTGCCGAACCTGCTCGATACGACTGATCTCGATCCCAAGACGCTCAACGAACTGGCCGGAGGCCGGGCTCCGCAAAGCCTTCCCGCAGGCTATCAGCGCTTTTGCGCAGTGATGACCGATTACCAGGCCTACCTGGCGTCTCTGTGGGATGAGGCGAACCGAAAGAAGATCCGCGGGCCAATTGCGCCCAAAAAAAGTACTAAATCCCGATAACCTGCAATATTTTACAGGTACTCCTCTGTCTTTTCTTGCATTAAAGTAATAAAGAGAGGGAATTCATGAGTAGCACCATGGTACCAAAGGCACCCACACAAGTTGCTGTGCTATCGAGTGCAAAAAAGTCTTAAAAATCTATGCCCTTTAAGGGAATGAACAAATCGAGAGCCACCGGATGCGGAACACCAAACATCAAATTAACTGAACCGAGGAGAATCCCTCAGTGCTCCCAAACCATAAAATCTTCGCAGATGCTTCACCCAGTTCCCTGACCGAAGAGCATGCAAGCACGGCACAGGCACTGCGGGAGCGGCTAAAAGAAATCACCTGTCTCTACGAGATCCATCGCCGCATGGGGCCGGAGTTGCCGGTGGAGGATGTCTGCCAACAGATTTTTGAGCATTTGATACCCGCAATGCAATTTCCGCAAATTGCCAGCGCCATGGTCGAACTCGACGGCAGGCACTTCAACACCGCGAATTATGGCAAGGGCCCTACGCACGAGCTGCAATCGAAGATTACAGTGAGAAACAATGGGCTAAGTGGGCGGTTGCGCGTGTTCTATCCTGAAGACACGCCGTTTCGGGTGCCGGAAGAGCAGAGTCTCATCGACGCAGTCGCGAGGGATCTGGAGAGATGGCTTAAGGAAATTACTTGCCTCTACGAGATTCGCCGGGGCATAGGGCTGGAATTATCGGTCGATAATGTCTGCCAGCACATTTTTGAACACCTGATCCCAGCGCTGCAATTCCCCGAAAATGCTACCGCCGTGATCGAACTCGACGGCAGGCGGTTCGCTACCGAGAGTCACGAGCAGGGCCTTACGCACGAGCTACACTCGAAGATTAGTGTGGACTACAAATCGTGCGGCCAGCTACGCGTATTCTATCCGGTAGACAGGCCTTTCCTGATGCCGGAAGAACAAAGACTCATCGACGCCGTCGCGAGTGACCTGGAGAGATGGCTCGAGCGCAAACACATCGATGAATCATTGCAAGAGCGGTTGAAGGAAATCACCTGTCTCTATGAGATTCGCCGCGGCTTGGGGCTGGAACTATCGCTGGACCATGCCTGCCAACACATTTTTGAGCACCTGATACCGGCAATGCAATTTCCCGAAATGGCTACCGCCATGATCGAACTCGACGGGAGGCAATTCTGCTCCGAGAAACATGGCCAGGCCCTTACGCATGAGCTGCAATCGAAAATTATAGTGAATAGTAGCCTGTGCGGGCAGTTATGGGTGTTCTACCCCGAAGACACGCCTTTCCAAGTACCGGAAGAGCAGAGGCTCATCGACGCCGTCGCAGGCGACCTGCAAAAATGGCTTGAGGGCAAGCGTTTGGAGCAGACACTGGTTTCCTTAGCGGAAGAACACCAGCGTTCGATCGGGCAGGAATTACACGATAATCTTGGGCAGCAGATCGCGGCGATTGGCTACCAAGCCGAGGCGCTAGAGATAAAAATATCCGCTTTAGGCAGCAAAGATGCGGCAGCAGACGCTGCGTCCATCGCTAAACAAGCGCAGACCGCAGTCATGCAATGCAAGCAGCTCGCACAGGGCCTGCTTCCGTTTGAACTGGAAACCCATGGCCTGATGACCGCGTTGCAGGCATTAGCATCGAGGATCGCCGCCACCTATAAGATTAGGTGTGATTTCGTGCGCGAGAATGAATTTTCCATTGTCGATAACAATGTTGCGCTTAATCTTTATCGGATTGCCCAGGAGGCTATCAACAATGCGATACGTCACGGTAGTGCGCAGCATCTAGTAATTTCGCTGGCCGCCGTAGGAGAAATCCTCCGCCTGTCGATATGCGACGATGGCAGGGGCTTGTCCGGTGTTGATACGGAGCGCGGTACCGCCACCGGGATGGGAATTAAAATCATGCATTATCGCGCCCGCCAGATTGGTGGGACGCTGGAATTCCTGCCGCGTTCCGAAGGGGGCACCGAAGTGCGGTTAGAGATGCGAATGATTCAGGAACCCTGAATATGTTAGCTTCAAAAGCGAAAGTGATGCTGGTGGATGACCACCCCATATTGCGGCATGGCATGGCGATGCTCATCAATCTCAATCCCGATATGGAAGTGATTGCCGAGGCTGGTGATAGCGAGGAAGCGCTGGCCATACTCAAAGCGGGACATCATCCCGATATTGTTTTAATGGATGTGTCGCTCAAAACCGTCTCCGGATTTGAGGTAATAAAAAACATGCACAGCTTGATCCCTGCTTTGCCCGTGCTAGTTGTCTCCATGCATGACGAAGTGATATATGCTGCGCGAGCTTTGCGGGCGGGTGCTCGTGGCTATGTGATGAAACTGGAGCCGGGCAGCGTGCTGGTGGCGGCTATCCGCGAGGTTCTGAAAGGAAACTTATATCTGAGCAACAAGATACAGGCGACATTGTTGAAGCGGGTTGCGACTGAAAATTCGGAATCCGAACTGATTAGCAAGCTGTCTCCCAGCGAGTTTGAAGTGCTGCATTTAATTGCAACCGGAAACAGTAGTCGGCAGATCGCCCACCTGCTTAGCCGCAGCATTAAAACCATCGAGACGCATCGCTACAATATCCGTACCAAGCTGAACTTGAAAGATGCAGCCGATTTAATACGGTATGCCACCCATTGGATTACGGAAGAATACTAGGTGGTCGGCCGAGAAAATCAAAAGGACCGGTCGCAGCCTAAATTTGCAGGGTCAATTGCGCGGGCTGTTTCCGCGCAGGGGCAGGTATTTCGCACTGACCGAATTTTCGGCGGTTTGGGCTTACACCCCCAAAATTTGGAAAAACTGTGCAAGAGCTATTCATAGACTTAAAATCGTTTCGAAAATTGCGGGACCATTTCGAGCACTTTGATGAGCGTCTTGATGTATGGGTTGCAGACTACAACGGCCACCCTTTTTTGACATGAATATCGTCACTGGCACCAAGGATTCCCAAATAAAGCGTTCCTGCGAGCTTTAGACGGAGATGTATTCAAATTTCATGGCGAGGACTATCCGCTTGCCCCTCTTCATTTATCCGTTGAAGCATTGTTCTCCCAGTTCAGCGCTACAGACAAAAATGTTAGCTAACTGGACGCCCCTTGGCTGTCTCCAGGATCGCGTCAACAGAATCAGGAAAATTCCGAGCGTTTGGGCTTACTACCCCTAGCTTCAAATAGTTAAAGATTCCGCTGGTTTGGGCTTAGAACCCCTATATTAAAATTGAATGGGCAGCACGGCATTCTTATTTTTTTTTCTCAGCAAGCAATGCTTCGCCCGCACGTTTCCACTCGCGTCTTCTAGGATCCTCTGCCGGCACCTCTGCCAGCCCTAGCAGGGCTCCCAGTAGCCCCCCTGGATCGAATGCTGGAGCATGGGTTCCCGAATCCACCAGACCTGCCAGAATCAGCAACTCGGCAACATTGTACAGCTCCTGGTCGCATTCTCTAGAGGCCGCATCCCTGTTGCTCGCTTCTAAAATACGTTCCGCTTCCTCATACCCTGCCGCAAGGCGCGCGGCTTCTGCCTTTGCCTTTTGTGCCCGCTCTGCCGTCGCCTCCGCCCTAACTAACGCTGTAAGGATGCGCGAGTCCGCGTTGGTGCGCCTGAGCTTCTCCGCCAGCAAGAGGAGCTGTTGTTGTGGTTCGCTTGGTGCTTTGAGGCCACTTATATACGCCAGTCTGGCGGTAAGCCATTTGTCGTGCAAGATGAGTACCTTCCTGGTTTGTTGATTGACAACCCCATTCCCCGCGTCGTTGATCCGAAAGCGTTGCTAAGGCTGTTCACTTGGGATTTCCCTGGGGCCAGGTTTAACTTTTGTTGAAGCCCATCTCACTCTTTATAGTGCATCGCTGGAGCGGAAAAATCGCACTCAGCACCTTCTGATGCCATGCTATTTCCTTGGCGGTATTTTCATACCGCTTTACAATACTACCGTGGTCGGTAGAAGTTCCTGCACCTCGAGCAGCTCCGCTCGTATTGTTGCTCTGTACTTCAAGAGTACCGGTTTGGGCGCAGGAAGCCAGCAGGCCCAGCGCGGATACAACCGCTACAAATCTTCTTATTTCGGTTTTCATGTAATGACTCCTGATGGAATGGAATGAACGAGCTTCATCCTAGCTCAGTCAATCCCATCGGGATATTGGGGTAACTCTGGTTCTATACTAGGTCAAACCCTGAGCGTCACATGATAAGGTCTCGCAAAAGTGCTTATGTATTCAGGCCAGATTTCTCTTTCTTCCCAGGAAAGACAGGAAAGACAGGCATATCCCACCTTAGTGGTGGTACGGCGTTTCTCTTTTTGAAGAACTAGTTGCCCTACTCTTGGTCAATAGAAGAGGTACTTCGATCCAATAGACATTGCGGTCGAAGCGGGTAAAATTAGCCGTGAGGCGTCACCCGTGATGCGTCGACATTCCGGATTTCAGCGCAGGGAAGACATTAAGATAATCATCTAGGAACTCTGAATATGGTAGCTTCACAAGCGAAAGTGATGCTGGTGGATGACCACCCCATATTGCGGCATGGCATGGCGATGCTCATCAATCTCAATCCCGATATGGAAGTGATTGCCGAGGCTGGTGATAGCGAGGAAGCGCTGGCCATACTCAAAGCGGGACATCATCCCGATATTGTTTTGATGGATGTGTCGCTCAAAACCGTCTCCGGATTTGACATAATAAAAGGTTTGCATAGCCTGATTCCTGCACTGCCCGTGCTTGTTGTCTCCATTAATGACGAAGCAGGGTATGCCGAGCAAGCTTTACGAGCGGGTGCTCGTGGCTACGTGATGAAGCAGGAACCAGGTAAAGTCTTGATTACTGCAATCCGCGAGGTTCTGAAAGGAAACTTCTATTTGAGCAAGCCAATCCAGGCATTGTTGGAGCGGGTCATGACCGGAAATTTGGAGTCCAAGCCGTTGATTAACAGCCTGACCCCACCGAGTTTGAAGTGCTGCATTTGATTGGGTGAGGGATGCCTTTCTGGGAAACATGTTACCAGCGGGCATTACACGTGGGTGTATCGTAATTTATTTAGGCAAGTTATCTTTCATTGGATTCCAGTTGACATCTCTTGCCAACCTGGGCAAATCTGGAACCGTGCATAGCCAATCGGTAATTAATTAATCGCCGGTGTCAAAATGAACACTATGGTTTTCCCTCTTGCCGGAATGCGGATGTTAATAGTCGATGACGAGCCCGTAGTTGCCGACATTCCGTATCGTATGTAGGCGCGCTCATTTCATCCATCGACCAAAAAATAGTTACCGCCCCAAGAGTTCACCAACTGGCTGGAGTGATTCCACTCGATCGCAAATCACCTTCACAATAGCGAGCAGTGGGGCCCCGAGCAGTAAGCCAGCCACCCCCCACAGCCAAGCAAAGAATAACAGTACGATAAATAGAACTGCAGGATTCACCCGAGCAAACCTGCCCTGTAGCCATGTTGTAAACCCCATCCCCACCACGCCTGCAATAAGCAAAAAAGACCCTGCTAGCAAGAATGCCTGGGTAAGCGATTCAAATTGCAGCAACCCAGCGATACCGCAGGCGAGAGCAACCCCCACGGTTCCGAGGTACGGAATAAAATGCAATACGCCGGCGGCCACCCCCCATACGGCCGGGTGTTCGAGTCCCAGCATTTCAAACGCCAGCCAGGTCATGACGGCAATTAAAGCATTAGATATCAACATGACGAAGAGGTAACGTTGGATTTGGTCCTCCACTTCTTCAAGTATCCGCACTGCGTCTTTCTTCTGAGAAAGCGTCGGACCGACAAACTGTACAAGCTTACGTCGGAAGTGGCTACCCGCAGCCAACAGAAAATAAGTAAGCAGCAATACTACCGGGGCCTGTGCAGTAAACGCGATCAGCGGCGTGGACTGCGCGAGCATAAAATCCTGCAACCATGCACTGTTTCCCAATTCCGTGGCTACGCCTGCAGGAGTAGCTGCTGATTCCAAACCGGCATCGGCACCGACTTGCCTGAGCTCGTCGGCTGCTTGCTGGACATGATGCCACGCCGTCCAGTTCCCCTCGCTCAAAATGCTTAAATTCTGGCGCAGCTTGCGTGCCGACTCCGGAAGCTTCCCAGCCATTGTTGCCGCATCCGTGCTTAAAGAGAATGTTATCCAGGAGACGCCACTGATGAGCGCTCCGAGTACGAGCGCAGCGCCCAATGCTCGCGGAATACGGTAGCGTTCGAGCCAGTCCACCACCGGTCTTAATGTGTAACTTACCAGGATGCCGAACAATAACGGAACAATGAAAGCGCGGGCCAGATATAGCGCGGCAATTACCGCGATGAATGCAAGGATCCATAGAGCCGTTTCGCTCCTTCTGTGAGGCACAGTATCAAGAGGCGTTATTTTTTCGATAATAGGCGGCACTGCAGCTTCGAGGACCGGTGCGCTTGGTTTGGCCACCGGTTCATCAGGGGGTGTAATCACGGTTTCCTGATCTGATTGATTGATAGTCACGCGTTCTTGATTTCCCAATTCTTGCTGCTCAGTCTTGGTAACACCGCGGATGTTAAGCGCACGGTCAAGGCAGGCTTTCAGTAACACCTTTCCAAGCCTGTCGACTTGCAGGTATTGGTAAACGCCATATTAAGCGTATCAGTTTAATAGTTGCCGGCATTCCGTTAGTGTATGTCGGCGCGCTCATCTCATATGAATAAGATAAGGAGTTTGTCTATTCGGAGACGCTGAAAGTTTAAAGATTCCCCTTGGGAGAGCCAGAGCGTTTAAATGTATTTAAAGTATATAAAGCCCTGAATACGGACGTTCGGATGACGACCTCGACCTTCAAAGATTACTTCTCCAGCGGTTCTGCAGGTTATGCGACCTACAGGCCCACCTATCCCATCAAACTGGTTAACGAGTTGGCGAATATCAGTCCGGGCCATAGGCTCGCACTCGACTGCGCTTGCGGAACCGGGCAGTTGTCGGTGTTGCTTGCTGAGCGTTTCGATGAAGTTGTTGCGACGGACGCCAGTGCGGCCCAGATCGAGAACGCTCAGCCCCGTGAAGGGGTGACGTACCGTACGGCGCTTGCAGAAGACAGCGGTCTTCCCGACACCAGCGTGGATCTGATTACGGTGGCACAGGCTGCCCATTGGCTGAATCTGGAGAAGTTCTACGCCGAGGTACGCCGCATCGCCCGTCCGAATGCAGCTATTGCGCTCATCACCTACGGCGTGCTGCACGTCGAGGGGGGAGCGGTAGACCGGATCGTTCAACATTTTTATGATGAAACCATCGGTCCGTACTGGCCTGTTGAGCGACGTCATGTCGAGGAGGGCTACCGCAACTTGCCGTTTCCGTTCCGCGAAACGCGCCTGCCGAATCTTGAAATTGAAGTCTCCTGGCAGCTCGACGACCTCGTGGGCTACGTCAAAACATGGTCCGCAGTGAAGGCGGCCGAGAAAGAGCTCGGCTTGAATCCAGTCGAGCGCTTCGAGGAGGCGCTGCGTAAGGAGTGGGGCGACGCGAAGGTCAGGCGGCGGATCACATGGCCGTTGTTCTTACGTGTAGGCAATGTCCAGCTAATTGAGAACAAGGAGCCGAGCAGCGGCGAACCTTCCAATACCCCTTAGTTCGCGTCACCGGCCCAGTCCATGCCGCTAAAATCATCTTTTTGCCATTCACTACAAAAACCAACAGGCCGACCCTATCCGTTGAACGCCTCCCGTGAAAGAAGAAATTCCCGCCACCTGTCCGCGGTGTCGTTGATATCAGTGGCATAGCTGGCTGCATTCGAGTTTTCAACTCTCCCCAACGGCACCTGAAGCGTCCACTTTCGAGGCCAGGTCGACCGCCAATCCTTGGAGCGTTTCGCCTTCGTCCAGCCCGTCGAGGAAGCGCTGGGGTATCCCCGACAGCCCGACTTGGGCACCGACAAGGGCGCCGGTCAAAGTGGCCCGCGCCTGGTTTTCGCCGCCCCCATTCACGGCATGGAGCACAGCGGATTCAAAATCGTTCGGAAAGCGGGCAGTGAGATGGTAGGCTGCGGGAAGCTGGTGATAAATGGCGCAGGTCATGCCATAAACGATGGAGACTTTCCATGCGGGCTCGATCCGAATATCGGGGTCCATTGCGGCCGAGGCTATATACGAGGGCGTGAGCAGAGCGTCTGGAGAGGCAAAATATCCGCTTTGTCGCGGATTGTCCGTCTGGGGCGGCTCCATGTCGGTATGCGTTAGCGTATGGAAAGGCAGTTTTCCCGCTTTTGCCAATCGCATGAGCTTGCCGGAAAGGCTCTTGTTGAGCTTGTGTCCCTGCACCAGGAGACCCAACACGGCCCCGTACGCGACAGTCAGCGTAACCACGGTATCGTCGATCTGGGTAAGTCGGGCATTGCTGGAGATGGCAGCTGCCAGTTTCTGCGGCTGGAAGGCGTAAAGAACCGCCAGGGCGAGGGTGCGGCTTATCGCTTCCGTCGTGTCGGCCTGGCCTCCGATTTGTCCCCAGGGCATGTTCTGCTGGACACGCTTGCGCCAGGCGTCGCGGATTGACTGCTGGGTATATCCGCCCGGTCCGTTCACGGGCAAGCCGTTGAGCAACGGGAATATTTCCTCATCCATGCGCCGGCAAAAATCCGATTCATCATAGCCGCCGCCCTCGACGAGCGAGCGCAGCATAAGCTGGAGAATGATCCCCCCCTGGGAGAGTTGGCCCGCCTTGAGATCGCTATGGTAACGCCCGGGCTTGGGATCGGTATAGGTAGTGATCCAGTCGCCATAATCGCGGCGCAGCACCGCCAGGTCGTAGTACCAGTGGGGACCAACGCCTAAGGCATCCCCGATAAAGGCACCCATGATGGCGCCGGCGGCGCGGTCCTGTATGGCGGGGTCCGACATATTCTGATCCTCCTTTTGGTCAACTTCGATTATCTAAATAAAAGCTTTTCAGGTTTTGTAGTGCCGCTAGTGATATATCTTGGGTCATTGGAGCAATGGAGAACAGCACGAAATGGGGGACAAGCCTCGTTCGCGCCTTGCATGCATTAATTCGGGATTAATCACCCGATGATTAACCATAGTATGCACAGGCAAATCCAACCAGAGCTATCCCGGATCGCTCATTCAAAAAGCCAGCTTCATCCAGCAACAGGCGGATGATGATAAGGGCAATGAAGGTCACGTCGCATTCAAGATAATCTGCCAGACGTCAGAATATCACCGAGATGGACGCGCCCGAGAATAGTCCCAGGATGGGGATCGAGCCCGCGCTCCAGCTTAAACCCCACTCCGCGTGACTGCCAAATCACCAAAATGATGGTGACAAAAAAAACAGGCGTCAAGCACGTCAATTCTTCCGCTGTCGCAACCGTAACGAGGAACGATGACGCTCTTTTCTGTGCATCAGGCTGCGCAAACTCATCCCATGATTTGCCCCTGGGCCTTTCGGCCGAAAAGGATTTTTCTTCAAAAGCTCAAGCGCGTAAGGAATAGCTGTAAGAAACTACAGGTTATCTACCGAGGAAGAATCTGTATCGTTTTATACGATGAACCTTATTGCTCGCGGTGTCTCTGAGAAGAGGCCATTCCTGGCCTCGGCATTGGGAAATATCGTTACGCGCCCGTCTACTGAGCGCGCGGAAAAGAAGAGCTTCTCTTCCTCTATATGAACGCGATTTTACGTCTTTCTTTTTCAACTGACGGATCACACTTAGGTAATGACTACTGAGCATAATAAAACACGCGGGCTGCGTCTTCTCATCAGCAAAGGAAAAATGGGTAAAAGACCGTCCTCTGAAAAAGCCGATATAGACCAAAGCAAGGAGCAAGCACTGGTGGAGGAAAGAACGGCGGAACCTGATCGCTCTCTTGCCATGTTGCGAGCAGTCATAGAATGCACGGCCGACGGAATTCTGGTGACAGACGAGAATGGCGAGGTGCTTTGCTACAACCAACTATATGTTGATATGTGGCAAACGCCACGCGAACTCATGGAGGCCTCGAAACACTCGCTGCTCATCGAGTATTGCAGTAATCAGTTAAAGGATCCCCAGCAGTACCAGCGCTTAACCGAGGAAATTTATGTGATGCGGCCGCCGGAAACCTTTGATGTGATCCAGTTTAATGATGGCCGCATGTTTGAACGATATACGAAAATCAAGCTTGTAGAAGGACAAAACATGCGCCGCGTCTGGAGTTTCAGGGACATTACCCAACGCAGGCAGGCCGAAGCTTATACAGCACAGTTGGCAGCGATCGTGGAGTCCTCATACGATGCAATCGTTGTCAAGGATCTCAATGGAATCATAACCAGTTGGAATGCTGGTGCTGAAAGGATTTTTGGATACCGCGCGAGCGAAATCATAGGCTGTTCCATATTCGCTTTGATTCCGCCCGACCGTTTGCAAGAAGAAAGCAGAATCATGAACCTCATCAAGAGCGGGAAACCGGTTGATCATTTTGAGACCGTCCGATGGGGAAAGGACAATAAGCCCATCGATGTCTCCGTTACGATATCCCCGGTGAGGGATGGCGCAGGCAACATCATAGGCGCATCCAAGGTTGCGCGCGATATCTCCCAGCGCAAGGAGGCGCTGGAACGCATCGAGCATCTTGCCCATTACGATTCGCTGACAGGGTTGCCCAACCGTGTCTTACTTGCAGACCGCATGAGAGTTGCGATCGCGCAGGCTTCCCGCTATTCCCTTCGATTGGCGTTGCTGTTCGTGGATCTCGACCGTTTCAAGCTGGTCAACGATTCGCTTGGGCATGAAATTGGAGACAAACTACTTAAAGTTGTCGCAGAGCGTATGCGATCTTCAGTGCGCGATGCGGACACGATCAGCCGTGTGGGAGGTGACGAGTTTATTGTCTTGCTGGGCCAGGTTGACACGCCGGAGGATGCGGCACGGGTTGCCCGGAAAATAATCGCAGCGTTGTCTCAGCCTTATAAAATAGAGGAGCATGAACTGTTGTTGACTGCAAGCGTTGGGATCAGTATTTATCCGGATAGTGCCAAGGAGGCGCACAGCTTGATGCGCAATGCTGACGCCTCGATGTACTCCGCCAAAGAGGCCGGCCGAAATCGGTATCAGTTCTATTCCGCGGACTTGACCTCTCGAGCAACGGAAAGGCTCAGCCTCGAACGCGACCTTCGCGGTGCTGTTGAGCGTAATGAAATCTTTATCGTATACCAGCCACAAATAGAGCTCGCCACCAGACGGGTGATTGGCGCAGAAGCGCTTATGCGTTGGCGACATCCCCGACGAGGTCTGGTCCCGTGTGCAAGCTTCATTCCGATGGCGGAGGAGTGTGGGTTAATTCTGCCTCTTGGGGAGCATGTGCTCCGGGAATCCTGCCTCCAGGCGCGTCGATGGGGTGACCGCTACGGGGTCGATGTCGGAGTGGCGGTGAACGTCTCAGCCGTGCAATTTCGCTCGGACGATTTCATTGATGGGGTATTGCGTGTGCTCGAAGAAACCGGCCTTGCGTCCGAGCGTCTGGAGCTCGAGGTGACTGAGAGCGTCGTGATGCGCGGGGTAGAATCGGTCATACAGAAAATGCATATTCTGAAAGCCAACGGAATAAAAGTAGCCATTGACGATTTCGGTACCGGTTATTCCAGCCTATCGTACTTGCGGCAGTTTGTTATTGACCGCCTGAAAGTAGATCGGTCCTTTGTTCACGACCTTCCGGACAATGCGGACGCTGAGGCTATTGTTCGGGCCATCGTTGCGATGGGCCGCAGCCTCGGCTTGCGCGTGATTGCCGAAGGTGTTGAGACGGAAGAACAAGCGAAGTTTCTTCAAAGCATTGCGTGCGACGAAAGCCAGGGTTACTTATACGCAAAACCAATGGTTGTGAACGAGTTCGAGTCGTGGCTGGAGGCTTGGCAGACGCCCCGGGCAGCAACAATATAATTGCGTTGCGCCGCTGATTCCAGTTCGGAACGTGTAAGTCTGTGGGACCCGGTGGACGAGGTGACTGCACGCTATTTAAAGAACACCGGGAGGGATATGAGGGATGCGCTCTTTCTGGAACCTCTGTCAGGAAACACGACGCCAAAACAAGCGGATGCAGCAAAAAAGACAAAGGGCCAGCCTTTTTCCGCTACTCCCGCTCGCCAACTCAGACTCAAAGTTGGACGGAGGCGTGACGGTTTTTCCTGAGATAAAGAAGATGATCAGCTTGGCGGGGGTTGTGCTAGGATTAAACGACAAATGAAACGTTATCGAAAGCCACGCAGTCGGATTTACAGCACTGCAAAATGCAATCAGCTTACCGATCCCGCATCTATTGAATAACATTGAGGAGAGGAAACGACCATGGCAAGCGTTGGATACCATGAACCGCTTGAGGAGCTATCCGATGAAACCAGGGATATGCATAGGGCTATTACGTCGCTGATGGAGGAGCTGGAGGCCGTGGATTGGTACAACCAGCGTATAAACGCCTGCAAGGATGGGCAGCTCAAGGTTATTCTTGCGCACAACAGAGACGAAGAGAAAGAGCATGCCTCAATGCTGCTGGAGTGGATCCGGCGTCGGGACCCCGTGTTTTCCAAAGAATTCAAGGAACGCCTGTTTAGCGAGAAGCCGATTGTTCATGAGTGAGAATCTCGGGTGGCGGGTAGTTGAACCCTAAGCCTGGAAATTAATCGGGAGGCTGGCAGGCGGGGAAGGGGCATTTTTCTTTGTTTCAGCCTGAACATTTACCTCACAGTTTCACGATATTTTTCTAGCCAGTTTCGCCGGGCTTTGCGAGCATCACTAAAAACTTGTGTCAGTGAATCGCCATCTCCCCGTTGCAGCATTTCCCTGATTTCCGCAAGTTGACGCTGATAGGCATCGATTTCGTCGGAGAGCACATGGCGATTGGCCAGACATATGTCGCGCCACATTTCCGGTGAGCTTTCCGCGATGCGGGTAAAGTCGCGGAACCCGCTGCCGGCAAAACGCAACACATCATCCGGTCTAAGCACGTCCTCGAAGTTCGACTCGTCCTCGGGATCAACTGTCGCACTGCAAAACTCATGCATCAGCGCGAACGCGAGCACATGAGGAAGGTGGCTTACCGCAGCGAGGACTTTATCATGCTGCCTGGCATTCATTAGCGACACGCGGGCGCCGCAGGCCTGCCATAATTCTGTTACCCGTGCAGTCGCGCTTGGGTCGGTTTCGTTGAGGGGCGTCAATATCACGTTTTTTCCGCGGAACAGACCCGCACGTGCGGCACCGGCCCCCGTCTGTTCTGCACCCGCGATGGGATGCCCCGGCACGAACGCTGCCAGACGTCCAGCCAGATGGGTTCTGGCTGCGACGACAACGTCTTGCTTGGTGCTGCCGGCGTCGGTGACAATTGTGCCGGATTCCAGGTGAGGATGGATTTTCCTCATGATCTCGCCAGTCTGCCCGACAGGCACAGAGAGAAATACGATCTCTGCATCTTTCAGCGCGGACCGAAAGTCAACGGCAATTTCGTCGATAGCCCCCAGCTTCAGAGCGCGCTGCATATTTTCTGGACTGCGCCCCACACCGACGATGTGCCGAACGAGGCCGGCCTGGCGAAGCGCGAGGGCAAACGAGCCACCGATGAGGCCCACACCGATAATCACCAGTTTACTTATCATGCTTCCGTCATTACAAAGGTCTTGTTCGGGGAATTCACTTTTTAGAAGCGATTGCCTTCTACAGTGTTCGTCCGATAGCTTCCGCTATTCCCTTCAATGATCCCATGAGGGATTGGAATTCAGTCGGGTTAAGCGCCTGATCAGCGTCACACCAAGCCTCGCACGGATTGGGATGCATTTCCACCAGTAGCCCGTCGGCACCGGCAGCAACGGCTGCTCGCGCCAGCGCGGGAACCATCCAGGCTTTACCTCCTGCGTGAGAAGGGTCCACGATCACCGGCAAATGAGTTTCTTTTTTGAGCACCGGGATACAGGTCACGTCCATTACATTTCGGTAGGCTGTTTCAAAGGTGCGTATGCCGCGCTCGCAAAAAATAATGTTGTGATTGCCTCCTGCTGCAATATATTCCGCGGCCATCAGCCACTCAGAAACTGTTGCCGACATACCACGCTTGAGTATTACGGGCTTATTGATGCGACCTACCTCCTTTAGCAACTCAAAGTTCTGCATGCTGCGCGTGCCAATCTGGATTACATCGACATCATATTTAAGAAATGTGTCAAGCATGCGCGCGTCCATCAATTCGGTAACAATGCGCAGGTTGTATTTATCTGCTGCCTTGCGGAACATTCTCAAGCCTTCCTCGCCGTTTCCTTGAAACGTATAAGGGCTGGTGCGCGGTTTGAAAGCACCCCCACGCATCAGCGTGCACCCCGCGCTGGAAACTTGTTCCGCTGCTGTGTCCATTTGCTCCTGGGTTTCCACCGAGCATGGGCCCCCGATAACTTGCACCTGGTTGCCTCCGATCCGCGTTTCGCCAATATCTATAATTGAGTCATGCTTGTGCGATTCGCGCGAAACAATCTTGTATTGCTTGACGACATGCATTGAATACTCTACCCCGGCCAACGCATCGAACATTTCGGGATCAAGTTTTTGCTCATCGCCGATGGCGCCAATAACAATGCGTTCCGTACCGCGAGATACATTCGCATCGAGACCGAAGCTCTGAATTTTATTTACTACCGCGCCAATCTGTTCATGAGTGGCGCCGCTGGCCATGACAATAATCAAGCGGATTCTCCTGCTGCCATCTTCGTGCTTGCAGTGGACGCTTCAGAAGCGTGCTGCGCTGACGAATGGGGAATGTTACCGGTCAACTTGCCCAGGGCTATTTCAAGCGACTTCAGGAACTTGGTATTCTCGGATTCAAGACCTATGGTGACCCTAAGGTGTTGCGGCATTTCATAAATACCGATGGGACGAACGATAACACCTTGTTCAAGGAGGCTTTGGTTAACGGCCATGGCATCTCCCGGCACCCGAAAACTCAGGAAGTTTCCATAGGAAGGAATGTATTCGATGCCTAGTTGGCGCAAACCGGTTGTGATTTGCAGCATGCCGGCCTGATTGAGAGCGTACGACCGCTTGACGAATTCCACGTCTTCCAGCGCGGCAGCGGCACCGACAAGGCCAATACTGTTGACATTGAACGGCTGGCGGACCCGATTCATCAAACTACTCACTTCTTCATGAGCAAGGCCGAAACCCACGCGAACCCCAGCCATGCCATAGGCCTTGGAAAAAGTTCGAGTAATCAGAAGATTCGGGAAACGCTTTAGCCAGGAAATGCTATCGGCCCTTACAGAGGACGGTAAATATTCGTTATATGCCTCATCCAGCACCACCAGTACGTCTGTTGACACCCTTTCGAGAAAACGCAATACGGCTGAAGCCGACAGGAGCGTCCCGGTAGGGTTATTGGGATTTGCGATAAATACCATTCTTGTTTCAGGCGTGACCGCATCCAGCATGGCATCGAGATCGTGTCCGTAGTTTATGGCGGGGATAGAAACGCCACTTGCGCCGACCGCCAGCGTAACGAGGGGATAAACCGCGAAGGCATGTTGGGAGTAAATTGCAGAGGCCCCTGGCTTGAGAAACACGCGGGCCGCCAGTTCCAAAACGTCATTGGAACCGTTACCCAGCACAATCTGATTTCTCGTTACGCCATAACGCTGCGAGAGTGCAGTCTTTAATTCGTAACCGCTTCCGTCCGGATAAAGGGCAATCTCGTTGAATGCTTTGCCCATTGCCTTGAGGGCGAGCGGACTCGTTCCGAGCGGATTTTCATTCGACGCGAGCTTGATAATGAAGTGTTGATCAATGCCCATCTCCCTGGCCAGCTCAGAGATAGGTTTGCCGGGCTGGTATGGGCTGATGGCACGGATGTACTCGGGAGCAAGTTCACAAAGATTCATAAGGTCAAGTCCATGAATTGCTTTTAGGGAAAAGAATGGCTGAAAGCGAGATTGTTATACCGTGGGGTAGGAGCCGAGCACTTTCACGAACGCAGCTTTCTCTGCTACTTCCCGCAGTGCCTGGGATACTTTTGAATCCTCCTGGTGGCCCTCGATATCCACGAAGAAAACATATTCCCACAAACCCGCCCGGGAAGGACGAGATTCCAGACGACTCATGCTCACCTCATGCTTCGCTAGGGGTGCCAGAAGCTCATGTATAGCCCCGGGCTGGTTTCGGGCTGACATTACCAGTGAGGTTTTGTCCTTTCCCGAGGGTCCGACCTCCTGCGCGCCAATCACGAGAAAACGCGTTGTATTGTTGGGATCATCCTCGATGTTTTTCGCGCAGACGGTAAGCCCGTACACCTCTCCAGCTTTCTTCCCGGCTACCGCCGCGGCGCTTTCATCCTCTGCGGCGAGTCTCGCTGCATCGGCATTGCTCGCGGCATTAATACGGGCTTCGCCGGTAAGATGGGGTAGATTGAAGTTAAGCCACTCGTGGCATTGAGAGAATGACTGGGGATGAGAATAAATTTTTTTTATCCGCGAAAGGTCAGCGTGATGGGCGAGCAAAAACTGATGAATAGGAAGTGCGATTTCACCACATACCTTTAGCGGGGTTTGGAGCAACAAGTCCAGAGTCCTTCCGACCGCCCCCTCCGTGGAATTTTCCACCGGTACAACGCCATATCCCGCCCCTCCCGATTCCGCCTTGCGGAATACCTCGTCGATCGAGCTGCACGGCAATGCCGTTACTACACTCCCAAAGCGTTTCAACGCCGCTTCTTCGGAAAACGTCCCTTGCGGACCGAGATATGCTACAGACAAAGGTTCTTCCATGGATCGGCACAGTGACATGATTTCAGTAAATATCCGCGCGATATGCTCGTTTGCGAGCGGCCCCTGATTCAGCAGATTTAGCCGAGCGAGTACCTGGGCCTCCCGCTCCGGGCGATATACTATGCCGTTCTTGAGCTGCCCGATCTCCCGCGCAAGACCGGCACGCGAACTTATCAATCTCAACAGTTCACTGTCAATGACATCTATCTTGTCGCGCAGATGTTTGAGCTGATCCATTATCGAGGGATTCTGCTGAATTTCGGAGGGCTGGACGAATTCCATCGCCAGTGCTGCTTATTTAGCTGGAACGGGCAGGTAGCGTACCATTAATACGCCTTTAATTGCGGCAATCTCGTCCAGCGCTTCTTGCGGTACCGGACTATCCACATCGACAAGCGTGTAGGCAATTTCACCCCGGGACTTGTTGCCCATGTTGTGAATATTGAGACCCGCTCTGGCCATACTGGTCGATATCTGTCCTACCATGTTGGGTACGTTGGCGTTGGCAACGGCCAACCGGAAAGGAGATTCGCGTTCCATGGTCATGTTGGGAAAATTTACGGCGTTTTTGATATTGCCGTTTTCCAGATAATCTATCAGCTGATTCACTACCATTACCGCGCAATTTTCTTCAGCTTCCAGCGTTGATGCGCCGAGGTGCGGCAGCGTAATGACATTTGGCTGATGCTGAAATTTCTGGCTGGGGAAGTCGCAGACATAATATTTTATCTTGCCGGACTCGATTCCTTCGAGCACCGCATTCTCGTCAACAATGCCTTCGCGGGAGAAATTCAGCAGGATCGTGCCTTTTCTCATCTGCTGAATGAGTTCATGATCAATCAGGTTGCGCGTTGAATCCAGCAGCGGTACATGCAACGTCACGAACTCATTGTTGCGTATCAGGTCCCCGATGCTCTCAGCTTTTTTTACGTCCGAAGGCAAATTCCATGCAGCGTCCACGGTTATGTTAGGATCATAGCCCGTGACTTTCATGCCGAGCCGGATTGCTGACTCAGCCACGAGCCGTCCTATCGCGCCCAAGCCTATTATTCCCAGCGTTCGTCCAGGCAATTCGATACCGGAAAACTTTTTCTTGTTGTCTTCCGCCTGCTTGTTGAGCGCAACATCGTCCCCTTTCAGATTTTCAGTGAAATGAATGGCCGGGACCAGGTTCCGCGACGCAATCAGCAAGCCGGCCAACACCAGTTCTTTTACCGCGTTTGCATTTGCACCGGGTGCATTGAACACCGGCACACCCCGCAAGTTCATGTCCTTTACGGGGACGTTGTTTGTGCCTGCGCCTGCCCGGCCTATCGCCGCCACGCTGTGCGGAATTTCCATTTGCAGCATATTGTGCGAACGCACCAGGATGGCATCGGGTTGATCAACATCGCTACGAACGACATAACGCGCCGGCGAAAAAAGCCTCAGGCCCAACGGGGAAACCTGGTTGAGCGTCAGTACACGGAAGATTTTATGTGCGCGCTCAGGCATGCTTGCTCGCGAACTCTCTCATGAATTCCACCAGAACTTTAACCCCTTCGAGGGGCATTGCGTTATAGATGGAGGCTCGCATCCCGCCAACGGAACGGTGTCCTTTCAATTGAATCAGGCCGTGCTCCTTGGCCTGCTTGAGAAATTCCTCATCCAGGCTGGTATCCTTCAGCGTGAATGGCACATTCATGCGCGAGCGATCCGCGTTGGCTACCGGGCAGTGGTAGAAATCGGTCGAATTCAGAAAATCGTATAACAGATTGGCCTTGGCGATATTAATCTTCTCCATCTCAACCAATCCGCCTTTTTGCTTGAGCCACTCAAGTACCAGTCCGCAAATATACATCGGATAGGTTGGCGGTGTGTTATACATCGAGTCGTTATTGGCATGGACCTTATAGTCGAACATGGTCGGCGTGCCGGGGAGGGTTGCCCCCAGCAAATCTTCCCGTACGATGACAATGCATAATCCGGCTGGACCGACATTTTTTTGCGCGCCCGCATAGATCAATCCGAAGCGGCTGACATCCAATGGCCGCGACATGAAGCTTGAGGACATGTCCGCGACCACGGGCATATCCGGATCGATATGGGCCAAATCGGGCATCCAGTTGAATTCCACCCCGCCGATGGTCTCATTGGGGGTGTAATGCAAATAAGCCCCATCGCGGTCGATATCCCACGTGTCTTGAGGCGGCACATAGGTGAAATTTGCATCCTCAGACGAAGCCGCAACCGTTACCGTGCAATATCTCTTTGCTTCCTTGATGGCTTTTTTGGACCATTCGCCCGTATTGACGTAGTTTGCGCTTTTCTTGCCGCGCAGCAGATTCATCGGGACCATGGCAAACTGGCTGGAAGCGCCGCCGGAGAGAAAAAGAACCTTATAGTTACCTGGGATACCCGCCAGTTCCCTGAGATCAGCTTCGGCCTTCGCCGCGATAGACATGAACTCCTTGCCGCGGTGGCTCATCTCCATGACCGACATCCCGCTTCCGTGCCAGTCCACCATCTCATCGCGCGCCTGCCGTAATACCTCAGCCGGAAGCACTGCCGGGCCGGCGCTGAAATTATAGATGTGTTCCATACGAATTTTTACCTCTGCAAAGCTCCAGAACAAAGGGCGGGAAAAAGGGATCAAAAAAGAGCAAGAGCCGGGACACCTGGATCGGGTCGTCGGACTTGTCGTTTTATATCGTAGTACTTGTGGCCGAGAAATGCTCCTATCCCGATAAATAACTTTCTTGCCCTACTCGTCCGTCTCAACCACGTCCGTCTCAACCACTCTTTCCAGTCCAGCAAGTTTTTCGCCTGCGTCCAGGTTGATTAAAATTACCCCCTGCGTTGCACGGCTCATTTCGCGAACTTCATTGACGCGCGTACGGATCAGCACGCCGCCTGTAGTGATAAGCATGATTTCATCATCATCGTGCACCAGCCTGGCGGCTACAACCTTGCCATTACGCTGGCTGGTCTTGATCGCAATCATCCCCTGGCTGCCCCGGCCATGACGCGTGTATTCATCTATTGGCGTACGCTTGCCAAACCCGTTTTCGGTCGCAGTCAGGATGGCCAGGTCCTCGCTCTCCGCGACGAGCAGCGAGATGACCTTTTGTCCTTTGCCCAGTTTCATTCCGCGGACGCCGCGTGCGCCACGCCCCATGGGTCGTACATCGTTTTCGTCGAATCGGACTGCTTTTCCGCCATCCGAGAAAAGCATTACGTCGTGCTTGCCCTCGGTAAGGGCAACGCCGATCAGATAATCATCCTCATCAAGACCCACAGCAATGATGCCGCTGGCGCGCGGGCGGGAAAACTCCGATAGCGGAGTTTTTTTCACCGTGCCGAGGGAGGTCGCCATGAATATATACCGGTTTTCGTCGAATGCCTTGACCGGAAGAATGGCATTTATTTTCTCGCCCTGCTCCAACTGGACCAGATTAACGATCGGTTTGCCGCGCGAACCCCGTCCGCCTTGAGGAACAGAGTAGACCTTTATCCAGTACACTCGCCCGCGGCTGGAAAAGCAGAGGATATAGTCATGCGTATTGGCTATGAAGAGGTTGTCGATGAAGTCGTCGTCTTTGGTCCCCGTAGCCTGCTTCCCGCGGCCGCCCCGTTTTTGCGCCCGATAATCCACGAGAGGTTGGGATTTGATATAGCCCGTATGCGACAGCGTCACAACCACATCCTCCGGTGCAATCAGGTCTTCCATACTCAAGTCCTGGGTATCGATGACGATCTCGCTGCGCCGTTTGTCGCCGAATTGCTGTCTCATTGCAGCAAGTTCTTCGGTAATAATGGTTGTGATGCGTTCGGGCTTGGCAAGAATATCCAGCAGATCGGTGATCTTTTCGATGATCTCCTTATATTCACCGACGATCTTTTCCTGCTCGAGTCCTGTCAGCCGTTGCAGGCGGAGGTCCAGAATCGCCTGCGCTTGTGCGTCGGACAAATGATAGCCGTCTTTCGACAAGCCAAACCCAGGCGCCAACCCCTCGGGGCGAAACGCCTGGGCGTCTATCATCGCCCGGGCCAGCATTTCCTCAACCAGATTGGAACGCCAAGGCCTATCCATCAGGCTTTGCTTGGCTACAGCGGGCGTGGGCGCAGCTTTAATAAGCGCTATCACTTCGTCCACATTGGAGAGCGCAACAGCCAGACCTTCCAGTAAATGGCCGCGCTCGCGGGATTTCTTGAGTTCGAAGACGTTTCGGCGCGTGACGACTTCACGTCTGTGACGAAGGAAAGCGTCCAGCATTTGCTTCAGATTCAAGAGGCGTGGCTGTCCATCCAGCAGGGCCACCATGTTCATCCCGAAGGTGTCCTGCATCTGTGTTTCCTTGTACAGATTGTTCAGCACCACCTCCGGCACTTCACCGCGCCGCAGTTCGATAACCACACGCATTCCCGATTTGTCGGACTCATCACGCAAGTCTGAAATGCCTTCAATCTTCTTGTCGCGTACCAGTTCCCCAATCCGGATCAGGAGGTTCGACTTGTTCACCTGGTAGGGAAGCTCATCGATGATGATGCTCTGGCGGCTGCCTTTTTCCAGGTCCTCAAAGTGCGTCCGAGCGCGCATGACGACACGGCCGCGTCCTGTTCGGTACCCTTCTCTTACTCCAGCCACGCCATAAATGATCCCGGCCGTTGGAAAATCCGGCGCGGGGATAATCTCGATCAATTCATCGACGCTGACCTCGGGGTTTTTAAGTACGGCCAAACAGGCGTCCAGCACCTCATTCAGATTGTGGGGCGGAATATTGGTCGCCATGCCGACGGCAATTCCGGACGAGCCGTTGATCAGCAGGTTGGGTATCTTGGCGGGAAGAATAAGCGGCTCTTTTTCAGAACCGTCGTAGTTCGGGCCAAAATCGACCGTTTCCTTGTCGAGGTCCGCCAGTAACTCATGGGCAATGCGCGACATGCGGATTTCGGTATAACGCATGGCTGCAGCGTTATCGCCGTCTACAGATCCGAAATTGCCCTGTCCATCCACCAGCATGTAGCGGAGCGAAAAGTGTTGCGCCATCCGCACGATGGTGTCATACACTGCGGTATCCCCGTGGGGATGGTATTTACCGATCACATCGCCCACAATACGCGCGGATTTCTTATAAGGGCGGTTCCAGTCGTTGGAGAGTTCGTGCATGGCGAAGAGCACCCTGCGGTGTACAGGTTTCAAGCCATCGCGTGCATCCGGCAGTGCCCGTCCTACAATTACGCTCATGGCGTAGTCAAGATAAGACCGGCGCATCTCCTCTTCGAGGCTGATGGGAAGGGTTTCTTTCGCGAATTGATCCATCGATGATTTTGAAGTCCGGGATAAAGGCTTGTTGCAGAAATCCTGCCCCAGCTCGAGGTGCGGTGGGGGTACGGACGAGAAGGTATAAAAACCCGCAATTTTATCATGCTGCGGGCAAGCAAGTCACCCCGATATTCGAGTATTCATGCCGAATGCAACACCACGATTTGACAAGAAGAGCTTTATAAATACATAATCAAATCAAGATGTGCAATAATCGCCATTAGACAATAAGTGGCTCGCCTGCTGAATTTGTGGGACTTAGGGATGGTTCAATTTGAATTGACGTTTTTCTGAAAAGGGGGCATAGCATGAAAATTACAGTAGTGAAAAAACTCTTGCTTGGAGCAGCTGTTCTGCCAATGCTGTTTTCAGGAGCAGCGATGGCAGATGGACAACCTGAAGGTTATGCAAGTGATGGCCGCGGTGACACGGCTAGAGATGCTTCCGGGGATTGCTGGCGCACAGGCTACTGGACGCCCGCCATGGCAACATACGAATGCGACCCCGATCTGCTGCCCAAGCCCGTTAAACAAGTCGAGGCTCCTGCTCCTGCTCCCGAACCAGTTCCAGTCCCTGTTCCTGTATACGAACCCGAAAAAGTGACGTTATCCGCGGATGAGCTGTTTGACTTCAACAGCGCCGCCTTGAGACCTGGGGGCAAGCAGGCATTGGATGACCTGGTCTCGAAACTCGAAGGCTACAGCTACGACACCATCATCGCAGTCGGCTATGCGGATCGCATCGGCTCGGACTCCTACAACAAGAAGCTTTCCCAGCGTCGTGCCGAGTCCGTCAAGAATTACCTTGTCAAAGAGAAAGGAATACCTGCTGATCGGATATTCACAGACGGCAAGGGTGAAGAAAATCCGGTGACCGGGGATACCTGCAAGGGCAACAAGAAGACCAAGGCATTGGTTGAATGCCTGCAGCCCGACCGCCGCGTTGAAGTTGAAGTTGCTGCTACAAAGGGACAATAATAGTAAATCTCCATAAAAGTAAGAAATTAAAAAACCCTGCCAGCCGGCAGGGTTTTTTTTTGATAAGCTTCAGTATATGAACGATCCTGCACAAATTGATACCCTGCTGGAGGCGCGCTGGATAATTCCCGTTGAACCAGCGCGCGCGGTGCTGCAAGATCATGCTATCGCGATCGACAGAGGCATGATCCAGGCAATTGTCCCCCGCGCCGAAGCGCACGCACGATTCGCCCCCCATGAGAGGATTGTGCTTGGCAATCACGCGGTGATACCGGGATTTTTCAATTTGCATACTCACGCGGCGATGAGCTTGATGAGGGGAATTGCAGATGATCTGCCGCTGATGGAATGGCTCAATGAACATATCTGGCCTGCGGAAACCAGGCATGTCGATTCAGGTTTTGTTTTCGATGGGACGCGGCTGGCGTGCGCCGAAATGTTGAAAGGCGGTATTACCAGCTTTAATGACATGTATTTTTTCCCGGAAGCTTCAGTTCGCGCCGTGCTGGAGTCAGGCATGCGGGCAACCATCGGGATGATCGCCATTGATTTTCCCAGCGCTTACGCCAGTGATCCTGCAGATTATCTGGCAAAGGGTTTGGCCTTGCGTGACGACTTCCATTCCCATCCCTTGCTGTCTTTCTGCTTCGCGCCCCACGCGCCCTACACTGTCAGCGACAGATCCTTTGCCAGCATCCTCACGTTTGCCGAGCAACTTGACCTGCCCATCCATATTCACCTGCATGAAACAGGCGAGGAAATCGCGACCAGCCTGCAAACGCACGGCACACGTCCGCTGGAACGCCTGCATAAACTTGGCCTTCTAAGTCCCAATTTCATCGGGGTGCATATGGCTCACCTCACGGGAGATGAAGTCGGGTTAATGGCACAGCAGGGCTGCTCGGTGGCCCACTGTCCTTCATCCAACCTCAAACTTGCGAGCGGACTGGCGCCGGTGGCAGCGCTCCTGGACGCGGGAATCAACGTGGGGCTTGGCACCGATGGCGCGGCCAGCAATAACCGCCTCGATATATTCGGAGAAATGCGTCTGACTGCCTTGCTTGCAAAGGGCCAGAGTGGCCGGGCACAGGCGGTGCCTGCCTGGCAGGCATTGCAGATGGCGACACTGAACGGCGCAAAAGCGATGGGCCTGGGCTCGCTCACCGGATCCCTGGTTCCCGGCAAAGCCGCGGATATCACAGCCGTGGACTTTTCCGGGCTGGAATTGGCGCCGTGCTATGACCCTATCTCTCATCTTGTCTACGTGGCTGGTCGCGAGCACGTGAGCCATGTTTGGGTAAATGGTAAAATGCTTCTGGATAACGGTGAGCTAACCACCCTTGATGAAACCGTACTGCTGCACCGGGCGCATTACTGGCGCGATCGATTGACAATGGATAAAGGCCAGCAACCAAAAATTGCATGGTAATAATGAGTAATAAATGGAAAACAGGCGTGAACGTTGATCTGCTGGAGCTGGACAAATTCAACCAGCTGGCCCATCACTGGTGGGACCCCAATAGCGAATTCAAGCCGCTGCATGAGATCAACCCGTTGCGCCTGGATTATATTGACGGGTTTGCCGGCCTCGCGGAAAAGACCGTCCTGGACGTAGGGTGTGGCGGCGGTATTCTCTCGGAGGGCATGGCGGGACGCGGGGCGCACGTCACAGGCATTGATCTCGGCGCTAAAGCGATCAAGGTGGCAAAGCTCCATTTGCTGGAAAGCGGCATGCGGGTGACTTATCGCAAGATCGCGGTGGAGGCACTAGCCAAGGAACAGCCCCATCATTTTGACGTGGTGACCTGCATGGAAATGCTGGAGCACGTGCCTGATCCGGCAAGCATTGTCAGGGCATGCGCCAAACTCGCGAAGCCCGGCGGCTGGGTGTTTTTTTCAACGATTAACCGCAACCCAAAATCATACCTTTTTGCCGTGATTGGCGCGGAATACGTACTGAACCTGCTGCCAAAAGGCACCCATGACTATGCAAAATTCATCAAGCCATCTGAGCTTGCACGCATGGCCCGCGAGGCGGGACTTAATGTGGAAGAACTCGTCGGCATGACTTACAACCCCATCACCAAGGTGTATGCGCTGGAGCAGGACACTGACGTCAACTACATCATGGCGTTTCGCGCTTGAACCACAAACGGGCGAGCGCAAACCGCCTTCACTCCAGCTCGGTGGGAATTCCGATAAAATTCTCTAATCGTTTCAGCTTTTGATTCCCTATTTGCTGTGACCAGGGCTGTTCTTTTCGACCTTGACGGAACGCTCGCCGATACCGCCCATGATCTCGGCTATGCGCTCAATCGCCAGCGCATCGCACGCGGCCTGGCGCCGCTGCCCATTGAGATTATTCGTACCGAGGCTTCCGCAGGTGCACGCGGGCTGCTCGGTCTTGGGCTTAACCTCAAGCCGGGCGATATCGGGTATGACGAAACGCGGGCTGAATTTCTCGATTTCTATGCCGAACACCTATGCCGCGAGACCTGCCTGTTTCCGGGAGTGGCTGAACTTCTGGATCAGCTCGATGCCAGGAACCTTCCCTGGGGGATCGTTACCAATAAACCCGCGCGCTTCACTATCCCTTTAATGCAGGAGCTGGGATTGAGCAGCCGTGCCGCCTGCATTGTGAGCGGGGGCGACACCGCTCATTCCAAGCCCCATCCGGCGCCCTTGTTTGCCGCAAGCGCCGCAATTTCAATCGCGCCCGCCGACTGTATTTATTTGGGCGATGATGTGCGAGACGTCCAGGCCAGCTTGGCTGCCGGCATGGAGCCGATCATCGCAAGATATGGCTATCTCGGCAGCGCAAGCCCCCCTGAATCGTGGGGCGCCCGATACCTTATCGACCGGCCGGAGGAACTGCTCAGTTATCTCTGACAGCCCGTTTCTGTTATAGTGAAGCGGTAGCAGAGAGGATGGGAGACAAGCACATCGCTACATATTGATTGGATGAGCTGCCGGCGTAGGACTTGCGGACGCAGGTTCGATTCCCGCCGCCTCAACCAATTAATAAAGCAACTCAAGTTTGGTAAGGCATAGTGACCAAGCGCAGTGTGCCGGATCAGGTACATACCGTCGCAGGCTCAACGGTGCGCAGCTCGACGGGACCATTGGTTATAGGTTGCGGCAGTTTATCCATCCATTGAACTCTTACACCTCAATATCATCTAAATAACTGTAATACAGAATGCCGGGGGCGACCTGGCTTCGACGTGGGTTACAAAGCAGAGTAGGGCATACCGAGGACCAGTTACCTCGTAAATACATCTGGAAACCAATAGTCGCAAACGACGAAAACTACGCTCTAGCCGCTTAAATCCGGCTGGACCCCGCACCGGTGGGCCTCAACGCCGGGCTTGGCAACAGGCAGTGGGGTAATTAACGAGGATCGCGCTCGGTAGGGTCACTTTACAGGGCGTTAAACAATAGGTGACTCGCTTGTCATCAGCCCGCCGGTTGGCGGATGACAGGTTAAAACAAATAACATGGCTAAGTATGTAGAACTGCCTGTAGAGGGCTTGCGGACGCGGGTTCGATTCCCGCCGCCTCCACCAATTAAACGTTTAACAACGTCCAAAGAAATCCAAGAAACCCGCAGGAATAAAGGCTTGCGGGTTTTTTGTTGTCCAAACAACGCCAAACTCGTCTATTGAAATCCTACGGTAACTGGCGGTAAACTTGACGGTAACAGAGTTACCGTCAACAGGAGTTACCGTAAATGCTGGTGGCTTTTTGATTACCGCTATGGCGGAAAACGCGAAACCCTTTCCATGGGCGTCTATCCCGATGTGGGTTTGAAGGAAGCCCGCAATCGGCGCGATGACGCCCGCAAACTACTTGCTTCCGATGTTAACCCAGAGGCGAAAACCGTAAAGCGGTTAAGTTCGCCAAGTTTGAAAAAGCTGTGAATAGTTTTGAAGTCATCACTAGGGAGTGGTATACCAAGTATGCCTCAACCTGGAATTCGAGCCATGGGGAGCGCATCCTGCGCCGTTTCGAGCAGAATACATTCCCGTCGATAGGCAGAAGCCTATTGCCGAGATAGCTCCCCTGAACTGCTGACAACGCTGCGGCGCATCGAAAGCAGGGGAGCATTGGAAACAGCACATCGTGCATTAGGTAATTGCGGGCAGGTCTTTCGTTATGCCATTGCAACCGGGCGCGCCACGAGAGATATTTCCGCTGATCTAAGGGGCGCTCTTCCCCCAGTTAAAGGGGAGCATTTTGCGGCGATTACTGAACCCAAACAAGTAGGGGCGTTACTGCGGGCAATGGATGACTACACAGGCTCCCACATGGTGCGGTGTGCATTGCGCCTTGCCCCGCTCGTATTTATGTGCCCTGGTGAGCTACGCAAAGCCGAATGGAAAGATATAGACATTGATGGGGAGGAATGGCGCTATACCGTCCCGAAGACTAATACTCCGCACATTGTTCCGCTTTTACTGCAAGCAGTGGAGATACTAAAAGAACTGCTAGCCCTGACTGGCAGAGGGCGCTTCATTTTCCCCGGCGCGCGTACTAATGGCCGACCCATGAGCGACAATGCAATCCTTGCCGCTATGCGGCGCATGGGCATAGACAAGGAAGAAATGAGCGGTCACGGCTTCCTGGCTATGGCGCGAGCCATTCTTGATGAAGTGCTCGGTTTTCGCCCCGATTTTATCGAACATCAACTCGCCCATTCGGTTAGAGACCCGAATGGGCGCGCCTACAACCGCACAGCCCACCTGCCCGAACGCCGCAAGATGATGCAACAATGGGCTGATTACCTGGACAAGCTTAAAGCGGATGCGGAGATCATTCCCTTGCATGGTGGCATAAAGAAGCGCGTCTTAGAGAAAACCATGAGTGAAGATAACACTTGGCCTTGGGGTCTTCGCAAGCCCAATTGGGACGCTTGGCAATCTGTTCAACGATCAAGACTTTGGCACGCTGTCGCACTTGCGTGCGATCTTGATCCGGGCAACTTTCAACTATTTGATAGACCCCAGCGTGCAAGGTCGTTTAAGGAGCCGCCAAAGCAATTTGAAGACCTATTAGCAATGGCGAAGGGCAACATCGGGGCTAACGGGCGTCCTAAAACTGATTTCTCGCAGCGAGGATACTTGGCTGTGCCGCAACCTGGCCGAGCCGTCGTTGACCCACGCCAGCAAGCAGGCGTTTGTCGCGGGTTGGCTGACCGACTTGCTGCGCCGGGATGGCTTCACGCTGGCACGCGCCAATTTGCAAAAGTTCCTGATCCGCAATCTGGTGGAGTCACGCATTCGTAAACTGCGCAAGCAGGCCGGCG
>CAWBAF010000029.1:0-64721 GCA_963786735.1 uncultured beta proteobacterium
CATACTGCTCATAGCGGGAAAAGTATTGCAGTCCCTGTTCGGGCGCCTCATTGGCGCAACAATCATGGGTGCATCCGCGGGGTTTCTCGGCTGGCTTCTCTTCTCTTCGATAATTGCAGGTTTGATTATTGCTGTTCTTGCGTTCCTTATGGGCTTGTTTGGAAGCCCTGGGGGTGGTTTCTACCATGGCGGTCGTGGCGGATGGTACGGCGGCGGCGGTTTTGGAGGCAGGGGAGGGGGCGGCTCCGGCGGAGGTGGCTTCAGCGGTGGTGGCGGTGGCTTTGGCGGCGGTGGTGCATCCGGGAGATGGTAAGTGAATTTCGCTCGAATAACACGTCATCTTGCCACTGGTAATATGGCCGTAAGGCGGACGTTTCCTGAGCCTGCGATGTTGGCGATCGAAAACGCTATTAAAAGATCGGAAATCAGCCATCAAGGCGAAATACGTCTCGCCGTGGAGGCGGCACTGGGCACACCAGCCTTGCTTAAGGGTCAAACCGGACGGGAACGCGCGGTAGAGGTATTTTCCCATCTGCGTGTCTGGGACACCGAGCAGAACAACGGCGTGCTGATTTACCTGCTGCTCGCCGACCATCACGTTGAAATCGTTGCGGACCGGGGAGTCAACGCCAGGGTAAAAAATGACGAATGGGAAAGTATCTGCCGTAAAATGGAAAGCTCTTTTGCCCGGGACAGTTCGAATCCGGCGTCATCGCGGGAATTGAAGCAATCGGCGAACATCTACAGGAACATTTTCCCACCGGAATGAGGGTGGGGAAAATGAGCTGCCAAACAGGCCAGTCACACTAGGAGAGTAGGAGAGTGAACCCCACCTGATCAGTGAGTTTTACTTGGCAGGTGGCGAGCATGCTTTGAGGTTATCCTTCATATTCGTAGGGCATCAGCTTTCGGTATTAGGGCCTGTTAACATTTATTTCGCACCCGCGACGGCGACGGATTTCGTCCAGCACGAAGCACGAGCCGCGCGGCAGAGTGAGCCTCTGTAAGCGGCGGGTAACGAAGGGCTGGAGGAAATCTGCCCGTCCCTTCGGGTTGCGCACGAAATAAATATTAACAGGCCCTAATGTCCTTTATGAGCTCCAATCAGATGAAGCGAATCTTCGATGCTCTGGTTGCGCAGATGCCACTGGCGAATAAGCGCCATGATGACGGCGACGAACAGGCCGAAGAGGATGATAACGGTATAAACATGGACATCGAAGCTCACCAGTATCGCGTACAGTCCCAGCATGCTGAGAATGCTCAGGTTCTCGTTGAAATTCTGCACCGCGATAGAATGGCCCGCCCCCATGAGGATGTGCCCCCGGTGCTGCAAGAGCGCATTCATCGGCACCACGAAAAATCCCGCCAGGCTACCGATCAATACCAGGAGGATAAGGGCGATCCAGAGATCGCGCGCCAGGATCATGGCCATGACTACAATGCCCATGGCGATACCGAGAGGAATTACCTTTACCGATCGCGCAATGATACCAAACGCGCCGCGATGACTGCCCCTATCGCAATTCCCACAGCCACGACGCCCTGTAGCTGTGCGGCCTTGCTTAACGGGTAACCAAGGGCCGCATCCGCCCATTTCAACACGATAAATTGTAACGTCGCTCCCGCTCCCCAAAAAAGCGTGGTGACGGCCAGCGATATTTGACCGAGCTTATCCATCCAAAGCAATTTCATACAATGCGCGAATTCGTGGACCAGGAACACGGGATTTTTTTTTAGGATGCGGTGGTCGACACCTGTATTGGGAATGTAAAGATTAAAAATGGCGGCGATTGTGTAAAATATTGCAATAAGCAGAATCCCGGCCTCCGGCACCGTATCTACTCCCGTTTCAATTACAGGGAAGTCGAAAGAGAGAAACACAGCGGAAACCGCGGGTGAAATCAGCAGTCCGCCAATTACTGTTCCCAGCACAATTGAAGCCACGGTCAGGCCTTCGATCCATCCATTGGCGATGACCAGTTTTTCCGGGGGCGACAGCTCGGTAAGAATGCCGTATTTTGCAGGCGAATAGGCTGCGGCTCCCAGTCCGACAACCGCATAAGCGGCGAGCGCAGAATACTGTTGGGATGCAAGGAAGAGCAGTGTGCATCCCGCGATCTTTATCGTGTTGCTGATAAGCATGACCCGCCCCTTCGCCATCGAGTCCGCAAACGCGCCGACGAATCGGGCAAGAATTACGTAGAATAGAACAAACACGAACTTGAGCATCGGAGTGAGATAATCGGGAGCATGCAACTCGACCAGGAGCGCAATGGCGACGACCAGCAGCGCATTATCTGCCAGTGAAGAAAAAAACTGCGCTGCCATGATGGTATAAAATCCGCGTTTCAAGCTATCCCCTCCAAAAACCGTTCGTTGTGCAATCCGGATTATACAATGCCCATCCTTGCCTTTACGAAGTGCTATGCGGGCAAATGACCTTTCCTGGCCCCAACAGATCACATCTTATTTCGCGGTAAATACAGCTACTGATGTCGCGACCTATCCAGGCGCTCATTGACCTCTCCGCGCTCGAACATAACCTGTCCGTAGTTCGCCGTCTTGCGCCCAGATCGCGTGTGATGGCGGTGATCAAGGCTGATGCTTATGGTCACGGATTATTGCGGGCGGCAGGGGCTCTCAACCGTGCGGATGGCTTTGCCATGCTCGAACTGGATGCCGCAGTTCGGCTCCGGGAGGCAGGCTATCGACAAAGGATTTTATTGCTCGAAGGTTTTTTTTCCATTGAAGAATTGGCGTTGATCGAGCAGTATCAGTTAAGTATCGTTATCCACAACCATGAACAGCTGAGCATGTTATGCGCGTATAACTCCCGTGGCAGGTTTAAACCGGACATATTTCTAAAAGTTAATACGGGCATGAACCGTCTTGGGTTTACCCCCGACCAGTGTTCGGTCGTCCTCGAAACGCTCAGAGGCAGCCATGCAGTCGGAGATATAACGCTAATGACTCACTTCTCTCGCGCTGACGAAATTGACGGACGCGAAAGTATGGCGCGGCAGTTAAAACGCTTCGGGGGAGTTGCAGCGGGCCGTCATCTTTCCTGTTCGCTGGCCAATTCCGCTGCGGTTTTATGCTACCCGGACACACATGCCGATTGGGTACGGCCCGGTATCATGCTGTATGGCGGGTCCCCTCTCGTTGGGACGAGCGCAGCCGAGCTGGATTTACGTCCGGCGATGACGATATCCAGCAGGGTCATCGCTGTGCAAGCGCTCAAGCCGGGCGATGGAATCGGTTATGGCCATATTTTTCACGCTGATCGGGCGATGCGGGTCGGAATTGTCGCGGGTGGCTACGCCGACGGATACCCGCGCCACGCCCCTACCGGCACGCCCGTGTTGGTCAATAACAGGCGCACCCGTATCCTTGGACGCGTTTCGATGGATATGCTGCATGTGGATTTGAGTGGGGTGCCGGATGCGGGAGTAGGCAGTCCGGTGACGCTCTGGGGAAAAGGCTTACCAGTGGAAGAGGTAGCGCAGGCAGCCGGCACGGTCGGCTATGAGCTGTTGTGCGCTTTGGCGCCGAGGATGCGAATCGTTACTTGAGTAACCAGGCAGAATTAGCGTTACCCATTATGTTTATACAGGAAGAGAACAGCTCGGGTAATGAATTGATAAAGGGGAAAAAGCGTAAATGAAGTAACGAGTGAAACAACAGGAATGCGGCCGATTCCACCCGCAGGCCGGTGTCCTGGTGGTCTGCGGGTGATAAAAGGAGGTTGCTCAGAGTCAAACCGCGCGGTTATTCTATCTTCGACTTGGAACGAAGGTCCATCACGTGTGCCGCAAATTGCCGTTGCAGTACGCGTTGCGCCAGATTTGCCTTTATTTCCTCCAGCGGAGGAATTTTCAGGGGGCGGACGTCATCCAGGCGGATCACGTGCCAGCCAAAGGGGGTTTTTACAGGCTGCTCAGTAAGCTGGCCTTTGTTCAGCTTGGTCAGGGCTTCCGCGAAGGGCTGAACATAGTTTGCCGCTGGGCTCCAGTCGAGTTCGCCCCCTTTGCTCTTGCTCCCCGTGTCCAGTGATTTTTCCTGGGCGATCTTTTCAAGCTTGGCGCCCTTCTTGATTTTTGCAATGATATCCTTGGCTTCGGCCTCGCTTCCCACGAGAATGTGGTGAGCCTTGTACTCCTTGTCCCCCATCTGGGCTTTCAGGGTTTCATATTCCTTTTGAAGCTCCTCATCACTGACGGGATGGTTTTTCACATAGTCGACCTGATATGCCCTGACCAGGGCCGATTGCCGGGCCATGTCGAGCTGGGCGGCGAAATCCGGATCTTTATCGAGTCCTTTTTTTAGTGCGTCCTGAGCGATGACTTCTTCGGATATAAGGTCGTCGCGCAACGTCTTCCGGGCTTCGGGCGTGTCGGGCTGGCCTTGCGTCGCACGCGCCTTCATTACGAATTCGAGACGAGACTGAGGGATTGATACGCCGTTTACCTTGGCCGTCGTTGACGTCGCCGTGGATTGAGCCTGAACAGCTGTTGCAGCAATCAGGCTGAAAACGCCGAGCGCCATGAGTGGAGCAATTCTTTTAAAATGCATAGGGCTTCCTTGTCAGTGGGTCAGAATCAGATCAAATTCTTCGGGAGTATACGCTTTTACACTCAACGCGTGAATATGCTTACGCATTATCTCCTGCAGAGCGTCGTAGACGAGCCGATGTCTTTCCAAGGCTGATCTTCCTTCAAATTTTGCAGATACGATGGTGAGAACATAGTGCCCGCCGCCGCCCTTGGCGCCGGCGTGACCGGCGTGGCGGGCGCTCTCATCCGTTATTATGATTCGCTCCGGAAAGAGAACGGCGAGCTTTTGCGTAATAAGTTCGACTGTGGTCATCAGGAGTCCTCTGAATAAATCCCGCACGGGCGCGATGCTGGCTTTGCGGGATGGGATGGCGCGAAAGGCGACAACGCAAATGGCGCGACCGCGTAGGCGAAGCAGTGTCTTCCGGAGGAAGATGCGGCCTAGAGCGGGCAGCTTGGAGGTGGCGAAGTTTAACGAACCCGGTCGTAGCATCCCCTTCGCTGGCGATCCCGCTTTGCGGGACCCTCGCCCTGCGCTGCAGGGAGCTTCCCCAGGCGGGATGCGGCGCCCGACATACATCATAATGCGGTCGTGGCATCCCCTCCACTGCCCGATCCCCTTTCAGGAGCCCCTCGGACGACCCCTCAGGGCGCACAGCGTTGCGCTTCTTGCGTTGTAGGCCGGCTACGGCCTTCGTCGCACGCCTTGTGATCATCCCAATTTTACCAGCAAGCGGCCCGTGGATTTGTTCAGCGGTTCCTCAGGACGGCAAAACTTTCCTGAACGGTTTTACCGTCACCTTCGCGTAAACGCCTGCAGCGACATATGGATCGCCGCCTGCCCATCCTTGTGCGGCTTCCAGCGAATCGAATTCAGCCACAATCAGGCTGCCGGAAAATCCGGCCGGGCCAGGGTCGGGGCTATCTATGGCAGGATACGGTCCGGCCAGAATAAGCCGGCCCTCTTCCTGCAATGCCTGTATCCGCGCCAAATGAGCGGGTCGGACAGACATCCGCTTTTCCATACTATCGGGAACATCTTCACCGTTTATGACGTAGAGCATCAGGTTTCCTTATCCTCTTTGTCTTCCATATACCTTGCCAGCATCAATCCTTGCAGCACGACAAACGCAAGCATCAGTCCCATAAAACCGAAGAGCTTGAAATTGACCCAGGCCTCAGTGGAATAATTGAATGCGACATAGAGATTTGCTGCGCCCATCAGGGCGAAGAAGCCAGCCCAGCTTGCATTCACGCGTGCCCACACGTGTTCGGGCAGAATAATCTGTTCTTTCATCATTACGCGGATCAAATTCTTCTTGAAAACTGCCTGTGCCAAAAGCAGCGCCACCGCGAATAGCCAGTAGAGCACTGAAGGTTTCCATTTAATGAATGTCTCGTCTTGCAGAATCAGCGTCGCGCTTCCAAAAATTACAATAATGACCAGGCTGACCCAAAGCATGGTATCGACCTTGCGGTGCTTAAACCAAACCCAGCCAATCTGACCGAACGTGGCTGCGATGGCAACCGCGGTGGCGGCATATATGCCATAAGTTTTGAACGTCACAAAAAACAGGATTACCGGAAACAGATCAAAGAAGAATTTCATAAGCCTTAGCGAATAGTACGGGCTTCAGACGAGCCCAGCAATTATGGGAAAAAAGCGAATGCACACGCGAGACGCCTTTATTTCTTTCTGCTTTCCCGATCGAGCTTGAGTGCGGCCGAGTTGATGCAATAACGCAAACCGGTGGGTAAAGGACCATCCTCGAACATATGTCCCAGATGTGCGTTGCACCCGGAGCACATGGCTTCTGTCCGGCGCATGTGAAAGCTGTTATCCTGTTCCGAAGCGATATTGGCCGGATCAATGGGTTGCCAGAATGAAGGCCAGCCAGTACCCGAGTCGAATTTGGTACTGGAATCGAACAGCGGAGAGCCGCAGCAGGCACAGCGGTATAAGCCGCTCTCGTGGCAGTTCCAGTACTCGCCGGTGAAAGCCGGTTCCGTTCCCTTTTCCCTACATACATAATACTGTTGCGGCGTGAGCTGTGCTTTCCATTCTTGCTCGGATTTGATCGTCTTTTCCAATCTTTATCTCCGTTACCGCGTTGGCTCAATGAAGGTGAATCGGGATAGGTTCGCCTTCTTCCGGAAATTCTGCATGCACCACCTCACCTTCGGGGTTCGGGAATAGCGGTGCGCCACAATCTTCGCAATATTCCAGGATAAACCGATTTTCCAGCACGTTTATTTCCGTCACACCGCATTCACGCAAGGTCGTTTCAATTTGCCTGACGATGTCGGAATTCTCATCCTCATCGCCAACTAGCGCCCAGACGAGGCCGTAGAGCACATTATCGCGATCCTTAAGTGTAAAACTTATACGGTACTCCTCCAGCCACTGATCGTAAAAAGGAGCAACGACAGCGCGTAATCCTGCCGGGGGGATGTTCAGGCTTGAATGCAGAAAATTCACGGTCGCGTGCATGGCGTACGGCCGTGCGAGCCGATCGGCCATGCGCCAGGCGGAAAAAAAACCCTCGGGGCTCAGGACCTCAAACGCGCACCCCTGGAATAGGGGACGCATGGCCTCCGCAGCTTCGCTATGCCAGGGGTCCAGGATCTCGTCCTTCCGCGATTTCGATTCACGCGAAATGCCAGGCCGCTCGCCGTCCCCCGCTCCCTCCGCCTGCCAGCGGAACATGGGTTTGCCTTGGGGGACCGTCACTGCCCCGAGCACATAACGTGTGTCCGACAGGAAACGTCCGGTTTCCGCCAAATGGCGGGGATTCATATGCAATAAGGGTTCTCCCGCCAGTGCAGCTGCCCACAGTTTGCCCGCCAGCTCATGAGTCAGATGATAGCCACGGGGCAGTTGATCCGGACTAAAGAGACAATCAGCAAGCACAAACTGGGTATCCGCCATGAGCACGAACTGTTGCACCTTCATCCGAAGGTCGGCGATCACATTTTCAGACATTGGCCCTGAGGGGATTGAGAACCGCGACCAGGTCAATATGGGGATGGCAAACATCAGTACGTCATCACTACGATCGCCACGAGTCACGGTGGCACACTCGATCGCGGCTTCAATTGCATAGATAAATTCGCCGTAGGCCACCGGATCGTAGTCATAGAGCTGGTCCAGGGCGGCTTCGAGGTTTTGATCGTCGCCTGTGCGCAGTTGGGCACGTATCTTTCCCGCAAGCCGGTTTTCCCAGAACACATCTTCGATTCTACTGCCGGACGCTGCAAGTCCCACCGCAAGCCGGACAAGCTCCTGAACAATGCGGGGAGACCTGGTGCGATGAGATGCACGGGGTTTTTTCATTGGAATAAATGGCCGGAAAAAAACATTTTAACCTAAATACCCGAAACTAAATGCTCAACCCGATCAGTATAGGGCCAATGGTTGGGGCAATCGGGGGGAGCACTCGATGCTGTTGCGGGAGATTTCGGACGCGAACTTATAGAGACCGTTGGTTCAAATCTTCCCGTTTCCCCCGGGCACGGATGCAACTCCTGTTCGCGCGGCTTGCCTTAGCAAGCACCTGGCGGATCAGGCTGTAGTTTATTATGCTGAAAATAAACTTTTATCCTATCGGAGCTTTTCAAAAAATACATGGAAATCGCAATATTGTTTGTCCTTATTCTTATCAACGGCGTTTTTGCCATGTCAGAGATTGCGTTAATCATCGCACGCAAGGCTCAGCTTCAGGCTCTGGCTCAGGCGGGCGATGCTGGTGCGGCCGCTGCAATTCAACTCGGTGAAGATCCAAACCGTTTCCTTTCCACAATACAAATCGGCATTACCCTGATCGCGATTTTGAATGGTGTTTTCGGCGAAGCAGTGCTGGCACGGCCGTTCAGTATCTGGTTAGAAACGATCGGGGTGCCGGATCCCGTATCTGACTACCTGGCAACCGGAATCGTCGTTGTCAGTATTACTTATTTTTCCATCGTGTTGGGCGAACTCGTGCCCAAGCGCTTGGGGCAGATTAATCCAGAGACAATAGCGCGCATGGTGGCGCGCCCCATGCTGCTGCTAGCCACGGTCTCCAAGCCCTTTGTAAAACTATTGGGCGGCTCGACCCAATTGATACTGGGTATTCTTGGTATCAAAGAGAAGGGCGGAACGACTGTAACGCAGGAGGAAATCAACATGGTGCTCGCGGAAGGATCCAGCGCCGGGGTCATCGAGCATCAGGAGCATGAAATGGTGCGGAATGTCTTCCGCCTGGACGACCGTCAGATTGCCTCCCTGATGGTTCCGCGTAGCGAGGTAGTGTACCTGGATATCGAGGATCCGCTGGAAGTCAATCTGAAAAGGATAGAGGCCAGCGAGCATTCTCGCTTTCCCGTAATAGACGGAAACTGGGAAAACGTGCTGGGGGTAGCGAGCGCACGGCAGATTCTCATCCAAACCATACACGGCAAGGAGCCAAACTTGACCGAACGTTTACAGCCACCCGTATTTGTTCCGGAATCACTGACCGGAATGGAATTACTGGAAAACTTCAAAAATTCTGCCGCCCATCTGGCTTTCATCATTGACGAATATGGTGAAGTACAAGGGATCGTCACCCTGCAAGACGTCATGGAGGCAATCACGGGAGAGTTCAAGCCCCATCGCCCTGAAGACGCATGGGCCGTAAGACGCCATGATGGAACGTGGCTGCTCGACGGCTTGATTCCCATTCCCGAATTAAAGGATCGGCTTGGCCTGACGGAGGTGCCTGAAGAGGAAAAAGGACGTTACAACACACTAAGTGGGATGGTGATGCTACTGGCGGGAAGATTACCACGGACCAGCGACCGCTG
Source organism: uncultured beta proteobacterium (assembly GCA_963786735.1). GTDB lineage: Bacteria > Pseudomonadota > Gammaproteobacteria > Burkholderiales > Nitrosomonadaceae > Nitrosospira. The sequence continues at coordinate 9,381 of CAWBAF010000029.1, forward strand.
CGAATGGGAGGAGTGGGTTTTTGAGATCGTGGATATGGATGGAAAGCGCATCGATAAGGTGCTCGCGAGCCCGAAAATACTTCCCCCGGATGACAGCACGCCGCAGGATAGCTCATCCACGGCAAACACATGAACGTGAAACAACATGGCAAGATTGAAAACGGGACAGGTGGCGACCCGACCACGCAGCTGTCGCGTGCATGGATTGTTGTTGGCAAAGCTCCCAGATCATGAAGTGCTCGATGATGCCCTCACTGATTCATTACCCATGACCCCCAATAACTCGGGGGGTCTTTCCGCCGGGGCATTGGTAACCTTATCGTGCGCGTGGGCAAGCCGATAGAGCACCGGCAAGACAAGCAGGGTCAATGCCGTGGAGGAAAGAATGCCGCCGATCACCACCGTCGCCAGTGGCCGCTGCACTTCCGCACCGGTGCCAGTGGCTAGCGCCATGGGAATGAATCCGAGTGCTGCCACCAGCGCCGTCATGAGCACCGGGCGCAACCTTATGAGGGCGCCGGTTTGAATGGCATCATCCAGAGTAAACCCCTTCTCCCGCAAGTCACGGATGAACGCCAGCATGACGAGGCCATTCAACACCGCCACCCCCGACAGGGCGATGAACCCTACCGCGGCAGAAATGGACACGGGGATGTCGCGCAACCAAAGTGCCAATACTCCGCCGCTGAGCGCGAACGGAACGCCGGTAAACATCAGCAACCCGTCACGAATGTTGCCGAACATCGAGTAGAGAAGAACAAAGATCAGTCCGAGAGCCAGCGGTATCACGATCTGAAGGCGCTGGGCGGCAGAAATCAATTGCTCGAATTGCCCTCCCCACGTTACCCAGTATCCAGGAGGGATGTCCACTTGCTCAGCGATAAGCGTTTCTGCCTCGTTCACGAATGAGCCGAGATCGCGGCCGCGTACATTTGCGGTAACAACGACTCTGCGTTTGCCGTTTTCGCGGCTAACCTGATTGGGGCCTTGGACAACCTCAAAATTAGCCACCTCGCCCAAGGCAACATAGGCGGGCAGGGCAGGATTTACCGCCGTGCCTGCACCTGTGCTTGCGCTTGCGGCAGGAATCCGGATAGGCAAGCGCTTGAGGGCTTCCACATCGCCCCGCTGCTGTTCCGGTAGCCGCACCTGCAGCTCAAAACGCCGGTCGCCTTCGTAAATGGTACCGGTGACTCTTCCTGCCACAGAAATGGATACCGCATCCTGAACATCCGCCACGTTCAAACCATAGCGCGCCATTTTCGCTCGATCCATCTGAATGGAAAGCACGGGCAACCCGGTGATTTGTTCGATTTTAACGTCCGCCGCGCCCGGAACAGTTTCGATGATTCCTTCGATCTGTTCACCTACGGTGAGAAGGGTGCCCATGTCATCGCCGAAGACTTTTACCGCGACGTCCGCTCGCACACCTGAAAGCAATTCATTGAAACGCATCTGTATCGGCTGGGTGAATTCATAATTGTTTCCCGGCACGTTCCGCACTGCCTGTTCCATTGCCGCTATCAATTCGGGTTTTGTCTTATGCGGCCCTGGCCATTCAGCGGGTGGTTTGAGAATGATAAAGGTATCTGCGACACTCGGCGGCATGGGGTCAGTCGCAATCTCGGCGGTGCCGATCTTGGAGAAAACCCTTTCCACTTCGGGAAATGTCTTAATTTTCTTCTCCAGTTCGTCCTGCATTTCGATGGCGGTCGTCAGGCTGGTGCCGGGAATACGCAGCGCATGCAGGGCAATATCTCCCTCGTTGAGGCTGGGCACGAATTCGCTGCCCATACGAGTCGTCAGCAGTCCGCATAACATCACAATTACAATAGCCATTGTCACGGTGAGGCCCTTGTTGCGCATTGCTGCGCTCAGGGCAGGGAGGTAGGCTTTCTTCGCTCCGGTCACCGCCGGACTTTCTTTTTCAGCTACCTTGCCTGAGAGGAATAGTGCCACCGCCGCCGGAACAAACGTTACTGAGAGTATCATCGCCCCCAGCAGCGCGGTTACGACCGTGAAGGCCATGGGATGAAACATTTTTCCCTCCACACCCGTCAGGGCGAAGATGGGAAGATAAACCACCATGATAATCAGTTCACCATATATGAGCACTCGTCGTGCTTCCCGACTTGCATCGAACACCACTGCGAAACGCTCAGCCGGTACCAGGACACGCCCGAGTCGCGTTTGCTCATGAGCTAGCCGTCTGATACTGTTTTCAACAATGACGATGGCGCCATCCACGATGAGGCCGAAATCGAGCGCTCCCAGGCTCATCAGATTTGCGCTGACATGGTTGGCTACCATTCCGCTGAAGGTAAACAGCATCGAGAGCGGGATCACAAGCGAAGTGATGATCGCCGCACGCAGGTTGCCTAGAAACACGAATAACACTGCAATGACCAATACGGCACCTTCAAACAGATTGGTCGCGACTGTTCGAATGGTCTTATCGACCAGGATCGTGCGGTTATAGACAGGGGTTGCAACAATGCCATCAGGCAGGTTGCGATTGATCTCCAGCAGTTTTTTTTCAACCGCTTGGGAAACGGCACGGGTGTTTTCGCCGATCAGCATATGCACCGTGCCGATAACCACCTCTTTACCATTTTGCGTAGCGGCGCCATTGCGCAATTCCTTGCCTATAAGGATATCCGCAACATCTTTAACGCGTATGGGTATCCCCGATCTGGAACCGAGAATAATGTTGCCGATCTCATCCAGATCGGTGACCTGTCCCGGTAACCGCACCAAGTACTGTTCGCCGCTTTTTTCGATATAACCGGCCCCGACATTGAGGTTGTTGCGGGCCAGTGCCGCTATCACATCCTGTAGCGTCAAACCGAAAGAGATCAGCTTGTCAGGATAGGGCGCAACGTGAAACTGCTTGACGAAGCCGCCGATTGAATTGACCTCGGTTACACCTCGAACGGTGCGCAATTGGGGCCTGATGATCCAGTCCTGGATTTCACGCAGGTCCGTCGGGTTATATGAGGTACCGTCTGTTTTTCTTGCATCTTTCTCAGCATTGACGGTCCACATGAATATTTCGCCCAGGCCGGTGGAGATAGGTCCCATCGTTGGCTCGACACCGGCAGGCAGCCTGTCTCTTGCTTCCTGGATCCGTTGACTCACCAACTGCCGGGCAAGATAAATATCAGTGCCGTCCTCGAAAATAACCGTGACCTGAGAAAGCCCATAGCGCGAGATGGAGCGGGTGTAGTGCAGATTCGGAAGCCCGGCCATAATCGTCTCGATTGGGAAGGTGACGCGCTGTTCCGCTTCAATGGGTGAATAGCCGGGCGCCCGTGTATTGACCTGTACCTGCACGTTAGTAATGTCGGGCACCGCATCAATGGACAGGTTCTGATAACTGTAGACGCCGAGCATGGCCATTCCCAGCACGGCTATCAGGACGAGCCCGCGCTGGTATATGGATATTCGCAAAATACATTCGAACATGACAGTTAACCTATTTAATGGTCGTGGCTCGCGCCGGACTTGCCCAGCTCGGCTTTAATGGCGAAGCTGTTACCCGCGGCGTACTGTTCTCCAGCGGACAGGCCCTTGATTACTTCAATCATTTCGCCGTCGCTTCGCCCCAGCTCCAGAGGACGCGCTTCGAAGTATTCACCGTAACGGCCGAATACTACTGTCCAATCACGTATTGTCTGAAGGGCGTCAACCGATACCGCGACGGGCACAGGAGTTTCCTCGGTTGCCATCTCAGCGTTTACGAACATGCCAGGCCGCCACTTGCCGTCCTTGTTATCAAGCTCCACCCGTGCTGTGGCAGTTCGGGTTTGTCCTTCGATCAGCGTAGTGATATAGGTGACAGCACCCTCGCCCTGGACATTAAACGCGGTTGCCTTCACGGCCGCCTTTTGTCCGACCTTGAGCACCGCCAGATCTTTTGGATAAGCCGTGATTGCTGCCCAGACCGTAGATGTGTCGGCAATGGTATAAATATTGTCGTCCGCCTTGATCGTCTGGCCCTGTGCGATAGCCTTGGCAGTGATGAGCCCCGCGATCGGAGCTTGAATTTCGTAGCGTGCCAGATCCTTCCCAAATGGCGACTCAGGCCGCACCCCCAGTGAGCGCAGCTTTACCGCTGCGAGATCCACCGCAATTTCGGCTTCATTCAATGACGCCTGGGCGGCAAGATAATCCTGCTTGGCAGAGATTTTCTCTTCCCATAGCCGCTTTTCCCGATCGAAGGTGGTTTGCGCCAGCCCTAATCGCTTTTTGGCCACGAGATATTGGCTACGCAATTCCGCGAGCATCTGGCTTTCAATGACTGCCAGCACGTCGCCTTTTTTCACCTGCTGGCCATGATGACCATAAACAGCCAGTACTATGCCAGGCAAACGCGGCACGACCTGTACAATGGTGTGCTCATTGAAGATAATCTCGCCGGGCAGCCTGAGGGTAGGCTTGATTGTCGCTGGCCCGGCAGTGTGTATTTCGACACCGGTGCTCTTCAGCATCTCGTCCGGCATCTCCACGCGCGCTTCCACCTGGCTATAGCCCCAGCGGTAAGTTTTACCATTGCGGCTGGCGGTAATTGCCACATCGAATGAATGAGGCTCTTCCACCACTTGATCACCGAGCAGATGATCAGCCTGTGGAGTGAATTTGAATATTTGCGCAGAAGCACCGAGACGAGATAGTGTGAGTGTTACAGGGGCGGAGCTCGGGGGAAGCGGTTTGCCATTCTCATACAGATAAAGCCGGAACTGGGGTGGCACCCCCGTTTCAAAGATGGTGACCTCTACGCTGAAGCCATCGCTCGTAAACAGCTTCCCGCCCTTGGGACCCTTCACGGGCACAGTATCCGGTTGGAGCTCCGTATCGCTTGATCCCCTTGGTTTGTCCTTGGTTTCAGGCATTTCACGCGCGGTATTAGCCGAGGTTGATGGCATTTTGTCCAGAGTAAGAATCAACGCACCCAACACAACCCCTATGGCGATTACAACAGCTATTGCCATCGTTTGCCGTTTATTCACAGTCCACTCCTTAAGGCTGCGTTCGCATTATGGCTATTAATGGCCGAGGGGTTCACTACGCCACTCAACGCGACATCAATCGGTGCTGCAATCAAACGTTCGATTTCATTGACCAGGCGCTGGTAGTTCGCAAGCGCACGGACATACAAGATCTGGTTTTGAAATAGGGTACGCTGCGCATCCAGCACTTCGAGAAAGCCAAACCTGCCCAATTCGTAGCCTTTATTGATGACTTCGAAGGCACTCTTTGCTGCGGGTATTATCTCGTCGCGCAAGATGCCGGTTTCCCTCTGTGCGGCTGACAATGCCTCATAGGCCTGGGTAAGCTCTGTTCGAAGTCGCAACCCGGTGGCCGCCTGCTCATCAACCGCCTTGTCCACGCGTTGATGGGCTTGCTGGATATTGCCCTGGTTGCGGTCGAACAATGGCAGTGGCAATATCACGGCAGCTACAGCGGTATTACCTCCAAGCTGCGCGTGGTGAACGACGCCGGCTTGAACGGTGAGGTTCGGAATGCGCCGTGTCTGCTCCACCTCCAGCAGCGCCTTGCGCTGTTCTATATTTTTCATGGCGCGCAGCGCCATGGGGCTGGCGAGAACGCGTTCTGCAAGCGCCTCGAAAGGCGGCAGAGTAACGGATGATTCAAGGTTTCCCAGCGCCTTGCTAAAATGTGGGGAAGCGTTTCCCCACAGCAGAGCTAGCTGCTTGCGCGCCACCGCCAGATCCCGCTTCGCCTGCTCAAGCTCGATCTGCGTAGTGGAAAGTGCCACCGCGGCCCTTGTTTCCTCAATGGGAGGCACCTTACCGGCCTGGACGCGCTTTGCCACCGCGTTCACTACACGCTGAGCCAGTTGCTGACTCTCCTCTGCAAATCGCAGGCGTTCCTGCGCCGCGAGCACTTCGGTAAACACGTTTGCTACCCGGGCGATGAATTCCACTCGTCTTACTTCATAGTCTTGCCCCGCCAGTGCTTCACCCAACGACGCTGCACTAACCCGCGCGGCGCGTTTCCCTCCGAGCTCGATGAGCTGGTAGATACGAATAGTGCTGATTTGCTGGACAACTTCCTGTGCCACTGACTTTTGAGAGTTGATATCGCCTGTAAGCGGCTGAGTATTTCCTATATTCTCAACGTTCAGGGATAACTCAGGGTTTGGTAGCAGCCCGGCTTGAAGGGTTGCTCCTTCAAGTGCGCGCATTTCCTTGGCGAAGGCCGCCAGCTCGGGATTACGCTGCAGCGTAAGAAACACGGCCTCGCGTAGAGTGAGATCTCTCTTTTCCTCTGGCAGAGTTTGAGTGAAGTTGTGATCCAGATCTCTGGCAGGCAAAATTCCCGAGAAAGTGTCTTGGGCCATGGCCGTGGATGTGCAACCAAATGCCAGAAGAAACGCTGCGACCGGCACGAAGAGCCGGCACACCGCGAGCAGAACGGTAAAGTCCATGGAAATCCTCCGCAAATATATGCGTTAACTCAACTGCCGCTGTCAGCTGTGGGATAAACGAACCGACGCGCAGATGAAATGCGGCAAGCCTGCACAGTGGATGTGGCTAGGCGTAGATCTGAGCGAGTTGATCTGCCCAGGGCAACGTCAAGGATTACATCCGGCGCAACTTGAAGCGCTAGCTTGTGGAGGTGTTTCTTGGGGGATGAAGCGGAGAATCTGGAACGGATTCAGGAAAGGTATTGGAGACAAACACGCTCGGTACTTCCGCACCGTCTGAAGCGGGAACAAGCGGAGGGGCAGTGAAGAAAAACGGTTGATATTGCCCAGCGGCATGAAGGCAGAGATGCGTCGCCGCATCCAGATGACCTTCATCGGTAGCAACGGCATTCTGATGCGCCTCAAGATGCGCTGCCGGGTCCAGAGAGAGGACATGGTGCTCATGATCGAGCTCATGAGCAAACACTTCCCCATTAAAAGCCCAACCAAATGCGTTCGTCAGCATGCTGACGAGCAATGCGAACATCATCGCGTAGATGTGGCGGCGCTTGCTCATGTTGTCGGCAATTCTATACTCCGCCGCGCATTATGCCAATCTTGTTTTCGAGCCTTATTTCCTGAGACGGGCGCGATTCGCACTGTAGAAGAAATCGCGGGTCTACGGGCGGTTGAAGTCAGTACTTACACCAAGGTCATTGAAGTAATCCTGGGCAAATCGTCATAAAGGGGTTTTCTTCGGAAATCCGTGGCAACAATACGACAAAGTCCACCATGCCGGGAGATGACTCATGAGGCCCGAGCTGATCCAGAGGAAGCTTTTTCATGACTCGTTCGTTCTCCAAAGGCGTACTATCCTTGTCCGCGCATCTCCCAATGGCGGTGGTCGGATCACCTGCCGAACAGATTGATCCAACTATTGTTCACGGTTCTTTATTCTCTCTTTCTCCGCCCTATTTTCTCTACCCTCTCTTTCTCCACCTTTGGGTCCCCAGAACACGACCCATGTTCCAAAGTCCTTGGAAAAGTTCTCGAACCGATGCTCAACGTGGGCGCCTACAAAGAGGCAATCCCCCGCGCTGAACGGGTGGCGAGCCCGGTCAATAACGAGCTCGCCGGTGCCCTTATGGATGAAATAGACTTCGTCCTGATCATGAGGCGTTTGTGGATCGCTGTCGACCGGAGCGTAATACTCCACGGACATGGAGCCATGGGCAAGCGCGATGGCAAAACGTTCTCCCATCGGCCACTCCGGGGTTACAGGGCCGGGAATGCGCGAAAGCACCTCGTCTACCGTCGATTTGATTTTCAAGTCGAAACTCCCGAGTAAAAAATGAAACAACTGAGGACCGATTATTGAGCTTGCCTGGCAATTCTGCAAATTGATTGTAGGAGATCATAGCCTGGCTCGCAAAAGGATTGGTATATCAGCGCTTGGCTAGGGCAGCGCGCAAGCTGTGGCTGGTTGACGTAAGGTTACCCCATGCTAGACTGAACTGACACGTTATCCATTTCCTCGGTGATTTCCTCGGTGAATCCCCCGAAATCGGCGAACCGTGGAGCTTCCGATTCTTTTATATGAAAGTGATCCATAAATCGTATCCATAACCCGGAGGCTGCCGTGGAAGAGCTTATTGTAGCCAGACACGACTTACCCGAGGACGTAATCGCGCTCGTTCCCATGCGCAACGTCGTATTATTTCCGCACGTCTTAACGGCTATCACTGTTGGACGCGCGAAATCAATTGCCGCGGTGGACCATGCGCTAAAGGCTCATGTCTCGCTTGGCATTGTTTTACAGCGGGATCCAGCGGTGGATGACCCGGGTCTGGATGCATTGTTCATCATGGGCACCGTGGTGACTGTCGTTCGTCATCTTGCATCATCCGATGGGCTGCGGCACGCCGTATGCCAGGGAATCGAACGGTTCGTTATCGAAGAGCTGGTGGAGGGATATCCCTTCTTGGCCGCCAAGATCCGCCGCATCGGGGACCCGGCTGAAGTATCAACCGAGGCCGAAGCGCTTGCCATGCAGCTAAGGGAGCGGGCGGTCGAGATCCTGGCGCTGTTGCCGGGGGTCCCCGCGGAGCTTGCCCACGCTCTGCAAGCTGCGCGCGCGCCCTCGCATCTCGCCGACATTGTTGCCAGTCTCCTTGACACCGAGGTGAATGAAAAGCAGATGTTGCTTGAAACCGTGAGCACGGAAGAACGCTTGCAAAAGGTGCTCCAGATTCTGTCACGCCGCATCGAAGTGCTCAGGCTCTCGCATGAAATCGGCGAACGCACGAAGGAGCAGCTTGAGGATCGGGAACGTAAGTTTCTACTGCGCGAACAATTGAAAACGATACAGAAGGAACTCGGAGAAACCGAAGAGGACGATCCGGAAATTGCGAAGTTGAGCGAGGCGATCGACAAGGTCGGAATGCCTGATGAAGTCGAGGCACAGGCACGCAAGGAGTTGCAGCGCCTCCAGAGGATGCCCCCCGCGTCGAGCGAATATTCCATGCTGCATACTTATCTCGAGTGGATGACCGAGCTGCCTTGGCGGCTTCCGCCCGAAACACCCATTGATCTCGATGCTGCGCGTCATATCCTCGAAACGGATCACTTCGGGCTTGAGCGCGTCAAGCAGCGCATTATCGAATTTCTGGCGGTGCAAAAGTTGAAGCCCCAGGGACGGGCGCCAATCCTGTGCTTCGTCGGTCCGCCTGGAGTCGGTAAGACTTCTCTTGGCCAGAGTATCGCGCGTGCATTGCAGCGGCCATTCGTCCGCGTTTCGCTGGGCGGCGTGCATGATGAGGCTGAGATGCGCGGCCACCGCCGCACTTATATCGGGGCAATGCCGGGAAACATCATACAGGGCCTGCGCAAAGCGGGAGCGCGTAATTGTGTCATGATGCTCGACGAAGTCGATAAAATGTCAGCCAGCCTGCATGGGGATCCATCAGCCGCTCTGCTCGAGGTACTGGACCCAGAGCAGAATTCAACTTTCCGCGACAATTATCTGGGTGTTCCGTTCGACCTGAGCCGCGTGGTCTTCATCACCACGGCAAACGTAATCGATAACGTGCCGCCGCCCGTGCGCGATCGCATGGAAATCATCGACCTGCCAGGGTATACCCGCGAGGAAAAGCTTCAGATCGCGCTGCGCTACCTGGTAAGCCGACAACGCGAGGCTAATGGATTGGCGGAGGGGCAATGTGAAATTGCCGTCGAGGCTTTGGATAGGATCATTGCCAATTACACTCGAGAGGCTGGCGTGCGCCAGCTCGAGCGCGAGATCGGGCGTGTCATGCGCCATGCCGCCATGCGCGTCGCCGAAAATGCGCAGACTCAGGTTCGCGTCGATGCGGCCGATCTGGACACTATATTAGGCGCTCCCAAATTCGAGCATGAGATCGGCTTGCATGCGAGCCTGCCAGGCGTTGCCACCGGGCTCGCCTGGACGCCCGTAGGCGGTGATATCCTTTTTATAGAGGCAACTCGGGTAAACGGGCGCGGGCAGCTGATTTTGACCGGGCAGCTAGGCGGCGTGATGAAGGAAAGTGCTCAGGCAGCGCTTACCCTGGTGAAAGCGCACGCGGACGACCTCGGTATTCCGATAGCAATTTTTGACCACATTGACGTACATGTCCACGTGCCCGCGGGCGCAATTCCCAAAGATGGGCCAAGCGCGGGAGTGGCTATGTTCGTCGCGCTCGCGTCGCTTTTCACTGACCGGGCGGTGCATCACGACGTCGCAATGACAGGCGAGATCAGCCTCAGGGGACTGGTACTGCCGGTAGGCGGAATCAAGGAAAAAGTGCTTGCTGCCCAACGTGCAGGTTTGCGGACTGTGCTAATACCGGCCCGTAACGAGAAAGATTGCGCGATGTTCCGGCAACCGCTCGGGAAGCTTTACAATTTATCTTTCTCGAAACCGTCGATGATGCAATCCAGGCATCCCTGGGTCAACGCGGCGTTCGCCGCAGCTCCGAGTTCAAGCTGGTTTAACGGCAAACAGGGCCTGTTAACATTTATTTCGCGCCCGCGTTGCTGCACGAAATCCGTCGCCGTCGCGCGTGCGGAATGAATGTTAACAGGCCCTCAGAATCCATCCCTCATCTCAAGTCCGACATCGAATGACCCGGCATAACCGGGGTCGGTCTTGGCAGGCTGGAGGATGAGTTGCTTTCCTCCATTCCGAAATATACCGTCTTCTTCATTTTTTGTTCGTGAGAGCCGACCGGTTTTTCTCTGCGCGGCCGTGTAAGCCGGATGCTCATGCACACGGTCTATGAAAGAATCCTCGAAGTAAAGTTGCGACGTGAACTCATAGGCCCGCATGGTTTTCGGATCAGTGCGGATCTTGAAATGAATATGCACCGTTCTGCCCGGGTACCAGCCTGGATATATCGTGAGAAATTGCACTCTGCCATCTGCATCGGTCACTTGATAGCCGCGTAGAAATTTTTTCCCGACTGTGTTGAAACTGGGATCGACGACGTCGGAATAGACCCCTTGGGCGTCGCACTGCCAGACGTCCACGATAGCCCCGGGGAGCGGTTTGCAACCGGTTTTGCCCACTGAGAATACATGCATCTGGAGTGTGAGCGGCACCCCTTCCTTTACCGAACCGTCGGACGGATCGTAGCGGATATCCGCTCGGTCGAGGTGCTCATCAACAAAATAGGGGCCTTCGGTCTGCTGAGGTGTTGGTACGCACGAGAACATTTTTCTACCCATCTCCCTCTCGTCAGATTTGCTGGCCGAATGTCCGCTTATCATGTTCAAACCCGCTGCTCCGAGCAATGCAAGTAATTTTCGTCGATTCATCATTGTGTACAAGTGGACGACAAGCCTGAAGTCCAGTTACGGATTTTTCCACAACGTTGGACGGTTGCCGCGCTGTTGAAGTTCCTGGGCACCAGGCATCTGCCTCGGGCACTGAAAATTATTTCGGAGAACGATCCAGGTTACTTGTTGAGCGTCAGTTTATTCAACAGGTTGTTTTTTACCGCAGGCCACTCATGTTGAAGTATTGAATAGACGACCGTATCGCGGATCGAGCCATCCCGCATGATCTGGTGGTTTCGCAGGACGCCGTCCTGCTTGGCGCCGAGCCGTTCGATCGCTGTTCTGGATATCTGGTTGAAATAGTGCGTACGGAACTCTACCGCGATCGCCGCTTTTTGTTCGAACACATATTGAAGCAATAAAAGTTTGCTCTCTGTATTCACATTGGTTTTGCAAGCCGATTTTGCGTACCACGTATAGCCCAGCATGGGTCTTCTGTTGCTTTCATCCACACTGTAGAAGCGTGTGGTGCCCACGATTTTGTTCGTGTCATTGAATTTTACGGCAAATGCAATATCACTTTTTTCTGCATTTTCGATGGCCCTGGCCACATAGTTTTCCATGTGATCAGGAGAAGGGATGTTGGCAAACCAGAGTTTCCAATATTCCCCATCCATTACCGCCGCCTTCAAGGGCTCTACATGACGCATATCGAGCGGCTCAAGCGTTACAACGCTTCCCTCCAATTTTATTGGTTCAAGCCACGCCATCTTTCGATGCTCTTACTCTTCCGTTCTTCATTCGGTTTTCCAATCCGGCCACCTGACCAAAAACCCAGCCCTAGAACATTGGTTTCTTTTTCGCCGACTTGTAGCGCTTGACTCCGCCCACAATCTCGGCTTTTGCTGCCTTGATTCCAGCCCATCCGTTGAGTTTGACCCATTTGCCGGGTTCCAGGTCTTTGTAGTGCTCGAAGAAATGCGCGGTTTGCAAACGGACCAGTTCGGGTAGATCTTCGTAAGATTTTATATTGCGGTAAAGATTGCAGAGCTTGTCGATGGGTACGGCCAAGACCTTGGCATCGTCGCCTGCTTCGTCAGTCATCTTCAACATGCCCAGCGGCCTGCAGCGTACGACAACCCCGGAGATGAGAGGGACCGGAGAAATTACCAGAACGTCCACGGGGTCGCCATCGTCCGATAGCGTATGAGGAATATAACCGTAGTTGCATGGGTAGTGCATCGATGTCGACATGAAACGGTCCACGAACATCGCGCCTGTCTCCTTGTCCACTTCGTACTTGATGGGATCAGCGTTCATGGGTATTTCTATGATGACATTGAAGTCATTAGGGACGTCGCGCCCTGAGTCGACCCGGTCGAGATTCATTATGCTCCTGTTCTTGGGCTGAAATCGGCCTATTATAACTTTGAGTCCGGGGAATTAACCAACCCCGGTTCGATTCCGGAACTCCGGTTCGGGCCCTATAAGAATGCTATTCAGTTTTGCTGCCGTGGCTGCGATTGCCTATGCTGCTTTGGCAGCCCTCATATTTTTCGTGCAGCCGAAGCTCCTCTATTATCCGGAAACAGGACGAGACATTGTTGCGACTCCGGACGATGCAGGGCTTGACTACGAACCGGTGGAGATTGCCACCGCCGATGGCGAAACGTTGCGCGGCTGGTTTGTGCCGGTCTCGGCCGCAACAGGCACCGTTCTATTTTTTCATGGCAATGCCGGAAATATTTCTCATCGCATGGAATACCTTTCGATGTTTCACAGACTGGGTTACAACACTTTTATTTTTGATTACCGTGGCTACGGCAATAGCAGTGGAATACCTTCCGAGCAGGGCACTTATCTTGATGCCCAGGCCGCATGGCAATACCTTAGCGAAAACAGGAATATCCCGTCAGGCCGCATCATAGTGTTCGGTGAATCCCTGGGTGGGGCAATCGCCGCGTGGCTCACCGCGCGGGAAAAACCTGGCGTGCTGGTATTGGCCTCGGTATTCACCTCGATCCCCGACATGGCTGCAAAACTTTATCCTTTCCTGCCGGTGCGGCTGCTATCCCGCTTCGAATATGACACAAGGAAGTCCTTGGAGCGTGTTTCAAGCCCTGTTTTCATTGCACATAGCCCGGACGATGAAATCGTGCCCTTTACGCAGGGTCAGGCGTTATACGAGGCTGTGCCGGGTCCAAAGCAGTTTCTGGAACTGCAGGGTGGGCATAACGACGGTTTCGTTTTTATGCGTAAAGAATGGGCGGACGCACTGGACGATTTCATTCGTGCGAACTTGAGATGAGGCATGCGGATAATGGGTAGATAATGGACACAACTCCTGAGTCTGTGGGTGATCCCGGTAATTACTGGAAATTTCTGGTCTAAAAATGTTATTAATCGCCCATCGTGGCTATCATGCCGCGCTTCCCCAGAACACGCTGGAGGCATTCGAAGCAGCCGTAGCAATAGGGGCTACCGGTATTGAAACGGATGTGCGCATCAGCCGTGATGGTCTGCCTGTATTGATACATGACCGGATTAGCCGCACTGGCGAGCCAGTGGCCGAGCTTACACGAGCTGAAATTGAAGAGATCTCTGGTTATCAAGTACCCACGCTGGGGGAAGCATTGGAAAGCTTTCCCGGCATTTTATGGAACATCGAGATCAAAACTCCGGCAGCATTGTCAGCGATTATCGAGACGATCAAAACGCATCAGGCGGGCCATCGAATTCTGGTGACGTCTTTCCATCACGATATGGTCGTCGCCTGCGCATCTGCTCTCGAGGTCAACTGCGGCTTTTTACTGGCTCATCGGCCGCGGACGCTGGAATTCCTGATGGCCGATTTAAACGGGAATGGCAATCCCAGAATCAATCATATCGTTTGGGATTATGAGACTCTCGATAGCCTTTTGCTGAACCAGGCGGCAGAGAATGGTTTTCGCAACTGGGTTTATGGCGCTCTAACCCGAGCCGAGCATGATGATTGTCGTGCCTTGGGAATCGATGGCGTCATTACTGATTACCCACTTTTCGTTCAAGAAGCGTAGCGGTAACGCATTTTTTCACCGCGTGGCCGGAGTCAGAAAAAAATGATACTACTTGACAATTTTGATAATCAGGCCAGGGATTGGCTCGCCATCGTTATATTGACCATTAATTAGGCGCAGATAATTCTCCGCGTTCTGTCCCAAGGGAGATTCATGCGCCAATTCGGCGTAAGTCATGCCCTTGGTCGCCATTATGGTCCGGATCTCGAGTGGTTTGAGGGAATTCTTTTCCGCCTCGGTAAGTGGGCGAAAACTTTCTATAGTCCCATTAATAGCGCTCTGGTCGCGAGCGAACGCGGCTGAAGATTTGCTTCGCCCGATAAGCAGATAAGCATTGTTGTCGAGATAAATAATGCCCGCTTTGAATGGTTCGCCATCTTGCGTTGTGGAGGTTACAAGGGCGGCGGGCAAGCCATTATTTGTCACCGACAACACATTATCGGAGCGTTTAAGGTGAAAGTGATTTCGTGCGAAGTCAGCGGGTGACCCCTCCGGGTTCCCAAGATGACTCAAGGACATCATCGTTTCTCGATCGGGGCTTGCTGCCGTCACCGAATCGGGCTGGTTTTGCGCCCGCCAGCCAGCCGGAAAAGTAACCCAGATACCCAGTTTCCCGTGCTGGAACCTGTTGTGTCTAAGAACCCCATGGTCGGCTGAATCCCCAAAAATCATACCGTCTGTTTGCCTCAGGAATTCTGCACGGTGATCATCCTTCACACCCGTAACCTCGTATTTGCTTGCCTCGCCAACAACCTCGTGCAAGCGAGTGTCATTGTCGGGATGGGTGGCAAAAAGGCCGTGGTAACGGCGGGGCTCACGTCCTTCCTGCTTGGCAGCTTCGATATCGAACAGCTCCTGGTTCTTTAAGGCTCCGATGACCGTGATCATTGCCTTAGGATCATAACCGCTTCGTGCAAGGTATTGCGCGCCGAGGCGGTCCGCTTCCAATTCCTGACTGCGGCCATAGCCCAAAACAAGAGCACTGCCGGTCAGGCCAAGAGCGGTTTGAATTGCTTGCCCCACCATTCCCCCCATTGAACCTAGCGGCGGCATAAACATCCCCGCGACAAGGGCCCCAACATTGGCCGCGACATCCGCGGCAATCGCCGCACTATATTGCTGCACACTGTGGCGGGCCGTGATGTGGCCAATTTCGTGCCCAAGCACTGCGGCAAGTTCAGCTTCGGAATTGAGATAAGCCAGAAGCCCGCGCGTGATGTAAACGTAACCACCCGGTAGTGCAAAGGCGTTTACTTGAGGACTATCGAGGACGGTGAAATTGTAATCGAGCTGCGAACGGTGGCTGATTTTTACGAGTTTCTGTCCAACTTCCGTGACGTAAGACTGGAGCCCTGGCAGGTCCTTGTAAACGCTGTATACCTTCCTTACTTTGGCAGCTGCCTCCTGTCCTTTCTGAATTTCCCCCGCTTCCGACATGAGCGTGAAATTCTGTCTCCCCGTAACCGGGTTAACCGCGCAACCGCTCACCAATAGCATGCAGCCGAGTGCAACGAAGACCGAGAGATTGGTTTTTATTCCCATAGGCTCTTTGACCACGGAAATAAAATAAGTAGCCATAAATAAAAAGGGCAGCACGAGGCTGCCCTTTGGTTTTGGCTCAGAGACCTGATTAATGATCTAAGCAGCGGGCTGCTTTTCTGCCTTTTTACCGTATTTCTGACGAAATTTCTCAACCCGCCCGGCGGTATCGACGATTTTTTGCTTACCGGTATAAAACGGGTGGCAAACCGAGCAAACTTCGATATGCAGAGGTTTTACCATGGTGGAACGGGTTTGGAAGGCGTTGCCGCAGCTGCACGTGACGGTGACTTCCTGATAATTTGGATGAATGCCTGGTTTCATGTCGTATCCTCGAATGGTGCCCGCCGGAAGGAATCGCAGAGCGAAAACCATATATTATCCCTTATTAAGAGAACGGTTGCAACGACAGGCCGCGCAGCACATGCAGCCAAGAACATCGAAGAGCACGAACGAAGTCAAATCCGGAGTGCTATCGAACCGACCCTCGTCCTGAAATGTTTTTTTTAAACCATGGGACGCGTTGCCTCATAACAAAAGGATACCGAAGGTCAGGTTGGTTGCCTCATAATTGAAGTAACTTTGAGCATGGAAAAGATAGCACGTAAATTAGTATTGATTTGCTGGGCCAGATCAAATGGATTTAGCGTTTCATGCAAGATTTTGAGCTTAGCTTTACTATCGGTTGAGACTCTTTCGCAGTCCATTACACGCTGATAGGGTGTTTTGGGGAGATGGTACAGTTTGCGGTAGCGCGCTCCAATCCTTTCTTTTACTTTGAGCTTTAGAGTTGGGCAAAAGTGGTTCTGTAGCTGACTCCACTGTTTTGCATAAAGCGCGTTCATCGGTTTTATCAGTTCGGGATTATCCAAGCGCTCGTAACCGAACAACTGGCGCACATGCGTCCAGTTCTTTTGCTCGATATGGGCATTATCGTTCTTCTTGTAAGGGCGCGATCGGGTAAAGGCGGGCTTGTCTGGGTGCTCGGAAAAGTAGCGCAGCAAGTGGTGATTGAGAAATTCACTGCCGTTATCGCAATCGAATCCGCGCAATTCAAAAGGTAATGCCTGCTCAATGGCCTTGATCTGATCCATTACCCCGGCAAAGCCCTTGTTCCAGGTAGCACGGCACTCTGTCCATCCGGTGAGGATATCGGACAAGGTCAGACTCCAGACGAAATCCCCTGCCAAGGAATTGCCACAATGGGCCACCGTGTCCGCTTCCATGAAACCGGGCAGGGAAATATCCCAATGGGCGGTACGAATCGGAATTTGCTGCTTCAAGAGCGTACCTGGCTTGGTGCCACCAATCTCTTGGGATGTTGTGTTCGCACCGGCTTGAGCAAGCGGTCAATACTGGCTGCCGAAATACGCATAAGCTTTGCTCTGACCGGCTCACCCAATGCACCGAAGCTTGCCTCATAGTGAGGCAGCCACAACGGTATGGCAACCACCAGACGCTTGCTGCACATCTGATCGGTTGCAAGCCATAGCTTGCGCAGCACCGTAGTTAGCGCAGGCTCATCATATTGCGAAGGCCGACCAGCCCGGCGAGCCATTTTGCTCGGCCTGCCGCTTAAAAGCCGGATAGCGTATTTGCGCTGATAGCCGCATACCGAACAGAATTCGTCCAGAATCTTGCCCTTGTCAGCACGTTTGGCCTTGTGATAGCGATTGCGTATTGCCTCAAGATACGCCTGTTTCTCACGTTTACCCATGTCGATAACCGCCCTCCGTCCGGTTACCAACAATTTGAGGCAACGTATCCCCTTAACCCATCCCTTCGGTTACTTTTTTAGTGAGGCAATTCATGGGAGTAGTTGTTTCTTGCATTCTGGTAGTGGGGTGCTATAATGTAAATAAGAGTGCTGGAACAGGTCAGTGTTTTCTTTGGTTACAAGTCAATCATAACGGCTATTAAAGCTTTTAGAAGGAAGGAAAAGGAGATTTATCATGCGCTCAATTAAGATGATTGCCGGAACAATGGTTGCTACCGCCAGTTTTTGCATTCCGTCCGCTTGGTCCGCAGGGCCTATGGTATTCAGCGGATCGGGTGCTGAAGCCACCACTGCCCTTGATGCTTACCGCACCGCCATCGGCGGCTCCAGGAATACCGCTGGGTCCGGCAGCAAGCGGCCGGCGGGAAATCAGCTGGGATGGTGTCCGTCTGGATGGCACTGATGCGAATCCGAATACGAAAGTGATCAGCTCAGGCCATACGGTCATTATCCCTGTCGATCGTTTCCAGAGCCAGGGGGCGTTATTCGCGGACCCGTATGCCGTGAGTGGCGATGGTTTCGCTAGCGTCAACCCTCGCACCGCGGGACAGTTCCCTGCCTTTAGCCCCAATAATACCTTCGCTATGCAGGGTACTACCGCATACCAGTTCAGCAACCGCTTCATCGAACAAAGCTTCACCATCCCCGGCACGGCGACGGCGGCCGTGACGCGTGGTTTCGGTGCCATTTTTGTCGATGTGGAAAATGCCGGCAGCAGCCGCATCGAATACTTCGGCCATGACGCCAGCGGACATGAGGTAAGCCTCGGCAGCTTTGCGGTTCCCACGGGTGCGAGCGGTCAGCCGGAGTTCCTCGGTGTGCTGTTCGATAATCCGATGGTGACTGACGTCAAGTTGACCATCGGCACCAATTCCTTATTCACCACTTACTTTGGCGGCTCCGGTGTTCAGTCGTTTGGAGCGGAAAACCTTGCCGCTAATGATCTTGCAGTCACTGACGATTTCGTCTTCGCAGAACCGACCGTGGCGAGTCCAATTCCCGAGCCATCATCTTATGCCTTGATGGTGGCTGGCCTTGGCCTACTCGGTTTTATTGCACGTCGGAAAATACAAGACCGGGCTTGAGCCGTAAGTCCTTTCCCGTTCGGGGTCTCCCTTTCAAGATACTCAGTTCGCTCGTAGCACTCCTCTTGGCGATCCGTTCCTACGTCGGTAGAGTTTGCTCACGATTGGGTTGCCTGAATATGGCGGAGTCCGTGGTTTCTTGATCCTTGCCGTAGAAACGGCCTTCACCCACTTAAACTGTTCATACACTCGCCCCAGATTCCGACACTAGGTGGAGCGCCAGGGCAACAAGAATTCCCGTGGTAAGAACGCTTTATAGCCTTCTTTTCTATTTCCTTCTGATTATTAGTGCTTTTTTATAAAGAGATCGCCATTGAGGCAGTCGTTTCTTGCAATCTGGCAATAAAGTGCTATACCTTGTAGGAACGCTGTAAGGGGACAGCGCTTGCTTTGGTTATAGGTCAATCCATAAACGGCTCTTTTAAAGGGAAGGAACCTTTTAAAGGGAAGGAAAAGGAGATTTATCATGCACTCAATTAAGATGATTGCCGCAACAATGGTTACTACTGCCAGTCTTTGCATTCCGTCCGCGTGGGCCGCATCGCCTGTGGTCTTCAGTGGATCGGGTGCTGACGCCGCCACTGCCCTTGACGCTTATCGCACTGCCATCGGGGGCGCCAAGAACACCGGTGGGCCTGAAGCGAGCGGCCGCCGGGAAATCAACTGGGATGGTGTCAAGGTGGATGGCACCGACGCGAATCCCAATACTCAAGTCGTCGATACAGGCCATACGGTCATCATCCCCGTCGATCGTTTCCAGAACCAGGGGGTGTTATTCGCGGATCCATATGCCGTGAGTCGCGACGGCTTCGCCACCGTCAACCCGGCCACTGCGGGACAGTTCCCTGCCTTTAGCCCCAACAATACCTTCGTCATGCAGGATCAGAGCCCGAACCAGTTCGACGACCGCTTCATCGAACAACGCTTCACCATCCCTGGCACCACCACGGAGGCAGGGACGCGCGGTTTTGGTGCCATTTTTGTCGATGTGGAAGATGCCGGTAGCAGCAAAATCGAATACTTCGGCCGTGACGCCACAGGACACGAGGTAAGCCTCGGCAGCTATGCGGTTCCCACCGGCGCGAGCGGCCAGCCGGAGTTCCTCGGCGTGCTGTTTGACAATCCGGTGGTAACTGATGTTACGTTGACTGTCGGCCACAACGCCTTATTCAACTTCGACGGCGTCACCTTTCAGTCGTTTGGCCCGGAAAATCTTGCCCGCGGTACTGATCTTGTCGTGACCGACGATTTTGTCTTTGCAGAACCGACCATGGCGAGTCCTGTTCCCGAGCCATCAACTTATGCCTTGATGCTGGCTGGTCTTGGCCTACTCGGTTTCATTGCACGTCGCAAGATGCAAGGCACTGTATAAGGCGCTGCCATCAATTAGATTTAGCTGCGTTTTGAAACAACCCCTGTCCTGGTGACGGGGGTTTGTTTTCCTGGCCTGGAAATGAAGTAGCTCCCTCTTTTGGTTTCAAAAACCCCTGTTCTGGGGAGTCAAACCCCTGTTCTGGGGAGTCTTTACACCCGCCGCATCGAATCGAAGAAATCCGCGTTGCTTTTCGTTGCCTTGATTTTGTCGAGCAGGAATTCCATTGCTTCCATGTCATCCATCGGGTAGAGGAGCTTGCGAAGCACCCAGATCTTTTGCAGCACATCAGGCTTGATCAGGAGTTCCTCGCGGCGGGTGCCTGAGCGATTGACATTGATGGCAGGATAGGTGCGTTTTTCCGCCATGCGCCGGTCAAGGTGGATTTCCATGTTGCCGGTGCCCTTGAATTCTTCATAAATTACATCATCCATGCGCGAGCCGGTATCGACCAGCGCGGTGGCGATAATAGTCAGGGAGCCGCCTTCTTCGATGTTGCGCGCGGCGCCGAAGAAACGCTTGGGACGCTGCAAGGCGTTGGCATCCACCCCACCGGTCAAGACCTTGCCTGACGCTGGAACTACCGTGTTATAAGCTCGCGCCAACCGCGTGATCGAGTCAAGCAATATCACGACATCTTTCTTATGCTCGACCAGTCGCTTGGCTTTTTCGATCACCATGTCTGCGACCTGTACATGGCGAACCGCAGGCTCGTCGAATGTTGAAGAAATCACTTCGCCCCTCACGGAGCGGATCATCTCGGTCACTTCTTCCGGACGCTCGTCGATCAACAACACCATGAGTATGACGTCGGGGTGATTGGCCGCGATCGCGTGTGCGATGTGTTGCAACATTACAGTTTTTCCTGATTTGGGGCTTGCGACCAGGAGGCCGCGCTGCCCCTTTCCGATAGGGGCGATCAGGTCGATGATGCGGCTGGTAACGTTTTCTTCAGCCTTGATGTCGCGTTCGAGCTGTAATCTGTCGGTGGGGAAGAGCGGGGTGAGGTTTTCGAAGAGGATCTTGTGCTTGGAGTGTTCCGGCGGTTCACTGTTGACCTTGTCTACCTTCACCAGGGCAAAATACCGTTCCCCGTCTTTGGGGGTTCGAATTTCTCCTTCTATCGAATCCCCTGTATGCAGATTGAACCGCCTGATCTGGCTTGGTGAAACATAAATGTCATCAGGCCCCGCAAGGTATGAGGTGTCCGGGGAACGAAGGAAACCGAAGCCATCCTGCAGCACTTCCAAAGTTCCTTCACCGAAAATGCTTTCACCTTTTCGCGCTTGGTTCTTGAGCAAGGCAAAAATCAGATCCTGTTTACGCAGGCGGTTGGCGCCATCGATTTCATTGGCGATGGCCATCTCTACCAGTTCAGTGACGTGAAAGTTCTTGAGGTCGGATAAGTGCATGAGCGAAACTCGCGGGTGAAGAACGGAAAAACGTAAAGCGTTCTAAAACGTTGGGATGAAGCTGATGGGGTGGAGCTAGAATTTTTAAGAAGCGGCGAATCGAATGAATTCCGCTTTAGGGAAACAGCGATAGGTTAGCGAGTTTAGATATGGCTGTCAATAAAAGCAGTCAGTTGTGATTTGGAAAGCGCGCCCACTTTTGTTGCCTCAATGTTTCCATTCTTGAACAGCATAAGCGTGGGGATTCCCCGTATGCCGTACTTCGAGGGCGTAGCCTGGTTTTCGTCAATATTCAATTTGGCAATTTTCAAACGGTCACCATACTCGTTCGCAATTTCATCAAGAATGGGGGCGATCATCTTGCATGGTCCGCACCATTCCGCCCAATAATCCACGAGCACAGGCGTGGCCGATTTTAATACTTGGGCTTCAAATGTTCCATCGGAGACAGCATGAATATGATTCATGGGATTCTCATTCAAACGTAATATAGAGGAATATGACGGCCCTTGGAGTCGCGCGTCGGTAGCTCGGAAGACTATTTCATCAATTCCGCGCCTCAACAATTAGCCATTATATGCTAGCGAAAAAATATATGAAAGGGAAGTGTATGTGAGGCGGAATTAATGGAGGCATTGAGGATCAGCTGCAACTGAGAACAAATGTGCCCCGTGCGACCTTCATAATCTTGTACCGAGCAGTCTGAAGATTGGAATGATGGGACGCCCAGCGTGTGCATATTGCCAGGCTCGGCTGGCGGTCAGGTCGAAGCGTCATGTACTTTTCAATCAAAATCGTGTTTTTCTTCAGTATTGTTCAGCAAATAGCGAGAAACAAATCAACCAGTGCGGTGGGCGGGCGCTGGCCATAGTTGTAATAACGGATTGGTTATTGAATTTAGTGAATGAACCACGGTCTGATGCAGGAAAATCACAGAAGGCAATCCAGCGAGAGGGAGGAAATACCAGTTTATGGATAAATTCGTGTTTGCCAGAGTGCTCCACGTGCTTGGAGTGATATTGTGGATTGGAGGCGTGGCAATGGTCACTACTGTACTGATACCCGCCATGGCTCAAATGAACTCCGCATCTGAGCGAACTGGCTTCTTCGCGCGGATTGAAAGCCGTTTTGCTCCTCAGGCAAGATTTACCACGCTGCTGGTGGGCTTGAGCGGTTTTTACATGGTTCATGTGCTCGAGGCGTGGAGCCGGTTTGCCGAATTGAGGTTCTGGTGGATGCATGCCATGGTCTTCGTATGGCTGATCTTTACGCTGATGCTTTTTTTGGTGGAGCCGCTCGTGCTGCGCCGGCGGCTCAGTAACACGGCGGACCGAGATCCTGCAAAGACTTTCCGCCGAATGCAGCGGATGCATTGGATCTTATTGAGCATAAGCCTTGTGGCGGTTGCCGGAGCTGTGGCGGGCAGCCATGGCTGGATGATATCGGAGCAGTAGGGAGAAAGGATGAGCTACGCGGCAGTAAAAATGATCCACGTGACCAGCGTGATAATCAGCTATCTGCTGTTTTCGCTTCGCAGCATCTGGACGATTCGTGGCTCCGCCACCTTGAAGCGGCGGTGGGTAAAGATAGTCCCACATGTGGTGGATACGGTATTGCTGCTGAGCGCCATTACGCTGGCTATCTGGATACAGCAAGATCCCGTACATGATTCCTGGCTCAGCGCCAAGGTTGTCGGGTTGCTGGCTTATATTGGTCTTGGCATGGTGGCATTAAGGTTTGGAAAAACACTCAAGACGAGGATTATTGCCTGGATCGCCGCGCAGGCAGCTTTTTTTTACATTGTAATGGTTGCTCTTACGAAAAACCCTGCACTCCTTTTTTGAATGGCTCAGAACGTGCTTCCCATAAAAACGTGTTGAGGCTGTGCTTTTGGGCTGCCATATCTGGCGGTACAGCCAGGGCAATCCGAAAGCCATACAAATAAGGCTCCGCGCAATCCAAGCTTATTTACCCGATCTGCATCCTGACAATATTGCTCTAAGGCCGATGAACTTTTTGCGAATCCGGCTTGGTGCGTTGTACACGCGCGAGATTGAGGATTTCCATATTACGGTTAGGGTCGGCTTGGTATAATTACTTATGTACATATCGAGTTTTGATTTGGAAATCCTTTCTCCATGCTAGCGCGTCGGTGGGTTTACGCGCTTGCCGCTTTGCTTGGGCTGGCTCTGCTTGCCATTTTGCTGGCTGGCTTCGCGGCACTCGTAACGATTCAAACCCTGCCCTCCCTTGAAGTGCTGACCGATTACCGTCCCAAGATTCCGCTGCGCGTTTATAGTGCGGAGGGACTGCTGATCGGAGAGTTTGGCGAAGAGCGACGCCAGGTCGTCAAGATCAGCGCGGCGCCTCAGCAGCTCAAACAGGCAATCATTGCTGCAGAGGATGACCGTTTTTACCAGCATGGCGGGGTCGACTATATAGGCATCCTGCGGGCTGCCTATTCCAATTTCACGTCTGGTGGAATGCGGCAGGGGGCCAGCACGATCACCATGCAGGTAGCGCGAAATTTTTTCCTGACCAAGGAAAAAACACTGACCCGAAAATTCAGCGAGGCTTTGCTTGCCTTCAAAATCGAGCACAGTTTAAGTAAGGATGAGATTCTGGAGCTCTATTTCAATCAGATCTATCTTGGCCAACGCGCTTATGGGTTTGCTGCGGCAGCACAGGTATATTTTGGCAAGTCGCTGCGTGACATCAATCTTGCCGAGGCCGCCATGCTAGCGGGTCTGCCAAAAGCGCCTTCCCGGTTCAACCCCGTAGTCAATCCCAAGCGCGCGAAGACCCGGCAACTGTATGTCCTCCGACGTATGCATGAGCTGGGCCATATTACCAATGAGGACCTCAAGTTGGCGGAACAAACGCCTCTGCGGACGAAGCGGGAGTCACAGGAATTCCCCATGCGCGCGGACTACGTGGCGGAAATGGCCCGCCAGGCCGTGCATGAACGTTTTCAAGAGGATGCTTACACGAAGGGATTCCGGGTCTATACCACTATAAGGAGGGCCGATCAGGATGCGGCGTATAAAGCCGTGCGACAGGGCGTGATCGAGTATGACAGGCGCCACGGATATCGGGGGCCGGAAGCCTTCATAGCACTGCCAATAAATAATGGGGACCTGGACGAGTTTCTGGAAGACGCATTACAGGAAATATCAGATAGCGATGATATTCATGCAGCAGTGGTGCTGGCCGCCAACCCGAAATCAGTTCGCGCTTATCGAAAGGGAGGAGAACCGATTGAAATTACAGGTGATGGTCTCAAGTTTGCGCAAAAATTTCTCGATAGCAAACACAAACAGCCCATTCGCGCAGGCTCGCTGATTCGGGTGCGTGCCGGTGACAAGGGCTGGCAAATCGTTCAGCTCCCTCAAGTCGAAGCCTCGCTGGTTTCCCTTGATCCGCATGATGGCACGATTCGCGCAATGGTGGGCGGTTTTGACTTTGGCCGGAACCAGTTCAATCATGTCACCCAGGCGTGGCGGCAACCCGGTTCGAGCTTTAAACCATTTATATATTCTGCGTCGCTGGAAAAAGGTTTCACGCCTGCTACCGTCGTCGAAGACGCTCCACTTTCATTTACAGCCGCGGAAACAGGAAGCGATCAGTGGGATCCCCGAAATTTCGACGGAAATTATGAAGGGCCGGTGCGCGTGCGCGAAGGGCTCGTGAAATCCAAGAATCTGGTGTCCATTCGCATCCTGCAAGGTATGGGTGTTCAATATGCGCAGGACTACGTCGCCCGGTTCGGTTTCGACCCCAAGCAGCACCCACCATATTTGCCGATGGCGTTAGGTGCAGGCTCGGTAACGCCGATGCAGATGGCGGTCGGTTATGCTGCGTTTGCCAATGGGGGATTTCGCGTAGCGCCTTATTTCATAAAACGGATAGAGGATGTAAACGGCCGTACGCTGGAGCAGGCGAAACCCGAGCGGGCGGGGCAGGGAGCCAAACAAATCATCGATCCGCGCAATGCATTTCTTATGACCAGCATGATGCAAGACGTGATACACCGCGGCACGGCCACGAAAGCGAAACAGTTGGGCCGTACGGATCTGGCGGGAAAAACCGGTACAACGAGTAATTATGTCGATGCGTGGTTTTGCGGTTACCAGTCCGATCTTGTCGCGATCGCCTGGATCGGCTTTGATACCCCGAGGTCCTTAGGCAACAATGAAACCGGGGGTCACGCCGCCTTGCCGATTTGGATAAATTACATGGGGAAGATCATGAAAGGTGTTCCGATGGGCTCATACAGCCCGCCCCCAGGGATTACCACGGCCAAGATTAATCCCGCGACCGGCTTGCGGGATCCGCAGGGAACGATGACGGAATATTTCTTCGACGAGCAGTTGCCGCCCGAAGCGGAAAACAAAATAGAAGAAGCGTTGAGATCTGTGGAGGATGTTATAAAGGAATTCTTCTCTTCTGAATAGACGTGAATCGCAGCCTGCCTCGTCGTTTGCGAAAGTCGCCTCAATCACTGGTATTGCTAGACCATCCCTTTCTCATCCATTTCTTTCTCAACCCTTCTTCAGCCACTCGGCCGCTGTCAGCGCGTAATATGTCAGCACACCGTCCGCGCCTGCTCGCTTGAAAGCCAGCAGGGACTCGAGAACACACGCTTTTTCATCGAGCCAGCCATTCTGCGCGGCCGCCTTGAGCATGGCGTACTCTCCACTGACCTGATATACAAAAGTTGGCGCGCCGAATCGTTCCTTGATACGGCGCACGATATCGAGATAAGGAAGGCCGGGTTTTACCATTATCATGTCGGCACCTTCCTCGAGATCGAGCTGCACTTCCCACAGCGCCTCATCGGAGTTCGCGGGGTCCATCTGATACGTATACTTATTGCCCGCGCCCAGGCTTGCGGCAGAACCTACTGCATCCCGGAAAGGACCGTAAAAACTTGATGCATATTTGGCCGAGTAAGCAAGAATGCGCGTATGAATGCAGTTCGCCCCTTCGAGGGCGGCCCGAATTGCGCCTACCCGCCCATCCATCATATCCGAGGGTGCCACGACATCTGCCCCGGCTTCCGCGTGTATACGCGCCTGCTGGGCCAGAATCATCACCGTTTCGTCATTCATGACATAACCGCTTTCGTCGATCAACCCATCCTGGCCGTGACTCGTGTAGGGATCAAGCGCCACATCAGTGATGATGCCGAGTTCGGGGAACCTTTGTTTCAGTTCACGTACTGTTCTTGGTACAAGACCGAGCGGATTGAGCGCTTCTGTGGCGTCGGTATTTTTTAGAGCGGGATCGATAACTGGAAAAATTGCAAGCGCGGGTATGCCTAACTGGAGACATTTTTCGGCCTGATACAGCAGTAAATCGAGGCTCTGCCGTTTAACGCCAGGCATCGAGGAGACCAGCTCTTCACGCTTCGAGCCGTCGAGCACGAACACGGGGTAGATCAAATCGTCCGAACGCAGGTTACTCTCACGCATCAGGCGGCGGGAAAACTCATCACGGCGCATCCGCCTCATTCGTTTTTGCGGGAATTGACTCGAAGCCGACATAAAAAATAAAAAATGGAACCGAAAAATTAAAAAAAGGGGAACTTATACTCAAATTGTCTATCTTAAGTACAGACGTTGTTTATTTGTCTCCCGCTTTTCCTCCCTGAGCGGGTACCTTAATCCCTAATTAAGGTAGTTTGCCCCCGGTTTTATTCCCCTTTAACCGGGGGTTTTTTATTTCTGAAGCCGTTTCAGCCAGTCTCATCTCGTTTCCATCCCCACGCGCTTCCATTCCATCGGTTACGATGCCCAGCCACTCAGCGAGGACAGACGCAGCTTCATCGACTCCTTTCCTGGTTACGCTGGAAAACAATTGTACGGTACATTGCGGATAATTTTCACGCAAGAAGGCCAGTACATTCTTTAATACGCTTTCAGCCTGCTGCCTCGTGAGCTTGTCCGATTTCGTCAGGAGTACGTGTACGGCTTTTCCAGTGGACCCGAACCAGGCGAGCATCTCGCGATCAAGCGGAGTGAGAGGATGCCGAGCGTCCATAATGAGCACCATGCCATGGAGAGAGGTGCGCGTTAGAAGATAGGTACTGATCAGGTGCTGCCAATGTTGACGCATTTTGGTTGGGACCTTGGCATACCCATAGCCGGGAAGGTCTACAAGGAAACGACCGGAACCGAGCTGAAAAAAATTGATGTGCTGGGTGCGGCCGGGAGTTTTGCTGACAAAGGCGAGCCGGCCTCGGCGGGCAAGTGAGTTGATGACACTTGATTTGCCGGCGTTTGAGCGTCCAGCAAATGCTATTTCTATTCCATTTGGTGCTGGCAAGTCCGTAAGTCGGTCAACGGTGGTATAAAAAGTTGCGTTCTGAAAAACAGTCATAAGCTGTCAATGTTTCGGCCCTTCTTGCAAGGCGCAGTATTACTGTTTGAGGGTTTTACGGCTGTGCTTCTGGAATTTCCTGGGCAATGAGCGCCAGACCCTCGAGCACCAGATTATCCGCGATGGTTGTATTCACTTTGAGATGGGGTTGCAACTGGTGGGCTGCGCCGCCACTGAGAATGCAATCCGGCTCGCGGCCAATAGTGGAACCCAGCAGGGCTGCCATACGCTCTATTGCGCCGGCAATTGAGTGCAGCGCGCCACTATAGATGGCGTCGGCAGTGCGGTCCGGATAATCGCAAAATTTTCCCGCCGCAGATTTCAGAGCGCCGGTATTTTCCATCAACGCTTTCTGCATCAAATCAATACCAGGGGTGATGATGCCGCCCAGGAACTCGCCGGTATCCGACAGTGCATCCACAGTAGTAGCCGTGCCTGCATCCACGACCAGACAGCCCTGCCGCTGCTGTTGCCACGCTGCAATCAATGCTGCCCAGCGATCACTGCCGAGCTGGGAAGCCTCCTCGTAATAATTGCGAACACCGCATTGATACGCCGCTGCGGTTATCCAATAAGGCTCGGTTTGCAAGGAGGAAAATAATTCGGAAAGATCAGCTTTCGCCTGTGCGTCGGCCACATTCGAAACGATGATGCGTACCGGTTCCGACAGGCTGCGCCATTCGCGTTCGAGAAGTTCCTTATCACCTTGGGGGGTCGTCCCGCGCTTCACCCACTTCTGCCCGTCATACAGACCCCACTTGACATTGGTGTTGCCCGAATCCACCATCAGCAAGAAGGATTTCATTACGTGTTGGGGCGTAGCGAGATCTCCCCGCTACTATAGCGACGAACCTTTCCCGCGGTTCTCAACAGCAGAGATCCGTCATCGGCAACGCCATCGGCCAATCCCTTAAGGTCTACACCGTCGGGAAGCCGAAGGGTAACAGGTCTTTTCTCGAAAATATGGTAATTCGTCCATTCGTCGCGGAACGGCGCAAAGCCGTGGCGTTCAAATTCTTTCAAAGCCCGCGCGAGCTCAATCAGTAGCGAAGCCAGCAGTTTATTGCGGTCAGGCATCGCGCCATTTATCGAAAGCACATCGGTGGCAGCCTGATGGATCCGGTTCTGTACATTCTTGGGCAATTTCAGATTCACGCCCACGCCAATGACGGCGATAGTCGGGCCGAGTATCTCCGCTTGCAGTTCGATGAGTATGCCCGCCAGCTTACAGAAATTAAACATGACGTCGTTCGGCCACTTAAGCATTGCGCCTTCAATTCCGTTGGATTTGAACGCGCGCATTATCGCCACTCCAATCGCGAGGCTTAGACCGGAAAGCAGGCTTGCCCCCTGCTGAAATTTCCACAATAGGGAAAAGGTCAAGGCATTCCCCAGGCCTGAATGCCACTCTCGACCCCGGCGGCCCCGTCCGTTGGTCTGCAACTCGGCGGCTATTACATGAATCGGATCATGCTGGAGAGTCAGCTCCGGAATTTTTTGAAGCAGGAGTGTGCTGGTCGATTCCGCGATATCGAAAATTTCAAGGTTGAAATCAGAGCCCTCGTTCCCAAGATATTCAAGAATGATATCCCGGTCCAGCCATTGCACGGGATCGAGCAATCGGTAGCCTCGTCCATGCACTTTTTGTACCGTAACTCCGGTTTGGTCCAGTTCGCGAAGGGCGTAGGATACGCTTGTGCGTGAAATTCCCAAATCCTTTGCAATAATTTCCCCGGATCGGAACTTGTTGTCGGTGAGCAGGCGCAGAATCGAAAAAGTGAGAGGTTTCATGCTAACCAGTGTAGTGCAAATAACCGGGGTAATGTTTGGAATCGGGTTGTGCCATTATAATATTCAGCTTATCGGTAATGAGAGGTTCACTTGAAAAACAACCCTGAGGGTGGCTTACCCGCTGCTTCCACTTCTAATTTCATTCGAAGTATCATCGAAGAAGACAATCGCACCCGCAAGTGGAACGGGCGCGTCGAAACCCGTTTTCCGCCCGAACCTAATGGCTACCTGCACATTGGTCACGCCAAGAGCATCTGCCTCAATTTTGGGCTGGCGCGCGAGTACAACGGCATATGCCACCTGCGCTTCGATGATACAAATCCCGAAAAGGAAGAGCAGGAATACGTCGACTCCATCCGCGACTCTGTCAGATGGCTTGGTTTCGATTGGGGGGAACACCTGCACTATGCCTCGGACTATTTTGATCGGCTTTACGGCTTTGCGGAATACCTGGTCAAGCAAGGTAAAGCATATGTCGACAGTCTGACCGCCGAGGAGATCCGTGCGTTGCGCGGGACGCTGACTGAAGCGGGCGAGAACAGCCCGTACCGCGAACGGACGATCGAAGAAAATCTCGACCTGTTTCGCCGGATGAAAGCCGGAGAATTTGCTGACGGTGAACATGTCCTTCGAGCCAAGGTCGATATGATTTCTCCCAACATCAATCTTCGGGACCCGGTCCTTTACCGCATCCGCCATGTTGCACATCATCGCAGCGGAAACAAGTGGTGCATCTACCCGATGTACGATTTCACGCATTGCATATCGGACTGCACTGGAGAAAATTACTCATTCCCTCTGTACGCTGGAATTCGAGGATCACCGCCCGCTCTATGACTGGGTGCTCGATCAGTTGTCCGAAGTTCTGCCATGTCATCCGCAGCAAATCGAATTTGCACGGCTCAATCTTACCTACACAGTGATGAGCAAGCGCAAGCTCATCGAGTTGGTCGAACGCGGGATTGTGGATGGCTGGGACGATCCACGCATGAATACGCTGGCGGGATTGCGACGCCGAGGATATACGCCCGAGGCGATCCGGGTCTTTGCCGAGCGTATCGGGGTCAGCAAAGCGGACTCATGGATTGACATGGGCGTGCTCGAAGAGTGCCTTCGTGAGGACCTGAACGAGCGTTCGCATCGGCGGCTCTCGATTTTGGACCCTTTGAAAGTCATTATCGACAATTATCCGGATGACCGGTTCGAGGATTGTTGGGCGCCCAATCACCCGCAAAAACCGGAAGCGGGAAATCGACCCCTGCCGTTGTCGAAAGAAATCTACATCGAACGAAGCGATTTCATGGAAGTGCCTCCCAAGGGCTATTTCCGCTTGTCGCCCGGAAGAGAGGTTCGGCTTCGCTACGCGTACATAATAAAATGTACGGATGTGGTAAGGAATGACAGCGGTGAAATTATGGCAATCCGCTGCACGTACGATCCTGACAGCAAGAGTGGTACGCCAGGAGCGGACCAACGTAAAGTCAAGGGAAACATTCATTGGCTCTCAGTGGCACATGCGCATGAGGCCGAGGTCCGGCTTTACGATCGTCTGTTTACCCATGCGCATCCCGATGCCGGTGGTCAGGATTACATGAGCTTTCTGAACCCGGACTCAAGAAGGACAATCAGGGCGTTCGTGGAACCTTCGCTTGCCGGCGCCCAGCCGGAAGAACGCTTTCAGTTCGAGCGTCATGGATATTTCATTGCTGACAGCAAGGATGCTTTACCGGGCAAACCGGTATTCAATCGGGCGGTAACGTTGAGGGATTCCTGGAGTAAGGCGGGCTGAGCGAAGGGACGGTTTCGGACGACGCCTAAAAAACCTAAGTGCCAGGCTGTGCCTTTCCCTTCAGAAAAGCAAGCAGCATGCACTCTGGAGTCTCCAGCCTTCCCTCCGCCAAGTCCTGCATGCACTGATGCAGAACGCCTTTTTGCCAGGCGGAAAACACCATGGGGTTGATGTATGATTTGCGGCAGACGGCCGGCGTATTGCGCAGCTCCTCCGCGACTTTTTTCGTCGCGGATACGACACATGCCTTGAGGGCGCGTTTGGTTGAGGAAGCTGGCAACGGCGTCTCGAGCATGAGTTCGAAGGCCCTTAGCGTCCCACCCCAGGTCCTGAAATCCTTGGCAGTAAACTCGGCGCCCATGGTTTCATGGAGGTAGCGATTTACTTGCTCCGCTCCGACCGGATGGCGCTTGTGGTTGTCATCCAGATATTGAAAAAGATGGTGCCCTTTAAGTTTTTGACACTCCAGCATAATTCTGATTATGCGCCTGTCATCTACAGCGACCTCATGCTCGACGCCACTTTTGCCCTTGAATTTCAGCACGGCGCGGCGTTGGTTGATGAAGGCAAGATGGCGCTTGCGCAAGGTGGTCAGCCCAAAGCTGTGGTTATTACGCGCGTAGGAGAGGTTGCCGATGCGAACGCGGGTGGTGTCGAGTAGATTGACGATGGCGGCTACGACCTTTTCCCGTGGCAAACCCCGTCTTCTCAGGTCGCGCTCCACGGACTGGCGAAGCTGTGGCAGTGCTTCGCCGAATTCCGCCATCCGCTCAAATTTGATAGCCTCCCGTACCATCTGCCAGGCTGGGTGGTAGCGATACTGCTTGCGCCTGCGTGCATCGAGTCCCGTCGCCTGCAAATGGCCGTCCGGGTGAAGGCAAATCCAGACATCAGTATAAGCCGGGGGGATGGCGAGGCTGGCAATGCGCTCAAGCTCGGATTTGTCCGTCAACGCCTTCTGATCGGGCCCGATGTAGCGAAATCCAGGGCCATAACGTAACCTTCGGATTCCGGGCTGGCTGTCGGAAACATACACCAGTCCTGAGCTTGCCGCTTGCGCCGCCAAAGCCTCTGTCCTGAGCGCGCCAGGCACATTGTTACGACGGGACAAAGCCATGCAACGATTCTATGATTTCAAGTTCGACTTATAACAACGGGTTCGACTCCCGTTAACCCGGATAAAGTCTTGAAGTCGGAAGGGTCGGATAGGAATGAAAAAGATCTTTTGCTGGAACCGATACGTTTGCCGAACCGTGCTTTGGGCTAATCAATCGCTTCCGCATCTATTTCCTGCTTAACCTTCCCGGTGGCCTTACTCGCCATCTCGCGGCGTGGACGCGATGCCAGCCATTCTCGAGAAATCTTTTGCGCTTGTGCCAGCTGGTTACTGTTGAGTGATCGCATCACCTCATCTCGGGCTCCCATGGCCTGTTGTATTCCAGCCGCCGCGGCTAGATTCAGCCACATGTAACTTTTTACAGGATCCACACCAAGACCATAGCCCGTGCGATAAATAAGGCCGAGCTCATACTGGGCCAGCGCGTACCCCTGTTCCGCCGCCCGTTTTAGCCACTTTGCAGCTTCCGAAAAATCCTGGAGTGCACCATTGCCGGTTAAATACAATAGCCCGAGCTTATACTGGGCATCGGCCTCCCCATTTTCCGCGCTGTCCTGGTACAGTTGTACGGTGAACTCATGGTCGTCCCTGGTTTTCATGGAGGGGGGGAAACCTGATTCAATCGTTGAGGTGCGCTCGAAGATCTAATGCCACTGCTCACATTGCTCCGGTTTTCTCCGGCGCCTGCGACGAGCCTGCCATTGTTGGCGCTGTTGGCAATGTTGGTGTTCGGAGGCTGATCGGGTCCGCTTTTCGATTCTTCGAGGGTGACGGAACTGCCCATGTTTTCGTCGATGACAAGCCAGACCGCCGTGGTCACCAGTGCGAAAAAGGCCAGCAAGGCTGCCGCGCTGAAATAAGCGCTTGGGTTTCTTACCCAAAAGCGTTCCTTGCAATCCCTGCACCTTACCGGCTTGAGGAAAAACATTGTCCCCGAACGTTCTCCGGACCGTATACGGGACCTGTGCGTGTTTTCGCTTCCGCACTTAATGCATTTTGCGTACATGACGCTCCGGGTCGTTTGCTTTTTTTATGTATTTTTTTGCAGTCTAAGTACTGGCGACCGAACCGTCAACAGGGACTTTAAAGCATTCTCTTTGTGAAAACGACGGCAATTGGCGGGGAGTGGCGGGGAATTCCACGAGCGCTATTTAATAACGCTCATAATGCTCGAGTTCCCCGATCGCAAACAGGCATCTCGCCCACGCGGGCTAGATTCCGCTGCCATCGCCAAATACCTCACTTCGAGTCTGCGCCTGTGAAATATTGCTACCGGGCGGCACGCTGCGCGTGAGCCATACGTTACCCCCGATGACCGAACCGCGTCCGATTGTAATCCGGCCAAGAATAGTCGCGCCCGCGTAGATTACGACGTCATCTTCGACGATAGGATGGCGAAGGTTTCCCTTTACCAGGTGGCCATGCTCATCGATGGGGAAGCGCTTTGCTCCCAGGGTTACCGCCTGGTATAGGCGCACGTGCTCTCCGATGACAGCGGTTTCACCGATAACAACGCCAGTCCCGTGATCAATGAAAAAACTGCCCCCGATGCGGGCACCCGGGTGGATTTCAATTCCGGTTGCAGAATGGGCGATTTCCGAAATCATGCGCGCGATCAACGGAGCGCCCAGACAGTGCAATTCGTGGGCGAGTCGATAGTGCGTAATGGCGGTGACTCCAGGATAGCAGACCAGGACCTCGTCGATGCTGCGGGCTGCCGGATCTCCTTCATAGGCCGCCTGGATATCGCTCTCAAGCAGACTGCGTATGAGCGGAAGACGTTTTGCGAAATTGCGGACGATCCCGGCAGCCTGCTCGCGCTCGGCATTGCTTGTGGCGTCAAGGCCCGATACAAATCGCAGTTCGCGCCGCACTTGCACAAGGAGATCGCGGAGTGTCGCGTCCAGCACATGCCCTACGTAGTAGTCGACGCTCTCATCCGTCAGGTCCGGCATGCCCAGTCGGTTAGGGAAGAGTACTGCCCTCAATCCCTCCGCAATGCCAACCAATACCTTGCGGGAAGGCAGCTTCGGCGGTGTATGACGTCGTTGCCGGTTTTCCAGCGATCTCAGACGCAACGTGCGCAGCTCTTCGACAACCTGCGCAATTTCCAGATTTTTCCTGGTTGGTGATGGGTCGTCAGTCTTTTCAGCCTTCGATGTCACCGCAAAAATTCTCCCACGTCATACACCTCATCAAACAGGATAGAGCTCAGGTAGCGTTCTCCCGAGTCAGGCAGTACGACAACAATGAGCTTACCCTCATTTTCCGGCCGAGCAGCGTAGCGGGCTGCCACAGCAGTTGCTGCACCACAGGAAACTCCCGAGATTATGCCTTCCTCGCGTGCGAGACGGCGCGCATAAAGTATAGCTTCCTCATTGCTGACCTGCTCAATTTCATCCACAAGCGATAGATCAAGGTTTTTCGGCACAAAGCCAGCCCCGATTCCGGGAATTTTGTGGGGCCCGGGCGTCAGCGGTTCCCCGGCTCTTTGCTGGCTCAAGACCGGACTGTCAGAAGGCTCGACCGCGACGGATACGATAGCTTTTCCTTTCGTTCTTTTGATGTATCGCGAGACGCCGGTTATAGTCCCGCCTGTACCTACACCCGATACAAAAATATCCAGAAGGCCCCCGGTATCATTCCAGATCTCCGGTCCTGTTGTGTGCTCGTGGACTGCCGGATTGGCGGGATTGGTGAATTGTTGAAGCAGTAGATAGCGGTCCGGATCAGAGGCGACAATTTCCTCGGCCTTTGTTACCGCGCCTTTCATCCCCGCTGAGCCGGGTGTAAGGACCAGCCTTGCCCCATAGACGGACAGGAGTTTGCGCCGCTCAAGGCTCATGGTTTCCGGCATGGTCAAGGTCAAGGGTATTCCGCGTGCCGCCGCGACGGAGGCAAGGGCGATTCCCGTGTTGCCGCTTGTCGCTTCAACCAGTTCTTTTCCCGGACGAAGCAGCCCGCGCGCTTCCGCATCCTCGATCATCGCGGTGCCAATGCGGCATTTGACGGAGTACGCGGGGTTGCGCCCTTCGATTTTCGCCAATATGGTAGCGGGCGCATCACCTGCAATGCGGTTGAGCTGTACGAGAGGAGTATTGCCGACGGACTGCGAGTTATCCTGAAACCAGCGTGGCATCTTGTACGTCTTTCATTTGGATTTGTATTCTTCAGATCAGATCGACAAAGTTTCAGCCTGTCGGGCGATGGCGCGAATATATGTGGGCTCGAATATTATATGGGCTCGAATATAAACGGCTCGAATATAAACGCAATATCCCACCATCGGGTGAAAAATTTTAACGCGTCCGGTCGACTAGATCGGAAAAAAGGAATCCGGTATTGTCGCCACCACCGCTGAGCTGGTCAACAGAGATGTGGTCGGCCGACTTGCCCGCAGAAAAGAGAATGACCGGATGGAATTGGCGGGAGGGTGGTCTGGTGATGTTAAAATGCCGGATTTAATTATTTACTGCCAAAGGCTGGCTGGCTTAGTTCTCGATCCGATGCTCAGTCCTGCAATCGGGTTGGAATGTGGCAGTGCCAGCTACCAGCGGCGATAATACAAATGAATTTCATCGATCTCCCGGCCGTTCGGACTGCTCAAGGCACGATCCGCATGCCCGGGTCCAAGAGTATTTCCAACCGGATACTTCTGCTTGCCGCGCTGGCCGATGGCTCTACTGACGTTCGTGATTTGCTGATATCCGACGATACGGCAAGAATGTTGGATGCTCTTCATACTCTGGGCGTTACGGTTTTCCAGATCGATGCGAATCATCACCGCGTGCAGGGCTTGGCCGGGCGGTTCCCCCTTCGCTTCCCCGTTGCACAGGCAGATTTGTTTCTGGGTAATGCCGGAACGGCTTTTCGTCCACTGACCGCCGTGCTGGCGCTGGCGGATGGCGATTACCGGCTGTCGGGCGTGCCGCGCATGCACGAACGTCCCATCGGGGACCTGGTGGATGCGTTACGCCAATTGGGGGCCAATATCAGCTACCTCGGTAAAACCGGTTTTCCTCCCCTGCGAATCGAACCGAGCAATATCCATCCCGCCACCATAACCGTAAAAGGCGATGTGTCCAGTCAGTTTCTGACAGGCTTGCTCATGGCGCTGCCGTATTCCGCGCCCCCGGACGCCGGCGAAAAATCGACCGTAATAGTCCTTGGAGAGCTGATCTCAAGGCCTTATGTTGAACTGACGATAGCCCTCATGGCCCGCTTCGGTGTAGAAGTTGAGCGTGACGAGTGGCGGTCTTTCACTTTGCGTGCGGGCCAGAGCTACCGCAGTCCCGGGGAGATCTTTGTCGAGGGGGATGCATCTTCCGCTTCGTATTTTCTTGCTGCAGGTGCAATCGGCAAGGGACCTGTGCGAGTAGACGGAGTGGGAAAGGGAAGCGTCCAGGGTGACCTGCGTTTTATCGACGCCCTACGGAAGATGGGAGCCGAAATCTGGCTGGGCGACAACTGCGTAGAGGCAAGAGCGCCCCGGTCGGGTTATTTGGAGGGAGTTGATCTCGACTGCAACGATATCCCCGATGCCGCCATGACGCTGGGCGTGACGGCGTTGTTCGCCCGGGGAGTCACCACCCTCCGGAATATTGCAAGTTGGCGAGTAAAGGAAACGGATCGCCTTTCCGCGATGGCCTCGGAATTACGAAAGCTTGGGGCAATCGTGGTGGAAGGGGCCGATTTTCTCCAAATTACGCCTCCGACCAAGGGGTTGGCTGCCCACGTTGCAATCGATACCTACGAGGATCATCGAATGGCCATGTGCTTCTCGCTCGCGAGTTTAGGCACAGCTGTGCGGATCAATGATCCGGAATGCGTCGCAAAGACTTTCCCGGATTATTTCGTAAAGTTTGCCTCCATAGTTCGTACATGAGAAGGTTGAGAGGTTTGGATGAGGGAGTTTTATGAGTATTGATACCGCACCAGTTATTGCCATTGATGGTCCTTCAGCTTCCGGAAAGGGCACCGTGGCCCAGCGCGTAGCGGATAAGCTTGGGTTTCACTATCTTGACAGCGGTGCGCTTTACCGCCTGGTGGCGTTGGCGGCTATGCGCTCAGGGCTGGATTTGAGTGATGAAAACGCACTGGGCGAGGTCGCTTCGCATCTGGATGTGAGGTTTGAGGGTGAGGGGATATGGCTCTCGAACAAGAACGTTGTCGACGCAATACGTACTGAAGCGTGCAGCAATGCTGCCTCGAAAATTGCCGCTTTCCCCATCGTGAGGTCAGCACTGTTGGCGCGTCAGCGCCAGTTTTGCCGAGCCCCCGGTTTGGTCGCAGATGGGAGAGATATGGGATCAGTTGTTTTTCCTGACGCTGTTCTCAAGATTTTTCTCACGGCGAGTGCGGAAATACGAGGGCAGCGACGATATAAGCAGTTGATCGAAAAAGGTATAGATGCTAGTATGGCTACCCTTTTGCAGGACATTCGGGAACGCGACAGTCGTGATAGCAATCGGACTGTAGCGCCTTTGCAACAGGGTTCGGACACAAATCTGCTGGACACCACTTCACTGAATATTACGGAAGCGGTAGATTGTGTACTGAAGCAATACGCCGATATTCGCGCAAAACAGCACCTCTAGAATTCGAGTTCCAAGCCGGCCTTTTCACTTGCCAGGACTGTCTTGCATCGACCGGGTCAGTTGGTAGAGCGATAAGTCCTTGCATGGCAAAAACTTTCCCGGAAACCATGTGGTTGGTAACATTGGGAGCCGGGACTTCGGCACTTTAATTTTTTTGTGTCAAAAGCCAGTAACAGTATCCACGGTCTCAATGCATTGCTTGCCAAATACGAGAATGCATTACTGAGGTATTTTTTTATTAATCTTTAACCCCGTCATTTGCTTTGTCGACGGGATTTATAAACCAGGTATTTTTACAATGACCACTGCTTCCACAGCCCTTACTTCAACCACCGATTCTCCCGAAAGTTTTGCAACCCTTTTTGAAGAAAGTCTTTCCCGCCAGGAAATGCGTGTCGGTGAAGTTATCACCGCGCAAGTTGTCCGCGTCGACTATAACGTCGTCGTTGTCAACGCCGGCCTAAAGTCGGAAAGTTTCATACCCGTCGAAGAGTTCAAGAATGACAGGGGAGAAGTCGAAGCCAAGCCCGGTGATTTCGTCAGCGTTGCTATCGAAGCGCTTGAAGACGGTTATGGCGAAACTCGACTGTCCCGGGATAAGGCGAAGCGTCTGACCGCCTGGCACGATCTCGAGGCTGCCATGGAGAGCGGCGCTATAGTGCAGGGTCTGGTAACCGGCAAGGTCAAAGGAGGTCTCACCGCGATGATTAACGGCATTCGCGCTTTTCTCCCTGGTTCGCTCGTCGATATCCGTCCTGTCAAGGACACAACTCCCTATGAGAACAAGGAGATGGAATTCAAGGTTATCAAACTGGATCGCAAGCGCAATAACGTCGTGGTATCCCGCCGGGCGGTCCTGGAAGAAACCCAAGGTGCCGATCGCCAGACTTTGCTGGAAACCCTGACCGAGGGGGCTGTGGTCAAGGGTATCGTCAAGAACATTACGGATTACGGCGCCTTTGTTGACCTGGGCGGTATAGACGGCCTGTTGCACATTACCGATCTGGCATGGAGGCGCGTAAAGCATCCCTCTGAAGTCATCAGTGTAGGTGATGAAGTGACTGCCAAAGTGCTCAAGTTCGACCAGGAAAAGAATCGGGTATCGCTGGGGATGAAGCAATTGACGGAAGATCCGTGGGTTGGTCTCTCACGGCGCTACCCCCCGCACACCCGCCTGTTTGGCAAGGTCAGCAACCTTACCGACTATGGCGCATTCGTAGAGATTGAGCAGGGTATCGAAGGACTGGTTCATGTATCGGAAATGGATTGGACAAACAAGAATGTTTACCCGTCCAAAGTAGTGCAGCTCGGCGATGAAGTCGAGGTAATGATCCTGGAAATCGATGAGGAGCGGCGGCGTATTTCGCTCGGTATGAAGCAGTGCAAGGTTAACCCCTGGGAAGATTTTGCAATGACTCATCAGAAAGGAGACAAGGTACGTGGCCAGATAAAGTCTATCACTGACTTCGGAGTTTTTATTGGACTGCCGGGCGGTATAGACGGACTGGTGCATTTGTCTGATCTTTCATGGAACCAGCCAGGTGAAGAAGCGGTACGAAACTACAAGAAAGGCGACGAGGTTGAGGCGGTGGTGTTGTCGATCGACGTGGAGCGTGAACGTATTTCCCTGGGCATCAAGCAGCTGGAAGGTGATCCATTCAATAGCTTTGTTTCTGTGAACGACAAGAACAGCATTGTCAAAGGCACGGTGAAATCCATCGATGCCAAGGGAGCCGTTGTCGCGCTGGAGAATGACGTGGAAGGATACCTGCGGGCGTCGGAAGTCTCACGCGATCGGGTTGAAGATATTCGCACGCGCCTGAAAGAGGGTGATGCGGTGGAGGCGATGATTATAAATATTGATCGCAAGAACCGGACCATAAACCTTTCAATAAAAGCTAAAGATATGGCGGAAGAATCTGATGCCATACAGAAAGTTGCGGTCGACAGTTCGGCCACCTCCGGGACCACCAGCCTGGGTGCCCTTCTTAAAGCGAAGATGGACGTAAAAAATACCGAGCAATAAGGGAAATTCATGACAAAGTCCGAACTGATCGCGAGACTTGCGGCGCGCTATCCTCAGTTGGTGGCAAAGGATGCCGAGCTCGCGGTCAAGGTAATACTCGATGCCATGGCCAAGAGTTTGTCTGAAGGTCAACGCATCGAGATCCGTGGGTTTGGCAGCTTCGACCTGAATTACCGTCCGCCCCGTGTCGGGAGAAACCCAAAATCAGGCGAAAAGGTGCGGGTACCGGAGAAATACGTACCGCATTTCAAGGCAGGAAAAGAAATGCGTGAACGGGTAGATTTCAAGAGCTGAAGACTGGAGAATTGTGGATAATAAAAGGCGGCGGATCGGTGATCATGCCGCCTTTTTAATTTGGGCCCAAATATAACAGCTGCTGCCTTGCGGAGTTTAATGTGCGCTACGCAATTCTCTTTTTCCGCATTCTGTTATTTCTATTGTTATTCGGTTTTGCCGTCAGGAATGCCGAACCAGTAACGCTGCGGTACTACTTCGGCTACGAATGGCAAGCGCCGCTCGTACTTGTGATGTTTTTATTCTTCGCGTTTGGCATTGCGGTCGGCGTCGCATCCTGCCTGGGTAAATTGTTTAGGCAGAGGCGAGAAATTGCGGGTTATCGAAAGAAACATGATATTAAGGATGAGCACTGATGAGTCTGGTATGGGTGGCTCCTGCTCTATGAGCGATCCGCGCATTATTGTAGCTCTGGATTTTCCAAGCGCGGAACTGGCAATCGCCTTTGCTGCCAAGCTGGATCCGGCAACGTGCAGGGTTAAAGTGGGAAAGGAGCTTTTTACAGCTGCTGGCCCCTGGTTGGTAGAATCATTGATAGATAAAGGCTTCGACGTCTTCCTCGATTTAAAATTTCACGATATTCCTACCACTGTCGCAAATGCGTGCAAGGCGGCCGCAAAGCTCGGTGTATGGATGATGAACGTTCATGCGCTCGGCGGAAGAAAAATGCTTGCCGCGGCGCGCGATGCCGTTTCGGCAGGCTCTGCCAAATTGATTGCTGTAACCTTGCTCACCAGCCTGGGGCCCACCGACCTGAGCGATATAGGGATAAATGATGAGCCGCAGGACGTCGTGCGCCGCCTGGCCCTGCTGGCCCGCGACTGTGGCCTGGACGGTGTAGTCAGTTCGGCAGTGGAGGCGGCGGAACTCAGGAGTGCTATTGGCGAAGATTTTTGTCTCGTGACCCCCGGCATACGTCCGGCAGGCGCCTCTCCGGATGAGCAGAAACGGATAACAACCCCGAGCCAGGCAATAAAGAACGGCGCGAGTTATCTGGTCATCGGAAGGCCGATAACTCAGGCGAGTGACCCGGTTCTAGTGTTGCAGCAATTGAATAACGAGATCTCCCTTGCTACATCCAATTTGTAACAGATCGATAATTTTGGTGGACTGAGCGTGCCGTTTACAGTTCGGGCTCTCGCCTCGGGTGGACGCGAGTTGTCCCGGCGAGACGAGTTGTCCGCTGAGTTACGCAAAATCGGTCAACTATCCCGTGCATCTTTCGATAGAGTTCTTTTTGCGCTCTATACTTAAGTAGGTTTCCTTGATATTCGGATGTCCGATCTGAAAACACTGGAGGATAGCGCCATGTTCGACTATCACATTCTTCCGGCACAGCGCCTGGCTGGGGCTGTCCGGCTGACTGTTCCTTTATTGCCTAACGCCGTTACCCTGTCATCGCCAGCGCTTGAGGTGATGACGGATTTGCGTCATGTCCACGCCGGCATCACAGAACCCGATACTACGATGGAGGCTGCGAACGCATACATGATGCAGCGCGGAATACGATCATTGTTTGTACTGAACCAGGACAATATTCTCTGCGGTGTTATAACGGCAACCGATATTCTCGGCGAGAAACCGCTCCGCTTCATCCAGCAGAGGCAGGTAAAACACAGTGAGATCCTGGTGTCGGATATCATGACTCCGCTTGACCGGTTGGAGGCCATCCCAATGAAAGCAGTTGAGAGCGCAAGGGTGGGTAATGTTATCGTAAGTCTGCGCGAGAGCGGGCGTCAGCATACCCTGGTTGTGGAGAGCAGCACCGATGGAACGCCGGTGGTACGCGGGATATTCTCTCTGACACAAATCGAAAAGCAACTGGGCACAGCCATTCCGCCTACGCAAGTCGCAAAAACCTTTGTTGAGATCGAGGAAACCTTGAACGCCCCC
The DNA here is from genome assembly GCA_963786735.1 of uncultured beta proteobacterium. Lineage (GTDB taxonomy): Bacteria > Pseudomonadota > Gammaproteobacteria > Burkholderiales > Nitrosomonadaceae > Nitrosospira. The sequence goes on from CAWBAF010000029.1 coordinate 51,734, forward strand.
TAGTTAGCTCATCCAATAGCTCTGCTTGGGTTGCTGCGCGCCGCAGGAAAGATTGTCGTTCCTCCTGCCGACCCAATCGAGGGATCTGGCTGGACAGGTCAAGCGCGGGACGCAAACGGGAACCTGAGCGAGCCTTGTGCTCAGCGATTTTATTCTGCCATCAAACCGTCTTGCCGGCGCTCGATCCTTATACCCAGTTTTTTTACACCCGGTATCGCATCCAGTTTCGCAACGCTAATTCTGGTCCACGGCGATTTGAACTCCACCAGCACAATTTGGGCGACATGCTCGGCCAGAGCCTCAAGCAGATTGAAGTGTTTTTGCGATAGGACTTCGTTGATGCGCTGAACGACAAGTGCGTAATCCAGCGTATCTTCGAAGTTGTCCGTCTGACAGGCCTGACTTGTAGGAAGTGCGATTTCCAGGTCGAGCTGTATGGTCTGCGCGACGTTACGCTCCCACGGATAGATCCCGATCAAGGTTTTTACCTTGAGTTCTTGCAAAAAAATAATGTCCATCCTGAGTATCATAATCCTCCGCCTCTGGCGAGCTCGTGTACCCGATTTTTCGCGTAAAATCGGTGGATTTTATTCCTTTTGCTGAGGTGGTGCTAATCAGATGATGCCGTTGGTCTTTGTACTGCTGGCTTATCTGCTCGGGTCCGTTTCCTTTGGCGTCCTGGCAAGCAGGGTCTTTGATTTGCCGGATCCGCGCACTTATGGCTCCAGAAACCCCGGGGCAACAAACGTACTGCGAACCGGACGAAAAACGGCAGCGGTATTCACGCTTTTGGGCGACACAGGTAAAGGTTGGCTATCTGTAGCAGCGGCGCAATATTTTGCCCCCATACTCGGTTTGGAACGCTGGGTGATCGCGGCAGTTGCACTGGCTGTTTTTCTAGGTCACCTGTTTCCAATATTCTTGCGTTTCCAGGGTGGTAAGGGGGTCGCGACCGCACTGGGAGTATTGTTGGGTTTTGATTTATGGATGGGTCTGCTGGCAGCTGCAACCTGGGTCGCTGTTGCCGCAATCTGGCGCATTTCGTCGCTTTCCGCCCTGACGGCTGCGGCATTAGCCCCTATTTATGCCATGTTTTTTATTGGCTTTGAACCCAGGGCGGCTGCAGTTCTTGTAATGTCCTTATTGCTCATCTGGCGGCATAAATCAAATATTGCAGGCCTTATTGCGGGTACCGAAACACGAATAGGCAAGCGTGGCGCACCATAATCTGCGGCAGGCAAGCTCTGATCAGATCTCTGAAGTCAACCCTTGCATTTCAAGATCCCACCTTGCCTTGATCGTAAACACATCAGTTTGGTTGTCTCCACCCGCCGCCTTGGCCTGCTGCAGCCGCTGTGCTCCGGCAAATGCGATCATGGCGCCATTATCGGTGCAAAATTCCAGTTCCGGGAAAAAAACCGATGCACCGAGTTCCTCCACGCGGCGGCTGAGGTTTCGGCGCAATTGGCGGTTTGCTCCCACTCCGCCCGCCACAACCAATTGGGTATGCCCTGTCCTTGCCAGCGCTGCCAGTGACTTTTCAGTCAGAACATCGACTACCGCATCTTGAAACGCCAACGCGATCGCACCCCGAGTTTGGGCCGTCATCTCATTTTTGTGTGCCAGTGTCAGAACTGCGGTTTTCAGCCCGCTGAAGCTGAAATTGAGATCGCCGCTGTGCAGCATGGGGCGGGGAAGCTGAAAACAGCGCGGTTTGCCGGATTGGAGATATTCTTCGGCACACGCGGACAGGGCCGGCCCTCCTGGATAGCCCAACCCCAGGAGTTTCGCCGTTTTATCGAAGGCCTCGCCTGCTGCGTCGTCGACGGTTTCTCCCAGCAATTTATATTGACCCAGGCCGCTCACTTCCATCAACTGAGTGTGCCCCCCCGATACAAGCAGCGCAACGAACGGAAACGTGGGCGAGGGTGTGGACAGAAGAGGGGAGAGGAGATGGCCCTCAAGATGATGTATCCCCAGGACAGGGATATCTAACGCAAAGCCAAGGGCGGCAGCAATACTGGCGCCAACAAGCAATGCTCCTGCAAGCCCTGGCCCTTGTGTATAGGCAATGGCATCGAGATTCCTCAGATCGACCCCAACTGAAGCCAGGTTTTGGCTGATGAGAGGAAGTACGCGGCGTATGTGGTCCCGGGAGGCAAGCTCTGGCACCACGCCGCCATATTCACTGTGCATTTCGGTTTGCGAATACAGCGCATGGCTCAGCAGGCCCTTGTCGCTATCGTAGAGGGCCACGCCGGTTTCATCGCAGGAAGTTTCAACGCCAAGAACAAGCAATCGATGTAGGGCGCGAGAAAAAGCGCTTTCTTTTAGAAGAAATTTTCAGGGCTGCTATAGTATAATAATAAGCTTTTTATGCCGTGTACCACCTACCTTGTATCGCGTTAATGCTGTCCGATTAATTGTCCAGCGCTACAAGTATTAATTGAACCTATTATTCTATAATTGACGAGGAACTGCATCTTCATGACCACGATTAAAGTTAAGGAAAACGAACCATTTGAAGTAGCCATGCGCCGCTTTAAGCGAACCATAGAAAAAACCGGATTGCTAACCGAATTACGGGCCCGGGAATTTTATGAAAAACCTACCTCTGAACGCAAGCGCAAGCTCGCCGCAGCCGTCAAACGGACATACAAACGCCTGCGCAGTCAATTGCTTCCACCGAAACTTTATTAGCCAGCGGCAACTCGTACGCTTACCAACAAGGAATTGTTTTATCTGGCCCGATCATGAATCTGAAACAGCAGATAGGCGAAGATATGAAGGACGCGATGCGCAAGGGGGACGCAAAGCGGCGTGATGCGCTTCGTCTCTTGCAGGCAGCGATCAAGCAGCGCGAGGTGGATGAACGCATCACGCTGGATGATGCCGCGGTCGTCGCCGTCATGGAAAAAATGCTGAAGCAGCGCCAGGATTCCATTACCCAGTACGAATCCGCAAATCGTCAGGATCTGGCTGACATTGAAAAATATGAAGTGAGTGTGTTACGGACCTATATGCCTCAGCCATTAAGCGACAGCGAGGTGGATGCCGCCATAAACGATACTATGGGTGCGGTGGATGCTAAGGGGCAACAGGATATCGGCCGGGTCATGGCAGTGCTCAAAACAAAACTTTCCGGTCGTGCCGACATGGGAAAAGTGTCTTTATTGGTTAAAGCGAAACTTTCTTCCTGATGCGTCTCTGCGACCGTTCTCCCAGAGAGCGCACTTCAATTCGTCTCGCTCGTTTGGCTTGCTTAACATGACTGCGGTTTATTCACGATCTGCCCAGGGCTCATTTTTTCCGTAACCAATGGTTTTGTGCAGTCTGTTTTATAAATGATTCCACAATCATTCATTCAGGATCTGCTCGGCCGCATAGATATTGTTGATGTCATAGAGCGTCACATACCGCTCAGGAAGGCAGGCGCAAACTATTCCGCCTGCTGTCCATTTCATAGTGAAAAAACCCCTTCCTTCACAGTGAGCCCCACCAAGCAGTTCTATCACTGTTTTGGCTGCAGCGCCCATGGGAGTGCCATAGGTTTTCTAATGGAATACCAGGGATTAAATTTCGTTGAGGCGGTGAATGATCTCGCGGCTCGGGTAGGGATGCAGGTGCCGACGCACCCCACGCACCAGGTGGAATCCCGATCCGGGGGATCAGGTACTGGATCCCACGCAGGCTTGGCGCAAAACGAACCTCAGGATTCAAATACCATACAAGAGCTGGTCGAGGTGATGGATATCGCCGCCCGGTTTTACCGGCACCAGCTCAAGTCTTCAAAAGCCGCCATCGATTATTTGAAAAAGCGCGGCTTGACCGGTGAGACTGCCGCCCGGTTTGGTATTGGCTACGCACCGGCCGATTGGCATAACCTGGATGAGGCATTTCATAAAGCGGGGACCAATTTCCATACGGATTTGCTTGTAAATGCCGGATTGGTGATCAGGAACGATGAGGGAAAATGCTATAGCCGGTTTCGCGATCGCATCATGTTTCCCATCCTGAACCTTAAAGGTAAGCTCGCGGGTTTTGGCGGAAGAGTCCTGGGTGAGGGGGAGCCAAAGTATCTGAATTCCCCTGAAACGCCTTTATTTCAGAAAGGACGCGAACTCTACAATCTCTTTGGCGCGCGAAGGGCCATCCGCGAGGCCGGGAGAGTGATTGTCGTAGAAGGATACATGGACGTGGTGGCGCTCGCGCAACATGGCATTGACTATGTGGTCGCTACGTTGGGAACGGCGATTACTCCCTTCCACGTTCAAAAGCTGTTGCGGCAAACCGATGACGTAGTGTTCTGCTTTGATGGGGATAATGCGGGCAGGAAAGCGGCGTGGCGGGCGCTGGAAGACAGTCTCGCGCAGCTTTTGGATGGCAAGAATGTCAGATTTCTCTTTTTGCCTGAGGGCGAGGACCCGGACAGCTATGTCAGAAATCATGGCAAGGATGCGTTTGAACAACTGTCCAGGCAGTCACTGCCTTTATCTATTTTTTTATTCAGGGAACTGTCTGCTCGCGTCGATCTCAAAACCAGCGAAGGATGCGCCAGGCTGGTGCAGGACGCGAAGCCATTGTTGACACGAGTTGCCGCGCCAGGGCTGGCGCTGATGCTTGTTAAACAGCTGGCGGAAATCAGCGGCTTTACGCAGAGAGAGTTGGAGGATCTGTTAAAGATCAGGCGGTCATCCCCCGATCGGGTTCGTGAACGCATGCAGCGCCCAAGCCCGGCCTCACCTTATCGCTGGCTGATGCAGATACTGCTGCACGATCCCGGCTATATTGGAAAACTGGACAGAGAGTTGCTCATACCGGGTTCGGAGAATGCCGAAGAAATAGCAGCGCTTACAGCACTGATTGAATTTATCGACGCTCACCCTCATGTTAAGGAAAATACGGCGATACCGTCCTCCATCGCCTATTTTCAGGACAGCCCTCATCGCAAAGTGTTGCAAAAGGCTGAGAGCGAAACGCTTGCATGGGATAGCGATATTGATCTGGAAGCAGAGTTCGCCGGAGCCATGGCGCAGTTGCGGAACATGAAACGAAAACAGCGCATGACAAGCCTGCAAAACAAGACATTGAGCGCGCTTACTCCTGAAGAAAGGCAGGAACTCCAGAGCTTGGCCGTCTCTTCCCCGGCGCAGATACTCTAATCGTAAATCGAGTAAAGAGATGTTGATATAATAGGAAAATTTCAGTTTCAACTACCATACTATCGGACGAGCAAATGGTAAAGCCAAAAGCGCAAGTTAAAGCGACGGAAAAAACAGAAGCAGATGCAAGGAAATCGTCGAGACCGACAAAAGTAGCAGGAATAGAGAATCTGGACCCCCTTGAAAAAATTGAAGCGGAAACGCTGGAAAACAGGATAACGATGGTTGCGAAATCAGGCAATAAATCTCCGGCAGGAATGACTGACACAGCAAGCGCGGTCATGGCAGCCAAGGATCCCAATTTGACTGCTTCTAAAATTGCACGGGTAAAGACTGTTAAAGAAGGCAAACCCGTTCAACCCAAAGAGGGGGAGAAGTCATCTCTCGCCCCACAAGACCTGGAGGCAAGGCGCACACGCCTCAAGAATCTGATCGTGCAGGGGAAGGAGCGCGGCTATCTGACTTATGCCGAAATCAACGACCATCTGCCGGATGACATGCTGGATGCGGAACAGATCGAAAATATCATCAGCATGATTAATGATGTCGGGATCTCGGTCTACGATGAGGCGCCCGATGCCGAAACCTTGCTTATGTCCGAAACGGCGCCGACCGTAGCGGATGAAGACGTCGTCGAAGAAGCGGAAGCCGCTCTTTCCACCGTGGATTCGGAGTTTGGCCGGACCACCGACCCGGTGCGCATGTATATGCGTGAAATGGGGTCAGTGGAATTGCTGACGCGCGAGAGTGAAATTGAGATTGCGAAGCGTATTGAGGACGGGCTGAAGCACATGATTCAGGCGATTTCCGCTTGCCCGACCACTATTGCCGGAATTCTCGACCTTGCCGACAAGGTCGCGAAGGATGAAATGCGCATCGACGAGTTGATAGATGGGTTGCTTGACCCAGACGTCGATGAAATGGTTAGCGAAGACATCACGGAAGAATCCCTCGAGCAGGAACTTATCTCTGAAAACGGCGAAGACGAAGACATTACCGCGATAGCAAACGCCAATTTGCTCAAGTTGAAAAACGACGCGCTGGAACGCTTCGCCGTAATTCAGCAGGCATACGGCGAAATGCAAAAGGCGCTCGAAAAGAAAGGTGCTTCAAACAAGGCATACAGGGACATACAGGATCAAATTTCCGCGGAACTGATGGCCATTCGTTTTTCCGCCAAGATGGTGGAAAAACTGTGCGACACGCAGCGCGGGTTGGTGGATGAAATGCGCGGATATGAGCGCAGGATCATGGAGCTGTGCGTCACCAGGGCGGGCATGCCGCGAAATCACTTTATAAAGACCTTTCCCGGAAACGAGAGCAATCTCGATTGGGCGGGACAGGAAATCGCCCTGGGGAAACCTCACAGCCAGGCACTTGAGCGCTATCTGGCCGCGATTCTGGAACAGCAGCAGAATTTGCTTACACTGCAAAAGCAGGTCGGTATTCCGCTCAAGGACCTCAAGGAAATCAATCGCCGTATGTCGACCGGCGAGGCCAAAGCACGCCGTGCCAAGCGTGAAATGACCGAAGCCAATTTAAGGCTGGTGATCTCCATCGCCAAGAAATACACCAACCGCGGATTGCAGTTCCTCGATCTTATCCAGGAAGGCAATATCGGGCTCATGAAAGCGGTAGACAAGTTCGAATACCGACGCGGATATAAATTTTCCACATATGCCACATGGTGGATTCGCCAAGCCATCACTCGCTCCATTGCCGATCAGGCGCGCACCATTCGTATTCCGGTACATATGATCGAGACGATCAACAAAATGAACCGTATTTCGCGCCAGATTTTGCAGGAGACAGGACAGGAACCTGAGCCAGCCCTCCTGGCCGAGAAAATGGAAATGCCGGAAGAGAAGATTCGCAAGATCCTCAAGATTTCCAAGGAACCGATCTCCATGGAAACACCTATCGGTGATGACGAGGATTCTCATCTTGGTGATTTCATCGAGGACTCCGCAACGATGGCGCCCTCCGACGCCGCGGTTTACGCGAGCCTGCGCGATGTGACGAAGGACATACTCGATTCGCTGACTCCACGCGAGGCCAAAGTGCTGCGCATGCGGTTCGGCATCGAAATGAACACTGACCATACGCTGGAAGAAGTCGGTAAGCAGTTCGACGTCACTCGCGAGCGCATCCGCCAGATCGAAGCAAAGGCGTTGCGGAAGCTGCGTCATCCTTCTCGGTCCGAGCGCCTGCGCAGCTTCCTGGATACCGAGAGCTGAGCAATTCAGAAACTGGTAACTGTTATACTTACAGTTGGCACCGGGGTCTGTAGCTCAGTCGGTTAGAGCAGGGGACTCATAATCCCTTGGTCGTTGGTTCGAGTCCAACCAGACCCACCAATAAAACAAGGAGTTATAGGCTAACGCTTATAGCTCCTTTTTCTTTGCTCAAGAAATGTAACCGATTTGTAACCGAGATTTTGAAACAGCACGACAAGGCCCGCCGAATTAGGCGATAGGCTGTGCGCCGAATAGTTAAAAATGAGAACTCAATGCAGCAGGAACCCAAAGCCACTTGCCCCAGTAGATTCACTCCCACCAGAGTTTGAGAGAACTTTGACCGCTTTAGAAAGGCTTCCTGCATACAAGAGAAGGCAGTGGCTAAAAGCAAAACGGCCTGAATATCCAAGGTTTGTTTATAGATATATGGGGCATGAAATACGGGACGAGTTTTTGTTAGATTATTTCGTGGACTCCAATTTCTATTTGAGCTCGGTAGGGAATTTTAACGACCCGTTTGATATGGGCGCTTATGTGGCAGGTAATAGTGATTGGAAAAAAAGGCGAGATAAGTTTAAGAAAATCGTTAAAGACCACAGCCCACAATTGAACTGGAAGCAGAGGCAAGAAAAGGTGAATGAATTTATGTTCGCCCCGGATCAGCTGTTAAATATTCGAAAAGGATACGAAAAGAGTGTGAAGGATATGGGCGCGATCTGTTTCACTCCCAAGCCCCGTAACTTGCTAATGTGGAGCCATTATGCGGTCCATCATCGCGGATTCGTATTGCAGTTTCACACTGCTAACGACGTACGAAAGATGAACATGTTGATAAAACTTGAGTACTCGCATAATTATCCCAGTGTTGACTGGTTTGATGACAACTTTGAACGGGCTTTAGAAACGGTATTCCGGACCAAACACAAGGGATGGGAGTATGAGCAGGAGTTTCGAATAGTCCTCGTAGATGGAGCAGCTACCTATCTTCCTTTTAAGCCAGAAGCTCTTACCGGGCTTATATTTGGTTGCCGCGCAGATATAGAATTAAAGAAAAGGGTATTGAATGTTCTAGAGCAAAGGGCATCAAAAAGCCTAAGCCCGATTAGGGTATATAAAGCGGTAAAAAATCCCGAACAATATAAAGTGACGATAGTAAAAGATCGATCGTTAGAGTGGCCATCTCAATAGTTAATGGCTCTACCAGAAGCCCTACAATCGATTTAAATTGGTAGATGGCTACCGTAGTATTCCCAAGACGAAAAAAAATCAGCCACAGAGCTGCTGATACGGCAAAACTCACATCATCTGCTTCTTTTTGAGGCCAATAACTCCATTATTTCAAGATTGCATTTCGGTATTCCGAACGGCTATGATCAAGCTTAACAGTGTGGGGAGAACCTATGGAATGGATTCTAACGGTGGCGATCGCTTTCGTGGTGGGGGCGTTAATTGGCCAAAAATTGAAGCGCCAGAGAACCGAGCTTCAGCAAAGAAAAAGTTTGCGCGATTGGGAAAAAGGTAGAGCTCGGAAATAAAACCTCGCCGAAGCGGGTGCGGTTCCATACCCAGGGGCCGCTATGCGGTAAGCATGCTCATGGCTGGGCTGTTGCTATGTCACACTTCTTGTAAACTATTTGAGAGTCCAGTGCTCTGATCCTATTGTCTGCGCTTTCCAGAGCAGCTGTTCTCTCCATATGACTCCCAATTTACCTGCCAGCATTTTACGGGGGTTTCCTAGTTCTACCGATCGTATTAACGTACACCAATCCAGCTGTTACTCAACCGCAGACACTGTTTCAGCCTCTTTATTGGTGGTCACCTCGTTGGTTAGCCGCACGGAGCGCTTTTGAAGCGGCACGCGATATTTTCTTTCGGGCCTCGTCGGCTTTGTCGCCTTCCATCACTTCTCGCTTAATGACTTCGTTAGTAAGCACGGCCTTAATCTGTTCAATATCAATGCGCACGTCTGGTGAAACGCGCCGCAGTTCACGTCTTATAATTTCAAGCACTGGATCGGTCTGAAGCATGGCGCCGATAAAGAACCGAGACAATGCCTGTTTTCGGGTGTGGTATTCGCCCAGCACTGATCGCTGCCACCCCTCTTTGCACCAAAGATATAGGTGTTCAATATCATTTTCGGAACGGGGATTCATGTCAGAAAAATCGATGTCGACAACGAGCTCTTGATCGATGGGTTTAGCAAAAATTAAGTGATAGACCCGCCAGCATGTACCGTTCGTAAGAAGGACCCAATCAACCCCTTGGTTAGCTGCGTAGTCGATAGCCTGTTTCACATGGCTATCCTTTAGCTCGAGCCCGATAGACTTCACTTCGATAAGGGTTTGTAACGCCCCGTCGATCTTGATTCCGAGATCGCAATAAGTGCCACGGATGGAATATTCCGATGTTACCTCTAGGTATTTATCGTATCCGAACACATCGGCGAGCATATCTTTGATAATCGTAACCGTATCTGCCTCTCCGACATCCCGAGATTTTGCGGCCGCTAAAATCGGCTGATACCTCTTAATGCCCGTGGCTAGCCTTTCGGCCACTTTCTTCGGGACTGATGCCATTTTTTCTCCTTATTATTTAATGCGCCCAGTAAACGCCGAGAAGTGTCGCCGCGTAGCGGTCAAGTGTCAATATGGATGAGCTGGCGGGGTATAGGATTCTTCACTACCGGACCCCGGGGACTCCTTGGATCGGCCGGGTGTCGCGCGCCGGCCGGCCGCAGAAAGGCCGATTTAAACGCCCCAGGATCGATTTAAATCAGGTGGTGGCTAACCTAATATTGCCGAGGTAGCAAAAACTCAGCCATAACGCCGAAATAACGATACCGAAGCCGCGACAGAAATAGCTTCCGCTTTGTCGGAACGCGTAAGATAAAAGGCAGCCAATAGAAACATTGACACAGGGTCTTCTGAGCATGGAAGGAAGTGAAATTATTCCGAAGCGTTATGCTGGGTTAATTGGTTTGGGCGTACTGTTTATGTGGGCGTCTGCCATAGTCGCTTGGTCTGGATTATGGATGTCCGACGATACAATAGCCAAGTTGCTTGGTTTTTTGGGTTCCTGCCTAGTTAGTGCTAGCGGTATAGCAGTTTTTCTGTATACCTCCTCCCTTGAAGAGCGAGTTAACAACCTGACCCAGAGAGAAAACAATAGAGAGCACTAGTTGGACGGTCAATATTGTTACCGTTTTTAACAAATAACAAACCCACCCAGGCGGGTTTTAATTATGTGCGGACGCTTTGAACAATCTCGGACCCGCCGGTATTACGCGGCCGCGTTGGGAGCAGATACCAGCATTGATAAGGATTGGCTGGGGGATCATGTTGGACGAGACAACGTCTTTCCCGGTTTGTGCCCTTGGATGCTCATGCTCCATAACGGAAAACTCCAATTTATCGGCATGACCTGGGGCTACCGTACGCCTTAAGAAGTAATAGAGAAGAGAAAGCCGTGGATTAATGCGCGGATCGAGAAGGCAATGACGGGGCAGTATTTCCGCCATATGTTCCGGGAAGGACGAGTTATTGTGCCTGCCGGTGGCTGGCTGGAGTGGTCCGTTGAGAACGGCAAAAAGCAGCCGTGGTATATCACTCGAAAGACAGGCGAACCCCTCTTCATGGCGGGCATAACCAACTACAAGCTATACACTCAGCAGGAAGTCGAAACGGGATTCGTTATTGTCACCCAGGATTGAGAAGGCGGAATGGTGGACATTCATGACCGCAGGCCTGTTGTGCTGGAACCTAAAGATGCGCGGCGCTGGCTGGACCCAAAGACAGCAGTCGAGGAAGCCGCGCATATAGCGCACACAAGATCAATACCCACAGAGGAGTTTATGTGGTGGAGAGTAAGACAGTGGTAAATAGACCGGACCCGAACAAGAATACGCGCGAACTCCTGTGCCCTTTGTGAGACAAAACGTAACCTTTGTGAGACAAAACGTAACAATGGACTTGCGCGCGCCGACCTTATGGTCAACAATATAAGTGTGGTACTGATATGGTACCTGTGTGCGCAAAGCACGAAAACAAGTATATAAATACTCAGAACAGAAGCTATTAACTAACACACGGGAGATAACGATGAACGCGAGGGAAAGATTGCAGGCGGTGCAATCTAAACTAGCAGCCCGCGGAGTACAGGACGTTAAGTTCTTTTTTAGACCTGGACTCGCAGAGCTGCCAAAAAGTGTAGTACTCGACGATGCGGCCGAATTTCTCGAAGCTTATTTGGCCGGGAACTATACAGAAGTAGAAAAAATAAACGAATCAGTTGTAGCTTAACCGCTACCAATCCCTCCTACAATGGCCCCCAAAAGGGGCCATTTTACTATGAAAATAAAACCACAAGAACTGTCCTATTGCTTCGATAAGACAGCAGAAATCACGGAACAGTACCACACATCGGGTCAGACGACCCGCAAAAGTCAGTAAACAATTTTATCTCTACCTGCGAAAAGTATCTTTGCGTCAAAATACGAAAAAGAAGGTCAATTATCAGTTCCGAGAAAAAAGCGATATGGGGAGTCTGTATTGACAGAACGAATGGGGATTTTGACGTATATTTTGCGAATAACTTAAATGAGTGCTGGGAACGATTCGTCGTGTGTAAAGGGAGGTGTTCCACGTCGTGTTAGCGAGGGACGAGTACCGCAATATGGACATATTTGATCACATTGAAGCACAGCTATCGGCAGAACTGCCGGGCGAGCATGCGCCAGGTTTATCGAATGTCGCAGAAACGCTGTCCGAGATTGCGGCAATGGAATTCCTATTGCCCTATCAGAGGCGCACGGAGCTAATTCATAACGCCAGCGGCGAGATCAATTATCAAGCAATAGCAGAGCGATACAAAGTGCCCAGAGTCTTCGTGGAAAAGTATATGTCCGACGCGCTCATGAAGTTCGTAAGTCCATACTGTAGAGCGAGGCTTGTTAGCTTTGCTGCATCGGGCGGAGGCCGTTAAAAAAACCCGCTTCGGCGGGTTTTTAATGGCAGGATAATTCCGAATTATGTGTACCAATTAATCCCATCCCGCTTCGGTGGTTTTGTTTTAGGACTCTATGGCAAGTTTGACCGGAACTGATTTTCTTCTGGTTTTGGAAAAACACCGAAGAACTCGCACTCGTTTTCGCCACATTTATAAAAGTTAGTGTCGCTTTCATTACGCGCCGTGACTTGCAGCGGAACTAGTTTCTCTTGCGTTACCCAACACCTGGGGCAATGGCCCCCAGCAAATGTTTTAACCCGACCATAGGCGTTATCTACTTCATCCTGACTGACTAGTTCGGGTGTTTCCAGATTCTGCTTCTTTTTGTCATTAGCGCACATAAAAGCATGTTGTCCGAGTTCTTCAACCAGCTTTGACATCACTTCAGGTGCAGTGACGGCATAAGGCTCAAGATCAGGTTTGGTTGAGTCAACGTTCCGATGTCTGGTTTCGCAATGGCGCATATCCCCTCCTTTATATGATTTATACCTCGTCATAATAATGATATAAATTCATATCAATCGGACGGCAGAATTGCTCCTTATAGTTCAGTCTTGCGAAAAGGGCACCCTTTCCAATCTTAAA